>NZ_JNWK01000010.1 GCF_000716445.1 Streptomyces wedmorensis
CGTGAGGTGAGTTCCTAGACAGCTCCCACCACACCGGAGGTCTTCGCCATGTTCAAGACCAGACCAGTGTCAACAACGCTCGTGATCAATACACCTAGGTCCGGCGGGCCGGCGTGGCGCGGGCGATCGGGCGGTGGTCGGAGCCTGTGGGTGGCCGGACCGCACGGTGCGGAAACAGCTTTCGTCACCGTTCTCGATCATCGTCAGGCCCCTGTGACCCACGTCACGGAATCGGATTTCGTCTTTCCGTTATCGGTGTCCCGGGCCGAGGCTCTCCCCTGTGCAAGGAACTCCACAAGAGGTAAGTGAAGGACGGACAGCGTGCAGCAGACCATGGGTTTTGAGCAGCTGACGGATGCGGAGCTGATACGGGCGGCGCAGTGGGGGGCGCCCTGGGTGCGACAGCACCTGGTGGCCGTCTACCAGCCGCTCGTCCACGCGCTGGCGGCCCGAGCCCTCGACGGCCGGGCGGACGCCGACGAGGTCGTGCGGTCCGTCGTGCAGGACACCCTGGGTCGCGCGGAGTTCACGCTGGGGACCCTGCCTCAGGTAGAGGCGGTACGCCCCTGGTTCGTCTCGGTCACCGTGGCGAGCACCCTCTCGCACGCGGCCGGCGTCCGGGCACAGCCTGCCGCACGTGCCGGATCGGGCGGGGATCCCGCCGGGGTCCTGCTCTGGCTGGACGTCGAGGACGCCCTGATGGCGGCGCTGTGGTCGCTGGAGCAGGACGGGTGGCTGAGCAGGTACGAGACGGCCGCCGCGCTGAGCTGGTCCGCGCACGACACCGCGATGCGGATGGAAGCGGTAGGCGTACGAATGGACCGGGCGCGGTCCGTGACCGTCGCGCTGGCCCGCGAACCCCGCTGCCTCGCCCTGGCCCGGCAGGTCTCGGCCTGGGACGGTCGCCCGGGCGCCGCCTGGCGCGAGGAGCTGGCCGGGCACACCGTCCAGTGCGCCCATTGCGCCACCGGAATCGTGGCGGCCGGACCTTCCCGCGCGACGGCGACGGCGGCGACGACTGTCACGGCCGCAGCGGCAAGCGGGGGGATGACGGCAGCAGCGACCGAGCACGCCGCGTTCGACACGTTCGACACGTTCGACGACCCGGATGCTTCCGGCGCTTTCGACGCGACCGAGACCTACCTCGTCCGCCCTCATCCCGCCGATCCGTCCGCTCCCGCCGGTCATGTCTCCACGGCCGCGGCGGTCGGTTCGCGCAGCAGTCGTGCGGCCCGGCGGCGACGTCGTCAGGCCGACGAGCGCACGCGTCGCCGTGCCACCGTCGCGGCCGGGATCGCCGTCGCGGCGGTGACCGCGGGGGCCTTCTCGCTGCAGTCCCGTGACGGGGAGGACCGGCTGGAGGCGAACCGGGCCGCCGCTCCGGGGCTCGACCTTCCCCTGGGGAACGATCCGGGCACGCTGACCGCCTCCCCGTCGACGGCCGCCGCGTCCCCCTCCGCGTCCGCCTCGGCCACCGCGAAACCGAGCGGCGCTCCCACGAAGGCCACGGCCACGCCCACGAAGAGTCCCCGTCCGACCACGGCGACGCCGGCGCCGAAGCGCCCGACGACCCCGGCCGCCACGACGGCGGCGCCGACGAGGAGCGCCACGCCCACCGGCGGCACGGACACCGGTCCGGGGGGCGGTTCGCAGCAGGACACGGGGCAGAAGTCGACGGCGGACCAGGTGATCGCGCTGGTGAACGCGGAGCGGGCCAAGGCGGGCTGCGGGCCGCTCAGTGCCAACGCCGCGCTGACGCGTGCGGCCCAGGGCCACTCCGACGACATGGCCGCACGGGACTTCTTCGACCACACGAACCCGGACGGCGACGGCCCGGGACAGCGGGTCACGGCCGCGGGCTACCCGTGGTCGACGTACGGCGAGAACATCGCGATGGGGCAGAAGACGCCGGAGCAGGTCATGGAGGCCTGGATGAACAGCCCCGGTCACCGGGCGAACATCCTCAACTGCGACTTCAAGGAGATCGGCATCGGCATCCACTCCTCCGGCGGCCCCTACTGGACGCAGGTCTTCGGCGCGCGCTGACCGCCCGTACCGCTCACCGCTCCACCCCGCTCCCGGGTCCTGGCACCCGTGAGCGGGGCCGTGGAGCGGGTCAGGGCGTGTCGCCGGAGTGGTGGAAACGGCACACGATGCCGGGGCCGGGTCTACGGGCTTCGCCGGGACGTGGGTCGTACAGGGAGCGTCCACCGGGCCACTGCCCCAGTTCGGTGGCCAGCGCGGCACCGTCGTCGATCTCCTCGGGCCGCCAGCCCGTGACGTCCAGGAGCAGTCCGTCCAGTGGCCCGCCCACGAGTGCCGCGTAGCTCTGGCCTGGGAGGGGGCCCGGGTCGGGGTCGTCGTGGTCGTGGCCGTAGACCCGGCCGCGCAGGAGCTGCTCATCGCCGTTCATCCCTCCAGCCTTCCAGCCGCCACTGACAACGCGGGTCGGTGGCGGTGGGCAGAGGAAGGGCGAGCGGGCAGGGCCGCGGCCGCCGCCCAGCCGGGCGGTGGCCGGCCCACCGCGGTGCCGGCAGGGGGCAGGCCGAAGAGGGTGCGACCCGGCGGGCGGAAAATCGTTCGATCGGGCGGGGCCCGTCGTTCTAAGGTCGGCGACGTGGCAACGAAACTCAATCAGATCATCGCAGTGGAGAAGGGCGTCAAGTCCCGGGCGCACCAGGACCTGACGGCGGCTCATCACGGCCTGCAGAAGCCCGCGTTGCTCGCCGGCATCTCCCGTACGTACCAGCCGAAGGACGAGGAGGGCGAGCAGCTGCCGCCCGAGTCGACGCTGGTGCAGGTGAAGGCCGAGGACGTGCTGCGTGACACGGCCCGGGCGCTGACCCGGCTGTTCGATGTGACGGCCACCAAGGACTGGGCGAACTGCGACGCGCGTGCGGACGTCACGGTCGACGGGCGTGTGCTCGTGGCGCAGGTGCCCGTGGCGTATCTGCTGTTCCTGGAGAAGCAGCTGACGGACATCAGCACCTTCGTCCGCAAGCTTCCGGTGCTGGACGCCGCCGAGTCGTGGACGCAGGACCCGTCGACCGACGCGTGGAAGACCGAGGTCGTGCGCACGGTCCGTACGAAGAAGGTGCCGCGCAACCACGTCAAGGCGGAGGCGACGGACAAGCACCCGGCGCAGGTCGAGGTCTACTACGAGGACGTGCCGGTCGGTTACTGGACGACGGTGAAGTTCTCGGGCGCGCTGCCGGCGCGGCGGGTCAACGAGCTGCTGACGCGGGTGGAGAAGCTGCAGCAGGCGGTGAAGTTCGCCCGTGAGGAGGCGAACAGCGCCGAGGTCACCGACCAGCGGGTCGGCGACGCCGTCTTCGGCTACCTCTTCGGGTAGCCGGGACACCACAGACTCCCCGGCCACAGAAGACGGCCGGGGTGCGCGAGGAGCGCAAAGCTGAAGCTGAGCCTTGTCGTGACATCCGCGGTTCCAGTGGAGGTTCGAGTCCTCCTCCCGGCACTCCGTGCCGGGGTGGCCCAACCAGGCAGAGGCAGACCGCGGTCAATCTCAGACTATTGCTCCAGACTCAGCATTCGCCGCTCATCGCCGGATCGACCGGGCCCGGGCCCAGGTGCGTCGAAATGCCAGTTCGAATCTGGTCCGCCGAGCTCGATCGGCGGTGGTCCAAAGGCAGGACGCGACGCAATGACGAATGACCCGGGTTCTCAAGTGTGCCGGCGTGTGATGTGAGCGGCATCGACAGGGTCCGGGGGCAGGCTACGCCCTCGGACCCGCTCCTTTTCCCCTGGCCTGCGGTGCGGTTCGGCCAGGGGACGGCTCAGCTGGGCTGGGCCGTGGGCATGATCGTGATCTGCTGGAGGTTGGCCCGGGGCGGGAGCGTCGCGGCGAAGCCGACGGTGTGTGCGATGTCGGCGGGCGTGAGCCACTCCATGGCCTCCTTGGCGTCTTCGAGCCAGGCGAGGGCGCCTTCGTCGGTGACGTGGCTCTGGAGCTCGGTGGCGACGATGCCCGGCTCGATCGCGGAGACACGCACGTTCTTGGCGCCCAGCTCGGCGCGCAGGTGCCGTGAGAGGTGGGTGACGTAGGCCTTGGTCGCGGAGTAGACGGCGAAGTTCGGGAAGATGTTCCGCGCCGCGATCGACGAGGTGTTGATCAGGTCCGCGACACCGCGCTCACCGGCCGCCGTGACCAGTTGCGGGGTGAAGGCGCCGATCACGTTCATCAGGCCGGTGATGTTGAGGTCGATCTGGCGCTGCCACTGCTCGGTGGCGAGTTCCTCGACGGGGGCCGGCAGCATCACGCCCGCGTTGTTGAACAGCAGGTCGGCGCCGCCGTATTCGGACGCGACCCGGTCCGCGGCCGCCTGCACGGCCGACGTGTCGGTCACGTCGAGCGCCAGGGCCACGGCTTCGCCGCCGTTCTTCTCGATCCGGGCGACGAGCCGGTGGAGACGGTCCGCGCGCCGAGCCAGGACGACGACCTTCGCGCCCAGTTCGGCGAGGTGCTCGGCCGTGGCCTCGCCGATGCCGCTGGATGCGCCGGTGACCACCGCGACGCGGCCGGCGAGGGGGTGGGAGGACGTGTACGTGGTCATGGAGTACGCCTTTCGAGGCGGAGGCGGGTGAGTGGGTGACGCGGTGTCGGGTCGGGCGGAGTCGCCGCGGCGTTCCCGTCGGCGCCTTCTCAAGAACATCACCCGCGGGCGCCTCGTCGAGCGCCGGAAGCGTCCCTGACCAGGCCGGTATCCGTGAGGCAGGTACCGGCAGTACCACCCGCGCGCCCCATCGGGGCCCCGCTCGCCCGGCACACTGGGGGCATGGACGAACGTGGTCGCGAGCTCGCCGATTTCCTCCGCACCCGCCGTGCCCGGGTGACCGCCGACCAGGCGGGACTGCCCGATGACGGCCGGGTACGCCGTGTGCCGGGGCTGCGCCGCGACGAGGTCGCCCGACTGGCAGGCGTCAGCACCGAGTACTACACCCGCCTCGAGCAGGGCCGGGCCCAGAACCCCTCCCCCGAAGTCGTGCAGGCCCTCGCCGACACCCTGCGGCTCGACGCCTCCGAGCGCGAGCACCTCACCGATCTCCTCGCCCGGCCCTCGTCGGCCCGCCGCGCTCCGGTCGGGCCCCAGCGGGTCCGCCCCGGGTTGCACCTGATGCTGCGGACCCTCGATCACGTCCCGGCGTTCGTCCTCGGCCGGCGCACCGACGTCCTGGCCTCCAACCGCCTGGCACGCGAGGTCCTCACCGACTTCGACGCGCTGCCCGCGCCCCGCCGCAACCTGGCCCTCTACTACCTGCTGGATCCGGAGGCCCGTGTCCGCGTGGGCGACTGGGAGCGGATCGCCGCCGAAACCGTCGCCGTGCTGCGTCTGGAGGCCGGCCGCGCCACCCACGACCGTCGACTCGCCGACCTCGTCGGCGAACTCACGCTCAAGTCACCGGAGTTCCCCTCGTGGTGGAACGACCACCGGGTCCTCCGCCGCACCCACGGCGCCAAGCACTACCGCCACCCCCTCGTCGGTGACCTCCACTTCTCCTACGAGTCCTTCCAGGTCCCCGGCGACACCGACCAGACCCTCTGTGTCTACAACGTCGAGCCCGGCTCCGACACCGCCGAGGCCCTCCGTCTCCTCACCAGCTGGACCGCACCCCAGACCGTGCGGTCACCGGCGTCGGAGCCGGGAGCCTAGGAAGGTCTTGCCGAGCGGGTACGCGGCGGGGCCGGATACGCCGTCGGCCGTCGCTTCCGGCGTGTGCGCGGGCGCTTCGTGTTGCGCCGGGCGCGCCGGTGGGTGGAGGGAAAGCGCTGTGCGCTCGCTGAATGAAGTGAATATGACGGGGTGCGTGTTGGTGTGGTTATGCCACCGGGAACGTTCTCGCCAGCGGTTCTCAGCGTGGAGAGGGAGACGCAATGGCGAGCCACATTACCGAAGTTGACCTGGAAGGCGTTCTGCGCCGAGCGCTGCGGGCCACGGGCACGGGGACGCGTTGGGCGGCGGAGGCGGACGAGATGTGGTGCCGGGTCGCGACCCGGGCAGGGGTGCGGCGCGAGCAGGGGTGGAAGCTGCACGTGTCGGCGACGGTCGCTTCCGCGCCGGAGGTTCTCGACAGGGCCCTCGGGGTGCTGTTGCGCGGGGAGTCGGGGTTCAAGTTCGCCCGGTCGCTGGAGCAGGTGGGCGTGCTCAACTCGCGTGCGACGCCGCGGGGCAGTTCGGGGAAGTTCATCACCGTCTACCCGTGCTCCGACGCCGAGGCGGCCGCTCTCGCCGAGCGGTTGCACGCGGCGACGGCGGGTATGGCCGGGCCGCGGATCCTGTCCGACCAGCCCTACGCCGTACGCAGCCTGGTCCACTACCGCTACGGGGCCTTCGTCGGCCGGCGGCGGCTGTCGGACGACGGCCTGCTCGTGTGGTTCATCGAGGACCCCGACGGCAACCCCGTGGAGGACAAGCGGACGGGCCGGTACGAGCCGCCGCCATGGGCGGTCTCGCCGTTCCCCGCCGTGACGACGCCCGCTCCGTCGCGCACCGGCGAGGGGGACGAGGGCCGTGTGGTGCTCGGTGGCCGGTTCGCCGTACGGGAGGCCATCCGGCACACCAACAAGGGCGGTGTCTACCGGGGCAGCGACGTCCGTACGGGAGCCCCCGTGGTGATCAAGGAGGCCAGGCCGCACGTCGAGGCCGACGCCTCCGGGTGCGACGTCCGGGACTGGCTGCGGGCCGAGGCCCGCATGCTGGACAGGCTGAAGGGCCAGGGGCTCGCTCCGGAGCCGCTGGCGTTGTTCGAGCACGGCGGGCACCTGTTCCTGGCCCAGGACGAGGTGCCGGGTGTGACGCTGCGCACCTGGGTGGCCGAGCACTTCCGCGACGCGGGAGGAGCGCGTTACCGCGCCGACGCGCTGGTCCAGGTGGCGCGGCTGGTGGACCTGGTCGAGTCGGCGCACGCCCGTGGCTGTGTGCTCAGGGACTTCACGCCCGCCAATGTCATGGTCCGGCCCGACGGTGAACTGCGGCTCATCGACCTGGAACTCGCCGTCCACACGGACGAGGCCGCACTTCCGACCCGTGTCGGGACGCCCGGTTTCAGTGCTCCCGAGCGCCTCGCCGACGCGCCGGTCAGTCCGACGGCCGACTACTACAGTCTCGGCGCCACCGCGTGCTTCGTCCTGGCCGGCAAGGTCCCCAACCTGCTGCCGGAGGAACCCGCGGGGCCGGCTGCCGAGCAGCGGCTCGCCGCATGGCTCACGGCCTGCGCCGGTCCGCTCGATCTGCCGGACGGTGTGGTGGAGATGGTGCTCGGGCTGATGAGGGACGACCCCGCCGAGCGGTGGGACCCGGTCAGGGCTCGTGAGGCTCTGCGGAGGGCGACTCGTACGGCGACGGGATCCGTGGCCGTAGGGCCCGCGGCGGTGGCGTCCCGGGCCGTCGAGCCCGACGTCGGGTCCGTGGTGGCCGGGCTCGTGGAGCATCTGATCGGCTCGATGACTCCGGACGACGACCGGCGGTTGTGGCCCGTGTCCACGATGGCCGGGGAAAGCGACCCGTGCACCGTGCAGCAGGGCGCGGCCGGGGTGCTGGCCGTCCTGACGCGGTACTTCGAGCTCACAGGCGACCCGCGACTGCCCGAGGTGCTGTCCACCGCGGGCCGGTGGATCGCGGGCCGCGCCGATGCGCGGTCCCCGCGCCCCGGTCTGCATTTCGGGGGGCGCGGGACGGCCTGGGCGCTGTACGACGCCGGGCGTGCCGTCGACGACCGTGCGTTGACCGACCGAGCGCTGGCTCTGGCGCGGGCGCCGCAGCAGGCGACGCCTCATCACGACATCACCCACGGCTCGGCCGGCAGCGGGCTCGCCGCACTCCACCTGTGGCAGCGCACGGGTGAAGCGCGTTGGGCGGAGTTCGCCGTCGAGGCGGCGGACCGGCTGACCGCCGCCGTGCGGCGGGGCCCGGACGGGGTGGGGTGGGCGGTTCCCGCGGAAGCCGTGGATCCGGACGGGGGCTCGTCAGGGGACGCCTCGGCCGGGGGTGGCAAGCGCTACCTGGGCTTCGCCCACGGGACGGCCGGGATCGGCTGCTTCCTGCTCGCGGCAGCGGCGGTCTCCCATCGCCCCGCGCACAGGGAACTGGCCGTGCGGGTCGGTGAGGGTCTGGTGGCGAGCGCCGTACTGTCCGGCGAGGCGGCGCAGTGGCCGGCGCAGGCCGGGGACCCGCCCACGGCTCCGTACTGGTGCCACGGCTCGGCGGGCATCGGCGGCTTCCTCGTGCGGCTGTGGCAGGCCACCGGGGACGACCGGTTCGGCGATCTCGCCCGTCGCAGTACGCGGGCCGTGGCGGAACGCGCCTCCCGCGCTCCGCTCACCCAGTGCCACGGCCTTGCGGGCAACGGTGACTTCCTCCTCGACATGGCCGACGCCACCGGTGATCCCGCGTACCGCTCCATGGCCGGGGAACTGGCCCGCCTCATCGTCTGCGAGAAGACCGACCGTCACGGCCAGGTGGTGTTCCCCAACGAGTACGGGGACGTCTCGACCAGCTGGAGCGACGGGTCCGCCGGGATCCTCGGCTTCCTCCTGCGGATGCGGTACGCCGGCACACCGCGGCACTGGACGGTCCAGCCACCGGCCTGAGTCCGAGGCCCGGGTGGGCCGAACTCTCCCCCCTCGCAGCCTCCTGCGAGTTCCTCCCCACGGGTACGGGGACGTCATCCCGGCCCGGTGGAAGGACGCGTCCGCAACGAAGGTCGGCCTTCGTCCTGCGGATCCGTCACACCGACCCCCGGCACTGGATCGTCCAGATGCCGGTGTGAGCGGCAGCACGTTCTGTCGCCACCCCCACCAGAGAAGGAGAAAGCCATGGAGAACCACGACATCGACCTGCTGGCCCGGCTGCACGCCCTTCCCGAGACCGACCCCGTCGGCGTCGACGGCGCGCCGTTCGCCGCCACCTGTGAGTGCGTCGGTCTGCTGACGCTCCTCAACACGGTCTGTATCGGGATCAGCTGCGCGTAGGACAGGCAGCACCATCCGGCCGGCGGTCGAACCCGGGACAGCCGCCGGCCGGACACCCGACCCGATCCACAGCGCGGCCGCCCAGCGGCGGCCGCGCCCCCTCTCCACACTCTGCCCGGCCTCGGGCGCGCCGTCCGCGGTGCGCCGGGGCGCGCTGCGTGATCTCGCCGCGCGCACCGGCGGCCGCGGTCGGCGGATCCGTGGACGAGGACCGGCAGGCGAGGACGAGCAGGCGAGGAGCAGCCCATGCAGCCACACGTCGGTGACGACGACCACCCTCCGACGGCCCTCCTGACGGCCGCTCCCGCCGGCCCGCGCGGCGCCCAGCATCCTCCAGAGCCCGTGTTCGCGATCACCGCACGTGCTCTGGGCAAGAGTTACCCGGGCCCTGAGGGCGCCGTCACGCACGCCGTGAGCGGCCTGGACCTGGACGTGGCGGCAGGCGAGACCTTCGCCTTCCTCGGGCCCAACGGCGCGGGGAAGTCCACCACCATCGCCTTGCTGTGCGCGCTGGCACGCCCCACTGCGGGTCGTGCCACGGTGGCCGGGGCCGACGTGCTCACCCAGCCCCACTTGGTACGCCGACGGGTCGGCATGCTCTTCCAGCACAGCGCCGTGGACGGGGACCTGACCGCCGAGCAGAACCTGTACATCCACGCCCGGCTCTACGGGATGCCCCGCGGCCAGGTCCGCCGGCGCACCGCCGAGGTGCTGGAGGCGGCCGGCCTGAGCGACCGGCGCCGCTCCCCGGTACGCACCCTTTCGGGCGGGATGCGACGCCGCCTGGAGATCGCCCGCCAGCTGCTGCACGCCCCCGGCGTGCTGTTCCTGGACGAACCGACCACCGGTCTCGATCCCCACGCCCGCGCCCAGGTCTGGCACCACCTGCGGACGCTGCGCGAGCGGCACGGCAGCACCCTGTTCGTCACCACCCACTACCTGGAGGAAGCGGAGAACTGCGACCGCATCGCCATCATCGATCGCGGCCGACTGGTGGCGCAGGGCACGCCCGCCGCCCTGAAGGCAGCCATCGGCGACGACCGGGTCGTCCTGCAGACCGGCGACGACACCGGGGCGCACCGGATCGTGCGGGCCCTGGCGCCGCCCGGATCCGCCCTCGGCGCGGACGCCGCCGGCGTCTCCCTGCGGGTGCCCGACGGCAGCTCGTGGATCCCCCGTCTGTGCGCGGCTCTGACGGCACAAGGCATCGCCGTGCACTCCGCTTCCGCCACGCCGCCCACGCTCGACGACGTCTTCTTCCACCACACCGGCCGCAGCCTGGACCCCGCGCAACCGGGCGGTCCTTTGCCCCTTCGCCCGTCGTCGCCGCGCGCCACGACGGAATCCGGTGGCAGCCGATGACCGCACTCGGCTGGAAGGCACCGGACGGTCCCGCCGCCGTCCCTTCGGGAACCTCCTGTGCCGCGGAGGCCGACGGCACCGGCGTCGCCGCAGGCCACGGACGGTTCACGAGGCCGCGGCACGAGCTGCGCGCGATCCACGCCCTGGTCCACCGCGATCTGCTCCGGCTGGGCGGCCAGCGCACGCACACGGCGCTGATGCTGCTCCACCCGGCGCTCTACCTGCTCATCCTCGGAGGGGGACTGGCCTCGCTCATCCCCCGGTCCCAACTGGGCGTCGGCTACCAGGCGTACCTGTTCCCCGGGATGCTGATGATGACGGTGCAGACCCCGGCCATCATGGTCGGCGTCCGTCTGATCACCGACCGGCAGAGTGGCTACCTACGGGAACTCCTGATGGCCCCGGTCCACCGCTCCACCCTTCTCCTGGGCAACTGCGCGGGCGGCACGCTGGTCGCCACGGCGCAGGGAGCGGTGCTCCTCGCGCTGGCCGGCGTGGCGGGCCTGCCGTACGACCCGGTACTCCTCGTGCTGCTGCTCGGCTGCATGGTCCTGGCCTCGTTCACCGTCACCGCCCTGGCCCTGGCCCTGGCGGTGAGCCTGCACAGGGCGGAGACGTTCCACACGCTCCTGGGGGTGGTGATGATGCCACTCCTGTTCCTCTCCGGTGGTTTCTTCCCCCTCACGGTCCTGCCCCGCTGGGTCCACGTCCTCGCCGACGCGAATCCGCTCGCCTACGCCGTGGACCTCCTCCGCCGCTGCATCTCCCTGCGCGTGCCGGATCACGCGGCCACCGCGGGCCTCGACTGGGCCGGCCGCCGGCCTCCGCTGCTGCTCGAAGCCGGCCTCCTCCTGGCCTGCGGCGCCCTTGCCCTGCTGTGGGCGGCCCGGCGGTTCAACCGCCCGGAATGACCTGGGCCTTCGGGCCGGTGACGAGGGTGTCGACGGCGGTGTACGTCACCCCGTGGTCGGCGAGGGCCTCGGCGACGACGCCTCCGGTCATGGTGAGCGCGAGGAGGATGTGTTCGTCGCCGATCTCACGGTCCTTGCGGGCGAGCGCGACGCGGAGGGACTTCTCCAGGACGGTCTTGGCCTCGCGGGAGAAGGTCTGGCGTCCCGACCACCAACCGGGGTCCTTGCGGTCGCCCGCGAGGGCGCCCGTGCCGTGGGCCTCCTCCACCCGGTCGACGATCGCGCCGACGTCGATGCCGAGGTCCGCGAGGGCCTGGGTGTCGGCCCGGGAGAGTCCGGCCCGGCGCCGGGCGGTGGCGAGTGCGGCGGTGAGGGACGGACGGCGGTCCGGTGGGCAGAGCGTTCGCAGCGCGGCCGCCGCGCGGGTGTCCTGCCGGTCGAGCAGGGCCAGGAGGAGGTGTTCCTTGGTGACGGTCTTCGTGCCGTCCCGCTCCGCGTGCTCGACCGCTCCCTTCACGACGGCACGTGCGGCTTGGGTGAACCGTTCGAACATCACTGCCTCCCGTACTTCTTGTGGACGGCCTGTCGGCTGACTCCCAGTTCGGCCGCGATTTCCTGCCACGACCAGCCCTGGTTGCGCGCACTGCGCACCTGGACGGCTTCCAGCTGTTCGAGCAGTCGCCGCAGCGCGGAGACGGCTCGCAGCCCGACCCGGGGGTCGCGGTCGCCCGCCCTCGCGGCGAGATCGGTCGCATCGGTCATGGATGTCAACTTACGTTGACAGAATCGCCGTGTCAACCTCGGTTGACACGACTCGGGCGGCGGCCGGGGTTCGCCGGACCGCCGCCCAGCGGTCGCACCCGCGCGGCCGGCGCGATGACCGAGGTCGCTGACCTGACCCGGGATCAGAGCGATTTTCTGGAAGGGAGTTCCAGAAAAGACCGTTCGCGTCGCCACGGGGGGATCTGATGTCGCAGTCGCACGAGCCCTGGTACAGGCACCGGCCGCCGCCCTGGCCCGTGCCGGACAATCCGTACGCCCCTGAGGGGTACGGGCCCCCGCCGCCCGGTCGGCGCCACCGCCGGTGGCCGGTGCTCGCGGCGGGCCTCGTGTTCCTGCTCCTCGTCGGTGTGGGCGGTTACGTGCTGACGCAGCACGGCGGGGCGGGGCGTACGCCGCCCGTGGCGCAGGGGACGAGCGGGCCGCCGAAGACGACGGGCGCTCCCCCGCCGACGACGAAGCCCACGGCCGCGCCTCCGCGCATCCCGACCACCGAGGAGATCGCGCGACAGCGCCGCTCCGGCGAGGCGAGTGCCTGGATCGTCGACGACCGCACCGACCTGCCCCGCCGCAGCATCCCCCTCCAGGACCTGTGGATCGTGGGTGACACGGCCGTCCAGGCCGTCTACAAGAGGGGCGTCGCGCACCGGCTGGGCGACGGCGCCGAGCTGTGGAGCGTCGCGCTGCCGGCGCCCGTCTGCGAGACCCCGGTCCATCCGACTCCCGACGGCAAGGTCGTCGTCGTCCTCCAGGACGTCGAGGCGTGGACCGGCACCCGGTGCGACCAGCTCTGGATGATCGACCTGCGCACCGGCAAGGCCGGCTGGCACAAGCAGCCGACCGAGACGGGCTCCGGAGACGACACCATCATGGTGGACAGCGCCGTGAGCGGCGGCACCTTCGCGATCGTCCAGGGCATGAAGGCCACCGCGTACCGGGTCGTCGACGGGCGGAAGCTGTACGACATCCCCCTGGAGGACCCCGGGAAGTGCTACCCCGGCAGGGTGGCGGGCGGCAGCCGCCTGCTCGTCGTCTCCGACTGCGCGATCACCGCGCTGGAGAAGTCGTACAGCCGGCTCCGGGAGATCGATCCGGCCACGGGCAAGGTCCGGTGGCGCTACCGGACCGAGCCCGGGCACGTCATCGGCCAGGTGCTCTCCGTCGACCCGGCCGTGATCACCACCGTGCGCAAGGAGACGAGCGGAGCTGACTGGCGGGTGGTCGCCCTCGGGCCCGACGGCCGCGTGCGCGGGACCGTCGACCCACGGGCGAAGGGATTCACCCACTGCGGGGACTCGGTGGACACCTCCGGCGACGCCCAGGCCTGCCGGGAAGCCGTCGTCGGGGGGGGCCTCGTGCTCCTGGGCGGGACCGACCGTAGCGGCGACGGCGCCCGGCGCGAACCCCGCGTGCTCTCGTTCGCGCCCTGACCCCACGCCTCAGGGCGCACCGGGAAGCCGGACCGTGACGAGGAGACCGCCGGCGGGGCGGGCGGCGAGGTCGAGGGTCCCGTCGTGGGCCCGGACCACGCTGTGCACGAGGGCGAGGCCGAGGCCGACGCCGGGGTGCTCCTCGGTGCGTGCGCGCTCCGCCCCGCGCTGGAAGGGCTCGGTGAGGGTCGGCACCAGTTCCGGAGGGAGCCGACGGCCCGTGTTCTCGACCCGGAGCACACTCGTGGTGCCCTCCGCGTCGGTGCGGACCGTGACGGTACCGCCGGCGGGGAGGTTGTGGACGACGGCGTTCTGGACGAGGTTCGTCGCCATCCGCAGCAGGAGTTCCGCGGATCCGGTGGTCCATGTCGGTCCGCCGGTGACGTCGAGCGTGATCCCACGCCGTTCCGCGAGCGGGAGCAGGCTCTCGGCGGCCTCTTCGGCGACGAGGGAGAGGTCGACGCCCTCGCGGGTGAAGTGGCCCCGGTCGCTCCGGCCGAGCATCAGAAGGGCCTCGGTGAGGTCGATCGCGCGCGTGTTGACGGCCTGCAGGCGGGCGATCAGCTCGTCCCGGTCGCGGGTGGGGTCCTTGCGTGCGACGTCGAGGAGCGTCCGCGAGATCGCCAGCGGTGTGCGCAGTTCGTGGGAGGCGTTCGCGGCGAACCTCTGCTGTTCGGCGACGTGCGACTCGAGCCGCTCCAGCATCGTGTCGAACGCGTCGGCGAGCTCCCGGAACTCGTCCTGTCGGCCCTCCATGCGGATCCGGTGGGACAGCGAGCCGCTCCCGGCGCTCCGCGCCGCGTCCGTGATCCGCGTCAGCGGTGCCAGCATCCGCCCCGCGAGGATCCATCCCCCCACGAGCCCGAACAGGAGCAGGAACGCCATCGCGGCCGCTGCGGCGGGGGCGAAGGTGCGCACGAGGAGGTAGCGGTTGGGCGAGACCCCGAGCAGACCCTGGGAGTTGTCGGGGACGTAACGGAGCAGGAAGGCCCACACCACGACCAGCAGGAGGGCGCCGGCGAGGGCGAGGAACCCGGCGTAGCTGAGGGTCAGTTTCAGTCGGGCGCTGAGCCCCGGGCGTCTACGCATGCCCGCTGCCGCCGGGGGCCGTGGTGGCGTCGCCGCCGGGGGCCGTGGTGGCGCTGCCGGAGGCCGTGGTGCCGCCGCCAGGGTCCGTGGTGGTGCCGCCGTCGGGGTCGGCGCTGCCCGTACGGGGCTCCGCAGGTGTGTCCGCGGCGGGGTTCGTGCGGGTGTCGATGCGGTAGCCGACGCCGGGGACCGTGGCGATGATCCAGGGTTCGCCGAGCCGCTTGCGCAGTGCCGAGACGGTGATGCGTACGGCGTTGGTGAGGGGGTCGGCGTTCTCGTCCCAGGCGCGTTCGAGGAGCTGTTCGGCGCTGACGACTCCGCCCTCGGCGGCGACGAGGACGTCGAGCACGGCGAACTGCTTGCGGGTGAGCGCGACGTAGCGTCCGTCACGGAAGACCTCGCGGCGGAAGGGGTCGAGCCGCAGGCCCGCGATCTCGCGGACCGGGGGCCGGGCGTACGCGCGTCTGCGGTCGAGCGCCCTCAGCCGCAGGACGAGCTCCCGCAGGTCGAACGGTTTGGTGAGGTAGTCGTCGGCGCCGAGCTCGAACCCGGACGCCTTGTCGTCGATCCGGTCGGCGGCGGTGAGCATGAGGATCGGGATGCCGCTGCCGGAGGCGACGATGCGCCGGGCGACCTCGTCGCCGGAGGGGCCGGGGATGTCACGGTCGAGGACCGCGAGGTCGTAGGAGTTGACGCTCAGCAGCTCCAGGGCGGTGTCGCCGTCGCCCGCGACGTCGGCGGCGATCGCCTCGAGCCGCAGACCGTCACGGACGGCTTCGGCCAGGTAGGGCTCGTCCTCCACGATCAGTACACGCATGCCCGAAGCCTAGGCAGGGCGGCATATCGCCACCGTATGCGGAGGTGCCCGCGGCGCCGTGTCGGTCCGGGCGCGCGCCTTCAGCCCGCCGCTGCCGGTACGGGGCGCTGCGGTTCCTCGCTCCGCGTCGCCTCCGGGGTCCGCCACCAGCGGCGCGAGGCCAGCGCGGCCAGTACGGCGCCGGCGGCGTTGACCAGGACGTCGTCGACGGAGGACACGCGGTCCAGACGCAGGACGTACTGTGCGGTCTCGACGAGGACCGAGCAGCCCGCGCCGAGAGCCAGGATCCGCGGCACGGACGCCAGCGCCGCGAACCGCATCGGGGCGAAGAAGCCCAGTGCCGCGAAGACCAGCAGATTGCCCCCGATCCCCAGCGGCCCCATCGTGACGAGGTCCCGCAGCGGGACCAGGCTCACCCGTGCGGGGACGACGCCCGCTCCGCCGCCCGGCATCATGGTCAGCCACAGGAACGGCAGCGTCCCGTGGACCATGCCCACCTCCGCCAGGGACGTCCGCCACGCCGACGCGCCGCCGGCCGAACGCCGACGGCGCGCCAGGACCCATACCACGAGCAAGGCCAGGGGCAGCGCGACCAGCGTCATGAGCACCACGCCGTTGAACGTGTCGTAGCAGCCGTGCCACCGCCCGGCCATGCACCTCGGCGCGGACATCATGAGCGGTCCCCGCACGACGAACAGGCCGCCCGACAGGGCGAGGACCGCCAGGCCGACGAGCACGATCCTGCCCGTCCGGCCGGCCCGTGCCGAAGGGGATGCGTTGTGGTTCATGCCCCCATCGAAGGCGGAGGGCCGTTGCGGGGGCGTATGCGGTTTTCGATACGCCCGCGATACACGCGTCGGCCCGCGTCGTCCTCGTCGTTCGCTCAGGCCCCGCGCCGGACGCGGACCGTCGCCCGCCATCCCAGGACCGTGCTCGCCACTCCCACCAGGATGGCCACGAAGGCCCCGCCCAGTCCGTTGCCGGTGCCGAGGCCCCCGTCGGCCGTGGCCGCGACCAGCACGCCGACGGCCGTGCCGACCAGCCCCGCGACCAGGGCGATCCTGGCTCCGAGAGGTCCGCTCGCGACGCCGAGGCGGCCGGTCGGGCGGGCCAGGGCCAGCCATCCGACGACCACGCCGGCCAGCGCGAGGAACGCGGCCGCGGAAGACCCGGCCCGCCCGGGGCCGAAGTCGTAGGCGCTCGCGGCGAGCGGCTGCGCCGAGGCGATGTGGGCGGCCGCGGGCACGGCGAAGACGAGGCCTCCGAGGACCGCGGCGGCGGACGCGGTGGTGACGGTGGCGAGCAGTCGGCGGGCGGACGGTCGAGTGGACATGAGCGGTGCTCCTTCGTGCGTCGGTTTGTCGTCCGAGCATCTCCGCCGGGCCCGGTGCCCGTCGTCCGGCGGGCGCAGGCACTTCGCACTGCCACCGCCGTCGCATACGGGTACCGCGGACGCCGCAGATCGCGAGGAGCTACTGCGTGCGTGGTAGACGGCGGTCGTCTGCGAGGGGGACTCGCCGCCGGCGGCGGCCGGTTAGGGTGCGCACATGAGTGCAGGTACGGCCCGGATGTGGGCCCGGTTCGGTGACGGAGTCATCGCCGTGGGCGTGGCGGCGGCGCTTGTCGTCACGGGACTGTCGCAGCGGGTTCCCGTCTCCGGTCAGGCCGTCCTCGGGTACGCGCTGCTCGCGCTCGGCGGGCTGGCGCTCGCCGCGCGGGGCCGGGCGCCGGTCGCCGTGCTGGTCGTCACGGGCGTGTGCGCCGCGGGGTACCAGGCGGCCGGTTTCGACGTGGCGGCCGTGGCGTACCTGTTCGCCGTGTACGGGGCCGTGCGGGGGGGGCACCGCACCGTCGCGGTGGTGGCGAGCGTCGTCGTGCTTGCGCTGCTTCCGCTCGCGGCGCTGGCGTCGGGATCGCACGACACGGGCGAGGCGTTCGCGCAGGCCCGGGGCGCGCTCGAGATCGCCTGGCTCGTCGCGGCGGGGGCCGCGGGAGAGGCGCTGCGGCAGGCCGAGCAGCGGGCGGAGGAGGCCGAGCGCACCCGCGAGGAGACCGCGCGGCGCCGCGCCGACGAGGAACGGCTGCGCATCGCGCGGGAACTGCACGACTCGCTCACCCATCAGATATCGGTCATCAAGGTCCAGGCGGAGGTCGCGGTGCACGTGGCCCGCAAGCGGGGCGAGGACGTGCCGACGTCCCTGCTGGCGATCCAGGAGGCCGGCCGCGAGGCGAGCCGGGAGCTGCGTGCCACTCTCGAGGCGCTGCGCGACGACGACACGACCCCGCCGCGCGGCCTTGACGACGTCCCGGAGCTGGTGCGACGGGCCCGTACGTTCGGCCTGGACGCGACGCTGACGGTCGAGGGGGCGCACCGCGACGTGTCGGCCGCGGTGGACCGGACCGTCTACCGGATCGTGCAGGAGTCGCTGACCAACGTCGCCCGCCACGCCGACGCCACCACGGCGTCGGTCCGGATCGACTGCCGGCCGGACACCCTCGAGATAGCGGTGGTCGACGACGGCCGGGCCACGACAGGCGCCGCCCCGACCCCGGGCCTCGGGCTGGTCGGCATGCGGGAACGCGTCACGGCGCTCGGCGGCCGGCTGCGCGCCGCACCACGTGACGGGGGCGGCTTCGCCGTCCGGGCCGAACTTCCCGTGGACCGGGCGTCGTGATCCGTGTCCTGCTGGTCGACGACCAGCCCCTCATCCGCAGCGGATTCCGCGCTCTGCTCGACCTCGAGGACGACATCGAGGTGGTGGCCGAGGCCGCCGACGGCGCCCAGGGCGTCGCGCTGGCCAAGGAGCACCTGCCCGACGTCGCGCTCGTCGACATCCAGATGCCCGTCGTCGACGGCATCGAGGCGACCCGCCGCATCGTCGCGGACCCGGACCTCGCCGGGGTGCACGTGGTCATCCTCACGAACTACAGCTTCGACGAGTACGTGTTCCACGCGCTGCGCGCGGGCGCCGCCGGATTCCTGGTCAAGGACGTCATGCCGGAGGACTTCCTGCACTCCGTACGTGTCGCCGCCCGTGGCGACGCCCTCCTCGCCCCCTCTATCACCCGCAAGCTGATCAACCGGTACGTCGCCCAGCCCCTCCCCGCGGACACCGGCGCGGGCCTTTCGGAGTTGACGGGCCGCGAGCGCGAGGCCGTCGTCCTGGTGGCCCAGGGCCTGTCGAACGACGAGATCGCCGACCGCATGGTCATCAGCCCGCTCACCGCGAAGACCCACGTCAACCGGGCGATGACCAAGCTCCGGGCCCGCGACCGGGCCCAACTCGTCATCTACGCGTACGAGTCGGGCCTGGTCACAGCTGTACGCCCTGACCGGACGCCCTGACCGGACGCCCTGACCGTCCGTCCTGGCCGGACACAGTGACTAGGCGTCCGGCCGTGCGTCCCGGCCGGACGCCTCGATCGCGTCAGGCTTCGCGGGAGCCTTCGTACATGGCCTCGATGAGGTCGGCGTACTCGCCCTCGACGACGGGGCGCTTGACCTTGAGGCTGGGAGTGAGTTCGCCGTGTTCGACGTCGAGGTCGCGCGGCAGGACGGCGAACTTCTTGATCGTCTGCCAGCGCTGGAGGTCACCGTTGACGCGCTGGACGAAGTCGTCGATGAGGGCGTGCACCTCAGGGGAGGAGACGACGTCGGCGTAGCCGCGGCCCTCCTGCCCGTGGGACGCCGCCCAGGGCATGATCGCGGTCTCGTCGAGCGTGATGAGGGCGGTGCAGTAGTTGCGGCCGTTGCCGATGACCAGGATGTTGCTGACGAACGGGCAGATGGCCTTGAAGCGGCCTTCGATCTCCGTGGGGGCCACGTACTTGCCGCCCGAGGTCTTGAAGAGGTCCTTCTTGCGGTCGGTGATGCGGACGAAGCCGTCCTTGTCGACGTCGCCGATGTCGCCGGTACGGAACCAGCCGTCGCTCTCCAGGACTTCCGCCGTCTTGTCGGGGAGGTTGTGGTAGCCGCGCATGATGCCGGGGCCGCGCAGGAGGATCTCCCCGTCCTCGGCGATGCGGACCTCGGTGCCGGGCAGGGCCCTGCCGACCGTGCCGACCCGGTAGTCGTCGGCCGGATTGACGGTGCAGGCTGCGCTGGTCTCCGTCAGGCCGTAGCCCTCCAGGACGGGGACGCCCGCGCCGGCGAAGAAGTAGCCGATGTCGGGGGCGAGGGCGGCGCTGCCGGAGGCACTGCCCCGCAGCCGTCCCCCGAAGGCCGCGCGGATCTTGCCGTAGACCAGCTTGTCGGCGAGGGCGTGCTGTACGGAGAGCCACAGGGGCAGCTTGCGGCGCCCTGTCGCCACCATCTGCTCCTGGCCGGTCCTGGCGTAGTCGCGGGCGACCCGGGCGGCCCACAGGAAGATCTTGTACTTGGCTCCTCCGTCGGCCCGGGCCCGGGCGGCGATGCCGTTGTAGACCTTCTCGAAGACCCTCGGCGCGGACGCCATGATGGTGGGCCGGACGACGGGCAGGTTGGCGACGATCCGGTCGATGCGCCCGTCCACGGCCATCACGTGACCGGACTTCACCTGACCGGATATCAGGGCCTTGCCGAAGACGTGGGACAGCGGAAGCCACAGGAACTGCACGTCGTCGGGCTCGACGAGGCCGGTGGCCTCCTGCGCCACGCCCTGGTACGACCAGCAGTCGTGCACGAGGCGCACGCCCTTCGGGCGGCCGGTGGTTCCGGAGGTGTAGATCAACGTGGCGAGCTGTTCCGGCCCGAGGCCTTCGACCGTCTTCTCGATCGCGTCCGGACGCTCCTGGAGGTACGCCTTGCCGCGCTCTTCGAGGTCGGCGAGGGTCAGCACCTCCAGGCCCTCGATCCGGGGCGGTTCCGTCTCCGCGTCGATGAGGACGGCGTGGCCGAGCCCGGGAAGCCGGTCCTTGTGCGCGGCCACCTTGGCCAGTTGCCCGGCGTCCTCGACGAACACCGCGCGGCTGGCGGAGTCCGCGAGGATGTACGCCGTCTCGTCGGCGTTGGTGCTCGGGTACACGGCGGTCGCGGCGCCTCCCGCGCACATCACGCCCATGTCGGCGAGGATCCACTCGATCCTCGTCGAGGACGAGATGGCCACCCGCTCCTCGGGGCGCAGCCCGATGCTGAGCAGTCCGGCCGCGATCGCCTTCACCCGGTCCGCGGTCTGGGCCCACGTCAGGGAGCGCCACCGCTCGGTTTCCGGGCCTGCGGGCTCGGTCACCACGGGGTAGCGGTACGCCTCCCGGTCGGGTGTGGCCTCGACCCTGGCGAGGAAGAGGTGCGCCACTGAATGCGGCCGGCTTTCCAACAGGTGTTGCGCGGAACTCATGTCGACCTCCGGGCCCGGTGCGCCCATCACAGAGTGCTTAACTGGCAGGTAACTTGCGCGCAGAGTGAGGCTAAGGGGGAAACCCCCCTGTGTGTAAGGGGATACGGGGAGGAAAGTGCGCTGCGCCGGGTGCCACGGGCCCGGCGCCGTGTCGGTGGCGTCCGCGTTCCGGTCGGCCCGCGATGTGGCTCTGACCTGCGCATCCACGGACCGAAACGATCTGCTCGGCGGCCAGGAGGGCTGCTGGCCTCCGGGCATCGCCTGTGGCCGTTTCCGCGCGGGCGGCACGTCCCGGGGGAAACAGAACACCTTGTCCAGCACGACGCTGTCGCCATGGCCGCAAGGCGAACCACATCCCATCCTGACGGCCTGACACAACGACCTCACGGCAAGGGGAATCCACATATGAGACGAGCGATGTTCCGGGGCTTCGTGCTGAGCCTCGCGTGCGCCTTCTCGGTGGCGGCCGGCACCGCCCAGGCGGCGGACACCTCGGTGACGCCGCGGACGTACAAGGTCTGGCAGTGGAACGTGGCCGGGAACACGATCCACGACGGGTCGCTCACCGACGGCCTGGTGGACCAGGCGGTCGACTCGATCGTCAACCGGGGCGCCGATTTCGCCGCCTTCAACGAGCTGTGCGAGAACCAGTACTCCGCGATCATCACGGAACTGCGTGCCAGGGCCTGGCCCGTCGACGGCAACACCAGCTTCGCCCGCTTCGAGTCCAGCCTTCCGGCCGGCGACCCCGACGTCTGCGCCGGCAACGCCTACGGCAACGCGCTGTTCAGCAGGCACCCGCTGGGCTCCGCCGACCGTGTCACCCTGCCCACCGACGGCGCCCAGGAAGCGCGCAACCTGCTGTGCGCGCCCCTCGCCGACGGGTCGGGAACGGTCTTCTGCACGACCCACCTCACCACGGACCCCGACTACAAGAGCATCCAGCTGAAGGCGGTCTTCGACCAGCTGGCGACGTACGACACACCGATCGTCGCGGGCGACTTCAACGTGCAGCCGCACCACAAGAAGCTGAACCCCTACTACGCGCCGAGCGTGAACACGGTCGCCGACGACGGCAACACCGGCTCGTACCGCGAACTCGACGACGCGGACGGCGCCCACTGCCCGGGCCACGGGGAGTCGACCACCGATGCCCCCTCGGACAACAAGTGCGGGATCGCCGCCAAGATCGACCTCGTCTTCGTGCGGGAGAGCACCCTCGCCGGCCCGTACAGCGCGGACTCGCTGGCCCCCTCCACCGCGTGCACCGGCGTGGCGGCCTGCTCGGACCACCGGGTCCTGATCGGAACCGTCACCGTCCAGTAGGGCGTGTACGTGTACTGAACGGCACGGCGTCGATCGGCCGCGGGGCGGGACATCGGAGGGGGAACGACCATGCGGTCCGGGAGGACGTGCGCCGCGGCACTGGTGGTGCTTTCGGTGGCGACGTCCGCGGGGTGCGCTCAGGAGCAGCGCCCGGAGAAGGCGCCGCCCGAGGTGCGGCACGACGAGGGGCCGATCGCCTCGTCGCTGCCGCAGCTCGGTGACGTGGAGAGCGTCGAGTGGACGTACGAGCCGCTGGGGGTCGCCGACCCGCGGGTTCCCGGGCCCACCGACCGCGAGCTGCGGGGCTACGCCCGGCTGGCGGAGGCCGACGTACGGCGGCTCACGAAGCAGTACGCGTGGACCGAGGCGACCGAACCGCCGCCGACACCCCCTCCGGGCACCACGGCGGACACGCGTTGGCAGACCAGCGAGGCGTTCGAGGCGTCGGCGGGATCGGGCGCGTCGGCGGAGGCCGCCGAGTTCCGGCTCGACCCCGTCGGCAGGGTGATGGTCTTCCGGCTCCTCAACCCCTCCTGAGCGTCCGACGGCTACTCGACCTGATCGAGCGCCGTCGGGACCGTTCTCCTGACCGCCGGCCGCGGCAGGAGACCCGCGTGGGGGCGTGCCGGCGGGCGGTACTGCGGTACGGGCGTACGCAAGGGAACCGCGACCGGATCCAGGGAGGTCAGGAGGCGGCGCAGGGCGGTGCGGGCACGGGGGGCGTCGACCCGGGATTCGAGGTCGGCGAGGGCACGGAGGGCTCGGTGGCGGGCGCGGCCGACACGGCCGGCGCGGTGGTCGGCGAGGGCGTGGGCGTAGTGCGCGAGGGCGGTGGCCCAGGCGTCGTTGCGGCCGGTCTCCTGCGCGAGGGCACGGCGGGCGGTGCGGACGGCGGCCGCGGGGATGTGGTGGGCCTGGACGACGGCCAGGGCGGCGAGGCTGACCATCGGCGGCGGGCCTCCGGGAGCCCCGATGGGCACGGTGTCGGCGGCCTCGCGGTAGTACGCGGCTGCGGACTCGACGTCCCTCCGCTCCCAGGCCAGGATCCCGTGGACATGGGCGATGCGGCCCACGAGGGCCTCGTCGCCGTCGAGCACGGCGACCGGCCAAGCGAGGTCCAACAGGTGCTGCGCCCCGCGCGGGTCCTCGCCCGCGCACAGCCAGGCCGCGAGCCACCGTCCGCGCGCCACGAGCGCGCTGTCGGCGGGGAGCCGGGGCAGCAGCGCGCACAGGTGGGCGCTGCCTTCCGCGGCGTGATCGTGCACCGTCCACCAGAACCAGAGGTGCAGCACGGTCTCCAGCGCCGTCTCGGCGTGGCCGGTGGGATCGGCGCGGGCCGGGTCCGTGCCGGTGGGGTCGGGGGCCGGGCCGATGAGGTCGGGGCGAGCGGAGGGCGGGCCGATGAGGTCCGGGCCGGGCGGGCTTGCGCCGGAGGGGTCCGCAGCGGCCGGGTCCGTGCCGGCCAGGTCGGGGCGGGCGGGGGCCGGGGCGGCGAGGTCCAGGCCGGCCGGGTCCGGGTCGGTGGCCTCCGCGCACGTGGATTCCGGGCCGCGGAGGTCCACGTCGGTGACCGCGGCGCCGGCGAGCCCCGTGCCTCGGCGTACCAGGGCCGTCAGGTCGTCGTGTTCCTCGTGGACGGCCTGGAGTGCCTGGCGCTGCAGGCCCGTGTTCCACAGGGTCTCGGCGACGGCGGCGACGCCGCGGAAGTGGACGCCGTGGCGGTCTCGCGTGACGGTTAGTTCGCCCGCCGCGGTGAGTCGTTCCGTACCGAAGTCACGGGCGGAGCGGGCCATGCGGTAGCGGGGCCGGCGGACGGCGCCCGGGTCGCCGAGCACCTGGAGCACGCCGGTGGCGGTGAGCAGCGCCAGGGCGGGCGGCACGTCGCGCGGTGCGAGGCCCGAGTCCGCGCAGACGAACACCGCCGCCGCCTCGGTGAAGGGCCCGGCGAAGACGCTGACGCGGCGCCATACGGTGCGCGCCGCCGGTTCGCACAGCGCGTGTACGGCGCCGACGGCGGTGCGCAGGGAGCGGTGGCGCCGCAGGACGGGGGCGGGGTCGGCCAGCCGGCACTGGTCGTCCTCGATGTGGGCGGCCAGTTCGGCGAGGGTGCACTCCCCCAGTCGGGCCGCGGCCAGTTCGAGGGCGAGCGGGACTCCTTCGAGCAGTCGGCACACGTGGGCCACCGCTGCCGGATCGGGGGCTTCCTCGCTCCAGCCGCGTTCCCGTGCGCGGGACAGGAGGAGTTCCGCGGCGGGAGAGAGGGCCGGCGTCCGCTCGGCCGCGCGCTCGCGGGCGGCGCCCCGGGCCGGGGCGGCGTCGCCCCGCAGTGGTCCCAGGTGGACGACCTTCTCGTCGCCGAGCCCGAGGGGGCGGCGGGCCGTCACCAGGACGCGGAGCGCCGGCAGGGCCATCAGCAGGGTCTGGACGAGGCCGACGCATTCGGTGTGGACGGGGTCGACGTCGTCGAGGAGGAGCAGGACGTCCCCGGGCGGGAAGGAGCGGACGACCGCGGTGATGTCCGTACCGGTCGCGTCCTGGGGCGGGCCGGATGCGCTGAGGGCTCGGGCGATCCTCCCCGTCAGCGCGCGGCGTCCGACGGGGATCCCGTCGTGCCAGCGGACCGGGACGGTCGCCCGGCAGGGGCCGTACGACGTCGGTGCGAGGACGGTCCGGGCCAGGCTGCTCTTGCCCGTGCCGACGGCTCCCGTCACGGTGACGAGGCGATGCGCGGAGAGGGCGGCACGGAGTGCGGAGAGTTCGCCGTCCCGTCCGACGAGGTCGCACCCGCCGCGGAGGCGCTCCACGAGCCGGGCGTCGTGTCCCTCACCGCGAGTCCACATCTCCGGCATGCCCCACCATCCAGGTCGTCGTACTGGTCGTCGTACTGGTCACTGGACGCCACCGACCGCCAAGGTGCGGATCGGCGCGGAAAGCCGCAGGTCCCGATTGCAGAACCGTCACTGCACGGGCGTCACGGCAACCCCAACGCGTTCCCCCGTTCGTGGGTGGCGCGGACATCGGAGGAACCACCCGCCACGACGAACGGGCGAACGCGTGACCGACACCGGCCGCGGGCCCGGTCCGGCGCGCCGGGAGACCGACGCACGGAGACCGGTCCGACCCGCTTCGGGAGACGCGCGTGACGGGCGGAGGGGCTCCCGGCGGGGGCCGAACGGCTCAATGCCGCAGGCCGCGCCGGGGGCTCGCGCCTACCGTGGAGGCAGCCTCAGGACGGGAGCGGCGGCACGGGGACAGGTGGACGGTGAGCGGACCCGGAATCGACTATCAGGCGGTCTTCCAGGCGATGCCGGGAGCGGTGGCGCTGCTGACGCCGGGGCTCGTGTACGCGGATGTGAACGAGGCGTTCCTGTCGATATCCGGGCGGACGCGGGAGCAGCTCATCGGCCGCTATCTGTTCGACGTCTTTCCCGACAACCCCCAGGATCCGTCGGCGACCGGCATGCGCAACCTGCGTGCCTCGCTGGAGCGCGTCGCGGCCACCGGGGAGCGCGACAGCATGGCGCTGCAGCGCTACGACGTCGAGCACCCCGACCGGCCCGGTGAGTGGCGGGAGCGGTACTGGAGTCCGGTCAACACGCCCGTTCTCGCGCCCGACGGCTCCGTGGCCCTGCTGCTGCACCGGGTGGAGGAGGTCACCGAGCTCATCCGGGCCCGCGGCGGCGAGGACCGTGCGCAGATCCTGGAGTCCGAGCTCTACACCCGGGCCAGGGAGCTGCAGGAGGTCAACGAGCGGCTGCGCCGGGCCCATGCCCGCGAACGCGAGGTGGCCCTCCACCTCCAGGAGGCGATGCTGCCCACGCCGCGGCTGCTCGGCCGCCATCAGGCCGCCGTGCGCTACCGTCCGGCGACCGGGGCGCTGAACGTCTGCGGCGACTGGTACGACCTGGTCGACCTGCCCGGCCGTACGGCCGTCGCGGTCGGTGACGTCGTGGGCCACGGGCTGCGTGCCGCCGGCGTCATGGGGCAGCTGCGCAGCGCCCTGTCGGCCGCGTCCCGCGTCGCCGACGGGCCGGCGCAGGCGCTCGACGTGCTCGATCTGTACGCCCGCGACCTCTACGGCGCGGAATCCACCACCGCGGTGTCCGTCTTCATCGACTGGGACAGCCGCACCCTCACGTACAGCAGCGCGGGGCACCCCCCACCGGCGCTCTGTCATCCCGACGGCACGGTGGTGCTCCTCGACGGGGCCACCGACCCGCCCCTCGGGGCCAGCCCGGATCACGCGTCCCGCCCGCAGGGGCACACCGGGTTCGCCGACGGCGCCGTGCTCGTCCTCTACACCGACGGACTCGTCGAACGCCGCCGCGAGGACATCGACACCGGCCTGGCCAGGCTCACCCGTACCCTCGCGGAGCACCACACGGCCGCGCCCGACGCGCTGGCCGACGTCCTCCTCGGGAACCTCCTCCCGCCGACGGGCAGCACCGACGACACGGCCCTGGTCGTGCTCCGTCTCCGGCCCCCGTCGGAGGCAGGACGGCCGTACGCCGTCTGAGGGACGCGTCGCGGCATGCCGACGGCGCCCGCACGGGGTGCGGGCGCCGTCGGAAGAGCGGGGTGACCGGGAACTCAGCCGCGGACGATGTTCTCCGCCTGCGGGCCCTTCTGGCCCTGCGTGATGTCGAAGGTGACCGCCTCACCCTCCGTCAGCTCGCGGTAGCCGTTGCCCGAGATGTTGGAGTAGTGGGCGAAGACGTCCGGGCCGCCGCCGTCCTGGGCGATGAAACCGAACCCCTTCTCGGAGTTGAACCACTTCACAGTGCCGCTGGCCATGCTCGTCCCTCTGGTCAATTCAGCAGGGGCCGCATCGGACCCCTGGAGCGCCCTTCCACGGACACCCACACGCGTCTTCCCCCTCCCCACGCGTCCCTACACCCGTCAATCCGATCTTCTTACGGAACTTTTTCCCGACCGGCGGTCAGCGGGCCTCGATGCCGGGCCGGCGGGCGCGGGTACGGGTGGCGACCGCGGGCACGAGGTGGCGGGAGAGGACGTCGAGGGCGTCGGCGACCTCGCGCAGGGTGTCGGGGTGCGGGGCGGTGCCGTCGGGGTCGGCGAGGGCCGCGGCGAGCGCGTCGTCGATGGTGGCGGCGCGGACCTCGGCGACGCGGGCGGAGGGGTTCGCGGCGGGGTGGATGAGTCGGCGGCGGCGGTCGGCGGGGTCGGGGCGGGTGTCGACCGAGCCGGCCTCCTGGAGCCGGGCGACGGCGGTGGAGACCTGGCTCTGCGGCAGCCCGGTGCGGGCGGCGATCTCGCCGACCGTCGTGCCGGGGTGGGAGACGAGATCGCCGAGGACCACGAGGACCGAGCGGACCGATCCGGGTGAACCGGACTCGGCCTGGGGCATGGCCTGTTCGCCGATCTTCATGAGGGTGCGTCCCAGGAGGAACAGTTCGACTCCGTTCATCACCCCAGAGTACATCGTGATCGATGCATCAATATTGATGCATCGAGATAGATGGGTTACTGTCGTGGTGTCAGTCGGAGACGCCGACGACAGCCGGCAAGGGGGAACCATCATGGCCACGACCGTCGCCACCGTCCGCACGCTCGTCGTCCCGGGCGCCACGCTCCACTACCGGGTCGAGGGCAGCGGGCCCGTCCTCCTCCTCTCCCAGAGCGGCGAAGGCGACGCGGACCGCACGGTCGACCTCGTCCCGCACCTGACCGACCGGTTCACCGTCATCACGTACGACCGGCGCGGCCTGTCCCGCAGCACGCTCGACTCGCCGGCCGCTCCCGTCACCATGGCCGACCACGCCGACGACGTCGCCCGGATCCTCGCCGAAGCCACCGACGAGCCCGCCCTGATGGCCGGATTCAGCATGGGCGCCGCGATCGGCCTCCAGGTCGTGGCCCGCCACCCGGGCGCGCTCCGCACGCTCATCGCCCACGAGCCCGTCATGCCGCGACTGCTGCCGGACCCCGAGCGCGACGACCACATCGCCGAACTGGCCGCCATCCAGCACGCCTACGCGACCGGAGGCCTGTCGGCCGCGTTCCCCGCGATCGCCCGCCACCTCGGCATCGACCCGGCGCACGAGGAGACCGAGGAGGGCCTCACCCCGCAGCCGCTGACCCCCCGACGCCAGGCCAACTTCGGTCACTTCATCGGAACCGAGTTCACCGCCGTCACCTCGGACGCCCTCCACCCCGACGAGGCGTCGCGCGCCGCCGCGCACGCCGGCACGCGGATCATCCCCGCGACGGGCCGGACGACCCCGCCGCGGGTGCACACCTACCGCTGCGCCCTGGCCCTGGCGGCACGGCTGGACACGCGACCCGTCGAGTTCCCCGGCGGGCACAACGGGAACACCGCCTTTCCCCGGGCGACGGCGCGGGCCCTGAAGGACGTACTCAGGTGAGGGGACGGAGCGCAGGCCCGGCCGCGGACCCACGGCCAGGACCGGTGGGGCCGACCGCGGCGGGACCGGTCGTGCCTGTCAGCCGGCGGGACCGGTCGTATCCCTCAGCCGGCGGCGTCGAACAGCAGCTTGGCTGCCACCGTGGTGCCGTCGGTGCGGATCGTGCCGGACACGGCCGCGGCACGGACGCGGGTCTCGGGGGCGAGGGCCGTCCGGAGCGCGGCCGCGAGGGAGGCGACGGTCGGCGCCGGGTCGTCGTGGGCGGTTCCGACGCCGAGGCGGGTGACGCGCTCGGCCCAGTACGGCTGGTCCGCGCCCCGGGGAAGCACCAGTTGGGGGACACCGGCCCGGGAGGCGGTCGTCGTGGTGGCCGCGCTGCCGTGGTGGACGACGGCGGCGGACCGGCGGAAGAGGGCCTGCTGGTTGACCTCGCCGACGACGAAGCAGTCGTCCTGGGCGTCGACCGGGACCAGGTCGGCCCAGCCCCGGGAGACGACCACGCGGTGGCCTTCGGCGCGGATCGCCTCGACGGCGGGGTGCGCGACGGGTTCCAGGGCACCCATGGGCATGCTGCCGAAGCCGACGTAGACGGGTGGCGCGCCGGCGTCGAGGAAGTCCGTCAGGTCGGCGGGCAGGGGGCGTTCGTCGGTGACGTGCCACGCGCCGGTCTGCACCACGCGGAGGCCGGTGGGCTGCCACGGGGAGAGGACCGGGTCCGTGGCGAGCCACGGGTGGTCGGTGAAGGCGTAGTCGCGGACGCCGTCGACCGGCGGCAGGCCGATCGCCGCCCGTCGGGTGGCGAGCATCTCGCCGAACATCGTGTCCGCGATTCGCGCGTCCAGGTCCCACAGCGCCTGGTTGTCGGTGACGCCCTCGGGCAACGGCTGACCCCGCCGACCGGGCGGCCTGCGGTGCGGTGACGGCAGACTGACGGGCTGGTGGCCGGCGTGGACGTAGCGGATGCCCAGCTTCTCGGCCACCGAGCGCGCGCCGGTGACGACGGGCAACGGGCCGGTGGCCACCAGGACATCGCACCCCTCGGCCGTCGCGGCGACCGTCCCGAACTGCGCGTCCATCAGTTCGGCGGCCCGCTCCGCCAGGCCGGCCGCCGACCCGGGCGTCACCGTCGTCACGAGGGGTCGCACCGGGGCGCCCGTCGGGACCACGGGCACCGCGAGTTCGGCGAGACGCTCCGCGAACTCCTCGTCCGGCGGCGCGCACATCCGCACCTCCGCGCCGAGTTCCCGCAGACGGACCGCGAGGGCAGCCATCGGTTCGACGCTCCCCCGCGCCCCGTACGTCGACAGCACCACACGCATTTCGTGACTCCCCGTTCCGCTTGTTCCGTCCGGTCGGAGATTCTGCCCGTCCTGTCCTCGGCGGGGCGAGCGGACGCCGGGGCGGGCCGGCGGAGGGCGGGCGTAAAACGCTTGGACCGCGCGGGTGCCGGCGCGGGAGAATCCCGTTTGCTCACCTTTCGGTAAGACAACACAGGGTTGGGTATGGGATCACCTGAATCGCACGAAGGATTACCCAGCAAGGGTTCGGTTCTCCTGGCGCTGCGTTACTACGGTCGGGAGCTGACCAGGCTGCGTCGGCTGACGCTGCCGGCGATGGCGCTGCCGGCGCTCGGGAACATCGGAATCAACTACATCGCGCCGCTGATCGTGGCGAAGCTCGTCGGAAGGATCGCGGGGGACGACGCAGGGGCCGTGGACATCGGGTCGATGCTGCCGTACGTCCTCGGGTTCGCGGGCGTGCTGCTGCTCGCCGAGACCTTGTGGCGCGTCGGGCTGCACTGTCTGAACCGCCTCGACGCACGCGGCATCGAGCACCTCTACGTGATCGGCATGGACGAGCTGTTCGCGAAGGACGCTGCCTTCTTCCACGACAACTTCGCGGGGTCGCTGACGAAGCGGGTCCTGAGCTTCGCCTCGCGCTTCGAGGAGTTCGTCGACACGCTGACGTTCTCCGTGATGGGCAGCTTCCTGCCGCTGCTGTTCGCGTCGGTGGTGCTGTGGCAGTACGACCCGCTGCTCGTCGCCGGGCTCCTGGTGATGATCGCGGTCACGGGGCTGTGCGCGGCGCCGCTGATCCGGCGCCGCCAGGTGCTCGTCGCCGAGCGGGAGCAGGCGATCGCCCGGGTGTCGGGGCACGTCGCGGACAGTCTGATGAACATGGACACGGTCCGCGCGTTCGCCGCCGAGGACCGGGAGGCCGCCGAGCACCGGTCGCGCGTCGCGGAGTCGCGGCGGCTGACGCTGCGGTCCTGGGACTACGGCAACCTGCGGATCGACACGCTGGTCGCCCCGATGTCGGTGCTGACCAACGTGCTGGGTCTGGTGCTCGCCCTGGGGCTCGGCGGGGCGGAGCACGGGGTGGAGGCGGTCATCGTGGCCTTCACGTACTACGCGAGCGCGACACGCATCATGTTCGAGTTCAACCAGATCTACCGGCGTCTCGAGAGCTCGATGACGGAGGCCGCCCAGTTCACCGAGCTCCTCCTCGACCCGCCGTCCGTACACGACCCCGAGACCCCGGAGCAGCTCGTCGGCCGGCCCGCCGATGTGCGTTTCGAACGGGTGGACTTCGCGCACGGCGGTGCGAAGCCGCTCTTCGAGGGCCTCGACCTCGACGTGCCGAGCGGGACGAAGATCGGTCTCGTCGGGCGGTCGGGCGGCGGCAAGACCACCCTCACCCGGCTGCTTCTTCGGATGACGGACATCGACGGCGGCCGGATCCTGGTCGGCGGGCACGACATCAGCAGGCTGCGCCAGACGGACCTGCGCGGTCTGATCGCCTACGTGCCCCAGGACCCGGTGATGTTCCACCGCACGCTGCGGGACAACATCGCGTTCGCCCGGCCGGACGCCACCGACGCCGAGATCCGCCGCGCGGCCGAGGCGGCGCACGTCACGGAGTTCGCCGACGGCCTCCCCGAGGGGTTCGGCACCATGGTGGGCGAGCGAGGGGTGAAGCTCTCCGGCGGCCAGCGCCAGCGGGTGGCCCTCGCCAGGGCCATCCTGCGCGACGCGCCGATCCTGCTGCTCGACGAGGCGACCAGCGCGCTCGACTCCGAGAGCGAGGTCCTCGTCCAGGACGCCCTGTGGCGGCTGATGGAGGGGCGGACGGCGCTCGTCGTGGCGCACCGGCTCAGCACGGTGGCCACGATGGACCGGCTCGTCGTCCTGGAGCGCGGGCGGATCGTCGAGCAGGGCACGCATCAGGAACTGCTCGACGCGAGGGGCTCGTACGCGAAGCTCTGGCAGCACCAGTCGGGTGGCTTCCTCGACGACGCGGCCGGCGACGTCACGCCCTCGGGTGACGCCGCCACGCCGGCGGACCTGCGGTGATACCGGCACCGTCCCCCTGACCACCCCCGTGGGTCAGGGGGACGGCGCGGCGGGTCAGGCGGTCCCGCACGTCGGGTCGGCGACCGCGCTCACCGTGTACGGCGGCCGGCCCGGCGGCTCGTTCAGCTGGCTGTTGACCACGTAGAGGCGGCAGCCGTGCTTGGCGAGCGTGGTGGGGAGGGTGAAGGCCTCGTCCGTGAGGCGGTGGGTGACGGTGCCCGTCCTCAGCTCCTCGTCCAGCCGGGCGATGTAGACGCCGTGCGGGGCCCCGTAGTTGAGCACCGCGTACAGGGTCCGGCCGTGCAGCACCATGCCGTCGGCGCCGAAGGACTGCTCGCCCAGGTCGAGTCTGGCGATCCCCTTGTCCGCCGTGTCGATCCGCCAGACGGCCTCGGTGCCGTTGGACGCCACGAGGAGAGTGGTGCCGGCCGCGTCGGCCACGATGCCGTTCAACAGCCAGTACCGGGCCGGGAACTGGGGGAAGGCGCTGCGGACGTCGAGCCAGGGTTCGAGCGGTCCGAGGGTGCCGTCGGCCCGGATCCCGGCGCGGTGGACGACGGGGTTGGCCCAGTCGGTCACGTACACGGCGTCGTCCGTCACGGCCAGGTCGTTGAGGTGGGGCGCGCCGAGCGGTCCGTCGGTGGCGGTCCGGGTCGCGAGGAGCCTGCCCCGGCGGTCGTGGACGGTCAGGGTGGCGCCGCCGACGGAGAGGATGCGGCCGCGCCGGTCGGTGTGGACTCCCAGGGAGCTGGGGCGGTCCTCGAGGCCGCGCGCGGGGAAGGGCGTCAGGTCGGGCCGGCCGACGCGGCCCCGGTACAGGGCTCCGGTGCCGTCCGAGGAGACGTACATGGTGCCGTCCTTGGTGATGGCGATCCCTTCGGGGAGCACGCCCGGTGTCCGGGCGACCACATAGGTGTCGGGCAGGTCCCGCGCGGCGGCGGGGCCGGGTGCGCCGGCGAGGGCGGTGAGGAGGACGGCTGCGGCGAGGCAGGCGGTTCGGGCGGGTGTGCGGCGCATCGGCGGGGCCTCCGACGGGGGCTCGGTGAGGTGGACACCCGGAGCCTGCTGGGTCGTCACGCGGAACGCACGGCCTTTCATCCCTGGGTGAAAGGGTCCGTCGGGCCGATAATCGGTCAGCATGATCCGCCTACACTTCACGGCCGCCGATCTGCGGCAGATCACCCTCGCCCCGGCGGCCGACGCGCTCTCGGAGACCGTCCTGAGCCTGCGTCTGGCCGTGCGCCTCGGGCGCGGGCGTGAGGGCCACCAGGGCGACGGGCGGTTCCACCGGCTGCGGCCCGCCGCGCGGCAGTGGCACCGTTCGGCGCGCGGTGGCGTCGCCGCCGGGTCCGGTGTGCTCGCCGAGCTGGTCACCGAGGACGGATTCGTCCCGGACTTCCTGCTCCAGCCGTCCGCGCAGGGCTTCGACGACGCGCTGGAGGCCGTCGCGTCGACGCCGCCGGAGCGGCTGGCGCTCGACCTCGGCATACCCGGGGCCGAGGGCTGGAACGGCGGGTTGGCGCGTCCCGGGCGATGGGCCCACGAGCTCGTCCAGGGATCCCCGGCCGCGTCCCGCTCCCTGGTCGACGACACGCGGCGCTACTTCCACGCGTCGGTGGAGCCGCTGTGGCCGAGGATCCGCGCCGACGCCCTGACGGACAGGTCGCTGCGGGCCGAGATGCTGCTGCGCGGCGGCGTGGACGCCCTCCTGACGACCCTGGGCACGACCTGGAGGTGGGAGGCGCCGACGCTCCACCTGCCCTCGGCGTCGTCGTACGACATCCCGCTGTGCGGGCGCGGGCTGCTGCTCGTGCCTTCCTGGTTCGCGACCGGCCCGATGGTGATGTACCGCCCGGAGGAGGCGACCGTGCTCGTGTACCCGATGTACGACGGTTCCGGCACGGGCCCGGCGGACGGAGCCGGCGACCGGCCGGCCGCGCTGGCGGCGCTGCTCGGGCGCACCCGGGCGCAGGTGCTGGCGCTGCTGCGCTCCCCCGCCACCACCACGGCGCTCGCGGAGCGTGCGTCCGTCTCGCTGGCGGCTGCCAGCCAGCACGCGGGCGTGCTGCGGGGCGCGGGTCTGGTCGACACCGTGCGGACCGGTACGGCGGTGCTCCACAGCCTCACTCCGCTCGGCCACTCCCTGCTCGCCGGTGAACGGCCGTAATTCGCTTGCCCGGGCCGGGGGGCGCGGCTGGACTGTGGTCGGGCACCACAGGTGGTGGTGCCGTCGGTTCGAGGAGGCAGCGGCGCCATGGAGATTCGTTCGACGACGGATGAGGACTTCGGGGTCTTCGTCGACACGCTCCATGCCGCCTTCGGGCGCTTCGCGGAGACCCCGGTCGACGGTGGGGGGCTCTGGTGGTCGGCGCTCGAACCGGAGCGCTGTCTGCTCGCCACGACGGCGGAGGGGAGGCCCGTCGGCACCGCCGGCGCCTACCCCTTCGAGCTGACGCTGCCCGGCGGGATCCTGGCCCCGGCCGCCGGGGTGAGCGCCGTCGGCGTCCTGCCCTCGCACCGGCGTCGGGGCGTGCTCACCGCGATGATGCGGCATCAGCTCGCCGGGCTGCGGGACCGCGGGGAGTTCCTCTCCGTGCTGCTGGCCTCCGAGGCCACGATCTACGGCAGGTTCGGCTACGGACCGGCGACCTACACGGCGCGGCTGACGGTCGCGCGCCACCAGGCCGCCCTCGTCGCCCCCCGCGCGGGCGTCGCGGCCGGCGCGCCGGCGGCGGGTTCGATCGAGGTGCTGCGCAGTGCCGAGTGCGGCGAGGTGCTGGAGGAGGTCTACGACCGCTACCGGCGGGCGCAGCCCGGTGCGCTGTCCCGGCCGCGCCGGTGGTGGGCGCTGCGCGCGGGGCAGCCGCCGATCTCGCCGGCACCGCGCTACGTCGCCGTCCACCGGGACGCCGACGGCGTCCCCGACGGATACGTCAGCTATGCGATCGCCGAGCCCGACACCCTGCGGGTCGACGAGGTCATCGCCACCGAGGACGCCGTCTTCACCGCCCTGGCCCGGTTCGTCCTGGGGCACGACCTGGTCTCGCAGGTCGAGTTCAAGCACGTCCCGCCCGGGCATCCGCTGCGCTGGCAGCTGGCGGACTTCCGCGCGGGCGAGGTCAGCCGCGACACCGACTGGCTCTGGGTGCGTCTCCTCGACGTGCCGCGCGCGCTGAGCGCGCGCGGCTGGTTCACGGACGGCGAACTCGTCCTCGACGTCGACGACCCGTTCCTCGGCGGGCACGGCCGCTACCTGCTGACCGTCCGCGACGGCAAGGCCGACTGCGTCCCCACGGACCGGGAACCCCACCTGTCCCTGGACGTGCGGGACCTGGGCTCGCTGTACCTCGGCGGCACGGCGCCGAGCACGCTCGTGCGTGCCGGACACGTCCGGGCCCACCGGCCGGGCGCGGCAGCTCTCGCCGACGCCCTCTTCCGGTCCGACCGCGCACCGCACTGCCTTCACTGGTTCTGATCCCTCGCGCGGCGCGTGGGACCACTTCCTCGAACGGGCGGTGTCACCCGCGAGGATGAGGTCGACCCGTTCCCGGTTGTGCCCTCGCCGCCGGGGGTGCGGGGCGTCGGAGAGTGGGCGGACGACGTTCGTCCCCCTTCGAGCAGGGAGCCAGATGGCCACTCGCCCGGCCCTCCGATGCCGCAGCGCACTCGCCGTCGCGGCGCTGACCGCCGTGACGGCGACAGCGCCCGGCGCGCTGTCCCCGCCGGGGACCGTCGCGTCAGCCGCCGCGCCGGCGTTCGACACGATGCCCGCCCGGGAGGCCCTGGAGCGCCTGCTGCCCTCCAGGGCGGCGCAGTTCACGCTGGTCCCGGTCGCGGAGCCGTCCTCCGGCGCCTCGTTCTCGGTGTCCGGCAGGGCGGGGGCGATCCGGGTGCGGGGCACCTCGCCGGCCACCCTGCTCGCCGGGGTGGGCTGGTACCTGGAGCGGGTCGCCGGGATCGACATCGGATGGCCGGGCGACAGCGTGGAGCGGCTGCCCACCACGCTGCCCGCGGTGTCCGGCGCCCTCACCCGGTCCGCGACCGTGCCCCACCGGTACGCGCTGAACGACACGGACGAGGGATACTCCGGCGCCTACCGGGACTTCGACGCGTACCGGCACGACATCGACGTGATGGCGCTGCACGGAGTGAACGAGGTGTTCGTGCCGACCGGTGCCGAGTACCCGTACTACGAGGCGCTGCAGGAGTTCGGTTTCGGCCCGGAGGAGTTGCGCGCCTGGATCCCGGGTCCCGCCCACCAGGGCTGGTGGCTGCTGCAGAACCTGTCGGGGTTCGGGGGGCCGGTGTCCGAGCAGCTGATCGAGGCCCGGGCGACGCTGGGGAGCCGGATCGCGCGGCACCTGCGCTCCCTGGGCATGACGCCCGTGCTGCCGGGGTTCTTCGGTACGGTGCCGCCGGGATTCGCCGACCGCAACCCGGGCGCGGTCACGGTGCCGCAGGGCAGGTGGGTGGGGTTCGACCGGCCGGACTGGCTCGATCCGACGGGCCCGGTCTTCGAGCAGTTGGCGGCCGCCTACTACCGGGTGCAGCGGCGGCGGTTCGGCGAGAGCGACATGTTCAAGATGGACCTGCTGCACGAGGGCGGCAAGGCGGGCCCGGTCGACGTGGCCCGCGCCGCGGCGGCCGTACAGCGGGCGCTCGACGTCGCGCATCCCGATGCCACGTGGGTGATGCTGGGTTGGCAGCAGAACCCCGGCGCGGCGCTCCTGAGCGGTGTCGACCGCCGCCGGGTGCTGATCGTCGACGGTCTGTCCGACCGGTACGACGACCTCGACCGGGAGAAGCAGTGGGGCGTGACGCCGTACGCCTTCGGCTCGATCGCCAACTTCGGCGGGCACACCACCCTGGGTGCCAACACGGGTGTGTGGACGAGCCGTTTCCACGCCTGGCTGGCGAAACCGGACAGCGCGCTGAGCGGCATCGCCTACCTTCCGGAGGGCACCGGCGGGAATCCGGCCGCGTTCGACCTGTTCACCGAACTCGCCTGGCAGTCCGACCCGGTGGACCAGCGGGCCTGGTTCGCCGCGTACGCCGCCCGGCGCTACGGCGGCGCCGACCCGCACGCCGCCGCCGCGTGGGAGCAGCTTCGGCTCGGCCCGTACAGCGGACTTTCCGGTACGTGGAGCGAGCCGCAGGACAGCCTGTTCGCCGCGCGGCCGAGTCTGACGACGGCCAAGGCGGCACGCTGGAGCCCGACAACCATGCGCTACGACGCGGAGACGGTGGAGCGGGCGCTGTCGGAGCTGCTGCGGGTGGCCCCGCGGCTGCGGAACACGGACGCGTACCGCTTCGACGTCGTGGACGTGGCACGGCAGGCGCTCACCAACCGTGCACGCGTCCTGCTGCCGCGGATCCGGGCGGCGTACGATGCCCGCGACGTCGAGACGTTCCGCGCGCTGGTGCGCGAATGGGGTGCCGACGAGGAGCTGCTCGCCCGGCTGGTCGGCGCCGACCGGCGGTTCCTGGTCGGGCCGTGGCTGGCCGCCGCGCGCTCCTGGGGAACGGACCCCGCCGAGCGCGACCGGCTGGAGTACGACGCCCGCTCGATCCTCACGACCTGGGCCGACCGGGGTCCCAGCGAGACGGCCGGCCTGCACGACTACGCCAACCGCGAATGGGACGGGCTGCTCCGGGACGTCTACGCGCCGCGCTGGGCCGCGTTCTTCGAGCGCCTCGACGGAGCGCTGGTGTCCGGCAAGGCGCCCGAGCCCGTCGACTGGTTCGCCATGGACGACGCCTGGGCCCGCGCTCACCGGCTGTACCCCACGGAGCCGACCGGCGACCCGGTGGCGCTTGCGGGCGAGGTGCACGCGGCCTTGGCGACGTCGACGCGACGGGAGGCCTCGCGGCGGGGTGTGGCCGGCAGAGGGTGAGGGGCGACGGACTGGGGGGCCGGCGGACCGTGAGGGCGGCGGGGGGCATGCAAGCCGTACTCGGGAACGGTCCCTCGGCGGGACGGCGGTGGCGGCGGGCCCGGGGAGTGCGCAGGGACGGTGGCGGCGGGCCCGGGGAGTGCGCAGGGACGGTGGCGGCGGGCCCGGGGGTTGAGGCCACCCGTGGCCCCGCGCATGCTGGGGCGTGGCGGCCGGACGGCGCCGCCCGTCACGGCAGGTGAGCGAGAGGCGAACGATGAAGCGTCCTTCCTGGGGCAGGGCCGTGGTCGTCGGAGGCAGTTACGCGGGGCTGGTGACCGCCCGGGTCCTGGCCGACTTCTTCGACGAGGTCGTCGTCATGGAACGGGACCACGTCGACGAGGGGACGGGAAGCCATCCCGGTTCGCCGCAGGGCTACCACGCGCACGCGATGCTCGCGCGGGGCGGGCAGGTCCTGGAGAAGCTGTTCCCGGGGCTGCGCGAGGAGCTCCGGGAGGCCGGCGCACCGGTCTTCGACTACGGCGAGGGGATCGACTTCCTGATGCCCGCGGGCAACGCTCCCCGGACGCGGACCGGCGTCCACGTCCAGACCTTCACCCGCGACGAGCTGGAGCGCCGCATCCGCCGCCGGGTGCTCAAGATGCCCCGGGTCACGCTGATGGCGGCCACGTCCTGCGTCGGCCTGCTGCGCGACAGGAGCGGACGGGTGACAGGTGTGACGTACCGCCAGAAGGACTCCGACGCACAGCCGTTCGGCTCGGTCGAGCTGCCCGCCGAGCTGGTCGTCGACGCGTCGGGCCGGTCCAGCTCACTGGAGCGCTGGCTGGGCGAGCTGGGGGTCTCGGTCCCCAGGAAGCGTACGGTGAAGGCGAAGGTCACCTACACGTCGATGAACTTCGACCGGCCCGACGCGGGGCATCCCGCCTTCTTCATCGCCTATCAGATGCTGTTCGCGCCCCGCGTCTCCCGCGCCGGCGTCCTGCTGGCCGTCGAGGGCGGCCGGTGGACCTGCTCGCTGTTCGGGTTCCAGGAGCAGCCGCCGACGGACGACGCCGGGTACCTCGAGTTCGCCCGCTCGCTCGGCAATCCGCACCTGGCCGAGCAGTTGGCGCGGCGCACGTCCCAGGAGACCACCCACCGGTACACCAACGCCGACAACCAGTGGCGGCCGTACCACAGCGTCAAGCACTGGCCGGACCGGCTCATCGCGGTCGGCGACGCCGTCTGCGTCTTCAACCCCGTCTACGGGCAGGGCCTGACCGTGGCGGCGATGGAGGCCGAGCTGCTGCACGGCATGCTCACCCGGCGGCGGGCGGCGGGCCGCACCCCGGACGGCGTCGCCCGCGACTTCCAGCGGCGCGTCGGGCGGCTGCTCCTCGCCCCCTGGACCCTGTCGACGAACTCGGACCTGATGTGGGACCCGCGGCGGCGCGCCGCCGGTGCCCGCTTCGCGCACTGGTACAACACGCGTCTGTTCCGGGTCGCCGTGAAGGATCCGGCGGTATGGTCACGGTTCGTCCGGGTGGTCAACATGACGGCCTCCCCCGCCGTACTGTTCCATCCGGCGGTCGCGGTGAAGGTGGTGGCCGCCGCGCTGCGCGAGTGACGCGGGCCACGTTGCGCGCAGGCGGGTGACGGGTGCCCGGATCACGGCAGTGGAGCGTTAGTGCGACGCCAGCGGGACGTCAGCGCCCCGCGGGAAGCTGGGAGGGACCACCGTGGCCGGCGCCTGCCGGCCACGCACCAGCGACCACGGGGGGGCTTCACCATGCGTGCCGACCATCGAGCGAGAAGGACCGGCGCGGCTGCGATGCCGGCGACAGCCGGACGCACGGCCGCGCCCGGCCGCTCGGAACGAGCGCGAAAGAGCGGGTAGACGACGTGCTCACCACACGGGTGGCGGTGACCGTCCACGCCTCCGACCCGCTCAGCCGGGCCGGTCTCATCAGCCATTTGCGGCACCAGCCGACCATCGACTTCGTCCCCGAACAGAACGACGGCGACCGCGACACCCCCGCCGTGGCCGTCATGCTCGCGGACCGGATCGACGAGCCGACGACGGCGGAGCTGCGGCGGTTGCTGCGGGGCAGGGAACAGCGCGTGGTGCTCGTCGCACGCGAACTGCGCGAACCCGACCTCCTGTCGGTCGTCGAGTACGGGGTGCGCGCCATCATCTGGCGCCACCAGGCCACCGAGCAGAGGCTGTTGAGCGCGGTGCACAGTGCGGCGCGCGGCGACGGCGAGCTCCCGCCGGACCTGGTCAGCCGCCTCCTGAACCAGGTGGGTCGGCTTCAGCGGGCGACCGCCGGGGGAACGGCCGCCGGCGGGGCCGTGCCGCTCTTCGGGATGGCCCCGCGAGAGGTCGACGTCCTGCGGCTGCTCGCCGAAGGCCTGGACACCCGCCAGATCAGCGAGAAGCTCGCCTACTCCGAACGCACCGTGAAGAACGTCCTGCACGCGCTGATGACCCGGCTCCAGCTCACCAACCGGGCGCATGCCGTCGCGTACGCGCTCCGCGAAGGCTACATCTGATGATCCATGAGATCGACGAGGCACTGCGCGCTCTGCTCGCGCCCGCCGTCACGGGCGACATCGCCTTCGACGCGCCGACCCGGGACTGGGCGGCCCGCCGCAACGCCCCGACCCTGAACGCCTATCTGTACGACATCCGCGAGGACGTGGCCCGGCGGGAGCGCGGCGCCCACGCCGAGCGGGACGCCCACGGGATCGTGACGCGCAGGCGCCAGCCTCCGCGCTGGTTCCGCCTCTCCTACCTCGTGACGGCCTGGACCTCACGACCGGAGGACGAACACCGGCTCCTCTCGGGTGCGTTGGCGCTGCTGCTGCCGCACGAGGTGCTGCCCGCCGACGCCGTTCCGGAGTCGGTGCGCCCGATCAGCACCGCCCTGCCGGTGTCCGTGGCCGTGCCGCCGGCGGAGTCGCGGTCGCTCGCGGACATCTGGTCGGCGCTCGGCGGCGAACTCAAGCCGTCCCTGGACGTCGTGATCACGACGCCGTTCCCGGTCACTCCGGTGTACGGGGTGGCTCCGCCGGTCACCGAGGCGGAGATCGTGGTGCGGGGCGCCGACGGAGTTCCCGGGGACGCCAGGCCGCGGATGGTGCGGCGGACGGTCGGATCCGACACGAGGAAGGGGGGCGGGGCGTGAGCGACCTCCGCGAGGGCGCGGACGGCGTCCTGGAGTCGATCGTCGCGCTGCGTGCGCGGGTCGCCGCGCTCGTGGAAGCCCGCAGCGCGGGCGACCCCACGGCAGGCGACCCGCTCCGCGGTCTGTACGTCACCGAGGAGACGGCCCGCCGGATCGCGTCGGAGCCGCTGCCGGGCACGGTCTCCGGCGCGTTCGAGCCCTCGCCGTCGGCGGGCGGCCGCGAGTGCGAGGACGCTCACGGGGGAGGCCGGCTCGCCGTGCTGTCGCGGGCCTTCGGACTCTCCGCCCTCGACAGGCACATCCTCGTCGCGGCGCTGGCCCCTGACGTGGACCGCCGGTTCGAGGTGCTGTACGGGTATCTCAACGACGACGTCGGGCGGCGTCGCGCCACCGTGGCGCTGGCGCTCGACCTCGCGGGCACCGGGACCTTCGACGCCTCGGCCCGCGACCGTTTCCATCCGGCCGCCCCTCTGCGTGCCGGAGGCCTGCTGGACGTCGAGGACGAGGACCGGCCGCTGCCGGGCCGGGCGCTGCGCGTACCCGAGCGGGTCGTGGCCCATCTGCTGGGTGACGACAGCCGTTTGGACGCCGAACTCCAGGGAGTGGGGGTGGAGTTGCTGCCGCCGGTGGAGTCGTCCGGGGCGGAGTTGCCGCCGCCGGTGGAGTCGTCCGGGGACGGCTCGGTGCCGGCCTTCTCGGAGCTCGGAGCGCGCGTCGCCTCGGCCGGGCCCGTCACCGTCCATCTGCGTGAGCGCGTACCCGGGGCCGCCGCCGACGCCGTGGTGACCGCACTGCGGGGCGCCGGGCGGCCCGTACTGCGGTACCGGCCGGAGTCGGCCGACGCGGTGGCGGGGCGTGCGCTGGTGCGGGAGGCCCGGCTGCGGGGAGCGGCCGTGGTCGTCGAACCGCTCCCGTCGCGACCGGGGCCGCTGGTGCGCGCCCTGGCGTCACGGGGTGCGACGGTCGTCCTTGCCGGAACCGACGCGCCGGACCCCCGATGGGCGCCGGAGGCCGAGTTGCTGGCGCTCGACGCGCCGGACGACGCGGTGGGTCCGGGTGACCTGTGGTACCGGGAACTCGGCGGTCTGGAAAGGGACTTCGATCTGGACGAGGCGACGGCGCCGTACCGGCTCAGCGGCGACCAGGTCCGGCGGGCGGCGCGGTCGGCGCGTGCCCTCGCGGCGTTCGAGGGCGCCGGGCTGACGCTCGCGCAGGTGCAGCGCAGTGCCCGGCTGGTCTCGGCGCCGCTGCTGGACAGCCATGCGCGTCGGATCCGGCCCGCCGTCGGCTTCGCCGATCTCGTCCTGCCCGAGGAGCCGTTGGGACTGCTGCACGAGCTGACGGCCAGGGCCCGCCACCGGGACCGGGTGCTCGGCGAGTGGCGGCTGCGCACCGGTGGCGGGCGCGGGCGTGGGGTCGTCGCGCTGTTCGCCGGGGAATCGGGCACCGGCAAGACGCTGGGTGCCGAGGTGGTCGCGGGCGAACTGGGCCTGGACCTCTATGTGGTGGACCTCTCGTCGGTGGTCGACAAGTACGTCGGCGAGACCGAGAAGAACCTGGAGCGCATCTTCGCCGAGGTCGACCGCACGGACTGCGTGCTGCTCTTCGACGAGGCCGACGCGGTGTTCGGGAAGCGCTCGGAGGTGAAGAGCTCGCACGACCGGTACGCCAACCTGGAGAGCGCGTACCTGCTCCAGCGCCTGGAGGCGTTCGCCGGGATCGCGGTGCTCACCACCAACCTCCGGGCCAACATCGACGAGGCGTTCACCCGCCGTCTCGACCTGGTCGTGGAGTTCCCGTTCCCGGACCCCGAGCAGCGGGTCTCCCTGTGGAACTCCTGCCTGGCCGGCACGCCGAAGGCGGAAGGCGTGGCGGAGGAGATCGCGCGCTGTGCCAAGGAGTTCGAGCTCGCGGGCGGTGCGATCCGGTCGGCCGCGGTGACGGCCGGCTATCTGGCCGCGGCCCGTGGTTCGTCGGTGACCGGCGAGGACGTGCGGGCGGGGGCGCGGCGCGAGTACCGCAAGGCGGGGCGGCTCGTGCCGGACGCGGTGGCGCCGTGGGCTCCGTGAGGCGGTGAGGGACGGCGTGTGACGCCGGAGAGGGGGCCACCCGTGCGGGTGGCCCCCTCTGTCGTGGGGATCGGTGGTCGTCCGGTCACATCACGCTGCCACCGACCATCTTCTTGAGCGTCTCCGCGTCGACGCTTCCGGTCGCGGGGAGTCCGACGGCCGCCTGGTAGTCCTTGATGTGGGCGGCGACGTTGTCGCTGTACTTGGTGGTCTTCGAGGTGCTGTTGCGGAAGTGGTCGATGCCGTACTGGGCGTTGGTCCGGGCCACGTCGAAGTCGTGGTCGTCGAACTCGCGGTTGTACGCCCACCAGAAGGCCGCCATCAGCTGGGTGGTCTGCCAGGTGGTGGTGCCGTACTTCACCTGGTCGGACCTGATGCCCTGGGCCCAGAGCGAGGTGAGGGTGGCCCGGCCGAGGGTGCCTTCCGCGTCCGTCTTGAAGATCGCGGCGGAGTTCCTGCCGTTGTAGTTGCCGTCGTCGACGACGGCGTTCTGGTAGCAGGCGAGCGAGGCGCGGGTCGCCGCGTCGATCACGCCGCGGGTCCACCCGGGCTTGAGTTCGCAGCTGTTGTTCAGGGACGCGAGCCGCTCCTGGGCGTACTCGACGACGAGGTCCCGCGCGTCACCCTGGCGCCACGGCGGAAGCGTCCTCGTGGAGGCGGGCGGCACCGCGGGCTGGTGCCCGCCGTCGCCGGGGTCGGTCCCTTCGGTCGGCGTGCCCGGGTCCTGGCCTCCGCCGCCCCCGCCGCCGTCGGCCGAGCCGCCGCCCGATCCGCCGCCCGATCCGCCGTCGCCGCCGGCCGGCGGCGGATCGCCGTCCGCGAGGGGCGGGGGGCCGCCGGGCGTGGGACCGCCGGGCGTGGGGCCTGTTCCGCCGGGCGGCGGTGGCGCCTGGGGCAGTTCGTCCCCGTCGCCCTGCGGGGCGGGCCTGGGTGCGCCGCTCGCCTGGATCTCCTTCGCGGCGCTGACGATCTTCGGCGAGAAGTTGAACCAGAGCACGACGAAGGCGATCACGGCGGTCAGCAGGAGCCCGCCGACCACCACCAGCCAGTTCCCGAAGACCGGGCGCTGGTCGAAGGTGGCGTCGAGGTCGAGCGCGGTGTCGTCGCCCGCGCGCCGCACCGCCACGGTGAAGCGGTGCGACTCCTCGCTCCCGGTCCACCGCACGGTCTGCGGTCGCACCACGAGGTCGCCGAAGGCGGCGCGGCCCGGGGCGATCTGCACGGCGTTCGGCCGCACGTCGAAGGTGAGCCGGTTCGCCTCGTCGCGCACCACGAGGGAGGCGGTGAGCGGTGTGTTGCCCAGGTTGTCCACCGCGATGCGGGCGCGTCCGCGGAAGCGTCCGGACAGTGCGGGCGGCAGCACTTCGGCGCGTGTCTCGGTGAAGGGCGTGACGGTCAGCCGGCCCTCCAGCACGTCTCGGGCCCCGGGGTTCTCCCGCGGGTCGACGCGCACCCCGTACGCGAGCGGTCCGGCCTCCACGTCCGAGGAGCGCGGCGGCGCGAACGAGATCTCGGCGGTCCCCTCGCTTCCCGGGTAGAGGCGGAGGACGTCCGGCTCCACCCGGGACCAGCCCGAGGGTTTCCCGACGAGCGAGAGCCGGTACTCCTCGACGGTGTCCCCGGTATTGCGTACCCGCAGGCGGGCGGAGGTCCGGGCCCCTGGCTCGACGGTCACATCGGCCGGGTCCAGAGAGGTCCACATGGTCATGAGCGCAGGTTAGGGGTGCGGGGGTGCCGTCCGGCTGCCCGAAAGTCCCCGCTCGGGGGCAGTGCGGCCTGCCCCCGTGCCCGCGAAGGGCCTTCGGGGCGGGCAGGGACGCCCGTCGGGGCGCCCGCTGTCCGGGAGGGCGGCCGGGCGAGCCCGGGACTCTGCCCGTTCGTCCCCCGCGCGTTGCCCTCGCGCACCTCGCCCACGCGTCGGCGGGGCCGGTACGCAGGGCACGTCCCGTTCTCCGGGCGGAGAGGGCGGACCCCCCGCGGGGTGCGTGGGCGCCGCGTCGGCACGAGCACAGCACGGGCGCGGCCCGGCCCGCAAGACCGCGCCCGGGTGCGGTTCGGCCCGCCGGCCGCCCGGTCCGCGGGGCCCGCGCGTCCCCGCCGTGCGGTCAGGCCGGCGTCCGGACGGGGGTGTCGGTCGCGAGGGGCGGGACTTTCGGGCACGTCGCGCTGCCCCCGTGCCCGCCCCTTCACTCCTCCTGCCGCACCCGCCGCCGGGTGGAGAGTCGACCGTGTCGGAGCGCTGCGCCGCGACGACGCCGACGCCCGTGCCCAGCCGTGAACCGTTCCGTCGCGGCGGACACCGGCCGACCGACCCCACCAGCGAGGAGCAACCGACCGTGCCCACCTATCTGTCCCCCGGTGTCTACGTCGAGGAAGTCGCCAGCGGCTCGCGTCCCATCGAGGGCGTCGGGACGTCCGTGGCGGCGTTCGTCGGGCTGTCGCCGACCGGTCCGCTGAACGAGCCGGTGCTGGTCACCAACTGGTCGCAGTACGTCGCGGCGTTCGGGGACTTCACGGACGGGTACTACCTCGCCCACTCCGTGTACGGGTTCTTCAACAACGGCGGCACGGCGGCGTACGTCGTGCGGGTCGGCGGCGGGGACGCGGAGGGCGCCACGCGGGCCGTCGGGGCGGCGGAGGCGGCCGTGCCGCAGCTCGTGGCCGGTGAGGCCGTCGCGCTGGGCACGTTCCGGGTCGCGGCGATCGCGGCCGGGTCCGAGGCCGGCGGGGCGCTCACCGTCGAGGTGCAGGACGTGGAGGGCGAGGCCGAGCGGTTCAAGCTGGTCGTCAAGGACGGCGAGAAGGTCGTCGAGAGCTTCGACGCCTCCGCCAAGAAGAGCGCCCGCAACTACGTGGTCGCGCAGGTCAAGCAGCGTTCCAAGACCATCGTCCTCGAGGAGGCCGCGGCCGGCGCCCAGCTCGCCAGGCCCGACGCGCAGTCCGTGACGCTGGCCCCGCCGGCTCAGGTGCCCGCGCCGGCGGCGGCGCAGGCCGTCGGGTCCGCCGCGCTGGAGTCCGGGCAGTTCATCGGCGACTCCGCGGACCGCACCGGCTTCGGCGGTCTGGAGGCGTTCGACGAGATCAACATGGTGGCCGTGCCCGACCTGATGGCCGCGTACCAGCAGGGCCTGATCGACCTTGAGCAGGTCAAGGCCGTCCAGCTGGGTCTGATCGCGCACTGCGAGATGATGGGCGACCGGATGGCGATCCTGGACCCGCCGCCCGCGCTCAACGCGCGGGACATCCGCAAGTGGCGCCAGGAGATCGCCGGTTACGACTCGCGGTACGCGGCGCTCTACTACCCGTGGATCAAGGCGTTCGACCCGGCGAGCGGGCAGACGCGGACGGTTCCGCCGTCCGGTCACATGGCCGGCGTCTGGGCCCGCAACGACTCGGAGCGCGGTGTCCACAAGGCCCCCGCCAACGAGATCGTGCGCGGCGCGATCGACCTGGAGCTCCAGATCACGCGCGGCGAGCAGGACCTGCTCAACCCGATCGGCGTGAACTGCATCCGGGCGTTCCCCGGCCGCGGCATCCGCGTGTGGGGCGCGCGGACGCTGGCCTCCGACCCGGCCTGGCGCTACCTGAACGTGCGCCGCTACTTCAACTACCTCGAGGAGTCGATCCTCGTCGGTACGCAGTGGGTCGTCTTCGAGCCCAACGACCAGTCGCTGTGGGCCCGCATCCGCCGCAACATCTCGGCCTTCCTCGTCAACGAGTGGCGCCAGGGCGCCCTGTTCGGCCAGCGCGCCGAGGACGCCTTCTACGTGAAGTGCGACGCGGAGACCAACCCGCCGGAGTCGGTCGACCTCGGCCGCGTGGTCTGCGAGATCGGCATCGCCCCGGTGAAGCCCGCCGAGTTCGTGGTCTTCCGCCTCGCGCAGTTCCAGGGCGGCGGCGGCGAGCTGGAGGAGTAGTCCTCCCCACCGCCCCTCCCTCCCCCAGCCGAACCCCTCTCATGAACAGGAGTGACCCGCATGTCCCTCGACACCGGTGACGCCCTCACTACCCACAATTTCGGCCTGCAGATCGACGGCGTCATGGTCGAGACCCTGCAGGAGATCAGCGGCCTCTCGATGGAGCAGGACGTCATCGAGTTCCAGCAGGTCTCGGCGGACGGCAAGCCGATCATCAAGAAGCTCCCCGGCGTGAAGAAGGCCGGTGAGTGCACGGTGACCCGCGGCGCCACGCAGTCCGCCGCGTTCACCGAGTGGATCTCGTCGTCCATCGCCGGCGACATGGGCTCGGCCCGCAAGGACGCGTCCATCATCTTCCTGGACTACCAGCTCAGCGAGGTCAAGCGGTACAACCTGCGCAACGCCTGGTGCACCAAGGTCGAGCTGAGCGCGACCAAGGCGGGCGACGCGGCCGCCCTGACCGAGCAGGTCACCATCACCTTCGAAGAGCTGACGCTCGGCTGATGCGACGCGAGGGATCGGCGGGAGCGCGGCACGACCGCCCGGAGGAGCCGCTGCGCACGGAGTTCGAGTTCGAGCTGCCGAGGGGCTTCGTCGACGAGGCGGGCACCGTGCACCGCAGCGGGGCGATGCGGCTGGCCACGGCCAGGGACGAGCTGCTCCCGCTCCGGGACATCCGGGTCCGTGAGAACCCGGCGTACCTGTCCGTGGTGCTGCTGGGCCGGGTGATCACCCGGCTCGGCACGCTCCCGTCGGTCCACGACGGGACGGTGGAGAACATGTTCGCCTCCGACCTGGCGTTCCTCCAGGACTTCTACCGGCAGATCAACGCGGAGGGCCACACGCGGGCCGCCGTCGCGTGCCCGCACTGCGAGCAGTCCTTCGAGGTCGAGCTGGCCGGGAGCCGCCTGGGGGAATCGTGACGTACGCGGTCGACCGGATCGAGGAGGAGACCGCGTACCTCGCCTTCCACTTCCACTGGGGCATGGACGACATCCTCGATCTGGAGCACGCGGACCGGCGGAAGTACGTGGCACAGGTGGCGTCGCTGGTGGAGCGGTCGCAGGCATAAGGGCAGTACGCGGAAAGGAGGTCGGAGAAGGTGGGCATGTTCGAGAAGTTGCGGGGCCGCAAGGCGCGGAGCGCGGAGTCCCCCGCCCCCGTGGAGAGCGCGGCTCCCGCGGCGGCGCCCGGGGACGCGTGGCTGGCGCTGCCCCCCGTGCAGCGGGTGCTCGGCGCTCCCGCCACCATCGCGGAGCACGGCTTCTCCGCCTCCCTCGCCACCCACTGGAACCCGTCCTTCCAGAGCGACCTGGGCCATGGCGCTCTGCCTGACGCGCCCGCCGGCGTGCTCCTCGACGCGGTGCGCCCCGTACCGGCCTCCGGTACGGGCTCCTCCGACGGCGAACTGCCCGGGCTGCGGCTGCCGGTGGCCAGGAGCACGGGCCCGGTGGACGGTGCGACCGCCGATTCGGTTCCGCTTCCCGGTGGGGCGGCCCCTGCCCCGACCGAGGGGGCACGGGCCGGTGGCGCCGTGCAGCGCGCGAGCGCGGCTCCCGGTCCCGTACGGGGCGGCAGCGGGCCCGGCACGTCGGGCTCCGCGCCTCGGCCGGTGCAGCGCGCGGCCGGGGTGCGCCCCGCCGGGACGGCGTCCGAAGGCGGCAGCGGCGTCGACGCGGCGGCTCCGGCGGCAGGAGCCGCCTCCCGGGGCCCCGTGCGGCCCGCGCCCGCACGCCGTTCGCCGCTCGTCACCGCGCGGCCGGTCGAGCCGTCGCGCCGACTGGCGCCGGCCGGTGCCGCACGGCACGCGTCCCCGTCCGCACCCGAGGCGGGGACGGTCCAGCGCTCGGCGGCTCCGACGGTCACGTCCGACACCACCGCGACCGGGAAGACGCCCACCGGCTCGCCCGACACCGCCGCGCCGGAGCCCGTCGGCTCCGGGCGGCCCCAGAACGTCCCGGGCCCAGGTTCCCCCGCCGGGCCCGGGACTCCCGTCGGCGCGCTCGACGCTCCGGTGCAGCGCCGGCCTCCCGTACGCCGGTCCCGGCGCGCCCCGGGCGCCGACTGGACCACGACGGCGTCCACGCCGCCGACCGCTCCCGCGCCGGCCGCCGGCCCCGCGTCTCCCGCTTCCGAGCAGGCGGGTTCGGCGCCCGCAGCACCGCCGCGGCAGGCGACGCCTCCTCCCGCTTCCGCACGCCCGTCCGCCCCGATGTCCCCGAACGCCCCCGCTCCCCGGGCGAATCCGGCGGCCCGGCCCGGCCTCGGCGCCCCTGTGCAGCGCTCCGCCGCCGAGGACACCGGCTCCGGCCGGGCACCGGCGGCTCGTACGAACCCGACACCGCGACGCTCCCCGATCGGGGCGCCGATCGTGCGGTCGACCCCGGACGCCTCCGCCTCCGCCCTTCCCGGCGCGCGGCAGGCGCGACCGGCCGCGCCCGTCCCCGGCGGGGGCGCGGAGCCGGCATCCGTCCAGCGTGCGGCGCAGTCGACGTCGGAAGGTGCGCCCGGAACACCCGCCGCACCTTCCCGGGGCGAGACCGCGTCGACGACGCACGCTCCGCAGGCTCCCCTGGCGACCCGCTCGGCCGAGCGAGGCGCTCCGGCGGACGCGCGGCCGCCGGCCGGCCCGACGGTGCAGCGCTCCGCCGCCCCCGACGCACCGGCCGTGCAGCGCGCGACCGCTGCGGCTCCGCCGACCCCGCGGTCCGAACCCGATGCTGTGGCTCCCCGGACGTCGACGCCCCAGGATCACGCCTCCTCCGCGCTGCCCGTCGCGCGCACCGCCCAGCCCGGGACTGCCGCGACTGCGCGGATTCCGGCAGCCGATGCTCCCGCCGTCCGGCGCGCCGCCTCCGCCGCTCCGGTCGCGCCGTCGCCGCGGCCCGGCGCGGCGGCGACCCCCACGGGTACCTCCACTGCCGGGAACTCCACCGTGCAGCGCGCCGTACCCGCCCTTCCGGTCATGCCGTCGGTGCCGCAGGGCACCGCGCGCGCCGCCGCCGGGACGCCGGCGCCACCGTCCGCCGCCGGCGCGCTTCCCATGGCGTCCACGAGCAAGCCCGGTGCCGCGGCGGCTCCCGGGACCCCGGTCCCCGCGGCGTCGGGCGCGCAGCGCGGCACCCACGCCGCGCCTGCGGCTCCCCCGGCCGGCCCTCGCACCTCGACGGTCCCGACGACCGCGTCCTCCCAGGAGCCCGCCGTCCAGCGCGCGGCAGCACCGACCGCGAGCGCACCCGGCACCTCGCCGACCGCCCGCGCCCGGGCCACCGGCACGCCCCGGGCTGCGACCGACGGGTCGGCACCGCCGCGTTCCACCGTCCAGCGTGCGACGGCGCCCCGGCCCGCGGCCACGCCCCCCGCCGTCTCGACTCCGGTCGAGGCGCTGCCCGTCGTGCAACGCGGCGCGGCCGCGCCGGCACCTCGGGGCCCCGTCGCCTCCCCCGGCTCCCCCGTCCTTCCCACGACTTCGACGGGCCCGGCGAGCCCCCGGACCTCGGCGACGCCCGTCGCGGGCACCCCCGTGCGGCCGTCCGCGCCGGCGTCGGCGTCGGCGGCCGTCGGGGTTCCCGCGCCCCGCGTGACCGTCATCGACGTTCCGCGGGCCGCCACTCCTCTCGTACAGCGGCGTGCCTCGCTTCCGCTCGCCACCACCCGTCCGCTCGCGCCGAGCCTTCCGGGTGCGGCGAGCGCCCCGGTGGCTCAGGGTGCCGTGGGGGGACCCGTCGCGCCCCTCGTCCGCCCCGCGTCCACCCCGGCCGTGCAGCGGAGCGCCGCCGGACCCGCGTCCGCGGGGACCAACGGAACCGGCACCGCGACAGGCACCGAGGCTCGTCCCGTCGTCCCGATCGCTCCGCCCGCCGCCGTGCGGCCCGTGGCCCGTCCGGTCGTCGTGCAGCGGCTGAGCGCTCCGGAGACCGCCCCGGCGTCGACGCCCGTGCCTGCTCCGGTTTCCGGCACGAGTGTTCCCGTGGTGGCGGCCGCTCCGCTGCAACGGACCGCGGCGGCCCCCGTGCCGGCCGCGAGGGCGCAGCGACCGGCCGCGGTGACGCGCAGCGCGCCGAAGACGCCGTCCGTGCAGCGGACCGCGACCGGGGCGAACGCCCCGGAGACGGAGTCGCCCACGCAGCTGGACGAGTTGGCCCGTCGGCTCGTCACGCCGCTGTCGCGCCTGCTGCGCGCGGAGCTCCGGGCGGACCGTGAGCGGGTGGGACGCCTGAGAGACCACGGCCACTGAGTGGGATCCGCCCCGGACCGCACAGGGCCGCCGCCCACCGACACCGACTACCCGAGAGACCCTCATCATGCCCACGCAGCTGGACCCCGCATCCACCGTCTTCTTCAAGCTGACGATCGACGGCCAGGACCTCGGCCTGTTCAACGGCTGTGACGGGCTGTCCTCCGAGGTGGAGATCGAGCAGCGCCAGGAGGGCGGGAACAACGGCTTCGTCTGGCAGCTGCCGACGCGGGTCACGTTCTCCACGATCCGCCTGACGCGGCCCCTGACGCCCGACACCACGAAGGTCGCCGCGTGGATCTCGTCGCTCGCGACGGGGATCACGAGGCCCACCGCGCAGATCGCGGCGCTGCGCGCCGACGGGTCGGTGGTGGCGCAGTGGGGACTGGTGGAGGTGCTGCCGGTGCGGTGGACCGGGCCGACGCTCGACCCGGCCAGTCCGGCGGTGGCGACGGAATCGCTGGAGATCGCGCACCACGGGTTCACCGACGCGGGAGGCGCGTGAGATGGCTTCGCTCCTGGGCGCGTTGGCGGCCCGCGGTCTGTCGCGTGCGTCGCTCTCCATCCATCAGCCGCCGACGGATCTGGGCGGCTCGAAGGGTGGTCGGATCGGTGAGGTGAAGTTCCAGTTCAACCCTGACCAGTTGCACCTCAGTCGGTCCGCGAACTGGCACACGGAGCCGGCCGTGGCGTACACCCGGGGTGCTCCGCCGAAGTTCACCGGCAGCGAGCCCGCCCAGCTGCAGCTGGAGGTGTTCCTCGACCGCTCCGACGACCCGTCGTCCAACGACGTGCAGCAGCAGGTCGAGCTGCTGCTGTCGTGCTGCGAGGTGACCCAGCAGAGCATCAGCGCGAAGGCGCCGTCGCCGCCGTGGGTGGAGTTCTCCTGGGGGTCGTTCTCGACCGTGCAGTTCGTCGCGTACGTGACGTCCGTGTCGGCGACGTACACCCTCTTCAGTCCCAGCGGCATTCCGATCCGCGCCACGTGCTCGCTGTCGCTCACCGAGGTCGCCACGGCGACCAAGAAGCAGAACCCGACCTCCGGCGCGCTGTCGGCCCGCCGGGCGCACCGCACGGTCGCCGGCGACTCCCTCGCCTCCCTCGCGTGGCGGGAGTACGGCGACGCGACCCGCTGGCGGGTGATCGCCGAGGCGAACGGCATCGACGATCCGATGCGGCTCCGTCCCGGCACGGAACTGCTGCTCCCGTCCACCACCGATACGCCGGAGACCCAGGGCGCCTCATGAGCGAGAAGACCTTCACCACCGTCCTCCACGTGCAGCTCGACGGCACGCCTCTCCCGGACCCGCTCGCGGTCCGGCTCACCGAGGGCTGGGTGGACGCCAGCGTCAACGTCCCGTCCGCCTTCCAGCTGACGTTCAGCGACAAGGACGGCACCCTCACCGAGAAGTTCCCGTACCTGAGGGTCGGCGCGATGGCGGTGCTGTCCCCGTTCACCGACGGCCGGCTCGGCGAGCCCATGCTCACCGGCGAGGTCACGGCCGTCGAGGTGGACGCGGCGCCCGGCCACGGCCGGTACCTGATCCTGCGCGGCTACGACCCCGGGCACCGCCTGCTGCGCAACCGGCGGGTCGAGGGCTACCCGAACATGACGGCCTCCGACATCGTCCGGAAGCTCGCCGGCCTGAACCGGATCCCGCTCGGCAAGGTCGACGCGACGCCGACCGTGTACGAGTTGGCGACCCAGCCCAACATCACCGACTGGGACTTCCTGTCCCGGCTCGCGCGGGAGAACGACGTCCGCCTCTCCCTGGACGGGGCGGGCAGGCTGGTCTTCGCGGCGTTGCCGCCGGCGTCGTCCGCGCCCGCCGACACGACGCCCGCGGCGCAGAGCCCGTACGTCCTGGACTTCGGTTCCAACACGCTGCACAGCCGGGTGTCCGTCACCGCCGCCGGGCAGGTCTCGAAGGTCGACGTGCGGGGCTGGGATCCGCGGACGAAGCAGGCGCTGTCCGCGCCCACGCCCGCCGTCGCGAGCCGGGACATCGTCTCCGACATCGCTCCGGCGCAGCTCTCGGCCCCGTTCGGTCCGGCCGAACTGGCCGCGACGGGAACGCCGTTCACCACCCAGTCGGAGGTGACGCAGGCGGCGGCGGCGCTCGCCGACGACGTCACCGGATCGTTCGCGGAGGTGGAGGTCGCGGTCACCGGCAATCCGGCGCTGAAGCCGGGACAGCCGGTCGCCGTCAAGGGCGCGGGCTTCCCGTTCGAGGGGCGCTACACGGCGACCGGGGTGCGTCACGTCTTCGCGTCGGGGCGGCAGTTCACCAGCTGGCTGACGGTGTCGGGACGGCAGTTCCGTTCGCTGTACGGGACGGCGTCCGGCGGCGGCGAACCTGCGCCGCCGATGCCGGGTGTCGCGGTCGCGCTCGTCACCAACACGAAGGACCCGCTCTCGCTCGGCCGGGTCAGGCTGCGTTTCCCCTGGCTGTCGGCGACGTACGAGAGCGGCTGGTGCCGGGTCGCGCAGCTCGGCGGGCGCGGGGGCGGCGGTCTCGTCCTCCCCGAGGTGGACGACGAGGTGCTGTGCGCCTTCGACCGGGGCTCGCTGGAGCACCCGTACGTGCTCGCGGGGCTCTACAACGGCGTCGACCGGCACACCCCGGCCACCGACCGGGTGCCGCCGGTCGATCCGACCAGCGGGCGGGTGCAGTGGCGCGCGCTGACCTCCCGCACCGGGCACACGATCGAGCTGCGCGAGGAGGGCGGCCGGACGCGCGCCTCGCACGGCATCCGGCTGCGCACCGCGCAGGGTGCGCTGAGCATCGAGCTGAACGAGGCCAGGACCACCCTGACGGTGCAGAGCGACGGCACGGTCACCATCTCGGGCGCGCGGGGGGTGACGGTGGAGTCGGAGATGGACCTGACGCTCTCCGCCGCGGGGAAGATCCGGATGAACGCGGGGCTCGGCGTCGACATCAAGGCGGGGGCGAAGTTCAAGGTGTCGGCGGTGGCCCAGGCCGTCATCAACGCGCCGTCGTTCGTCACCGCGACGATCCCGATGCCCAACCCCGTCGTGGCGAACCTGCCGTTCTGAGAACGCTGTTCCGAGGAGGACCTTCCGTTGAGTGAGCACTTCGTCGGCGCGGGCTGGGCCTTCCCCCTGCGCACCGGGCCCGGCGGGGCCATCGCCCTCGTGCGGCGCGACCGCGAGATCGAGGAGTCGATGCGGCTGGTCCTCGCCACGGCGCCGGGAGAGCGGCCGATGCGGCCCGAATTCGGGTGTGCCGTGCACGAGTTGGTGTTCGCTCCGGTCAACGACTCGACGATGGGGCGGGTGCGGCACGAGGTGATGGCCTCACTCGACCGCTGGGAGCCGCGCATCGAGGTGGAGGACGTCACGGTCGCCCCGGCGCCCATGGAGCCGACCACGCTCTACATCGACGTCCGCTACCGGGTGCGCGGTGCGAACAACCCGCGCAACCTCGTCTTCCCCTTCTACGTCATCCCCTCCGAGGACTGAAAGAGCCACCCATGGCCCTGCCCGCACCCCATCTCGACGACCGCCGCTTCCAGCAGTTCGTCGACGACGCCAAGCGCTACATCCAGCAGGCGTGCCCCGAGTGGAGCGACCACAACGTCTCGGACCCGGGCGTCACCCTCGTCGAGGCCGTCGCGCACATGGCGGACCAGCTCGTCTACCGCCTCAACCGGGTTCCCGAGAAGAACCATCTGGCCTTCCTCGACCTGCTGGGCGTGACGCTGTTCCCGCCCGCCGCCGCCCGTGCCGACATCACGTTCCGGCTCTCCGCTCCGCAGCCCGAGCCGGTGCTGCTGCCCACCGGCACGGAGGTCTCCACGGGGCGTACGGAGACCGAGGAGGCGGTCGTCTTCGCGACCACCGCCGATCTGACCGTGGTGCCGTGCGAGTTGACCCGTCTGCTGCGCCAGGAGTCCGGGGGCACGCCCGAGGACCGCTCGCAGGACGTGCTGGGCGGTGAGGACGTCTCCGTCTTCTCCGCGCTGCCACGGGTCGGCGACGTGCTGCTCCTCGGCCTGTCGGCGGCGGTGCCGGACTGTGTGCTGGTCCTGGACCTGGACAGTCGCGTGGACGGCGTCGGCGTCGACCCGCGCCGGCCTCCGCTGGTCTGGGAGGCCTGGACGGCGGCCGAGGGATGGGTCGGGTGCGAGGTCGACGAGGACACGACGGGCGGACTGAACCGGCCGGGCGAGGTGGTCCTGCACATGCCGTCGGGGCACGTGGCCTCGCGCCTCGGCGGGCACGAGGCCGGCTGGGTGCGCTGCCGGGTCGTGGCGCCGGCCGAGGGGCTGCCGTCGTACAGCGAGTCGCCGACCGTGCGGGCGGCCACCGCCTTCACCATCGGCGGCACGGTGCGGGCGGCCCACGCGGAGGCGGTGCGCAACGAGCAGTTGGGCGAGTCGGAGGGCGTCCCGGGGCAGCGCGTGCGGCTCGCGCACGCGCCGGTCGTGGACCGGCCGCCGCTGCTGCTCCAGGTCGCCGAGCGGGCGGACGGCACGGACGAGGAGGACCCGGAGGCCGGCTGGCAGGAGTGGACGGTGGTGCGCGACTTCGCGTCCTCGCGCCCCGGCGACCGGCACTACACCCTGGACGCGACGACCGGCGAGATCGCGTTCGGCCCGTCGGTTCGCCAACCGGACGGCACGCTGCGGCAGTTCGGTGCCGTGCCGCCGAAGGGGGCGGCGATCCGCGCGCTGCGGTACGGCACCGGGGGCGGCCGGGCGGGCAACGTGGCCCGCTCCACGATCTCGGTGCTGCGCAGCTCCATCCCGTACATCGCGCGGGTGGAGAACCGGGAGGCGGCGCGGGGCGGGGTCGACGGCGAGACCGTCGAGGAGGCCAAGGCGCGGGCGCCCATCACCCTCCGGGCGCAGGAGCGGGCCGTCACCGCCCGCGACTACGAGGAGCTGGCGCGGCGGGCCGCGCCCGAGGCCGCGCGGATCTCCTGCCTCGCGGCGGACGCGGCCGAGGCGGGCGAGAACGCGGTGCGCGTCCTGGTGGTGCCGCAGGCGGTACCGGACCGGGGCGGGCGGCTCCGCTTCGAGCAGCTCGTGCCGGGCGAGGAGCTGCTGTCACGGGTGACCGGATTCCTCGACGAGCGGCGTCCGCTGGGCACCCGGCTGGCCGTCGGGCCGCCGTTCTACCAGGGCGTGACGGTGGTGGCGACGCTGCACTCCTTCCGGGCGGCCGAGGCGGAGCGGGTCCGCGCGGAGGCGCTGGACGCCCTGTACGCGTACCTGGACCCGCTGACGGGCGGGGCGCACGGCGAGGGATGGCCGTTCGGGCGCCCGCTGCGTGCCGGCGAGGTGTTCGCGGCGCTCCAGCGGGTGCCGGGCGTGGAGCTGGTCGACGAGGTCCTGCTGCATCCGGCGGATCCGCTGACCGGCAGGCGGGGTGACACGACCGACCGGATCGAGCTCGCGCCGTCCGCGCTGCTCTTCCCGTTCGACCACCGCGTCCGCGTGATCGAGGCGCGGTGAGCGGGTCCGCCCGGGGTACGGTGCCCGGGCTCGCGACCCCGTACCCGCTGGGGACCGCGCTGCCCGCCGTCTACGCGGAGGACGACTTCGGCCAGCGGTTCGTCACCGGCCTCGACGTCGTCCTCGCTCCGCTCTTCAACGTCCTGGACTCGCTGGAGGCCTACTTCTCACCCGCGCTGGCCCCCGCCGACTTCGTGGACTACCTCGCGACCTGGGTCGGCGCGGAGGTCGACGGCACCGAGCCGCTGCCGCTGCGCCGGCACGCCGTCGCCACGGCCGTCGCGCTCCACCGGGTCCGCGGCACCCGGCAGGGGCTGGCCGCGGCCGTCCGGCTGGCGTTCGGCGTCCCGGCGGAGATCACCGAGAGCGGTGGTGCCGACTGGTCCGCCGCCCCCCTGGGCCCGTTCCCGGGGACTCCCGTGGCCGGGCTGCACGTCGTCCTCCGGGTCGCCGACCCCGCGTCCGTGGATCCGCACCGGCTGCGCGCGGTCGTGGCCGCCGCCCGCCCCGCCCACCTGCCGTTCACGGTCTCGGTGACCGCTTCCCGTACCTCCGAAGGAGCCTGACCCCCATGAGTGACGCGCCCCAGACCCGCCCCTGCCCGGACTGCGCGAGCCCGGTGCGTACGGCGGACCAGTCGTTCTGCGACAGTTGCGGAGCGTTCCTGCGCTGGGACACCCCGGCCGGAACGCCGGCCACCGCCGACCCGCACGCCGCCGACCGCACGCCCCCGGCGACCACGGCCGACGCCGCCGACGGCCGGTCCGGCCACGCGACCGGCACGGCGGCACAGGCCGGCGCGGGCCGGGAGGAGGGGTCCTCCCCCGCCCCGGCCGGCGACACGCCGGAGGCGGGTACGGCTCCGGCGGCCCCGCGGTCGGACGCCGTCGGCACGGAGACCTCGGGCCCGGACACAGCGGGCACCACGAGCGACGGCGCGCCCGGCGGTCCCCGCGTCGGTCCGCCGCCCGCCGGCCCCGAGGAGGTCACGGCACCGCTGCCGGCCGTCGCGGATTCGCCGGAGGCGCAGGGACCGGCTGACGCACGGGCGCAGGCACATGCGGAGGCACCGATTGCGGCACCCGCACCCACAGCGACGTCCTCGCCCTCGCCCGCCTCCGTACCGGTACCGGTACCGGAGGCACGGGCCGCGGGCGACGGGCCGTCGGACACGGCCGTGCGCGCGCTCCTCGTCCCGGTCCCCGGGAACCGGCCCGCGGAGCCGCCCGTCGCCGCGCCGGTGCTGCCCGCACGTCCGGAGGCGGCGCGGCCGACGGTCCGGGCCGCGGAGGCGGCCGTGCCCGTGCAGGGCGGCACGCCGTGCCCGGCGTGCTCGCTCGCCAACACGCCCGGCCGCCACTTCTGCCGTTTCTGCGCGACCCCCATGGTTCCCGAGCGGCTGTCCGACGTGGAGGGCCCCTACGCGGGCCGGCGGCCCGGGCTCGCCCGCGACGGGAGCCGGTGGATCGTCCGCGCCCTGATCGCCACGGCGGTCGTGGCCGTGGTGGTCGGCGGGATCGTCGGCGGCCCGCCGGCCGCCCGCGCGGTCCAGGACCACTTCGCCACCCGGGTCCCGGTGCACCCCGTCGCCTGGACCGCCTCGCACTCCGCGCCGAAGCGGGACCCGAAGCTGGCCGGGGACGGATACTCCAACACCTGGTGGGGCACGGGGTACGCGGGCGACTCGGCGGGCCAGTACCTGGAGGCCCGGTTCGCCGAGCCGACCGACCTGCTGAGCCTCCTGATCACCCCCGGCAGCTCGAAGAACACCACGCAGGCGGACGGCCAGGCGACCCCGCGGACCTTCGACCTCGTCGTGAAGGACTCCTCGGGCGAGACCCGCGTGACCCACCACCGCATCAACGACGGCGGCACCCAGCGCGTCGACCTCCGGGTGCGCGACGCGCTGTCCGTGCGCCTCGTCCTCGGCACGGCGTGGCGGGCCGACCCCCGCAAGCAGGTGGCCGTCGCGGAACTGGAGTTCTTCGGCAGGTCCGTCTCCTGACGCGCCTCGCACGCTCCGATGTGCCGGAGCGACCGGCTCGCGTACTACCTGGGTCGCTCCACCGTCCCCCACCACGCCCCGCCCCGGGCGGCGTCCGCCGCCGGGTGGTCGGGGGCGGTGCCGGCGAGGGCGAGGCGGGTGACGATGCGGTAGCGGTCACCGCGGTAGAGGGAACGGACGTACTCGACCGGGCGGCCGGTCGCGTCGGAGGTGGTCCGGTCGAAGAGCAGCGCGGGTGAGAGGACGGGGACCTCCAGGAGGGCCGCTTCCTCCTCGCTCAGTACGGTCGGTTCGATGGACTGGACGGCGTGGGCGGTCCGGATGCCGCGCCGCTCGCGCAGATGGGCGTAGAAGCCGCCCTCCATGTCGGCGACGGTGAGGCCGGGGACCAGGTCGGCCGGGACGTGGAGCTGTTCCAGGGCTATCGGTGCGCCGTCGACGTGCCGGAGGCGGGTGACGTGCACGAGTTCCGCCGCCGGCGAGACGGCGAGTCTGCGGCCGATGCGCGCGCCGGCCCGGACGGTGCGGAGTTCGAGGACCGTGCTGGTCCAGCTGCCGGGGCTGCGGGGAGCGCTCGCCGCGTGGTCCTCGGCGACCAGCTCCTGGGTGATCTTGTCGGGGGCGACGAACATGCCCCGGCCGTGCTCGCGCACCAGCAGGCCGGTGGCGACGAGTTCGTCGACGGCCGCGCGCAGGGTCGGGCGCGAGACGCCCAACGAGGCCGTCGCGGGTGAAGTCGAGGCGGGAGACGATCCGGTAGCGGTCGCCGCGGTAGACCGAGTGGACGTACTCGACGGGGCGGCCCGCGGTGTCGAGGGTGAGGCGCTCGATGAGCAGGGCGGGCGAGAGGACGGGGACGTCCAGGAGTGCGGCCTCGTCCTCGCTGACGACGGTGGGTTCGATGGACTGGGTGGCCTCCTGGACGTGGACGCGGTGGTGCTCCCGCAGGTGGTCGTAGAGGTCGCCCGCTTCGAGTTCCGCCGGGCTGAGCGCGGCGCCGACGAGGTCGGCCGGGATGTGCAGGTGCTCGATGGCCATGGGGGCGCCGTCGACGAGGCGGAGCCGGGCGACGTAGAGCAGCTCGGCGGCGGGTGACAGGCGGAGCTTGCGGCCGATGCGGGCGCCGGCCCGGACGGTGGCGGATTCCAGGACGGTGCTGGACCAGTCGCCGGAGGCCCGGGGGACGGCGAAGGCCGCGTCGTCCGGGGCGAGTTGCTGGGTGATCTTGGCGGGGGCGACGAACATGCCCCGGCCGTGCTCGCGCACCAGCAGGCCGGTGGCGACGAGTTCGTCGACGGCCGCGCGCAGGGTCGGGCGCGAGACGCCCACCGCTGGAGGAGCCGTCCTTCATGCCACTCTCCCTGACTGGTCAACTGGTAAGTCAGATACTAGCCGGACGAGTTGACCTGTCATCGGGTGAACAGCACATGTTTTCCGGGGGATTGACGACTCCATTGGTCCATGCCACCTTCTGGTCACAGACCTGACCACTTGACCAATTGGTCAACCACCCATCGAGGTGCCCCTTGAAGACTCGTCCCTTCGCCGGCCCCTTCGCCGGCCGCCTCGCCCTCGCGGCGGCCGTCGTCCTGGCCGCCGCGTCCTGCAGCGGCCCGACGGACCCGACGGCCTCCGGCGGACCCGAGAAGGTCACCGTCTGGTTCATGAAGGACAGCGTCACCGACGCGTTCCTCACCCGCTTCCGCACCGGCTTCGAGGCCGAGCACCCGGACATCGACCTCGACATCCAGATCCAGGAGTGGGACGGCATCGGCGAGAAGGTCACGGCCGCCCTCGCCAGCAAGGACGCGCCGGACGTCATCGAGGTCGGAAACACCCAGGTCGCGCAGTACGCGGCGAGCGGCGGAGTACGCGATCTCACCGACAAGTCCGGCGAGTTGAAGGGGTCCGACTGGCTCCCCGGCCTCGCGGAGCCCGGCAAGGTCGACGGCAGGCAGTACGGCATCCCCTGGTACGCGGCCAACCGTGTCGTCATCTACCACAAGGACCTCTTCGCCCGGGCCGGCGTCACCGCTCCCCCCAGGACGCAGGCCGAATGGCTCGCCGTCACCGCGAAGCTCGACCGGGGCACGACCCAGGGCATCTACCTGCCCGGCCAGAACTGGTACACCCTGTCCGGCTTCGTATGGGAGGCCGGCGGCGACCTCGCCGTACAGGACGGCACCACGTGGAAGGGCGCGCTCGACACCCCGCAGGCCCTCGCCGGGATGGACTTCTACCGGCGGCTCCAGGCCCTGGGCAAGGGCCCCAAGGACTCCGACGAGGCCAAGCCCCCGCAGGCCGAGGTCTTCGCCAAGGGCGACGTCGCCCAGATCGTCGCCGTACCGGGCGGCGCGAAGATCGTCGAGGAGATCAACCCCGCGCTCAAGGGGAAGCTCGGCTTCTTCCCCGTACCCGGCAGAACGGCGGAGAAGCCCGGCGCGGTCTTCACCGGCGGCTCCGACCTCATCGTCCCCGAGGCCTCCACCCACCCCGACGCCGCCTACGAGGTGGTCAAGGCGCTGGCCGGCGAGAAGTGGCAGACGGACATGGCGAAGACCATGAGCTACGTCCCCAACCGCACCTCCCTCGCGCACGTCATCCAGGACGACGAGGGCACGGCCGCCATGGCCGCCGGCGCGGCCCAGGGCCGGGCCACGCCGAACTCGCCGCAGTGGGCGGCCGTCGAGGCCACCAACCCGATCAAGCAGTACATGACCGCCGTGCTCACCGGCACCGACCCCGCCCGGGCGGCGGCGACCGCCTCCGCGAGCATCACCCGGACCCTCGGCTCGTGAGACGACGCCACGGACCGGACCTCCGGCCCTATCTCCTGATCGCCCCCACCGTCGTCGGCGGCGCCCTCCTCCTCGGATACCCCCTGGTCCGCAATCTGCTGATCTCCTTCCAGGAGTACGGCATGGGCGAACTCATCCGCGGCGGCGCCGGGTTCGTGGGGTTCCGCAACTACCGGACCGTGCTGGCGGACCCCGAGTTCTGGGAGGTGGTCCGGCGCACCTTCTGGTGGACGCTGGTCAACGTCACGCTGATCATGGTGATCGGCACGCTGGTCGCGCTGATGATGCAGCGGCTCGGCCGGCGGATGCGGATCCTGGTGACGAGCGGGCTCGTCCTCGCCTGGGCGAGCCCGGTCATCGCCACCACGACCGTCTTCCAGTGGCTCTTCGCCTCCCGCCTCGGGGTGGTCAACTGGGTGCTCGTCCGGCTGGGGTTCGAGTCCTTCGAGGGCTACTCGTGGCTGGCCGACGGGCCCGCCGCGTTCACGGTCCTGGTCCTCCTGGTGGTCTGGCAGTCGGTGCCGTTCGCCGCGATCACCCTCCACTCGGCGCTGCTCACCGTCCCGGCGGAGCTGTACGAGTCGGCCCGGCTCGACGGGGCCGACGGCCGAAGGATCTTCCGGTCGGTCACGCTGCCCCTCCTGCGACCGGTCTTCGGCCTCGTGCTCTGCCTCGAAGTCATCTGGGTCTTCCGCTGCTTCGCCCAGATCTGGGCCGTCACCAAGGGCGGGCCGGGCGAGGCGACCACCACCCTGCCCGTCTACGCCTACCGCGTCGCCCAGTCCCTGCACCGCTACGACCTCGGCGCGGCCGTCTCCACCCTCACCGTCCTCCTCCTCGTGGCCGTGCTCATCGCCTACTTCCGCCAGCTGCTCCGACAGGAGGCCGAACGGTGACCCCGCGCGCCCTGCGCCGACTCCCCCTGAACACGGCGGCGACGCTCGTCTTCGTCCTCGCCGTCTTCCCGGTGTACTGGATGGTCCTCACCGCCTTCCGGCCCACCCGCGACATCCAGTCCGAGACCCCGCGCTTCCTGCCCGGCGCCGTCACCCTGGAACACTTCCGGAACGCCGTCGCGGCGGACGGCTTCTGGACCTTCTGGCGCAACAGCCTGCTCGTCACCGCCGGGTGCGTCCTGCTCGCCCTGCTCGTGGCGCTCGCCGCCGCCTTCGCCGTGGCGCGGCTGCGCTGGCGCGGTCGCCGCGGCTTCCTGCTGATGGTCTTCCTCGCCCAGGTGGCGCCCTGGGAGGCGCTGCTGATCCCGATGTACGTCATCGCTCGGGACGCCGACCTGCTCGACCGGCTGGCGACGCTCAGCCTGATCTACTTCATGATCACGCTGCCGTTCACCGTCGTCACCCTCCGCTCCTTCCTGGCCGGAGTCCCGGCGGAACTCGAGGAGGCCGCGCAGGTCGACGGCTGCACCCGCGCCGGAGCCTTCCGCCGGGTGACCCTGCCGCTGCTCGCGCCGGGGCTCCTCGCCACCTCGCTGTTCGGCTTCATCACCGCCTGGAACGAGTTCGCCTTCGCCAACATGCTCATCATCAAGAACCAGGACGACCGCACCCTGCCCGTCTGGCTCTCCTCCTTCTCCAACGTCTTCGGCACGGACTGGGGCGCCACCATGGCCGCCTCCACCCTCTTCGCCCTGCCCGTCCTCGTCCTCTTCCTGGTCCTGCAGGGCCGGGTCTCCGCCGGAATGACCGGCGGAGCCGTGAAGGGATAACGCACCGCGATGCCCCTGCCCCCACTCGTCCCCGAACCCACCCACCTCTCCGTGCTCCCCGGCCGGTTCACCTTCGACGCCACGACCACGCTCAAGGTCACCCCCGGCGCCGACGCCGCGGCCGACCTGCTGCGCGCCCTCCTCGCCCCGGCCACCGGCCTGGCACTGCCCGCACGCCCCGACGGCTCCGTCGTCCTGGCCCTCGACCGCGCCCTGACCGGACTCGGCGACGAGGGGTACGGGCTGACCGTCGGCACCGAGGCGGTGCTGCTGCGGGCCGCCCGCCCCCGCGGCCTCCTGGCCGGCGTCCAGACCCTCCGTCAGCTCCTGCCCGTCGAGGCCCTGCACCCGGAGCCCGTGCCCGGCGTCGCCTGGTCGATCCCCTGCGCGCAGATCACCGACGTCCCCCGCTTCCCCTGGCGCGGGTCCATGCTCGACGTGGCACGCCGCTTCCGGCCCGTCTCCTACCTCCGGCGGTACGTCGACCTCCTCGCCCTGCACAAACTCAACGTCCTGCACCTGCACCTCACCGACGACCAGGGGTGGCGGATGCCGGTCGCCGCACTCCCCCGGCTCACCGAGGTCGGCGGCCTGCCGCACGGCGGCGCCTACACCCGGGCGGAACTCACCGGCCTCGTCGCGTACGCGGCGGAGCGCGGCGTCACCGTCGTGCCCGAGATCGAGATGCCGGGCCACGTCCGCGCCGCCCTCGCCGCCTACCCCGAGATCGGCAACCATCCGGGCCGCACCTACGAGGTCTGGGACCGGTGGGGCGTCTGCGACACCATCCTCGGCGTCCACGACGGGGCCCTCGACTTCTGCCGCACCGTCCTGGACGAGGTGATGGACGTCTTCCCGTCCCCCTACGTCCACATCGGCGGCGAGGAGTGCCCCACCACCGAGTGGCACGCCTCCACGGCGGCCCGCCGCAGGGTCGCCGCCGAGGGGCTGCCGGGGCCCGACGCCCTGCACGGCTGGTTCATGGAACGGGTCGGACGCCACCTCGTCGACGCAGGCCGCCGCCCGCTCAGCTGGACCGAGAACGGCGCCGACCTCCCTCCGTACTTCACCGTCATGCCCTGGCGGGACGCCGACCACGGACGCACGGCCGTCCGCCGCGGACACCAGGTCGTCATGGCGCCCCACCGGACCACCTACCTCGACTACCCGCAGTCGGCCGGCGCCGAGGAACCGCCCGGGCAGGCCGGCGAGGTCGTCGACCTGCGGGCCGTCCACGGCAACGACCCGGCACCCGCCGACTGGAGTGCCGAGGAGGCCGCCCGGGTCCTCGGGTCCCAGGCCCAGCTGTGGACCGAGTACGTGCCCACCGCCGCGCACGCCGAATACCTCACGTTCCCCCGGCTCTGCGCGCTCGCCGAGGTCGTCTGGACCGGCCGCCACGACTGGCCCGGCTTCCGCGAGCGCCTGCGCCACCACCGGACCCGGCTCGACGCCCTCGGGGTGCCGCGCCGCCTTTCCCCCACGCCCCCGGCCGCCGGCCGGACCCGACCCAAGGAGGAGTCCTCATGAGCGACCCGTCGAAGAACAGGAAGCTGCGCATCCGTGCCGCGCTCGCGGTCACCGCGGTGACCGGGCTCGGCGCCACCGCCCTCACCGCCCTTCCGGCGGCGGCGGCCGGTGAGGCCGTCACCGTCCAGTACCGGCAGAGCGCCACCGGCGGCGACCAGGTCGAGCCCTGGCTGAAGGTGGTCAACACCGGTACCGCCTCCGTCCCGCTGAGCCAGGTCAAGGTGCGCTACTACTTCAAGGCCGACGCGGGAGCCTCGTACACCTACGCCTGCTCCTGGGCCGTGAAGGGCTGCGCGAACCTCACCGGCACGTTCGGGACCCTGGCGAACCCCACGGCGACCGCCGACCGCTACCTGGAGGTCGGCTTCACCGCCGGCGCCGGTTCGCTCGCGCCCGGCGCGGACACCGGGGACATGCAGCTGCGCTTCCACCGCTCCGACTGGCAGCCGCTCAACCAGAACGACGACTACTCCTTCGGCCCGGCCCAGACCTCGTACGCCTCCTGGTCCAAGGTCACCGCCACTGTGGCCGGCGTCCCCGTCTGGGGCACCGCCCCCGCCGGCGCGGAGCCCACGCCGACGCCGACCGACCCGACGACGCCGCCTCCCACGGGCGCCGCGCTGTTCGACGACTTCGACTACACCGGACACACCGACCCGGCCGTGGGGGCCCACGGCTGGAGCGTGCGCTCCAACGCCGGCGGCCCCGGCGTGCCGGGCGCCACCTGGGCACCCGAGAACGTCACCTTCGCGAAGGAGGGAACGAACTCGATCATGAACCTCCGGACCTCCACCGCGGGAACCGGCGAGTCCACCCGGCACACCGAGATCCTCACCCGGGCCACGAAGTTCAGGAACGGCACCTACGCGGCGCGCGTCCGCTTCTCCGACGCGCCGCTCTCCGGCCCCGACGGCGACCGCGTCGTCCAGACCTTCTTCACCATCAACGACCTCAAGGCCCCGATGGCCGACGACTACGCCGAGTACGACTTCGAGTACCTGCCCAACGGAGGCTGGGGCGAGCCGGCCAACATCCTGTACACCACCTCCTGGGAGACCTACCGGCCCGACCCCTGGGAGGCGGTCAACCAGCACTCCGCGTCCCGTACGTCCTACGCCGGCTGGCACGACCTCGTCGTCACCATCGACGACACGGCGATCGTCTACTACGTCGACGGCCGGGAGTTCGGCCGCCACGACGCCCGCTACCTCCCCGAGCGCCCCATGTCCATCAACTTCAACCAGTGGCTGATCGACCTCGCCGGCCAGCCCTCCACGACCCCGCGCTCCTACGACCAGAAGGTCGACTACGTCCTGCACGTCAAGGACCAGGTCCTCACCCCGGCGCAGGTGGCCGCCAAGGTCTCCGCGTACCGCTCCGCCGGCACCGCCTTCGAGGACACCGTCCCCGCCACCTCGTGACCCCACGGGCCCGGTCCCGCACGGGACCGGGCCCCAGTGGAACCCCGCACCGCGGGGTGCCGCCGGGGCGACCCGGCCGGATACGGTGCTCCCTCGACACCGGCACGGAAGCGGGGGTCATGCGCAGCTGCACCGGGGTGCTCATCGGCCACCTCCTCTTCGCCACGCTCTGTCTCTTCCCGGGACCGCGTCAAGGACACGACCGTCGCCTACGCGGACGACACCTTCGTGCTGTGGGCGCCGCGCTCCGGCCCGGACGTGCCGGAGGCCCGGTTGGCACGGCGGACGTCCTGGAGGCGTCGCTCGTGCGGTACGAACCCGACAGCGAGGGGACGTTCACCACCTACGGGGGCGACTACGCCCCCGCCGAGTTCACCCCCCTGATCAGGCTGAGACTCCGGGTCCGTGACACCGGCGGGGACGCGCGGGCCGAAGGGGCCGCGCCGACCGGCGAGTTCGAGCTCACGGACGAGTGGCCGGTGCCGCCGCTCTGCCTGTCGGCGGTGACCGCCGGCCGCCTCGCGGTGCTCGTCGACCCGAGGGCTCCCGACGCGCCGGCCGAACCGGACCCCCGGACGATGGCCCGTGGGAGGTCCAGCGGGAACGCCTCCCCGCCCGGCCGGCCTCGAACTCCTCCTCCCGCCCCGCTCCGACACCCTCTGGCGCCTCATGACCCTCCTCGTCTCCCACGCCCACTCCGTCCCCACCTCCGTCCTCGACCTCCGCGACCGCCGCCACCACCCGCTCGCGGGACCCGTCATGGAGCTCTTGACCTAGAGAGGACTCCAGCTCCTAGCGTGGGGCCGTCGGCCGACGGGGCGACCGGAACGGAGCGGGGAGAGCATGGGTGTTTGGTTTGTCACGGGTGCGTCGCGCGGGCTCGGCGCGAGGATCACCCGTGAGGCACTGGATCGCGGGCACGGCGTGATCGCCACGGCGAGGGACGCGTCGGCGGTGGAGGGGGCGTACCCGGAGAGGCCCGACGGCTTGCTGGCGGTGAGCGCGGACGTGTCCGAACCCGGCCGGTTGGCGGCCGCGGTGGAGGCGGGTCTGGCGAGGTTCGGCCGGATCGACGTCGTGGTCAACAACGCCGGATACGGGCTGGTGGGCGCGGTCGAGGAGGTCTCCGACAGCGCCGCCCGGGCCCTGTTCGACGTCAACGTGTTCGGGGTGTTGAACACGCTGCGGGCGACCCTGCCGACGCTGCGGGCCCAGCGATCGGGGCACGTCCTGAACATCGGCTCCGTGGGCGGCTTCGCCACCGCTCCGGGCGTGGGTCTGTACGGTGCTTCGAAGTTCGCCCTCGAAGGCATCTCCGAGGCGCTGCACGGCGAGCTGGGCCCGCTGGGCATCCGCGTCACGATCGTCGAGCCGGGCGGCTTCCGCACCGACTTCCTCGACAGCCTGAGCATGCGGGTCGAACCGGCCTCCATCGCCGACTACGCCGCCGGGGCGGGGCCGGTGCGGGAGGCGCTCACCCACCACAACGGCCGCCAGCCGGGCGATCCGGCGAAGGCCGCGAGGGCCGTCGTCGACATCACCGAGGTCGCGGACCCGCCGCTGCGCCTGCAGTTGGGGGCGGACGCGGTGGAGCGCGTGGAGGCGAAGCTGGACCTGGTGCGGCGTGAACTCGACGCATGGCGTCACGCGGCACTCGCCACCGGCTTCTGAGCAGGTCGGACGGCGCGTCGTAGGGTGCTCGGTATGGCTGAGACGGGTGGGCTGCGGGAGCTCAAGAAGCGGCGGATGTACGAGCGGTTGTCGGATGTGGCGATCGGCTTGTTCGTGGAGAGGGGGTTCGAGGAGGTGACGGTGGCCGATGTGGCGGCGGCCGTCGAGGTGTCGAAGCCGACGCTGTTCCGGTACTTCCCGACCAAGGAGGACCTGGTGCTGCACCGGCTGGCGGACCACGAGGGGGAGGCGGGGAGGGTGGTCGCGGGGCGGCCCGAGGGGTGTTCTCCGCTGGAGGCGCTGCGGGGGCACTTCCTCGAGGGGCTGGCGCGCCGTGACCCGGTGACGGGGCTGAACGACGACGAAGGGGTGCTCGCGTTCCATCGGCTGGTGTACGGGACGCCGTCGGTGGTGGCGCGACTGCACGCGTATGTGGAGCGGAACGAGGAGATCCTGGCCGGGGCGCTCGGGGGCGGGGTGGCGGGCCGGCTCGCCGCCGGTCAGGTGGTCGCCGTCCAGCGTGTCCTCGCGCGGGAGAACTGGCGGCGGATCACCGGGGGCGACAGCGCGGACGGGCTCTATCCCGAGGCGGTCGCCGTCGCGTCGGAGGCGTTCGACCAGCTCGGCAGCGGGGTGGCCCTGCTCTCCTGAGCACCCTCCGATAAAACGTTACTCGGTTACATATTTTCTTGGGTTGCATTATGTTGAACCCATGACACCCCTCGATTCCGCACTCCGTGACGCCCTCAGCCGGGAACGCGCCCACCACGACGACTGCCGAGCGGCACTCACCGCGATGATCGACGGCGCGCAGGAACAGGTGGTCGTCGGCGAACACGCCTCCGCGTCCGGCGCGGACGCCGAGGTCCTGGGACGGCGGCTGCGCGGCCAGGCCAGGGACCTGCGTGAACTGCCCCCGGGCCCGCTGTTCTTCGGGCGGCTCGACTTCGCCCGGGCGCCCGGAACCGCGGGCGACCACGCCGGGCAGACTCACCACATCGGGCGCATGCGCATCGCGCGCGATCCGTCGGCGCCTCCGCTGGTGGTCGACTGGCGCGCACCGGTGGCACGCGCCTTCTACCAGGCGGCCGCCCGTGACCCGCAGGGCGTCGCCGTCCGGCGCCGGTTCGGCTGGTCGCCCGCCGGCCGCGGGGACGCGGCCGACCTGACCGGTCTGGAGGACGAGCACCTCGCCGGGGACGGGCCGGGCGGGCCCGGCCCCGGCGGCAACGGGGTACGGCCGAGCGGGATCGTCGCGGCCGAGATCGAACGCCCCCGCACCGGGCCCATGAGGGACATCGCCGCGACCATCCAGCCCGAGCAGGACGACCTCGTACGGGAGGACTTCTCCGCCTCCCTCTGCGTCCAGGGCGCCCCCGGCACGGGGAAGACCGCGGTGGGACTGCACCGCGCCGCGTATCTCCTCTACACCCATCCGCAGCGCGTCCAGCGGGGCGGCATGCTCATCCTCGGCCCCCACCGCGCCTTCCTCGCCCACATCTCCCAGGTCCTGCCCGCGCTGGGCGAGACGGACGTACGGCAATCCACCCTGGACGACGAGATCGCCCGCCACCCGGTCGGGGCGCAGGACGGCCCGGCGGCCGCCGCTATCAAGCACGACGTCCGCATGGCCGAGGTCCTGAACCGCGCGCTGTACGCACACGTGCGGGCCGACCGGGCACAGCCGCTGGTGCTCCCGGACGGCTCGTACCGGTGGCGGGTGCCCGTCGACGAGCTGGAGCGGATCGTCGAGGACGTGCGCGCGGAGGAACCCGCCTACGCGGTGGGGCGCGAGCGCGTCCGTACCCGTGTCGTCCGCGCCGCGCAGATGCAGGCGGAGCGCCGCGCGGGGCCCCGTACCCGGACGTGGGTGCGGAAGGCGTCCCGGGCGAGGCCGGTCACCGCCCTGCTCGACGCCGTGTGGCCCGCCGTGCGCCCTGAGCAGGTGCTCCTGGGGTTGCTGACGCGACCGGACGCCCTGGCGGCCGCGGCGGCGGGCGTCCTGGACGCGTGCGAGCAGCGGGAGCTGCTGCGGGCCGGCCCGTCGCGGTCCGTCAGGGCGGCGCGCTGGTCGGCGGCCGATCTGGTCCTGCTCGACGAGCTCGCCGGTCTGATCGAGCGCCCCGAGGGGTACGGACACGTGGTGATCGACGAGGCGCAGGACCTGTCCCCGATGCAGTGCCGCGCCATCGCCCGCCGTTCGGCCTTCGCGTCGCTCACGGTGCTCGGCGATCTCGCCCAGGGCACCACCCCGTGGGCGGCCCGTGACTGGCCGGGGCTGCTCGCCCACCTGGCCAAGCCCGGTACCGTCGTCACCCCGTTGACCACGGGCTTCCGTGTTCCGCGCGCCGTCGCCGAGCTCGCCAACCGGCTCCTGGGCCATCTCGACGTGGACGTGCCTCCGGCCCGTTCCCTGCGCGACGACGGCAGCGCGACGATCGAGGCGACGCACGACACGGCCGCGGCGGTGGTCGCGGCGGTGGCCGCCGCGCGCGAACGTCCGGGTTCCATCGGCGTCATCGCCGCGGACTCGGCCACGGACACGCTGCGGGGCGCCCTGGACACGGCCGGTGTCGCGACGGCGGGACCTGAGGTGCCCGGCGCCCGCGTCACCGTGGTCCCGGCGACGGCGGCGAAGGGCCTGGAGTACGACCACGTGATCGTCGTGGAGCCCGCGGACATCGTCGAGGCCGAGCCCCGGGGCCTCAACCGGCTCTACGTGGCGCTCACCCGGGCCGTGTCGGAACTCCGCGTCGTCCACGCGAAGCCCCTGCCGGCCGCCCTCGCACCGGCAGGGGCTTCGCGGCCGGTCAGCCGGGCATGACCGGCGAGTAGTGGATCTTGGCGTTGACTCCCGTGAAGAAGGGTTCACCGGTCTTCGGCATTGCGCGGGCGGCCGGGCGGTCGCTACGCGCGGAACGAGGCGCGTCCCGCCGGGCGGGTCGTCGTCATCCGGCCGAGCGCCAGCACGCTGAGGCCGAACATGAGGACGCCCAGGGGGACATGGAACGAGGGCATGTGCGCGATGCCCGACACCACCTGGCCCGAGGCGAGCACGAGGAAGACCGAGGCGTGCGGGATGGGGCGGAGCGACCCGCCGCCGGGCCGCCACGCGAGGATCGCGGCGAGCACGTAGAGCATCGACGCGCCGTACATCACGCGGGCGCCGACCGCGTGGAGCAGCTCGCCGTACGAGGTGGACAGCAGCAGGCCAGCGGAGACCGCCTGGAGGAACAGGGTCAGGGTCTGCAGGGCGATCGAGACCCGCAGGAACGTGTGGGTGCGCGATGCAGCCGTCGTGTCGGTGGCCATCGTGCGGTCCTCTCTTCTGCCTCGCGGCGGTGGATCGTCGCGTTCTCGACGGTTCGACGACGCAGGCGCGCGAAGTGTGAGTGGGACACCGGTCACGTCCGGTGCGATGATCATGTGACATACCGGGAGCGGGAACGGACGAGAAGAACGAGGGAGCGGTCGCGACCATGGGCACCCCAGTGGAGCAGACGCACGACCGGCGCGATCCGGTGCTGAGCGAGATCCTCGGCGAGCGGCGCCATCTGACCAACCTCGCCTACCGGCTGCTCGGTTCACTGGCCGAGGCCGAGGACGCCGTCCAGGAGACGTACACCCGCTGGTACGCGATGACGCGGCGGCAGCAGGAGGCGGTCGAGTCGCCGGGCGCCTGGCTGACCACGGTGGCCGGCCGCATCTGCCTGGACGTGCTCGGCTCGGCGCGCGCCCGGCGCGAGCGCTATGTCGGCGCGTGGCTGCCCGAGCCGCTGCCCGACCGTACCGAGTGGTTCAGCGGGCGGAGCGGGAACGGCGGGGCGGAGCCTGCCGACCCCGCCGACCGGGTCACCCTGGACGAGTCGGTGCACATGGCCTTCCTGGTCGTCCTGGAGTCGATGACCCCGGCGGAGCGCGTCGCGTTCGTGCTGCACGACGTCTTCCGCTACCCGTTCCCCGAGGTCGCCGGGATCGTCGGCCGGACACCCGCGGCCTGCCGGCAGCTGGCGGCCTCGGCCCGTCGGCGGATCCGCGACGCCAGGGCCTCGGCGGCCCCGGCTGCCGGACAGGCCGCGCTGGTACGGGATTTCAAGGAGGCCTGGGAGGCGAAGGACATCAAGGCCCTCGTCGGCCTCCTCGACCCCGCCGCCTCGATGACCGCCGACGGCGGGGGCCTGGTCGGGACCGTCCTCCGTCCGGTCGAGGGCGGCGACCTCATCGCCCAGTACCTGATCCACATCGCCGACAAGGCCCCCGGGCTGACACTCCTCGAACGCACGGTCAACGGCAGGCCCGGCCTGGTCGCGCAGCACGCCGGCACGACGGTGACGGTCGCCGCGTTCGACTTCGACGGCGGCCGGGTGACGCGCATCTGGGCGGTCCGCAACCCGGAGAAGCTCCGCCCGTGGATCGAGGACGGCACGGAGGCGACCGGGTAGGACGTGACGGGAGCCGTCGCCGTGGGGGACGGCGACGGCTCCCGTGAGCGGGGCGGGGTCAGGGGCAGCTGATGCGGGTGTCGCCCGCGTCGGTGGTGCAGGTGTCGGTGCCGAAGCCGCCGTTGGCGGTGTCGTTGGCCGGCACGCCGTCGGTGGTGGTGAGGCGGTCGTTGCCGTAGTAGCCGGTCAGGGTGTCGTTGCCCGGGCCGCCGTTCAGGGTGTCGTCGCCGAAGCCGCCGTCGATGTCGTCGTTGCCGTAGCCGCCGTGGACCGTGTCGTTGCCGTAGCCGGAGCGGACGGTGTCGTTGCCGCCGAGGGCGCAGATCACGTCGTTGGCGTAACCGCCGGTCAGGGTGTCGACGCCGCTGGTGCCGATGACGGTGCAGCCGCGGGCGTTGTTGACCGAAGTGGTCGCGACGGCCGTGTTGTTGGAGCCCACGGGGTCCTGCGGGCTCCCCGTGGCGGTGGCCGTGTGCGTGATCGTGCCGGTGGAGCGGGGCTCGGCCGTCACCGTGACCGTCGCGCTCGTGCCCGGGGCGAGGGAGCCGAGGGCGCAGGAGGCCGTCGTCGCCGTGGTCGTGCAGGTGCCCTGCGGCGAGGTGGCCGAGGTGAGGGTGACGCCGGCGCCGGAGAGCGTGTCGGAGAGGGTGACGCCGGTCGCGGTGGCGGTGGAGGCCGTGGAGTTGGCGACGGTCACCGTGTAGGTGACCCGGTCGCCGATGCTGACGGGGACCGTGGGGGCCTGCGTCACCACGAGGTCCGCGCTCGGCGCCGGGGGCGTGGTGCCGTCACCGCCCAGGTAGCGGGCGAGCGCGAAGGCGAAGCCCGCTCCGTGGCCGGCCGCGACGATCTTGCCGTCGGGCTGGACGAGTACCGCGCGGGCCTCGTCGAAGTCGTTGAAGCCGGTGACCACGAAGCCGTCGCCGCCGAAGCCGGTGTCGACGGTGCCGTTGGTGTGGAAGCGGACGACTCCGAAGTCGTTCGCCTCGGCGCTGTTCGGGTCGTCGGCCCGGCCGGCGAGGACGATCCTGCCGTTGGTCTGGAGTGCCATGGCGTTGGCGGTTCCGCCGTCGCCGGGGAAGGCCACCGAGGTACGCCCGCCGGTGGCGAAGCCTGTGTCGGCGGTGCCGTTGGCGTTGTACCGGAGGAGCGCGAAGCCGGCGCCGCCGCTCCCGGCGACGAGGATCCTGCCGTCCGGCTGTACCGCCACGGCGTTGCCGAACTCGGTGCCGCCGAAGTCCGCCGTCACCATGCCGTCGCCGCTGAAGGTCGTGTCGAGGGTGCCGCCCGGCAGGTAGCGGGCCACGCCGATGTCGAAGGCCGTGTCGCCGACGTAGCCGGTGAGGAGGATCTTCCCGTCGGGCTGGAGCGCCAGGGAGCGGGCGATGCCGCCGGCGTCCTGGGGCGAGGTGGGGGTGAAGCCGGCGACCACCGTGCCGTCGCCGCCCAGGCTCGGGTCGAGTTCGCCCTCGTCGGTGAGTCGGACCAGGGTGAAGCCACCGCCGCCGCTCTTGCCGGCGGCGATGATCGCGCCGTCGGGCTGTACGGCGATGTCCGTGCCGTCCGCCGAGCCGCCGAACTCCTCGATCCGTACCAGGCCGCCGTCGCCGAAGCCGGTGTCCGGGGTGCCGTCGGTGTTGTACCGGGCCACGGAGAAGAAGCAGCAGCCGCCGCCCTCTTCCGCGATCACCTCGGTGGTGCCCGCGACGACGATCTTGCCGTCCGACGGCTGGATCGCCACCGCGTTGGCCGTGTGGGCTCCGCCGCCGAAGTCGCTGGTGACCGTGCCGTCGCCGCCGAAGGTGGTGTCGAGGCCGCCGCCCGGCAGGTAGCGGGCGAGCGCGAAGCCCGCCTCGCTGCTCAGGCCGACCATGACGAGCTTCCCGTCGCCCTGCCGCGCGATGTCATGGCCTTCGGCGTACCCCGGGAGGGGCGTCGTGACCCGGCCGCCGGTTCCGAACGTCGGGTCCAGGTCACCGGGCGCGGCCAGTGCGGTGCCGGGCGCGGCGAGGGCGAGCGCCAGTCCGCACGCGGCGAGCGCCCCGGCCCTCCCGCCGGCTCTGCGGCGCCGGCCCGGCGGCCTGAGGTGTGCTTGGGTCATGGGAGCGGGAACCTCCGTCTTCGCTGGTGTACGGGCAGCGCACAGCTTCGTCCCGGTACTCCGCCGCTCCCCCGCAGACCGCGCCGCACTGCGCCCACTGGCCCCGGGGAACCACTCCCGTGAGGGAGCGCGCGCGGCGCCCTCCGGGTGGGGGGATACTGCCCGTCATGCGAGAAGCCACGACCGGCGACGCGACGCGTCCAGCGCCCCTGATCCTCGACGCCGACGAGGTGACGTCCGGCCCCGGCCTCCGCGCCCGGTTCGCCGAGGAGGCCCATCGGATCCTGGCGGACCTGGTCAGCGGGGGCGCCGCGCTCGGCTGGGTCGAACCCCCGGCGGCCGACGAGGTGGAGCGGCTCCTCGACGACGTCGTCGTCGCGGCCCGCGCGGGCGACGGTGCCCTGCGTGCCGCGTACGCCGACGGCCGTCTGGTCGGGCTGGGGTACTGGCTCCGCTACGCGCGACCGACCCACCGTCCGCACGCCGATCTGGAGAAGCTGGCGGTGGACGCCGCCGCGCACGGTCGCGGGATCGGCCGGGCCCTCACCGCCGCCCTGGTCGCCGACGCGGAGCGGGCCGGCATCGAGGTCCTGACCCTCGACGCCCGCGGCGACAACGCCGACGCCCTGCGCCTCTACCGGTCGCTGGGGTTCCGGGAGTACGGCCGCCTGCCCGACTTCGTCGCCGTCGGCGAGCGCCGCTACGACAAGGTCTTCTGCATGCTGGACTTCCGCGGGGAGCGCTGACGGCCCGGTGTGACGGCTACCGGCGCCGCCGGGTCACAGGCGCACGCCGAGGGCGTGGCTCGTGAAGGCGGTCTCCAGCTGGTGGCGTAGGTGGTGGGAGAGCGGGTCGAGGAGGTGGGCGCGCGCCATCGGCAGGGACAGGGCCAGGGTGGCCGGGACGGCGCCGGCCGAGAGGGGGACGGCGGCGCAGACGGTGCCGGGGGCGTACTCCTCGCGTTCCTGGACCGCGTGTCCCCTGCGGAGCCGGGAGAGTTTGTGCAGCAGCGCGTCGGCGTCGGGGACCGTGTACGGGGTGAGTTGTTCGGCGGGGTGGCGGGCCAGGTGGTCGCGTCGGGCTTCGGGGTCGAGCTGGGAGAGCAGGCACTGGCCGATCGCGTGCGCGTGGGCGGTGCGCCGGAAGTCCGCCCACTCCTCGACGGCCGGTATGCCGGGGCCGGAGGACTGTCCGACCAGCTTGACCTCGCCCTCGTCGTACCGGGCGTAGTAGATGGCGGCTCCGGTCTGGTCGCGCAGGGAGTCCAGCCACGCCTGGAGATCGCGGGCGTCGGTCTGTTCGGGTACGGCTCCGCCGAGGCGGGCCGTGGCGGCGCTGATGAGGTAGCGGCCGCCGTCGCGGTGCAGATAGCCGTCGTGGGTGAGGGTGCGGAGCAGGTGGTAGGTGGTGCCGATCGGGATGTCTGTGCGCCGGGCGAGGTGCTTGGCGGTGGAGCGCGAGGGGTCTTCGGCGACGGCTGCGAGCAGGCGCATGGCTCGTCGGACGGATCCGATGAGCGTGGGGCCTGCTGTGGTGGGTGGCGTCATGGCGGGGTTCCCCCTGGGGAGGCCCCTCGTCGTCGTGAGGGGCCTGTCGTCTCGTGGTCCGGTACTGCGTGGGGCGGCCCGGTCGTGCGTTCCCCCGGATACGTACGTCCTTCGCGTGGTCTTCCCCTGCATAGCCCACCATGCTGACACCCGCTCTGACCAGGTCTGTTCCATGTGAGCGGCGCGGGCCCCCGGTCGGGGCCCGCGCCGGTCGCGGGTCGGGAGCGGCCTGGAGGCCGCCCGGGACTACGGGTTGATGTCGATCCGGAAGGTGGATGTGGTGTTGCGCACGTCGACGGCGTTGCCGTTCAGTTCGAGGCCGTTGAACGTCACTTCGCCGACGGCCGGGCCCTGGCCGGACTCCGGCATCTCGTTGGCCCAGAGGCCGAAGCCGGACTTGGCGTCGTACGCGTCGCCGCTCTTGCGCGCGCCGGTGATCGAGACGTCGGTGAAGACCGTGTCCTTGATGGGGAACTGGGGCCGGCCGCCGACGTAGTTCGTCTGGAACATCACCCCGCTGTAGGTGGGGTCGACGATGTCGACGTGGTTGACCCTGATGCCCTGGAAGACCTTCGAGGCGGAGAAGACCCAGATGCCGGGGAAGGTCTGCGAGCCCCAGAAGTGGCCGCCGGCGCGGACGATCGAGATGTTCTCGAAGGTGGTGGGATCCGTTCCGAAGCCGTTCATCGGGTAGCCGAAGTCGAGGGACGAGATGGTGATCCCGGAGTAGACGAGGGTGTCGGCGATGTGGATGTTGCGGAAGGTGTTGGCGTAGCCGCCGTAGACGGCCACTCCGGCCGCCCGCCAGGTCAGGGTGGTGGTGAGGTTCTCGTAGACGTTGTTCTTCATGTCGGCGCCGCCGGCGTCGACCGCCGAGAACAGCGCGAAGCTGTCGTCGCCCGTCGCGCGGGCGTCGTTGTTGGTGACGAGGTTGTCCGTGGAACCGTTGGTCATGTTGACGCCGTCGGCGAACAGGTTGCGGATCCGGGAGTTCTTGATGGTCATCCGGTCGGTGTTGGCGCCCCAGTAGAGGCACACCATGTGCTCGTTCCAGACGTCGTCGATGACGATGTCCGACACGTTGGCGAAGTCGAACACCTTGCCCGGGCCGTCGATCCGCGAGGTGTAGTTGCCGAAGTAGGCGAAGCCCTTGAAGAGGGAGCCCTTCGCGGCGGCCTCGGCGCGGAAGCCGACGTCGGTGTTGTCCTGGGTCGAGGGCGCGTGGAACCGGGTGTACCACGGTCCGGCGCCGACGACCTTGACCGCCTTGCCGTAGACCTGGAACTTGCTCGACGTCTGGTAGTCGCCCGGCGGCAGGTAGACGCCGACGAGGGTGCCGGTGGTGTCCATGCGGACCTTGTCGAGCGCGTTCTGCACGTCCTGGTGCGTGGTCCCGGCCGGCACGGTGTACGTGGCCGGATCGGGGTTCGCGGCCGGCGCGACCTGCTCCAGGTTCACGAAGTCGATCGCGTACGTGGAGGTGTTGGCCGCGTCCTTCTGGAGCCGGATCCTCGAGCCGGCCGGGACCGTCTCGCCGAGGAGGAGGTGCGCCTCGTCGTAGATGTGGCGCGGGGCGCCGGCGCCCGGGGAGTTGCCGGGCGCGGTCTCGTTGCCGTACAGCCAGGCGTACTTGGAGGTCAGCGGGAGCGCCTTCCTGAAGACTCCGTCGACGTAGACGTCGATGGTGGAGTCGATTCCGCCGCCGCCCGGGGCGTCCGGGATGGAGAAGCGGGTCACCAGGGTGTTGGTCGCGGCGCGGGTGGTGAACTCGACGTACTCGCCCGTCGCGTCCAGGTTGACGGCCTTGCGGCCGGACGCCTCGCCCGCGATGTCGCCGACGGTCCGGTTGGGTCCGACGACGGTGGCTCCGCCGCCGGCCGTGCCGTCCTCCGCCTCGTACATGTCGTAGGGCATGTGCGCCCCGCGTCCGACGAACAGCGGCTGGGTGGAGGTGTTGTTGGTCCGCTTGACCGGCGGCTCGTTGGCGTCGTCGGCGAGGACGGTCCGCACGGTGTACGAGCCGTCGGCCGCGGTCCACGGGCCGAGGGTCACCTCGGCCGTGGCGCCGGGGGCGAGGGCGCCGCCGTGGGTTCCTGTGAGGGTCTTGACCGTGCCGCCCCGGGAGTCGAGGAGGCTGAGGGTGACGCCGTGGCCGCCCGAGGCGCTCGCCTCGGTGCCCTGGTTCCGCACGGTCGCCTTGAACGTGACGGTGTCTCCCGCGGCCGGGCTCGACGGTGTGGTCGTCACCGAGGCGGTGACCAGGTCGGATCCGCCTACGGGCTTGACTACGAGGGCGGTGGGGCTGGTGTGGGTGTTGTTGGACTCGTTCTGCTCGATGACGGCGTTCGCCTCGTCGGCGACGGCGCTCAGCTGGTAGGTGCCGGCCTCGCGGGCGCCGATGGAGGCGCTGACGGTGGTCTGCGCGCCGGCGGCCAGGGCGCCGACCTGTGCGGTGGCGACCTTGGTGCCGCCGAGGCGCAGGGCGACGGTGCTGGCCGGTGCGGCGGCGGGGCCGCTGTTGCGGACGGTGGCCGACACGGTGATCGGGTCGGACTCCACCGGGGCGGCGGGCGACACGGTGAGGCCGGTGACCTCCAGGTCGGGGTTGGGTGCCGGGACGCCGATGACCTGGAAGTCGGCGAGCTGGCCGGCCGGTGCGCCGGTGTTCGCGGTGAACGTGAGCCGGACGTCGGCGACGCGCCCGGAGACCGGGACGGTGACGGTGTTGCCGCTCGCCGGGTCGAAGGTGTGGCTCTTCGCCGCTGCCAGGGTCGTGAAGGCGGTGGCGTTCTGTTCGCGGCCGAGGACCTCGATGGTCTGCGAGCGGGTCGCCCAGGCGGTGTCCGGGTTGAGCCGGAGCACGATCCGGTCGAGATCGGCGTTGGCGCCGAGCTTCACGGTCAGGGTCTGGGGGTAGCTGCCGCCGGCGCCTTCCCAGTACGTCGCCGTGTTGTTGTCGTTGGCGTTCTCGGCGACGAACGTGTGGACGGTGGAGGAGGCGCTGATCGGCTTGGCCACGGCGAGGTCGGAGCCGGTGCCGCCGCTGCCGTTGCGGGTGACGGCGTTGCTGTCGACGGACTGGTTGCCGGCCGCGTCCCTGGCCCGGACGCGGTAGGTGACGGTCGCGGAGGCGGGCTGGGTGTCGGTGTAGGTGGTGACGCCGCCCGCGACGGTGGTGCGCAGGGTCCCGTTGGCGTAGACGTCGTAGCCGGTGACGGCGGTGTCGTCGGTGGCCGCGGTCCAGGTCAGCTTCACCTGGCCGCCGGCGGGCTCGGTGAAGGCGAGGTTCGCGGGTGCCGTCGGTGCCTGCGTGTCGCCGGTGTCGGCGGTGCGGGTCACGGTGTTGCTGTCGCCGGACTGGTTGCCGGCCGCGTCCCTGGCGCGGACGTGGTAGGACACCGTCTGGTTCGCCGGCCGGTTGTCGGTGAACGTGGTCACGTCGCCGGCGACGCTCGTGAGGAGGGATCCGTTGGCGTAGACGTCGTAGCCGGTGACGGCGGTGTCGTCGGTGGCCGCGGTCCAGGTGAGCCGGATCCGGCCGGTGGCGGGTTCGGTGTAGGCCAGGCCGGTGGGCGCGGAGGGGGCCTGGGTGTCGCCGGTGGCCGGGCCGTACACCTCCAGTTCGGATATCTGGGCGGCGGGCTGCACGCTGTTCGCGGTCACCAGGACCCGCAGGAACCGGGTGGTGGTGGCATCGAAGGTGACCGTCGCCGAGCGGCCGTTGGAGGCGTCGAAGGCGTGGGACCGCGAGGCGGTGAGGTCGGTGAACGCGGTGCCGTCGGTGCTGCCCTGGATCTTCAGGGTCTGGCTGCGGGCGCCCCAGGTCTCGGGCAGCCGCAGGACGACGCGGTCGACCCGTACGGCGGAGCCGAGGTCGGCCTGGAGCCACTGGGGCAGGGCGTTGTTGGCGCTCTCCCAGTAGGTGCCCCGGTTGCCGTCGTTGGCGTTGGCCGCCGTGTAGACCTCGGTGTGGCTGCTCGCCGTGAGGGTGCGGCCGCTCGCCAGGTTGCCCGAGGAGCCGTCGGCGGCGTGGACCTCCAGCTCCGACAGCTGGGCGGCCTGCCAGCCGGTGTTGGCGGTGATGTCGACCCGCACGAACCGGGTCTGGGCAGCGGGGAAGGCGACCGTGACCGTGTTGGCCGCGCCCGGGGCGAAGGCGTAGGTGGCGGAGCTCTTGAGGGTGGTGAAGCTCGTGCCGTCGGCGCTGCCCTGGACGGACAGCGTCTGGTTGCGGCTCTCCCAGCCCGCGGGGAGCTTCAGGACCACCTCGTCCACCCGGGTCGTGGCGCCGAGGTCGACCTGGACCCACTGGGGCAGGGTGCTGCCCGCGCTCTGCCAGTAGGTGCCCTGGTTCCCGTCGGTGATGTTCGCGGCGCCGTACTCGGCGTGGGCGCCGGCCGCCGCGGTGGCGTCGCCCAGGGCGATGTTGGGGCCGCCCGCCGCCGTGGCGGCCGTGAGGGGGCCGCCCAGTGCCAGGAGGCTGGTCGCGATCGCGGCGCTCAGGCCCCGTGATCTCCATGTACGCATGGTCGTCTGTCCTCGCTCTCGGATGGTGTGCACGGAGGTCAACCGGCCCGGTTGACGACGAACTGCGAGCCGGGCTCGACCAGGACGTCCCCCTCGGCCGAGTTCGTGATGGTGACGTCGGTGAGCGTCGCGCTGCCCCGGGCGCCGCTCATCGCGAGGATTCCGGAGCCGTTGGCGGATCCGTCGATGCGGACGTTCGTGACGCGCACGCCGGGCATCGATCCGCCGCCGGTCTTGAACTGGATGCCGTCGTAGGTCGAGTCGAGGATGTCGGTGTCGCGGATGGTGACGCCGGGGATGTCCTGGCCCTGCGCGAAGAGCGTGATGGCGCCGAACTCCTGGTCCTCGTTCCAGAACGCTCCGCCGGTGCGGTGCAGGGCGTTGTTGGCGATGAGGGTCTGCCCGGTGAAGGGCAGCGGATCGTGGTCGGTCGCCAGCATGATCCCCGGGTAGTTCATGGTGTCGGAGATGATGTTGTTCTCGATGGTGTTGCCGTAACCGCCGTACACGGCGATGCCGTTGGCACGCCAGGGCAGCTGGATGGTGTTGTTGCGGAAGTGGTTGTCGTGGCCGACGTCCACCGACGTGTCCTTGACGTACTTGCTCGACCAGACGGCCAGCGCGTCGTCACCGGTGTTGCGGAACGACGAGTTGTAGACGGTCGAGTTGCGGGTGCCGTTGGCGAAGTTGATGCCGTCGGCGTACGTGTTGCGGATGCGCATGCCGGTGAACTCCAGGCCGTCGCCGGGTCCCCACAGCTCGGGGATGTTGGAGTAGTCGCGGCCTGCCCACACGCCGACGTTCGCGTGCTCGATCCACACGTTGCTGATCTTCGTGCCCTTGCCGAACCGGCCGTTGAGACCGACGCCGCCCTCGGCGTTGCCGTCGCCGCCGCGGATGGTGCCGGAGCCGAAGATGGCGAGGTCCGAGATCTGGGTGTTGTGGTCGATGTCGAAGCCGAAGTTGCCCTCGTGCGGGTGGTTGATGCCGCCGGCCTGGTGGGGCGGGGTGGTGGTGTAGAGCTGGGAGTGCCACATGCCGGCGCCGCGGATGGTCACGTCACGGATTCCGACCTGGTTGAACTCGCCGCGGTTCAGCGGGTCGTCGGTGAGGATCTTCTGCTCCTGGCGCCACTGGCCGGCGGGGATCCACACGCAGCCGATCTCGCCCTTCTGGTCGGCGGTGACGGCCCGCTGGATGGCGTCGGTGTCGTCGATGCCGTCGTTGGGGACGGCTCCGTACGCGGTGATGGAGACGCATCCGGACGGCTGGGCGGCGGCCGGCGCCACCTGCTCCAGGTCGACGAGGTCGAGGACGTAGAAGGCGGCCGTGTCACCGGCGTCGCGCTGGAGCCGGAACCTCGTGCCCACCGGGTAGGTCTGCGTGAGGAGGGCGTGGGACTCGTCGAAGAGCCGTCGCGCGTCGCCCTGCGGGGTGTTGGTCAGGCCCTCGGGGCTGTCGGTGGTGCCGTAGAGCCAGCTGTGCTTGGAGGACAGGGTCAGCTTCCGCAGGAAGGTGTCGTTGACGTAGAGGCTGATCGTGGCCTCGGCGCCGCCGCCGGCCGGGGCGTCGGGGACCGAGTTGCGGACGACGATCGAGTTGGCGGGGTTGGTGGAGGTGAACTCGACGAACTGGCCGGTGGTCGTGAGCCGGACCGAGCGCCGCCCGGAGGACTCGGTGGCGAAGTTCGTGTGCCCGAAGGTCCGCTTCTGGTCGGCGGTGAGGAGCGTGCCCTGGTAGCGGGCGTCCTCCGCCTCGTACTCCGTGTACGGCACGGCGGCGCCGCGTCCGACGACGAGCGAGCGCGAGAAGACGTTGTTGTTCTCGTCGGTCTCGGCGACCGTGCCGGTGGCGTCGGCCGTGGCGGTGAGGGTGACGCCGCCGCTGGTGGCCGTCCAGGTTCCGGTGACGGCGACGGTGGCGCTGTCTCCCGGGGCGATGGCCGGGGTGGTGCCCTGGAGCGTGGTGGTGCCGGCGGAGAGGCGGGTGATCGTGCCGGCCGGGACGGTGGCGGTGCCTCGGTTCTGGACCGCGACGGTGAAGGAGACGGCCGCTCCGACGGCGGGCGCCGACGGGTTGGCGGAGATGCCGGTGACCTTCAGGTCGGGGCCGGGGCTCTGGGTGACGGTCAGCTTCGTCGCGGCGGTGCGGCTGTTGTTGCCGTTGTCCTGCTCGGCGACCGTGTCCGTCGGGTCGACGACGGCGGAGACGGTGTACGCCCCCATCGGTCGCCGTCCGACGGCGACCGCGACGGTCGTGGACGCTCCGGCGGGGAGGGAGGCCACCGGGGCGGACCCTGCCACGGCGCCCTCGACGCTGACGTTCACCGAGGTGGCGGCCGCGGGCGCGCTGCCGGAGTTGCGGACCGTGGCGTTCACCGTCACGGTGTCCGCCTCCGACGGCGTGGCCGGGGTCCAGGTCAGGTCGGTGAGGACGAGGTCGGGGTTGGGGGCCGCCGTGCCGAGGACCTGGACCTCGGCGACCTGGGCGCCGGGGGCGCCGGTGTTGGAGGAGAAGGCCAACCGGAGGTCCGCGTACCGGCCGGTGACCGGGACGACGACGGTGTTGGCGCCGGAGGACGGGCTGAAGGAGTAGTCGGCCCTGGCCTTCAGGGAGGTGAAGCCGGTGGCTCCCTGCGGGCGGCCGAGGACCTGGAAGGACTGGGTGCGCGGCCCCCACGCCTGGTCGGGGTTGAGCTTCACGACCACGCCGCTGATGTCGGCGTCGGCGCCGAGCCGTACGGTCAGGTCGGCCGGGAATCCGGCCGACTCCCAGTAGGTGGCGAGGTTGCCGTCGTTGGCGTGGGCGGCGACGTAGTTCTGGGTGGTGGAGGTCGCCTCGATCGGCTTGCCGCGGGCCAGGTCGGTCCCTTCGACGGGCGGGTCGACGGGGCCGCCGTCGCCGTAGACCTCGACCTCGGACAACTGGGCCGCGTTCCACCCCGTGTTGGAGTCGACCTGGATCCGGAGGTACCGGGTGGTGGCCGAGGTGAGGTCGATGTCCACCGCGTTGGCGGCGGAGGGGTCGAAGGCGCGGGACCTGGGGGCGGAGAGGGTGGTGAAGGTGCTGCCGTCGGTGCTGCCGAGCACGCCGACCGCTTCGGAGCGCGCCTCCCAGCCGGTGGGGAGTTTCAGCGTGACCCGGTCGACGCCCACGGCGGCGCCGAGGTCGATCTGCACCCACTGGGGGAACGAGCCCGCCGGCCCTTCCCAGTAGGACTGTTGGCTGCCGTCCGTGACGTTGCGGGCGGGGTAGGCGCCGTGGGCGCCTCCGGCCGTCACCGACCGGCCGAGCGCCAGGTTGGGTTCCGCCGCCGCCTCGGCGTGCGCGGGGGCGGGGAGCAGCCCGATGGCGAGCAGACCGGCGGTCAGCGCGCCGGCCGTGAGCCGCCGGCTCAGGTGTGTGCCTCTCATGGTGACCTTTCCATGAACCGGGCCGCGCGGCGCGCCCTACCTGCGGAGAGGAGAGCAACAGGGGCGTTCGGCGGGAACCCGGCATGACTCCGACAGTGAAGTGCGGCGCATTACCTGACTTTTGAGCAATTCAGTCAATCTTTTGCGTCGCCGAGGTGACAGGTTTCTACCGGGTCACGACTTTGTCAACGGTCGGGGAACTTCCGGACGCAAAAAAGCACCGGCACCGGGCGCCACGGGGGCGTCCTCGGTGCCGGTGCCGGCGGGTGGGGAAGGGAGGTGCGAGAGCTGCCGAAGGGGGCGGGGCTCAGCCGACGGGCGGCTGCGCGGTCGACCCCCGGACGACGAGTTCCGGCTCGAAGAGCAGCTCGCCGGGGTGCGTCTGGGTTCCCTGGATCTGGGCGCAGAGCAGCTCGACGACCGCGCGGCCCATGGCCTCGATGGGCTGACGGACGGTCGACAGCGGGGGCTCGGTGCAGTTCATGAAGGCCGAGTCGTCGAAGCCGACGACCGACACGTCCTCCGGCACCGAGAGCCCACGCCGGCGCGCGGCCCGGATGGCCCCGAGGGCCAGCGGGTCGCTCGCGCACACGATGCCGGTCACCCCGCGCTCCAGGAGCCGTGCGGCGGAGGCCTGTCCGCCTTCGAGGGAGAAGATCGACCGCTCGACGAACTCGTCGGTCAGCTCCCTGCCCGCGGCCGCGGCCACGCCCCGGGCCGCTTCGAGCTTGCGGCGCGAGGGGATGTGGTCGCCGGGCCCGAGGACCAGGCCGATCCGCTCGTGTCCGAGGGAGGCGAGGTGGCGCCAGGCCTGCTCGACGGCGACGGCGTCGTCGCAGGAGACGCAGGGGAAGTTCAGCCCCTCGATCGCCGCGTTGATCAGGACGACCGGGATGTTCCGCTCCGCCAGCTGGTGGTAGTGGTCGTGCGGCGCCGCGGCCTGGGCGAAGAGACCGCCGGCGAAGACCACGCCGGAGACCTGCTGCTGGAGCAGGAGCTCCACGTAGTCGGCCTCGGAGACGCCGCCCTTGGTCTGCGTGCAGAGGACGGGCGTCAGGCCCTGCTGCGCCAGCGCGCCTCCGATGACCTCGGCGAACGCCGGGAAGATCGGGTTCTGGAGCTCCGGAAGGACCAGCCCGACGAGCCGGGCGCGCTCGCCGCGCAGCTGCGTGGGCCGCTCGTATCCGAGCACGTCCAGGGCGGTGAGCACGGACTGCCGTGTCGCTTCGGAGACCCCGGGCTTGCCATTGAGGACACGGCTGACCGTCGCCTCGCTGACCCCCACCTTCTTCGCCACTTGAGCAAGTCGTCGCGTCATGAACGCAAGACTAGCGCAAGTCACGCAAGCGAGTTGCAGGTACCCCGCAACCAACCGCGCGCCACCGGCCGTCGTGCACGCGTCTCCCAGGCGCCGGAGAAGCCGGTACGCACGCGCCTCCCAGGCGCCGGAGAAGCCGGTACGCACGCGCCTCCCGTGCGCCGGAGAAGCCGGTACGCACGCGCCTCCCAGGCGCCGGAGAAGCCGGTACGCACGCGCCTCCCAGGCGCCGGAGAACGCCGGCGCGCACGCGTCGTTCCGCCGGTCGGCGACCGCCGGGCCGCGGGCATGCCGAAGGCCGCCCCCGGCGGTGCCGGGGGCGGCTCTCAGGTGGTCGGACGGACGCCGCCGGTCAGCCGGAGGTCGCCTCCCGGTGGGCCCGGACGATGTCGGCGTACCGCCGCCCGCTCGTCTTCACCGTGCGCCGCTGCGTGGCGTAGTCGACGTGGACGAGGCCGAAGCGCTTGTCGTAGCCGTAGGCCCACTCGAAGTTGTCGAGCAGGGACCAGGCGTAGTAGCCGGCGAGCGGGGCGCCCTTGCGCAGGGCGGAGGCGCAGGCGGCGAGGTGCTGCTCCAGGTAGCGGGTGCGGTCCGGGTCGTGGACCAGGCCGTCGGGGCCGACCGTGTCGGGGAACGCCGAGCCGTTCTCGGTGACGTACAGCTTGCGCACGCCGTAGTCCTCGGTGAGCCGCAGCAGGAACGCCTCCAGGCCGCCCGCGTCGATCTGCCAGTCCATGCCGGTGCGGGGCACGTCGGGCAGCCGCACCTCGGTGGCGTACGGGACGGGGCCGGCGGGGTCGTCGGCGACGGTGGCCGGGAAGTAGTAGTTGAGGCCGTGCCAGTCGAGCGGGGCGGCGATGGTCTCCAGGTCCCCCGGCCGTTCGGGGAGTTCGACCCCGTACAGCTCCCGCATGTCGGCGGGGAAGCCGCGGCCGTACACGGGGTCGAGCCACCAGCGGTTGGTGTGGCCGTCCATGCGGGTCGCCGCGGCGATGTCCTCGGGCCGGCTGGAGGCGGGCGTGACGGTCGAGTGGTTGGTGACCAGGCCTATGCGCGCGCCGGGGGCGGCCGCGCGGACCGCCTGTGCGGTGAGGCCGTGGGCGAGCAGGAGGTGGTACGAGGCGCGGACGGCGGCCGTGAGGTCGGTGAGGCCCGGGGCCATGCGTCCTTCGAGGTGGCCGATCCAGCCCGAGCAGAGGGGCTCGTTGAGGGTGGCCCACTGGGTGACGCGGTCGCCGAGGCGTTCGGCGACGACGGTGGCGTAGGCGGCGAGGTGTTCGGCCGTCTCGCGGACGGTCCAGCCGCCGCGGTCCTGGAGGGCCTGCGGCAGGTCCCAGTGGTAGAGGGTGACGGAGGGCGTGATGCCGGCGTCGAGGAGTCCGTCGACGAGCCGGTCGTAGAAGTCGAGTCCGGCCGCGTTGACGGGTCCGTCGCCGCCGGGGACGACACGGGGCCAGGCGACGGACAGCCGGTAGGCGTCCGTGCCGAGCTCCTTCATCAGGGCGACGTCCTCGGGCCACCGGTGGTAGTGGTCGCAGGCGGTGTCGCCGTGGTCGCCGTTGTCGACGGCGCCGGGGGTGTGGGAGAAGGTGTCCCAGATGGAGGGGCCGCGGCCGTCCTCGGCGACGGCGCCCTCGATCTGGTACGCGGACGTGGCCGTGCCCCAGGCGAAGGAGGGCGGGAAGGCGGCGAGGTCGAGCGGTTCAGACACGGGAGTCCTTTCGGGGGCGGTGGCGCCGGTGGTGGGCGTCACTTGACCGCGCCGGCGGTGAGGCCGGTGACGAGGTAGCGCTGGAGGAGGAGGAAGCCGGCGACGACGGGGACGCTGACCACGAGGGAGGCGGCCATCACCTGGTTCCAGTACACGTCGTTCTGGGTGGCGTAGCCCTGGAGGCCGACGGCGAGGGTGCGGGTGGTGTCGTTGGTCATGACGGAGGCGAAGAGGACCTCGCCCCAGGCGGTCATGAAGGCGTAGACGGCGACGGCGACGATGCCGGGGACGGCGGCGGGGACGATGACGCGGAAGAGCGCTCCGAGGGGGCCGCAGCCGTCGACCTTGGCGGCCTCGTCGAGGTCGCGCGGGACGGCGTCGAAGTAGCCGATGAGCATCCAGACCGAAAACGGCAGTGAGAAGGTCAGATACGTGAGGATCAGACCGCCCCGCGAGCCGAAGAGGGCGATGCCGGTGGCGTTGCCGATGTTGACGTAGATGAGGAACAGCGGCAGCAGGAAGAGGATGCCGGGGAACATCTGCGTGGACAGGACGGTGACCGTGAAGACGCGCTTGCCGCGGAAGGAGTAGCGACTGACGGCGTAGGCGGCGAAGACCGCGATGGTGACGGAGCAGACCGTCGCGATCCCGGCCACGACGACCGAGTTCACGAAGTAGTCGGCGAGCGGGACGGTCTCCCAGATGTCGAAGTACGGCCGGAGGGTGAGCCCGGAGGGGATCCACTGGAACTTCCCCGAGACGTCCTCCAGCGGCTTGAGGGAGCTGGAGACCATCACGTACACCGGCAGCAGGACGAAGCCGGTGAGCAGGGTGAGGAAGATCCGGCGGCTCCAGAGGAAGGAGCGGGGCGCGGCCATGGGCGAGCGCGGCCGCCTCCGTGCGGTCTCAGACATCGCTCGCCTTCCTTCCCCGGGTGGTGAGGAGCAGGTAGCCGCCCGTGACGACCAGGAGGAAGAGCAGCAGCAGGACGGACATCGCCGAGCCGGTGCCGAAGTTCCAGGTCTGGAACGAGGACTGGTAGATGTGCAGGGAGATCAGGTCGGCGGATTCGGGTGCCGCCTTGCCGAAGAGGACGAAGGGGGTGTTGAAGTCGTTGAAGGTCCAGAGGAACAGCACGAGGATCAGGACCTGGTTGACCGGGCGGAGGGACGGCAGGGTGATGCGGCGGATCTGCTGCCAGACGCCGGCGCCGTCGAGGGCCGCGGCCTCGTAGATCTCCTTGGGGATGTTCTGGAGCCCGGCCATCATGATGAGGAAGGCGAAGGGCCAGCCCTTCCAGACGGAGACGACGAGCAGGGTGACGAAGGCGTTGTCGCCGATGAGCCAGAAGGCCGGGCTGTCGCCGATGCCGAGCTGGTCGTGCAGCACGTGGTTCACGAGGCCGTTGTCCCGCTGGAACATGAACGCCCAGGTGATGACCGCCGCGTAGACCGGCAGGGCGTACGGGACGAGGAAGAGCGCCCGCAGGAAGCCGCGGCCCCGGAATGTCTCCTGCATGAAGATCGCGGCCGCGGTGCCGAGCAGCCAGCACAGGCCGACCGAGCAGAGCGTGAAGAGGCAGGTGGTGAAGAACGAGGCGAGCAGCGCCTCGCCGACGGGGGCGTCGAAGTCGACCGAGACGGCGTAGTTGTCCAGGCCGGCCCAGGGGGCGCTGGTCCAGTCGCGGATGAAGAACTGGGTGAGTTCCCGGAAGCTCATCACGATGCCGATGACCATCGGCACGAGGTGGACCAGGAGCTCGAGGAGCAGGGCCGGCAGGAGCAGCAGGTACGGCAGGCCGAGGGCCCGGAGCCGCCCGGGGCGGCGCTTGCGGGGCGCCGTCCCGGGGGTGTGCCGCTGTCCGCTCCGTCCGCCGGTCTTCTCGATGGCGGTGGTGGTCATGGTGGCTTCCGGACTCACTTCTTGGGCATCTGCTGCTGGGCCTTTTCGAGCTTGGCCCGGACGGACTCGGTGGTGACGGCCCGGCCCGCGGCGGCGTCGGCGAAGAGCTCCTTGACCGCGGTGCCGACGACGGTCTCGAACTGCGACTCCTCGGGGACCTGCGGGAGGGCGGCGGCGCTGGTGGCGAGCGTCTCGCGCAGGACGGCGAGTGCGGGGGCGCTGAACGCCGGGTCCTGCTGGGCGCTCTTCACGGGCGGGATGGAGCCGTAGGCCGTGTTGAGGATCTTCTGCTCCGCGTCGCCGGTCATGAAGTTCACGAACTTCATGGCGCCGTCGATGTTCTTGGTGTTCTTGAAGACGGCCAGGTTGATGCCGGCGACCATGGAGTTGGTGGCCTTGCCCGTGCCGGGGACGCCGGACGGGACGGGCGCGGGGGCGACGCCCCACTCGTCGTCGTTCATGCCCTGGGCCTTGAAGGTGGCGGAGGCGGTCTGCCAGAGGACCATGGCGGTCTTGTTCTTGGCGAAGTCGCTGAGGGACTGGTTCTGGGCGTACTCGGCGTTGCCCGGGGCGACGATCCTGTGGGTGGCCATGAGGTCGACGTACTGCTTGACGGCGGCGACGGCTCCGTCGGAGGTGAATTCGGCCTTGCCGTCGGGGGTGAAGAAGTCGGCGCCGTGCTGCTTGCCGAGGACGAAGACCTGGTGGATGTTGTTGGAGAGGTTGGAGCCCTCCACGCCGATGCCGGAGCCGCCACCGCCGGTGATCTTCTTTCCGGTGGCGATCACCTCGTCCCAGGTGGCCGGGGGCTTCTCCACGCCGGCGTCCTTGAACATCTTCTTGTTGTAGTAGAGCGCGTACGCCATGGAGTACAGCGGGACGGCGGCCGGGTCCTGGCCCTGGACGCCGGTGGAGCCGAGGGCGGAGTCGACGAAGCGGTCCTTGCCGCCGATCTTCTCGAAGTTCTTCGCGTCCCAGGGCAGCAGGGCGCCGCTGGCCTGGAGGGAGGCGCTCCAGGTGTTGCCGATGTTGAGGACGTCCGGTCCCTGGCCGGAGGTGGTGGCGGTGAGGATGCGGTTGAGGAGGTCGGACCAGGGGACGACCTCCAGCTTCACCTTGATGCCGGTCTCCTTCTCGAACTTGTCGAGTTCGGGCTGGAGGACCTTCTTGTCGACCTCCAGGCTGGCGCCCTGGTTGGAGGCCCAGTAGGTGAGGGTCTTGGGCTGGGAGTTGGAGCCGGCACCGTCCGTGGTGCCGCCTCCGCAGGCAGCCGCCGAGAGGACGAGGGAGAGGGTGACGGCACCGACGGCGGCGGCTCTGATTCTGCGCATGATCCCAGGGGCCTTTCGTGGGGTCGTGGAAGTCGGGGAGGAGGGAGCGCGACGTCCCGCGTTCAACCTCCGAAACCCTCTCCCGACTTAATTTAGGATGTGAGTTAAACCTCAAGCGAAGGTGGCGTCAAGAGGTCCGCCAGGGGTATGTTGCGAATCCGATCCAAGGGAAGAGGGTGCTCGGTGAGCGTACGCAGCGGCCGGACCGTGCGTGACCTGCGGCGGGAGAACCGCACCGCGGTACTGCAACGGTTGTATTTCGACGGGCCGATGAGCCGCTTCTCGCTGGGCCCCGCGACCGGACTGAGCTCGGGTTCGGTCAGCAACGTGGTCGCCGAACTCGTCGCGGACGGCCTGGTGGAGGAGGCCGGCAGCGTCGACTCGGCCGGCGGGCGCCCGCGGACGCTCCTCCGCATCCGCCGGGCCAGCGCGTACATGATCGGCGTGGACGTCGGCGAGACCCGCGTCCGCGTCGAGCTGTTCGACATGGCGCTCACCGAACTCGCCCGCGTGGAACGCCCACTGGACCCCGAGGGCCCCCGCCGGGTCGACCGCTACGAGGTCGGCGTCGTGGTCGGCCACGTCCGCGACGGCGTCGAGGAGGTCGTCCGGCAGGCCGGCGTCGACCCCGAGCGCCTGCTCGGCGTCGGCGTCGGCGTCCCCGGCATCGTCGTCCGCGACCCCGGCGGCCAGGCCGTCGTGCACGGCCAGACGATCGGCTGGGACGCCGTCCCGTTCGAGCGGCTGCTGCGCGCCGCCGTACCCCTGCCCGCGTCGGTGCCGTACGTCATCGACAACGGCGCCAAGACCCTCGGCCAGGCCGAGATGTGGTTCGGCGCGGGCCGGGGCGTCCGCAACGCCGTCGTCGTCCTCTTCGGCTCGGGCGTCGGCGCCTCGGTCGTCTCGGACGACCTGCGCCCCGGCCGGGCGGTGGAGTGGGGACACCTGACGGTACGGGTCAGGGGCCGGCGCTGCCGCTGCGGCGCCCGCGGCTGCCTGGAGGCGTACGCGGGCGCGGAGGCCCTGCTCGAACGGTGGCGCGAGGCGGGCGGACAGCCTCCGGCCGGCGCGGACGAGGAGACGGCCCTGACCTCGATGCTCGCCGCCGCGTACCCCGCCGATCCCGGCACGGCCCCCGACGCCACCGCGCTCGCCGTCCTGGAGGAGACCGCCGAGTACCTCGGCGCCGGCTTCGCCGACCTCGTCAACCTCTTCCAGCCCGAACGCATCCTCGTCGGCGGCTGGGCCGGCCTCCAGCTCGGCACCCGCTTCCTGGAGACGGTCAAGGGCTACGCGAACGAATACGCGCTCGCCTTCCCCGCCTCCCGCGTGCACATCGGCCTCGGCACGCTCGGCCCCGACGCCGTCACCGTCGGCGCGGCCATCCTCCCCCTCGCCGACTTCTTCGCCCGCGGCGGCCGCCTCGCACCACCGGACGTCGAGGAGGCGGCACCGGCCTGGCAGGAGACCCTCCGGGAACGGGCCGCGCACGGGTGACCGACGCGGGACGTGCCCGCGACGAACGGTCAGGCGTTCTGCGCCGGGTCCGTCCGCGACGCCGATTCCGGCGTCGGCTCGGAGGCCGCCGGGGAGTGGGTGTACGGGAGGTCGGCGGGCAACGGAACCCGCTGACGCCAGTGGGTGCACAGGAGCGCGTTGAGATCGCGTTCGGCTCCGGGCGTCGCCGGGCGCGCGAGGCAGAGCTTGTCGTACAGGGCGAATCGGTAGGTGTCGATCGCGGCGTCGACGGCCGCGCCGTACGCGGCGGCGGAGTGAACCGCCGCCCGGTAGCTGAGCCTTGCCAGGAAGGCGGGGGCCGCGGCGAGCAGCAGCCACCATCCGGAGTGCCACAGAAGCGCGGCCGCCGCCACCGCGGTGAGGCTCGCGGTCACGGCGAGTCGGGAAGCCGCGTCCATGGCGTCGCGGTACGTGTCCACCGACTCCTTGGCCCCGCCGTCGACGAGGGGGTAGAGCCGGGGCCAGGCGACCACCACGTCGAGCCGGTGTGTCGACCCGGCGTAGGACTCCATGGCCGCCAGGGTGTTGCCGAGGGCGGTCGGCGCCGCGGGCAACTCGTTGGGAGGGAAGCGCGTGGTGAGTTCGGTCCAGGCGGCGCCCGCCCGGTTCATCTCCGCCGGGGAAGGGGAGAGCGAGGCCGTCCGGCGCTCCGCTTCCTGCCGCCGGGACTCCTGGCGGCGGACGGCACGGACCCGGATCCGGGCGAGTATCGCCGGCCAGTCGCCCTCCAGGACACGGACCAGACGCAGCTGGAACGGGTGGGCCACGATCGCCACGAGGGTGAGGGCGAGCCACAGCAACAGCAGTTCCCCCACTCCCAGTTGGGCGATGGTGTCCCAGGCGCGGCCGAAGTCCGGGGCGCCCGCCCGCGGTGCACCGGCCCACGCCAGCACCAGCAGGAAGAACCCACAGCTCAGGGTCGGCAGGTAGGAGACCAGGAGGAAGCGGCTGCCCAGCACTCCCCCGGCAGGGCCGAGCAGCGACGACACCTTCACCGGAGCTCCGCCTCCGTCGGTCCGGTGCATCGCGGGCACGGCGGCGGGGTGGGCGACGGGCTGTAGACGGGCCCGGAGGAGGCGGGGCAAGCGGAGCAGTGGTAGGTGAAGGCGGTGTAGTGGCGGGATGCCCCGGGCATCGCCGATCGATCACCGTCGCCTCGGGAACCGAACCGCCGCTCGGACAGGTCGACGTCGCCGCCCGCACCAGGGCTCCCGGACTCGCCACGGCCACCGGAGTCGACCGGCGCCGATGGGTACATCGCGCGGGTCGCGACGCCGATCAACTCGCCTTCCACGTACACCGCGAGGACCTTCAGATCAGGGAACGCGTCGAATACGCACTGGAGTTGTTCGGCCGCGTCGGCCGCTCGGCGGGCCGCGGACCGGGCGTCCGATGCCGGGAGCGCGGCGACGGGATCCCGTTCCGTGGCCACCGAACCTGGTGTGATGATGTGGCGGTAAGTCCGTTGAAGTGCGCTCAGATTCGGCAACTCGGCTCCATCGGGGAGGGGACGACCGTGTCCGACGGGATGATAGCCGCGCTCGCCTCGCGGCTTTCGAGGTACCGGGAGAGCCGCGACCGCACGCTGCTCGAAGAACCCGAGGCGCTCGCGGAGTCCGCCGCGGTGCTCCAGTACGTCCTCGCGTCCTTGGACGACGGAACGCTCGTCGTGGACGGGGTGAACAAGCTGTGCTGGTTCCATGCCCACCGGCTCGACCCGGAGCGCGGAATCGGTCTCCACGACCTCGACGGCCCCGTGGCCATCCTGCTCACCTCGGTCCTCGTCGAATCCCTGGCCGGCTCTCCGTATCCGCTGCCCCCGCTGCCTCCCGGCCTCGTCGACCAGGAGCCGGAGCCGGCGCTCTTCGCGTGCAGCGCGTTCGCCCTTCAAGCCCCGCATCTGGCCCGCTCACCGGCGCGCCTCGCCACCGCGCGGGCTGTGCTGGAGGTCGTCGCCCGGGTCACGGCCACTCCCCGTCTGCGGCGCGAGGCGTTGAGCGCCCTCGCCCACGTCGAGTACGACAGGCACAGGGAGACCGGGGACGTCGCCGACCTGGAGCGGGCGGTGCACATCGGACGGCAGGCAGCCGACGCCCAGCTCCTCGGGCCCTCGGACCCCGGCCCCACCGCACAAATGTGCGACTCGCTCGGTACTGCCCTGTACTTCCTCTACAGAGCGACGTACGAGGTGGACCTCCTGGAGGAGTCCGTCTTCCAGCATGCCCGCTTCATGGAGATCGGCCCGGGAGACGGCCCTGCCGACAACCGCGTGCTCGCCCACTACATGGACAACCTGGGCGCGGCACTGCACGCGCTCGCCGAGGTACGCCGCGACCCGGAGACGCTGCGCGACGCCCTGGAGGCCTTCAAGGAAGCCGCCCGGACGCAGGACGCCGGACCCGCACGGTGGGCGGTGATCGACAAGGTCTGGCGGACCCTGGTGCTCGTCCCCACCGTCTGCCGTTCGGCCCGCGAACTGGACGAGGCGATCGCGGAGGCGCGTGCGCTGCTCGACGAGGGCGGCGAGGCGGACCCCCTGCATGCCACGCACCTGACCATGCTGTCCAAGTTGCTTCACGACCGCTGGTGTCTGAGCGGTACGGGCGCCCCCGCTCGTGCGGCGCTCGACGACTTCGTCGAGGCGGCACGGCAGGCTTGGGAGGCATATCCGGAGGGCGATCCTGACCGGTGGCGGGCAGCCTCCAACCTGTCCACGGCCCTCATGACCAGATCCATGGTGACCGGCAGCCCGGCGGACGAGCGGGAGGCCGAGGCCCTGGCCTCGCCGGCCACCGGCCGCACCGGGCCGCGGGAGGCGGTGGTCCCGCAGGAGACGGTCCCGCTCGATTCGTCCCCCGAGGCTCCGTCCGCCGTCCGCGGCGAGCTGAGGGCGCTTACCGCCCTCGCGTTCCTGTACGCGTCCCACAGCAATCCGCTGTACCTGGAGACGGCCATCCGGCAGTGCAGGGAAGCGGTCGCGACTGTTGCCCCCGACGATCCGGCGTACGGCGTCCTCCACGCGATGCTGGCCGATTTCCGGCAGGACCGGGCGCAGCGCACGGGTCGGTCCGAAGACCTGGATCACGACATCACGCGGCTGCGCTCCGTTCTGGGAGATCTCCCGGAGGATTCGGACGGTCGGGCCAACGTGGCCTCGACACTCGGTCACCTGCTGCGCGTCCGCTACGAACAGCAGGGGGCCAAGGCCGACATATACGAGGCCGTTCAGGTGGCCACCGCGTCACTCGGCGGCTTCGGCGGAGGCTTCGGGCGGGCCGCGGCGCTCAACCGCCTGGGCCTGGCCCTCAGGCTGCGCTATGACCACAACCGGGATCTCGCGGACCTGCGGGCTTCCGTGCACGCGCTCTCCGAGGCCGTCGAATTGCTGTCGGGTGACCCGGCCCACAAGGCGTCCGCCCTCGACAACCTGGGAACGGCTCAAGGAGAACTGTTCGCCCGGCTCGGCGACGTGGGAGACCTGGAACAGTCCATCGCCCGGCTACGGGAGTGTGTGGCGCTCACCTCCAACGGCGAGGTGCACTCCGCGACGCGATGGGACAATCTGGCCAGTGCCCTCCTGAGCCGGTACGCACGCTTCAAGGAACGCGGCGACCTGGACGAGGCGTTGGCCCACGCGCGGCGCGCCGCGGAGGAGACCCCGCCCGATCACGTGGAACGCGGCCGCCGCGTGAGCCGGATCGCGTCGCTCCTGCGGGCGCGGTTCCTGACAGGGTACGAGATCGGGGATCTCACCGCGGGTATCGCCTACGCGCGCAGCGCGGTGCGTGCGACTCCGCTCGGGCATGCCCACCGGGCGGAGTTCCTCGGCGCGCTCGGCGAACAGCTGAAGTTCCTCTTCCTGCTCGGCCAGAGGATCGCGGGGCTCGACGAGGCGCCCGAGGCCTTCGACGAGGCGCTCGACGCCTTCGACGCCGGCCGGCGGCACACGAGCTCCCTCATCCACCTACGGGCCTGGTCCGCCCGGGAATGGGCGTCGCTGCGCGCACTGCGGGACGACCGCGACGGTGTCGAAGCCGCCGTCGACGGCGCCGAGCTCGCATGGGAGCTGCTGTCGGAGATCGACTGGCACGGCATGACCGTGACAGACCGGCTGCGGCTCATTCGGGACTGGCGTGGATTCGCGAGGGAAGCCGCGGCCTGGGCGCTCTCGTCCGCCGATCCCGACAGGGCGGTGGCGTTCCTCGAACAGGGGCGCGGTCTCCTGTGGGCCCAGCTCACCGATCACGAGTCGGACGTCGAGCGGCTGCGCGAGGTCGACGACGACCTCGCCGACCGCTTCCTGACCGTACGCGCCCGAGCGAGAGACCTGACGGACGGGGAGCGGGCTCAGGCGGCCGCCCCGGGGGCAGCGGAGGGCAGCAGGGCGGAGGTGCTGGCGCGGGTGAACGACGAGCACCGGTCCCTCGTGCGGGAGATCCGCCGGCTGGACGGGTTCGACGCCTTCCTCGGCCCCCCGTCCCCGCACTCCTTGGCCACCGCGACCGCCGGAGGCACGGTCGTCGTCCTCAACGTCGGGACGACGCGATGCGACGCCGTCCTGGTCACGGCATCGGGAAAGGAATGCGTTCCCCTCGCCGTGACCGCCGCGGAGGTCACCGAGCAGGCCGCCCGGTTCACGGACGCGTGGCGGACCGCCGGGGAGGCCCAGGCCGCCCTGTCGGCCGGCCCTTCGGCACCTCGGGCGGCAACCGTGGCGTTCCGTACCGCGGTCGACGAGATGACGGACGTGCTCGCCTGGGGATGGGACGAGGTGACCGGGCCGGTTCTGGAGGCTCTCGGGCACCGGACGGCTCCGGGGGAAGGCGGGTCCTGGCCGCGGGTCTGGTGGTGTCCCACGGGACCGCTCACCGCCTTACCGCTCTTCGCCACCGGGCACCACGACGGTTCCCTGAGGTCCGTCATCGACCGCGTCGTCTCCTCGGAGGCACCGACGCTGAGGACCCTCGCCGAGGCCGGATCGCGCGCTCCGGCGCAGGGCGACCCTCGGCTCCTGGTCGCCTCGGTGCCCACCCCCTACGACAGAGCGGACGTACTCCACGGCGTCAGGGACGAGGTCGCGTCGGTGAGCGCGTTCTCGCCGGTTCCGGTCACCCGTCTGGAGGGTCCCGACGCGACGCGGGACGCTTTGCTCGAAGGGCTGCCCTGGCACGCCTGGTTCCATTTCGCCGGCCATGGCGCCGCCGCCGTCACCGACCCGGCGGACACGGCCCTCAGCGCCTTCGACGACCGGGTGACGCTCGCCGACCTGGCCGGACTGCGACGTGCCGGGGGCGTGCTGGCCTATCTGTCGACCTGTCACGGCGCCACCCCCGGGGCCGACGACCTGGACGAGTCCGCCCATCTGGCCGCTGCCGTACTCGTCGCGGGCTTCCGCCACGTGATCGCCGTCCGTCAGGAACTGGACGACCGGGTGGGCGCCGAGCTCGCCGCGGGCTTCTACCGCGCGCTGGGGGACGAACCCGACCCCGGGCTCGCCCTCCATCGTGCACTGCGCGCGCTCAGGGAGCGTCTGGACTCGGACTCGGACGAGTATCCGCCCGTGAACCCATGGGGATGGGCCGGCTTCGTCCACTTGGGGCCGGCCGGCTGAGGCCGGGGCGGGTCCCGCTCTCCCGCTACCGGTCCAGGCCGGGCAGCGCGTCCGGGGCGGGGCAGATCCTCGTGCCCTGGTGGTCGAACACGTACAACTGGGCGAGGTCGACGAGCAGCGGCACCTGCGCGCCGGCCCGGACGCGGACGTGGGGGCCGGTCCGCAGGACGAGGTCGCTGCGGCCCGCGGTGCGGCGTTCACGGGCGGCGTACGGTTCGCCGGACGGGCCCCGGCCGGCTGCCGGGTCCGCCGCCGGGCGGCCTTCCGCCGCAGGACCCGCCGGAAGGCCTTCCGCGGACGTCTGGCTCCCGCCGAAGGCCGCCGCGCGCGCCCTGATCCGGCCGACACCCAGGGCCGCCGCGCGTGCCCCGATCCTGCCGAGGCCCCGCTTGCGCCGTCCGCTCCCCCGCCGTCCGCCGGCGCGGGGGCGCGCCGCCTCCAGGTCCGCCACGACAGCGGGCCGTGAGCCGGTGTCCAGGTGTACGAGCACCTCGTGGCCCTGGTACTCGACGTGCTCGACGATCCCGACGAGTGAGGCCTCACCGGGCCGCGCCTGGCTGGGCGGCGCTATCCGTACCGCCTCGGAACGCAGCCCGACGATGATGGGTCGCCCCTGCTGGATCCGGAGGAGCTGGTGGTCGACGCTCAGCGGCAGGGGAAGGACGAGGCGCTGGCGGCCCAGCTCCAGGCTCATCGGCCCGTCGAGCGGTGCGTGGACGACCGCGTCGAGGAGGTTGATGCGCGGGGTGCCGACGAACGCGGCGACGAAGACGTTGACGGGCCGGGCGTACAGCTCCTGCGGCGGACTGACCTGTTGGAGGACGCCGTCGCGCATGACCGCCACCCGATCGCCCAGTGACATCGCCTCGGACTGGTCGTGCGTCACATAGACGGTGGTGACGCCCAGTTCGGCGGTGAGCCGGGCTATCTCGGCCCGCAGGTGGCCGCGGAGCTTGGCGTCGAGGCTGGACAGCGGCTCGTCGAGGAGGAAGACCGAGGGGCGCCGGGAGATCGCCCGGCCCATCGCGACCCGCTGGCGCTCGCCGCCGGACAGCTGCCCGGGCAGCCGGTCGAGCAGGTCCTCGATGGCGAGCATCCGGGCCGTCGCCTCGACCTGTGGGTCGTGGTCCGCCGACGGGTCCCGCAGCTTCAGGGGGAAGCCGATGTTCTCCCGCGAGGTCATGGACGGGTAGAGGGCGAAGTTCTGGAACACCATGGCGATGTCGCGTTCACGGGGCGGCACGTCGTTCGCGTGCTCGCCGTCGAGGAACAGGTCGCCGTCGGTGATGTCCTCCAGACCGGCGATCATCCGCAGGACCGTGGACTTGCCGCATCCGGAAGGGCCGAGCAGCACCAGGAACTCGCCCGGTTCGACGGTGAGGGAGACCCTCCGCACCACAGGGGAACCGCCGTAATTCTTGCTCACATCTCGCAGCACGATGGCGCGACTCATGGAAATCCGCCCGGAGTAGAAGGACCGCAGGGGGTGTGTGGCCGAAAGTAACCCATCATGAAGCGCTGCGGAACAGTTTCGTACGTATTACGGAAAGAGGAATTCAGCGGCGGACGAATGCGGAAGACACGGCCCGCCCCCGGTCGTCACGCGACCGGGTCAGGCCGATTCCCGCACGACGAGTTCCGGGGCGAACACCAGGTGCGCCGGGCTCGCGGACGCCCCCTGGAGCCGGCCCACGAGCAGCTCCGCCATCGCCGCGGCCATCCGCTCGACGGGCTGGCGCACGGTGGTCAGCGGAGGCCGGCAGGTCACGGCGACGCTGGAGTCGTCGAAACCCACCACCGCCACGTCCCCGGGCACGCTCAGACCCCGCTCGCGCAGCACCTCGCACGCCCCTTGAGCCATCAGGTCGTTGGCCGCGAAGACCCCGTCCACCCGCGGGTGCTCCGCGAGGAGCCGACGCATCGCCGCCGCACCGCTCTCGACCGTGAAACCGCCCTCCACCACCGGCGGGGCGGCCCGGCCGGCGCGCTCCAGGGCCTCGCGGAACCCGGCGAGGCGGGCCTCGCCGGCCGGGAGGTCCCGGGGCGCGCGGATCGTCGCGGGGCGACGGCATCCCCTGGCCAGCAGGTGCGCGGCGGCGAGCCGGCCTCCCTCGTGGTGGTCCACGTCGACGTAGCTCAGCGCCGGTCCCTCCGGGGGCCGCGCGAACAGCACGAGGGGGACGCCCGCGGCGGCGAGCATCGACGGCAGCGGGTCGTCGGCCTGGATGGAGACGACGAGGGCCCCGTCCGCGCTGCCCCGGCGCAGGTGGTCGACCACCTGCCGCCTGGCCGCCTCGGACTCCGCGAACATCAGCACGGGATGCGCGCCGCGCCCGCGCAGAAACGTCACGGCACCACTGACGACACGCCCGAAGAACGGATCGGCGAACACCCTCGCGGCGAACGCGTCCCCGGCCCCGCAGACCACGAGCGCCACGGTCTCGGTGCGCGCCACCGGATGCGGATCGCGGCCCGTGACCAGGCTCCTGGCGGCGGTGTTCGGTGTGTATCCGGTGCGCTCGATGGCCTGCCGCACGACGTCTTGGATCGCGGGGTCGACGTTGCGCACCCCGTTCACGACCCGCGACACCGTCGCCCTGGAGACGCCCGCCTCCCGCGCCACGTCCTCCAGCGTCGGTCCCCGCCTGATCACTCCCGTACTCTAACCTGCCGCTTTCCCGGGCACGACGGGCGGACCGCGGGAAGTGCCGTGCGACGGTCCGGGGCGCGGGCCGGTATTCACGGATGGGCATTCACGGCTCCCCGTCGGTGAATTCACCGCGTACGGGTGACGGAAATTCGGAATTCGGACGAGGGCCGTTGATCGGGCCGTTCCCGACGGCCGACCGGAATGCGGAGCACGTCCTCCGGCCCTCACGCGTTCCGCTCCCCCGGAACGGTTCCCAGCGTCACGTCGGTCGCGTGTTCCACCATTCCCGCCGAGCGGCCCACCATCAGCCGGTACGTCCCCGGCTCGACACGCCACTCACCCTCCTCCGGCGACCAGTGCCGCAGCGCCCGCGGCTCCACGACGATCTCGGCGACCGCCGCCTCGCCCGCCTCCGCGTGGACCGCCGCATGGCCGACGAACCAGCGCACGGGGCGCTCGACCGCCGAGCCGGGCCGCGCCAGGTACACCTGGACGACCTCGCGCCCGGGGCGCGCCCCGGTGTTCCGCACCCCCACCCGTACGGTGAAGGACGAGCCCGCGTCGATCCGGGCGGGCGCGTCCACCTCCCCGTACTCCCAGGTCGTGTAACCGAGGCCGTGCCCGAACCAGTAGGCCGGCCGCGTCCCCGCCCGCAGCCAGGCGCGGTGCCCGATGTGCAGGCCCTCCGTGTAGTCGAGCCGGCCGTCGGCCGGGCGCGTGCCCGTCACGGGTGCCTCGGCGAGCGTGGCGGCCCAGGTCGTGGGGAGCCTGCCGCCCGGTTCGCGGCGGCCGAAGAGGACGTCTGCCAGCCCCGCGCCGGCCTCCTGGCCGGGGAACCACGCCAGGAGCACCGCGGCGACCTCGTCGCGCCAGGGCAGTTCGACCGGTCCGCCGCTGTTGACGACGACGACGGTGCGGGGGTTGGCGGCGGCGACCGCCCGGACGAGCTCGTCCTGCGCGCCGCCCAGGGACAGGGACGTACGGTCGTGCCCCTCCGTCTCGTCGTGCTCGGTCGTCCCGACGACGACGATCACCGCGTCCGCCTCGCGGGCCGCCGCCACGGCCTCGGCGAGCGCCTGGTCCGGGGCTCGCCGAGGGGGTGCCGCGGCCACGACCGTCGCCCTGCCGGCACCGGGCACCAGTTCGCGGCGCGCGACGAGATGGGCGTGGCGGCCCCGTTCCAGCAGACTCGTGGCGGTGTGCAGGGGCGGGGTGACGTGCACGATCGCGGGGTCGTCGGTCTCGCGCGGATGGGTGCCGTCGAGGATCACGTGCCCGTCGACCTCGATCGCCATCCGGCCGAAGCCGCCGATTCCGAAGGTCCAGGCCCCGGTGGCGTCGGGGCGGAGCAGGGCCCGGACCTCCACGGTACGGGTGCCCGGGGCGAGGTCCGGTTCGAGCAGCCGCCCCGACAGGCGTCGTTCGGCGCTCAGTTCCCGTCCTTCGCCGTCCAGGCAGCGCAGCAGCAGTCCCGGCTCCCCGGAGCGCGGGTCCGTGCACCGGACCGTGTCGAGCGGTTCCGGCGGGGCGTCCGCCGACGGGCCGACGGTGTACGTGACGCGCCCGCGGCCTCGCAGACACGCGCGGATCCCGGCGAGCGGGGTGACCACGGCGGACGGGAAGACGCCGGCGCTGCCGCCGCCCTGGACGCGGGGCGAGGCGGCGTGTTCGCCGATCACGGCGACCGTGCCGAGGCCGGTGGGGTCGAGGGGCAGGACGCCCTCGTTGCGGAGCAGTACCGCTCCGGCGGCGACCGCGCGGCGCAGCAGGTGTCGCGGGCTTTCGTCCGGGCGCGTCGGGCGGCGGCGGGGGACGTCGCCGAGGGCGCCGACCCGGGCGGCGAGCCGGAGGAGCCGTCGGACCTTCTCGTCGACGGCGCTCTCGGGGACGCGGCCGTCGCGGACGGCCTCGGCCAGGTCCGCCGCCCAGGGACTGTCCGGGCCGGGCATGGCGAGGTCGAGGGCCGCCCGCGCGGGTTCCTCGGTGGTGCGCACGGCGGCCCAGTCGGAGACCGCGACGCCGTCGAAGCCCCACTCACCCTTCAGGGGCTCGGCGAGGAGCGGATGGGCCGTCATCGTCGTGCCGTCGACGCCGTTGTAGCCGGCCATGACCGCCCACACCCCGGCGTCGACCGCGGCGGCGAACGGTGCCAGGTACACCTCGCGCAGCGCCCGTTCGGACATCCGGACGTCCACGTTCAGCCGGTCGGTCTCGGAGTCGTTGGCCACGAAGTGCTTGGCGGTGGCGGCCACGCCGTGCTCCTGGAGGCCGCGGATCAGCACCGCGCCGGTGCGGGCGGTCAGCTCGGGGTCCTCCGAGAAGCACTCGAAGTGGCGGCCGCCGAGCGGGGTGCGGTGCAGGTTGAGGGTCGGCGCCAGGACGACGTCGACACCCCTCCGGACCGCTTCGGCGGCGAGCAGGCCGCCGAGGCTTCGCAGCAGGGGCTCGTCCCAGGTCGCGCCGAGGGCGGACGCCGACGGCAGCAGGAAGGAGGTGCGGCGTTCGTCCCAGGCTTCTCCCCTCACCCCGGCGGGGCCGTCGGAGAAGACCATCTCCCGCAGGCCGATCTCCGCGTCGGCGGCGGTGCGCCAGGTGGTGGCGCCGGTCAGGAGGCGGACCTTGCGGTCGAGGTCGAGCTTCTCGACCAGCGGGTCGAGCACGTCGTCGGGCGTTTCGGGCATGTCGTCAGGCATCGTCGGCTTTCGGTCGCCGGGGTCACGGGGCGGAGGCACCGGCCGCCCCGGGCGAGCGGGGCGGCCGGTGCCGAGTGGGGTGCGGGAGTGGATCAGGGCAGCCGGTACTGCTCGTTGAGGGCCGCGCCTCGCTCGGGGTGGGTCTGGTCGTAGCCCCGGGCGTCGCACTGGAGGCCGCCCACGATGCAGTGGTCGACCATGGCCTTGAGGGTGCGTTCCTCCCACGCGTTGAAGAAGTCGTAGTGGAAGGAGTACCCGCGGCCGCTGGCGAGGCGCACCTGGCTCATGTCGCCGTTGACCGGGAAGGCCATCTTGAACTCGATCATCGGCAGGGCGACCGGGTGGGAGGCCGGGCACATGTTGTCGTTGGTGCCGGGCTTGACGACCGGATACGCCATGTGGCTCTGGTGGTCGGGCGTGTCCAGGTGCAGGCCGTTCCAGCAACTGGGCGCCTGCATGCGCAGGTTGAGCTGGACGTCGGGTCGGCTCGGGCAGCTCGTCGGGAAGTCGACGTTGAAGAAGCTGTCACCGCATTCCCAGCCCTCGACGAATCCCTTGTGCTCGCGGAACTGCTGGGCGGTCTGCATCGGGTTGCCGACGACGAACCTGAGGCCCTTCGGGAAGGGCCGCACGCTCGTGTAGTCGGTGACGCCCGTCTTGTAGTAGATGACCTGGGGGCCGACGGGAAGGATCTTCCGGTCCCCGTCGTACAGGGTGGGCATCCAGTAGGCGGAGGAGTCGGCGGGCGCCTTGCACGCGGTGGCTCCGCCGTAGAGGGTGCCGGTGACGCTGTGCGCGTTCGTGGAGGTGTTGCCCATGAACGTGTGGTCGTGCGACCGGCCCGGCTGGCCGGGGTAGACGATGGGGTCGTCGGGTGCGGTGTGCGTGACGGCGCAGTTGGCCTGGAACTCGTGGAAGTACCGGGCCGGCGGGGTCGCGGTCGACGGTGTCACTCCGGTGACCTGCGGTACCGCGGGGATGTAGCCGTCGCCGTCCGGGTCGTCGCCCGACGCCTGGAGCGACGCGGCCATCCGGTGCCCGGTGTGCGCCGCGGCGGCCGGCGGAGGGGTGTCGGCCGTGGGGTCGGCGGCGGAGGCGAGGGTGCCGACGCCGAGGAGGGTGGCGACGAGCGCGGTGCCGAGGAGCAGTGCGGGGAGCCTCTTGGGACTCGCTCTCATGGGGATCTCCTGCCCGTGGGGGGGGTCGGTGGTGACTTTCGGGGGGGGTGGTGGTCGGCCGCGGTCAGCTGTGGACGCCGAACTCGTGGAGCGAGTAGCCCCACCCGGTGCCTCGGGCCGTCAGCTGGAGGCGTACGTGGCGGCCGGTGGTGGCGAGGGCGATCGTGTCGACGTCGCCGTCGCCGGTGGTCGTGGTGTGGACCGTGCGCCAGGCGGTCCCGTCGTCGGAGACCCGGACCTCGTAGGACCTGGCGTACGCGGGGTCCCAGACCAGTTGCACGGTGCGGATGGGCTTGACGGCCCCGAGGTCGACCTGGATCCACTGGGGGTCGCTCCAGTCACTGGCCCAGCGGGTGTCGGCGCGGCCGTCGGTGGCGCGGGCCGGCGGGCAGGGGCAGTCGCCGTAACCGGTCTGGTACGAGGAGGCGGTGGTGGGGCGGTCGAGGGCGAGGTTCGTGCCGGCGACCGGGGGCGCGACCACGCGGACGGACCTGGTCTCGATGCCGGCGTTGCCGTGGCCGTCCTCGGCCTGGACGTACACCTTCCACACGCCGAGCTTCTCGGGGGCGGTGACCGCGAAACCGCCGTCGCCGTCGGCGCGCCACCGCGCCTCGACGAGTCGCTTGTCCCCGTTGGCGTAGTTGCCGCTCAGGAAGATCCTGGGGGTGATCGGGTCGCCGTCGGGGTCGCGGATGTCGGCGCGGACGGTGAACTCGCGGCCGGCCGGGGCGGCGGTGGCCGGCGAGACGGTCATGCCGCTGATCACCGGCGGGGTGTTGTCGCCCGCGACGGAGCCTGTGTAGGCCTTCTTCACCGCGTAGTAGGAGAGCCGCTTCAGACCGTCGGGCAGCAGGTTGAACCAGACGCCGCCGAAGTCGTGTTCGGTGCCGTAGTGGAACATCGTGGCGCCGAGGGCGACGCCCTGGTGGCCGGTGACGCAGTTCCAGACGGCGGCGTAGCCCGCGGCCTTCTGCTGGTCGGTCGGCTCGTCGGGGACGCCGTTGACGTCGTTCGGCACCTCCCATTCGCCGGCCGGGCCCGTCTCGGTGATGAGGTAGGGCTTGGTGTAACCGCCGTCGATCCAGTCCTGGCGCACCTTGCAGAGGTTGTCGTAGGAGTTCATGGAGTAGAGGTCGAGGTCGGGGGCGTTGCGCTTGTAGTAGGGCCAGGCGCCGGTCCATGCGTCGGTCGAGGTCACCGGGTGGTCGGGGTCGATCGTGTGGATCTTCCTGGCCACGTCGTTGACGAAGCCGGTGTAGGCGTTGCGCTGGTTCTCGAGCGCGGTCCCGCTGTAGCAGTTCTGGAGTCCGAGGACGGATTCGTTGCCGACGTTCCACATGAGGGTCGCGGGGTGGCTCTTGTACGCCTCCACCCACTTGGCGAACTCGTCGAGCATCGTGGACTTGTACGCGGTGTCGGTGACGTAGTCGACGCAGCCGCCGGAGCCGGGGCCGCCGCCGGGCTGGAGCCAGAAGCCGTTGACGACCTTGACGCCCTGGGCCGCGGCGGCGTCGAGGAGCGGCTTGGTGGAGCCGTCGGTGCCCCAGGTGCGGATGGTGTTGACGCCCATGGACCTGACGTCGGGCAGGTACTTCGGGGCGTCCGCGACGGAGGGACCCCAGGTCAGGCCCTTGACGGTGTACGGCTGGCCGCCCACGGTCAGCTGCCAGGCGCCCTGGGGCCCGGTGACGCGGACGGCGCCGGTGGGCGTCGGGGTGGTGCCACCGGGCTCCCCGTACACCTGGAACTCCCAGAGCGAGTAGCCGTATCCGGTCGCGCGGGTCACGCCGTGCATCCGCACGTAGCGTGCGGTGCCGGAGACGGCGAGGGTCTCGGTGCCGCCGGAGCCGTTCGCCGTGCTGTACGCGGTGGTCCACGTGGTGCCGTCGGTGGACAGCTCGATCCGGTACGCCTTGGCGTACGCGGACTCCCAGCGGAGCACGACCTGGCTGACCGCGACGGGGGCACCGAGGTCCACCCGCAGCCACTGGTCGTCGGAGGCACCGCTCGACCAGCGGGTGCCGAGGTTCCCGTCGACGGCGTCGGCGGCGGGGGTGCCGTAGTGCTCCGTGCTGGAGGCGGTGACCGGCTTGCCCTGCGAGAGCAGGGCCGGGGCGGCCTGTGCTTGCTGGACCGGCAGGAGCGCCAGCAGCGTCGAGGCCACCACGGTGGCCACGGGTATGCCGACTGAGGGCATGAGGGGATCTCCTTGGAACGGGAGGGGGAGGTTGGGAGAGCGCTCTCCCGCACCATGCCCGCGCTCGCCGAACGCCGTCAATAACCGCACACCACTTTTCTTTTGACTTGACTTAAGAACTAGCACTTCACGGAAGAGCCCTGTGCCCGCCGCTCCTCGGACGGCTGCGGGCACAGGGCCGATCGGGACGGGTCCCGCCGGGCGGTCAGACCCGCAGCCAGACCGCCGTGTCCGGCGGCAGCAGTCCGTCCGGCGTGAGCGGGCCGCTCGCGAGGAGCAGCCGTTCGTGCGGAGGGAGGGCCACGGGCTCGCCGGCCAGGCTGACGACGCAGACCAGACCGCGCGTCCGCGTGAAGGCGAGGACGCCGTCGGCAGCGGGCAGCCAGGTCAGCGGGCCATCGCCGAAGCCCTCGTCCGACCTGCGCAGCAGGAGCGCTTCCCGGTAGAGCGCGAGCATCGACTCCGGGTCGGTGCTCTGCCGGTCGACCGCGTAGCGGGCCCACCCTTCGGGCTGAGGCAGCCACGGCTCGGCCGTCGCGCCGAAGCCGGCGTGCGGGACGTCGGCACTCCAGGGCAGCGGGACGCGGCATCCGTCGCGGCCCGGGTCGGTGCCGCCGGAGCGGAAGTGCATCGGGTCCTGGATCCGGTCGCGCGGGATGTCGGCTTCGGGGAGCCCCAGTTCCTCGCCCTGGTAGAGGTAGACGGAGCCGGGCAGGGCGAGGGTGAGCAGGGCGGCGGCGCGCGCCCTGCGGGTGCCGAGCGCGAGGTCGGTGGGGGTGCCGAAGCGCTTCGTCGCGAAGTCGAAGGCGGTGTCGGTGCGGCCGTACCGGGTCGCGGTGCGGGTGACGTCGTGGTTGCAGAGGACCCAGGTCGCGGGGGCGCCGACGGGGGCGTGCTCGGCGAGGGTGTCGTCGATGGTGCGGCGCAGCCGTTCCGGGTCCCAGGGGCAGGCCAGGAAGTTGAAGTTGAAGGCGGTGTGGAGTTCGTCGGGGCGCAGGTAGCGGGCGAAGCGCTCGGAGTCGGGCAGCCAGACCTCGCCGACGAAGACGCCTCCGTACTCGTCGGCTATCGCGCGCCAGGAACGGTAGATGTCGTGCAGTTCGTCCTGGTCGATGTACGGGTGGGGGTCGACGCCCTCGACGAAGTCGCCGAGCGCCGGGTCCTTGGCGAGGAGTGCGGCCGAGTCGATCCGTACGCCCGCGACCCCGCGTTCGAACCAGAAGCGGAGGACGTCCTCGTGCTCCTCGCGGACCTCGGGGTGGGCCCAGTTGAGGTCGGGCTGCTCGGGGGTGAAGAGGTGGAGGTACCACTCCCCGTCGGCGACGCGGGTCCAGGTCTGCCCGGAGAACTGGGAGGGCCAGGCGTTGGGCGGGAGCTCGCCGTTCTCGCCGCGGCCGGGGCGGAAGTGGAACCGTGCGCGTTCGGGACTGCCGGGGCCGGCGGCGAGGGCGGCACGGAACCAGGCGTGCTGGTCGGAGACGTGGTTGGGGACGATGTCCACGATGACCCTGATGCCGAGTGCGGCGGCCTCGGAGATCAGTTTCTCGGCCTCGTCGAGGGTGCCGAAGGAGGGATCGATGGTGCGGTAGTCGGCCACGTCGTAGCCGCCGTCCACCAGCGGGGAGAGGTACCAGGGGGTGAACCAGACGGCGTCGACGCCGAGTTCGGCGAGGTAGGGCAGTCTCGCCCGGACTCCCGCGAGGTCCCCGGTGCCGTCGCCGTCGCCGTCGGCGAAGCTCCGGGGGTACACCTGGTAGATGACGGCGTCGCGCCACCAGTCGTCGGTGCGGGGCGAGTGAGGGGCTGCCACGTGACGGTCCTTTCGGGCAGGTCGGGGTCTTCGCCGCCGGCCCGGTAGCTGCGGGGCGTCGGACGGGCCGGCGGCGAAGGCTTGGTGGTGAGGGGGGAGGCGAGGGGGCCGGGGGCGCCGGTCCGGATCCTGGACCCGGACCGGGTGCCCGCCGGTTCAGCCCTTGAGGCCGCCGGCGGTCAGACCGCTCATGATGTTGCGCTGGAACACCAGGAAGATGAGCAGCGTCGGCACGGAGGCGATGGTCAGGGCGGCGATGAGGACGTTCACCGGCACGCCGGTGGAGAGCGAGTAGATCCCCACGTTGAGCGTCTGCTTGGACGGGTCGGGCAGCGTCAGCATCGGCCAGAGGAAGTCCTTCCAGACGCCGACGACCGCGAAGATCGACACCACGCCCAGGATCGGCCGGGAGATCGGCAGCACGATGGAGCGCAGGATCCGCAGCGGGCTCGCGCCGTCCATGGCCGCGGCGTCGAGCAGTTCCTTCGGGATGGAGTCGAAGAACCGCTTGAGCAGGAAGATGCTGAAGGCGTTGGTGACCGCGGGCAGCCAGATCGCCCACGGCGTGTTCAGCAGGTTCCGCTCCACCACGGGCACGTCGAGCACGGTCAGGTACTGCGGTACGACCAGGACGGTGGCCGGGATCATCAGCGTGACGAGCATCCCGCCGAGGATCGCCTTGCCGAACACCGGGCGCAGCTTGGAGAGCGAGTACGCGGCGGCGACGTCCAGGACCAGCTGGAAGGCGAGGGCTCCGAAGGCGTAGTAGAGGGTGTTGAAGAGCAGCGTGGAGAGGTCCATGACCTCCCAGGCGCGTGTGTAGTTCTCGGGGGCGAAGGAGCCCGGGACCAGGGTCGGCGGGGTGCGGACCACTTCCTGGGTGTCCTTGAACCCGCTGGACACCATCCAGTACAGGGGGCCGAGGAAGACCAGGCTGAAGCCGCCGACGACGAGCGCGAAGGTCGCCCGGTAGAGCGCTTTGGCGCGGGGCTTGGCGAGCTGCGCGGGCGAGATGAGTGTGCGTGTGGACATGCGTGGTCTCCCCGGTCCTACTCGTCCTCGGCGCGGCTGAGCTTCACGTACACGGCCGAGAAGCCGGCCAGGAGTACGAGGAGGAGCAGGCCGAGCGCCGCCGCGGCACCGTAGTTGTTGAAGTTGAAGGCGTACTGGTAGATCAGGTACACGACGGTCGTGGTCGAGCCCTCGGGGCCGGCGCCGCCGGTGAGCAGGAACGGTTCGACGAAGACCTGCATGGTCGCGATGATCTGCATGAGCAGCATGAGCGACAGGATGAGGCGGGTCTGCGGGATGGTGACGTGCCAGATCTTGCGGAACAGCCCGGCGCCGTCCAGCTCCGCGGCCTCGTACAGTTCGCCGGGGATGCCCTGGAGCGCGGCGAGGTAGATGAGGGCCGCTCCTCCCATGTTCATCCACGTCGAGGCGATGACGACGGAGAGCATCGAGAGGTCCGGGTCCTGGAGCCACTGCTGTTCGGGCAGGTGCAGGAAGCGCAGCAGCTCGTTGAGCAGGCCGTAACCGGGGTCGTAGAGGTACTTGAAGAGGAGTACGGAGGCGACCGGCGGCAGCATCACCGGCAGGTAGACGAGCAGCCGCAGGTAGCCCTGGCCGTGGTGGAACTCGTTGATGACGACGGCCACGACGAACGGGACCGCGAAACCGAGTATCAGGGCCAGGACGGTAAAGAGGAGGGTGTTGCGCCAGGCCTGCCAGAAGGCGGGGTCGTCGAGGACGGTGGCGAGGTTCTCCAGTCCGACCCAGGTGGTCTGTCCGCTCTCGGTCTTCTGGAAGGCCAGGAGGACCTCCCGGACCATGGGGTACCAGGAGAACACGGCGAAGCAGACGACGGCGCCGATGAGGAACCCGTGGGCCGTCAGGTTGCGCTTCAGGTTCTTGGCGAACCGGCCGGCGGGGGGTGCGGATCCCGCCGCGCGCGGCGGGGAGTGACGGGGAGTTCCCGCCTTGCTCGGGGTCAGGCTGGGCGCCGACATCGTCGCTCCTTGGTGCTGGTCTGCCGGATTGCGGTACCCGGCGGGGCGGGCCGGGTGCGGGACGGATTCCCGGCGGGGCGGGCCCGGTGCGGGACGGATTCCCGGGCCCGCCCCGCCGGGAGGGGGTCACTGGTGGGCGAGGACCTGGTTGACCTGCGTCTCGGCGGTGGCGAGCAGCTTGTCTATGTCGGCGTCCTTGTTGGTGAGGAGACCGGACATCACGTTGTCCAGGACCTTGTAGACCTCCTGCGCCTTGGGCGGTTCGGCCTTGCCGGCGACGGGGTTGTCCATGAAGGTCTTGAAGTTGGCGACGGGCATGGTCGCGTTCTCGACGCGTGCGGCGTCGTCCGTGGTCTTGGACTCGCCCAGCCAGAAGTTGGGCTGCGGCACGCCGACCGGAAGGCCGTCGGCCTTGGTGCGGGCCCACGCGAACTGCCCCTTGCCGACGCTGAGGTTCTTGAAGTTGAGCCAGGCGACCGCGGCCTTGATCTTGTCGCCCGAGATGCCCTTCTTGATCATGTAGTTGTTGCCGCCGGCCAGCGTGTTCTTCGCGCCGGGGATCGGGCCCATGCCGAAGTTCTCGTACTTCGCGCCGAGTTGCTGCACCATGTACGCGATGTCGTCGGGCGCGGCGAGGAACATGCCGAGCTTGTCCGTGGCGATCTGCTTCTGGAGGTCGCCCCACTGGAGCAGCTGGGTCTTGCCCATGCTGTCGTCCTCCCAGCGCATGGCGTGGAGGTTCTTCGCGACCTGCTTGCCGAGGTCGTTGTTGAACGCGGCCTTCTTGCCGCTCGCGTCGACGACCTCACCGCCCACGCTGTACATCTGGGCGGTGAAGTGCCAACCGCCCGTGTTGCCCGCGCTGTACTCGCCGAAGCCCGCGATGCCGTTGCCGAGGCCCGCGATCTTCTTGGCGGCGGCGCGCACCTCGTCCCAGGTGCGCGGCGGGGCGTCGGGGTCGAGCCCGGCGTCCTTGAAGAGCTTGCGGTTGACCAGCAGGCCCATCGTGTAGTTGCTCGTCGGCAGGCCGTACAGCTTCCCGTCCTGCTTGAGCGAGCCGAGGACGTTCGGGTCGATGTCCTTCAGCAGCGGGACGGTCTTGTCGGTGACGTACGCGCTGATGTCCGCGGCCCCGTCGTTGTCGAGCACCTGCGGCAGGTCCGTGAAGTACGTGTAGAACACGTCGGGCTGCGACTTGGCCTTGAGCATCGCCGTGAACCGGGGCGGCTCCAGACACTGTCCGGGCGTGGAACGCCCCTCGATGGTGACGTTCGGGTACGTCTTGTTGAACTCCGCGACGTCCTCCTTCCACTCCTTCAGCTCGGCCGCCTTCGCCGCCGACGGCATGCAGTCGATGGTGAGCGTCACCTTGGTCTTCGGGTCCAGCGGGGCGGAGGGATCGGACGAGCCGCCGCCTTCGGAACCGCCGCCGTTGTCACTGCTGCTCGTGCCACACGCGGCGAGCGCGGTCAGCGTCACCGCGGAGACGAAAGCGACCGCGCTGGCGCGACGGGTACGGCGGAACCGAGCAGTTCTCATGGGTGGTCCCCTTCGGGCAAGTACGTGGAGGTCGCCCCACCGCCGGTGCGTTGTGGGGCGCGGCACACTCAACCACCCCCAACAAGTGAACGCAAGATATCGCGCTGATTTCGTAATTGCCTGACAGTCGAGAGCATCGACAGGTGGTCTACACGCACGAACCAGGCAGACCGGGCACCTCTATCACTCCCCAACACCCCTGACAGCAGACCGCCTTCACCGAACCGGCACCCTGCCGCATGCATCGTGCGCGCACACGATCAAGGCGGGCACCCCCTCAGGGGTGCCCGCCTTGATCGCAGCAGGACTTTCTCTTGTTTGCGTCAAACGATCAGAAATTTGCAGAGGAGCTAGGCCGCGTCCTCGTCGTCCTAGTCGTCCTCGTCGTCCTCGGGGAGGTGGAAGTAGACCGTGCCCGACCGCCAGGCGCCGTGCTCGGTCATCTCGGAGGAGATCACCACGTCCTGGACCTCGACGGGACCCAGGTCCTCGACGGAGTCCGCCAGGCGTCGCAGGAGGGCCGGAACGCTGTCGCAGCCGGGGCCGAACGGATTTGCCTGCGAGAAGTGGCGCACCGTCCAGTGCGTCGGGATATCAGTCACGGACTGATCGTAGGGCCGGCCCCGGACCGCACCACCGTGGCCGGCCTGCCACGCCGCAGCCCCCAACGGCCTGACTACCATGCGCCCATGACGAATCCCGACCCGGAACAGCCTCGGATACGCGTCCTGTACGACGAATCGCGACGTGATCTGCGCGACCCCACACGCCCGCGTCCCGTCCGCCTGTATCTCTGGGAACCGAGTACGCGTCCGGCCGCGCCCGCTCCGCTCGTCGTCGTCTCCCACGGGACCGGGGGCTCGGGCGGTGACATGGGGTGGCTGGCGCACCCGCTGCGCGAGGCCGGGTTCCGCGTGCTCGCCCTCGATCATCACGGCAACAACCACGTGGACGGGTACGAACCCGAGGGCTTCGCCCACGTCTGGCACCGGCCGATCGACGTCACGTTCGCCCTCGACGTCCTCGCCCAGGAGGGGCCGCTCGGACCTGTCGGTGCCGCCGGCTTCTCGCTCGGCGGCTACACCGTCGCGGCTCTCGCCGGAGCACGGATCGATCCGCACGTGTTGTGGGCCGTGCTCGGCGGCGCCGTACCGCTGCCGGACATCCCGGAGTTCCCCGGGCTCCTGGAGGCACTCCTGGAGAGGTACCCGGACGAGGAGTCGTCCCGACGCGTGCTCGAAGGCGCAGGCGCGGACCTCACCGACGCCCGGGTGCGCGCCGTGTTCCAGGTCGCGCCGGGCATCGGCGGCTTCGTGACCCCGGCCAGCCTGGCGACCGTGCGCGTGCCCGTCGGGATCCGCTGGGGCGGCGCCGACACCGTCAACCCCTACGACGTCGACATCAGGCCCTACCTCGACCACATCCCCACCGCGTCCGGCCGGTCGGCCGGACCGGACGTCCGCCATGACGACTTCTTCGCCGAGGACCCCGCCGACCCCGAGGTCCGCCACCGCGTGGGACGCGAGGCAGCCTCCTTCTTCCTCCGCCACCTCGCCTGACTTCCACGGGCAGGACGCGGGCCGGGGCGCTGCGGAAGGACACGCACGCGAGCGCTCCGGCCGACCCGGGTGGGGCGGGCGGAGCGCTCGGCGGGGGTGTGGCGTGCGTCAGCGGGAAGCGAGGAGCTCCAGGGTGTCGATGACACGGTTGGAGAAGCCCCACTCGTTGTCGTACCAGGCGACGACCTTGATGTGGCGGCCTTCGACGCGGGTGAGCGCGGAGTCGAAGATGGAGGAGGCCGGGTTGCCGGTGATGTCGGCGGAGACCAGCGGGTCGTCGGAGTACTCCAGGACACCGGCGAGGGGGCCCTCGGCCGCGGTGCGGTAGGCCGCGAGGACCTCGTCGAGGGTGACGTCACGGGCGACCGTGGTGTTGAGCTCGACGATCGAGCCGACCGGGACGGGCACGCGGATCGAGTCGCCCGAGAGCTTGCCGTCGAGGTTCGGGAGCACGAGGCCGATGGCCTTGGCGGCGCCCGTGGTGGTGGGGACGATGTTCACGCCGGCGGCGCGGGCACGGCGGGGGTCGCGGTGCGGGCCGTCCTGGAGGTTCTGCTCCTGGGTGTAGGCGTGGACCGTGGTCATGAAGCCGTGTTCGATGCCGGCGAGGTCGTCGAGGACCGACGCCAGCGGCGCGAGCGCGTTGGTGGTGCACGACGCGTTCGAGACGATCGTGTGGACGGCCGGGTCGTAGGCGTCGGTGTTGACGCCGTAGGCGAGGGTGACGTCGGCACCGTCGGCGGGCGCGCTGACGAGCACGCGCTTGGCACCCGCGTCGATGTGCGCGCCGGCGGCCTTGGCGGAGGTGAAGCGGCCGGTCGCCTCCAGGACGATGTCGACGCCGAGCTCGGCCCAGGGCAGGTCCGCCGGCTCGCGCTCCGCCAGCACCTTGATGCGGCGGCCGTCGACGACGAGGGTGTCGCCGTCGACGCTCACCGGACGACCGAGGCGGCCGGAGGTCGTGTCGAAGGCGAGGAGCCGGGCGAGGGTGGTGGGCTCCGTGAGGTCGTTGATGGCGACGACCTCGAGGTCGCTCCCGCGCTCGAGCAGCGCGCGCAGCACGTTGCGTCCGATGCGGCCGAATCCGTTGATGGCGATGCGAGTCATGACAGTGTCCCTTCGGTCCCTTCGCGTTCGCCACCATGTTCGTCCGGTGCGGTCGCACCTGACAGCGGCGTGATCGCCACGGTCCGCAAGTATCGCGCCAAGGTCCTGGCGGCCGTCCGTCCGGCAGCCCGCCCGCCTCGCGGAGGGCCGCGTTCGCCCCGGTGCTCGCCCCGCTACTCGCCCCGCTACTCGCCCCGGGCGAACGTCCGCCGGTACTCGCTCGGAGTGGTGCCGAGGATCCGCTGGAAGTGGAGCCGCAGATTCGCTCCGGTGCCGAGGCCCGTGTCGGCTGCGATCTGCTCGACCCCGCGCTCGGAACGTTCCAGCAGCTCACGGGCCATGTCGATGCGTGCCCGCATGACCCACTGCATGGGCGTGTACCCCGTGTCCTCGGCGAACCGACGGGAGAAGGTGCGCGCCGACACCGCCGCGTGCCGGGCGAGGATCTCCAGCGTGAGGGGCTCGCCCAGGTGGTGCAGGGCCCATTCGCGGGTGGCGGCGAACCGCTCGCCGAGCGGCTCGGGCACGCTGCGGGGCACGTACTGGGCCTGACCGCCGCTGCGGTAGGGGGCCGCGACGAGGCGACGGGCCGCGTGGTTCGACGCGGCCACGCCGAACTCCGCGCGCAGGATGTGCAGGCACAGGTCGATGCCCGAGGCGGCGCCGGCGGACGTCAGGACGCTGCCCTCGTCGACGAAGAGCACGTTCTCGTCGACCCTGATGAGAGGCCGCTTCGCCGCGAGCGCCCGTGTGTAGTGCCAGTGGGTGGTGGCCCGCCTGCCGTCGAGCAGGCCGGTGGCGGCCAGCGCGAAGGCGCCCGTCGAAATGGCTGCGAGCCGCGCCCCGCGCGCGTGCGCAGCGATCAGCGCCTCGACGACGGCCGCCGGCGGGTCCTCCCGGTCGGGGAACCGGTAGCCCGGCACGAAGACGATGTCGGCCCACGCGAGCGCGTCGAGGCCGTGGGCGACCTGATAGGACAGGCCGTCGCCCCCGGCCACGACGCCGGGTTCCGCTCCGCACACCCGGACCTCGCACGGCATGCTCGCGCGGGTCGTGAACACCTGCGCGGGGATGCCCACGTCGAGCGGCTTCGCGCCCTCCAGTACGAGAACGGCGACACGGAGCAGACGAGAGGGAGGCACGGACAAGAGCCTAGGCGGTGTCCTGTCGGTCGCGAGCCCGGCCCGATCGACCGGACACTCCCTACGCACCGGACCGCGTCGCGCGGTCCGGCCGGGGGTGTCGTGCGGGTCGCGACGACACCCCGGCCGGTCAGGCCCTAGAGGTACGGCCGGGTGATCAGTTCGATCGCGTGGCCGGCGGGGTCCTTGAAGTAGACGCCCCGGCCGCCGTGCTCGGTGTTCGTCTCGCCGGGACGGCGCATCTGGGGGTCGGCCCAGTGCTCGATGTCGCCGTCGCAGAGCCGCTGATACGCCCGGTCGAAGAGCTCGTCGTCGATGAGGAACGCGTAGTGCTGCATCTGGATCTCCACCGGGGGCTCGGCGAACTGGATCAGTACGCCGTCGGTGAGCTGGATGTTGATGAACGGGCCCCAGGAGGGTGCTTCGGGGAGTTCCAGGAGGTCGCGGTAGAACTGCGCCGATTCGTGGCGGTCCTTGGACGCGATGATGGTGTGGTTGAACGTGACGGTCATGTGGTCGGCCTCGCTGTTGTTCGACACGGAACGGGATCTCGAAGTGCCTGCGCACTGGGAGGTCCGCGTGCCGAACCGAGGGGGTGCCTTGCGCGCACCCTGGGGGCGGTCAGCCCTCCACCGGATAGCCCGTCTGTGCATGGCGAGTCGCCGGTCCGGTGTTCATACGGGTGACGCTACTTGATCACGCAGGGAAGCGACAAGGGCGTTTTCGAGCCGCCCGCCCTCGTCGCTTCTCCGCGTGCGTCACGTGAGCGCGTGGAGCACGCCCTGGGCCCTCGCCGTGAGTTCCGCCGCCTCGGGACCTTCGTACGAGCCGAGTTCGGCGACACACGCCGTCATGCGGGCGACGGCGTCCTCCGCGCGGCCCAGCTCCTCCTCCGTCCACGCCGCGTAGGCCAGGCACTGGAAGCGCTCGGCCAGGGCGTCCGTCCCGAACGTCGCGTAGAGGCCGGCCGCCCGGTCCAGAAGGGTGACGACCTGTTCACGGATCGCGCGCGCCTCGGACGAGGTCGTGGCCTCGGCCTCCCCCGCGCCGGATTCCTCGTCCTCGTGCTCGTGCCGGTCCTCGGGCAGGGTGTCCTGGAGGAGTCGGGCCAGCTGCTGCCAGGTCTGAGCCTGCTCGTACCGCAGGGCGGGCTCGTCGGAACCGTCGACGACGGACGCGGCTTGTTCCATCAGGGCACGCGCGCGGACCGGACCGTCTTCGGTCGACTCGTCGTCCACGGCCAGCCAGGCCAGCGAACGCAGCAGCCGGGCCTCCGCCGTCGGGTTGCCTCCGGTCCGGCGCCACAGTTCGAGGGACCGCTCGTAGGCGGCTTCGGCCTCGCGGGTCAGTCGTGCGGCGGCGAGGGCCTCTCCGGCGGAGTGGGCGAGGCCGGCCTCGAACCCGGGCTCGTCCCAGCCCTTGGCCGTCTCGGCGGCCAGCAGGTACTGCTCGGCGGCCGCATGCGGGTCGTGCAGCTCCCGCAGGAGCCCACCGAGCATCTCCCTCGCCTGTACGCCTTCGGGCTCGCCCTGCTCCAGGAGGTCGGGCAGCGCGGACTGGAGCACCTCCGCCGCCTCTGCGGTCCGCTCGGCCGCGGCGTAGGCCCGGGCGAGGAGCAGGCGCGCCCTGGCCCCCGCGGTCGCCTCGAGTCCGGCCTGGTCGAGCCAGTGCGTCGCGTCGAGGGCGTGCAGGACCGCCTCCTGGGCGCCGTCGCGGCCCTGGCGCAGGAGGACGTCCGCGAGGGTGAGCCGTACGCCGGCCTGCTCGGCCCCGTCGGTCAGTTCGGCGGCGTGGCCGAGGGCGGCACGGGCCTCGGACTCGGCGGCGGCGAGGTCGCCGTGTGCGGCCAGGACGCTCGCCCGCAGCGCCAGCGGCTCCACCGCGTCCCACGGCTGGTCGGCCGCGATCAGCCGTCCTGCCGCCGAGGCCAGCAGGATGCCCGCCCGGTCGAGGTCGTGCTCCTCCAGGGCCAGCCTGGCGAGCGTCACTTCGCTGTCGGCGATCAGGTCGGCGATGCCGCCCGCTCCGGCGGTGCGGGCGGCGGGCTCGTCACCGTGCTCCGCGACGAGGCGTGCGAGTGCGGCACCCAGGTGCGCCGTCCCCGAGGGCGGCGCGGCCTCGTCCGCGGCCCGCTCGCTCAGGTGTGTCCCGATGCGGAGGGTGGCGAGTTCGGCCGCGAGGAGGCGTCGGGTGCGCTCCGGGTCGGTGTCGTCCAGCTCCCGGGCCGCTTCGGTCGCGGCCGCGAGCAGGGCCCGTATCTCCTCGGGTTCGGCGCCGTGCCGGGCCGCGCATCCGGCGACGCCGAGCTCCGCGTGGGCTGCCCTGCCGAGGTGTCCGGCGGCCCGGTAGGCCGCGGCCGCCTCGACGTACAGGTCGGCGGCCTTCGGGTCCTCGGCCTGAGCGGCGAGGACGGCCCGGTGGGCGAGCAGGTCCGCGGCGAGCTCCGGGTCGGCGTCGGTCGTGGCTTCTCCCCCGGCCGCGGCGAGCTCGGCCACCTCGGCCCACAGCCTGTCGGCGGACGGGTGCCCCTGCTGCCGGGCCGTGCGGGCGTGGGCGAGGAGCGCGGGGAAGTCGGGCTCGGCCGGGGCGGGTGCGGCGCCCCGCGCGGCACGATCGTCCTGGACGCCCGCGTCCTGCCCGGGGCGCGGGGCGGGGAGGGCCGCCGACACCAGCCGCACGTTGCGGACGCCCAGGGGGAGGGTGTCGGTCACGGGCCGGCGGGCGATCCGGTCGACGAGCCGCTGGGAGACGAGGGATGTCCCGTTGCGGGCGTCGAAACGGGCGGCGATGTCGGTGGCTTCGCCGTACAGGAGGTCGTACAGCTCCCGTGCGGTGCGGTGCGTGCCCGCGTAGGAGACGGTGGGCCGGTCCCCGTGCCCCAGGTCGGTGAGCCTGCGGAGCAGGACGAGGACGCCGCCGGAGAACTCCATCTGCGACTCGACGTCGGCGAGTGGGCCGAGGTGGGCTGCGTGTTCGGCGAGGATCTCCAGGCCGCGCGACTCGTTGCCGGTGAGGGCGCAGAACTCGATGTGTTCGCCGACCGAGCGGAGCAGGCTCTCCTTGCCCCGGGCCATGCGGTAGCCGCGGAGGTGGTACGAGCGGGCCTCGTCGGTGCGGCCGAGGCGGACCAGCGGGAGCAGGGCGTGGGCGAGCACCCGGTGGGGCTCCTCCATGCAGGACATGCCGTCGGCGAGGACCGGCTGCCACACCTCGATCGCCTTGGCGTCGTCGCCCTTCCGGGCCCAGTACCAGCCCTGGGTGTTGATCTCGCAGGCGTGGCAGTCGCTCATGGCGTCGCGGTCGGCGGCCGCCCAGCCGGTGATGGCGCGCTCGGTCCTGGCCTCGTCGCCGATGGCGTCGGCGAGGTGGAACTCGGCCTGCCGGACGGCCCGTTCGCTGTAGCCGGCCAGCCGGTAACGGCGTTCCATGTCGGTCAGCCAGCCGTCCACCGCGGTGAGCGGGATCTCGGGGGACTCGACGATCCGGCCGGCCACCCATTTGAAGCGCCAGAAGAGCCGGTGGACCTCGTGGGAGGCGAAGGAGCCGGGGTCGCGGTCGTACTCCTGGAGCAGCCGGGCGAAGGGGACGACCATCTTGGTGCGTTCGGCGCTGTACTCGTAGGCCTCGATCTGGCAGACGAGCGCGGCGCGGAAGAGCTGCCGGTCGCCGGTGGCCTCGGCGGCGGCGCCGAGCGTCTCGGCGTGGACGTTGCGCGCGGCTCCGTAGGGCGCCCTGGCGTTCTCGGCGAGGCCGCGGCGGATCTCCTCGGATGTCATCGTGGTCACGGCTGGTTCTCCTCGGTGCTCGCGGGGGCGGTCGGGTGGGTGGCCCATTCCAGGAGCCCGAGGAAGGCCCGGTTGAGCAGGGTGGAGTCGGCGGGGCGCAGGGGCCGCTGGGACATCAGCAGGGCCTGGCCGTAGAGGGACTCGACGGCGGTGCCGGTGAGTTCGGCGTCGGGCAGGCCGGCGATCCGGCGGATCAGCGGGTTGTTGTGGTTGAGGACGAGCCGGGCGCGGGGTGCCGCGCCGCGCAGCGAGCCGAGGATGTCGCTCCACAGCGAGTCGGCGTTCTCCTGGGCGGTGGCCCGGTCGCGTTCCTGCCGTGCCTGGCGGTCGTCGAGGTACAGCGCGGGCACGCCCACCGGCTGGAAGGCGCGCAGCGCCACGTCGCAGCCGTGTGGGTCGAGGCGGGTGCGGGCGGTGGCGAGGAAGGGGGCGAGGGCCAGCTCGGCGGCGGTGGGCACCGGGTCGAGGCGGTCGGTGACGGCGCCGGCGTCGAGTTCGGTGACCTTCACCCCGGGCCGCACGGTGGGCAGCAGGGCGAGCAGCTCGGCGTCGTAGGTGTAGCCGGCGTTGACGACGCCGAGGCCGTGGGCGGCGGCGATCGGGGCGATCTGCCGGAACTCCTCGACGGTCCGGGTGAAGTGGATCTCGTCGTGGGCGGCGGCGAACTCCTCCAGGCCCACGTCTCCGTCGCTGGTCTCGAAGGGGAGCCAGGGCAGCATGAGCTCGAAGAGCTCGGTGTCGTGGCGCGCCAGGGACTTCACGCCGAGGTGGTGGACGCCCAGGAAGGCGGAGAGTCGCCGCGGGTCGCCGGCGGCGAGTTCGGCCAGCCACTGCCGGATGCGGGCGCCGAGCGCCTCGCGGACGGCGGCGAGGGTCTCGTCGTCGTACAGGTTCTCCCGCGAGGCGGTGGGGCGCAGCGTGTCCGTGTCCACGACGGCCCGTACGAAGAAGGCCCATTCGGGCAGCAGGTTGCTCGCGTGGTCGGTGAGCAGCATGCCCTTGAGGTAGGTGCGGTGTCCCGCCTTGTGGGCGGGGCTGGTCGCCTCCGGGAGCACGTACGCCACTCCGCGTACCCCGGCGACCGGGAGGTCGAGGTCGATGGTGTCGAGCGGGGTGAACCCGAAGACCTGGGCGCAGTGGCCGGCGAGCGCCACGCGGCGGGAGGCCGGGGTGGGGTGGGGGCGGTCCCAGGCGGCCGGGCGGTCGGTGACCGTGCGCTCGACGGCGTCCGGACCGGCGAAGGTGATGTCGTACGGGAGGAGGGAGCCGAAGTCGCGGGCGAGTTCCTCGACGCGCGACGGCTCCGTCCATTCGCCGACGCCGGGGCGTGCCTCCAGGTGGACGGTCGTGCCGGGCTCGGGACGGGCTTCGTCGGGCAGGGTCCTGACCGTGTACGAGCCGTCGTCGGAGGCGAGCCACTCGACCGGTGCGGCCCACGGGGTGCGGGCGGAGCGGGTGACGACCCTGATCCGTCGTGCGACCACGAAGCAGGCCAGCAGGCCGATGCCGAACTGGCCGAGGAACTCGCGCCGGGCGGACTCGATGCCGTGCTCCCCGCCGCGCTTGGAGCTGCGGCCGATGGTGGCGAGGAGGGTGTGCACCTCGTCGGTGGTCAGTCCGATGCCGCTGTCCTCGATGGACACGGTGCCGTCGGCGGCGCGGAGCCGGATGCGGATCTCCGCGACCGGGTCGAGGGCCTGGCGGGCGGTGACGGCGTCCACGGCGTTCTGCAGGAGCTCGCGGACGTACACCCGGGGGCTGGAGTAGAGATGGTGGGACAGCAGGTCGACGAGTCCTCGCAGGTCGACCTGGAACGTGCCGGCGTCCGGGGTCCGCTCGTCGTCCGGGGTCGCGGAAGTCATGGTGCATCACCTCGTGTGCGCATGGTGGGACAGGCGACCTCGAGGACCCCCCCCTCATAGATCGCGAACGGAGCACAGCCTAGGGGCGACCTCTGACAAGTGCGCGAGAGATATGCCCGGCCCCGTGCTCACGCGTCCGTCGCCCCCCTGGCCTCGCGCAACGCCGTGTGGACGGACCAGACGACCGAGACCAGCGGAACGGCCACCACGGCGCCGACGATGCCCGCGGCGATCGACCCGGCGATGACCGAGATGGCCACCACGAGCGGGTGCAGCCGCACGGCCCAGCTCATGACGAGCGGGTGGAGCAGATGGCCTTCGATCTGGCCGATCACCACGATGAGGGCGACGACGACGGCCGCCACCAGGGGCCCCTGGGAGGCGAGCGCGACGACGGCGGCGACGGCGAGGGCGATGGGCGAGCCGATCAGCGGGACGAAGGCGGCCAGGAACTCCAGGAGGGCGAGCGGGACCGCGAGGGGGACTCCTAGGAGCCACAGCGCGAGGCCGACGAGCACCGCGTTGATGGCGGCGACCAGCACGATCCCGTGCGTGTACCCGGTGAACGTGCGCCAGGCCGCACGCCCTCCGATGCCCACTCGACCGCGCACCGACCTGGGCAACTGCTCCTGGAACCATCGCCACTGGCGGTCCCCCGAGTGGACGAAGAACACCGCGCAGAACAGTGCGAGTGCCAGCGTCGTGAGCACGGCGACGACGTGACCGGCCCCGCTCAGTGCCGTGCTGACCAGGGTCGACCGGTGGCTGGACAGGAACGAGCCGATCCGGGACTGGAGGTCGGAGAGCGCTCCCGGGTCGAGCCGGAACGGCGGCCGCTCCAGCCAGTCCTCGATCCGGCCGATCCCCACCCGGAACTCGCGCACCAGCGTGGTCCGCTCGCCCGCCACGGCCTCCCCCATCAGGGCGAGCACCCCGAGGACCAGCGCGATGCTGCCGATCAGGGTGAGGGCGACCGCCAGTGGCCGGGGCAGTCCCCTGGCGACCACGTCGGCGACGGGGCGCAGCAGCGCGGTGACGACCAGGCCCAGGAAGACCGCCACGCCGATCTCGTGGAAGCGGCCGAGCACCGCGAACAGGCTGTACACGAGCAGGCCGACGACGAGCACGCGCCAGGCGTAGGCGGCGGCCGTGCGGAGGAAGGGGGTCACCGTCGGTGGTGTGCCTGGTTGCATGGCGTACGACGTACCACCCGCGGCCCACCGGGCCACGCCCCGGCACCGACATTCGCCCGACCGGGGCCCGCCCCGCACCCACGGCGACGGGGCGGGGCGGGCGGACCTGTCGGCCGTCGGTCCGTCGGTCCGTCAGGGCGTGGTGCCCGGGATCTGCTGTGCCTTGGTGTTGCGGTCCCATCCCGAGAACAGGTCGCCGTCGGCGCAGTAGGTGCAGCCGGGGCCGAAGAACATTCCGCGGGCGTTCTCGTCGCCGAGGAGCCAGAAGCGCAGCCAGGCGGTGGTCGGGGCGCGGAAGTCGCCGCCGTCGCCGATGGAGGCGAGGTGTCCGGCGCCGCGGATCTCGCCGTACACGGAGGGCACGTGGTCGGAGTCCCGGTGGAAGGCCTTGACCAGGGCCGGCCACACGGTCAGGTCGTTCTGGCCGGCCAGGTAGAAGACGGGTTCGTCCATCAGGTCGGGGTCGGCCAGCGGCCCGGGCTGGATGGGGACGGCGGTGTCGACGCGCGGGTCGATCGCGGCGTTGATCGCGGCCGCGCCGCCCTGCGAGTGGCCGGCGGAGGCGATGTGGTCGAGGTCGACCTTCCCGTGGAACCGGCTGGCGCTGTCCGCGTTCCGGTGCTCCAGGACGTCGATCCCGGCGCGCATGCTGAGCGCGAAGTTGGACGTGGGGGTGTTGGCGGCGGCGACGATGAAGCCCTGGCTCGCCCAGTGCCGCAGGAGGGAGCTGTAGATGCCGGGGACGGCGCCGGTGCCGTTGCCCCAGATGATCACCGGGTGCAGTTCGCCGCGCTGCCCCATGTTCCGCGGGTGGTAGAAGGTGTGCACGGCCTCGATGTCGACGTCCACCTCGTAGGGGCCGGGCGAGCCCCAGTCGGTGCCGACCGACGGAATCGCGCCGGTCGTCTCCTCGGCCGCGGCGGCGGTTCCCGGCGCGGCGTTCAAGGCCGTCACGACGGCGAGCAGCAGGCCGCCCAGTGCGCGGCCCCATTTCCCTGACATAGGAACTCCTTTACGGATCCGGCACGTTGCGCGTCCTCGCAAGCGTGACCAGCGCAATGATCGAGCCGGGCGGCGCGCCTGTCTGTCCGCAGGAGCCCAGACCTGCCGGAGCCGGGTTGGGCGTCTGCCCAAGCGGGGTGCGCGAGCCTGCTCCGGAACGGCGACCTCCGAAACCCGTCGGCCCGCGTCAGGAACCGATCTCGGTCGTTGGCACTCATGATCCATGCCGAATGACCGCTTCGAAGGAATCCGAGGAATCCCGTGCCCCTGTCGTCACACCGACGTCTGGCCGTCAGCACCACCCTCGTCGCCGCGCTCGCCGCAGGCCTCGCCCCGGCCGCCCCCGCGTTCGCCACCACCCCCGTGCCCGCCTCCGCCGCGGCGCCCGTCCGCACGGCGTCGGCCGCCGTTCCGGCCCCCGACATGGAGGGTGTGTCCGCCGCGCTCGCCGCAGCGATGACCAACGGCGCGCCGGGGGCGATGGCCCGGTACGTCGGTCCCGGCGGCGTCCAGAGCCGGACCGCCGGTGTCCAGGACCGGGTGTCGGGCGCGCCCATGGACATCCACTCGCGTTTCCGGATCGGCAGCGTCAGCAAGACGTTCTCGACCGTCGTCCTGCTGCAGCTGGTCGACGAGGGGAAGCTGGAGCTCGACGCGTCCGTGAACTCCCTCCTGCCGGGCCTGCTCCCCGACGACCGCATCACGGTCCGTCACCTGCTCACCCACCGCAGCGGTCTCTCGGACTACACCGACGCGATGTTCAACGACACCGTGCCGGGCTTCGAGGCGGTGCGGAACCGGGTGTTCAGCTACCAGGAGCTCATCGACCTGTCCCTGAGCGAGCCGCGCACGGGCGAACCGGGCGTGTCGTACAGGTACTCGAACGCCAACTTCGTCGTGGTCGGCATGCTCATCGAGAAGTTCACCGGGCGGCCGGTGGCGGAGGCGTACAAGAAGCGCATCTTCAAGCCGTTGAAGCTGCGCGACACGTCGTACGTCCACCCCGACACGCGCATCAAGGGGCTGCACGTGCGCGGCTACCTGCACCCGGACGCGGCCGGCGACCCGCTCGTCGACTCCACGGAGCAGACGGTGTCGTGGGCGCAGGCCGCCGGGGCGGTCATCTCCAGCCCCGCCGACCTGAACACCTTCACGATCGCCCTGATGCGGGGCCGGCTGCTCTCCCCGGCGATGATGGAGGCCATGACGACGGTCACCCCGACGGACACCACCAACACCCGGTTCTACGGACTCGGTCTGCGCCGTTACGACCTGTCGTGCGGCACCCAGGTGTTCGGCCACACCGGTACCGTGCAGGGCTTCTACACGTACACCTTCGCGACCCGTGACGGCCGGCGCGCGCTGTCCGCCATGGCCAACACCTCGAACCACGGCGTCGCCAACACGGCGCTCGGCGGGACGCTGGAGGCCGCGTTCTGCGGCAAGAAGCCCGCCCCCGCGGCGTCCGCGCGCACCGCCTCGCCCACCAACCCCGCCCTGACCTCGCGTCCGGCGGAGCGGGACCTGCCCGAGCGCCACTAGCCGGGCCGGCCTCCCGGTATCAGGCCTGGTACTCGGTGAGGTCGATGGCGTAGACCCGCAGGGGTACGCGGAAGACCGGGTGGTCGATCTCGCGCTCGGCGGTCATGCCGAGCTTGCCGATGACGTTCTCGGACGCCCGGTCGCTGATGTGGGCGACGGCGACGACCCGGTCGAGCCCGCGGTCCTGGAGTGCGAACTCCAGGACCGCGTGGGCGGCCTCCGAGGCGTACCCCTGCCCCCAGAACTGCCGGCCGAGCCGCCAGCTGATCTCCACCTCGGACATCAGCTCCGGCAGCGCGTCCGGCACGGACAGACCCGCGAGCCCGATCAGCTCGCCGGATCCGAGGAGCTCCACGGCGAAGACGCCGAAGCCCTCGTCGTCCCACTCCTCGTCGTACCGCTCGATGTCCTCGGCGGTCTCGTCCAGGTCCCGCACCGAGCCGTCGCCGACCCACCTCATCACCTCGCGGTCCGCGTTGATCTCGGACAGGGGGACGAGGTCGTCGTCGCTCCAGGGCCGGAGGAGGAGACGGGGCGTACGAATTTCGGTCATGCCTCCATCCTGACGCACGCCCCGAGGCTCCCGAGCCACCGGCCCTGTCCGGTCCGCCGGGACACGGTCCGCCGGGACACGGGCCGCCGGCCCTCCGGGGAGCCCGGTCAGGCCCCGGCGGGCGAACCGGTGAGATCGGACGGGTCGGTGTTGGCTCCGCAGAGGACGGCACAGACCTTCTCGCCCGGCTCCGGGCGGTAGGCGCCGGTCGTCGACCGGTCGTCCGTGGCGAGTGCGGCCAGTGCCGTGGCGGCGGCGTGCTCCACGGCGAGACGCCGGTCGTCCCACAGGGCCCGGCGGACGCGGGTGATCTCGGTGTCGGTGACGAGGACGGAACGGACGCCGTCCTCCTGGGCGGCGCGCAGGGCGGTGGCGGAGACCCGGCGGGCGCCGAGGGAGTCGGCGGCGACCGAGTCGACGGTGACGTCGACGGGGTGTCCGGCGCGCAGGGCCGCGTCGAGGGCGCGGCATTTCTCGGGTTCGACGGCGACGGTACGGACTCCGTGGTGGCGGGCGGCGGTGGCGACGCCGGCGAACAGGCCGCCGCCGCCGACCGAGACGACGATCGTGTCGAGGCCCGGCACCGCCCGGAGGATCTCGTCCAGCAGGGTGCCGGCCCCGGCCGCGATGAGCGGGTGGTCGTACGCGTGGGAGGCCAGCGCGCCGGTCTCGGCGGCGAACGCCTCGCAGGCGGCGAGCGCCTCGGCGTACTCGGTCCCGACGAGGCGCACGTCGGCGCCGTACGAGAGGAGCTTGTCGGCCTTCACCTTGGGGGCGGTGGTCGGCAGGAAGACGGTGGCGGGGACTCCCTGCCGGCGGGCCGCCCAGGCACAGGCGAGGCCCGCGTTGCCTCCGGAGGCGATCGTGACGCCGGTGTCGGGGAGGGTGCCCGCCTCGCGGTGCGCGAGGAGGAAGTTCTGCGCCCCGCGGGCCTTGAAGGAGCCCGTGTGCTGCATGAGTTCCAGCGCGAGGTGGAGCTCGTACGGCTCGGCGCCCGCCTCCGGGCCCGCGACCGTGACGGGCCGGACGTGGCCGCCGATCCGGTCGGCCGCGGTCGTGATGTCGTCGTACCTGAGGGGGTGCACCTGATGCTCCTGGGGAGGCCGGGACGGGACGGTCGTACCGAGGATCCTCTCGCCCTCCCCCGGTCGCGTGAAGCCGGGGGCGACCGTTCCGGCCGGAAATCCTCGGAGGTCCGCGGGACGTCGGATAGCGTCCGGAGGACGCAGCGCCGGCGCCGCCGCGCGCCCTCCGAAAGGACACGCATGCCCCTCGAAGGCGAGTACGAGCCCAGCCCGACGACGTGGGTGCGGAACCAGGTCGAGCTGTACGAGTCCTCCGGCGGGACGAAGGGCACGACCATGCGCGGTCTTCCCGTCGTCCTGGTGACGAACCTCGGCGCGAAGAGCGGCAAGCTTCGCAAGACCCCCCTCATGCGGGTGGAGCACGGGGGCGCCTACGCGCTCGTCGCGTCGAACGGCGGGGCGGTGAACCACCCCGTCTGGTTCCACAATCTGGTCGCCTCCCCCCACGTCGAGCTGCGCGACGGCCCCGACGTCTGGGACATGAAGGCCCGGCTGGTCACCGGCGAGGAGCGCCGCGTCTGGTGGGCGCGCGCCGTCGAGGCGTTCCCCGACTACGCCGACTACCAGCGCAAGACCGACCGCGAGATCCCCCTGTTCGTGGTCGAACCGGTCGGCCGCGCGTAGCCGGTGCCCGCCCGAGGTGCGTACGCGGCGCCGTCAGGACGGGGCCAGCACCGTGAGGAGGTGCGCCACCTCGTGGGCCACGGCGGCGCGGGCGGGGGTCAGGTAGTGGCGGGGGTCGACGGCCGCAAGGTGGTCGGCGAGATGGGTTCGGACGGCCAGGGTGAAGGCCTTGTTGAGGTGTGTGGAGACGTTCACCTTGGTCATGCCGGCGGCGATCGCGGCGACGAGGTCCCGGTCCGGTACGCCTGAGGACCCGTGCAGCACGAGTGGGGTGTCGACGGCGGCCCGCAGACGGACGATCAGGTCGAAGTCGAGGACCGCGTCCCTGGTCAGCATCTGGTGGGCGCTGCCGACCGCGACGGCGAGGGCGTCGACGCCGGTGGCCGCGACGAAGGCGCGGGCCTCGTCGGGGTCCGTCCGGACGCCCGGGGTGTGGGCGCCGCCCTTGCCGCCGACCTCGCCGAGCTCGGCCTCCACCCAGACGCCGTGCCGGTGGCAGTGCTCCACGACCTCGCGGGTCGCCGCGACGTTCTCCGCGTAGGGGAGTTTCGAGGCGTCGAACATGACGGAGCCCAGACCGAGTCCGACGGCCTCGCGGACGAGGTCGACGTTCTCGGCGTGGTCGAGGTGGACGGCGACCGGGGTCTTGGCGGCGCGGGCGATCGCCAGCGAGGCGAGCGCGACCGGCTCCAGTGCGCCGTGGTAGCGGACGGTGTTCTCGCTGATCTGGAGGATCACGGGCCGGTCGGCGCTCGCGGCGCCGGTCACGATGGCCTCGGCGTGTTCGAGCTGGAGGACGTTGAACGCCCCCACGCCCGTGCCCGCGGCGCGGGCGCGGCGGACGATCTCGTCGGTGGGCGTCAGCGGCATGGTCCTGCTCCCGGGGTGCGAACGGTCATGGGGCGGCGGTCAGGCATGGGCGTCGGAGAGGACCACGGAGCGGGTCAGGTTGCGGGGGGTGTCGGGGTTGAGGCCCTGGGCCTCGGCGACGGCCACCGCGAGGCGCTGGGCCCGGACGAGGTCGGCCATCGGGTCGAGGTCGCTCTCGGCGAGGGTGCCGCCGACCTTGCGCACGTCGTCCGCGAGTCCGGCGGGCAGCTCTCCGAAGCCCCAGGCCACCCGGCCCGGTCCGGTGATGCTGATGGGGCCGTGGCGGTACTCCATGGCGGGGTAGGCCTCCGTCCAGGCGCCCGCCGCCTCGCGCATCTTCAGTCCGGCCTCCAGGGCGAGCCCGTAGGTCCAGCCGCGGCCGAGGAAGGTGAACTGCTCGGCGGTGAGGACCTCTTCGGCGAGGGGGGACGCGAGGGCCTGCTCGGCGTCCCGTGCGGCCTCCTCCACGGTGGCGACGCCGTCGGGCAGCGCTTCCTCCGCCTCCAGGTGCGCGCGGAACAGGGCGAGTGCCGTGGTCGCGAAGCGGGTCTGGACGACGGACTCCTCGTCGGCGAAGTCCAGTACGGCGACCTCGTCGGCGAGGTCCATCACCGGGGTCGTGGGGTCTGCCGTGACCGCGCCGGTGGGGACGGTGCCGCGCAGGCGGGTCAGGACGGCGAGGACCTCGCTTGTGGTGCCGGAGCGGGTGATGGCAACGACCCGGTCGTAGCGGCGGCCGTAGGGGAACTCCGAGGCCGCGAAGGCGTCGGTCTCGCCGTGCCCGCCGGACTCGCGCAGCTCCGCGTAGGCCAGGGCCATGAACCAGGAGGTGCCGCAGCCGATCACCGCGACCCGCTCCCCCCGTCGCGGCAGGGCCGCGGAGTGCTGCGGCAGGGTACGGGCCGCCTGGCGCCAGGTCGTCGGCTGGGAGGCGATCTCCAGGGCGGTGCGGGTGGTGGTCATACGACTCTCCTTGCAAGAAGCGTGCGCAATCATGAGCGATATTGCTCGAAGTCAAGGGCATTCAAACAGAAACATGCACCGTCCACCAGGTCCGGCGCGCCCCGACCGATAGAATCGGACGCGCACGAGCGGGAGGGAGGGACGCATGCCCAAACACGAACGGTGGAACACGCTCCTTGAGCTGCTGGCGACCTCGGGAAAGGTCGAGGTCGAGGAGGCGGCGACCGCACTGGACGTCTCCGCGGCCACGATCCGCCGCGACCTCGACGAGCTCGCCGAGCAGCAGTTGCTGATACGGACGCGGGGCGGGGCGGTGGCACACGGCGTGTCGCACGAGCTGCCACTGCGGTACAAGTCGAAGCGGCACGCGCCGGAGAAGCGACGGATCGCGGAGGCCGCGGCCGATCTCGTCGCGCCGGGCGACGTGGTCGGACTCAACGGGGGCACGACGACGACGGAGGTGGCCCGCACCCTGGCGCTCCGGTTCGCGAGCGGCCGGGTCGAGGCGCCCGCCTCCCCGGGAGCGGCGTCCGGAAGCCCCGCCCTGACCGTGGTGACCAACGCGCTCAACATCGCGGGCGAGCTCGCGGTGCGACCGCAGATCAAGATCGTCGCCACCGGCGGAGTGGCACGCCCCCAGACGTACGAACTGGTCGGCCCGCTGACGGCCGGGGTGCTCGGCGAGGTCGTGCTCGACGTGGTGGTCCTGGGGGTCGACGGCGTCGACTCGGCGCTCGGCGTGATGGCCCACCAGGAGGACGAGGCGAACATCAGCCGGCTCTTCGCCGAGCGGGCGAGCCGGGTCGTCGTGGTGACCGACTCCTCGAAGATGGGTCGCCGCGCGTTCGCCCGGATCTGTGGTCTGGACCGGATCGACGTCCTGGTGACGGACACCGGCATCGCACCGGAGACGGTCGCCCAGCTCACCGAGGCCGGCGTGAAGGTGGTCACCGTCTGACGCCATTGGTCCACGGCCGGACCAATCAAGCCCCGGGATTCCCTGGACTCGGGCTGTTAACCCGCTAATTACGGCACAGCCGTATACCTTTAAGCTCGGCTCCCCCATCATGTCTCCGACGTGCCCGCCGGGGCACACCGTGACACGAGAGGCGGGGCATGATTCCCATCAGCCGCAGGGGGTTCGTCGGCATCGGCGCGGGGCTCGTGGCGGGTGCGGCGCTGCCGCCGGTGCCGGCGTCCGCCGCCGCGACGGCGGCCACCGGCACCCTCACCGACGTCAAGCACGTGGTGATCCTCATGCAGGAGAACCGCAGCTTCGACCACTACTTCGGCACCCTGCGCGGCGTCCGCGGCTTCGGCGACCGCGCCGCGGGCAACCTGCCGGGCGGCTGGGGCATGTTCAACCAGCCCAACTGGGGCGGGCGCCACTACCCCTGGAAACTGAGCGACACCCCGCCCGCCGGCGGCGTCGACGGCGAGACCCTCGCGCAGTGCAACGGCGACCTGCCGCACAGCTGGACCTCGCAGCACGCCGCCTGGAACAAGGGGCGCCTCGACAACTGGGTCACAGGCGTGGGCAACACCCGGACCCTCGGCCACCTGGACCGCGGGGACATCCCGTTCCACCACGCGCTCGCCGACCACTACACGATCTGCGACGCGTACTTCTGCTCGGCGCTCAGCGCCACCGGCCCCAACCGCACGTTCCTCTGGAGCGGGAAGATCGACGCCTCCAGCAAGGACGGCGGCGACGAGTCGGGCCTGACCTGGGAGACGTACGCCGAGGCGCTCCAGCGCGCCGGAGTGAGCTGGAAGGTCTACCAGAACGCCCAGGACAACTACGGCGACAACGGCCTCGCGTACTTCAAGAGGTTCACCGACGCGCGGCCCGGGGACCCGCTGTACGACCGGGGCATGGGTTCGGTCCCCAAGGTCACCGGCTCCACTCCGGACGACATCGCCGCGGCGATCCGCGCCGACGTCGTCGCGGGCACGCTGCCGCAGGTGTCGTGGGTGGTCGCGAGCGAGGCGTTCTCGGAGCACCCCTACGCGCCGCCCGGGGACGGCGCGCACTTCGTCGACCTCGTCTACCGCGCCCTCGCGGCCGACGCCGAGGTCTTCGACTCGACGGTGCTCTTCCTCAACTACGACGAGAACGACGGCTTCTTCGACCACGTGCCGCCGCCGGTCGCCCCGCCGGGGACGCCGGGCGAGTACCTGGACGGCGCGCCGATCGGCCTGGGCTTCCGCGTCCCGATGATTGTCATGTCCCCGTGGACCCGGGGCGGCTGGGTGAGTTCCGAGGTCTTCGACCACACCTCCGTGCTGCGCTTCATGGAGACCTGGACGGCGGCCCTCGGAACACCGGCCGCCTGCCCCAACATCAGCGCCTGGCGCAGGAAGGTGACGGGCGATCTGACCGGCGTCTTCGACTTCGCCCACCCGGTGTACGGGGTGCCGGCCGGCCTTCCCTCCACGGCGAAGGTGATCGGTCAGGCCACCTGCGGCCCGCTGCCGAATCCGGCACCGCAGAACAACGCCCTCCCCGCACAGGAGTCCGGCACCCGCCCGGCACGCGCCGTGCCGTACCAGGTGAACGGCAACCTCGACCGGTTCGAGTTCGGCGCCGCGGGCAAGATCCTGGCCTGGTTCTCGATGACGAACCAGGGCGCGGAGGCCAAGCGCGCAGCCCACTTCTCGATCCATCCGCACCAGTACCGCGACACGGCCGCCTGGCAGTACACCGTCGACCCGGGCGGCACGGCCTCGGACTACTTCAACATCGGCCTCGGCTCGGGCTCCGGCAAGTACGACATCTCGATGATGGGCCCCAACCGCTTCCTGCGGCGCTTCATCGGCGACGCCTCCAAGGCGGGCAAGGCCGTGGAGGTGGCGGCCCGGTTCGCGACCGAGCCGGGGACGGGCAGGACGGCGCTGTGGTTCAAGATGACCAACGCCTCGGGCGGTCCGGTCACCTTCACCGTCCGCTCGAACGCCTACCGCTCGGACGGGCCGTGGACGTACACGGTGCCGGCGAACTCCAGCCGTGAGGACTTCTTCAACGCGGTGGCCTACCAGGGCGGCTGGTACGACTTCACCGTCCTGGCCGACATCGACGGGACCTGGTCGCGGCGGTACACCGGCCACATCGAGACCGGGGCGCCGAGCGTCACCGGCTGACCCGCTCCCGCGTGCGCCGGGCGGCCCCTCGGGGCGCCGCCCGGCGTACGTGCGTGCGTCCGCGCACGCGGGCGCAGCACGTACGCGGACGCGCGTGCACGCGGCCGAGGCGGACGTACGCGGCCGTCAGCGGCCCGCCTGCGCGGCCCGGTGGATGGTGGCGTCGAGGAGGGCCACGGCGTCATCGGCCGTACGGCCGGGGGCCCGGTTCCACGGTCCGATCAGGTCGCACCACCCCCGCGATCTGAGCTCGGTCATGATCCACGCCGCCGCCTCGTTCATGGTGTCCGCGCTGCCGTGGCCGAGACGGTGCGCGGCGAGCAGGGCGCCGCACACACAGCGCGCCCCCCGCCTGTCGCGCAGCTTGTACGGGGCGTTCTGCCAGCCCCACTCCGTCAGCACGAGACGGGCGTAGCCGAGGTGGACCGACGGGCGCAGGTCGGCGCTGCCGATGCGGCGCCAGGCGTGCAGACGGTCCGGGAGTACGGCTCCGATGCGGCCCGGCAGACGGCGCTCGGCGGGGAGGGGCGGCGGCAGCGCGTCGAGCGCGTCGGCCACGAGTCTCTCCACCGGCACGGTGAGCAGGTCGCGCCAGCTCTCCGCCCCTGGCTGCGGGCCGTCGGGAGCGAGGGGTACGCCGGGAGCGAAGGGTGCGTCGGGAGCGAGAGGTGCGTCGGTGGTCCAGTCGGTGACGATCCGCTGCCAGGTGGCGCTTTCGTACAGCGCGGCGGCCTCGCGGTCGACGGTGTCGGGGGTGGGCAGGGAGAGGACGGGCGGCATCCGGCGGCTCCTCGGTCGGGGTGGCTCCATCTTTCAGGATGAATGTCGGTTTTGCGACTTTTGCCCTTGAGTGCACACCCGCCAGTCGAGGTCTTTTCCGCCCACTTCCCCATTAACAGAATTACAGTGCATATTCGGACATTAAGCACCTGGTGACGCGACTCACTTTCCCGGCCCCGACCCGGTGATCCACACCCCGCGAGCCATGGGACACACGGAAGTTCAAGAGGCCGGAGGACCGGCCGATCTTGAATTCACCGAATTCCGTGATCCTTTCGCCACGCCACGGGCCGCCGTCCTCTTGTTATCCGTCGCATTGCTGGCCTACGGTCACCTCCATTCGAGTGGATCGCCGAATCCTGCCACCGCTCGAAATACCTCCCTTTTCACCCGACGGCAGGAGCGGGGGACCCACGAATACGCCGGCCCGGAAATCCGGAACGGCTCGGGGTGCAGCCGCGTGCGCGCGGCCGGACACCTCCCGTCCGAACCCGACAGCTCACCCCGCAGGCGCCGGAGAGGAATCCGTCATGCCTGCTCACGGTAAGCACCGCCGCCCCCGTCGCCGCCCCGTCTCCCAGGGGATCGCTCTGGCGGGCACGGGCGGGGTCGCCCTCGCCCTCCCGCTGATCGCCCCCGCCGCGGCCGGCGCCGCGCCTGTTTCCGGAGCCCCGGAATTCACCGCCCGCGCCGTCGCCGCTCCCGCCGCCGCACCGGTGGCCGTCACGGCTCCCGCCGCGCCCGCCGCGGCCCGCACCTACACCGTGGTCAGCGGTGACTCGCTTTCCCTGATCGCCCAGAAGAAGGGAATTCAGGGCGGCTGGAAGAGCCTTTACCGGACCAACAGGAGCGCCGTGGGTGACAATCCGTCACTTATTCATCCGGGCCTTGAACTGACGCTTCGTCGGGATTCCGCGAAGGTCACTCCCGCGCCGGCGAAGAAGAAGACCACCGACTCCGAGCGGGCGAGCCGCTCCGAGCGCCGGTCCACCCCGGCCACCCCCACGGGCGCCTCCGCGGCGCAGGCCGCCCCGGCCGCCGCTCCGGCCGCCGTCCCTGCCGCCGCTCCGGCCAAGGCGGCCCCGGCGGCCACCAACTACGCCGACAACCTCGACGGCTGGATCCGGGAGTCGCTGGCCATCATGGCCCAGCACGGCATCCCGGGCACGTACGACGGCATCCACCGCAACGTCATGCGCGAGTCCTCCGGCAACCCTCAGGCCATCAACCTCTGGGACTCCAACGCGGCGGCCGGAACGCCCTCGAAGGGCCTGCTCCAGGTCATCGAGCCGACCTTCCTCGCCTACCACGTCCCCGGCACGTCCATGGACCTCTTCGACCCGGTCGCCAACATCACCGCGGCGTGCAACTACGCGGCCGACCGCTACGGCTCCATCGACAACGTCAACGGCGCCTACTGATCCCTGAAGTGCTCGGTGAACCAGGAGGTGGCGAGCTCCGCCACCTCCTCCAGGGCGCCAGGCTCCTCGAAGAGGTGCGTGGCGCCCTCCACCACGGTCAGCCGGCTCTCGCAGCGCAGCAGCGACCGGGCCCGCCGGTTCAGGTCCAGGACCAGCGCGTCCTCGCCGCCCACCACCAGGAGAGTCGGGGCGCGCACCCCGGCCAACCGGTCCCCCGCGAGGTCCGGCCGGCCACCGCGTGACACGACGGCCCGCACGGCGCACTCGGGGTCGGCGGCCGCCCACAGCGCGGCGGCCGCCCCCGTGCTCGCACCGAAGTAGCCCAGCGGAAGGCCGGTGCTCACCGGCTGACCGGCCAGCCACTCCGTCGCGAGCGCCAGCCGGCCGGCCAGCAGCGGTGTGTCGAAGACCCGCGCCCGGTCGCCGGCCTCTGCCTCCGTGAGCAGATCGAACAGCAGAGTCCCGAGGCCCGCCCGGTTGAGCACCTCCGCGACCGCCCGGTTCCGGGGGCTGTGCCGGCTGCTCCCGCTCCCGTGGGCGAACAGCACGATGCCCTCGGCCCCGTCGGGCACGGCGAGCCGCCCCGAGAGCGTGACGCCGGCGACCTCGATCCGCGCGTCCGAGTCCCGCACCACCGGGCCCCGCGCAGCCCTGCTCCGGTCAAGACAGGCGATGACCTCGGCGTCCGCGGTCTGCTCGAAGTCCCGGTAGAACTGACCGATCGCGTAGAAGACCTCCGGCGCGTGGACACTCACCGTCTCGTCCGCCTCGCCGCCGAGCCTCGCCGTCCAGCCGCGCGGCGCGACAGGGACGGCCAGCACGATCCGGGCCGCGCCCCGTGCGCGGACCACCCGGCAGGCCGCCAGCGCCGTGGCCCCCGTGGCGAGCCCGTCGTCGACGACGACCACCGTCCGCCCTTCGAGCGGTACCGACGCCCGGCTGCCCCGATAGCGGTCGGCACGCTCCTCCAGTACGGCGTGCTCGTGCTCCTCCACCGCCGCCAGCGCCCGGTCGCCGACACCCGTCTCCCGGATAACGCGCTCGTTGAGCACGCGCACGCCGCCCTCGCCGAGGGCGCCCATCGCGAGCTCCGGCTGCCGGGGCACCCCCAGCTTCCGCACCAGACAGATGTCGAGCGGCGCGTCGAGGGCGTCCGCGACCTGCGCGGCGACCGGCACCCCGCCCCGCGGGAGCCCGAGGACCACGACGTCACGGCCCTTGAGGTGGTCGAGCCGGGTGGCGAGCTGCCTGCCCGCGTCGGTGCGATCGCTGAAGAACATGGTCCGCCGCCCTTCCGCCTGCGCGGCCCGGACCGGGAAGGGGCGGCGCGCCCGTCCCCTGGCCCTCCTTCCAGGGTAGACGCGTCCCCGGCGGGCGGTCGGCGGGCGCCGGCCCGGTGTGCGCGGCGCGACGGAGGCCGCCGGAAGACCGCTCTTCCGGTGATGAGCAGGGCCTTGAGGCCGTCGGAAGACCACCGGCCGGTGATCGGCGGGACCCGAGGCCGCCGGACGGCCGCCTCGCCGGTGATCAGCACGGGGTGGACCAGAGGCCGCCGGAAGACCACCGGCCGGTGATCGGCGGGACCCGAGGCCGCCGGAAGACCACCGGCCGGTGATCGGCGGGACCCGAGGCCGCCGGACGGCCGCCTCGCCGGTGATCAGCACGGGGTGGACCTGAGGCCGTCGGAAGGCCGCCCGCCGGTGATCAGCGGGACTGCAGGGCGTCCAGGGCGACGGCCTGGGCTATCGCGAGGCGCCGGTCGAGCTCCGGATCGGCTATGTCCAGCACGTACCGGTCCCGCAGGCCGAACCGCTTGTCGACCGACATGACGGACCGTCCGGCCGCGGTGAAGTCGAAGTGGTACGGCACGGCGAAGGGGATCAGCTCCGTGAAGGGCAGGAACTCCCAGAGCCGCCGCAGCAGCGCCACTCCCTGGTGCCGCTCCTGTCCCATGGCCTCCCCTGCCGCGCCCTCCCCGCTCAGGTGCCACGTGCTGCGCAGCAAGGAGGCCGCGAAGTCCTTGCGGAAGCTCCCGAGCCGGGTCCCCGAGGCGCCGTGCACGTCGTAGGTCGCGCCGACGTCGAGGACCTGGCGGGCCTTGAAGGTGAACAGGACCTGGCTTCGGGACTCGTCGGTGTAGAAGGTGACGTGCTCCTTGAACGCCATTCTCTTCTGGTGGGCGAACGCGACGAGTTCCGCCTCCTCGCCGTCGGGACCGACGGTGTGCACCAGGTAGCGGTTCGCCATGAGCGTCACCTTCTGCCTGACGTGGAAACGGTGCTGTGACTGCGCGAGGCCCATCGGGTGTGCTCCTGCTGATCGTGGGCGGTCTCCCGGAGACCGCCCGTGGCGTCGTGACCACGATGATCGCGTGCGGCACGGCCCCACCGCTGTCCTCGAAAGTCGTCGGATCCGTCGACGTTCGGATGACGTCCCGCACACCGTGCGAAGACTTCCGAGGACAACGACGAGCCTCCGGGCGAAGACTTCCGAGGACACCGGAGAGCCCCCGCAGGGCGGGGGCTCAGGGCGTCATGCGGCGAGGAACGCCTCGATGGCCTCGGCGAGGGGTCCCGGCGTCTCCTCGGGGGCGTAGTGTCCGGCGTCCTTCAGGACTTCGAGGCGTGCGTTGGGGTACCAGCGCAGCCAGGTGGACTCCATCGCCTCGCTGCCGAGCGCCGGGTCGTGGGCGCCGACCACGAGCAGGACGGGGGTGGGGTTGTCGCGGACGCGCTCGTGGAAGTCGGTGCGGGACCAGGAGTCCAGGTAGGCGCGGAAGGCCGTGGCGGAGGAGCGGCCGACCGACCGGTCGACGAGCGCGGCGAGCCAGGCGTCGTCGTACCGGCCGCCGGTGGTGTTGTCGATGATCGCCCGGCGGTTGGCCGGTTCCTCGGCCGCGCCGGCGAAGAGCTCCCAGGTCTCGCCGTCGAGGGGGAAGCCCGCCGCCGAGACGGGTGAGATGCCGACGATCGAGCGGACGCGGTCGGGGGCGTCGAGCAGCATCAGCTGGGCCGCCTTGCCGCCCATCGAGTGGCCGATGACGGAGAAGGAGTCCCATCCGAGGTCGTCGGCGACCGCCAGCGCGTCGGCCGCGACCTCCTCCATCGTGTACGCGCCCGCGTGGTCGAGGGCCTCGCCGTAGCCGCGGCAGTCGACGAAGGCATAGGTGCCGGTGGCGTCGTTCAGGTGCGCGCGCAGGGAGTCGAAGCTGGTGCGGTCGCCGAACCAGTTGTGCAGCACGAGGGCCCGCGCGGGACCACCGCCCTGTACGTCGTACGGAAGAAGCCGGTCCGTCATCGTGCCCCCTGGTCGCGGGTCGTGGCGCCGCTCGCCGGCGGCGGCGGTCGACGACCGAGTGTGACGGTGCGGAAGCGTGCGGTCAACATCGCCGCCCGGAATGCGGGCCCCGGGGTCCGGGATGCGGGGGCCTTCGCGTCGGAGGCATCCTGTCTGTGTGACCTCGCACGGCACGTCCGGCTCCGGCCCGGCGGGCGGCACCGGGCGTCCGTCCGGGATGGGAACTGCCGACGGGCCTGCTTCCTCCGCGCTCACCTGGACGCTGGCGGAAGAGGCGCTCCGCGCCGTCGAGGAGGTCGGGGGGTACGCGGGCGGCGTCTACCTGCGCTCCGGCACCCCGGGGCTGCTGCGGCTCGCGGTGCTCGTCGGACTGCCGGGGCCCTTGTTCCGTCCGTGGTGGCGGATGCACGCGAACCGGCCGTTCCCGGTGGCGGAGGTGCATCGCTCGGGGCAGTCCGTCCACCTCTCCGACGTCGAGGAGGCCATGCGCCGGTTTCCCCAGCTGGTGGCCAGCCTGCCGTTCCCGTTCGCCTCGCTGTACGCGCCGGTCGTCGCCGGGCGTGAGCGGTTCGGGGTGCTCGTGGCTCTGCGGCCGCCCACGCCGGGGGTCGCCGTGGACGGGCGTGACCGGAACCGGATGACCCGCGGCGCGCTCCGCCTCGGCGAGTCCCTGTCCGGCCTGGCCCGCGCGGGCACCGTCGTCGAGTGGCCGGGCGATCCCGTGTGCGTGCAGCTGTCCACCGGCTCGGGACCGCCCGTCCGCTTCGGTTCCTTCGACTGGGACATGGACACGGGCACGGTCACGCTCGACGAGGGGCTGCTCGGGATCCTCGGGGCGGAGCTCGGCTCGCCCTGCTCGATCGACGTGCTGACGTCCCTGCTGGAACCGGAGGACGGGTACGCGCTCTGGGCGGCGGCACGGCAGGCGACGGGCGTCGACGGACGGCCCGCGGTCCGCAGGCTCCGGCTGAAGGGGCCGGACGGCGGCCTGCACCTGCTGGAGGTGGCCGCGCGGGCGCGGAGGAGCACGGCGGGCGGGACGAGCCCGCCCGCACCGGACGGTGCGGGCCCGGGCGGGGCCGACACGCGCGCGGCGGGCGCGCCCGGGTCGATCGGCGGCGGAAGCGGCCATCTCACGGGCACGCTCGTCGACCTGGGGACGGGCCTCGTCGGCTCGGACGCGACCGACCGGCTGCCACGGGCGATCCTGGCCATCGACCGGCTCGGTCGCATCACGTACGTCAACGAGCGCACCGAACGGCTGCTCGGCCGCCCCCGCGGCGCGCTGGCGGGGCGGCCGCTGTGGGAGGCCCTGCCGTGGTTCGGCCACCCCTTCCACGAGGAGCAGCTCCGCGCCGCGCTGCTCTCCGGCGAACCGGTGCGCTTCCTGGCCCGACCGGAGCGCGGCCGGTGGCTGTCGGTGTCGCTCCATCCGGGGCGGGACGGGGTCACCATGGTGCTGGTCCCGGAGGAGGATCCGGCAGGGCTCGGCGCCAGGACACGGGGCGGCCGGCGGGCGGACGACGGGCTCTCCGCGCCGGGCGACCGGGCGGCGGCCCTCTACCGGCCGGTGGCCCTGGCGATCGCGCTCACCGAGGCGGTGACGGCGCGCCAGGTGGCGGCGGTGGTGACGGAGGAGCTGCTGCCGGCGTTCGGCGGACGGCAGCTGGCGATCTATCTGCTGAGCGACCGGCGCCTGTACCTGGCCTGGGAGACGGGGTTCCCGCCGGGATTCCTGGAGCCCTTCGACGGCGTGGCCCTGGACGCCCGGCTTCCGGGGGTGGAGACGCTGACGACGGGCCGGCCGCTGTTCTTCGAGTCGATGGAGCAGCTGGGTCGCGCGTATCCGGACCTGCCGATGGACGCGCACTCGGGAGCGCGGGCGTTCCTGCCGCTGATCGCGTCGGGGCGGCCCGTGGGTTCCTGCATCCTCGGCTTCGACCGGCCGCGCGGGTTCAGCCCCGAGGAGCGGACCGTGCTCACGGCGCTCGCGGGCCTGATCGCGCAGGCCCTGGAGCGGGCCCAGCGGTACGACACGGAGTCGGCGGTCGCGCGCGGGCTGCAGGACGCGCTGCTGCCGCACCGGCTGCCGGTGCGGGACGGCGTGGACACGGTGGGCCGCTATCTGCCGGGCACTCAGGGAATGGACGTCGGGGGCGACTGGTACGACGTGATCGAGACGGACCACGGGCGGCTCGCCCTGGTCATCGGGGACGTACAGGGCCACGGCGTGGCGGCCGCCGCCACGATGGGTCAGTTGCGCAGCGCGGTCCGGGCGTTCGCGCTGGGCGGGCACCGTCCGCAGGACGTGATGCGGGGGACGAACAAGCTGCTGATCGACCTGGATCCCGGGCAGTTCGCGAGCTGCTGCTACGTACTGCTCGATCCGGAGACGGGTGACGTGCGGGCGGTACGGGCCGGGCATCCGCAGCCGCTGCTCCTGCAGCCGGACGGGACGACGGAGCTGGTGGAGCTGGCGGGCGGGGTGGTCCTGGGGGTCGACGACCGTGCCTCGTACCCCGTGACGCGGCTCCGGCTCGCTCCCGGCGCGGTGCTCGCGCTGTTCACGGACGGTCTGGTGGAGCGGCCCGGCCGGGACATCGACGAGGGGATCGAGCATCTGCGCGAGGCTCTCGCCGCGACCGGTTCGCTGCCGCTCCCGGAGGCCGCCGACCGGCTGATCCGGGAGGCCCGCCAGGCCACCGCCCGCCCCGACGACATCGCGCTGCTGCTCGCGGCCCGCTGGCCCGACGGCACCTGAGCACCTCGCGTCCGTACACCCCGGTTCACCCGGTCGGGCCCGTGGCGCTGGTCGGCCGCCGTCGGCGCGGAGAGGCTGGAGGGGTGCCGTGCCGAGAGGGCCCGGACGCGTCTGGGCGGCAAGCCCGAGGAGGACACGTGCAGCAGGACAAGCAGCCCGAGTACGGCCCCGTGGTCTTCCGCGACCGCTCGGCCGGGTACGCCTTTCTCACCCGGTCCACGGCGACGAGCGACCGGACGATCGAGTGGGACGACGGGCAGACGTACCCGGTGATCGACGTCGAGATCTCCTCGGAGAGCCATCCCTTCTACACGGGCACGGCGCGGACCGTGGACTCCGAAGGCAGGATCGCCAAGTTCGAGCGTCGCTTCGGCGAAGGGGACTGAAGCCTCCGGAATCCCGCTCGTGAAACTGGTCAGAAGGTGGCCAGTTCGCCTTCCAGGATGAGGTCACGAAGACGGCGGAGCGCACACGCTCCGCCCTGACTCCCTGGAGGGGACTGCTGTGATCGTGGTGACCGGAGCGACCGGGAACGTCGGACGACCGCTGGTGGAGCTGCTGGCCGCGGCCGGCGAGGAGGTCACGGCGGTGAGCCGACGGCCGGCCGGGGGTCTGCCCGCCGGGGTGGCGCACAGGGCGGGTGACCTGGCCGATGTCGACGGCCTGAAGGAGCTGTTCGAGGGCGCGGAGGCCGTCTACCTGCTCGTCGCGGGCCTCGGTGATGAGCTGCGTCCGGACGCGGTCGTCGCCGCGGCGGTGGCCTGCGGGGTGCGGAGGATCGTGCTCCAGTCCTCGCAACTGGCGGGGACGCGGCCCGAGTCCGTGTCGCACGCGGTGCTGCGGGCGTTCGAGTCCGCGGTGCGCGGGTCAGGGCTCGACTGGACGGTGCTGCGGCCCGCCGGTTTCGCCTCCAACGCGTACCTCTGGGCCGAGGGGGTGCGCTCCGCCCGTGCGGTCGCGGCCCCGTTCGCCGATGTGGCGTTGCCGGTGGTGGATCCGTCGGACATCGCCGCGGTGGCGGCGGCCGCGTTGCGGGATCCGGTGCACCGGGGGCGTACGTACGTGCTGACCGGCCCGGCCCCGGTGTCACCGCGCGAGCAGGTGCGGGCCCTCGCCGACGCGTTGGGCGCGCCGGTGGAGTTCGTGACGCAGAGTGCGGGCGAGGCCCGTGCGCAGCTGGTGCGGTTCCTGCCGGAGGAGGCCGTCGACGTGATGCTGTCGGTGATGGGCGCGCCCTACGAGGAGGAGCGGCGGGTGAGCCCCGACGTGGAGCGCGTGCTCGGCAGGGCGGCGCGGCCGTTCTCGTCGTGGGCGGAGCGGAACGCGCCCGCCTTCGCCTGAGGGGTCACCGGGGCCGCCTCGGGGCACGGCACCGGGGTGGCGGAGACACGGCGGAGGCGGGGGCGCGCGTCCGATGGACGGCGCTTCCCGCCCCGGCCGGGTGGGCGAGCGAGGGCGCGTGGCGCCCTCGGCTCGGCTCGGGAAGGCGATCAGGCCTTCACGATGCCGGACTCGGCGACCTTGATGACGGCGGAGGTGGCGCCGGAGCGGGAGCCGAGGCCCTCGATCTTCTTGACCAGGTCCTGGCCCTCGACGACCTCGCCGAAGACGACGTGCTTGCCGTCGAGCCAGTCGGTGACGATCGTGGTGATGAAGAACTGCGAGCCGTTGGTGTTGCGGCCGGCGTTCGCCATCGAGAGCAGGAACGGGCGGTCGTGCTTCAGCGTGAAGTTCTCGTCCGGGAACTTCTCGCCCCAGATGCTCTTGCCGCCGGTGCCGTTGCCGTTGGTGAAGTCGCCGCCCTGGAGCATGAACTGCGGGATGACGCGGTGGAACGGGGAGCCGGCGTAGCCGAAGCCCTTCTCGCCCGTGCAGAGCGCGCGGAAGTTCTCCGCCGTCTTGGGGACGACGTCGTCGAACAGCTTGAAGGTGATGCGGCCCGCGGGCTCGTCGTTGATGGTGATGTCGAAGTAAACGTTGTCGCTCATGGGGACATCCTGTCATTACTCGCGCACGGCGCGCGCACGGGCTGCCTCCTCCCGGGTCACGGCGTGGCGGTGCCCCGCGATCCACGGGGATCGCGGGGCACCGGTCGCCACCTGGGGCGCGGGGTCAGAGCAGTCCGCCGGGGGCCTGGCCCTGGAGGGCGCCTTCGGCCCCCTGGACGGTGTCGTGCAGGACGGTGGCGGCACCCTGGTCCTCCTGGAGGAGACCGGTGGCGCCGCCCAGCGGGTTCTCGGCCGCGTTCGCCTGCGGCGGCGGGGTGACGAGAGCGGTGACGACGCCTGCGGCGAGGGAGGCGATGGCGAGCATGCTGCGCTTCTTCATGCTCGGGTCAACTACTGAGAGCACGATGGGTTACGGTCGGCCGCCGTCGGATCCAGAAGAGCACCAGGAGCGAGGCGACGGCGGCGAGGGCGCACCACGTGGAGACGAACGCCTCGCCCCACAGGACCGCGCAGACCACGGCCCCTGATCCCGTCACGACGCCGAGGAACCGGAGGATCCGGTCGCGGGCGAGCAGCAGCGCGCCGACGGTGGCGAGGAGGTAGCCGGCGAGGACCAGGGGCGCGTACGGCAGGTCGACGGCGTAGCCGAGCGTGCGGCCCCGGATCCCGGCGGAGACGGGACGGGTGGCGAGGCGGTACGCGAGGAAGGCCGCGGTCGCCGCGCCCGCGAGGAGCGGCGCACGCAGCCGCGGCCGGTCGGCGGGGCGGGCGGCGGCCATGACGCCCGCCGACACCCAGAGGGGCAGCACGGGGAGGGCGATCACGGTCCAGGCGAGGGTGGCGGGCCCGGTGCCGCCTCCGCCGTGCCAGACGGCGGCCTCGACGATCTGATGGGCCCCCAGGAGCAGGGGCAGGGCGGCGAGGGGCGCGTCCGCGGGACGTCGTACGGAGGCGAGCGAGGCCACGCCGACCGCGACGATTCCGAGGCCCGCCCAGAGGTCGGCCGCCGCACTCCAGCACATAGCGCACTTTTACCCCATAACGGGTGGAACCGTACGCTTGTGGTGGATGTCTCTGCCAGTGACACCACTGTCCCCGAGCAGGAGAAGTTTGGGGGACGTCATGCAGCACCGTCACACCCTCGCGGCCGTGGCCGCGGGAATCCTCCTGACCGCCGGGATCGGCGCCACGCTCCCGGCAGGCGCCTCGAACGCCCCGTCCCGCACCTCCACGACGCCGACGACAGCCCTGGTCGTCAACGCCCGCTGGGGCGGCCACGCGACCTTCGACCGGCTCGTGATCGACGTACGGGGCGCCATGCCCTCCGTCACCGTGCACCAGGTCGGCGCGCTCCACTACGACGGTTCGGGCGAAAGGGTCCCGCTCGCGGGGAAGTACTTCCTGTCGATCACCCTCTCCCCCGCCGCCGCCCACGACGACGCCGGACGGTCCGTCTACCAGGGGCCCCGGCTGCTGAAGATCTACCTGCCCACGCTCAAGGGGGTCGCCCTGACCGGCGACTTCGAGGGCGTGGTCTCCATCGGAGCCGCCTTCGACAGCAAGCCCGCCTACAAGACGTCCACGCTGCACTCCCCCGAGCGCTTCGTGATCGACATCGCGCACCCGGTCGGCTGCCGCGCCTGACACGGCAGCACGGTGGGGCCGCCCGGAAGGGCGGCCCCACCGTCGTACCGCTGGTGTCCGCGGTCAGTCCGCGGCGGGACCGGCCTCGACGTACACCGTCGAGCCGGTCCTGCGGGCCCGGTCGATCTCGGCGAGGCGTGCGAACTCCGCCGGTTCCATCTCCCGCTCCCACTCGTCCAGGGTGCGCAGCCTGTACTCGCTGTGCTCCCCGGGGTCGAGGACGACCGCGGCGATCTGCTCGTCCGTCAGCTCCCCGCCGTCGAAGATGAAGCCGATGTGGTTGGCGGGCCAGTCCTCGCCCCGGTCCGTGACGAAGTGGGTGCCGAGGAGGCGCGGTTCGCCCGTGAAGGTCATCCCGGTCTCCTCCCGGCACTCGCGCACCGCCGTCTCCCAGGGGGTCTCCCCCGGATCCATGTTCCCGCCGGGCCACTGCCACCGCGCGGTGCGGTCGCTGGCCCGCAGCTGGAACGGGCGGCCGGCGGTGTCCGTGAAGTAGAGGCAGGCGTACGCCGTCGCTCTCGGCAGGGTCGCGATGTACTCGACGGGCGGCAGCCAGGTGTTCGCCATGGGCGGCTCTCTCTCGACGGGCTGGTGGGATCGCCTCCATCCAAGCGGTCCCGGGACCGGCGCCCGGCCGCTCGCCCGCGGATCACCGGATCGTGTGATCGTTCCACCCGCCGCCCCTGCCCTGGTCAGCCGGTGGAGACCAGACCCGCCTCGTACGCGATGATCACCAGCTGCACGCGGTCGCGTGCGTCCAGCTTGGCGAGCAGCCTGGTGACGTAGGTCTTCGCGGTGGCGACGCTGATGTGGAGCTCGGCGGCGACCTCCGTGTTGGAGAGGCCCCGCCCGACGAGGGTGAGGACCTCTCGCTCGCGCTCGGTGATGCCCTCGACGCCGCGACGCGGTGCGGGGGTGGTCCGGGGGCGGCCGGTGAACTCCTTGATGAGGCGGCGGGTGACGCTGGGCGCGATGAGGGCGTCGCCGGAGGCCACGACACGGACGGCGGCGAGGATGTCGTCGAGGGCCATGTCCTTGACGAGGAAGCCGGACGCGCCCGCGTGGAGCGCTCCGTAGACGTGGTCGTCGTCGTCGAAGGTGGTGAGGACGACGACCCTGGCGCCGGTGGTGCCGGCGGTGATGAGCCGGGTGGCCTCGATGCCGTCGGTGCCGGGCATGCGCAGGTCCATGACGACGACGTCGGCACCGGTCTCCTCGACGAGGCGCACGGCCTCGGCGCCGTTCGCCGCCTCGCCGGCGACGACGAGGTCGGCGGTGTCGGTGATGACCATCCGGAGCGCGGTGCGCACCAGGGGCTGGTCGTCGGCGAGGACGACCCGGACGGGCCGCTCCGCTGTGGTCTCGCTCATCGGGTGGTGGCTCCTGTGGGGAGGGGGATGCGGGCGGTGACGCGGAATCCGCCGCCGGGGCGGGGGCCCGCGCTGAACTCTCCGTGCAGCACCGCGACGCGCTCCCGCATCCCGGTCAGGCCGTAGCCGGAGCCCGGGCCGGCGCTCACGCGCGCGTGGCCGGTGCCGGGTCCGTGGTCCTCGACGGTGACGGAGAGGGACTCGGCGTCACGGTGGTCGACGGTGACGGTGCAGGAATCGGCGCCCGAGTGCCGTACGACGTTGGTGACGGACTCCTGGACGATGCGGAAGGCGGAGAGGTCGATGTCGGGGGGCAGCGGGCCCGGGGCTCCGACCCTGCGGACGGCGACCCGGACCCCGGCGTTCCCGGTGAGCTCGGCGAGCCGGTCGAGCGCGGCGAGGCCGGGCATCTCGGGAAGTCCCCGGAGTCCGGTGACGGCGGTGGTGCTGCCGGCGGTGTCCGGGCCTGCCTCCGATCGGGCCTCGGACGGCGCCTCGGAGGGAGAGGGACACCGTGCCTCGGACGGCGCTTCCGTGTCCGCCGTACGCAGGGCGCCGACCATCCGGCGCAGGCCGGCGAGGGTTTCGCGGCTCGCCTTCTCGATCTCGGTGAGGGCCTGCCGGGCGGCCTCCGGCTGGGTCGCGATGACGCGGCGGGCCGCCCCGGCCTGGAGGGCGACGATCCCGATGCTGTGGGCGACCGTGTCGTGCATCTCGCGGGCTATCCGCAGGCGTTCGGCGGTGACGGCCTGCTCGGTGGCCTGTGCGCGGCTCCGTGCCGCGTACTCCCGGGCCTGCCCCTCCGAGCGGCCGAGGAGCCAGGCCACGAGGGCGGTCAGGGCGACCGCCAGGGCGCTCGTGGTGCCCGCGCTCCAGCCGGAGAGCAGGCGCACAACCACGTAGACGACGAGGAGACCGACGGCCAGCAGGAGCGCCCGCCAGGCCTCTGGGCGGGGTCGGGCGGCGGCGATGGCGTACAGGGCGACGTCGACCGCGAGGTACTGCGCGAAGGGGATGGCGGTGACGCCGAGGGGGGTGGAGGCGATGACCGACGCGACGAGGAGGTGGTTGAGGGCGGCGGTCGGACGGCGGGCGAGCAGGGCGCTGCCGCGCAGGGTGAGGAGGGTGGCGACGGTCAGCATGGCGAGGCCGTCCCAGCGCAGGATGACGAAGCCGGGCAGGACGTCCGGCCCCTCCTGGCCCGGCACGGGCATCCGGAGGAGGGCTGTGAAGGCGATGCCCGCGCCCCAGGCGACGGCGGCCCACCCGCCGGGTGAAACCCTCTTGTAGAACGGTGCTGACGGGGTGACGGACATGCGGTGATCGTAAACGGCGCCCCCTGCCGCGGGCATCGGACCGGGGGTGTACGACCTGGGGTGACAGGGGCGCCCCACGATTGTCCGCGCCGGGCCGATGCCCGGCACGGGTCCCGGGCGGCACGGTGGTGCACATGATCGAAGTCAGGGAACTCACCAAGCGCTACGGCGCCACGACCGCCGTCGACGCACTCACGTTCACCGTCCGGCCGGGCCGGGTCACCGGCTTCCTCGGGCCCAACGGCTCCGGCAAGAGCACCACGTTGCGGATGATCCTGGGCCTGCACACGCCGACGAGCGGTTCGGTGACGGTCCAAGGGCGGCCGTTCGCCGACCGGCCGCGGGGTCTGCGGCACGTCGGCGCCCTGCTCGACGCCGGGGACGCGCACGGCGGACGGACCGCCCGGGCGCATCTGGCGGTCCTGGCACGCAGCAACCGCGTCCCGCTCTCCCGGGTCGACGAGGTCCTGGAGGAGGTCGGGTTGGGGGGTGCGGCCAGGCGCCGCATCGCCGGGTACTCCCTGGGCATGCGGCAGCGGCTCGGCATCGCGGGCGCGCTGCTCGGCGACCCGCCGGTGCTGCTGTTCGACGAGCCGCTGAACGGCCTCGACCCGGAGGGCGTGAAGTGGGTGCGGGGCCTGTTCAGGCGACTCGCCGCGGAGGGGCGCACGGTCTTCGTGTCGAGTCACCTGATGACGGAGATGGAGCACACGGCCGACGAGCTGGTGGTCATCGGCCGGGGTGCGCTGATCGCGGCGGAGAGCCTGACGGAGTTCGCCTCACGGGGCAGACGCCTGAGCGTGACGGTCGGCTCGCCCGACCGGGCCGCCCTGGCGGCGCTGCTGCTCGGCGAGGGCGCGGAGGTCGTGGACGACGCCGGGCTGCTGACGGTGAGCGGGCTCTCGGCTGCCCGCATCGGCCGACTGGCCCTGGAGCACCGGGTGCCGCTCGACCAGCTGACCACCCGTACGGCCTCCCTCGAGGAGGCGTTCATGGAACTGACCGCCGACAGCGTCGAGTACCTGGCAGGAGACGCCCGATGACGACCGTCGCTCTTCCCGTGGCCTCCGTGACGGAGCCCCGTGCCCGCTTCCGCGACCTGGTGGCGTCGGAGTGGCTGAAGCTGTGGTCGCTGAGGTCGACGGGCTGGTCGCTGTTCCTCGGCGCCCTCGCGGTGGTCGCCTTCAACCTCGGCACCGCGTGGGACCACTACCGCTACTTCCTCCAGTACGACGCGGCGAGCCGGGCCGAGTTCGTGGCGAACGACATGGCGCTGTGGGACGCGTTCACGTACAACGCGGCGCTGGTCCTGATCCTCGCCTCGGCCGCCATGGGAGTGGTCTCGGTGGTCGGCGAGTACGGCAGCGGGCTGATCCGTACGACGTTCACTGCCGTGCCGGCGCGGGGCACGCTCATGGCGGCGAAGCTGCTGGTCGTGGCGGTGGTGCAGGCCGTGTTCGGGGCGGTGGTCGCGTGCGGCTCGTTCTGGTCGACGCAGGCCGTGCTGTCGGCCCGGGACATCGGGCTGCCGATCACCCACCCGGGGGCGGCGCGCATCGTCGTGGCCTCGGCCCTCCTCGCCCCGGTGTGCGCGGTGGCCGGGATGGCGCTGGGCGCGGTGCTGCGGAAGAGCGCGACCTCGATCGTCGGCGCGGTGGTCCTGCTCCTCCTGCTGCCCGCGGTGTTCTCGGACCGGCGTCACCTGACCGCGGTGCTCGCCCACGCGACGCCGCTGCACGCCTGGGAGCGGCTCGCGGACGCGGGGCCGGCCGTCGAGGAGCCGTTCCCGTGGTCGGTGGGCGGGGCGTGGGTGGTGTACGCGCTGTGGGCGCTGGGCGCGGCGGCGGTCACGGTGCTCGCGGTGCGGCGCCGGGACCAGTAGGGGTCACGGGGAGAGCCGCAGTCGGCGGCGGAGGAGGGATTCGTGGACGAGGCGCCCGACGAGGGCGCCTCCGTAGACGACGAAGCCGACGCCGACGAGCCAGGACTGGAGCACCAGGACGGTGCCGAACTGTCCGTACGTCACCGCGTTCGAGGCGATCAGCGGGGAGAAGACGAGCTGCGAGAAGATCCGCAGCCCGAGGAGGCCGAGTGCGGTGAGCGCGGCGCCCGGCGCCAGGGCGCGCCAGCGGATGCGGCCGCAGAGCAGGAACCGCTGGGACCACCAGAAGAAGAGGAAGGTGCCGAGGAGGTCGCCGAGGGCGACGACGGTGGTCACGCCGGCCGGGGCGTCCTCGGGCGCGGGGAACGCGACGAAGAGGAGCAGGGACGCGACGAGGACGGCGAGCCAGACGACGTGCCGCCACATCGTGTGCCAGCGGGCGGTGGGGAGGTCCCAGGCCCGCTCGTATCCGGTCTGTACGGCGGAGCCGAAGGTGACGCCGAAGGCGGCGAGGGCGGCGAGGCCGAAGGCGGTGGTGCGTTGCAGGGCCTGACCCGGCTGGCCGAAGAGCCGCTCGACCTCCTCCTCCGAGACCTCGGAGACGCCGAGGCCCTGGACGAGCCAGCGGGCGAAGCCCCGGCCGCTCGCCAGGTCGGCCGCGGCGACGACGATCAGCAGGGGGACGAGGGTGAGCAGGCTGAGTGCCGCGAAGCCCATGGCGCGGTGCATGAGCTCCATCGCGCGGCCGCGGTTCCACGCCAGCCCGACGGGCGAGGCGAGCACGCGCGCGTAAAGCCGCTGGAACCAGTGGCCGTTCTCGGTGGGGGCACCGCCGTGCGGCGGACCGGGAAGGGAGGGCATGCCACGTCAGGTACCCGGCCGGGCGACGCCCCATCGCGGGGGTGCCGCCGAACGGGTGGCGGAGGGCGGACCGGTGGTGCGCCAAGCGGTGCGGCGGGGCCTCGTGGCGCGGAGGACCGCCGGGCCTCGTAGCGCGTCAGGCGGTGCTGCGGGTCCTCATGGCGCGGAGGACCACCGGGCCTCGTGGCGCGTCAGACGGCACGGCGGGGGCGGGCCGCCGGGCCAGGGCGGACGGTGACGTCACGGGGCGTGAGGACGGCCCGCTCGTCGCCCTCGCACTGGACGACGACGCGGACGGGGGAGCCGCAGGCGTCGTGCCGGATGTCGAGGACGGGCCCGTCGGGTTCACCCGCGTGCGTGTCGCCCCATTGCTTGAGGGCGAGGAGCACGGGCCAGAGGTCGACGCCCTTGCGGGTGAGCCGGTACTCGTGGCGGGTGCGGGCGCCGGGTTCGCGGTAGGGCTCGCTGCGCAGGAGGCCGGCGGCGACGAGTTTGCGGAGGCGGTCGGCGAGGACCGCCTCGGAGAGGCCGAGATGGTGGCGGAACTCGTCGTACCGCCGGACGCCGTTGAACGCCTCGCGCAGGATGAGCAGGCTCCATTTCTCGCCCACGACGTCCAGGGTGCGGCGGACCGGGCAGTTCTCCGTATCCGTCTCCAGCCAGTTCATCCGCCCACTGTAGCCACCTGACTCTGTCGTTGACAGTCAGCGGACGAGGAAGCTAGCTTCACTGTGCAAAGTCAGATGTGAGTGGAGCGGAGTGGTGATGGGGCGGTCACGAACGGTCGAGTGGGAGGACGCCGGGGCCACCGCGCGCGCCGCGATGACGATGGCGGGCATCGACTTCCTGCGGGAGATGATCGCGGGCCGACTCCCCGGCCCGCCGATCGCCGCCCTGCTCGGCTTCACCCTGGAAGAGGTCGAGCCCGGCCGCGCGGTGTTCGCACTCGAACCGGGCGAGGAGCACTACAACCCGATCGGCAGCGTGCACGGCGGGGTGTACGCGACGCTGCTGGACTCGGCCGCGGGCTGCGCGGTCCACTCCACGCTCCCGCAGGGCACGGCGTACACCTCGCTCGACCTGTCGACCCGCTTCCTCCGCCCGATCACGATGGACACGGGCAAGGTCCGCGCCATCGGCACGGTGATCTCCCAGGGCCGCCGCACGGCACTCGCGGAGGCCGGCCTGTACGACGCCGAGGACCGGCTCCTCGCCCACGCGACGAGCACGTGCATGCTCTTCCCGGTCCCCTCGTAGGACCGCGAACGCCTCGACCCCGGGACCCGCGGAAAGACCGCCCCCGGGACACGCGGACCGACAGCCCCCAGGACATACGGACGCCCGGCCCCCGGGACATACGGACGCCCGGCCCCCGGGCGTCGCGGCATCGACCGACGGCGCCCGGGGGCGGGGCCTTCAGCGGGTGCCGGGGACCGGGCGGGTGCGGGTGCAGCCGTCCGGGGCGACGTCGGGGACGCCGTTGGCCTGGAGGGCCGCGCTCACCAGGGTGGCGAGCAGGTCGATGTCCGAGCCCATGTCCAGACGGACCGTCACCCACCCCGATCCGGCGCGCAGACGCACCGCGCTCGACCCCAGGAGGGCCGGGCGCAGTTTCGCGACCATGGCGCGGGTGAGGTGGACGTCGGCCTCGTGCTCACCGTGGAAGTGGACGATTTCCTCCGTCGCGGTCCCCAGTCCGAGCTCGGCGCCGCAATGGGCGCGGCCGGGGGTCAGCGAGGGCCAGCTCATCAGACGTTCACTGGCATGCCTGGCCGTGTTCATACGAGGAGCGTGCCGGGCGCCGGGGCCGTGCACAAGCGTCCTGCGGGAAGAATCCCGCCAAGGGGCGAAACAGGTCGCCGACGAGGGCGGTGTGACCGTGCGTCACCGCGATTCGTGGGGAGGAAGTGACCCTGTGTCACGACGTGGGGCGCGCGCGGACCCGGGCCGCGAGGACGGCCACGTCGTCCTCCGCCCCGTGCGCGCCGAGGCGCCGGAGGACCTCGTCCACGACCTCGCGGGGACCGGAGCCGGCCGGCAGCCGGAGGGCGGCGAGGCGGGCGAGGGAGACGTCGATGTCCTCGTCGCGCCGCTCGACGAGACCGTCCGTGAAGATCAGCAGGGTGTCGCCGGAGACCAGGGGCCGCGTGGCGGGTTCGTAGCCGCCGACCCCGGTGCCGAGCGGCGGGCCCACGGGGAGGTCGACGAGCTCCGCGGAGCCGTCGGCGGCGAAGACGACGGGCGGCAGGTGCCCCGCGCTCGCGAAGGTCGCGCTGCCGCGTGCCGGGTCCACCCGGACCAGGAGGCAGGTGGCGGGTCGGCGGGCGTCGTCCTCGGCGACCACGGAGTCGAGGTGCCGCAGCACCCGGTGCGGCGGCAGGTCCGTCGCGGCGACCTCGCGCAGCGCCGTGCGGTAGGCGTTCATGTCCACGGCCGCGGCGAGGCCGTGGCCCATCACGTCGCCGACGACGAGCAGGCTCCTGCCGAAGTGGAGCCGTACGGTCTCGAACCAGTCGCCGCCCACCAGGGTCCGGTGCCCGGCGGGCAGATAGCCGCCGGCGATCTCCAGGTTGGGGTGCGGCCGGCCCGGTTCGGCGACGAGGGCGCGCTGGAGGTGGAGCGCGGTGTCCTCGGTGGCGGCGAGCCTGCGGGCGTGTCCGAGGTGCCGGGCGGCCAGCCGGGCGGTGTGGCGGAGCAGCGCCAACTCGTCGGCGGCGAACGCGGCACCGCCCGCCCTGGTGACGGTGACCGTCCCGAGCGGCTCCTCGTCGTGGACGGCGAGCGGCACGGCGAGACTGTCCCCCACCGCCCCGGAGCCCCCGCCGGCGACAGCGCCTCCGGCGGTTCCGGAACCCACAGCGACACCGGCAGGACCGGAACCCGCAGCGACGACGGTGACCTCGGAACCAGCGGCGCCACCGGCGGTGCCGGAGCCCGCAGTGCCTCCGGTGGTGCCGGAGCCCGCGCCGCGGCCGTCCGGGGCGGTGGCCGCCTTATCGCCGGCGGGCGCACTGGCGGCGGCGCGCCGGAGCGGGCCGCCGGTGTCGGCGAGGAGGTCGACCGTGGCGGAGGTGCCGTACAGGTTGCGGACGAGGAAGGAGGCGAGCTCGCGGCAGGTGGTCGTCTCGTCGAGGGTCGTGCCGATCTCGCCGATCGCCCGTTCCAGGGCCCGCACCCTGCTCAGGAGGCCCTCGTCCCGTTCCGCCACGACACCTCCACCGCCCGCGCGGTCCGCCGGGCGGCGAACCCGGTCTCCCCATTGCACCAGCGGGTGGCGCCCCGCGCACGGCACGGAGCCGGTGCGGGACGGTTGTGCGGCGGTGCCCGATCTGATCAAGTACGACTGATGCTACTGGCCGGTACGCCAATCCGCTCCCCGGGGGGACAGCCATGACCACCGCCACGACGACCGGGTTCTTCACCTCCGTCGACGACGTCGCCGAACGGCTCGCCACCACCGGCTATCTGGCGTCGCCTGCCGTCGCCACCACCGTCTTCCTCGCCGACCGGCTCGGCAAGCCCCTGCTCGTCGAGGGCCCCGCCGGGGTCGGCAAGACGGAGCTCGCGAAGGCCGTCACCGCGGTGACGGGGGCCCGTCTGGTGCGGCTGCAGTGCTACGAGGGCGTCGACGAGTCCCGCGCGCTCTACGAGTGGAACCACGCCAAACAGCTGCTGCGGATCACGGCGGGCCGCGGCGAGTCGTGGGACGAGACCCGGACGGACATCTTCGGCGAGGAGTTCCTGCTCCCCCGCCCGCTGCTCACCGCGATCCGCTCCGAAGAGCCGACGGTGCTCCTCATCGACGAGACCGACAAGGCCGACGTCGAGGTGGAGGGCCTGCTCCTCGAAGTGCTGAGCGACTTCCAGGTGACCGTCCCGGAGCTCGGCACGATCACGGCGACGCGTCGGCCGTTCACGGTCCTCACCTCGAACGCGAGCCGCGAGCTGTCCGAGGCGCTCCGGCGACGCTGCCTCTTCCTCCACATCGGCTTCCCCGAGGAGGAGCTGGAGCGCCGGATCGTCACCCTCAAGGTCCCCGGCCTCGACACCGCGCTCGCCGCGTCCGTCGTGCGGGTCGTGGGCGCGCTGCGGGCGATGGACCTGCGGAAGGTCCCTTCGGTGTCGGAGACGATCGACTGGGCCCGCACGCTGCTCGCGCTCGGCGCCGACCGGCTGGACGAGCGGGTCGTACGGGAGACCCTGGGTGTCCTCCTGAAGCACCAGGAGGACATCGTGAAGGCGGCGGCCAAGCTCGACCTGGACGCGGTGTGAGCACGGCGGCCCCCGCCGGGGGGACGGCCGCGCGCCTGACCGGTCTCGTGGCCGCGCTGCGTGCGCACGGTTTCGGGATCGGGACCGGCGAGACGGTCGACGCGGGTCAGGCGCTCCGGGCGGTCGGCTTCACGGACCGGGAGCGGGTCCGTGAGGCGCTGGCGGCGACGCTGCTGCACGGCGCGCCGCAGCGCGCGGTGTTCGACCGGGTCTTCGATCTGTACTTCCCGCTCGGCGGTGGCGTCCCCGGGGAGACGGCGTCCGGAGGCACCCCGGCGGATCTCGCGGCGCTGCGGGACCGGCTCGCCGAGGCCCTGGCCGCCGGTGACGGCGCCGCTCTCGACGGGCTCGCCGCCGAGGCCGTGGGCGGCTTCGGGGGCTTCGGCTCCGGTCCGGAGTCGGACGGCTGGTCCTCGTACCAGACCCTCTCCCGGCTGCGTCCCGAGACGCTGCTGGCCCGGGTCCGTGACCGGATCCGGGCGGCTTCCGGGGCCGCGGACCCCGAGTTCACCGACCGGCTGGTCGACGACGAGATCCGGCGCCGGATCGAGGCCTTCCGGGAGCGGGTGCGGACCGAGGCGCGGCGGCGCGTCGCCGAGCGGCAGGGCCGCGACCGGGTCGCTCGGCGGGCGGTCGCGGGCACGGCGGACCGTGTGGACTTCCTGCTGGCCGGGCGGGAGCAGCTGGACGAGTTGCGGCTTACGGTGCGGCCGCTCGCGCGGAAGCTGGCCACCCGGCTCGCGGCCCGGCGGCGCCGGGCGGCGCGCGGCGAGATCGATCTGCGGCGGACGCTGCGCGGCTCGCTGTCGACCGGCGGCGTTCCGGTGCGGCCCGTGCTGCGGCGCCGCCGCCCCCGGCGTCCCGAGCTGGTCCTGCTGTGCGACGTCTCGGGGTCGGTGGCGGGTTTCGCCCAGTTCACGATGTTGCTGGTGCAGGCCTTGCACGACCAGTTCAGCCGGGTCCGGGTCTTCGCGTTCGTCAACCGGGTGGACGAGGTGACGGATCTGATCGCCCGGGGCTCGGCGGACCCCGCGGCTCTCGGTGACCGGATCCTCGGCGAGGCCCGGCTGACGGGCTGGCACGGGCAGAGCGACTACGGCACGTCGCTCGGCGAGTTCGCCGAGCGGTACGCGGAGGCCGTCGGGCCCCGCACCGTGGTGTTCGTCCTCGGCGACGCCCGCACCAACGGCGCCGACCCCAACCTCGCGGCGCTCCGCCTGGTCGCCGACCGCGCCCGGCGGGTCCACTGGCTCAACCCGGAGCAGCCCTCCCTGTGGGGCACGGGCGACTCGGTGGCCCCCGCCTACGCCGGGCTCGTCGAGATGCGGCCCTGCCGCAACGCCCAGCAGCTCGGTGCGCTGGTCGGCCGGTTGTTGCCGGTCTGACGGAGGTACGCGCGCGCGGCGGCGGGCCGTGCGCCCGACCGCCGCCTACGCCCGGTTGTACGAAAGTCGGACGGGCGAACTAGCGTGGCCCCCATGGAACTTTTGGGAGAGATCACGGTCGACCGTCCCCTGCTCGTCGTCGCGGTCAAGGAGGAGGCGCAGTTCCTCGACACGGATCTGCCGGTGCTGCTGACCGGCATGGGCAAGGTGAACGCGGCGACGGCCCTCGCGACCGTACTGGGCCGGGGGCCGCGGCCCGCCGGGATCGTGAACCTGGGCACGGCCGGGGCGCTGCGTCCGGGCTGGACCGGGACGCACGTCGTCGGCACCGTGTTGCAGCACGACCTCGACGGTGAGCTGCTCGCCACCCTGACCGGCGAGACGTACGGGGCGCCCCTGACGCTCCCGGACGGCGGCGACGTGGTGCTCGCCACAGGGGACGCGTTCATCGCGGACGAGGCCTCCCGCGTGCGGCTGGCGGAGCGGGCGGCGCTGGTCGACATGGAGGGATACTCGCTGGCCACGGCCGCCGCGCTCGCCGGGGTACCGCTGCGCATCGTGAAGCACGTCAGCGACGAGGCAGGCGACGGCGCCGCGCGCAGCTGGCGCGAGTCGGTCGCCGAGTGCGCCCGCGCGCTGGCGGACTGGGCGGAGGCGAACACGCCGTACCGCTCCTGAGCTGCGTTCCGTACAGCTCCTGAGCCGAGGCCCGTGCCACTCCTGAGGTTCGGGCCGATACGCTCGCCGCTTCCGCGCCCCGTGGACGTCCCCGGTGCCGCTCCCGCGCACCGGGGACGCCCCGCGCCCCGGCCTGCCGGTCAGCGGCGCTGGAAGTGCACCTCCGGGTTCTCCGGCGACGGACCGTCGAGGACGGGGCGCGGGACTCCCCGCAGGTGCCGGTCGAAGAAGGCGGCCACGTAGGTCCGGGTCACGGCGACGGCGCGGTCGGTGGGCAGCGGGGCCTGGGGCAGGCCGAAGTGACGGGCGATCACGGGCCCGTCGGAGAAGGTGAAGTGCTCGGATCCGGCCACCGTGATCCAGCGTTTCCAGCCGTCGAGCGCCGGCCACGTGCGGTCCCAGGTGGTGTCGGTCCCCCCGGGCAGGTGCGTGTCGTCGTGGGTGCCGAGCATCATGAAGGGACGGCCCCGCAGGCCCTCCGCCGGAAGGTCCTCCCAGAACGCGCCGTCCATGTTGACGCCGGCGTCGACGCGCGGGTCGGCGGCCATCGTGGTGGCCGCGCTCGCCCCGCCGATGGAGTGGCCGGCCATGCCGACCCGGCTCGCGTCGATCACGTCGGCGTGACGCCAGACGGGCCGCGCGCCGGTGAGCCGGTCCAGGACGTACCGCATGTCGGCGGCGCGGGTCGAGGTCACGACGCTCCCGTGCACCCCGCCCTCGTCGAGGGCCGTGCACGCGACGCAGGTGAGGGTCCGGCCGTCGGGAAGACTGATCCCGAACGACTCGTACGCGTGGTCGACGGAGGCGACGACGTAGCCGCGGGAGGCGAGGTCCTCGGCGAGGTGGGTGAGCGTCCAGCGCGAGACGCCGAAGCCCGGCGAGAGCAGGACCAGCGGGCGGCGTCCGGGCGCCGGGCGGGCGTCGGACCTGCTGTGGGTGCGCGTCCGGGCCAGCACGTCGCCCTCGACGCCCGGCCCGAGCTGCCGGGCCAGCAGCCGTGCCTCCTCCCGGGTCGCGTACGGAGCCGGCCTGCCGCCACCGGAGCGCGCGGCCGGGTAGTGGAGTGTGACCATGAGCGCCCGCCCGTCGGCGGTGGGCACCCAGGGGTCGGTGCGCGACCGGTCGACCAGCGGCACGACCGTGCTGCCGACGGCGTACGGCCCGGTGGGCGCGGGAAGGGCGGCGGCCCGAGCCGACCGCGCGGCGGCCGTGGCGACCGTGGTGTCGGGAACGGAGGCCGTGGCGCCGGGGGCCGAGGCCGCGGTGGCGACCCCCGCGGATAAGGCGAGCGAGCAGGCGAGAGCGGCGGCCGCGGCCGCCCGGGTGATTCGGGTCATGCGGGCACGCTAGGCGCGGCGGACGGGCCGGCGCGTCCGCCCACGGGCCCACATCCGGTCAGACCGGAGTCTGAGTCGGGATCCAGCCCCTTGGGGGTGTCTTGTCGGTCAGGCTGTGCTCCACACGACCAGCACCGCTCACGGACACGCCCGATCAGCGCCTGGCCGACGCCCTGATCGGCAAGACGCCCCTTGGCGACCTCCGGACGGGCGCGTAACTCGCCACGCTCGTCCCTCTCCTGACGCTCCGACCGACGGGAACGCCGGGAGGGTGCAGGACGGTCGGAAGAACCTTGACAGGTCGGAAGGCGGCCTGCCTATGGTGAGGCGTCACCGTCCGCGTCCGGACGGGTCCACCACCGGGGGAGGCGCACGTGGTCACAGTGATCACCACGACACCGCACGCCCCCGCCCGGGCCGCCACCGGCCTGGTCTGCCGTCGGCACGTCGACTTCTGCCGTACCGCCTCGGCCATCTGTCCTTCCTCTCGCGCCTGACCCCGCTCCGCGTGGGTCCGCGCGTCCCGTGACGTCTCGCCGACCGGCTCCGGACAGCCGTGCCCCGCACCGCTGTCGTGCCGTCGCGCGCCCCTGACCTCCGGAAGGACCTCCATGCCCCGCCCTGCCCTGCGCCTCGCCGTCGAGATCGACGGTGACGGTGCTCATCCCGCCGCGTGGCGCCGTGCCGCGCACTCCCCCGGCGAGCTGCTGAGCCCTCGGCGGCTCGCCCGGGTCGCGGCCGTCGCCGAGAACGCCGGCTTCACCCTGGTCACCCTGGAGGACTCGATCCTGCCGCCGGGTTCCGGCGACGGATCGGGTCCCGTGGGGCGGATCGGCTCGGTGGAGCGGGCCGCGTTCGTGGCCGCCTCGACGAGCGTCCTCGGCGTGGCTCCGGTCCTCGCGACGACGTACGCGGAGCCGTTCCACGTGTCCTCGCAGCTCGCCTCGCTCGACCACGTCTCGGCCGGCCGTGCCGGGTGGGTGGTGGGGGTCGAGGAAGATCCTCGGGCCGCCCGTGCCTGGGGCCGGCCCGTCGTCGAGGGGGCCGACGCACTGGCCCGTGAGACCCACGACGGACTGCGGGTCGTGCGGGATCTGTGGGACTCGTGGGAGGACGACGCGGTGATCCGGTCGGTGGCCACCAGCCGCTATCTGGACCGGTCCCGGCTCCACGCCATCGACTTCGCGGGCGAGACGTACTCCGTGAAGGGCCCGTCGATCGTGCCCCGGCCGCCGCAGGGCCGCCCCGTGGTCCTGGCCCGCCGCGGGCTCGTGCCGGCCGGTCTGGCCGACGTGGCCCTGGTCGGCGGTGCCACCCCGGCCCTGGTCCGCGAGACGGCGGCGTCCTCCGGCGCGCCGCTCGCCTTCGCCGAGATCGAGGTCGCCCTGGACACCCCGCGCGAGACGGCGCGGGAGCGGACAGCCGACCTGGAGCGGTACGCCCCGTGGGGCGAACGCCCGGACCGGCTGCGGTACTCCGGTCCGGCCGACGGCCTGGTGTCGCTCCTCGCGGAGCTCGCCGGTCACGTCGACGGCGTGCGGCTCCATCCGCTCGTCCTCGACGAGGACCTGGCGGTGCTCTCGCGGCTGGTCCTGCCCGGCCTGTTCGCCCGCCGGCTCGCGGCCAGGCCGCTGCCGGGCACGACCCTGCGCACCTCCCTGGGCCTCCCCCGGCCCCTCAGCCGCTTCACGACCGACGGCGCCGCCGTGCCCGCCCCGGAGGAGATCCGATGACCCGCGCCGATCGCGACGACGTCCCCCGCCCCGACGCCCGGCTGCACTTCGGGGTCTTCTTCCAGGGGGTCAACCACTGGACGATCTGGTCGGACCCCGCCAGTGGTTCGCAGATCGATCCGGCGTCCTTCCTGCGGGTCGCGCGGACCGCCGAACGCGGGCTCTTCGACGCCTTCTTCCTCGGGGACGGGCTGCGGCTGCGCGAGTCCGGGGGCGGCATCCACGAACTGGACGTGGCGGGCCGCCCCGACTCGATCACCCAGCTGTCGGCACTGGCGGCCGCGACCGGGCGGATCGGGCTCGTCTCCACCTCCAACACCACCTTCAACGAACCGGGCGACCTCGCCCGGCGGCTCGCCGGGCTCGATCTGCTCTCCGACGGCCGGGCCGGCTGGAACGTGGTGACCACCCACAACGCCTGGACCGGGGAGAACTTCCGGCGCGGCGGCTACCTCGACCACGCCGACCGCTACCGGCGCGCGGAGGAGTTCCTCGCCGCCGCGCGCGCCGTGTGGGACGGCTGGGCCGACGGCGCCGTGGCGGAGTCCGCGGCCGCCCGTTCGTGGTCGGTGCCGGGCGCGGTGGGACGCGTACGGTCGCGGGGAGCGCACGTCGACGTCGACCTCGCGCCGACCCTGCCGCGCAGCGCCCAGGGCCATCCGGTGATCTTCCAGGCGGGTGACTCGGGGGAGGGCAGGGACTTCGCGGCGCGCCACGCGGACGTGATCTTCTCGGCGCACGGCACGGACTTCGACGACGCCCTGGCCTTCGCCGAGGACGTCCGCCGCCGGCTGCGGGCCGCTGGGCGTGCCGAGGACGCGCTGCGCATCCTGCCGGGTACGGAGATCGTCATCGGGGCGACGGAGAAGGAGGCGGAGGAGAAGGCCCGCTGGGTCCGCCACGAACAGGTCACGCCCGCCGTGGCCCTCGGCATCGCGAGCCGGCTGTGGGGCATCGACCTGTCGGACCGGGACGCCGACGGGCCGCTGCCCACCGAGGACCCGGTGGCGGTCCGGGACACCGGGACGTTCGGCACCCGGTGGGTGGAGGACCCGTGGCCGGTGGTGGCCGAATGGCGGGCGAGGGCCGAGGCCAACGGCTGGTCGCTGCGCGAGACCGTCATCGAGCTCGGTCCGCAGCACGGGCACGTCGGGACCCCGGCCGGACTCGCCGAGAAGTTCGCCCGGTTCGCCCGGCACGGCGCCGTCGACGGCTTCAACATCACGCCGTATCTGATCCCGGACGGGCTCGACGACATCGTCGACCTCCTCGTGCCCGAGCTCCAGGAACGGGACGTGTACCGGACCGCGTACACGGGGACGACGCTGCGGGAGCACCTGGAGCTGCCGCCGGTGGCGTGACACGCGGGCGGGGCGCGCACCCTGCCGGTGCGCGCCCGCCCTCCGGGTTCAGCCCAGGGGCAGTTCCAGGAACGACGGCTCGTCGTCGGGCGAGCCGACGGTGGTCTGCGTCCAGGTGACGGAGGCGTCTCCGTACAGGGGGTCCTTGCTGTCGACGACCAGCATCAGGCGGTGGCCGGCGGGGATGTCGTACGCGGCTGCCTGGAGCTCCCAGGTCACGGTGGTGTCCTGCTCGGGCGTCAGGTCGTACGCGCTCAGCGGTTCGTGGGTGACGATCCGGGCGGTGTCGTCCTCGGCGACGTCGAGGAGGTGGGCGATGAGGCTCGCCGAGGTGGCGGTGGAGCGGAACGTCAGGCGCAGGCGCGGGACGCCCCGGATCCTGCGGCCGACCGACCCCTCGCCGTCGGGGGCGGCGAGCGGATCGGTGGTCCATGCCACGGCGTGCCGGCGGTCGATCTTGCGGGTGTCGTAGATCTTGGGGTTTCCGGCCCACTCCGCCTGACCGGTGGTCATGAGCGGCAGGTCCATGGCGGTGGCGTCGGTGTCCACGCCCGCGACGAAGGAGCGTCGCCAGCCGACGGCCTCGGGAGGGGGCGTCCCTTCGCCGCCGGGGACGAGCGCTCCGTCGGCGCCGCCCGCCCCGTCACCGGTGAGGGCGAACGTCTCGACGCGGGTGGTGACCCGGCCCCAGTCGGCGCGGCTCTCGCGGACCGCGGGTTCGACGACGCGGTTCTCGCCGGTCGGTTCGCCCGTCTCGGGATCCAGGACCGGCTCCGTCACGTAGGTGAACATCACCTGGTTGCAGACCTCGTCCCAGTCGTCCACCCCGTTCGCCTCGCCCTTGAGGTGGTGGTCGAGCCAGGCGTACGCCTCCGCCAGGGGCACGTCGACCGTGCCCGGCCGGGTGCCGACGAGGCCCGCGCCCTCGGGGACGGCGTGGTCGCCGATCCAGAGGTTCAGGCGCTTGGGGACCTCCAGGCCCTGGAAGGTCGTCAGGAGCTGGTCGACCGGGAAGAGGCTCTCGTGCCAGGTGTGGGAGAAGAAGGTCGGCGTGCCCTTCTCGTTGGTCTGTTCGAGGTACGACTCGGGAGAGCGCTGCAGGCCCCAGTCGACGACGGCGTCCAGGTTCCGGTTGTTCGCGAAGTCGTCGAGGATCGCCCGGTTGGCCTCGTCGAACTTCTCCTCCACCCGTCCGCCGGTGAAGCCGGTGAGCGCCTCGACGACCACGAGGTGGCGGGTGCCGTGGCCGTAGAGGCTGGTGGCGAGGTTGCCCCAGGTGCTGAGGGCGACGACGGCGGAGACCCGCTCGTCGTGCGCGGCGACGAGCTGGCTGATGCCGGAGCCGTAGGACTCCCCCATGAAGCCGATGGCGCCGGGCGCGAAGCGGTCGCGGGCGAAGTCGATGACGTCGGAGCCGTCGGAGACGTCGTTGGGTCCTGCGACGTCGACGAATCCCTCGGAGGTGGAGGGGAGTCCGGCGTAGCCGAGCCCGCGGGGCGTGTAGGCCAGGACGTGGTATCCCTTGCGCGCCAGGACGGTGTACGCCCAGAGGAAGACCGGCCAGCCGAAGGGCGTCCAGCCGGCCGGGAAGACGACGAGCGGGTGCGGGCCGGGGGCGAGCTGCCGCAGGCTGAAGGCGGAGAGCCGGACGCCGTCGGTGGCCTCGATGCGGTGGTACGCGGGCCGGGCGAGGCCGCGTACCTCCTCGACGTGCGCGGCGAGTTCGGCGGGGAGGAGGTCCTCCGCGCTCGGGTCGAGCAGCGCCGTGGCGAGGGTCTGGCCGAGCCGGGCGGCGTCCGGGTCCACCGTTCCGTCGGCGGCCCAGAGGCCGCTTTCGGCGATCCGGGCGGTCTCGGCGGCGGTGAGCCCCACCGTGACGCCGGGGAACCCGGGGAATCTCTCGGACGAGTCACCGGTGAAGGGGGTGTCCTGGGGCACGTGCACCCGTTCCTCTCGAAGGTCTGCTGACTGTCCGCCGTACGGACGCCCGCAAGCCTCACGCATGGGGAGCAGAGCGACCAGAGCGCATGAACAGCGCACAGATCGCGGAACCGGACGTGAACGACACAAGCCGTCCCGAACTCGATGTTTGGGGGCACCTGTGACGGGCCGGGACCGTCAGCCGGACTCCGGCGCGCGGACGACGAGCACGGCGGCCACGTCGTCGTCGAGGCCGTCGATACCGTAGGCGGCGAGATCGCGGTGCAGGAGGCCTGGCAGTTCGGTGGCCGGTTCCCGGACCCAGCCGCGCATGCGCGTCTCCAGCGGGTAGAAGGTGCCGGTGCGGTCCCGGGTCTCGCTCACGCCGTCGGTGTAGAGGAGCAGCCGGTCCCCCGGGCCGAACGGGACCTCCTCGATCCGGTGGTGGTGCTCGGCGAGTCCCGCGAGGTTGACGGGTACGGAGGGGTCGGCGAAGGCGACCGGCTCGACCTCGGTCCCGTGCTGGAGCAGCGGGGCGGGGTGGCCGCAGCTGAGGAGGAGGGCGACGTCGCGGTCGTCGGGGAGTTCCACCAGGACGACGGTTGCGAAGCGCTCGGCGGCGTCCGAGTCCGGGTCCCAGCCGCCGTAGCGGGCGAGGCCCTCGTCGAGCCGGTCTGCGAGGGCGGCGAGGTCGGGGGCGGCGTTGACGGTGGCGCGGAAGGCGCCGAGCAGGACGGAAGCGGTCTCGACGGCCCCGAGGCCCTTGCCCTGGACGTCGCCGAGCATGACCCGAACGGCGCCCGGAACCCGTACCGCCTCGTAGAAGTCACCGCCGATCCTGGCCTTGGCGGCGGCCGCCAGGTACAGCAGGTGCAGGTCGAAGCGGCCGAGGCGGTCCGGGAGCGGGCGCAGGACGACCCGCTGGACGACCTCCGCCACGGCCGTGACCTCGCGCAGATCCCGTTCGTAGCGCGTACGGACGCTGCTGACCCAGGCCGCGGCGCCGGTGACGGCGGCGACCACGAGCTCGCTGGCGAGCAGGTCGGGTACGACGGCCTCGTCCCGGCTCAGGCTGAGCAGCGCGCGCACCGCCATGGCGAGCAGCCCGATGCCGACCGTCCCGCGCACGCTCCAGGTGACGGCGGCGAGCGCGGGCGCGGCGACGAGGAGGCGTTCGAAGTGCTCCTTGTCGGGGGTCAGGAGGTCGGCGAGGACCGTCATTGCCAGGATCAGGAAGGGCAGGGCGCGACCGAGATTGAACTGGGTGCGCGCCGCCTCGCCGAAGCGACGCCGGTGACCAGCAGCGGGCATCTCACGATCGTACGCAGGCCTGTTCCCCCGAGCCGGGTGACGTCGGCCCCCGGCGTGTCCCCGGCTCCACCCCCGGCCGCTTTCCCCGGCGTCTTCCCGGTCGGCCGCCCGGGGGCGCTCCCTCGCGGTCCCCGGTGCCCGGCAGGGCGAGCGCGGCGGGGACGGCGAGGGCCGCGATCGCGGCCAGGGCCGGGAGGGCGATCCCGCGGGCCGGTACGAATCCTCCCTGCGGGACGAGTGCGAGGAGGAGGGTCGCGGTGGCGACGCCGAGGGCCGGTCCGATGTTCATCACGGTCTGCTGGAGGCCGCCCGCAACTCCGGCATGGGCCTCCGGTGCGTGGTGGACGACGACGGAGGTCGCGGTGACCATCAGCGTGACGAAACCGGCTCCGAGGAGCGCGGAGGCGCATCCGACGGCGCCGGCGCCCGCGGTCGCGTCCAGCCGCGAGAGCAGCAGGACCCCCAGGGTGAGCAGCGCCGCGCCCGCGGTCGCCGTGCGCCGGGGCCCGAAGCGGCGCTTGAGCGCGGGGCAGAGGGGTGCGCCGAGCACCATGAGGACGGCGAGGGGCAGCACGCGCAGCGCGCAGTCCAGGGGGTCGAGCCGCTGCGTGTCCTGGAGGAAGTACGTCGCCACGAAGAGCGATCCGAAGAGGGCCGCCGAGGCGGCGAGGAGCACGGCGAGCCCGGCGACGACGGGGACGCTCCCGAGGAGTTCGGGGGCGAGGAGCGGCCGCGCGGTCCGCCGTTCGTGGCGCGCGAAGGCGGCCCCCGCGGCGCCGCCCGCCAGGCACGCGAGCCCGGCGGTGACGGCCCCGCCGGGACGGGTCGCCTCGACGAGCCCGTGGACGAGCAGTGCCAGGGCCGCGGCGAGCAGCAGGGCGCCGACCGGGTCGAGCGAGGCGAGGCCGCCGGGGGCGCGGCCGGTCCGGCGTTCCGCCCGGTGCGGAAGCTGCGGCGTGCCGGGAGTCGGGAGCGGTACGGGGTGCGGCTCCCGGGTCGTCAGCGCGATGAGGCCGATCGTGAGGGTCGGGGGTACGCCGAGCAGGAAGACCGAGCGCCAGCCGTACGCGGAGACCAGGGCGCCGCCGACGAGCGGCCCGGCCGCGGCGGCGAGGCCGATGGCGGCGGTGCGCACGGCGATCGGGGTCGCGAGCCGCTCGGGCGGGTAGGCGGTGCGCAGCATGCCGAGGGTGGCGGGCTGGAGGAACGCGCCGCACACGCCCTGGAGGACGCGCAGCAGGATCACCGCGCCGATCCCGGGTGCCAGGGCGATGCCGGCCGACGCGGCGGCGAAGCCGAGGGCGCCGAGGGCGAAGACCCGGCGGTGGCCGTACCGGTCGCCGAGGCGTCCCGCGAAGACCAACAGGCCCGCCACGGCCACGAGGTAGCCGGTGCTGGTCCACTGGACCTGGCCGACGTCGGCGTGCAGGTCGCGCTGGAGGACGGGTTGGGCGACCGTGAGGACGGTCCCGTCGAGGGCGACGACGACGGCGCCGACGATGCTGCAGGTGAGGACCGGGGTCCGCGGTCGGTTCACGGCGTCGGCTCCGCGGGGCCGAGGTGGGCGTCGAGGGCCGCCGTGAGGAAGGGCGCCGGGTCGTCGCCGCCGGTGGCGAGCCGGAGGCTGCCCCAGTGCCAGAGCTGGGCGATGCCGTGCAGGTTGGCCCAGAGCGCGCCCGCGACGACGGCGGCGTCGGCGCCGGGCCGGACGCGGGCGACGAGCCCGGTGAGGTGGGCGAAGAGCGGCAGGCTCGTCTCGCGCAGACCCAGGCGGCCGCTCTCCAGGAGGTCGTGCCGGAACATCAGCTCGTACATGCCGCGTCGGGTCGCGGCGTAGTCGAGGTACACGCGGGCGAGGAGCTCGATCCGTGCGCGCGGCCCGGCGGTCTCCCGGTCCTCGGCGGTGACGCGGGCCCCCAGTTCGGCGAAGCCCTGGCGGGCGATGGCCGAGAGGAGGTCGAGATGGGTCGGGAAGTGGCGGCGGGGCGCCCCGTGGGAGACGCCGGCGCGGCGGGCGATCTCGCGCAGCGAGAGGGCCTGGGCTCCTTCGGCGTTCACCAGCTCGACGCCCACGCGGACGAGTCGCCCGCGCAGCCCGTCCTCGGGATCGGCCGTCTCCGGCTCTCCGTGCACACCTGCTTCGTCGTTCATGGGCACTGTCTACCAAGATCGAGTAGACACTGTCTACTCACCCACGCGCCCCGGTCCGTTACACTGGGGCACAGCGAAGGGGAGTAGCCCTGCGAACCGGTCGTCGACACACTGGAACCCCCGGGTTCCCGGTGACCGGGTCCGCGCGTGACGCGGACGGGCGAGACCTTCGGCCAGGCAACAGCCGCGTCCGCGTACCCGTGGGCGCGGTCCGTCATGCCGGGCCGAGTGGTCCTCCCGTCGCCCACCGAGGCGCCGTGCGAAGTCCATGGGCCCGGACCGAGCAGAGAGCCCCGGTATGCACCTCGACCCCTTGGCGATCCTCACCGCCTTCGGGCTGATCTTCCTCGCCGAGCTTCCCGACAAGACGATGTTCGCGTCGCTCGCCATGGGCACGCGCATGCGTCCGCTGTACGTGTGGATCGGCACCTCCACCGCCTTCCTGGCCCACGTCGCCATCGCCGTGGGTGCCGGCAGCCTGCTCGGGCTGCTCCCCGGCTGGTCCGTGAAGCTCGTCTCGGCCCTGATGTTCGGCTTCGGCGCCTTCATGCTGCTGCGCGGCGGGGGCGACGACGAGGACGCCGACGCGGGCGGGCGGACGGTCACCGGCTTCTGGCCCGTCTTCTCCACCGCCTTCATGGCCGTCTTCATCAGCGAGTGGGGCGACCTGACCCAGATCACCACCGCCAACCTCGCCGCCACCAACGGCACCTGGTCGACGGCCATCGGCTCCCTCGCAGCCCTCATGAGCGTCTCCGCCCTCGCCCTCGTGGCCGGCCGCTTCATCGCCAAGCGCGTACCGCTCAAGACCGTCCAGCGCATCGGCGGCGTCTGCATGGCCGCACTCGCCGTCTGGTCCCTCACCGAGGTCTTCACCGGCTGACACCGGCCTCCCCGCCCGTCCGCGCCGCGCATCCCCGCTCCCGTGGGGTGTGCGGCGTTCGACGTCCGACGTCCGTCGCACACCCCACGCGTTCGGCGCCCGACGGACGTCGCGCGACCTCTTGATGAAGCAGTGAATCACTGCTTCACTCCTTCCATGCCCTACCGACGCACCCCCGCCGTCCAAGCCCGACTGGACGCCCAGCGCGCCTCCGTCGTCGAGGCCGCGCTCGGATTGCTGGCCGAGCAGGGGTACGCGGGGTGCACGATGGCGGCGGTCGCGACTCGGGCCGGGATCGCGACGGGGAGCGTGTACCGGCACTTCCCGAGCAAGGCCGAGCTCGCCGTCGAGCTGTTCCGCACCGTCGTGGGCCGGGAGGTCGCGGCCGTCTCGGAGGCGGCCGGGCACCCCGGGCACGGGTCGGCGGCCGAGCGGGTGGTCGCCGTCATCGAGACCTTCGCGCAGCGGGCCCTGAAGTCGCCGCGCCTCGCGTACGCGCTGCTCGCCGAGCCGGTCGATCCGGCGGTCGACGCCGAACGGCTCGTCTTCCGGCGTGCCTTCCGCGATGTGTTCGCCGCCCGTGTCGCGGAAGGCGTACGCACGGGCGAGCTGCCGCCGCAGGACCCGGCCCTCACGGCCTCCGCCCTGGTGGGGGCGGGCGCCGAGGCGCTCGTCGGCCCCTTGGCGGAAGGGGCCGTCGGGCCCGACACCGTACCCGCACTCGTCACTTTCACCCTGCGAGCTCTGGGAGTTCCCGATGCCGACCACGCATGAGGTCACCAACCAGGTACCGCCGCTGACCGGTTACGACGTGTCCGCCGATCCCGCGCTCCTGGAGGCGCTTCGCCGTGAGGGCGCCGGCTGGGCCGAGGCCGAGGTCCGCGACCTCGGGCGCCGGGCGGGCGGCGAGGAGGCACAGGAGTGGGGGCGGCTCGCCGAGCGCCACTCCCCCGTCCTGCACACCCACGACCGGTACGGGCACCGGATCGACGAGGTCGAGTTCCATCCCCACTGGCACGACCTGATGGACGTGGCCGTCCGCAACGGCCTGCACGGCGCGCCTTGGGGCGACGACCGGCCCGGGGCGCACGTGGCGCGCGCGGCGAAGGTGTTCGTGTGGGGGCAGGCCGACGCGGGCCACCTGTGCCCCGTCTCCATGACGTACGCGGCCGTGCCCGCCCTGCGCGCCCAGCCGGACCTCGCCGAGGTGTACGAGCCGCTGCTGACCTCCTCCGCGTACGACTTCGGGCTGCGGGTGCCGACGGAGAAGCGCGGGATCATCGCCGGGATGTCGATGACCGAGAAGCAGGGCGGCTCGGACGTCCGGGCGAACACCACCCGGGCGGTGCCGACGGGCGAGCCCGGTCTGTACGCGCTGACCGGGCACAAGTGGTTCACCTCGGCACCGATGTCGGACGTCTTCCTCACCCTCGCCCAGGCGCCCGGCGGCCTGTCCTGCTTCCTGGTGCCGCGGGTGCTGCCCGACGGCACCCGCAACGCGATCCGGCTCCAGCGCCTCAAGGACAAGCTGGGCAACCGGTCGAACGCCTCCTCCGAGATCGAGTACGAGGGCGCCCTCGGCCGGCTCGTCGGCGAGGAGGGGCGCGGGGTGGCCACCATCATCCGGATGGTCAACATGACGCGGCTCGACTGCGCGATCAGCTCCGCGTCGGGCATGCGCCTCGGGCTCGTCCAGGCCGTGCACCACGCCACGCACCGCGAGGCGTTCGGGGCGCGCCTCGTCGACCAGCCGCTGATGCGCAACGTCCTGGCCGACCTGGCGGTCGAGGCCGAGGCGGCGACGGTCGCGGCCCTGAGGCTCGCCGGGGCCGTCGACCGGGCGGCGCGCGGCGACGCGGAGGAGGAGCAGCTGCGCCGGCTCGGCCTCGCGGTCACCAAGTACTGGGTCTGCAAGCGGGCACCCGCGCACGCGGCCGAGGCCCTGGAATGCCTCGGCGGCAACGGGTACGTCGAGGACTCGGGGCTGCCGAGGCTCTACCGCGAGTCGCCGCTCCCCTCGATCTGGGAGGGCTCGGGCAACGTCGCCGCCCTCGACGTCCTGCGGGCCATGGCCCGTCAGCCGCAGGCCGTCGAGGCCTACTTCGCGGAGGTCGACCGCGGGGCGGGGGCGGACCGGCGCCTGGACGCGGCCGTCGCCGGCCTCCGCAAGGACCTCGCGGGCCTCGGCGACGAGGACTCGGTGGCGTACGGGGCACGCCGGCTCGTCGAGCGCCTCGCCCTCGTCCTCCAGGGCTCCCTGCTGGTGCGCCACGGCCATCCGGCCGTCGCCGACGCCTTCTGCGCCTCACGCCTCGACGGCGACCGAGGTCTCGCCTTCGGCACCCTGCCGCCCGGTGTCGACACGGCCGCGATCATCGCGCGGAGCGGCCCGGACGCCGTGCACGCGGGCTGAGTTCCGCCCCAGGGCGGACGACGAAGCGGTTCCGCCGCCCGCCGGAAGGTGCGGCGGGCGGCGGAACCGCGTTCGGATCGGGGACCGGCGGTGTCAGGAGCCGGTGAGGACGACGAGCTGCCGGGTCGCGCGGGTCATGGCGACGTAGCGGTCGACGGCGCCTGCGACGCCGTCTCCGAAGGCGTCCGGGTCGACGAGGACGACGAGGTCGAACTCGAGGCCCTTCGAGAGCGCCGGGGTCAGGGAGCGGACGCGGGGGGTCTCGCGGAAGGCGGGATGGCCGATGACGCAGGCGATGCCTTCGGCGTGCTCGGCCAGCCAGCCGTCGAGGATCGCGTCCAGCTCGGAGACGGATCCGCGGACGACGGGAAGTCCGCTGCCGCGGACGGACGTCGGCACGTTGGCGTCGGGGATCGCGGCCCGGATGACCGGCTCCGCCTCGGCCATGACCTCCTCCGGCGTGCGGTAGTTGATGCTGAGCGAGGCCACGTCGATCCGGTCGAACCCGTTGCGCTCCAGCCGTTCCCGCCACGACTCCGTGAACCCGTGCCGGGTCTGGGCGCGGTCCCCGACGACGGTGAAGCTGCGGGACGGGCAGCGCAGGAGCAGCATCTGCCACTCGGCGTCGGTCAGTTCCTGGGCCTCGTCGACGACGATGTGCGCGAACGGGCCGGCGAGGGGTTCCGGGTCGGCGACGGGCAGCGCGGCGTCGTCGATCAGGCTGTCCTTCAGGTCCTGTCCGCGCAGCATCGTCACGGCGCCCTCGCCGTCGTCGTCGGCCGCGAGCACGTTGTCGATGACGTCGGCCATGCGGGCCCGCTCGGCGTCGACGGAGGCCTGGTGGCGGCGCTTGCGCGCGGACGCCTCCGGGTCGCCGAGCCGCTGCCGGGCCGCGTCCAGGAGCGGCAGGTCGGACACCGTCCAGGCCTGCGGGTCGGTGCGCCGGAGCCTGCGCACCTCGTCGGGGCCGAGCCAGGGGGCGCACAGGCGCAGATAGGCGGGGACGCTCCACAGGTCGCCGACGAGGTCGGCCGCTTCGAGCAGCGGCCAGGCCCGGTCGAGGGTCCCGGTCAGCTCCCGGTCCAGGAGCAGCGACTTCCGGAACAGCTCGGGCGCCACGTCCGCGTCGTTCTTGTCCGTGAGGATCGCGAGCAGCTCCTCCAGGATCTGGTCGCGCGCCTCGTTGTGCGGGGTGCCGGGCTCGACCGCCCGGAACGCCTCGGCCCAGTCGTCGGCGCTCAGCCACACGTCGGACCAGGCCGTGGTGACCGTCATGCCCTCGGTGGGGGGCTCCTCGTAGAACCGAACGGCCGTCTCGATCGCCGCGACCATGTCGACGGTGGACTTCAGGCGGGCCACCTCCGGGTCGGTCTCGACCGAGGCCCGCGCGCCCTCGGCGACGAGGTCGCGCACGGTGCAGGTCTGTACGCCCTCTTCGCCGAGACTGGGAAGGACGTCGGCGACGTAGTTCAGGTACGGCTGGTGGGGGCCGACGAACAGCACGCCGCCGCGCCGGTGACCGAGGCGGGGATCGGAGTACAGGAGGTACGCGGTGCGGTGCAGGGCGACGACGGTCTTGCCGGTGCCCGGGCCGCCGTCGACGACGAGCGCGCCGCGGGATCCGGCCCGGACGATGGCGTCCTGGTCGGACTGGATGGTGGAGAGCACGTCGCGCATGCGGGCCGACCTGTTGCCGCCGAGGCTCGCGATGAAGGCGGACTGGTCGTCGAGCGCGGCGTGGCGCTCGAGGCCGTCGACGGTGAACACCTCGTCCCAGTAGTCGCTGATCCGGCCACGGGTCCAGCGGTACCTGCGGCGGCTCTCCAGGCCCATGGGCCGGGCGTGGGTGGCGGCGAAGAACGGTTCGGCCGCGGGGGAACGCCAGTCGACGAGGAGCCGGCGCCCCTCGCTGTCGGTGAGGCCGAGGCGGCCGATGTACAAGGGTTCGGCGCCGTCCGCGCCGACGACGCGACCGAGGCACAGGTCGAGGCCGAACCGGCGCAGCGCGCGCAGGCGGCCGGTCAGCCGGTGGATCTCCAGGTCCCGCTCCATCGCCGCCTGGCCGGCGCCGCCGGGCGCCCGGCGCTCGGCGTCGAGGCGGTCGGACAGTTCGCCGATGGCCTGCTCCAGGCTCTCGGCGATGGCCGCGAAGTGCTTCTCGTCGCCGGCGATCAGCGCCGGGTCCGCCTTCGCGGCAAGGCTGTCGGACAGGTCGAAGGCGCTGGTGGTCTGAAGGTGCATGTCTCCCGTTTCCGCAGGTCCTGGCTTCGAGGGGAGATTGTGCGGCACCCCGGGGGCCTTGCCGCAAGCCCCCCTGTGCGCTATACGTTGAGAGTGGCGGAGGATGTGTCGTCTCCTCGCGCCGGTGCGGGCCTTGACGACGACCGGTCCTCACCTCTCTCCCCGAGGCCACGCGTGCGTGTCATGTCCGTTGACTCCGCGTTCTCGCGGCGAGCCCGACTCCGGGGTGGCAGGCTGGTGGAACACGCGTCCCATGGCCACGGCTTCGGCCGTTTCGAGAGGGAGTCCCCGTTGGGCAGCGAGGCGATCCACGACGAACTGGACCGGCGGGCGGCCGAGGTCGCGGACCGGGTGGTGGCCTGGCGGCGCCATCTGCACCGGCATCCGGAGCTGTCCAACCGGGAGGTGAACACGGCCCGGTTGGTGGCGGAGCACCTGCGAGCGCTGGGCCTCGACGAGGTCAGGACCGGCATCGCGGGCCACGGGGTCGTGGGGGTGCTGCGCGGTGCGGCGGCGGGCGAGCGGGTCGTGGCCCTCCGGGCGGACATGGACGCGCTGCCGGTGAGGGACCTGTGCGGCACGGACTTCGCGTCCGAGGTGGTGGACGCCGACTACCCGGGCGGCCCGTTCCCGGTGTCGCACGCCTGCGGGCACGACTGCCACACCGCGATGCTGCTGGGAGCGGCGATGGTTCTGGCGGGTGCGCGCGACCGGCTGCCGGGGACCGTCCTGTTCGTCTTCCAACCCGCCGAGGAGGGTCCTCCGGTGACCGAGGAGGGCGGTGCGCGGGCGATGGTCGAGGCGGGCGCCTTCGCCGCTCCGGTGCCGACGATGGCGTTCGGTCTGCACGTGACGCCGCACCCGAAGGGGTACGTGGGGTACCGGATCGGCAACCAGTACGGCGCTTCCGCGCTGGTCAGGATCGTCGTCACCGGCAAGCAGACGCACGGTTCGACGCCGTGGCAGGGGATCGACCCGATGCCTGCGGTGGGGGCGATCCTGACGGGCATCGGTCAGGTGTACCGGCAGGTCTCGGCGTTCGACGCGGTCACCGTGTCCATCGGGCACGTGGAGGACGTCGGCCGCTTCAACATCATCGGCGAGACGGTGACCCTGTGGGGCACGGTCCGCTGCGCCGTGGAGTCGGACATGGCCGAGGTCCGCCGCCGCCTCACGACCCTGGCCGAGCACTCGGCGGCCGCCTACGGGGCGACGGCCTCCGTCGAGTACCTCCAGCCCGTTCCCCCGGTGCACAACAGCGGTCCGTGGGTGGCCGCGGCCCTGCCCACCTTCCGCCGGGTGGTGGGCGAGGAGCGCGTGGTGGAGACCGGCGGGACCCTCGGGTACGACGACGTCTCCGAGTTCGTGAGCCGGTTCGGCGGCCTCTACGTGATGCTCGGCGTCCAGGACGCGGCCCTGGACGCTTCGGGGCGGCCCGTGCCGCTGCCGGGCGGGCGCGGGCTCGTCACCAACCACAACCCGCACTTCTACGCGGACGACGACACCCTCGTCACCGGCGTCCGGCTCCACGCGCATGTGGCCTACGACCATCTGACGGGGAATCTGGTGGCTTCCGCGCCGTCCTAGGAGGTGAGGGCCGCACCCCGCCGGGGGCGCGGCCCTCGACACGAGGTGCCTAGGCGGTCCAGCCGCCGTACGGCACGGTGATGAGCTCCATGGCGTGGCCCGCCGGGTCCATGAAGTAGACGCCGCGGCCGCCGTCGTTGTGGTTGATCGCGCCGGGCTGCTTCCGGTGGGGGTCGGCGTAGTGCTCGATGCCGCGCTGCCTGATCTTCGCGTACGCCGCGTCGAACTCCTCTTCGGAGACCAGGAACGCGTAGTGCTGCGGGGTGATCCGGTCCGCGGGGATGGTGGCGAAGTCCAGCGTGACGCCGTTGTTCAGGGCCACCGCGATGAACGGGCCCCACTCCGAGGTGATCTCGAGGCCCAGCAGGTCCACGAAGAACTCCGCGGACTCCCGGTTGTCCCGGGCGTGGACGATGGTGTGGTTCAGATCGACTGACAAGGAATGCCTCCGAGGGCATCTCCCGACACCTCCATGCCTCACCCAGTCGGTGACCGACACGCGATGTCGCCGTCAACCCTAGTCGCCGCGGGCACCCCCGCACCACCGGTTCAGGCCGGGGCGGCCGTGCCGACCGCCGCCACGAAGGCCCTGAGCAGGTCGGAGTCAGCGGTGGCGGTCGGCCAGGCCAGGCCGTACGCGAGGGGCGGGGCGTCACGCAGCGGGACGTAGGCGATGCCGGGGCGCGGGTGGTAGGCGGCGCCGCGTGCGGCGCCGGGGGTGACTCCCCGGCCCGCCGACACGTGGGAGAGGACCTCCTGCCAGGTGGCGGCCGCCGGGCCCCGGCCGACGGGTGCGCCGGACGGGGTGCTGCGGGGGTAGTGGTGGTCGGTCCAGTAGTCCGGGGCGGTGCCCTCGGGGGCGATCAGGTCCAGGCCGGCGAGGTCCTCAAGGGTCAGGGAGGCGCGGCGGGCCAGCGGGTGGGCGGCGGGCAGGAGCAGCACGCGCTCGTCGGTGGTGACGACGGGGCCGGTGGTGAGGTCCGGCTCGCGGACGGGGAAGGCCACGCACTGGACGTCCAGCGTGCCGTCCTTGAGGGGGCGGACGCCCTCGTCCAGCTGGACCTCCCGCACGGTGATCTCGCAGGCGGGGTGGAGCGCGAGGAGGGTGTCGGCGGCGGCCGTGAGCAGCTCGCCGCCCCACGGGGTCCCGAAGCCGGCACGCAGCCTGCCGTGGAGTCCGCGGGCGGTGGCGGTGGCGCGTTCCAGCGCGGTGCGGAGCTGCCGGTAGGCGGGGAGGAGGTCCTCGTACAGGGTCCGGCCGACGGGGGTGAGGTCGACGCTGCGGCTGGTGCGGGTGAAGAGAGGGGTGCCGACGCGTCGTTCCAGCTTCTTGACGGTCTGGCTGACGCGGCCGGTGGAGAGGCCGAGGCGTTCGGCGGTTCGCCCGAAGTGGAGCTCTTCGGCGAGCGTCAGGAACGCCTCCAGTTCGTACCGTTCGAGCATCGTCCCTCCACTGATCGTTGAGTGTGGCTAAACGCCGGTTCGATGATCGCACCTTGTTCGGCGGGGGGTGGCGGCGGGAGCCTGGAGCGGTCCGCCTCCCCCGTACGGAAGAGAGTCCGTGGAGCCGAGTCCCCTCGCCTCGCCCGCACCCGCCCGACCGCTGAACGTGCCGCTGTTCGCGCTGGCGGGCGCCGTCACCGTCGCCAACCTCTACTTCCCGCAGCCGCTGCTGGCCGCCGTCGCGCGCGGCCTGGAGGTCTCGCAGCGGACGGCGGGGCTGATCGCCCCGGCCGCCCAGGTCGGGTACGCGCTCGGCCTCCTGCTGCTGGTCCCCCTGGCCGACACCGCGCGGCTGCGGCGCCTCACCTCCGTGCTGCTCGCCCTGACCAGTGCCGCCCTGCTCGTCGCCGCGGCGGCGCCCGACGTGGTCACCCTCGCCGTCGCGACGCTCGCGCTCTCCACCACGACGGTCCTCCCGCAGGTCCTCACCCCGGTGGCGGCGGTGCTGGCCGGTCCGCGGCGACGGGGCCGGGTCGTGGGCCTGATCGGTCTCGGCCTGACGCTCGGCTCGACGCTCTCCCGCACGGTCTCGGGTGCCGTGGCCGACGCCAGCGGCAGCTGGCGGGCGGCCTATGTCGTCGCCGCGGCGGCGACGGCGGCCCTGCTTCTCGTGCTGCCGCGCCGGCTGCCCGAGCGGCTGGGGTCGCGGAGCGGTGCGTCGTACGCCGGGCTTCTGGCCGGACTGCCCCGGCTCCTCGTCACCCATCGGGAGCTGCGGGTCTCGGCCGCGCTCGGAGTGTGCGCCTTCGCCGCGTTCAGCGTCTTCTGGGCCGTCCTCGCCTTCCATCTGGCGGCACCTCCGCTCGGTTACGGGCCGGGGGTGGCCGGTCTCTTCGGGCTGCTGACGCTCCCCGCGGCGCTCCTCTCGGCGACGGCGGGACCGCTCGCCGACCGTTACGGGCCGGGGGCGGTCAACGCCGGCGGTCTCGTCTGCGCGGGGCTGGGGCTCGGGGTGGCGGCCCTCGCTCCCGTCTCCCCCGTGGCGCTGGCGGCCGGGGCGAATCTGCTGGTGGTAGGGGTCAGCTCGTCCCAGGTGGCCGCGCAAGCCGGGATCTTCGCGATCGGGCAGGCGGTGGCGGCCCGGGTCAACACGGTCTTCATGCTGGCCACCTTCGGTGGTGGCGCGCTCGGCTCCCTGGTCGGCTCCTGGTTGTACGCGGTCCACGGCTGGACGGCCGCGCTGCTCGCCGCCGGGGCGTGCGTCGCCGCCGGGCTCCTGACGGTCGCCGTGTCGGCCCGAGCGGCGGCCCCGAGTTGCGTCCCGCACGCCAACCGGGAGGCTGGAGTCATCCGTCCGCACGCCTCGCCGGAGAGAACCCCGCAGGGAGAGACATGACGCTTGACCTCACCGCGCTCGCCGACGAGCACCTGGCCGCGGCGCGTACGGCTCCACACGGGCGCAGCGCCCATCTGGTGATGCACGACGGGGTGCTCCGGCAGACCGTCATCGCCCTGACGTCCGGCACGTCCCTCGACGAGCACAACGCGCCGCCCGCGGCGAGCCTCCAGGTGCTGCGCGGCCGCGTGGACCTGACGGCCGCCGGCTGGACGGAGGCGCTGTCGGCGGGCACGCTGCGCATGATCCCGAAGGAGCGGCACGGCTTGACCGCCCTGGAGGACTCGGTGGTACTCCTGACGGCCGTGAACGACTGACGGCCTTCGACGACCGACGTACGCGACGAGCTCCTCGTACCGACCGGATGGCCGACCGGTGCGAGGGGCTCGCCGCGTCTCACCGCGCGGCGGTCACCAGGACCAGCGGCACGCCGCCACAGGGCACCAGACGGAGGCCGCCGGCGTGGTGTTCGGCCTGCGGCCCGTCGAGGACGGCGGCGAAGTCCGGTCCCTTGGTGAGGGATCCGGCGAGGTGGGCCGGGTCGGTGGAGGCGGCGACCCGGCCCCGGGCGTTGACCAGCCGGGCCGGGACGGGGAGGCGCAGGAGTGCGGGCAGGACGGCTGTCTCGAAGTGGCGCAGGTACACGTCCGCGGCGGCCACGCCCACGAACCGGCCGGCGAGCGCGACGGGCGCGGAGAGGGTCAGGCCGTACTCGTCCGAGCAGAGGTAGTCGACGTACGGTCCGGCGACGGCCCGCCGGCCGGTCTCGCGCGGCAGGGTGTACCAGTCCCAGTGGGTGTAGTCGGAGTATGCGGAGTGCTCCGGGTCCAGGTCGAGGAGGAGCGGGCGTACGGCTCCGCCGGGTCCGCGCTGCCACCATTCGAGGCAGCCCGGGACGTCGGCGAGGAGGCCGGGCGCGGCGACGAAGCCCACGCCGGAGACGAGCGGGAGGGCGGCGAGGCGGGCGCGCAGACCGGGGCGCAGGGCCGCCAGGTCGGCGGCGACGGGCGCGCGGTCCGCCTCCGACACGTCCGCGAGGAGTGCGCTCGTGTCGGCGCCGGTCTCGGCGACGGCGGTGAAGACCTGTTCGAGCGTGTCCCGGACCCGGCGCACGACCTCGGCGACGGGGCCCGCGTCCGGCGCGGCGGCCCCGTCGTGCGCGTGCCCGGCTGTCATGGGTACGGCCTTGCCGGTGCCGGGGTGTGCGGCCGGTGTCTGGGCGACGACGGCCCTGGCGGGCCCGGCCGTCCCGTTCCCGCCGCGCGTGGTGTCAGTGGTGGCCCCTGCGGGCCCCGCGAGCCCGGTGCTCCTGGCCATGCGTGTCCTCCTCGGACCGAGGCTCGGCTGCGCGGCCGGGGGTGGCGAGGCGCAGCGCGATCAGCCGCTCCACCGACTCCCGTACGCATGTCTCGGCGAGCGTTCTGGCCCGCTCGTCGGCCTCATCCTGCACGGCGGAGATCACGGCGCGGTGACGATCCGACAGAACGGCGAGATGCGAGGGGTCGTCGAGGACGAGACAGAGCAGGGCGCCCAGGTCCGTCTGGAGGGCGATCTCCTCGCGGGTGAGGCGCGCGGACTGCGCGGCGGCGGCGAGTTCGACGTGGAAGCGGCCGTAGAGCCTGCCGCGGGTGGCCGGGTCGGTGGCGGCGGTCAGCTCGTCGACCGTACGGGTGAGGGGGCGGAGGTCGCCGGGCTGGGTGCGGCGGGCCGCGAGCAGGGCGGCGGTGCCGGAGACGGCGGCCCAGTGGTCGCCGAGGTCGCGCAGCTCCTCGGTGGACCAGTCGGCGAGGCGGGCGCGCAGCCGGTCCTCGGGAGGGCTGTCGGGCAGGGTGACGAAGCTGCCGCCGCCGCGCCCGCGGCGGGTGGTGACGAGCCCCTGCTGCCGCAGGGCCATGAGCGCTTCGCGCAGGGTCACGGTGGAGACGCCGAGCTGTCCGGCGAGTTCGGTCTCGCCCGGCAGCTGCTCCCCGTCGGCGAGGAGCCCGAGTTCGATGGCGTCGGCGATGCGGCGGACGACGGTGTCCACGCGCGCGCGGGTGTCGACGGGGGTGAAGGCGGCCTTGCGGGCGGTACCCGCCCCGGGCGCGCGGTCTCCGCCGTCCGGCCTGCCGTTCGGTCTCACGGTTAACCACCTCGCGCGTCGAGCTTGAGCGTTGACTCAGCCTTTACCTTAAAGGGGTCTTGAGATTTGAACTATGACTTCATATGTTTACGGCCACGCCCGAGCAACGCTCCACCGCACCAGAAAGGTTCCCGCCCATGGAGGGAATGGCGATCCGGCTGACGGGACTGCGCAAGGCCTACGGCCGGACCGAGGCCGTGGCAGGTGTGGACCTGGAGATAGCCGACGGCGAGTTCTTCTCGATGCTCGGCCCGTCCGGCTCCGGGAAGACGACCGTGCTCCGGATGATCGCCGGCTTCGAGACCCCCAGCGGGGGCACCGTCGAGCTGGCCGGCCGGGACGTCACCCGCCTCGCGCCCTTCGAGCGGGACGTGCACACCGTCTTCCAGGACTACGCGCTCTTCCCGCACATGACGGTCGAACAGAACGTCGCCTACGGCCTCAAGGTGCGCGGAGTGCCCCGCGCCGAGCGCCTCGTACGGGCCCGCGCCTTCCTCACCCGGGTCGGGCTCGACGGACTCGGCAGGCGACGGCCCGCCGAACTCTCCGGCGGCCAGCGCCAGCGCGTCGCCCTGGCCCGTGCGCTCGTCGGCCGCCCCCGGGTGCTGCTGCTCGACGAACCGCTCGGCGCGCTCGACCTCAAGCTCCGCGAGCGGATGCAGGTCGAGCTCAAGGAGATCCAGCGCGAGGTCGGCATCACCTTCGTGTTCGTCACCCACGACCAGGAGGAGGCCCTGACCATGAGCGACCGGATCGCGGTCTTCCACCAGGGCCGGATCGAGCAGGTCGGCACCCCCGCCGAGATCTACGAACGCCCCGGGAGCCCGTTCGTCGCCGGTTTCGTCGGCACCTCCAACCTGCTCAGCGGTGACACCGCCCGACAGGTGGTCGGGACACCGGGCACGTACAGCATCCGGCCGGAGAAGATCCGGATCGTCCGCGACCCCGCCGCACCCGCCGCGTCCGGCCTGGCCACCGCCGCCGGCACGGTCGCGGAGGTCGTCTACCTCGGCGACTCGACCCGCTTCCTGGTCGACCTCGACACCGGCGGCCGGCTCACCGCCGTCCAGCAGAACCTGGAGACCTCCTCGGCCGACCTCGCGGGCTTCCGCGGCGCCCGCGTCGCCCTCCGCTGGCACCCGAGCCACGCCGTACGCGTCCCCGAGACGACGTAGCCGCACCCCCTTCTCCCGGGCCCCACGCAAGCCGACACCCCCCTCCCCAGGACCCCGTCCCCTCACACAACGGAGAACCACGTGCGCCCGCACCACTCCCTCCTGACCGCAGCCGCCGTCTCGGGGCTGCTCCTCGTCACCGCCTGCGGATCGGCGGACCCGGCCGGTTCCGGCAGGCCGGGCGGCCTCAACACGCCGGACCTGAAGGCGCCCACGGCACTCGGCGAGGCCGAGGGCGAGGTCAACCTCATCGCCTGGGCCGGGTACGTCGAGGACGGCTCCAACGACCCCAAGACCGACTGGGTCACCGCCTTCGAGAAGCAGACCGGCTGTCAGGTGAACGCCAAGACCGCCGCGACCTCCGACGAGATGGTCTCGCTGATGAAGACCGGCGCGTACGACGCCGTCTCCGCGTCCGGCGACGCCTCGCTGCGGCTCATCGCCTCGGGCGACGCGGCTCCCGTGAACACCGCGCTCGTACCGAACTACGCCGACGTCTTCGCCGGGCTCAAGAACAAGGACTGGAACTCCGTCAAGGGCGTCGCCTACGGCATCCCGCACGGCCGCGGCGCCAACCTCCTCATGTACGACACGGAGAAGGTCAAGCCCGCCCCCGACTCCTGGTCCGCCGTCTTCGACGAGGCCTCGGCGCACTCCGGGAAGGTCACGGCCTACGACTCCCCCATCTACCTCGCGGACGCCGCCCTGTACCTCAAGGCCACCAAGCCGGAGCTGGGCATCCAGAACCCGTACGCGCTCGACCAGAAGCAGTTCGACGCCTCGGTCTCCCTGCTCAAGGAGCAGAACAAGCACATCGGCGAGTACTGGAGCGACTACCTCAAGGAGATCTCCGCCTTCAAGAGCGGCGACTCCGTCGTCGGCACCAGCTGGCAGGTCATCGCCAACCTCGCCGAAGCCGAGGGTGCGAAGACCGCGGCGGTGCTGCCGAAGGAGGGCTCCACCGGCTGGTCCGACACCTGGATGGTCTCGGCCAAGGCGAAACACCCCACCTGCGCCTACAAGTGGCTGGACTGGATCGTGTCCCCGAAGACCAACGCCCAGGTCGCCGAGTACTTCGGCGAGGCGCCGGCCAACGCGAAGTCCTGCGCCGAGACCGCCGACAAGAACCACTGCGCCACCTTCCACGCCACCGACGAGGCCTACTGGAAGCAGGTGCACTTCTGGACCACGCCGATCGAGCAGTGCCTCGACGGACGCACGGACGCGCGCTGCGTGCCGTACGCGAAGTGGGTCCAGGCCTGGAACGAGATCAAGGGCTGATCCGGGCGCCATGACCACGCTCTCCCCCTCCCCGCAGGCCGCCGGTACCGGTGGCGCCGCCGGGCCGGACCGGCCTCCCGGTCCCGCCCGGCGGCTCGCCGGGCTCCTGCACCGCCGCCCGCGGCTGCGGCTCGCGGCCCTGCTCACGGCACCGCTGCTCTGGCTGGTCCTCGCCTACCTCGGGTCCCTCGCGGCGCTGTTCCTCTCCGCCTTCTGGACGACCGACAGCTTCACGTCCGAGGTCGTACGGATCTGGTCCTCGCGGAACTTCGAGGAACTGGTCGGCTCCCCCGTCTACCGGACGGTCGCGCTGCGCACCGTCGGCGTCGCCCTCGCGGTGACCGGTCTGTGCGCCCTGATCGCCTTCCCGCTCGCGTTCTACACGGCGCGGGTGGCCCCTCCACGACGCCGGCCGCTGTTCGTGGTCGCCCTGCTGATGCCGCTGTGGGCGGGCTATCTCGTCAAGGTGTACGCGTGGCGGCTGATCCTGTCGGAGGGCGGACCGCTGGACTGGGCGCTGAGGCCGTTCGGCCTGAGCGGTCCGGGGTACGGGCTCACGGCCACGGTGCTCGTCCTGACGTACCTCTGGCTGCCGTACATGGCCCTGCCGATCCACACCGCGCTCGTCCAGCTCCCCGACAGCCTGCTGCACGCCTCGGCCGACCTCGGCGCGCGAGCGGGCCGCACCTTCGTCTCCGTCGTCCTGCCGATGGTGTGGCCCGCGGTGGCCGCCGGGTCCGTCTTCACCTTCTCGCTGAGCCTCGGCGACTACATCACGGTGCAGATCGTCGGCGGCAAGACCCAGCTGATCGGCAACCTCGTCTACTCCAACGTCACCCTCAACCTGCCGCTGGCCGCCGCGCTCGGCACCGTGCCGGTCGCCGTCATCGTGGTGTACCTGCTCGCGGTGCGGCGCTCCGGCGCGCTGCGCAGCCTGTGACCGGCCGGAAGGACCGCGACCGATGAACCTCTCCCGTCCCGCGCGGATCGCGCTGCGCACCGCGGCCGGCCTCGGCTTCGCGGCGATCTACCTGCCGCTGCTGCTCGTGCTGCTCGGCTCACTCAACCCCGACCGCTCGGCGAGCTGGCCGCCGCCGGGGCTCACCCTCGACTGGTGGGCGGCGGCCTGGGACAACGAAGGGGCCCGCGCGGCCCTGTGGACGTCGGTGAAGGCGGGCCTCGCGGCGACTGCGGTGGCGCTGGTGCTCGGCACCCTCATCGCGTTCGCCGTGCAGCGCCACTCGTTCTTCGGGCGCGAGGCCGTCTCGTTCGCGGTGGTGCTGCCGATCGCGCTGCCCGGCATCGTCACGGGCATCGCCCTCAACTCGGCCTTCGGCACGGTCCTCGAACCCCTCGGCGTGGGCCTCGGGATGTTCACCGTGGTGGTCGGCCACGCGACCTTCTGCATCGTGGTCGTCTTCAACAACGTGGTGGCCCGGCTGCGCAGACTCCCCGGCTCGTACGAGGAGGCCGCCATGGACCTCGGCGCGCACACCTTCCGCACCTTCCGGGACGTCACGTTCCCGCTGCTGCGGTCGGCGCTCCTCGCGGGAGGTCTGCTGGCGTTCGCCCTCTCCTTCGACGAGATCGTGGTGACCACGTTCACCGCGGGGCCCGGGGTGCAGACCCTGCCCGTGTGGATCTTCAACAACATGACCCGCCCTCAGCAGGCCCCGGTGGTGAGCGTGGTCGCCGCGGCGCTCGTCCTGCTGTCGGTGGTGCCGATCTACGCGGCACAGCGGCTCTCCTCGGACACGACGGGCGGCGCTCGGGTCTGACGGTCCGGCACCGGCGGCGAAGCCCCGCTCACCGCACCCCGCCGGTCCGCTGCGCGCCATCGCCGCCTCGCGGCTACCTTTACGAAATGCGTAGCTTGTGGGGTTTTCGGGGGTGGCGCGGACCGGCCGCCACGGGGAGCGGGCGCGGGTTCCGTACGGGGAGCGGGCGCGGGTTCGCCACGGGGAGCAGGCGCGTGTGGTGAGGCCCCTCCGCTTCGACGTGCGCTCGCTCGCCCGGCGGGCGGCGGCGGCCCCGACGGGCGCGGCGGCGAGCTGGACTTCGCCCCGGTCGAGGGACCGGACCTGCGGCTGGACCAGGTGGAGGAGCTGCAGTCGCCGGCGAAGCGGATGCGCGCCGAGCAGGTGTCCTTCGAGGACGCGCGGCGCTCGCTTCGGGAGGTGCGGGAGCGCCCTGAGCGGTTCAGCCCGGCCACCACCGTCCTCGGTTACGTCCTGCCGACCGTCGGCCTGGGCGCGATGCGGCACGCGACCGTCCCCGCGGTCGTCGGGTACGCGGTGCTGGGCGCGGGCGTCGGTCTGCTCCGGCTCTTCGGCGACCGGCTCCCCGCGGCCCGTACCGCCCTGCCGGTGGTCGCGGCGATCCTCGTGACGGCCGCCTCCCTGCGCTGGGCCGGACCGCTCCTGCACGAGGACCCCACGGTCCTGTACGTCCCCCCGCTGATCGCCTTCCTGCCCGGCGCCGCGCTGCCCCGAGCGCCATCGAACTCGCCACCGGGGCGGCCCTGTCGAGCATGGCGCGGCCGGCCGGGGCGGTGAACGTCCTGCTGCTCCTGGCGCTCGGCATCCTGGTCGGTACCGAAGTCGTGCGGCCCCGGCCGACGGGCGGGCCCCCGGCCGAGGCGCTGGGGGCCTGGGCGCCGTGGGCCGGGGTGCTGCTGCTCGGCTTCGGGTTCCTGCTGTACTACTCCGCGCCGCCGCGGGTCACGTCGTGGCTGCTCGGCGCGCTGCTGGTCGAGCGGTTCGTGCAGTCGGCGGCCTCCGGGTTCGGCGGCGTGACCTTCGGTGCCTTCGCCGCCGGCATGCTGCCGCCGCCGATGGCCAGTTGGATCGCACGCCACTCGCACACCCCGGACCAGGTGGTGTTCCTGCCCTGCTTCTGGCTCCTCGTGCCCGGCGCGGTCGGCCTCACCGGCGTCTCCGAGATCATCGTGAGCGGGGACACCGACGGCGGCCTGGACAGCCTGGTCAGCACGGTGATCACCGTGGCCGCCATCGCCCTCGGCGTCCTGGTGGGCGCCGGCCTCCGCCGGCGCCCTCGGCTGAGTCTCGGCGAGCCCGTTCCGGCGTCGCCCCTGCCCGAGTCGGGCGGAGGGAGCTCTCCGGGCGAGCCGCCGGCCACCGGCGGTCTCTGAGCCCGTGTGCGGAGTCGCCCCGGATCAGTGGGGCTTCTTCTCCCATTCGAGGGTCACCCGCAGGCTCGCGTTCGCGCTGCCCTGGACGACGAGCGCCGTCAGCCTGCCCGCGTCCAGGCCGAGCTGGCAGCCGAACTCGACGGTCGCGCGGTCCGGAGCCGCCTGGTGGAGCGCCTCGCCGATCTGCCCCGCGAAGGAGGAGAGCGCTTCGGTGACGGCCGAGAGGTCGGGCAGGCGGTCGCCGAGCCCTTCGAGTTCCGTGTCGGGGCCGAGGCGGCGGGCCTCCACGAACAGCGTCGCGTCGCCGACCTCGACCTTGGTGACGTCCGGCATCGATGCTCCCTGCGGTCGGTGAGGGCGGGCAGGACGTCAGTATCACCGAGGGGTACGGAACCGAGGGCGTCCACCGGGACGATCGGCGTGGCGCGGCGCCCGTTCAGAGCTCCGGGCGGAGGGCGCCGGCGGAGAGGGAGGACGCGGCGACGGCGGCGCTCGGGTCGAGAGCGCTACCCCGCCGCCACTCGGGCCAGCTGAGGTTCCAGTCGCCGAAGCCGTTGTCGAACGGCGTCATCGGCGCCCCGTACCCGTGGATCACACGCACGAGGTCGCCCTCGCGGACCGTGCCGAACAGCCAGGCGGCGTCCTCGGTGCTCATGCCGGTGCAGCCGTGGCTGACGTTCTCGCTGCCCTGCGCGTCGACCGACCAGGGTGCGGCGTGCAGGTACTCGCCGCTCCATGTCACCCGGGTGGCCCAGCGGACCTTGAGGTCGAAATAGTCGCGGCTGCCGCGCGCGATGCCGATGGAGTCGCCGCGCATGCGGACGAGCGGCTCCTTGCCGAGGACCACCTTGATGCCTCCTCGGGTGCGGTAGCCGGCCTTGCCCGTGGTGACCGGGAATGTCCGCAGCGGCAGGCCGTCGCGGAAGACGGTCATCTTGAGGGCGGAGACGTCGGTGACGGCTTCGAGCCGGGCCCCGATGGTGAAGGTGAGGGAGCGTGAGGGGCCGCCGTAGAGGCCGTCGGTGATCCTGACCCCGTCGAGGCCGCTGTGGACGCGGACGGTGGTGTACGCGGGCCAGTAGACACGGGGCCGGTAGTGGAGGGTGTTGGAGTCGATCCAGTACCAGGTGCCTTCGACGGGGGCTTCGGTGCGTACGTCGAGGGCGCGTTCCACGGTCCGGCGCGCCCTGAGGTCGTCGGCCGGCACGGGATGGCTGAGCTCGGCCGTGATCGGCTGCCCCACGCCGTAGGTGCGGCCGTCGTCGGGCCCGAAGGCAACGGTGAGGCGCTCTCCGGCGGGTGCCGAGGGGCTGCGGAAGTCGAGGCGGGCGAGGTCGCGGTGGGCGCCGCGGCCAGCGGCCCGTTCGACGGCGAGACGGGCCGTGAAGCGGGACCCCGCGGGCAGCGCCGCCGCGCTCGTCCACCGGGTGCCGTCGGCGCTCGACGTCCCGGCGACACTGCGGCCGCTCTGGTCGGTGACGGTGACGTCCGCGAGGACCCCGGGCGTGCGCAGCTCCAGTTCCACGGGGCCCGACGCCCCTGCGTCGAGCGCGAAGGGAGTGCCGGTGAGCACGGGGCCGCCGGTGAGCGCGACCGTGTGCCAGGGCACGGAGCAGAGTCCGCCGCCGGCGGAGCAGCCGTCGACGGTGACGACGGCGGTGGGGTCGGAGGCCGCGGCGGGGCGTTCCCGGCTCGCGGGCGCCTGTGCCGCCGTACCGACGAGCACGGCTCCGACCGCCAGGGACAGCGCTCCCCACCCCCGTACGTATCTGCGTGACGACACGTCGGACACCCTCCCCTTCCGGACGACGACGTCGGCGGACGGTGCCGACTCAAGCATCAAAACGGATCAAGGGAGAAAAAGATGATCAAGGCGCCGGGCGTGGCGGGCGAGAGGCGGACGAGACGACTCGAATGGGTCAGCGGGCGGGCTCGGGGAGCTCCTCACCGGTCTCCAGCAGCGACTTGAGGCTGGCGATCAGCGCGGGCCACCCTTCGCCGATCAGCTCCCTGATGGTGCCGTCGGGCTTCAGGTCGCCGTGTGTGACGGTGAGTTCGACCATGTCGCCGGAGGGCTCGATCGCGAAGGTCACCCGGGACCTCGGCTCGGCGGCGAGCCGTTCGTAGACCGCGCGATCGAGACCGACGGCCTCCGCCCAGGCGGGCGTGAACGTGTGCCAGGTGTACGAGAGGAGGCGGCCGGGCTCGGCGGCGAGGACGACCTGCTCGGGGTCCGCGGTGCGGCGTCCGCCCTCGTTCCAGACCATCGGGGAACCGGCGGTCCACTCGGTCTCGAAGGCCACGCCCCAGTAGCGCCGGGTGAGCTCGGGGTCGGTGAGCGCCTTCCAGAGCTCGTCGGGGGTCGTCCGGATGTAGGTGGTGTAGACGAACGAGTCGCTGTCCATCGTGCTGCCCCTCGGATCTGCTCCCCCGCTGCCTTCCCCTCTCCAGCCTAGGCAGGCGCCGGACCGACCTGCCAGCGAAGGACACCCGTCCGGCCCGTGGGGTGCCTTATCGGTTGAATAGGTGCGGAGGAAACTATTCAACATGCTGCTAGCGTGTCCGGATGTCGCTCAAGCACGCCGTCCTCGCAGCTCTCCTGGAGGGCGAGGCATCCGGATACGACCTGGCCAAGATCTTCGACGTGTCCGTCGCCAACTTCTGGGCCGCCACCCCGCAGCAGCTCTACCGCGAGCTGGACCGCCTCGACGAGGCCGGGCTGATCACGGCCCGCGTGGTGGAGCAGGAGCGGCGCCCGAACAAGCGGATGTTCAGCCTCACGGAGCCGGGCCTGCGCGATCTGGCGGCCTACACGTCGACGCCACCGCGCCCGAGCGCCGTCCGTGACGAGCTGATGGTCCAGGTACAGGCCTGCGACGAGGGCGACACGGCGGCGGTGCGCGGCTTCGTGGCACGGCGGATGGAGACGGCCCGGGCGAAGCTGGCCCGATACGACCGGCTGCGGGAACGGATGCTCGACGGTCGGGACGAGGACACCTACCTCGCCGAGGCGGAGCGGGTCGGCCCCTATCTGACGCTGATGCGCGGCCGGTTCTTCGAGGAGGAGAACCTGCGCTGGGGCGAGCGGGCGCTGGCGGTGCTCGACCGCCGTGCCGCCGCGCGGAACGGCGTGGCGGAAGCCGCTCCCCGCGGCTGAAGCGGTCCCTTCTCAAGGCCGTTCGCCCACCCGCCCGTATCCACCGGCCTTACCCTGCGGTAACGTCACCGACCGGCCACCGGAGGCGCCGGTGGCGTCGCGGGTAGGGATCGGGGACAGGCTTCCATGAACGTCGGTGACCTCGTCGAGGACTTCAGCCTTCCGGACGAGACGGGAGCGGCGCGCTCGCTCACCGGCCTCCTCTCCGAGGGGCCGGTCGTCCTCTTCTTCTACCCGGCGGCGCTGACGCCCGGGTGCACGGCCGAGGCCTGTCACTTCCGTGACCTCGCCGCCGAGTTCCGTGCCGTCGGCGCGCTTCCCGTCGGCATCAGCTCGGACGCCGTGGAGCGGCAGCAGGAGTTCGCGGAGCGACACTCCCTGGGCTACCCCCTGCTCTCCGACACGGACGGCGCCATACGCGAACGGTTCGGCGTGAAGCGCGGGTTCTCTCTCGCCCCGACCAAGCGGGTCACGTTCGTGATCGGCCAGGACCGGCGGGTGCGCGAGGTCGTCCGCAGCGAGCTGCGCATGAGCGCCCACGCGGACCGCGCTCTGGCCGCCCTGCGCCAGGACTGACCGGAGGGGCCGGGCTTCGTCCGCGGCTCCGCGTGGCCTCGTCGGCGCACCGGCGTTCCGCGGTTTCCATCCGACCACGGCGGCGCGCGACCCGCACGCCGGACCGCCACGACATGCGGAGCCGTGAGGGCTGGGTGAGACTCGCTCCAACGCCAGGCCTCTCCCGGCCGGGCGGGAACGGAGTACGCAGGAATGGACGACTACCCCCTCCTCAACGTCTTCTGGACCATGCTGTGGTTCTTCCTCTGGATCATGTGGCTCTTCCTGCTGTTCAAGGTGATCACGGACATCTTCCGCGACGAGTCACTCCACGGCTGGGGCAAGGCGGGCTGGCTGATCTTCTGCATCCTGCTCCCCTTCCTCGGGGTGTTCGTGTACGTCATCGCCCGCGGCAAGAGCATGGGGCAGCGTGACGTCAAGCAGGCCAGGGACAGCGAAGCCGCGTTCCAGGACTACATCCGCAAGACGGCGGGGACTGCGCCCGCGGGAGGCGGCAGCGCCACCGAGGAGCTGGCCCGGCTGGCGGACCTGAAGGACAAGGGCGCCATCACGGCCGAGGAGTTCGAGAAGGCGAAGGCCAAGGTCCTGTCCTGACCGGGCGTGATGAAGGGCGGCGGTGGTGCGGAAGGAGGCTGGGGCGGAGGCCTCCGCCGGGCTCGCGGGCTCCCTGCTGCGGGAGGTCGCCGCGGAGCCCGGCCGGCTCCCGGAGGCCCTGGCCTCCTTCGCCCTGCGCCGGCTGGGTCCGGGCGCGGGGCACGCCGTCGAGAGCCTGCGGGCCGCCCACCCCGAGGCGGACGCGGCGGCGCTGAGGGCCCTGGTCGTGGCGCGCGGGCGCCGAAGGGTGACCGCCGAAGGGGCTTTCGTCGGCGGCCCCTTCATGCTGTTCATCCCCTTCGCGTTCTGCGGGGCCCTGCTGTACCAGGCGCGGATGATCCTCGAACTCGCGGCCGTCGGGGGGCTGGACAGCACGGATCCCGAGCGGGCTGCCGAACTGCTCGTCCTCCAGGGCGTGTACGACGACACCGTGACGGCCCGCGCCGCACTGAGGGTCGCTCCCCCCAGCACCGGACGGCCTGGGCGACGCGGCCTGGGCCGGTGGGCCGCGCTGTGGAAGCTGGTGATCCGGATGGCGCGACTCCTCGGGCTGATGACACCGACCACCGACACCGCGCGGTGGTTCGTCCGGGTGGGGCAGATCGCGCTCGTGGTCGCCGTCTTCCTGGTCGGCCTGGTGGCGCCCCTCGTATGGCTGCCGTACCTGGCCGTCTCGTACTGGCGGGCCACCACGCGGCTGATGGACCGGGCCACCGTCTTCTACGTCGGCTCCCCCGACCTTCGCTCCCCGCGTGGTGCCCAGTTCGCCCCGGCCATGGGCGTGGCAGTGTTGCGCGCCGTGGGTTCCCTGCTCGTGCCGGCGGTCGCGGTGTTCCTGGTCGTCACCGCGGACCTCCAGGTCGCGGGCGGGCGGTGGCCGCTGCTCGGGATCGTGCTCACGTCGAGCTGCCTGTTCACGGGCGGCTGGTGGCTGTGGCGGCGCCACAGGCGCCGATCGACCCCCTAATAAGTAATCGAGATACCTCTTTGATACGGTCAGACCGTGAGGCTGACGAAGTTCACCGACCTGGCGCTCCGTGCCGTGATGCGCCTGGCGGTCACCGCACCGGAGGAGTCCGTCACCACCCGCGAGGTGGCGGAGTCGATGGACGTGCCCTACGCCCACATGGCGAAGGTGGTCACCCGGCTCCAGCACCTCGGCGTGGTCGAAGCGCGACGGGGACGTGGTGGCGGCCTGGCTCTGACGGAGCTGGGCCGACGGTCTTCGGTGGGATGGCTGACCCGCACCCTGGAGGGCGAGGAGGAGGTCGTCGCCTGCGAGGGCGATCCGCCGTGCCCGCTGCGCACCGCGTGCCGGCTGCGGGGGGCACTGCGCGAGGCCCAAGAGGCGTTCTACCGCGCGCTCGACCCGCTGACCGTGGCGGAGCTCGTGACCTCGCCGACCGGTCCGCTCCTCCTCGCCCTCACGCCACGCCCCACCTCCTGAACCGTGGCGCCCCCGGGCTCCACTCGACCTCCACACACCTTTTAATACGCAGATCATCTACCAGATTGAGGTTCCCATGCTGTCCGAGCAGGCCGTCCCGGTCGTCCGCGCCACCCTGCCCGCCGTCGGCGGCGCGCTCGACCAGATCACCGAGCGGTTCTACGGGCGTCTCTTCGCCGCCCACCCCGAGCTCCTGCGCGACCTGTTCAACCGGGGCAACCAGGCCAACGGCGAGCAGCGCAAGGCGCTCGCCGGCTCCATAGCGGCCTTCGCCGTCGCCCTGCTCGAGAACCCGGACAGCCGCCCCGACGCCATGCTGTCCCGGATCGCCCACAAGCACGCCTCGCTCGGCGTGACCTCCGAGCAGTACAAGGTCGTGCACGAGCACCTCTTCGCCGCGATCGTGGAGGTGCTCGGCGAGGCGGTGACCCCGGAGGTCGCCCAGGCCTGGGACGAGGTGTACTGGCTGATGGCGAACGCGCTGATCGCCGTGGAGGCCCGGCTCTACCAGGAGTCGGGCGTACCCGAGGGCGAGGTCTGGCGGTCGATGGAGATCGCCGGACGCCACGAGGAGACGCCCGACACGGTGTCCTTCACCCTGCGGCACACCGACGGCGCCCCCACCGCCGCGTTCCGGCCCGGCCAGTACGTGAGCGTCCGGGTCTCACTGCCCGACGGAGCGCGCCAGATCCGCCAGTACAGCCTGTCCGCCGCGCCGGGGCGCCCCGAGTGGCGGATCACCGTGAAGCGGGTCGACGGCGACCCCGCGGGCGAGGTCTCCTCCTGGCTGCACGCCCACGCCCGCCCCGGCGACACCGTGGAGGTGTCGGCCCCGTTCGGCGACCTGGTACTGCCCGAGGGCGAGGGCCCCCTGCTGCTCGCCTCGGCGGGCATCGGCAGCACGCCCATGCTCGCGATGCTCGACCATCTCGCGACCACCGGTTCGGCCCGCCCGGTGGTGGTCGTGCACGCCGACCGCTCCCCCGCGTCCCACGCGCACGCCGCCGAGCTGCGGCGCCTGGTCGGCACGCTGCCACAGGGCACGCTGCACCTCTGGTACGAGGAGCCGGGTGACTCCGGTGCACGCGCGGGCCGCGCGGACGTCACGGCGCTCGACCTGCCGGCGGGCACCACCGCCTACCTGTGCGGGCCACTGCCCTTCCTGCGCGCGGTGCGCGGCGACCTCCTCGGCGGGGGCACCCCGGCGGCCGACATCCACTACGAGGTGTTCGGTCCCGACCTGTGGCTCGGCTCCGAGAACTGACCACACCTCACTGCGAGACCTTCGATCCCTGTGCGTCATAGCACTCCCGCTGCGGATACTGCATAGTGAGGTCCCGTACCGGCCTCGCAATCAGCGGGTCCGCAGCGAATGGACGGAAGCGATGGGATCGATCGGATCAGCAGTCGGGAGCGGGGTCGCGGGCGCGGGGCGGCCGGTGCGCGGGATCGCCCTCGACATCGGCAGCTCCCGGACCCGGGCCTGGGCCCCGGGTGCGGGCGTCTTCGCGGACGTGCCGAGTGGTCCGGTGCGGCGCGGCCGCGTCACCGACTCGGCCTCCCAGCTCCGGCTGCTGCGCCGGCTGACCGCCTCGGCCCCCGGCGACGGCACGCACGACACCGTCGTGATGCTGACCCACCCGGTGCTCGCCGCTCCCGAGGAGCGGGAGGCGGCGCGCCGGATGATGGACGGTCTCGGTCCGGTACGGGTGATCGCCGTGGACAGCGCCCGTGCCGCGGCTGCGTACGCGGCCCCGCCCGGCGGCGGCCCGCTGCTCGTGGTCGACCTGGGTGCGCAGCTGACCGAGGTCACCCTCGTCGTGGACGGCCTGGTCGAGGACGCCCGGCTCGCCGAGGTGGGCGTCGACGACGTGCCGGAGTCGGGCCGCGTGCCGGACGCGATCGCCGGGACGGCCGCCGACATGGTGAGCGACCTGTGGCGGCACGACCGCACCGGCGCGGTCCGCGGAGCCTTGCGGCGCGGCGTTCTGGTGACCGGCGGCGGCGCCCTGCGCCTCGACGTGACGGGGCGCCTCGCCCACCTCCTGAGGGCCCGCCTCCGCCTGGCGAACGACCCGGCGACCAGCGTCGTCCGAGGCGCCGGGCTGATGCTCACCTCCGTCCTGCGCCACCCGGCGGGCCCCCTCACCCGCGGCTGAACCCGGGTGGCGGTGGTTTCCGGACCGGCCTCCGGGCCGGTCCGGGAACCACCCCCGTGCCGCTCAGCAGCCGGTCGCCCATGTGTGGGAGTCGCCGCGGTCGTTGGCGGCGCCGTTGTAGCCGACCTCCTGGCCGGGGGCGAGGCAGATGGTCATGCTGCCGCCCTGCCAGGCGCTCTCGTAGACGCGGACGTGGTCCTTGATGCCGGGGCCGGAGATGCCGTGGTTGGCCCACGAGGAGTCGGTGTCGGAGATCCAGCTCTCCCACCAGCCGTCGTCGCCGCTCCAGTTGGCGCGCTGGCCGCCGAAGTTCGCTTCCTGCCAGACGCAGAACTCCCCGCTGGGACATTCGGCGGCTCCGGCGGAGCCCGCGAGGGCGAAGCCTGCGGTGGTGGCGAGGAGCGCGGCGGCGGCGGTGGCGAGAAGTCGCTTCACGAGAGGTGGGGCCTTTCTACGGGTGGTCCGGACGCGGGCAGTTCGGCTGCCCGCCGCAGTGCGCGGTCGCGCAGCTGCCGGTATGTGGCGAGTTCGTCCCGGTGCAGCGTGCGCACCTCGGCCATCTCTGCGGCCTCCAGCCGCTTGCGTACGGCGTCGAGTCCGCTCTCCCGGTCACAGCGGGCGGCGACGGCCGGGGCGGGACGGTCGGGGCGGGGGCCCAGGGGCGGCGTGGCGCACCGGGTCCAGCGGGCGAGTGCCGCGCGGTGGGCCGGGTCGGTGCGCATGCGCGCCTGGGCCTCGGCGCGGAGGTTGTCGACGGTGACCTGGGCCCGGAACCAGCGACGCTGGTCGCCGTAGAGCCGCTGACGGGCGATGGCCAGGCAGCCGTCCTCGTGGGCGGTGACGGTGGCACCCGTGGCGAGGGTGACGGACAGTTCGCGCGGGCCGGCGCCGAAGAGCGCCGCCCGGAAGACGCGGTCGTCGTCCGGTGCGCGGGGCCGTGCCGAGAGGGTGATCCCCCGGCCCCTCAGACAGTCGACGACCAGTCGGTGTTCCGCGGACCGGAGCAGCTCGTCCTGCGCCGCCCGGGTCACCGGCACGGTCGGGGTTCCCACCCCTCCCGGAGCGACCACGGTGCACCCGGAGAGCAGCAGTGAGGCGGCGGCGACGATGGCGGCGCGGCGAGCTCGCGCGGCGGTGCGAAGCATGGTGTCCCCCTGGATCGTCCCTGGTCGGAGCGGCCTTCCGGTGATCGTCGGGCGGCCCGCGGTGATCATTTCCCGGGGGCTCGGCCACCATGCCGAAGCTCACTCGAACGGGTCGGACGCGCCGGAGTGCGCGCCCCTCGGGCGCCGTCGGGTGCCGTGCGTTCGGGCGTCCGGGAACGACAGAGCCCCGGTTGGACGGGGGATTCCAACCGGGGCCGATCGCCGTGACGGCGAAGAGCGGTCACCTCTGGGGGGGGGGACCTTGGGGACCGGACCCCTTCACAGTCACATACGTATGAACGGTAAACCTTGCCCGAATGTTCCGAGAGGTCCCGGGTGGGCGATGTGAGTCACCTCACCCGGTTTCGACAGGTGAGCTCAGTCCCTCTCGGGGCGGTAGACCGTACCGGGCTCGGCCTTCCCCGGGGCGAGGAGCTCCGGCACCGTCACGAAGGTGAAGCCGCGACGCTTGAGCTCGTCGATGATCGACGGGACGGCCGGGACCGTTCCGTCGTAGATGTCGTGGAGAAGGATGATGCCATCGCCGTGCGCCTGGTCGAGTACGCGCTGCCGGATGAGGGCGGAGTCGGTGGTGGAGTAGTCCTTGGCCGTGATGCTCCAGAGGACCTGGGCGAGTCCGAGCTCGCGACTGACCTCGGACACCGTGTCGTCGGTCCTGCCCTGCGGCGGGCGCATGAGGGTGGGCTTGCGACCGGTTATCTTCTCGACGGCGTCCTGCGTGCGCGCGAGCTCGTCGCGGACCTCGGCGGCGTCGAGGTCGGTGAGTATTCGGTGGGTCCAGGTGTGGTTGGCGACCTCGTGCCCCTCGTCCGCGATCCTCTTGACCACCTGGGGGTAGCGGTCGACGTGCTTGCTGCCGAGCAGGAAGAAGGTGGCGGGGACCTGCTTCTCCTTGAGGATGTCCAGGAGCCTGGGAGTGTCCTTGCCCGGCCCCGCGTCGAAGGTGAGCGCGATGCACTTGACCTCGGCGCAGTCGACGCGGCGAGCCGCGGCGCCTGCCTTGTCGTCGGCTCCGCTCTCGTCCCGGGCGTCCTGCGGCGTGACCGTACTGGTCCCGCAGGCCGCGAGCGTCAGCATCAGCGACGCGGCGGCGAACAGGGCGGTGGCCGTTCCCCCGCGTCGGCCCGTCCTGGATCGGAACATGGTGGAACCCGCTTTCCCCGTAGTGACTTCGGTACAGCCGCAACCGGCCTGGTCAGGGCGGCGCTCGCGACCGCCAGGAACTCTACACACGGTGTATACCGAAGCCGGGAGCGGGGGTCCCCCGGGCGCACCGAGGCGCGCGTGAACCCCGGGCGGAGCCCGTCCGCTCCGTCCGGGGTGTTCGTGTCAGCCGCTCAGCGGGAGGCGAGCAGCAGTCGGGCCTCGGTCTCCTGGTCGCCGGAGACGGCTTGCAGGGACTGGATGTCGAATCCGGCGGCGAGCACCTTCTGGACCTCGTCGACGGCGTGGTACCCACCGGTGAGGGTGGCGCCGACCAAGGCGGTCAGCCGAGTGGGGCCCACCTCCTGGCGCTGCCCGCCGGCGGTGTCGAAGATGGCGGTCCAGACGGTGGGCGCGGGGCCCTTGACCGCCTGCGGATTCGGGGTGGCCGTGTCCTCCAGCTGGTACACGCTGTCGAGGACGTCGAAGACGGCCTGGGCGTCCTCCCGGCTGCAGTCGCACAGCTGCACGGTGACGTCGGTGTCGATGTGCAAGTCGTACACGTCGCTCATCTCCTCGCGGCCCGCCGGTCGCTCGTGGTGCCACGCGCTCGTCGTGCCGGGCGCTCGTCGTGCCACGTCTCCAGCATCCCTCGCGTGACGCCGTCCCGCGATATCCCGCACCCCACCGCTCAGCGTCCGATGACCCTGTCGACGGTGTCCGCCTCCGAGGCCGGCTTGTCGGGCCGGTGGCGTACGACGCGGGCGAAGCGGAGGGTGACGCCGGCCGGGTAGCGGGTGGACCGCTGGAGGCCGTCGTAGGCGATCTCCACGACGAGTTCGGGCCGAACCCGCACGGTGAAGCCGTCGTCCGACACGGCCAGTTCACCGAGGCGCTCGGTCTGCCAGCGCAGCATCTCGTCCGTGAGCCCCTTGAAGGTCTTGCCGAGCATGACGAACCCGCCTTCGGCGGTCCGCGCACCGAGGTGGAGGTTGGAGAGCAGCCCGCTCCTGCGCCCGTGGCCCCGCTCGGCGGCCAGGACGACGAGGTCGACGGTGTGGACGGGCTTCACCTTCAGCCAGGCCCGTCCCCGCCGCCCCGCCGCATAGGGCGCCTCCAGCGCCTTGACCAGGACGCCTTCGTGCCCGCGGGCCAGCGTGTCCCTGAAGAACCTCTCGGCTGCCTGGATCTGCGCCGGGTCGGCCGGGTCGGTGACGAGGGTGCGGCCCACCCGGTGGGCCGCCGGGAGCAGCCGGGCGAGCACCTCGTGCCGGTCCCGGCCCGACCGGTCGATCAGGCCCTCGCCGTCCACGGCGAGGACGTCGAAGAAGACGGGTGTCAGTGGAAGCGCGGCGTGGGCGCCGGCCACGTCGGTCCGGGAGCCGACCCGGGACGCGACGGTCTGGAAGGCCACGGGGCGTCCGGTCGCCGGGTCGAGCGCGATGACCTCGCCGTCCAGGATGAACCCGTCGGCCGGCACGGCCCGGCCGACGGCGACCACTTCGGGCAGCCGGTCGGTGATGTCGTCGAGCGAACGGGTGTGGACGCGGACGTCGTCGCCGTCACGGTGGACCTGGATGCGGAAGCCGTCGAGCTTCTCCTCGACGGCGCACGGCCCCAGGGCCGCGATCGCCTCGGTCACCGAGCCGGCGGTGTGGGCGAGCATGGGCTGCACGGGGCTGCCGACCCGCAGGGTGAACCGGTCGAGAGCGGCGGCTCCCTCGGCGAGCACCGCCTGGGCGACCGGCGGCAACGAGCCTTCGAGCATCACGGCGCGCCGCAGTTCCGCGGCGGGCACCGTGGCCGCGCGTGCGACGCCTTCCAGCGCGACGGCGTCGAGAGCCCCCTGCCGCACCTCCCCGCTGAGAAGCCTCAGCAGGAGCTCCTGTTCGTCATGGGTGGCAGCGGAGAACAGACCGTGAACCAGCCGGGCCCGTTCGGCCCTGGCCCCGGCTCCCGAGACCGCGGCCAGCGCCGTCAACGCGGCATCGACCCCGCTCAGCGTGAGACCGGGCCTCTCGACCGGTGGAACGGCCGGCGGGACGACGTCCTTGAGCACGCTCCAGCCGACACCGATCCTCCCCTGCGGGAGCCGCCCCGACAGATACGCGATGACGAGCGGACTCTCTTCCGGGTCGGCCTCCGCGAACAGTTCGGCGAGCAGGACGATCTTGCGGGAACGCGCCGAGGTCGCGGCAACCTCCCGGGACACCTCCGCGACATGGGCCAGCAGCATGTGGCCCATCCTCCCCACACCCGGCCTCCGCCGCACCCGGTGCCGCCACCCGTGCCCACCCTCGCCTCACGGCCAGGACACCGACCTCCTCCCTCGCCGAACGCGCCCCTCCCCCACCCCCTTCCTGCGGAGCAGTCGATCCACAAGCCGGGTCCGCGCCGGACGACCGGCGGGCCTGACGGGCGCCGCCGGGCGGCTCGGCCGAAGGTCGACCTCCGCCCGGCCGGGGGCAGGGGCAGCGTGGCCCTCGAGACCAGGGCCAGGGGCCGCCCGCTCATCGGGACCACGGCCAGGAGCCGTTCGCCGCCCCTCCACGACCGGATCCGGCGGGGAGCCGTCCCGCGGCACGCACGGCGGAGCCGCCGGGGGCATCAAGGGAAGCGGCGGCATCGTCAGGATCCCCGTGTCGCCACCGGAATCCGCCCTCCGTGCGCGACGGACCGGCAGCCCGGGCGTCAGGGCGTCAGCCCACCCGGCGGCCGTCGCGGTCACGAGCGCCCCGGACGCGGTCGAGGCCGCGGCCGTGGTCCCGGGCACGCCCTGGGTCGTGGGAGCGGGGCTGAGGTCGCCGGGATACGGGGCCGGTTGTCGGGAGCGCGCTTCGTCGAGGGCCAGGGCCAGGCTCATGCGGTGCCAGAGGATCTCGTCGGGTTCGTCCGCCCGCGTGAGCCGTTCGGCGACGTCGTGCGCGGCGGCCGCGACCGGCATGCCGGCGGGCGGTGGCGGGCGCAGCCGGTCCAGGTGGGCGCGCTCGTAGGGGTCGTCGACGACCTCGGCCACCTGGACGGGGTCGAGGAGTGAGGCGATGGCGGCGGCGCGGGCCCACGGATCGTCCGTGGCGCGGAGCAGCAGACCGAGTCGGCGGGCTCGCCAGTTCCTGGGCCGCCGGTCCTCGTGCGCGGCGAGACGTTCGCGGAGGTCGAGGGGGAGCCGCCCGGCGAGCAGGGCCGGACACCGGCGGCCGAAGTCGGAGGCCTCCGCCGCCAGGTACGTCCACACCACCGCCCGGTAGCGGTTCAGGGTGAACCGCACGGGGCTGAGGTGCCCCGTGCGGGCCAGCCTGGTGAAGCGTTCCGGGGTGATCGACAGGAGTGCCGCGGCCTCCCCCGTGCCGACCGTGCGCACCCGGTCGCGCAGGCCGGTCGGGAAGTCCGGTGCTCCGCTGAGGCGGTCGAGCTCGCACCGCTCGACCCGCCTCCGCCCGCCCTCTCCCGTCGGCACCGTCCTCACCAGTCCGAGCTGGACCGCGAGCCGGAACTCATCGCGCCTCAGTTCCAGTTCCTGCGCGGCCCGCGCCGGTGTGACCGTGCGCGTCCCTTCGTCCACCGTCATCGTGTGGCCCTCCCCCGTACGTCCGTGTTCTCTCCGTGCCGTGGATCCCTCGGACCCACGAAGAGAACGTAACGCAGAGTGACGACACCAGCGCGACTTGTGGACAACTGCCTGTGGACAACTGCCGATGGACAATGGAAGCGACCCCTGCCCCCGGCACCCGGACGTCAGAGTCCGGACGTCAGAGTTCGGCCGCCGCACTTCAGACGTCACACCCCGGCTGTCACACTCCCGGTGTCGGCGCCCCGGAAGTCGGCGCCCCGGCCCTCAGCGCTTCGACCGTCGGCGGCCCGGCGTCAGAGCGCGCCGCCGGGCAGGCCCGGCTGCCGCGCCGCCACGCCCAGGTGTTCGCCGACGCGGTTGACCAGCAGGGTCATCTCGTAGGCCACCTGGCCGACGTCCGCCTCCGCCGCGCTGAGAACGCAGAGGCAACTGCCCTCGCCCGCCGCCGTCACGAAGAGCAGGGCCTCGTCGAACTCGACCATCGTCTGCCGTGCCCGGCCTGCCCGGAAGTGCCGGCCGGAGCCCCGGGCGAGGCTGTGCAGGCCGGAGGAGACGGCTGCCAGGTGCTCGGCGTCCTCTCGTGCGAGCCCGCTGCTGGCGCCCGTCACCAGGCCGTCGTTCGACAGCACCAGCGCGTGCTGTATGTACCCGACCCGCTGCGTCAGGTCGTCGAGGAGCCAGTCCAGGCCCTTGTCCAATGCCATCAGTGTTTCCTCCCCCTGGGTGGTGCGTCCCCGTCGACCCGGATTCCCGTGGTCCCCGCGCCTCCGTGGTCCGCCGTATCGCCGCAAGCCTTACGCACTGTCGTGAACAGGGCAAGCACCGCACCACGCCCGCGCGTGCCGCAGGACGGGGCCATGCCCTCATGACCGAGGATCAGTCGCGGTCGTTCGTGTCCGCGGGGAGGAACGGGCGGCGGAGTTCGGCGGGCGTACGGCCGGGGATCAGCCGACGCTGTCCAGCAGTCGTGCGGTGTGCATCCGCCCCGCGTACTCGACGAGGCGGATGAGCACTTCCTTCCCGGAGTCACGGTCGCGCGCGTCGCAGAGCACGACGGGCGTGCCGCGGTCCAGGTCGAGGGCGAGGGAGACGTCGGCCGCGCCGTACGTACGCGCGCCCGTGAAGCAGTTGACGGCGACGACGAAGGGGATCTTCCGGTGCTCGAAGTAGTCGACCGCCGGGAAGCAGTCCTCCAGACGGCGCGTGTCGGCGAGGACGACGGCCCCCAGGGCGCCCTGTGACAGCTCGTCCCAGAGGAACCAGAAGCGGTCCTGCCCGGGCGTGCCGAAGAGGTAGAGCGAGAGCCCGGAACGGATCGTGATGCGGCCGAAGTCCATGGCGACGGTCGTGGTGGTCTTCTGGTCGACACCCCCGGTGTCGTCGACCGACTGTCCGGCGCGGCTGAGCTGTTCCTCGGTGCGCAGCGGCCGTATCTCGCTGACCGCGCCGACCAGGGTCGTCTTGCCCACGCCGAATCCGCCGGCGACCAGGATCTTCAGGGCGAGGGCGGTGCTGTCCGTCTCGTCGCAGGCGCCGGTTCTCTCAGAGCGCTCGTAGGCCATCGATTACTTCCCTCAGGATTCTTTCGTCTGGGAGCTGCGCGGGCGGTACGGGCCTGCTGACGCGTACGAAGCCCGATTCGAGGAGGTCGCCGAGGAGGACCCGGACGACGCCGACGGGGAGGTCGGCGTCGGCGGCGAGTTCGGCGACCGACTGCGTCTCGGCCCGGCAGAGGGTGAGCAGGGACCGGTGTTCGGGCCCGAGGAGGGCCTCGTCCGCCGGTCCTGGCGGGTCGTCGTCCACGACGACGAGGGCGATGAGATCGAACCGCACGTTGCTCGGCCCCGGCTTGGTGCGGCCGCCGGTCATCGCGTAGGGACGGACGAGTGGTCCGGCCTCGGCGTCGTACCACTGGCTGCCCGGCGCGGACGGACCGTCGCCGGTGCTGTCCTCGTTCATGGGGTCTCTCCGGGTCAGCCGCCGGCCGGCGGTGTCATCGTGAGCCGCGGCGGGGTGTGCAGGTGCTCGCCGACGCGCTTGACGAGGCGGGCCATCTCGTACGCGATGAGTCCGATGTCGGCGCTCGCGGAGCTGAGTACGGCGAGGCAGGAGCCGTCCCCCGCCGCGGCGACGAAGAGGAAGCCGTCGTCCATCTCTACCATCGTCTGGCGGACCCCGCCGGTGTGGAACTGCCGGCCCGCGCCCTTGGCGAGGCTGTGGAATCCGGAGGCGATGGCGGCGAGGTGTTCGGCGTCCTCGCGGCTGAGCCCGCTGGAGGCGCCGACGGCGAGTCCGTCGTTGGAGAGCACCACGGTGTGCCGGACCTCGCGGACCCGCATCGCGAGGTCGTCGAGGAGCCAGTCGAGCTCGCCGGACCGGTGGTGGGAGATCCTCTCGTGGTCGATCATGCGTCGTCTCCTTCGGTGCGGGTGTCGTCGAGGTGGGCCGTGCCGTGGTCGTGGCCGAGGCGGTGAACGGTGCCGAAGTCCTTGCTCGGGGACGGGCCCTGGAGCGAGGCGGGGTGCGGGCTGGGGGGTGAAGCCGGGTACGCGCGCGTGGCGGGGTTCGCGTGCGGGCCGGTGCGCGGCTCCGGAGCCGTACGGGGGTCTGTTCCGGGCTCGGTGACGGGAACGGGGCCCTGCTCGCCGCCGAAGCCGGTGCCGAGGGGGCGCCGGCTGCCGGCCGCGCCGCCGCCTCCCCGCTGCCATCCGTCCTGGTAGGCAGCCATCCGGTCCCTGACCTGTTCCGGGGTGCGGGTGCCCGATCCGGCGGCCGGTGCGGGGACGGGCTCCGGAGCAGGCGCCTCGCGCAGCTGCGGGACCAAGCTCGCCTGGCGTATGCGACGCGGCAGTTCGGCCTCGGGGTCTTCGTGGCCGGCGGGACCGGTCGGCGTACCGGGTGGGCGGTCCCCCGTCGGTGACGGTACGGCGGGGCCGCGTCGGCGCAGTTCGGTGACACCGGCGGACGGCTGCCCCGCGTCCGGGCCGGCGGCGAGCGCGGGCACGGCGGTCGGGCGCGGCAACGGCTGCGGCCGGGGGGCCGGCACGGACCGTGGCGGGGAGGGCGGCCGGGACGCGTCCGCCGGCCCGGGCGTGCTGCCGGCCCCCGCGCCGGCCGATGGCTGCGGTGCGCTCCGGCGCGGTCCCGCGACCGGGGCCCCTGAGGACCCGGCGGGTCCGGCCGGTGTGCCGGTCGCGAGCCCCGGGGCGGTCGGGGCGGACGGACCGGCCTGCGTCGGCGTGCGCGGCGAAGGTGGGCGGCCGAAGCGGCGGGCCTCGGCGCGCTGGGCCTCGGCGTGTTCCCGGGCGGCGCGCGCGCCGTCCGTCCGCGGGTCGACGGTGGTCTTCTCGGCCGAGCCGGAGCCCTGTGTACGCGGGTGCCCGGCGTCCGCGGCTCCGGCGTGGGCGCCGTCGGGTCCTGGTCCGGTCGCCGGGGTGCCCCGGCCCGGCGGCAGTGCGCCCTGGAGGAGGTCGGTCGGGAGCAGGACGACGGCGGTGGTGCCGCCGTACGGGGAGGTGCGGAGGTGGACCTTGACGTCGTGGCGGGCGGACAGGCGGCTGACCACGAAGAGACCGAGGCGGTCGCTGTCGAACAGGTCGAGGGCTTCGGACTGGGCGATGCGGTCGTTGGCCTCGGCGAGGGTGTCCTTGCCCATGCCGAGCCCCCGGTCCTCGATCTCCAGGGCGTATCCGTTGCCGACGGGTTCGCCGCTGACGCGCACCTTGGTGTGGGGCGGGGAGAACTGCGCGGCGTTCTCGATGAGTTCGGCCAGGAGGTGCGTGAGGTCGGCGACGGCGCCGCCGACGACGGCCGTCTCGGGCAGTCGCCGCACTTCCACGCGCGCGTAGTCCTCGATTTCGGAGACGGCGGCCCGGACGACGTTGGTGAGGGGGACGGGCATGCGCCAGGCCCGGCCGGGTGCAGCGCCGGAGAGGATGATCAGGCTTTCGGCGTGGCGCCGCATGCGGGTGGTGAGGTGGTCGAGGCGGAAGAGGTCACCGAGCTCGTTGGGGTCGTCGGCGCGCCGCTCCATGCTGTCCAGGAGGTTGAGCTGGCGGTGGACCAGGACCTGGCTGCGGCGGGCGAGGTTGACGAAGACGCCGGAGATGCCGCTGGCGAGTTCGGCGCGTTCGACGGCCGCGGAGAGGGCGGCGCGGTGAACGGTGGTGAGGGCTTCGCCGACCTGGCCGATCTCGTCCTGGGAGACGGGCCCCGGCGGGGCCTCCGCCTGGACGTCGATCTCCTCGCCGGCGCGCAGTCGGCGCATGGCGGAGGGGAGTTTGTGGCGGGCGATGCCGAGGGCGGTGTTGCGGAGGCTCACGAGCTCGACGACGAGGCCGCGGCCGATCCGGACGGAGATGACGAGGGAGGCGACGACGGCCGCGAGGCCGAGGACGACGGCGGCGCCACCCGCGCTGAGCACACCGCCGGCGAAGGGGTCGGCGCGGTCGGCCGCCGCGGTGCGGGCGTCGGTCTCGATGACGATGAGGCCACGGCGTACGGCGGTGAGGGTGTCGTCCCAGTCGGCGGAGGTGACCGACTGGGCGGCGGGGCGGCCGGGGGTCGCGGCGCGTACCCGGTCCTCGTTCCGGATCAGCCTGGCGTGGTCTCCTCCCCCGGCGAGGCGGGCCCATTCGGAGCGTGCGGCCGCGGGCAGGTCTGCGGTGGCCGAGGCGGTGAGCGTACGGCGGGTGTCGACGGCGCCGGCGAAGGCGCGGAGCCGGTCCCCGGTGAGGCTGCCGGTGAGATGGGCGGAGGTGAGGAGGGCGTCCTCGCGGGAGAGCATCTCGCCGGCCTTGCCGAATTCCAGGAGCACGCGCGCGTCGGAGCCCTGTCCGCCGTCCTGGATCCCGGTGAGGGCACCGCCGACGGCGAAGGCGGCGGTGACGGCCGCGGTGTACTCCTCGTACACCTGGTCCCAGTCCGCCCGGCCGCCCGCCGCGGCGGTACGGAGTTCGGCGAGGCCCTCGACCTTGTCGACGAAGGCGCCGACCCGGCCGGCGACCTCGCCGGGCAGGTCCCCGGTGTCCCCGATGGTGTGCGTGTCGTCGAGGCGGAGCCGGTCGACGGCCTCGTCCGTGCGGCGGATCCGGTCCTTGAGCTCGGCGGCCCGGGCTGCGCCGGGCGCCGCGACCTGCCGTACGGCTGCGCGCCGTTCGTCCTGGAGCGCGGCGAGGGCGGCCGTCACGGGCTCCCGGATCTCGGCGTCGACGCGCTGGAGCCGGCTGAGCGCGGCGATGTCCTGGGCGGTGGTGACGGTGGCGAATCCCCACAGGGCGAGGAGCGAGACGACCGGGACCATCAGGAGCGACACGATCTTGGCGCGGACCGTGCGCGGCCGAAGACCGTGGCGGACGCGGGGCCCTGCGGGACCGTGCGGGCCGGTGGGGACGTGAGGCCGGGCGGGACCGTGCCGGCGGGCGGAACCGTGGGGGCCGTCGGCTTCGACGGGCCCGGCCTTGACCGGTCCCCCGGTGGACGTGTCGCCCGGGGCCGGGAAGGCGCCGGGGGTCTGCGGCCCCGGTTCGTCGGCGGGCGGCCCGGCGTGCGCGCGCCGCCCGCGTGCGGCGGCCGGCGGCGGTGTCGCCTCGGCGCCCTTGGTCTTGCGGGGAGTTCGCATGGCCTCCTCGTTCCGGCTGCTTGGTGCTCTGGTGCGGTGGATCGTGCGCGAGGGTGGTTCGGGGGTCGGGTGCGGGGTCCGGTCGCCAGGGGTGCGGGGTCCGGTCGCCAGGGGTGCGGGGTCGGGTCGTCACGGGTACGGGGTCCGGTCGCCAGGGGTGCGGGGTCGGGTCGTCACGGGTGCGGAGCCCGGCCGCGAGGAGGGGCGGGGCGCGCCCGGACGAGTGCTCCTCCAGGCGGTGCGGGCGCCGGCCGAGTCCTGGGCACGCGGGTCAGGTCGCCGTCGTTCGGGCGGGTTCGGTGGTGCGGAAGCCGGGAGGTGCGACGTCCACGGCGCGCTCGTCCGGCTCCGTCAGGCGGCCTGCGGAGGCGTACGCGGCCCGCTCCCTGGCCGTCGGCGAGAGGGCAACGAAGGCGGAGGTGATGAAGAGGTACGAGCCGAGGCCGACGGCGAGCGGGAAGATGAACTGCATGACGGTGGCCCCGGGGAGGACTTCGGCGGAGGGCGCGACCTCGACCCCCACCGCGAGCATCCCGGTGTAGTGCATGCTGCTGACGGCCGCGCCCATCACGAGCGAGGCGACGGCGACCGCGGCCGGCGAGTGGATGTTGAGGGCCGCCCACAGCGCCGCGGTGGCGGCGACGACCGCGATGAGCACCGAGAGGCCGACGAGGACGGGGTCGTACGTGACGCGGCCGTGGAGCCGGAGCGCGGCCATGCCCATGTAGTGCATGCTCGCCACGCCGACGCCCGTGGTGAGGCCTCCGACCAGGAGCGAGCGGACCCGGTCCCGCCCGTAGCCGACGGCGAACACCCCGACGCCGACGACGGCCATCGCGATGCCGAGACTGAGGATGGTGAGCGGAACGTCGTAGCGGATGTCGGTGCCGGTGACGCCGAATCCGAGCATCGCGACGAAGTGCATCGTCCAGATGCCGGTGCCGATCGCGGAGGCGGCGGTGAGCAGCCAGTTCCGTCGCGATCGACCGGTGGCGTCGAGCGCCCGTACGGTACAGCGCAGCCCGAGGGCGGCGCCGATGCAGGCCATCGCGTACGACAGCGCGGGTGTCAGCCAGCCGAAGGTGGCGTGGTCCAGGTGTCCCATGGCTCCGGGACGCTAGTGCGCACTGGGGGGCGCACCAGGGGCGCATTTCGAAAGCTGATGGAATATGACAGAGAGATGGTCCCGAACGATCACGCCGAGCTCGAACGTGCACACAGAACGTTCACCCCTCCGAGTGCGCGATCATGAGCACATGAGCGATGACCCCACACACGTACGAGAGTTCTTCGGCGCCCGCGCGGCCGGCTGGGACAGCCGGTTCCCGGACGACGGGCCCGCGTACGCCGCCGCCGTGGAAGAGCTGGCCCTGCGCCCCGGGGACGCCGTGCTCGACGCCGGCTGCGGGACCGGCCGGGCCCTCCCGCCGCTCCGCGCCGCCGTCGGCCCCACCGGCACCGTACTCGGTGTCGACCTCACCCCCGAGATGCTCGAAGAGGCCGTCAAGGCCGGCCGCGGCGGCCGGAACGACATGAGCGGCCAGGCCGGTCACGAGGGAACCGCGACGCTGCTGCTCGCCGATGTCGGCCGGCTCCCGGTGCACGACGGCGCCCTCGACGCCGTGTTCGGCGCGGGGCTCGTGTCCCACCTGGCCGACCCCGTCGCCGACCTGCGCGAACTGGCCCGTGTCGTACGCCCCGGCGGCCGGCTGGCGCTCTTCCACCCGATCGGACGCGCCGCCCTCGCGGCCCGCCACGGCCGCCGGATCACCCCGGACGACCTGCGTGCCGAGCCCCGGCTGCGTCCGGTGCTCGCCGAAGCCGGCTGGCGGCTCGTCAGCTACGTCGACGAGGACACGCGCTACCTGGCCATGGCCGTACGGGAAGCCTGAGCGGCGGCTCCCGTCGCCGGCGCGCCACGAGCACGACCAGGCGGAGCACAGACGGTCCGGACACTCCGGCCTCCGGGCGGACGGCGCCCCTTTCCGGACCCTGGGCCTGGTGATCACGCCGAGAGCCCGGCCTGATCGGCAGGGCCCCCGTGTCCGGGCCGCCGGAGTCGTCGGCGTCCCCGGTCCGGGCGCCTCGGGGAGCGCGTCGGGTCCGTCCCGGAGTGACCTTGCGGGTCGCGGTGCCGCTTTGTGATCGCGGGTGTCAACGCACCCTTCTGTCACGGCACTTCACTGATTACCGTGGACATGCCGGGCAGTCGTGCCCGGGAGAGGCGGCGGGCCGTGGCACGAGTAACGGAAAGACTGCGCAGACTCCTCCCCTCCGCACGGCGGGCGTCCTCGGCCGCCGCGCCGGCGCCACCGCGCGCCCGGCAGGGGTACAACCTCTTCGAAGCCGCGGCCGCGTACGTGGTGGCGTGCGCCGAGGACGATCCGGCCCGGGCGGAGGAGGCGTCGACCCGGGTCTCCCCCGACATGCTGACCTTCGGCGTCAACGAGCTGGCATGCCGTGCCGTCCTCACCCTCGCCCGGGAGCGGAACGAGTCGCCGAGCGCCGTCGCCCGTTCGCTGCTCGGCCTGCGGGAGGAGTCGCCGCGACGATCGGCGGGAGACGCCTGACGGGCGGAACCGGAGGGCGCGGGTTCCCGGGTGAAGGCCCTCGACGCGCGGGTTACTCACTGGTTAAGGTGCGCCGACGACCGGATGGGGAGGCTGCCGTGGCTGGGACGGACCCGATCGCCGAGGCCGACGGCGACGCGGACGCGTTGTTCGTACTGACCGCGGCGCTGCTGACGCCCGAGCGCTTCCTGAGCGTGCTCGGCGACGACTACCCGGCGGCCTGCGCCGCGCTGGGGCTCCAGCCGTACGCGGAGGGGTACGGGCTCGTGTTCGGCCAGGACGGGCTCGGGGCGCGGTGGACCGTGGTCGTCGACGACGTGTCGCTGGTCGCCGTGGCCATCTCGTCCTGGGACTGCGGCATGGCGTACGACCTCTCCCCCGACGAGCGCTCGGTGGTGGCCGGGCTGCCGGGCTGGCCACTCGCCCTGGCCTCCCGCGCCCCGGGAGTGCCGGCCCCGCACGACCCGGAGCCGCAGGAGGGCGACCCCGATCCGCTGGTCCCGCCCTCGGGCACGGAGTGGGGTCCGGCCCAGCGCCGCCTCGGGGCCGACGAGGTGGCGCTCCGGTGGGCCGCCTGGCGGTCCCGGGCGGACGACGACGAAGCGTCCGCCGCCCCCGCGCCGGCCGAGGAGGCCCAGGCCCCGGAGGCCCCGGCCCAGGGCGACGAGAACCCGCCTCTCCCCGCGGAGCCCGACCCGTACGACGGGGTCAGGAAGGCACTGGCGGAACTCCAGGGCTATCTGGAGGAACAGCCGCCGATCGGGCGCGTGCGGTCCGACGGCGGCGCGGAGGACGGCCCATGCACCCTGCGCGCGGACGGTCCCGGCTGGTCGCTGGCGGCCCGCACCGACGACATGGCCTTCGTCCTCCTCGACGAGCTGCCCCGCGAGGTGCTGCCGGTGCCCCGGAGCCCGAAGCTGGCCGCCCTCCTCGAAGGGCTCGCCGCGATGGCCGTGCGACCGTCCTGAGCGAGCGGAGGGTGCTGCCCCGAGGCCGGGTCGGTGACGGCGTGCTCCCGGGGGCGCGCCATGGGCGGGGTCAGGTGACGGCGTGCCCGTACTCGGACGCCAGCCCGTCCAGCTCGGGGTCGCCGAACACCGCCCGCAGGGTCCGGAACGCCGCGGACTTGTCCTCCCCGAAGCGGCCCACGGCCACCTCGTAGGTCTCGGGGGACACGAACCTGGGCGGCGTGCTCTTGCTGTGGAACTTGTCGGCGTACATCACCAGGCGTTCCTCGGGGGTGACCGCGACGTAGTCGGCCGGCGGCAGCGGCAGCCCCTGCTTGAGGACGTCCTCCTTGGTCAGCCCGACGCCCGTGTGGCACGAGCAGAAACGGCACAGCGTCTCCGGCAGCCCTTCCGAGGCGAGGATCTCGTGGCCCAGCATCCCGTGCAGCAGGTAGCTCCGGCCGTCCCGCCGTCCGTCGGCGTCGTACAGGCGATAGACGCCGATGTCGTGGAGGAGGCACCCCGCGCGCACCAGTTCCGGGTCGACGCCCCTGTCCGCGCGCGACATCAGGTGCTGGGCGACCTTCCACACGATCTCGCAGTGGGTGAAGACGCGCTCGAACGCCACTTCGTCGGGGGCGTACTTCAGGTGCAGGGCTCGGATGTCGTCCGTGGTGGGAATCTCCATCCCCGCAGGGTAGCGAGTGCGGCCGCGGAGCCCGGCCCGTCCCGCACCCACATGGGACGGAGGGCCGACGTGTGGTTCCGAACCATGGTCCGGCGGCGGGGGCCCACCGCACGATGTGGCGCTGTACACCGTCACGTCGTCCCATCGGAGGCCCACCATGCGCCTGTTCCCAGGCGTCCCCCTGATCGCCGCGCTGCTGACCGGGGTCACCGCCCTCGCGCCCGCGAGCCCTGCCGGGGCCGCGGAGGAGGCCTCCGCGCACTGCGCGCGGCAGGACCGGCTCCATGTGCCCGGCGCCGAGCACCAGGAGACCGCGTGTCTGCAGGACCTGACCACCGCGGGGCTCGCCGGCACGCCGTACACCGACATGGCGGACCAGGCGGGCCTGGCCGCGAAGGGGACCCGTCATCCGTCCGGGGTGCCTGGCGTCCAGATCGACGGATACTTCCCCGACGATTCGCGCCTCAACGCCACGCACGGCTGGTCGCACGACGCGCAGTTCGTCATCCGGCTGCCGGACGACTGGAACGGCGGGCTCGTCGTCACGGGTGCGCCGGGCACGCGGCGCCAGTACTCGACGGACGCGCTGATCTCCGACGAGGTCCTCGCCAAGGGCTTCGCCTACGCGGCCACCGACAAGGGAAACACCGGCGCGAACTTCTTCACCGACGGGCAGGCTCCGGGCGACGCGGTCGCCGAGTGGAACCGCCGGGTGACCGAACTGACGCGGGCGGCCAGGAAGGCCGTGCGCCAGCGGTACGGGAAGGCCCCCGATCACACGTACATGACGGGGATCTCCAACGCCGGCTATCTGACGCGCTGGCAGTTGGAGAACCGGCCCGAGCTGTACGACGGCGGGGTCGACTGGGAGGGCGTGCTGTGGACCACGCGCGGCCCCAACCTCCTGACCAGCCTGCCGGTCACGGTGGCCCGGTCCCAGGGCCTGGCCACCGACGACGACCTGATCGCGGCCGGCTTCGCACCCGGCTCGCGCTTCCTGTGGCCGTACCACGAGAAGGCGTACTGGGGTCTGACGCAGAAGATGTTCCGGGCCGAGTTCGACCCCGCGTACGACCCCGCCTGCCCCGGTGCCTCCATCGGCGGCACGGTGGAGCAGATCCTCGCGCCCTGCGCCTCGGACGCCTCGTACGACTACGCCTCCCGGCCGGCGGCCGTCCACCGCGCGGTCGCGAAGGTCGCGCTCACCGGCCGGATCGGCAAGCCGCTGATCACCCTGCACGGAGACCTCGACACGCTGCTGCCCATCGCCACCGACTCCGACGTGTACGCGGGGATGATCGACGCGCGCCGACGGGGCGGTCTGCACCGGTACTACACGGTGCAGGGCGGGACGCACACCGACGGCCTGTACGACACCTACCCGGACCGGCTGCGCCCGATCCTGCCGTGCTACCGCTCCGCGTTCGACGCCCTGACGCGCTGGGTCGAGGAGGGTACGGCTCCGCCCGCCGACCGCACGATCCCGCGGCCGACGGACGGTGACGTGGTCAATTCCTGCGCTCTGGCGGAGTAGCGGGGGCCCTGGACCCCAAGGCGGGTGTCCCGTCGATCGAGCCCGGCCTGATCGACGGGACACCCCCGGGAGGTCGGACGCGTCCCAGCGGGATGGTCACGCCGCTGACGTGACGGCCTACGCGGCGCCCTCGGAGCGGAGCGGCGCGCCCACGTCGTGCAGGTGGCCGAGCGCCTGGCGGTACGAGTCGAGGAAGCCCGTCTCGGTGTACGGGACGCCCAGCTCGGCGCAGTGGGCCTTGACGGCGGGCTGGGCGAGCCGGAGGTGGGGGCGCGGCATGCTCGGGAAGAGGTGGTGCTCGACCTGGTAGTTGAGCCCGCCGAGGAACCAGTCGGTCAGGGCGCCGCCGCGGATGTTGCGCGAGGTGAGCACCTGTCGGCGCAGATGGCCCCAGCTGTCGCCGTCCTCGTGCTCGTCCGGACGTTCCATGCCCTTGTGGTTGGGGGCGAAGGCCATGCCCAGGTGCACGCCGAGGAGCATCTGGTGGACGAGGGCGAACACGAGGGCCTGCGCGGGCGTGAGGAGGGTGAGGAGCAGCGTGGCGTAGCCGGCGAAGTGGGCGAGGAGCAGACCGCCTTCGACGAACCGGTCGCGGCGGGTGCGGCAGGGACCGTCCTTCGCAAGCAGGGCCCGGACCCCGTACACCTTGAGGGCGATGCCCTCCAGCGTGGTCAGCGGGAAGAACAGCCAGGCCTGGTGGCGGGTGAGGAATCCGCGCAGTCCGGTGCGGCCCGTCGTCTGGTGCTCCGCGAAGACGAGGATGTCCGCCGCGACGTCCGGGTCCTTGTCGAGGTGGTTCGGGTTGGCGTGGTGACGGTTGTGCTTGTCGTTCCACCACTCCCGGCTCATGCCGAGGAGGAGGTTGGCGTGGACGAGCTGGATGATCCGGCTCGCCCTGCGGTCGGCGGTGATCTGGGCGTGGCCGGCGTCGTGGCCGACGAACGCGGCGCGGGCGGACAGGAGGGCGAGGGGGACGGCGAGGAGGAGTGCCCACCAGGAGGGACCGATCAGGGCGAGGCCGGCGACGACGGCGGCGATGCCGACGAGGTTGACGGCGATGCCCCGGGCGTACCAGCCGGGTCGGTGTTCGAGCAGGCCCTGTTCCCTGATCGTCCGGAGGAGCGGGGTGAACTCGCTGGTACCCCTGGCGCGGCCGGGCTTCCCGGTGGTGACCGTGGGGAGCGCCGCGGACGGCGCGGCGGCCGGGGGCAGGACGGTGGCCTGGGACATGTGGGGCTCCGGTTCTCTCGGTCGTACGGGGCGGCCGGGGGTCCGTCGTCTTCGCCGGGTGCGGTGGCGAACGGTCGCCGGAGGCCTACCGAGAACGTACGGATCCGTGATCGTCCGGGGCCATGGCGTCACCACCCGTCCCGGGGAGGGGGTGGCCCGGGGTGCGGAGGTGGGGGCAGCCCCACCTCGCTCCATGTGAGGCGGATCACGCCTGGTGATGGCACGTCAGACGGGTGCGGTGGGGTAACCTCGGCGGCTCGGTCCCCAGGTAGTCAAATTTGAGGAATGCGTTGTCGCTGTCGCACGGACCCGATGATTCGGCCCGCGAACCCGCTCCCACTCCCGCTCCCGCTCCCGGTCAAGCGCCCGCTCCCGACACCTCACCCGCGCCGGCCCTCGGGCTCGATCCCGCACTCGCCCGGCACGCCGCCGTGTTCCTCCCCGCCGATCCGCCGCGCGCCGGCCGGATCGTCTTCTGGTCACCGGACGGCGAGGCGCTGCCGGAAAACGGCGCGGCCGGGGACGACGACACCGCGGAGGACTCCGCGTCGCCGTACATCGAACTGACCGTCGTGGACGGGGACGGCCACCGGCCCGTGACCGTCCCCGCCTACGCCGTCCCCGTGCGGGACGCCCTGCCGCTGCTCCTCCGCGCGCGGTTCTCGGACGTCGCTTCCCCCGCGGCCTCGTTCTGGGGCGCCGCGTCACTCCTCTCCCTCGGCCTCGTCTCCCGTGGCCTCCTCCTGCCCGGACTCACCGCGGAAGACCACGACGCGTGGCGCGTCGGCCCGCTCGGCCCGGAGGAGCTCGCGGAACTGCGTACGCTCGCCGCCTCGATGCCGCCCGTGGCCCACGCCGTCCCACTCTCCCTGGACGAACCGCTGCTGCTGCCCGCGCCCGAGGCGCTGCTGCGCGCCTTCGCCGACGCGGTCGCGGACACACTGCCCCGTACCCCGGCCGCACCGATCGCCGCCGGTGGCCCCGCGTTCGCCGCCGACGCGCCGCAGCGGATCCCCGAACAGCGGGCGTGGGCCGCCGACGTGGCGGCCGTCCACGACGCGGGAGTCCGGCTGTCGCTCCGGCTCGAACTGCCCGGCTTCACCACCGAGGCCCACGACGCCCCGGCCTTCCGCGCCGTGCTCCAGCTGCACGGCGTCGCGGATCCGACGCTGGTCGCGGACGCGGCGGAGGTGTGGGCGGGCGCCGGCGCGACGGGAGCGGCCTTCGGCCCCCGCGCCCGCATGGACGCCCTGCTCGCCCTGCGCCGGGCCGCCCGCGCCTGGCCACCGCTGACTCCACTGCTCTCGGCGGCCGTTCCCGACAGCGTCGAGCTCGCCGACGAGGAGGTCGCGGAACTCCTGGGCCCGGCGGCCCGCGCCCTCGCAGCGACGGGCGTCCAGGTCCACTGGCCGCGCGAACTCTCCGACCGGCTGACCGCCCGCGCGGCGATCGGCCCCGCGGACACGGGCCCGGGAGGAGCCGGTGACGGCGGCTCGACCGAAGGCCCTTCCGCCTCGTCCGACAGCGCCTCGTCCGACAGCGCCTCCTCCGCCTCGTCCTCCCTCTCCTCCTCTCTCCCGTCCTTCCTCTCCGCCGACGCCTTGCTCGGCTTCCACTGGCGCTTCGCCGTCGGCGACCACGAGCTGACCCGGGCCGAGCTCGACGGCCTCGCCGAGGCGGGCCGGCCGCTCGTCCGGTTGCGCGACCGGTGGGTCCTCGTCGACCCGGCGGAGGTGCGCCGTGCGAGGTCCCACCAGGACCGCAAGGTGACGACGGTCGACGCGCTCTCGGCCGTGCTCACGGGAACGACCGAGGTCGACGGACAGTCCGTCGCGGTGGCGGCGACCGGCTGGCTCGAGCGGCTGCGGGAACGGCTTGCCGACCCCGAGGGCGGCCGGCCGGAGATCTCCCAGCCCGCGGCGCTCGCCGCGACCCTGCGCGACTACCAGCTGCGCGGGCTCGACTGGCTGCACCGGATGACCTCGCTCGGCCTCGGCGGCTGCCTCGCCGACGACATGGGCCTCGGCAAGACGATCACCGTCATCGCGCTCCACCTGCACCGCCAGACCGACCCGGCCGCCGCGGGCCCCACGCTCGTCGTCTGCCCCACCTCCCTCATGGGCAACTGGCAGCGGGAGATCGAGAAGTTCGCGCCCGGCACTCCGGTGCGCCGCTTCCACGGCGCCACGCGCGATCTGGACGGGCTCGCCGACGGGGGCTTCGTCCTCACCACGTACGGCACCATGCGCCTCGACGCCCAGCGGCTCGCCGCGCACGGCTGGGGGCTCGTCGTCGCGGACGAGGCGCAGCACGTCAAGAACCCGTACTCGGCGACGGCCCGGCAGCTGCGGACCATCGGGGCACGCGCACGCGTGGCGCTGTCCGGCACACCCGTGGAGAACAACCTCTCGGAGCTGTGGGCGATCCTCGACTGGACCACGCCGGGGCTGCTCGGCACCCTGGGCGCGTTCCGGACCCGGTTCGCCGCCGCCGTCGAGGGCGGTACGGACCCGGCCGCCGCCGAGCGGCTCGCGTCCCTCGTCCGCCCCTTCCTGCTGCGCCGCCGCAAGTCCGATCCCGGCATCGCACCCGAACTGCCGCCGAAGACGGAGACCGACCGGGCCGTCTCCCTGACGCCCGAGCAGGCCGGGCTCTACGAGGCGGTGGTACGGGAGACCCTGGAGGCGATCGCCGGCGCCGACGGCATGGAGCGCCGCGGCCTCGTCATGCAGCTGCTGACCGCCCTCAAGCAGATCTGCAACCATCCCGCCCAGTACCTCAAGGAGGAGCGGCCGCGGATCGAGGGCCGCTCGGGAAAGCTGGAACTGCTCGACGAACTCCTCGACACGATCCTCGCCGAAGGCGCACACACGCTGGTGTTCACCCAGTACGTGGGGATGGCCCGGCTCCTGGAGACGCATCTGACGGCGCGCGGGGTGCGGACGCAGTTCCTGCACGGCGGCACGCCGGTCGCCGAACGGGAGGCGATGGTCGCCCGCTTCCAGAACGGTGACGTCCCCGTCTTCCTCCTCTCCCTGAAGGCCGCGGGAACGGGACTCAACCTCACCCGGGCCGAACACGTCGTGCACTACGACCGCTGGTGGAACCCCGCCGTGGAGGCCCAGGCCACCGACCGCGCGTACCGGATCGGGCAGGACCGGCCGGTCCAGGTCCACCGGCTGATCGCCGAGGGCACCGTCGAGGACCGGATCGCGGCCATGCTCGACCGCAAGAAGGAACTCGCGGACAGCGTGCTCGGGACGGGGTCCGACGCCCCGCGGGAGCTGACCGAACTGACCGATGCCGAACTGGCCGAGCTGGTACGGCTGCGAGGGGACGGACGATGAACCGGACGGGACACGGGTACGGGCACGGCGACGGAGCGCTCGGCGGACAGGGAGGCTCGCCAGGCGGCGGACACGGGGGCGACGAGCGTACGTTCGCGGCCCTGCCGCCGGCGAAGGGCACGGCCTTCGCCCGGACCTGGTGGGGTCGGGCGTGGCTCAAGGCCCTGGAGGACACCGCGCTCGACGGGGTGCAACTGAAGGCCGGCCGCCGCCACGCGCGCGCGGGGGCGGTGGGCGCCGTGACGGTGCGGCCCGGCCGGATCACGGCGGTCGTCAAGGACCGCGACGGCACGGCGTACCGCAGCGACGTCCTGGTGCGGGAGCTCTCCGACGACGAGTGGGAGCGGTTCCTCGACCTCGCCGCGGACAGCGCGGGGCACATCGCCGCGCTCCTCGACCGCGAGATGCCGCCCCACCTGGTGGAGGACGCCGCGGCGGCCGGGCTCGACCTGCTGCCCGGCATCGGCGACCTCGACCCCGAGTGCGGCTGCGAGGCCTGGGACCACTGCCCTCACACGTCGGCGCTCTGCTACCAGGTCGCCCGCCTGCTCGACGAGGACCCCTTCGTCCTGCTGCTGATGCGGGGGCGCGCCGAACGCACCCTGCTCGACCAGCTCCAGGCGCGCAGCGTCGCGCGCGCCTCCGCTCCGTCGGCGAGCGGAGGGAGCGGCGGGAGCGGCGGGGACGGTGCGCCGACCTCCGGTACGGCGGCGGGTGCCGGCGGCATGCCGGGCGTGTCGGCTGCCGACGCGTACGCGGAGGGCTTCCTCCTGCCGCCGCTGCCCGCGCCTCCGGTCGTCGCCACCGACCCGGGCGTGTCGCCCGCCTTGGACACGGACACGGACCCCGAGCCCGGGGTGCACCCGACAGCCCTGGAGTTCCTGGCGACGGACGCGGCGGCCCGTGCCCACGGGATGCTGGTCGCCGCCCTCGGTCCCGTACACCAGGAGTCCGCGGGGGCGTGCCTGACGGCCGCTCAGGACGCCGTACGGCTCGCGGTGGACTCGCCGATGCCGTGGATCACGGCGCGGCTCGCCGCCGGTTCCGGCCGGACACCGGCCGAGCTGGACCTGGCCACGCGCGCGTGGCGGCTCGGAGGGGCAGCCGCCCTCTCCGTACTGGAGGAGGAATGGGCCCCTGACGGGGAGAGCCTCGCCCGGGCCGGCACGCGTCTGTCGGAGGCGTGGGAGGACGACGAGCGGCCCGCCCTGCACCGGTCGGGCGCCCGGTGGACGGCGGTGGGCACGGACGGACAGCTCCGGCTCGGCGTCGACGGTCGCTGGTGGCCGTACGCCAGGGAGGGTGCCCGCTGGTCTCCGGCGGGGCCGCCGGACCGGGACCCGGCCGTCGCCCTGGCGGCGGCGCTGACGACGGCGCTGACGACCGGCCCCACGGGCGACGGCACGTAGGCGCACCGCTGGTGGGGGGGCGGAGCACCGGTCCCCCACCGGGTCGCCGCGCCGGTCGCCGCGCCAAGTCGCCCTGCCAAGTCGCCCTGCCGGATCGCCCTGCCAGGTCGCCGCGCCGGGCTTGTGCCCGGACACGGCGCGGGCAGGCGCCCCGAGCGCTACAGGCCGAGCTGGCGCTCGGCGCCCTCCACGGTCTGGGCGAGGAGGACGGCGATGGTCATGGGGCCGACACCGCCGGGCACGGGGGTGATGAGGGAGGCGCGTTCGGCGGCGGAGGCGAAGTCGACGTCGCCGATGTTGCCCGGGTTGTAGCCGGCGTCGATGACGACGGCGCCCGGCTTGATGTCCTCGCCCTTGATGAAGTTCGGCTTGCCGACGGCCGCCACCAGGATGTCGGCCTCGCGGACGACGGACGAGAGGTCCTTGGTGCGCGAGTGGCAGTAGGTGACGGTGGCGTCGCGGCCGAGGAGGAGCAGCCCCGCGGGCTTGCCGAGGATCGCGCTGCGGCCGACGACGACCGCCCGCTTGCCGCTGAGCTCGACGTCGTAGGCGTCGAGGAGGCGCATGATCCCGCCGGGCGTGCAGGAGACGAAGCCGGGCAGGCCGAAGCCCATGGCGGCGAAGGACGCCATGGTGACGCCGTCGACGTCCTTCTCCGGGGCGATGGCCTCGAAGGCGGCCCGCTCGTCGATGTGCGGGCCGACCGGGTGCTGGAGGAGGATGCCGTGGACCTCGGGGTCCTCGGACAGGGCGGTGATCGCGGCGACGAGTTCCTCGGTCGTCGTGGCGGCGGGCAGCTCGACGTGCTTCGAGCGGATTCCGGCCTTCGCGCAGCGGTTCTGCTTCATCTTCACGTACGTCACGGAGGCGGGGTCCGCGCCGACGAGGACGGTCGCGAGACACGGCGTGACGCCGGTGCGGCGGGTGATCTCGGTGGCGCGGGCTGCGGTCTCCTCGACCGTACGGCGGGCAAGGGCCGTGCCGTCCATGAGGGTGGCGGTGCTGGTGGACATGGCAACTCCTGGGCGTCGTCTCTGACCGGTGGTTCGCCCAGGCGCACGGCATCGGCGGACCCGCGCCGTCGCGACGCGCCCCACCGGGCCGCTCCCCGGTGGTGATCCACCTCAAGCGCCAGTCACGGCCCGAGCCCCACTCTACGTGAGGGGTCCGGGGCGGGTCCCGGACAGGGTGCATATGCCGTGCCGTCCGGCCGCTTGTAGACGGCCCGGCCGGGCACCACGATGACCGGGACGGGCCGTGACGACCTCGACGGGGAGGCCGAGTTGAGCGATGCGTGGATGGCGGGGGAGACGGAGCCGGGTCCGGCCGCCGGGAACGCGCGGCCGCTGGTCGCGGCGTCCTGGCGGCGTTCCGTACGCGCGCGCGTGAGCCCCGACGGGGCGGCACGGGTGGAACTGGACGAGGACGAACTCGCCGCCTACCGCGACGGCCATCCGCTGGCGGCCGCCATGCCCGTGATCCGGGAGCTGATGGGGGCGTACGCGACGGACGGGGAGCATCTCCTCGCGGTCTGCGACGCGGCCGGGCGGATGCTCTGGGTCGAGGGCCATCAGGACACCCTGCGCAAGGCGCGGGGCATGAACTTCGTGGCCGGGGCCCGGTGGTCCGAGTCGGCGGCGGGGACGAACGCGCCCGGGACCGCCCTCGCCGTCGACCGACCCGTCCAGGTCGTCGCCGCCGAGCACTTCCGGCGCCCGGTCCGGGCGTGGACCTGTGCCGCCGCCCCCGTGCACGACCCGCGCACCGGGCGGGTCCTCGGCGCCGTCGACATCACAGGCGGTTCACGGCTCGCCCACCCGCACAGCCTCGGCTTCGTGCAGGCGGTCGCGCGGGCGGCCGAGTCCCAGCTGGCCCTGCTCACTCCGGCACGGGAATCCGGTCGGCTCAGACTGTCGGCGCTCGGCCGGGACGAGGCCGTGCTCCACGTGGACGGACGGCGGGTGCGGCTCAGCCGCCGCCACAGCGAGATCCTGGTGATCCTCGCGCACCGCCCTGAGGGTGTCGGCGGCGACGGCCTGCTCACCCTGCTGTACGAGGACGAGTCCGTCACCCCGGTCACCCTGCGGGCGGAGCTGTCCCGGCTGCGCGCACTGCTCGGCCCCGACGTGCTGCGTTCCCGCCCGTACCGCCTGGCGGACGTCATGGACGCGGACTTCACGACGGTGGACCGGCGCCTTGCCTCCGGGTCGGTCGCCGCCGCGGCCGCCGAGTACGCCGGCCCGCTGCTCCCCGCCTCGACCGCCCCCGGGGTCGTACGGCTCCGGGAACGGCTCGCGGGACGGCTGCGGGCCGCGCTGGTGGACCGGGGCGATCCCGGCCTGCTCGGCGACTGGGCGTACAGCACCTGGGGCGAGGACGACGTGGTGGTCTGGCGGGCGCTGCGCGCGGCCGTACCGGCGTCCCGGCTCGCCCCCGTACGGGCGCGGCTCGACGCCCTGGAGGCGGAACTGTCCGCCGGTGCAACGGACTTGCAACGTAAGGGTCAGCACACTCGGCCGTGAGCGCCGGCCAGGGACGGCCGGCGCGTCCCAGGGAGGCCATGCCCATGACCCGTTACGCCGCACCCGGTACCGAGGGCGCGCTCATGTCGTACCAGGCCCGCTACGACCACTGGATCGGAGGCGAGTACGTCGCCCCGGCGGGCGGCCGCTACTTCGAGAACCCCAGTCCGGTCGACGGCCGCCCCTTCACGGAGGTCGCCCGCGGCACCGCCGAGGACGTGGAGCGCGCCCTGGACGCGGCGCACGCCGCCGCTCCGGCCTGGGGACGGACGGCCCCCGCCGAACGCGCGGCCGTCCTGCTGCGGATCGCCGACCGCATGGAGAACAACCTGGAGGCGCTCGCGGTCGCCGAGACATGGGACAACGGCAAGCCCGTCCGGGAGACCCTCGCCGCCGACATCCCGCTCGCGATCGACCACTTCCGCTACTTCGCCGGAGCGCTCCGGGCCCAGGAGGGCGCCCTGAGCGAGATCGACGACGACACCGTCGCCTACCACTTCCACGAGCCGCTCGGCGTCGTCGCACAGATCATCCCGTGGAACTTCCCGATCCTCATGGCGGTCTGGAAACTGGCCCCCGCCCTCGCCGCCGGCAACGCCGTGGTCCTCAAGCCCGCCGAACAGACCCCGGCCTCCGTCCACTTCTGGCTCGGCCTCGTCGCCGACCTCCTGCCGCCCGGCGTCCTCAACGTCGTCAACGGCTTCGGCGAGGAAGCCGGCAAGCCGCTCGCCTCCTCGCCCCGCGTCGCCAAGATCGCCTTCACCGGCGAGACCACGACGGGCCGGCTGATCATGGGTTACGCCTCCGAGAACCTCAAGCCCGTGACCCTCGAACTCGGCGGCAAGTCACCGAACATCTTCTTCGACGACGTCTGGGCCGCCGACGACGACTTCCGCGACAAGGCCCTCGAAGGCTTCACGATGTTCGCCCTCAACCAGGGCGAGGTCTGCACCTGCCCCTCCCGCGCCCTCGTCCAGCGCGGCCACTACGCCGACTTCCTCGAAGCGGCCGTCGCCCGCACCGAGAAGATCGTCCCCGGCCACCCCCTCGACACCGACACGATGATCGGCGCCCAGGCCTCCGCCGACCAGCTCAAGAAGATCCTCTCCTACCTGGAGATCGGCCAGCAGGAAGGCGCCAAGATCCTCACCGGCGGCCAGGTCGTCGAGCACGGCGGCGAACTGGCCGGCGGCTACTACGTGCAGCCGACCATCTTCGAAGGCGACAACCGCATGCGCGTCTTCCAGGAGGAGATCTTCGGCCCCGTCGTCGCCGTCACCTCCTTCACCGACTTCGACGACGCCATCCGCACCGCCAACGACACCCTCTACGGCCTCGGCGCCGGCGTCTGGACCCGCGACACCAACACCGCCTACCGCGCCGGCCGCGCCATCCAAGCCGGCCGCGTCTGGACCAACTGCTACCACGCCTACCCCGCCCACGCCGCCTTCGGCGGCTACAAACAATCCGGCATCGGCCGCGAAACCCACCGCATGATGCTCGACCACTACCAGCAGACCAAGAACCTTCTCGTCAGCTACTCACCGAAGAAGCTCGGCTTCTTCTAAGGGCTGTCCCGCTATAGGGCAGCGGAGCTAAGCACTGTTCAAGCGGCCCGTCATACTCGGCGTGTGACGATCACTGATGCTCACGGCCCGCTGCCCGATCCACGGGTACTCGTCAGGGCGACCGACTGGGCGACACTTGAGCACGCTTACGGCCCGGCCGAAGAGTCCCCTGCCCTGCTCGTTGGCCTCCTAGCGGACGACCTCAGCACGCAGGCCAGGGCACTGCGTCACCTTGAAGATCCGATTCATCACCAGAACTCGGTCTATTCGGCGACGGTACCTGCAGCACTGTTTGTTGCAGCGGCGCTCAAGGATCCGTCGACGGCCACGGCCCTCCCCGCTCCGGGTGGAGGCCAGAAGCAGGTGCGTGCAGCCTTGCTGGATTGGCTGGAGTCCGTGGCTGACGCGGTCGGCAACGCGGCGGAGGCGACGATGGCACGGCTGGGGCTCTGCCTGGAGAGCAACCCGGTGTCCGTCCAGGTTCGGGCACTGCGTCCTGCAATCTTCCGGGCCGTCTCAGCCTTCCTTCACGATCCCGACGCTGCCGTCCAGGAAGCGGCCATCGCCGCGGCTATCTCCCTTCTGGATGCTCCAGAGCTGGAGCATCACCGGTCAGTTCTCACTCCGTTGGTGCGCGGTGTGCTGGCCACCAGTGCCGACAAGTCCTACCGGTTCGTTGCCGCCCGTGGCTTGAGTGCCTGGGGGCAGGAAGGAGGGCCCTCACCAGCCCTGCAGGACGCGGGCCCGTGGGCCCGCGGCTGGAGCACCGAACCACCCTTCTAAGACCTCCGACCTCCCGGAAGAAGACCAGCCGCGTCGGGCCGACGAGCGTGATGCCATGATCGCCCCGTGGCTGGTGTGATCACGGCGTCGGAGCCGTCCTGGATAGCTCCCTTCACTGGGCTGAGCCCGAAGCAGTTCAGCAAGCTGATCACTGCATTGCGGCGCGAGGGAGCTGACCCCGTTCGCAAGGGCCGACCCTGGAGCCTGCCTCTGGAGAACCGGGTTCTGCTGGTTGCCGCGTACTGGCGCACGAACCTGACTCTCAGGCAGCTTGCCCCGCTCTTTGGGGTCTCGAAGTCGGCGGCGGACCGCATCATCGATCACCTCGGCCCGTTGCTCTAGCTCCAGCCCCGCAAGCGGTTCCGTAGGGGCACTGTGCTGATCGTGGACGGCACCCTGGTCCCCACCCGCGATCACACCGTCGCCGAGCAGTCGAAGAACTACCGGTACTCGACCAACCACCAGGTCGTGATCGACGCCGACACTCGGCTTGTCGTCAGCGTTGGTCGGCCGTTGCCCGGCAATCGCAACGACTGCAAGGCGTGGGAGGAGTCCGGAGCCAAGGCCGCTGTGGGCAAGACCACGGTGATTGCCGACGGCGGCTACCGGGGTACTGGCCTGGTCATCCCGCACCGCCGCGAACGTGGACAGTCCGAACTACCGGCTTGGAAAGAGGAACACAATACCTCCCACCGCAAGGTCCGCGCCCGCGTCGAGCACACCTTCGCCCGTATGAAGAGCTGGAAGATCCTCCGCGACTGCCGCCTCAAGGGCGACGGCGTTCACCACGCCATGCTCGGTATCGCCCGTCTCCACAACCTCACCCTCGCCGGCTGACCGAGGAGAGAGCAGGCCGGCAAGTACGCCCGAGATCATTTACGGGACATCCCTTAGACATCGTTTCTTATGGCGTGATCGCTCGTTGTTCCGTGCATGACGGATCTGGTTGAGCGGTTGGTGCCGGACGAGTTGTGGGTGCTGTTTCGGC
>NZ_JNWK01000011.1 GCF_000716445.1 Streptomyces wedmorensis
GTGGGGGTGGGCGGGCCGGGGGGTGGGGGTTACTTGCGTTTGGGGTTGCGGGTAGAGGGGTTGTTGGAGCGGGAGGCGCGGCGGGTCAGGGCGGCTTGATGTTCGGTGCGGTGGAGGTTTTCGCCGGGGGCTTCGACGAGGCAGCGGAGGGAGTAGGCGAGGAGGGAGCCGATGAAGCCGATGGCCTTGAGGCTGCGGAGGGACTCCTCGCGGGCCGGGTCGGCGGGGCGGCGGACGAAGCCTTCCCAGGTCTTGCGGAAGGCGATCGCGCTGCAGACCGCGAACATGACGACGACCAGGATGTTGACGATGCCGCCGACGGCGGCGATCTGAAGGCCCTCGTAGGCGAAGCGCAGGACGAAGCAGGCAGCGACGGCGGCGGCGAGCGAGCCGACGGCGAGGCCGGCGCGGCGCAGGGCGTAGCCGTCGGTGTGGTCGAGCCAGGACGTGCCGAAGAAGCGGATCTCCTCCGGCTGCGGCCCGGTGGGCGCGGCGCCGGAGGAGCCGCCGGTCGTGCGGGGTTTCTTGTCGTCGCTCACGAGGTCGATTATCCCCGGGGCGACGGAGGAGGGCTCAGGAGCAGCGCGGCGCGACGAGGTCGTCGCTGCCCGTGTGCACGTAGGCGTCGGACACGTACTCGCCCGGCGCTATGTTGTCCCAGATGTTCGTGGTGCCGTAGGGGCCGCTGATCCACTCGCCGTACTTCTGGCAGTTGATCGCGACCGTGGCGCCGAGTGGCAGCACCCGGACGATCGGGTGCTTGGTGCTCGGGCCCGATCGGACGTTGACGCGGTAGCCCGGTGCGACCTCGTAGCGCGTGCTCATGGTGTCCTCCCCCTGTGGCGCAAAAGCGCTCCGCTGAGTTTCACTCTCCGCGACGCGCAGGCTAGCAAGCTCCGCCGACTTCGAGGGCACCATGGACTAGGCTCCGTCGGGTCGCGCACCTGCGCGCGAGGTGACGGGCAATCACACGGGGGTGGGCGATGCCACCGTTGCGCGGTACCGGTTCCGACCGGGAAGCGGAGGGGCCCCAGTTTGCGGGCGACTACCGGCTCCAGGCGTGTCTGGGGGCCGGCGGCATGGGAGTCGTACACCTCGCGGCATCGGCCTCGGGCCTGCGGCTCGCGGTCAAGGTCGTACACGCACGGTATGCGGAGGACCCGGAGTTCAGGGCGCGTTTCCGCCAGGAGGTCGCTGCCGCCCGCAGGGTCAGCGGGGCCTTCACCGCGCCGGTGGTGGACGCCGACCCCGACGCCGTACGGCCCTGGATGGCCACCCTCTACGTCCCCGGCCCGACCCTCGCCGACCAGGTGAAACGGAACGGCCCGCTGTCCCCCGCCGAACTGCGCCGGCTCACCGCCGGGCTCGCCGAGGCGCTGCGCGACATCCACCGGGCGGGCGTCGTCCACCGGGATCTCAAGCCCAGCAACGTCCTGCTCACCGACACCGGGCCGAAGGTCATCGACTTCGGCATCTCCCGGCCCGTCGACAGCGACCTGCACACCGAGACGGGCAAGCTGATCGGCTCGCCGCCGTTCATGGCGCCGGAGCAGTTCCAGCGCCCGCGCGAGGTCGGACCCGCGGCGGACGTCTTCGCGCTCGGCTCGGTCCTGGTGCACGCGGCGACCGGGCACGGCCCGTTCGACTCCGACAGCCCGTACATCGTGGCGTACCAGGTCGTCCACGACGAGCCTGACCTGACGGGCGTCCCGGCGGAGCTGGCGCCGCTCGTCGCGCGCTGCCTCGCCAAGGAGCCGGCCGACCGGCCGACCCCGGCCGAGATCATGTCGGCGCTGCTTCCTCCCTCGTACGAGGCGGAGGCCTTCATACCGGCGCAGCGGCGGCGACCCTCGCTGCCGGACGGCGAGCCCGGCCACGCGCCCGCGTGGGACGCGGACACCCGCGTACGGGCCACCGCGCCGGCCCCGCGCCGCCGGGGTCCGCGCCTCGCCGGGCGGATCCGTCCGCGCCCGACGCTGGCCGTCGTCGCCGTGCTCGCGCTGACCGGAGCCGGCCTGTACGCGGCGCTGAGCGCTCCGGCGGGCGGCAGGCCCGAGGCCCCCGCCCACCCGGACGAGGTGGCCAACGCCTTCACCGGCTGGCAGACCACGCTCCAGGAGCTCGGCCCCACGGCCGCTCCCGCCTGCGCCCACGACTCGGGGGCGCTGTACTGCACGGCCCGGGGCGTCGGGATCGCCCGGCTCGACCCGGTGACCGGCCGGGTCGTCTGGTCGCGGACCTCCCCCATCGAGCAGGGCTCCCCGGAGGTGCCGGTGGTCCTCGCGGGCGGCAGGCTGATCGGCGCCGCCGCCCCCACGGAGCCCCTCCGCGCGTACGGGGCCGAGGACGGCCGCCCCGGCTGGCGGGCCGGCTCGGGCGTGCCCGAGGCGTACTGGCCGGCCGGCTCCGCCGTCGTCCTGTCGGACGGCGCCGGCGGGATGCGGGCGGTCGACAGCCGCAGCGGCAAGGAGCTCTGGCGGCACGGACTGGCGGGGTTCGGCGTCCCGCGCCCGGGAACGTACGACGCGCCCTCCGGGCTGCTCACGCTGTCCGAGACCTCGTTCGACGGGACGAGCACCCGGGTGGGCGCGATCCGCCCGGCCACCGGCGAGGTGGCCTGGCACCGGGAGCTGGAGGGCGAGCTCGACCTGGTGGGTCGCACCGGGGACGGCTCGCTGGTCCTGGCCTCGCTGTACGACACCGGGCTGGTCGACGCGCTGGTGCTCCTGGGGCCGGGCGACGGCGGCAACGGAGCCGTACGCAGGCTGGCCCTGCCGAGCAGGATGGATCTCCGGGGCATCGCCGTGAGCGGCGCCGTCGTCCATCTGCTCGAAGCGGACGGGCACCTCACCGCCTTCGACACCGCCGCGGAGAAGGGGCGGGTGCTGTGGGACCTGGAGACGGCCGCCGGGAACGTCTCCCCGCCGGTCCTCGGCCCCGGCGACCGCCTGTACTTCTCCGTCCAGGACGGGCGGCTCCTCGCCGTCGACACCGCGCGCGGGGCGCTCATCGGCCAGACCAGGCCCCGGCTGCAGAACGGCCGGCTCGGGTACGCGCCCTCGGTGCCCTCGCCGCTGGTCGCCGGGGACCGGGTGTTCGGGACGGCTCCGGACGGCTCCGTGTTCGCGGTGGACGCGCGCGAGCCGTCGTCCTGGTGAACGGCGGTACGCCGGAGGTACGACGAAGGGGAGCGGGCCCGCAGCCCGCTCCCCTTCGTCGTACCTCCAGCGGGCTCAGCCCAGCTTCGTCACGTCCCTGACGGCGCCCTTGTCGGCGCTGGTCGCCATCGCGGCGTAGGCGCGGAGGGCGGCGGACACCTTGCGCTGCCGGTTCTTCGGGGCGTAGACGCCGCCCAGCGCCTCACGGCGGGCGGCGAGGGTGGCCTCGTCGACGAGGAGCTCGATGGAGCGGTTCGGGATGTCGATGCGGATCCGGTCGCCGTCCTCGACGAGGGCGATCGTGCCGCCCGACGCGGCCTCCGGGGAGGCGTGGCCGATGGAGAGGCCCGAGGTGCCGCCGGAGAAGCGGCCGTCGGTGACCAGCGCGCAGGTCTTGCCCAGGCCCCGGCCCTTGAGGAAGGACGTCGGGTAGAGCATCTCCTGCATGCCGGGGCCGCCGCGCGGGCCCTCGTACCGGATGACGACCACGTCGCCGTCCTTGACCTGCTTGTTGAGGATCTTCTCGACGGCCTCGTCCTGCGACTCGCAGACGACGGCAGGGCCCTCGAAGGTCCAGATCGACTCGTCGACGCCGGCCGTCTTCACGACGCAGCCGTCGGCGGCGAGGTTGCCGTGCAGGACGGCGAGGCCGCCGTCCTTCGAGTACGCGTGGGCCGCGTCGCGGATGCAGCCGCCGGCCGCGTCCACGTCCAGCGCCTCCCAGCGCTCGGACTGGGAGAAGGCGGTCGCCGAGCGGACGCAGCCGGGGGCCGCGTGGAACAGCTCGATCGCCTCGTCGGACGCGGAGCCGCCGCGGACGTCCCAGGTGTCCAGCCACTCCTTGATGGAGGCGGAGTGGACGGAGTTGACGTCCTCGTTGAGCAGGCCGGCGCGGTAGAGCTCGCCGAGGATCGCCGGGATGCCGCCGGCCCGGTGCACGTCCTCCATGTAGTACGTGCGGTCCTTGGCGACGTTCGGGGCGACCTTGGCCAGGCAGGGCACCCGGCGCGAGATCTCGTCCATGTCGGTGAGGCCGTAGTCGAGCTCGGCCTCCTGCGCGGCGGCGAGCAGGTGCAGGATCGTGTTGGTCGAGCCGCCCATGGCGATGTCGAGCGCCATGGCGTTCTCGAAGGCCGCGCGGGTCGCGATCGCGCGCGGCAGGACGGAGGCGTCGTCCTCGTCGTAGTACCGGCGGGTGATGTCGACGACCGTGCGGGCCGCGTCCTCGTACAGCGCCTTGCGGCCGGTGTGGGTGGCGAGCAGCGAGCCGTTGCCGGGGAGGGAGAGGCCGATGGCCTCGGTCAGGCAGTTCATCGAGTTGGCGGTGAACATGCCGGAACAGGAGCCGCAGGTCGGGCAGGCGTTCTCCTCGATCCGGGCGATGTCCTCGTCCGAGATCGCGGGGTTCACCGCGTCGGAGATCGCGTCGACCAGGTCGAGCGTGCGGACCGTGCCGTCGACGAGGGTGGCGCGGCCGGACTCCATCGGGCCGCCGGAGACGAAGACCGTCGGGATGTTGAGGCGCAGGGCCGCCATCAGCATGCCGGGGGTGATCTTGTCGCAGTTGGAGATGCAGATCAGGGCGTCGGCGCAGTGTGCCTCGACCATGTACTCCACGCTGTCGGCGATCAGGTCGCGGGAGGGCAGCGAGTAGAGCATGCCGCCGTGGCCCATCGCGATGCCGTCGTCGACGGCGATCGTGTTGAACTCGCGGGCGATGCCGCCGGCGGCCGTGATGGCCTCGGAGACGATCCGGCCGACCGGCTGGAGGTGGGTGTGGCCGGGGACGAACTCCGTGAAGGAGTTGGCGACCGCGATGATGGGCTTCCGGCCGATGTCCGCGCCGGGTACACCGGAGGCGCGCATAAGGGCGCGGGCGCCCGCCATGTTGCGACCGTGGGTGACTGTGCGGGACCTCAGCTCGGGCATCGTCGCTCGCTCCTCGTGATGGGTGTGCTTGCATTCGAGCGTACGCCGACGCTCCAAGATCTGGACAGGCCGTCCGGAATGCGGGACGGATGTTCAGCCTTCGGTCAGGTACCGCTGGAGCGTCGGGGCCACCTGGGCCACGATCGCCTCCGGGTCTGCGGAGGCCAGCGGCTCGACCTTGATGACGTACCGCATGATCACGATCCCGATCATCTGGGAGGCGGCCAGCTCCGCCCGGAGCGCCGGTTCCGGCACGTCCAGCTCGGCCGCGATCCGCTCCAGGAGCCGGCGGAGCACGAAGGTCCGCAGCACCTTGGCCGCCGCCTCGTGGGTCAGCGCGGAACGGACGGTCGCGAGGAGCGGGGCGCGGCTGACCGGGTTCTCCCAGACGCCGATGAAGAACCTCGCGAGCCGCTCGCCGATGGCGTCGCGCGGGCCCGCGACGATCGCCGGGACGACGGCCGCGGGCTCGAAGGACACCTCGATCGCGGCGGCGAAGACCTCGTCCTTCGTACCGAAGTAGTGGTGCACGAGCGCCGGGTCCACGCCCGCCGCCCGGGCGATGCCGCGCACCGAGGCCTTGTCGTAGCCCCGCTCCGCGAACTCGGCGCGGGCCGCGTCCAGGATGCGTTCGCGCGAGCCCGGGCCGCTCTCCTCCTCGGTGCGGGAGGGACGGCCGCGCCGGCGCGGGGCCTCCGCGGTCACGGTCGCGGCACCCGGGAGGGGCGGGTGGGGGCGGACGCGAGGTGCAGTCGGGTGAACGCCAGGGCCTCCGCGAGGTCGGCCTCGCGTTCGGCGGCTGACATCGCCCGGCGGGTGTTGACCTCGATGACGACGTGGCCGTCGAAACCGGTGAGGGCGAGCCGCTCCAGGAGCTCGGCGCAGGGCTGCGTGCCGCGCCCCGGGACCAGGTGCTCGTCCTTCGCCGAGCCCTTCCCGTCGGCCAGGTGGACGTGGCCGAGCCGGTCGCCCATCCGGTCGATCATCGCGAGGGCGTCGGTGCGGGCGGTCGCGGTGTGCGAGAGGTCGACGGTGAAGTGCCGGTAGTCGTCCTTGGTGACGTCCCACTCGGGGGCGTACGCGAGCATCTCTCGGTCCTTGTACCGCCACGGGTACATGTTCTCGACGGCGAACCGGACGTCGGTCTCGTCCGCCATCCGCCAGATGCCGGTGACGAAGTCCTTGGCGTACTGCCGCTGCCAGCGGAAGGGCGGGTGCACGACGACCGTCGACGCGCCGAGCTTCTCGGCGGCCGCCTGGGCGCGCTGGAGCTTGACCCACGGGTCGGTGGACCAGACGCGCTGGGTGATGAGGAGACAGGGGGCGTGGACGGCCAGGATCGGGACCTGGTGGTAGTCGGAGAGGCGGCGCAACGCCTCGATGTCCTGGCTGACCGGGTCGGTCCACACCATGACCTCGACGCCGTCGTAGCCGAGGCGCGCGGCGATCTCGAAGGCCGTCGCCGTCGACTCCGGATAGACCGAGGCCGTCGACAGGGCGACCTTCGCATCCGGGATGCGCACCACTGGTTCTGCCACGCAGACAGGGTACGGGGCCCGCCGGGGGGCCGGAGGGTGGTTCGGGTCACGCCCGGCCCCCGCGACCGTGCGGGGACCGGCGGCGGGGCGGCGCCGGGTCAGTGCTCCGGGAGGTGGTCGAGGCGGCGGAGGATGACGCCCTCGCGGAGGGCCCAGGGACAGATCTCCAGCTCCTCGACGCCGAGCAGGTCCATGGCGCCCTCGGCGACGACGGCGCCCGCGAGGAGCTGGCCCGCGCGGCCCTCCGAGACGCCGGGCAGGGCCGCGCGCTCGGGGGCGGTCATGGCGGCGAGGCGCGGGACCCACTCCTCCAGGGACTTGCGGGTCAGGATCCGCTCGACGTAGAGGCCCTCGCCGGAGCCGGGGGCGCCGGCGATCCTGGCCAGCTGCTTGAAGGTCTTGGAGGTGGCGACGATGTGGTCGGGGCGGCCGAAGCGGGTGAACTCGCCGACCGTACGGGCGATCTGGGCGCGCACATGGCGGCGCAGGGCCTTCACGTCGGCGCCGTCGGCCGGGTCGCCGGGCAGCCAGCCGGCGGTCAGCCGGCCGGCGCCGAGCGGCAGGGAGACGGCCGCGTCCGGGTCCTCGTCGATGCCGAAGGCGACTTCGAGGGAGCCGCCGCCGATGTCGAGGAGGAGGAGCTTGCCGGCGGACCAGCCGAACCAGCGACGGGCGGCGAGGAAGGTGAGCCGGGCCTCCTCCTCGCCGGTGAGGACCTGGAGGTCGACACCGGTCTCGTCCTTCACGCGCGCGAGGACGGCGTCGGCGTTGCTGGCCTCCCGCACGGCCGAGGTCGCGAACGGCAGCACCTCCTCGCAGCCCTTGTCCTCGGCGGCCAGGAGCGCGCCCCGGACGGTCGCGATGAGCCGCTCGACGCCGTCGGGCGCGATCGCCCCCCGCTCGTCGAGGAGTTCGGCGAGCCTGAGCTCCGCCTTGTGGGAATGGGCGGGCAGTGGCCGGGCGCCGGGATGGGCGTCCACCACCAGGAGGTGCACTGTGTTCGAACCGACGTCGAGGACTCCGAGTCTCATGGGCGGAACGCTACTGCTCCGACCCGCATACGCTTGGTGTTGTGCCAAAGACGAAGAAGGCGAAGCCGGACAAAGACCGTGACAGTGACAACGGCGTGAAGGCGGCCAGGACGGCGCACGCGGCGAAGTCGGTGAAGGCGGTCAAGGTCGGGAAGCGGAAGCGGGGCAAGGCGGAGGAGCCGGACGAGAAGGGACTGGACTTCGCGCGCGCGTGGGTCGAGTTTCCGGATCCGGCCGACGAGGAGCAGGTCTTCCGCTGCGACCTGACGTGGCTGACCTCGCGCTGGACCTGCATCTTCGGGAACGGCTGCCAGGGCATCCAGGAGGGACGCGCGGACGACGGCTGCTGCACGCTCGGTGCGCACTTCTCCGACGAGGACGACGAGAAGCGGGTGGCCGAGCATGTGGCGCGGCTCACGCCGGAGCTGTGGCAGTTCCACGACGTCGGCGCGGAGTCGGGCTGGGTGCAGCTCGACGAGGACGGCGACCGGCAGACCCGCCGTTGGGAGGGGTCGTGCATCTTCCAGAACCGGCCCGGTTTCGCGGGCGGCGCGGGGTGCTCGCTGCACATCCTGGCGATGAAGGAGGGCCGGGAGCCGCTGGAGACCAAGCCGGACGTGTGCTGGCAGCTGCCGGTGCGGCGGACGTACGACTGGATCGACCGCCCCGACGACAGCCGGGTGCTCCAGGTGTCGATCGGCGAGTACGACCGGCGTGGCTGGGGGCCTGGTGGCCACGACCTGCACTGGTACTGCACGACGGCGTCCTCGGCGCACGTCGGCGGTGAGCCGGTCTATGTCTCGTACCGGCCGGAGCTCGTCGAGATGATGGGCGAGGAGGCGTACGAGGTGCTGGTCGGGCTGTGCGAGGCGCGGCTCTCCTCGCAGCTGCCGCTGGTGGCCCCGCACCCGGCCGACCCGGCCTGATCGACAGGGCCAGGCGGGACTTTCCGGATACCCCCTGAGGAATCGACCGGGCATCCCCTGGGAAACCGCCCCTCCCCTCAGGAAGAGGACGGCGGGGGCGGTTCCTCCGTCGGGGCCGGGGGTGTGCCCGGGTCGGAGGTCGTGGGCGGGGGTTCCTCGGAGGTCGGCGGCGGGGTGGTCGGCTCCGTGGTGGGCTCGGTCGTCGGCGGCGGGGTCGTGGGCTCGGTCGTGGGCGGGGTGGTCGGCTCCGTGGTCGGCGGTGACGTGGGCGGAGTGGTCGGCTCGGTCGTCGGCGGCGTGGTCGGCTCCGTGGTCGTGACCGGCGGGGGCGTGATCACCCGGTCGTCGATCGGCGGGGGCGGGCGGTAGCCGTCGATCCTGACCACCGCGCCCGAGGGGTTCACGCCGATCCGCGCGCTCCAGGCGCCCACGGGCTCGCGGTCGTGGTCGACGCGGACGGTGATCGTGACCGTCTCGCCGGGACGGAGCGTGCCCGAGGCCCGGGTCACGTACAGCCAGGGGGCGTCCGTCCACAGCGACCAGTCGACGGGGGAGCCGCCGGAGGCGGTGAGCGTGAGCAGGGTCAGGTCGCCGTGGCCGCGCGCGGAGACCGTGATCCAGCCGGCGGCGGGCTCGCCGGGGCGGGACGGTTCGGTGGGACCGCCGGGGCTGACCACCTCGACGGAGACGTCGGGGGCGCGGGTGCCCTGGGTGAAGCGGGGTTCGGGGGTGGTGCGGGCGTTGCCCGCGTTCTCGTAGCGGCCGTCCGGGCCCTCCGGTTCGTCCGCCTCGCGGGCGCTGATCCGGGCGTCGTCCCGGCCGGCCGTGTCCGCGGCCGGGGTGCCCCGGTAGGAGGTCCACAGGGCGAGGACGGGTGCGGCGACGACGGCCGCGACGACGGTGGTGGTGACCGCGCGGGCCCGCATCCGGTCGCGCCGGGCCATGTGGTCCTTGGGGTCCATCGGGAAGCCGGTGGGCGCGAAGCGCGGGGCGCCGGCACGCGCGCGGGGGACGTGCAGCATCGCCATGTACGCGGCGGCCCGGGGCGCCTCGACGAGCGGCAGCCGGGCGGGGACCGGTTCGGTGGTGCCGGGCCAGGGGCCGCCGGCGCCGACGCGCTCGGCCACCCGTCGGCAGCGGGGGCAGTCGTCGACGTGCCGGACGAGTTCGGCGCGCAGGGCGGCCGAGAGGAGCACCTGGTGGTCGCCGGTGAGGCGGGCGACGGTGGGGCAGCCGCCGGTCTCGACGACGGCGAGCGCGGCGCGCGTCCGCTCGACCTCGCAGCCCGCGGTGGCGAGGAGCTCGCGGGCGGCCTGCGGGTCGAGGGAGAGCACGGCGGCGACCTGGCGTCGGCTGAGGCCGTGCCGCACGGCGAGCTCCAGGGCCTCCCGCTGCTCGGGCGTGGTGCCGGCCGCCTCGGGCCAGGCGAGGGCGGCGAGTTCGGCCCGGCGCCGGTCCGCGGTCTCCTCGGAGACGCGGGGCGGCTCGGGCGCGGTGACGGCGGGGCGGCCGGTGTGGGCGCCCTGGCGCTTGCGGCGCTGCTCGCCGAGGCTGCGCAGGCAGGCCCAGCGGGCGAGGGCGTACAGCCAGGCCGTGCGGCCGTCCTCGTCGGAGGGGCAGCGGCCGTGGTGGCGCTCGGCGACGGCGAGGACGTCGCCGAGGACGGCGGTCGCCGTGTCGTGGTCGCAGAGCACGGAGAGGCAGTACGTGAAGAGGCCGTCGAGGGCGGCCTCGTAGCGGGCGGGGGGCCGCCGGCCGAGCGTGCGCGGTCCCTGGTCCGCGGCGCGGTGCGCCCGGTGGGCGCCGGTGGTGCCTGTGGGGGAATCCAGCCTGCTGCTCGTCACTGGGCGACCGTAGGCAAGGCGGAGGGCACTCTTCGTACCGGTTGAGCCATTCTCATTCTTACGGGTGAAGGTATCGCTCGAAAGAGGACAGGAACCCGGCGTTCCGGTGCCGTGGCGGTCCCCCTGTGGAGGACGGCGGCCCGTTGTCAGTGGGGGCCGATACGGTGTGGGACATGGCTGCCCGTACGAAATCCGCCAAGGACAGGCCGTCCTACCGCTGCACCGAGTGCGGCTGGCAGACGGCCAAGTGGCTCGGCCGTTGCCCCGAATGCCAGGCCTGGGGGACGGTCGAGGAGTACGGCGCGCCCGCCGTCCGGACGACCGCGGCCGGCCGGGTCTCCACCGCCGCCGTCCCCATCGCCCAGATCGACGGCCGGCAGGCGACCGCCCGCTCGACCGGCGTCGACGAGCTGGACCGGGTCCTCGGCGGGGGCCTGGTGCCCGGTGCCGTCGTGCTGCTCGCGGGCGAGCCGGGCGTCGGCAAGTCCACGCTGCTGCTCGACGTGGCGGCGAAGGCGGCGAGCGACGAGCACCGCACGCTGTACGTGACGGGCGAGGAGTCCGCGAGCCAGGTCCGGCTGCGCGCCGACCGGATCAACGCGCTCAGCGACCATCTGTACCTGGCGGCCGAGACCGATCTGTCGGCGGTCCTCGGGCACCTCGACGCCGTGAAGCCCTCGCTGCTGATCATGGACTCGGTGCAGACCGTCGCCTCCCCCGAGATCGACGGCGCGCCCGGCGGCATGGCCCAGGTCCGCGAGGTCGCCGGAGCCCTGATCCGGGCCTCCAAGGAGCGCGGCATGTCCACGCTGCTCGTCGGGCACGTCACCAAGGACGGGGCCATCGCGGGCCCCCGGCTCCTGGAGCACCTGGTCGACGTCGTCCTGAGCTTCGAGGGCGACCGGCACGCGCGGCTGCGTCTGGTCCGGGGCGTGAAGAACCGGTACGGGGCGACCGACGAGGTCGGCTGTTTCGAACTGCACGACGAGGGCATCACGGGCCTGGCCGACCCGTCCGGGCTGTTCCTGACCCGGCGTGACGTGGCCGTGCCGGGCACCTGTCTGACCGTGACCCTGGAGGGGCGCCGGCCGCTGGTCGCCGAGGTCCAGGCACTGACCGTGGACTCCCAGATCCCGTCCCCGCGCCGGACCACCTCCGGTCTGGAGACCTCCCGGGTCTCGATGATGCTGGCGGTCCTGGAGCAGCGGGGCCGGATCAGCGCGCTGGGCAAGCGGGACATCTACAGCGCGACGGTGGGCGGCGTGAAGCTCACCGAGCCCGCGGCCGACCTGGCCATCGCCCTCGCCCTCGCCTCGGCTGCGAGCGACACCCCGCTGCCGAAGAACCTGGTCGCGATCGGCGAGGTCGGGCTCGCGGGCGAGGTGCGGCGGGTGACGGGCGTGCAGCGGAGGCTCGCCGAGGCGCACCGGCTCGGTTTCACGCACGCGCTCGTGCCGTCCGACCCGGGCAAGGTGCCGGCGGGCATGAAGGTGACCGAGGTCGCGGACATGGGGGACGCGCTGCGGGTGCTGCCGCGGAGCCGCCGCGCGAAGGCGCCGGAGGGTGCCGAGGGTTAGCCGGCGGCCAGGGTGGGGACCCCTTTCGGACCACCCCTGATCGGTCGTGGGCGGAGGGCTGCGGGGTGGTGTCGCTAGACTTTGCCCTGGTCTCGCCCATCCGTACGAGCCGGAGGAGTGCAGTGGCAGCCAAGGACGGGGCATCAGCTCCCGGAAAGTCCGGCGCGGGCTCCGGCAACGAAGCGCTGATGCGCGCCGCCCTGAGCGCCGTCGCGCCCGGCACCGCGCTGCGCGACGGCCTGGAGCGGATCCTCCGCGGGAACACGGGCGGTCTCATCGTGCTCGGCCTCGACAAGACGGTCGACTCGATGTGCACCGGCGGTTTCGTGCTGGACGTCGAGTTCGCCGCCACGCGCCTGCGTGAGCTGTGCAAGCTCGACGGCGCGCTCGTCCTCGACAAGGACATCACCAAGATCCACCGCGCGGGTGTGCAGCTGGTCCCGGACGCCTCCATCCCCACCGAGGAGACCGGCACCCGCCACCGCACGGCGGACCGGGTCTCCAAGCAGTGCAACTTCCCGGTCGTCTCGGTCTCGCAGTCGATGCGGCTGATCGCGCTGTACGTGAACGGGGAGCGCCGGGTCCTGGAGGAGTCGGGCACGATCCTGTCCCGCGCCAACCAGGCCCTCGCGACCCTGGAGCGGTACAAGCTGCGCCTCGACGAGGTGGCCGGCACGCTCTCCGCCCTGGAGATCGAGGACCTGGTCACCGTCCGGGACGTCACGGCCGTCGCCCAGCGTCTGGAGATGGTCCGCCGCATCGCCACCGAGATCGCCGAGTACGTGGTCGAGCTCGGCACCGACGGGCGTCTGCTCTCGCTCCAGCTCGACGAGCTGATCGCGGGCGTCGAGCCGGAGCGCGAGCTGGTGATCCGGGACTACGTGCCGGAGCCCACCGCCAAGCGCGCCCGCACGGTCGCCGAGGCGCTGACCGAGCTGGACGCGCTCACCCACACCGAGCTGCTCGAGCTTCCGGTCGTGGCAAGGGCGCTGGGGTACAGCGGCTCGCCCGAGACCCTCGACTCGGCGGTGTCGCCGCGCGGGTACCGGCTCCTCGCGAAGGTGCCGCGGCTGCCCGGAGCGATCATCGAGCGGCTCGTGGAGCACTTCGGGGGGCTGCAGAAGCTCCTCGCGGCGAGCGTGGACGACCTCCAGACCGTCGACGGCGTCGGCGAGGCCCGTGCCCGCAGCGTCCGCGAGGGACTGTCGCGGCTCGCGGAGTCCTCGATCCTGGAGCGGTACGTCTAGCACCCGCGCGCATCCGGATCCCCGCGCCGAGGCGTCCGGTCGGGGTCCCGCCGTGCCCGGGCCTCCGCGTCCGGGGGTTCCCCCGTGCCACGCCCCCCTGCCCGGGCCTCCGCGTCCGGGCCTCCGCGTCCGGGGGGCCCGCCGTGCCGAGGCCTCCACATCCGCGTTCCGTTGTGCCGCGGTCCGCGCGTCCGGGTTCCGCTGTGCCGCGGTCCGCGGCGCGGGGGTCAGTCGTTCGTCAGCCTGAACGAGGCCGGGAGCACCTTCGCGCCGGCCATCGTGGCCTCCACCAGGTAGGTGCCGGGGAGGGCCGGGCCGGCCGGGGCGGTGGCGCAGTGCGGGGCGCTGCGGCCGCGGTCCCATTCGACGGTGTGGGTGACGGTGGCGTGGGCGGGGACGTGGAGCAGGATCGGGTTGCCGGGGCGGGGGCAGTCGGCGGAGGACCAGACCTCGTCGTCCCGGGCGTCGCTGATCGTCAGGACCGCGGCGCGGGGCCCGAAGTCGGCCTTGCAGGCGGTGTTCGAGGTGTTCTTGGCGACGAGGTGGAAGCGGGGCTTCTCCCCCGCCTCGTAGGAGACCTTGGTGCTGCGGAGCGTCAACTGAAGTGTCCCGGCGGGGCAGTTCGGGAGGGGGGAGTTCGCCGGGACCTGCTGCCCCGCTCCGGTGCCCGCGCCGCCGTCGCCGCCGGCGCCGTCGGTGTCGCCGTTCTTCCCGCCGGTCTCGGCGCCGGAGTCCGTACCGCCGTCCGTACCGGCGTCCGTACCGGCGTCCGCGCCCCCGTCCGTGCCGGTGCCCGCGTTGGCGGCGGAGCCGTCGGAGTCGCCGGTCTCGCCCGACTCGTCGCGCCCGCCGGGCTGTTGGCTGATCGCGGGTCCGGTGCCCGAGGGGCCGGGCGTGATCGAGGGCGGGGTGGGCGACGAGCCGTTGGCGGCGTCGTTCGTCTTCGTCCCGCCGTCGTCACCGGAGGTGGTGACGGCCCACACGGCGAGCAGCGCCAGAAGCGCCACCAGGCATACCGCGACCGCCCTCCGTCGCCAGTAGATGGTGGAGGGAAGCGGCCCGACCGGATTGCGCAAAGATCCCACGACCCGAACCTTACGAGAGATCCGGCTCAACTCCCGCCCCACCCGCCGCCCGAGAAGCCAAGTTTTGCCGATGATCACATCCGTCGGTTCCGGGAACTTTTCCCGGTACCCCAGTCGAAATGGGCGGTTACCGGCGCGAATCGCAGGCCCCCCACTTTCGTCGGGGGTGGCCCTGGCCGTTGGCCCGGGGCGGGGGACCCGGAATTCCGGTTAGCGTCGTGCACCATGAACACCCTCCTCGACTTCTCCGACCGTCTGTATCTCGACGTCGCCGATTTCGCCCACTCCACCCCCCACTGGTTCCAGTGGCTCGCCGAGGTCTGGACCGAGGCCGGACTGCTGCTCTTCGGCGTGCTGTTCCTGGCCGGCTGGTGGCGCTCGCGCGACGGGAAGAGCGGGGCGATGGCGCTCGCGCTGCTCGCCCCGCTCGCCACCGCCTTCGGGTACGTGGTGAGCGAGGCGTTCAAGTCGCTGGTCGACGAGGAACGCCCCTGCCGCGCGGTCGCCGGGGCACCCGCCTCGCTCGTCGCCTGCCCGCCGCACGGCGACTGGTCCTTCCCCAGCAACCACTCGGCCATCGCCGGCGCCGCAGCGATCGCGCTCGCCCTGTCCTGGCGCGGGATCGTCTGGCTGACCGTGCCGATGGCGCTGCTCATGGCGTTCTCCCGGGTCTTCGTCGGCGTGCACTACCCGCACGACGTGACCGTGGGACTGCTCGTCGGCGCCCTGGTCGCCTTCCTCGTCATGAAGGCCGCCGAGCGGCCGGTGCGGTCGCTGGTGGAGACCGCCAGGTCGAGCCGTAACCCGGCCGTGTCGTGGTGTGCGGGGCGCGGACCGGCGGCGCACGCCGCCGCGCACGCTCCCGCGCACTCCGAGCGGCCCTCGCGCGCACGCCACGGCGCGTACTGATCCCGGCGCGGACGTGCCAGGATCGGGGGTGCCATGACTTCCATCGACACTCCCCCCACGTCCCCGGCCCCGGAGAGCCCCGTGGCCCCGGAGCTCCCCGCCGAGCTGCACGGCCCCGTCCTCGCCTGGTTCGACCGGCACGCCCGCGACCTGCCCTGGCGCCGCCCCGAGGCCGGCGCCTGGGGGGTCATGGTCAGCGAGTTCATGCTCCAGCAGACCCCGGTGGTCCGGGTCCTCCCGGTGTACGAGCAGTGGCTCGCGCGCTGGCCGCGCCCGGCCGACCTGGCCGCCGAGGCCCCCGGCGAGGCCGTACGCGCCTGGGGCCGGCTCGGCTACCCGCGCCGGGCGCTGCGGCTGCACGCGGCGGCCGTGGCCATAACGGAACGGCACCGCGGCGACGTACCGAGCGACCACGGGCAGCTCCTGTCGCTGCCCGGCATCGGCGAGTACACGGCGGCGGCGGTGGCCTCCTTCGCGTACGGGCAGCGGCACGCGGTCCTGGACACCAACGTGCGCCGGGTGTTCGCGCGGGCGGCGACCGGCGTGCAGTACCCGCCGAACGCGACCACGGCCGCCGAGCGGCGGCTCGCCCGCGCCCTGCTGCCGGACGACGAGGCGACGGCCTCCCGCTGGGCCGCCGCCTCGATGGAGCTGGGCGCGCTGGTGTGCACGGCGAAGAACGAGGACTGCGGGCGCTGCCCGATCGCCACGCGGTGCGCCTGGCAGCTGGCCGGCAAGCCCGCGCACGACGGCCCGCCGCGGCGCGGCCAGACGTACGCCGGCACCGACCGGCAGGTGCGGGGCCGGCTCCTCGCCGTCCTGCGCGAGTCGACCGACCCGGTGACCCAGGCGTCCCTGGACGCGGTCTGGGACGAGCCGGTGCAGCGGGCCAGGGCCCTCGACGGCCTGGTCGCCGACGGTCTCGTCGAGCCGCTGGAGGGCGGCCGCTACCGCCTCCCGCTCTCCTGACGCACCGCAATCCTTTCCCACACCCCGAGGCCGGCTGCCGGAGGCCTCGGGGTGTTCCCGAAACCTGCTCCGCCCCGCTGTTACACAACCGATGGGTAGCCGTGCGTCCGCCGACGGCTGCCTCGCACAGCTCCGTGACAAGTGCTCCGTAGCGTCATCGACGACACGAGGAACAGAGCAGGTCACGGGGATTCGGAGGCGGTTCGGATGAGGCACGGCGAGGTGCTCGACTTCGAGGAGTACGTACGCACGCGGCAGGACGCGCTGCTGCGCAGTGCCCGTCGGCTCGTCGCCGACCCCGTCGACGCGCAGGACCTCCTCCAGACGGCGCTGGCCCGCACGTTCGGCCGCTGGGACGGCATCGCCGACAAGACCCTGGCCGACGCCTACCTGCGCCGGGTCATGATCAACACCCGGACCGAGTGGTGGCGCGCCCGCAAGCTCGACGAGGTCCCCACCGAGCAGCTGCCCGACGCCTGCGTCGACGACGCGACCGAGCAGCACGCCGACCGGGCCCTGCTGATCGACGTCCTGAAGGTGCTGGCTCCGAAGCAGCGCAGCGTCGTCGTCCTGCGTCACTGGGAGCAGATGAGCACCGAGGAGACGGCGGCGGCGCTCGGCATGTCGACGGGTACGGTGAAGTCGACGCTCCACCGCGCGCTCGCCCGGCTCCGCCAGGAGCTGGAGAGCCGCGACCTCGACGCCTCCGCACTGGGGCGGACCGGGGAGCGGTCGACCGTACGAGGTGACGAAAGGGGGCGGGAGCGGTGCGCGGCCTAGACGACGCGGCCGACGGCGGCAGACGCCACGACGGCGACCCCTGCGAGAGCGGCGGCGGCGACCGGTTCCGGACCGGTCGGCGCCGCCCGCGTCGTACCGCCCGGGCGGCGGGCGCCACGGCGGTGGCGGGGCTCGTCGCCGTCGGCCTGTCGCTGGCGGCCTGTTCCACCGGCGGCACCGGTTCCCGCGACGAGGGCGCGGCCCGCACCGACGAGGTGGCCGCGGCGGCGCCCACCTCTTCCCCGTCCGCGAGCGAGGGTCCGCAGTCCGCCGAGCGGGTGGATCCGATCGCGCTCCTCAAGGCCGACCCGAAGATCGGCGACCGGCTCAAGGACGACCTGAAGCCGTGCGTCGCGGACGCCTATCCGGTGGACGCCTCGTACGGCGATCTCACCGGCGCTCCGGCCCCCGACGTCGTCGTCAACGTCATGACCTGCGGTGATGCCGTGGGGATCGGCACGTACGTCTACCGCATGCAGAACGACAGGTACGTGAACGTGTTCATGGCCGAGGAGGCCGCCGTGTACGCCACGATCGACCGGGGCGACCTCGTCGTCACCCGGCAGGTGTACGCGAAGGGCGACCCCGTCGCGTATCCCTCGGGCGAGGACGTGATCACGTACCGCTGGTCGGGGAGCAGGTTCACCCAGCACGACTGGGTGCACAACGACTACAGCCGCGCGGTCGGCGACGGCGGCGCGGCGGAGCCCGCGCCCAGCGAGCCCCCCGCGAACTGAGCCGTACCGCGGCCCTGCCACTCCGCCCGTATCCCGCACCCCCGACCGCCCGCTCCCGAAGGACGCGCCCGATGGCCGAAACCCATGTCCTGTTCGTCGAGGACGACGATGTGATCCGTGAGGCCACCCAGCTCGCCCTGGAGCGGGACGGCTTCCGCGTCACGGCCATGCCCGACGGACTCTCCGGCCTCGACGCCTTCCGGGCGCAGCGGCCCGACATCGCCCTGCTCGACGTCATGCTGCCCGGCATGGACGGGGTCAGCCTCTGCCGCCGCATCCGCGACGAGTCGACGGTCCCGGTCATCATGCTGTCGGCGCGCGCCGACTCGATCGACGTCGTCCTGGGCCTGGAGGCCGGGGCCGACGACTACGTCACCAAGCCCTTCGACGGCTCGGTGCTCATGGCCCGCATCCGGGCCGTGCTGCGCCGTTTCGGGCACGCGGGCGGCGCCGGCGAACACGGGGACGCGCCGGGCGACGGCGGCGGGCTGCTGGTCTTCGGCGACCTGGAGGTCGACACCGAGGGCATGGAGGTCCGCAAGGGCGGGCAGCCGGTGGCGCTGACCCCGACCGAGATGCGGCTGCTCCTGGAGTTCTCGGCCGCGCCCGGCACCGTACTGTCCCGGGACAAGCTCCTGGAGCGGGTCTGGGACTACGGCTGGGGCGGCGACACCCGGGTCGTCGACGTCCATGTGCAGCGGCTGCGCGCCAAGATCGGCCAGGACCGGATCGAGACGGTCCGCGGCTTCGGCTACAAGCTCAAGAGCTAGGCCGGCATGATCCACCCCACGTCGTCCCCCGAGACGGGACCGGTCCGTTGAAGCTGCTCCCCCTCCGGACCGGGGTCCGCTGGAAGATCGCCGTCGCCATCGCGGCGGTCGGCGCCCTCATCGCGGTCACCCTCAGCATCGTCGTGCACAACGCCGCCCGGATCTCGATGCTCGACAACGCGCGCGAGGTGCAGATGGAGCGGCTGCTCTTCGCCCAGCGGATGTACGAGTCCTCGAAGCCCAAGGAACCCCGCTTCGGCACGAAGATCAACGATCCGGCGCTGCCGCCCCAGCTCGACCAGCTGATGCGGGACAACCGGCGCGGCACGTACGTGCAGGAGCACCGGCACGGCGGGCCGCCCGACGTGTGGGCCGCCGTGCCGCTGGCCAGCGGCGACGTGCTGTCGCTGCACATCCCCTTCGCCGACCGCAGCGCGACGATCATGAACGATCTGGACCGGGCGCTGGTCATCGGCTCGGTCTCCGTGGTCTTCGGCGGCTGCGCCCTCGGCGTCCTGATCGGCGGCCGGATCTCCCGGCGACTGCGGAAGGCCGCCGTCGCGGCCGGGCGGGTCGCCCAGGGCAACACGGAGGTCCGGGTGCGGGACGCCGTCGGCGGGGTCGTACGGGACGAGACCGACGACCTGGCGTGGGCGGTGGACGCCCTGACCGACGCCCTGAACGAGCGGATCGAAGCCGAGCGCCGGGTGACCGCGGACATCGCGCACGAACTGCGCACCCCGGTCACCGGGCTGCTCACGGCCGCCGAGCTGCTGCCGCCGGGGCGCCCGACCGAGCTCGTACGGGACCGGGCGCAGGCGATGCGGACCCTGGTCGAGGACGTCCTGGAGGTGGCCCGGCTCGACAGCGCGTCGGAGCGGGCCGAGCTCCAGGAGATCGCGCTCGGCGAGTTCGTGGAGCGGCGGGTGCGCTCCCTGGACCCCGAGGTGGTCGTCCGGGTCGTCCACGACTCCTGGGTGAACACCGACCCGCGGCGCCTGGAACGCGTCCTCGGGAACCTCCTCGCGAACGCGGCCAAGCACGGCAAGCCGCCGGTCGAGGTCACCGTCGAGGGCCGCGTGGTGCGCGTCCGCGACCACGGTCCCGGCTTCCCGGAGGCGCTCCTCAAGGAGGGGCCGAGCCGGTTCCGTACGGGGACGAGCGACCGCGCCGGCCAGGGCCACGGCCTGGGGCTGACGATCGCGGTCGGCCAGGCGAGGGTCCTCGGCGCCCGGCTGACCTTCCGGAACGTGGCCTCCGAGGCGGCCCCGAACGGCGTGGGCGGCGCCATCGCGGTCCTGTGGCTGCCGGACCACGCCCCGACCAGCACGGGCAGCTTCCCGATCCTGCGACTGCCGGGGTGAGGCGAGCGGATCCGCTGCCGGCCTGAGGCGTACGGGAAACCTGGGGCGTACGACGAAGGGGCCAGTCCACTGCCGGCCTGAGGCGTACGGAAAGGGGCCGGGTCCCTTGTCAGGACCCGGCCCCTTCGTCGTACGCGCTACCGGTCTCAGACCGTCTCCGCGACCTTCACGGTGTCGCCGGACTCCGGCTTCGGTGCCGCCGCCGGTCCCGCGCCCCGGAGCGTCACCTCCTTGACGAAGAAGGCGAGGACGAAGCCGAGGACGGCGACCGCGGAGGCGAGCAGGAAGGCGCCGTGGGTGCCGGTGGCGACCGCGTGCTGGTAGGCCTCGCGGAGTGCCTCCGGCAGCTTGGCGAGGCTGGCCGCGTCGAGCTGCGCGGTGCGCTCGGTGAGCCCGGACCCGCCGCGGGCGGCCATCTCGTCCTGGACGCGGCCGGTGAAGAGCGCGCCCATGACGGCGACGCCGAAGGAGGAGCCGAGCGTCCGGAACAGGGTGGTGGAGGACGAGGCGACGCCCATGTCCTTCATCTCCACGCTGTTCTGGGCGACCAGCATCGTGATCTGCATCAGGAAGCCCATGCCGGCGCCGAGGACGGCCATCCAGACCCCGGAGACCAGGCGCGAGGTACCGGTGTCCATGGTGGAGAGCAGGTAGAGGCCGACCACCATGAGGGCCCCGCCGGCGATCGGGAAGACCTTGTACTTGCCGGTGCTGGTGGTGAACCGGCCGACGAGCAGCGAGACGACCATCATCGACAGCAGCATCGGCAGGAGGAGCAGGCCGGAGTTGGTCGCCGATGCGCCCTGGACGGACTGCTGGAAGATCGGCAGGTAGAGGACCGCGCCGAACATCACGAAGCCGGTGATGAAGCCGATCAGGGACATCAGGGTGAAGTTGCGGCTGCGGAAGATGTGCAGCGGCATGATCGGGTCGCTCGCGCGGGTCTCGACGAAGAGGAAGGCGGCGAGCGCGGCGGCGCCGCCGATCGCGAGGCCGACGATCATGCCCGAGCCCCAGGCGTACTCCGTGCCGCCCCAGGTGGTGACGAGGACGATCGCGGTGATGCCGACGGTCAGCAGTCCGGCTCCGAGGAAGTCGATCCGCGTGCCGGTGGCGCGCTGCTTCTTCGGCAGGTGCAGGACGGTGCTCACCATGGCGAGGGCGACGACGCCGAGCGGCAGGTTGATGTAGAAGGACCAGCGCCAGCCCCAGTGGTCCGTGATGGTGCCGCCGACGAGGGGTCCGCCGATCATGGCGAGGGCCATCACGCCGGCCATCATGCCCTGGTACTTGCCCCGCTCGCGGGGCGGGATCAGGTCGCCGATGATCGCCATGACGCCGACCATGAGGCCGCCGGCGCCGAGGCCCTGGATGGTGCGGAAGCCGATGAGCTGGCCCATGTCCTGGGCCATGCCGCTGAGCGCCGAGCCGATCAGGAAGATCACGATCGAGGCGAGGAAGACGCCCTTGCGGCCGAACATGTCGCCGACCTTGCCCCAGAGGGGGGTGGAGGCGGCGGTGGCCAGGGTGTAGGCGGTGACGACCCAGGAGAGGTGCTCCAGGCCGCCGAGCTCGCCGACGATCGTCGGCATCGCGGTGCCGATGATCATGTTGTCGAGCATCGCGAGCAGCATCGCGATCATGAGGGCGAGAAGGACGACGCGGACACTGCGCGCGGGTGGTGCCTCCCCCTCGGCCGTCTTGACTGTCTCGTTCGTCGCCATGTCGTTCCCTTACTTGCCGCCCGGCTAGTTACTACACTGGGGACGGTAGACGCGGAACTAGCCGGTCGTCAAGTAAGTAAGTGTGGAAGCGAGAGACCATGGCCCAGGCCCGAGGCAACACCCGCCAGCGCATCCAGGACGTGGCTCTCGCCCTCTTCGCCGAACAGGGCTACGAGAAGACCTCGCTGCGCGAGATCGCGGAGCGCCTCGACGTCACCAAGGCCGCGCTCTACTACCACTTCAAGACCAAGGAAGACATCCTCATCGGGATCTTCGAGGACCTGACCCGCCCCATGGACGAGCTGATCGCCTGGGCCGAGGAGCAGCCCCGCACGCTCGAGACCAAGCAGGAGGTCCTGCGCCGCTACCAGGTGGCGCTGCGCGCGGCGGAGCCCCTCTTCCGCTTCATCCAGGAGAACCAGGCCACCGTGCGCGAGCTCAGCGTCGGCCTGACGTTCAAGGAGCGCATGCTCACGCTGAGCGACCTGATCCAGGAGCCGGACCTCCCGATGACGGACAAGGTCCGCTGCGTCAGCGCGATCTTCACGCTGCACGCGGGCACGTTCTTCATGCAGAACGTCGAAGGCGACCCGGAGGACAAGCACGGAGCCGTCCTCGAGGTCGCCCTCGATCTGATCAGTCAGGCCTATTCGGCCTCCTGAGGCGGGTCGGGTCAGATGCCGACGCCGTGGGCCCGCAGGAAGGCGGCCGGGTTGACGGCGGAGCCGTAGTTCGGGGTCGTGCGGATCTCGAAGTGCAGGTGGGGGCCGGAGGAGTTGCCGGTGTTGCCCGAGAGGGCGATCTGCTGGCCGGCGCCGACCTTCTGGCCGACGTGGACCTTGATCTTCGACAGGTGGGCGTACTGCGAGTACGTGCCGTTGGCGTGCTTGACGACGATCGCGTTGCCGTACGCGGGGCCGTCGCCGCCGCCGTTCGGGCCGGCCTTCACGACGGTGCCCGCACCCGCGGCCTTGACCGGGGTGCCGACCGGGACGGCGAAGTCCTGGCCGGAGTGCTTGTGGGCCCACATCGCGCCGCCCTGGTTGTAGCTGGCGGTCAGGGTGTACGAGCTGACCGGCTTGACCCAGGAGGCGGCCTTCTTGGCCGTGACGGCCTTCTTCGCGGCGGCGGCCTTCACGGCGGCGGTCTTCGCGGCGGCGGCCTTGGCTGCCGCTGCCTTGGTGGCGGCGGCCTTCACCTGGGCGGCCACCTTGGCCTGGGTCTCGGCCTGGGTGGCGACGGCGGCGGACGCGGTCACGGCGATCGGGGTGACGGCCTGGCCCTCGGCGGCGAAGGCGGACCCTGCTCCGGCCACCATCGACGCTCCCAGACCCGCGGCGGCGAGAGCGACGGCGGCGGTACGGGTGGCGGGGTTCATGACGCGCTTCGACATACGGGGGGAAACCTCCGGGAAGTACGGGACCCGACGTGAACAGGTGCTCAGCGCCGGGCTTGCTCATCCTTGGTAACCCGGACCCCCGCCAAGCCCAAAACACCCCATCTACGACATAGCGTCGTAGCGATCTCCTCGGAAGATCGACCCTTGACGGCCTTGCCTTCAACTCCTGAAACCGGACATAACGACACAAGAGAAACAGTTTATCCGCACGTCACGGGGCGCCGGAACCGCCCGAAACGCCAGGCCTGCCCGGTTCGGGACCCCAGAGGTCCAAGGTCCCGACGCTTGATCCCTAAACGTCCCGAATCGCCATCAAAGGTCGCCACTATTCCGGTTAGTACCCCCCGAAACGCCTGTGCCGCTTGTCACCCGGCACCGACCGCGAATGGGACCTGGGTCACGCAACCGACCCACCGGAAAGGCCGTCCCGCACTACGCTGGCGCATTCCGTGATCTTCGGGGGGACACCTATGGAACCGGCACTCATCGGCACCCGCCTCGCCTCGGCGGCGATCAGCCCACTCCTGAAGAAACTGCTGGTCAGCGACGGTCCCGGAGCCGGACTCACCGGGAACGCGCCCAAAGTGAGGCTCTCCGGCCTCGTCTCCTTCCGCGGCGAGAAGCGCAGCCTCACCGAGAAGGACGTCCGCAGACTCGCGGCGACGCTGGTCGAACGCTCCCTGGACGAGCGCGCCGAGGCCCCGTTCCCCGCCGACGAGACCGAGGCCGTCGTCCACACCCTGGGGGCGACCCTCCTCGCCCTCGGCGACCTCGACATGGACGACGTCCAGGCCGTCCGCCTCGGCCACCGCACCCTCGCCCGCCGCCTCCGGGCCGCGGCCCCCGCCCCCGACGGCCTCTCCACGGACTCCGCCCTCTACCTGGAGTCCCTCACCGAATGGGCCTGCCTCCACATCCTGGAGTTCTTCACCCAGCGCTCCACCTTCATCGCCCGCAGCCTGGTCGAACAGACCCGCGGCCAGACCGAACTCATCGCGAAGCTCGACGAGGTCATCCGCCGGACGCCACGCGCGGACGGCCGCGACACCGCCTTCGAGCGCCGCTACCTGGACCACCTGGCGAAGAAGCACGGCCGCCTGACCATCTACGGCATCGACCTCCACCACTCGCCGGACCGGTGGCCGCTGGACCTGGCGTACCTCTCCCTGGAGGCGACGGGGACGGGGGTCGACAGCCCCTGGTTCGAGACCGGAACGGCCGCTCCCGCGGACGACGACACGGCGGAGAGCCCCTGGTTCGCCGCCGCGCCCCTGGACCACGGGGTCCGCGCCGACCTCTCGCTCGCCCGGCACGACCGAATCCTGCTGCGCGGCCTCGCCGGCTCCGGCAAGTCCACGCTCGTCCAGTGGCTCACCGTCTCCGCTGCCACCGAGGGCCGCACCGAGGGTATGGCCTACCTGAACGGCCGCATCCCCTTCGTCCTCCCCCTCCGCACCCTCACCCGCCACGGCGAGCGGCTCCCCGCCCCCGACCTCTTCCTCTCCGCCGCCGGCTGCCCGCTCACCGCGCCCGACGGCTGGGCCGACCGGGTCCTGAGCGCCGGACGCGGCCTGATCCTCGTCGACGGCATCGACGAGATCCCCGAAGCCGAACGCGGCCGGGCCCGCGAATGGCTCCGTGGCCTCCTCGACACGTACGACGGCAACCGCTGGCTCGTGACCTCACGCCCCACCGCCGTACGGGACGACTGGCTGGCCTCCGAGGCCTTCACCGAGCTGACCCTCTCCCCCATGACCCCCGCCGCGGTGACCACCTACGTACGCCGCTGGCACCAGGCCGCCGGGCCGGACGCGGAGCCGTACGAGCAGCCGCTCCTCGACGCCCTGCGCACCGCGGAACACGTCGCCCAGCTCGCCACCAACCCCCTCATGTGCGGGCTCATCTGCGCCCTCCACCGCGACCGGCGCGGCTTCCTGCCCCGCGGCCGCAAGGCGCTCTACGAGGCCGCCCTGTCGATGCTCCTCTCCCGCCGGGACCGCGAGCGGGACATGGCAGCCCCGTACGGCGTCACCCTCGACGAGGCCCCGCAGATCCAGCTGATCCAGCGCCTCGCGTACTGGCTGACGCTCAACGGCCGGACCCAGCTGGACCGCGCCCGCGCCGAGTCGATCGTGACGGAGGCGGCCCCCGCCGTCCCCGAGGCCTCCGCGTACGACCCGAACGCGCTCTTCACCCACCTCCTGCACCGCAGCGGCCTCCTGCGCGAGCCCACCGAGGACACCGTCGACTTCGTCCACCGCACCTTCCAGGACTACCTGGCCGCCAAGGCCCTCGTGGACCACTGGGACATCGGCGTCCTCATCGGGCACGCCAACGACGACCAGTGGGAGGACGTCATCCGCATGGCGGTCGGCCACGCACGGCCTCGCGAATGCGCGGAGATCCTGCGCGAGCTGCTCGCTGCCGCCGACGCCGCCGAGGACCGCCGCGTCCAGCTGCGCCTCGTCCTCCTCGCGGCCACGGCCCTCGAACACGCCACGGAGGTCCCCCCGGAGGTACGCGCCGAGGTCCTGGCTCGCACGGCCGAGGTGATCCCGCCGCGCGGCGTGCGGGAGGCCCGCGAGCTGGCCGCCGTGGGGCGCCTGATCCTGGATCTGCTGCCGGCGCCGGAGGGGCTGAGCCAGGGGCACGCCTACCTGGTGGCGACCGCGGCGAGCCATCTCTCCTCCGACGCGGCGCTGCTCTATCTGGCGGGCTTCGTCGGCCGCCCCGAGATCCTGGTCCGCTCACAGCTCATGTGGGCGTGGACCCGCTTCGACGCCGAGCGGTACGCCGAGGAGATCATCGCGAAGCTCGACCCGGCCGAGCTCTACTACACCGTCGTGACCGATGACCAGGCCGCCGCCCTGTCACGGCTGGGCCTGCGGCCCGAGCTCCTGGACATCAGGGCGGGAGTCGGCGAGAAAGGCTTCGCCTTCCTCCGGCCGATGCTGCCCGACGTACGCGGTCTGAGGCTGCTCGGCTTCGAGAGCGCTCGCTCGGTGCTCGACACGCTCGGGCCGCTGCCCCAGGTGACGTCGCTCCTCGTGGAGGTCGACCACGAAGATCCCCCGTTCCGGCTGATCACAGAGGCCTTCCCCCACCTGAACGCTCTCGTTCTCGAAGCGGCGCCCCGCGCCACCTGGGACGTGACCCTCCTCGCGCCTCTCCGCGGTCTGCGCCAGCTGCTCGTCCCCCGAGGGGCCACGCTCACCGGCCTCGAACACCTCCCGGCGGACATCAGCCTCACCCACTAGACAAAGGGGCGGCCCCGGAACCTTCTGGTTCCGGGGCCGCCCCTTGGTGCAGCTGTGCCTTACGCGTCCTTCGAGAGGTTCGGGCCGGTGCCGCCCGTGGCCTCGATGGGCGGGGAGTCCGGCAGGGCCGACTTCTCCTCGCCGCGGAAGGTGAACTTGCGCTCCTCGCCGTCGCCCTCGGTGTCGACGACCACGATGTGACCGGGGCGCAGGTCGCCGAAGAGGATCTTCTCCGACAGCGTGTCCTCGATCTCGCGCTGGATCGTCCGGCGGAGCGGACGGGCGCCCATCACGGGGTCGTAGCCCTTCTTGGACAGGAGCTCCTTCGCGGACTGGGAGAGCTCGATGCCCATGTCCCGGTCCTTCAGGCGCTCGTCCACGCGGCTGATCATCAGGTCGACGATCTGGAGGATGTCGTCCTGGGTCAGCTGCGGGAAGACGATGATGTCGTCCACACGGTTGAGGAACTCCGGGCGGAAGTGCTGCTTCAGCTCGTCGCTGACCTTCGCCTTCATCCGCTCGTAGTTGGACTTCGTGTCGCCCTGGGCGGCGAAGCCCAGGTTGAAGCCCTTCGAGATGTCCCGGGTCCCGAGGTTGGTGGTCATGATGATCACCGTGTTCTTGAAGTCCACGACCCGGCCCTGGGAGTCGGTCAGGCGACCGTCCTCCAGGATCTGGAGAAGGGAATTGAAGATATCGGGGTGGGCCTTCTCGACCTCGTCGAAGAGGACGACGGAGAACGGCTTGCGGCGCACCTTCTCGGTGAGCTGGCCGCCCTCTTCGTAGCCGACGTATCCGGGCGGCGAACCGAAGAGGCGGGAAACCGTGTGCTTCTCGCTGAACTCCGACATGTCGAGGGAGATCATCGCGTCCTCGTCGCCGAAGAGGAATTCGGCGAGGGCCTTCGAAAGCTCGGTCTTACCGACACCGGACGGACCGGCGAAGATGAACGAGCCACCGGGGCGCTTCGGGTCCTTCAGACCGGCCCGCGTACGGCGGATGGCCCGCGACAGGCCCTTGACGGCGTCCTTCTGGCCGATGACGCGCTTGTGGAGCTCGTCCTCCATGCGGAGCAGGCGGCTGGACTCCTCCTCGGTCAGCTTGAAGACCGGGATGCCGGTGGCGGTCGCGAGGACCTCGGCGATCAGCTCGCCGTCGACCTCGGCGACGACGTCCATGTCGCCGGCCTTCCACTCCTTCTCGCGCTTGGCCTTCGCGGCGAGGAGCTGCTTCTCCTTGTCGCGGAGCGAGGCGGCCTTCTCGAAGTCCTGCGAGTCGATCGCGGACTCCTTGTCGCGGCGGACGCCGGCGATCTTCTCGTCGAACTCGCGGAGGTCCGGCGGCGCGGTCATCCGGCGGATGCGCATCCGGGAGCCGGCCTCGTCGATCAGGTCGATCGCCTTGTCCGGGAGGAAGCGGTCCGAGATGTACCGGTCGGCGAGGGTCGCGGCCTGGACGAGGGCCTCGTCGGTGATGGAGACCCGGTGGTGGGCCTCGTACCGGTCGCGCAGACCCTTGAGGATCTCGATGGTGTGCGGCAGCGACGGCTCGGCGACCTGGATGGGCTGGAAGCGGCGCTCGAGGGCCGCGTCCTTCTCCAGGTACTTGCGGTACTCGTCGAGGGTGGTCGCACCGATGGTCTGGAGCTCACCACGGGCCAGCATCGGCTTGAGGATGCTGGCGGCGTCGATCGCGCCCTCGGCGGCGCCCGCACCCACGAGGGTGTGGAGCTCGTCGATGAACAGGATGATGTCGCCGCGGGTGCGGATCTCCTTGAGGACCTTCTTCAGGCGCTCCTCGAAGTCACCGCGGTAGCGGGAGCCGGCGACCAGCGCGCCGAGGTCCAGGGTGTAGAGGTGCTTGTCCTTGAGGGTCTCGGGCACCTCGCCCTTGACGATGGCCTGCGCGAGGCCTTCGACGACGGCGGTCTTGCCGACGCCGGGCTCGCCGATGAGGACCGGGTTGTTCTTGGTGCGGCGGGACAGCACCTGCATGACCCGCTCGATCTCCTTCTCGCGCCCGATGACCGGGTCGAGCTTGGATTCGCGGGCCGCCTGGGTGAGGTTGCGGCCGAACTGGTCGAGGACCAGGGACGTCGAGGGCGTGCCCTCGGCAGGACCGCCGGCCGTGGCGGCTTCCTTGCCCTGGTAGCCGGAGAGCAGCTGGATGACCTGCTGTCGCACCCGGTTGAGGTCGGCGCCCAGCTTCACGAGGACCTGGGCGGCGACGCCCTCGCCCTCGCGGATCAGGCCGAGCAGGATGTGCTCGGTGCCGATGTAGTTGTGGCCGAGCTGGAGGGCCTCACGGAGCGAGAGCTCCAGGACCTTCTTGGCGCGAGGGGTGAAGGGGATGTGCCCGGACGGGGCCTGCTGCCCCTGCCCGATGATCTCCTCCACCTGCTGGCGGACCGCCTCGAGCGAAATCCCGAGGCTCTCCAGGGCCTTAGCGGCGACACCCTCACCCTCGTGGATAAGGCCCAGAAGGATGTGCTCGGTGCCGATGTAGTTGTGGTTGAGCATCCGGGCTTCTTCCTGAGCCAGGACGACAACCCGCCGCGCGCGGTCGGTGAACCTCTCGAACATCGTTAATCGCTCCTCAGAGCGGTCAGTCAGTTAGGGGTCGATCCCCTCCCTGTCCTTCCGCAGCTTAGTCCCGCAAGCGGGGACCGCTCATTCCAACTGCCGACATCCGTCCGGATCACCCCCTCTTCCGCGGGGAGACCTGCTGCCGAACAGCCGACAAATGCTCCAACCCGATGGTGCGAGACGATGTTCCCGCAGGCCAAGTAGTTACCCGCGCCATCAGTACGCCGATGGCGAACGTGAGACGCCGAAGCCCGCGAGTCGCCCCTCTCCACTAGGAATGTCTTACCCGTAAGCACTGACACTCCATGCGGCGCACCCCGGTTCCCTCCGCTACCAGCGAACACCCTTGCGCGGTCGAATGCACGCGTACGCCTCATCACGGACACCGTGCGCGTCCGGAAGGGGACCGAACGTCACGACGACGTCCCCCGGGGCGTAACCAAGACGCCCCCGCGGGAGTTCCACCGGGCATGGCTTTCACCGTCCCGCTGCCCCGCTCGCCGATCGACGGCGGCATGGCGCGGTGGTACGAGGACGAGCTCGGCTGGGCGACGGTGGCGGGTCCGCCGGTGCAGCTGGTCACGGGGCTGCGGTTCGACGTCCTGGAGCTGCCCGCCGCGGCCGGTCGGGGCGTGCTGCGCCGGATGGGCGCGGCGACGGGTCCTGTGGCCCTGATGGGGCGCCGGATGCGGCTGCTCGTGGCAGCGGGGAGCGCCGAGGAGCTCCCAGGACTGCTCGACTGGCTGGAGTGGGGCGGGATCTCGCTGGATCTCGCCGGTGTGGGCGCCGATGGCCGGATGGCCGCGCCCCTTCCCCCGGGGCGCGGCAATTCCGGCACTCGGGGCGCCGCCGTGTGGCTGCGGGCGCCCGTGCCGGGGCGCGAGGTGGAGACCTCGCTGCCGGCCCTGCGGTCCGCACCGTGGGGCGGTGCGGATGCCCCGTGCCTGGTGCGGCTCGTGGCCGCGGCCGCGACTGAGTGCCACCGGGTGCGGCTGCTGAGTGCCCGGCCCCGTGGGCCGGCGGCTCAGCAGCTGTCGCCTCAGCGGTTCGCGTCCTCGTAGGCCGCCTTGACGGTGGCGGGCACGCGGCCGCGGTCGTTCACGTCGTAGCCGTTCTCCTTGGCCCACGCGCGGATCTTGGCGGTGTCGGGACTGCCGGCCGCGACACGGCCCTTGCCGCGCCCGCCCGTGGTGCGGCCACCGGTGCGACGGCCACCCGCGGTGTACGGCTCCAGCAGGCCACGGAGCTTTTCGGCGTTGGCGGTGGTGAGGTCGATCTCGTAGGTCTTCCCGTCCAGCGCGAACGTCACCGTCTCGTCCGCTTCGACGCCGTCGAGGTCGTCGACAAGAAGGACCTGAACCTTCTGTGCCACCGGATTTCCTTTCATCGAAAATGCAGTACGCGGAAAGGAAACCGCTTTTCCCGGAAAAACACAAACCCCTGGCAGAGGTTCAGAACCCCGGCAACGCGGGAAACGTGCGCGATTCGGACATAGGGTTACAGGTGCAGAAGCATCCGGCTGTTGCCCAAGGTGTTCGGCTTCACTCGTTCGAGACCGAGGAACTCGGCGACTCCCTCGTCATAGGAACGCAGGAGCTCGCTGTAGACATCTCCGTCGACCGGGGTCTCGCCGATCTCCACGAAGCCGTGCTTCGCGAAGAAGTCGACTTCGAAGGTCAGGCAGAATACCCGCCGCACCCCGAGCCATCGGGCCGTGTGCAACAACTTGTCGAGCACCTGATGTCCGACTCCGGCTCCCTTGAACTCGGGATCCACGGCGAGAGTGCGGACTTCGGCGAGGTCTTCCCACATCACGTGGAGGGCGCCGCAGCCGACGACGGTGGCGTCCTCGTCGCGTTCCGCGACCCAGAACTCCTGGATGGACTCGTAAAGGGTCACGGTCGCCTTGTCGAGCAGGATGCCGCGACTCACGAAAGGATCGACGAGGCGGCGGACCGCGGCGACATCGCTGGTGCGGGCCCTGCGGACGGTGACGGCTTTGGCGGAGGCCGCGGAGGCGGCCGGAGAGGCAGACGGCGACATGGGGGGACGCTATCGCTCCCGGACCCCGGTCCTGTCGGCGCCCTCCTCGGGCGGGGCGGTCAGCGGGGTGTCCCGCTGGACGATTCTGATGGCGTCGTTCAGGGCCTCGCGCTGGCCCTGCGACATCATCCCGAAGAAGGCGACGAGTGCGGCCGCCGGGTTGTCGCTCTGGGCCCAGGCCTCGTTCATCAGGGCGGCCGAGTAGGCGGCCCGGGTGGAGACCGCGGTATATCGATAGGCGCGGCCTTCGACTTCGCGGCGCACCCAGCCCTTCTGATGGAGATTGTCCATGACGGTCATGACGGTCGTGTAGGCGATGGACCGTTCCTGCTGGAGGTCCTCCAGAACTTCCCGGACGGTCACCGGGCGGTTCCATTGCCAGACGCGCGTCATGACGGCGTCTTCGAGCTCTCCCAATGGACGGGGCACAACGTCACCTTAGTGCGCAAAAGGCCAATGAACAGCCACTGACGGAAGGAAACGTAGCAAAAAGGACGCGCGACCTCGAAAGGTCACGCGTCCCGGGTGGTGCGCCGGCCGCCCCTGAGGGCGACCGCCTCAGGAGGCGGGGGTGCCGTCCGCCTGACGGGCGGCCTCGGCGCGGGCGATGGCGGCGTCCACGACCGCATCCTCCTTGGCCTTGTTCGGGCCGCCCTGGCTCTTCACGATCGTGACGACGAGGGCGATGAAGAACGCGGCCATCACGACGGGGGGCAGGAGCGCGGATACGTAGTCCATGACGACCAGGGTAGCTATCCGGCGACCCGCTCCTCGGGCGGGGGCGGGGGTACCGGCCGACGGCGCGGCGGGAACACCTCGGAGGGCTTGGGCACCGGACGCTCCGCCGGTACGGGCGGGGTCGGCTTGGGCTCGTCGGCCGCCGCGCGCCCGCCGGGCAGCGCCAGCAGCCGGGCCCGGGGCACGCCCGCCGGGGCGGCGACGGTGGCCTGGGAGACCCGGGCCAGGCGGGTGCGCACGGAACGCTCGGCAAGCACCTGGCAGCGGGTGAGCAGCTCGGAGGCCCCTGCGTTGCGCCGCAGCGCGCGCAGGGCCGCGAGGTCGTCGGCCCCGGGGTCGTACCCGGCGGCCAGGGCGTCCCGGAGGAGGTCCAGGTAGCCGCCGAGCGAACCGGGCAGCGCCTCGCGGTAGCGGGCCAGGTCGTCCAGGAGGAAGGCGCGCAGCCGGCCGGCCTCGCGCGCGGCCTCGTCCACGGATTCGGCCAGGCGCAGGCAGTCCTGGACGTCCTCGTCCTGGAGGGGGGCGGGGTGGAGGGCGATGGCAAGGGCGCGACGGAGCACACGCAGCTCGTCCGCGCTGAACGCCATGCCGCCGCGGTATCCGTATGGCGTGGGCATGGGCCGACACTACGCGCTAATCGGACAATTTTCTCTTAGCGATCATTCCGGCGCGCCGCCGCGCGGCCCCCCGGGAGGGCCGGTCCGGTGGACGCGGGAGGGCCGGTCCGGTGGACGCGGGAGGGCCGGTCCGGTGGACGCGGGAGGGCCGGTCCGGTGGGCGGCCGGGGCCCGAGCCGGTGGACGCGGGAAGGCTCGGCCGGTGAGGGCGCGGAGCCCGGGGTGCCCGGGTGGGCCGGGCACCGGGGCTCACATGCGGGTGACGTTCCGCTCGTACACCAGGCGCAGGCCGATCAGGGTCAGCCAGGGCTCGTGCTCGTCGATCTCGGCCGACTCGCCGAGGACCATCGGGGCGAGGCCGCCCGTGGCGATGACGGTGACGTCGGAGGGGTTGCCGTTCGGGCCGACGAGCTCGCGCTTCATGCGGGCGACGACGCCGTCGACCTGGCCCGCGTAGCCGAAGATGATGCCCGACTGCATCGCCTCGACCGTGTTCTTGCCGATCACGTTCCGCGGGCGGGCCAGCTCGATCTTGCGGAGCATGGCGCCCTTCACGCCCAGCGCCTCGACCGAGATCTCGATGCCGGGCGCGATGGCCCCGCCCGCGTACTCGCCGCGCGCGGTGACCGCGTCGTACGTCGTCGCCGTGCCGAAGTCGACGACGATCGCGGGACCGCCGTACAGCTCGACCGCCGCGGCCGCGTTGATGACGCGGTCCGCGCCGACCTCCTTGGGGTTGTCGGTGATGACCGGGACGCCCGTCTTGACGCCCGGCTCCACCAGGACCGCCGGCACGTCCCCGTAGTACCGGCGGGTCACCTCGCGCAGTTCGTGCAGCACCGAGGGGACCGTCGCGCAGATGGCGATCCCCTCGATGCCGTCGCTCAGCTCGACGCCGAGCAGCGGGTGCATGCCCATGAGGCCCTGGAGCAGGACCGCCCACTCGTCGGCGGTCCGGCGCGGGTCCGTGGAAATGCGCCAGTGCTCGATGACCTCCTCGCCGTCGAAGAGGCCGAGGACCGTCTGGGTGTTGCCGACGTCGATGGTGAGCAGCATCAGACGGCCGCCTCGCGCAGGTCGAGGCCGATGTCGAGGATCGGGGAGGAGTGGGTGAGCCCGCCGACCGCCAGGTAGTCCACGCCGGTCGCCGCGTACGCCGCCGCGTTCTCCAGGGTCAGCCGGCCCGAGGACTCCAGGACGGCGCGGCCCGCGACGATCGCGACGGCCTCCTCGGTCTCGATCGGGGTGAAGTTGTCGAGCAGGATCAGGTCGGCGCCCGCGTCCAGGACCTCGCGGACCTGGTGCATCGTGTCGACCTCGACCTCGATCGGTACCTCGGGGAACATCTCGCGCACGGCCTCGAAGGCCTCGGCGACGCCACCGGCCGCCACCACGTGGTTGTCCTTCACGAGGGCCGCGTCGGACAGCGACATGCGGTGGTTCACGCCGCCGCCGCAGCGGACCGCGTACTTCTCCAGGGCGCGCAGGCCCGGGGTGGTCTTGCGGGTGTCGCGGACCTTCGCCTTCGTGCCCTCCAGGGCGTCCGCCCACGCGCGCGTGGCGGTGGCGATGCCGGAGAGGCGGCACAGGATGTTGAGCGCGCTGCGCTCGCCGGTGAGCAGGTCGCGGGTGCGGGCGGTGACGCTGAGCAGCGTCTGCCCGGCCTCGACGCGCTCGCCGTCCTCGACGTGCCGCTCGACCTCGAACTCGTCCGCGCAGACGATGGACAGGACGGCCTCGGCGACCCGCAGACCGGCCACGACACCGGCCTCGCGGGCGGTGAAGTCGGCGGTGGCGACGGCGTCCTCGGGAACGGTCGCCACGGTCGTCACGTCGACGCCGCCGTCGAGGTCCTCGGCGATCGCCAGGTGGGCGATGTCCTCGACCTGCACCGGGTCGAGACCGGCCTCGGCGAGCAGCTCGGCGAGCGCGGGGTCGAGCCCGCACTCGAACTCCTCGCCCCCGCCGCAGGCGCAGTCGTCGCCGCAGCCTTCGGGCTCGTCGGCGGAGACCGTGTTGATCTGGATGAGAGGGACGTCCACGGGCTCGGGACGGGCTTCCTCGGGCGTGCTCACTTACGGCTCCCTTGGGGCGTCGACGGTGGGGGGAAAGTCGAAGGTGTCGGTGGTGCGGACGTCGAGGGTCCGCTCCGGCGTGAGGCGTACGACGAGGTGCCGGCGCCAGTCCGTGTCGTCCCGGTCCGGGTGGTCCTCGCGCCAGTGGCAGCCGCGGGTCTCCTCGCGGCGGCGGGCCGCGGCGACCAGGACCCGGGCGACGCACAGCAGGTTGGTGGTCTCCCAGGACTCCACACCGGGCTCGGCGGCCTTGGTGTCGTCGGTGCCGCCGGCCACGGCGTCGCTGTGCAGGGCGTCGAGGGCCTCGGCGGCCGCCCGCAGGCTGGTCTCCGAGCGGAGCACCCCCGCGCCGGCCGTCATCACCCGCTGCACGCGGGTCCGCGCGCCCGCCACGGGCAGCGGCAGGGTCACCGGCGCCGGGTGCGGCACCGGGGCTCCCGCCACGCGCGGGGCGGCGGCCGTGATGTCCTCGGCGATCCGCTCGGCGAAGACCAGGCCTTCGAGGAGCGAGTTCGAGGCGAGCCGGTTGGCGCCGTGGACGCCCGTACAGGCCACCTCGCCGCACGCGTACAGGCCGGGGACGGTGGTCCGGCCGCTCAGGTCCGTGCGGACACCGCCGGAGGCGTAGTGGGCGGCGGGGGCGACCGGGATCGGCTCGGTCACCGGGTCGATGTCGTGCGAGCGGCAGGCGGCCAGGATCGTCGGGAAGCGCTGCTCCCACATCTCGGCGCCGAAGTGCCGGCCGTCGAGGTACATGTGCTCGGTGCCGTGCTCCTGCATCCGGCGCGTGATCGCCTTGGCGACGATGTCCCGGGGGGCGAGCTCGGCCAGCTCGTGCTGCCCGACCATGAAGCGGACCCCGTCGGCGTCGACCAGGTGGGCGCCCTCGCCGCGTACCGCCTCGGAGACCAGCGGCTGCTGGCCCTCGGAGCCGGCGCCCAGGAAGAGCACCGTCGGGTGGAACTGGACGAACTCCAGGTCGGAGACCTCGGCGCCGGCCCGCAGGGCGAGCGCGACGCCGTCGCCGGTGGAGACGGCCGGGTTCGTGGTGGCGGAGTAGACCTGGCCCATGCCGCCGGTCGCCAGGACCACCGCGGGCGCGTGGACGGCGCCGACGCCGTCGTGCTGGCCCTCGCCCATGACGTGCAGGGTCACGCCCGCCGTGCGCCCCTCGGCGTCGGTCAGGAGGTCGAGGACGAGGGCGTGCTCGATGAAGCGGACGCCCCCGTCCCGTATCGCCTCGACCAGGGCGCGGGAGATCTCGGCGCCGGTCGCGTCCCCACCCGCGTGGGCGATCCGACGGCGGTGGTGGCCGCCCTCCCGGGTCAGCGCGATCTCGCCGTCGGAGCTCTTGTCGAAGTCGGCGCCGGTGGCGATCAGCCGCCGGACGGCGTCCGGGCCCTCGGTGACCAGCAGCCGCACGGCGTCCTCGTCGCAGAGGCCCGCGCCGGCGACCAGGGTGTCGTCGAGGTGCTGCTCGGGGGTGTCGCCCTCGCCGAGGGCGGCGGCGATGCCGCCCTGGGCCCAGCGGGTGGAGCCGTCGTCGAGCCGGGCCTTGGTGACGACGACGGTACGGAGCCCGGCGGCGGTGCACCGCAGGGCGGCGGTGAGACCGGCGACCCCGGAGCCGACCACGACGACGTCGGCGTCGATGTCCCAGCCGGGCGCGGGGGCGTGCAGCCGTATTCCGGTCACTTGGCGGCTCCGAACGGGGTGGTTCCGGACCCGGCGGTCCCGAACGCGAGGGGGATGTTGTCGATCAGCCGCGTGGCACCCACGCGCGCGGCGACGGCGAGGATCGCGTCACCGTCGTGGTCGTCGTCGACCTCGGTGAAGTCCGCCGGATCGACGAGCGCCAGGTAGTCGAGGGTGAGCGGCGGCTCGGCCTTGGCCGCGTCGTCGAGGACGGCGCGGGCCGCGGCCCGCACGGCCTCGGCCCCACCTGGCTCGGCGGCCTGCGCGACCGCGTGGGCGTCGGCGGCGGCCCGGGCCTCGCCGAGCCGGGAGAGCGCCTCGGCGCGGTTCTCGGCCCGGCCCTGGGCGCCCGGGAGGGAGGCGGCACGCGCGCGCAGCGCCTCCTGGGCGGCGAGCCGGTCGCCGGCGGCGAACAGCGCGCGGGACAGCGCGAGGGCGGTACGGCGCTCCTCGGCCGACAGGTAGCGGTTGCGGCTGGACAGGGCGAGGCCGTCGGCCTCACGGACGGTGTCCACGCCGACGATCTCGACCGGGAAGTTCAGGTCCTGGACCATCCGGCGGATCAGGGCCAGCTGCTGCGCGTCCTTCTGGCCGAAGAAGGCCAGGTCGGGGCCGGTGAGGTGGAGCAGCTTGGCGACGACGGTCAGCATGCCGTCGAAGTGGCCGGGCCGGGAGGCGCCTTCGAGGCGCTCGCCCATCGGGCCCGCGGTGATCCGGACCTGGGGCTCGCCGCCCGGGTAGACCTCGTCGGCGGACGGCGCGAAGACGACGCTCGCGCCGGCGTCGAGGGCCAGTTCCAGGTCGGCGTCGAGGGTGCGCGGGTAGCGGTCGAGGTCCTCGCCCGCGCCGAACTGGAGCGGGTTGACGAAGACGGTGACGACGACGAAGCCCTCGGCGCCCACGCGCTCGCGTGCGGCCCGGATCAGGGTGGCGTGGCCCTCGTGGAGGGCACCCATGGTCATGACGACGGCGGTGCGGCCGGGGGCGCTCCAGTGGGCGACGGCGTCCGCGAGGTCCTCGACCGCGCGGAGCAGCTCGGCCGGCTGGTGGCGGACGGGTCGGCCGCCCTCGGCGCTCTTGCGGGCGGACAGGGTCATCGGTCGTCTCCTTGCGGCCCGTCGGCGGCGGCGGTGCTGTCGGCGGCGAGCACGCCCAGCAGGTCCTCGGCCAGTTCGGGCTTGAGCAGGCCGTGGGCGAGCGCCCGGTCGGCGGTCGTGCGGGCCATCGCCAGGTATCCGGCGACGGTGCCGGGCGCGTGCTTGCGCAGCTCGGCGACGTGGGCGGCGACCGTGCCGGCGTCACCGCGCGCGACGGGGCCGGTGAGGGCCGCGTCCCCCGACCGCAGCGCGTTGTCCAGGGCGGCGCCGAGCAGGGGGCCGAGCATGCGGTCGGGAGCGGCGACGCCCGCCTTGTGGAGCAGCTCCATCGACTGGGCCACCAAGGTGACCAGGTGGTTCGCGCCGAGGGCCAGGGCCGCGTGGTAGAGCGGGCGGGCCTCCTCGGCGACCCACTCGGGCTCGCCGCCCATCTCGATCACCAGGGCCTCGGCCGCGAGCCGCAGCTCGTCGGGAGCGGTGACCCCGAAGGAGCAGCCGGCGAGCCGCTGGACGTCGACCGCGGTGCCGGTGAACGTCATCGCGGGGTGCAGCGCGAGCGGCAGGGCGCCGGCCTGCCGGGCGGGGTCCAGGACCCGTGCCCCGTACCGCCCGGAGGTGTGGACGATCAGCTGTCCCGGCCGTACGGCTCCGGTGTCCGCGAGGCCCTCGACCAGGCCCGGCAGGGCGTCGTCCGGGACGGTCAGCAGGACCAGGTCGGCGAGGGCGAGGACGCGGGCCGGCTCGACGACCGGGACGTCGGGCAGGAGGTCGGCGGCGCGGCGGCGGGAGGCGTCGGAGACCGCCGAGACGGCGACGGGACGGTGTCCGGCGAGCCGGAGGGCGGCGGCGAGGGCGGGGCCCACGCGGCCTGCGCCGACGACTCCGACGGTGAGCCGGGCGGGTCGGTCCTCGGGTCGGGTCTCTGGCGCTGCTGGTGCGTTCACGGTGGGGACGGCCTTCCGTTCCAGTCCTCGGCGGGTACCGGACGATTTCTGGTCATGCTACGCCAGCGTTTCGCGCTGCTCCGTGGCTGTCCACAGGGTGTGGGTGGTGGTGTGATGATCAGGCCCATGAATCCTGTAAGTCCTGAGAGTCCCGTGGACGAGGAAGCGGCCCGGCAGTACCGGGCGAAGCTCTGGGGAGGCGCCGCCCGCAAGCTGTGGGACACCTCCGTCGACGGCACGGTCGGCCCCCGGCTGCGCGAACTGGCCGACTGGGCGGAGGCCGCCGGCCACGGCGAGGCGCTGATCGACACGTACGGCAACGGGCTCGTGGAGGAGCTGGAGCGGCGCGTCGCCCAGGAGCTCGGCATGCCCGCCGCCGTCTTCTTCCCGACCGGCACCATGGCTCAGCAGGTGGCGCTGCGCTGCTGGGCCGGCCGCACCGGCAGCCCGGTCGTCGCCCTCCACCCGCTCGGCCACCCCGAGGTCCACGAGGGCGGGGCGTTCGCGGCCGTCTCCGGGCTCCGCACGGTCCACCCGACCGACGCGCCGAGGCTGCCGACCGCCGAGGAGGTACGGGACCACCCGGAGCCGTTCGGGGCGCTGATGCTGGAGCTCCCGCTGCGCGAGGCCGGCTTCGTCCTGCCGTCCTGGGAAGAGCTGACCGAGGTGGTGGAGGCGGCCCGCGAACGCGACGCGGTCGTCCACTTCGACGGGGCCCGGCTGTGGGAGTGCCCGACGCGTCTCGGCCGCGGGCTCGCGGAGATCGCGGGGCTCGCCGACAGCGTGTACGTCTCGTTCTACAAGTCCCTCGGCGGCCTGTCCGGCGCCGCGCTCGCCGGTCCCGAGGACGTCATGGAGGAGGCCCGGGTCTGGCGGCACCGGTACGGCGGCCAGCTCTTCCAGCAGTACCCGGTGGCGCTCGCCGCGCTCCGGGGCCTCGACACCGAGCTGCCCCGCCTGCCCGACTACGTGGCACACGCGCGCGTGGTGGCCGACGCGGTCCGCGAGGCCTTCGCCGAGGCCGGCGTCGGCTGGTCCCGGATCCACCCCGAGGCCCCCCACACCCACCAGTTCCAGGTCTGGCTCCCGTACGACCCCGACGCCCTCACCGCGGCCGCCGTCGCCCAGACCGAGGCCACCGGTACCGCCCTCTTCCGCCGCTGGTTCGCCCCCGGCGCCGGCGGCCCCCCGGGCGTCGCCTCCACCGAACTGACGGTCACGGCCCCCGGGCTCGCCTGGACCGCCGCGGACGTGAAGGACGCGGTACGGGACTTCCTGTCCAGGATCAAGGCCTGAGGGGGCGCTGAGCGGGGGCCCGGAGCGCTGAGCCGGGGCCGCTGAGCCGGGGCGGTGTCCGGGGCCGCTGTGGGCCGAGGCCGCTGAGCCGGGGCAGTGTCCGAGGCCGCTGAGCCGGGGCGGGGGCGGTCGCTCCTCGGGCGCCCCTCTGGCAGCTCCTCGGGCGCCCCTCTGGCAGAGGCGTCAGCAGGAGCAGGAACGGCGGCGGTCCGCGGGAGCGGGGTGCAGCAGGCGGCGCAGGGCCGTGCGGAGGGCGCCGCGCGCGGGGCGGCCCGCGAGCACCCGGGCGAAGCGGCGCCGGTCGCGGACCGACCGCAGGACGGCGACGTCGTGGGTGCCGGGCACCGGCGGCGCGGGCTCGCCCAGCCGGGCGGCGCGGTACGCGTCGAAGAGGTACTGATGCATCGCGTTCATGCCGTCACCGTGCGCCGCGCCCCCGCCCCGTGGCCCGCCGTTTGACGGGGCTCGTCAAACGGCGGGACAGCGCCCGGGGGCGAGCCCGCACCATGGACGGGTGAGCGTGACCATCGACATCACCGGACTGCCGCACGAGCGGATCTCCTTCTGCCCCTCTCCCCTGGCGGAGCTGGGCGCGGCCCTGCACGCCCTGGCCGAGCCCGCGCACCACGCACGGCTGCACGCCTGGACGACCACGACGGCCGCCGCGCTCGAACCGGAGCTCGCGGACCGGCTGCACGAGTCCGACTTCATGTGGCGCTCCACCCGCTCCGACATCCTGCTGCCCGCCCGGCCCCGCGAGACCCTCGCCGAGGAGCTGGACGACCTCGACCGCATGGACGACGAGAGGTTCGTGAGCTCGGCCCTGGAGATCTCCTGCGCAAGCCACTACACGCACGGCGCCCCCTCGCCGCTCGTCGACGAGCGGATGCGCCGCCGCGCCCTCGACCTGGCCGCGGCGCGCGGGCCGCGGCAGTCCGCCTTCGCGGAGCGGATGCTGGCCGATCCGTCCGCCACGCGCGCGTGGGTACGGCGGCTCCTGGAGGACTGCGACGACGCGTTCTTCGCCGACACCTGGCGCCGGGTCCGGGTCCAGCTCGCCGCCGACGCCCGCCACAAGACCGAGCTGCTGCGCCACAAGGGCCTGGCCGAGGCCGTCGCCGACGCCTCCTCCGCGATGGTCCTGGAGGAGGACGAGCAGGGCTCCCGGATCGTCGTCGACAAGCTGCTCCACGGCCGAACCAGCGCCGAAGGCTCGGGCGTGACGTTTCTGCCGACCGCGTTCGGCTGGCCGCACCTGTTCGCCCTGCACGCGCCCGGCTGGCAGCCGGTCGTCCAGTACCCCGTGCCCGCCCGCGACCTCGGCGGCGCCGCGCCCGTCGAGGCGGTCAAGCTGCGCCTGGAGGCGGTCGCCCACCCCATGCGGATGAGGCTGTGCCGCAGCCTCGCCCGGGGCGCGTACACGACGAGCGAGCTCGCCGACGCGTACGGCATCACCGCCCCCGAGGTCTCCCGGCACCTCGCCGTCATGCGGAAGGCCGGTCTCCTCACCACCCAGCGCCGCGGCCGCTACGTCCTCCACCAGCTCGACGTCTCCGTCGTCGCCCGGCTCGGCAGCGACTTCCTGGAGTCGGTGCTGCGCTAGTGCCTGATCGGCCCGGCACCCCAGGAGGTGTCAGGCCGCGCCGCCGCCCGCTCGGACCAGGCCCGACTCGTACGCCAGGACCACGACCTGGACGCGGTCGCGGAGGCCCAGCTTGGTCAGGATGCGGCCGACGTGGGTCTTGACGGTGGCCTCGGAGAGGACGAGCCGGGCGGCGATCTCGCCGTTCGAGAGGCCCTGTGCGACCAGCATCATCACCTCGCGCTCCCGGTCCGTCAGCCGTTCCAGGCCCTTGTGCTCGGGCTCCTTGCCCGACGACGGCAGCATCGGCGAGAAGCGGTCCAGGAGCCGGCGGGTGGTGGACGGCGCCACCACCGCGTCGCCGCTGTGCACCGAGCGGATCGCGCCGAGCAGCTCGGCCGGCGGCACGTCCTTCAGCATGAAGCCGCTCGCGCCCGCCTTCAGCCCCGAGAACGCGTACTCGTCGAGGTCGAAGGTCGTCAGGATCAGCACCTTCGGCGCGTCCGGCTCCGAACAGATCCGCCGGGTCGTCTCCACCCCGTCCAGCTTGGGCATCCGCACGTCCATCAGGACGACGTCGACCGCCGTGGACCGCAGCACCTCCAGGGCCTCGACCCCGTCGCCCGCCTCCGCCACGACCTCCATGTCCGGCTGGGCGGCGAGCACCATGCGGAAACCGGTACGCAACAGCACCTGGTCGTCGACGAGCATCACGCGGATGGACATCAGGTCAGTTCCTTAAGGGTCGTCAGTGGGCGGACTTGAGCGGGAGCAGGGCACTGATCCGGAATCCGCCGCCCGGACGCGGGCCCGCGTCCAGCGTGCCGCCGACCATGCCGACCCGCTCCCGCATGCCGATCAGACCATGCCCCCGGCCGTCGGCGCCCCCGTCCTCGTACATCTCCTGGGGCGCTCCCCGGCCGTCGTCCTCGACGAGCAGCCCGAGGCCGTCGTCGAAGTAGACCAGCCGGACGCTGGCGCCGACGTCCGGGCCGCCGTGCTTGCGCGTGTTGGTGAGGGCCTCCTGCACGATCCGGTACGCGGTGAGCTCGACGCCGCTCGGCAGCGGGCGGGGGCTCCCCTCGATCGCGAAGTCGACGGTGAGACCGGCGCCACGGACCTGCTCGACGAGGTCCTCGATCTGCTGCACGTCGGGCTGGGGCACGTACTCCCCGGCCTCCTGGTGCTCCCCGGTCCGCAGGATGCCGAGGAGCCTGCGCATCTCGGCGAGCGCCTGCCGGCCCGTCGTGGAGATGGTCTCCAGTGCCTGCTTGGCGGTCTCCGGGGAGGAGTCCATGACATAGGCGGCGCCGTCGGCCTGCACGACCATCACCGAGACGTTGTGCGCGACGACGTCGTGCAGCTCGCGGGCGATCCGGGCACGCTCCGCGGCGACCGCGACCTTGGCCTGCGCCTCGCGCTCCTTCTCCAGGCGGGAGGCCCGCTCCTCCAGCTGCGCGAAGTAGGCGCGGCGGGTGCGGAGCGAGTCGCCAAGGACCCAGGCGAGGGCGAACGGCACGGTCATGATGACCGTGAAGAAGATCTTGGCCGCGCCGGAGTCGGTCTCCTCCATCGGCCATCTCAGCTGGGAGAGCGTGGCCGCGCAGAGGCCGCCGACGAGCGCCAGCCGGGACGCCCAGCGCGGGCCGTCGTGCGCCGCGACGGTGAAGATGATCACGAGCATGGCGAAGTCGGCCACGAACGGCACCAGGCCGAAGACGAGCTGGAAGACCCCGAGGGCTACCGCGAGCAGCAGCATCTTCTCGGGCGCGCGCCTGCGCAGCGCCACGACCAGCGAGAAGAGCACGCCGACGGCACCGGCGGCGACGGGGTGGTCGGCCGCCGGGTAGGTCGACCCCACCCACAGCAGGGAGAACCCGAGGAGGACGACGGCCCAGAAGGTGTCGACGCCCGTCGGGTGTCTGCGGAGGAAGTCGTAGAGGCGCTGCACGTCACCCAGAGTAGGGAAAGGGAGATGGTGCAGGGATCAACCGTGGGGTCGACCTTTGGCGCGGAGCCCGTACTCCCCGAGGTGGAGACTGGGGCCCGTGACGGATGAGACGTGTCAGTGGCAGGGGTGGCGGGAGGCCACGGAACGGGCGCTGTACGGCCCCGGGGGCTTCTATCTGCGACCAGAGGGACCGGCGGGGCACTTCCGCACCTCGGTGCACGCCTCCCCGCTCTTCGCGGGGGCCGTGGCCCGGTTGCTCCACGAGGTCGCGGAGGAGCTGGAATCGTCCGAGGTGGACCTGGTCGACGTGGGCGCCGGCCGCGGCGAACTGCTCACCGGGGTCCTCGCCGCGACCGCCGGCAGCGGCCTCACGGTCCGCCCGGTCGCCGTGGAGCGGGCCGGCCGGCCCGCCGGGCTCGACCCCCGGATCACATGGACGGACCGGATCCCTCCGGGCGCACGCGGACTCCTCTTCGCGAACGAGTGGCTCGACAACGTGCCGACGGACGTCGCCGAGGCCGACGCCACGGGCACCGCCCGGTACGTGGAGGTCCGCCCCGACGGCACCGAACGGCTCGGCCCTCCCGTCTCCGGCCCCGACGCCGACTGGCTCTCCCGCTGGTGGCCCCTGTCCGAACCCGGCTCCCGGGCCGAGATCGGACGCCCCCGCGACCAGGCCTGGGCGCTCGCCGTCGCCTCCCTCTCGGCCGGCCGCGCGGTCGCCGTCGACTACGCCCACCTCCACGCCGCCCGGCCCCCCTTCGGCACCCTCACCGGCTTCCGCTCGGGCCGCGAGGTCCCCCCCGTCCCCGACGGCACCTGCGACCTCACCTCCCACGTGGCCCTGGACGCCTGCGGAGCCCTGCCGGCGGCGGGCGGGGGCACGGGCCGGTTGCCGGGGGCCGAGTTGGTCACGCAGCGGGAGGCGTTGCGGCGGCTCGGGGTGTCCGGCGGGCGGCCGCCGCTCGCACTGGCCTCCACCGACCCCGCGGGATACGTGCGCGCCCTCGCCTCGGCGGGCGAGGCCGCGGAGCTCACCGCCCCCGGAGGGCTCGGCGACTTCCTCTGGCTGACGCAGCGGGTACCGGCCGCGAGCGGGTGAAACGGCGGGTCCCGGGCGAGGGCTCCGGGAATGTCCCGGTCGTCCTGTGAGCGAGGGGAACGGGCGTCGGGGACGCGAGGGATACTGGGCCGCATGACGGAGACGACGGTCGGGATCGGCGGGGCGGCGGAGAGCACCGACATGGTGCTGAACATCGGGCCGCAGCACCCTTCGACCCATGGGGTCCTCCGGCTGCGGCTCGTGCTCGACGGCGAGGTCGTGCGGGAGGCCGAGCCGGTGATCGGGTACATGCACCGGGGCGCGGAGAAGCTCTTCGAGGCGCGGGACTACCGGCAGATCATCATGCTGGCCAACCGTCACGACTGGCTCTCCGCGTTCTCCAACGAGCTCGGCGTGGTGATGGCCGTCGAACGAATGCTGGGCATGGAGGTCCCGGAGCGCGCCGTATGGACGCGGACGCTCCTCGCCGAGCTCAACCGGGTCCTCAACCACCTGATGTTCCTCGGCTCGTACCCCCTCGAACTGGGCGGCATCACGCCGGTCTTCCACGCCTTCCGGGAGCGCGAAGAGCTCCAGGCCGTGATGGAGGAGGTCTCCGGCGGCCGGATGCACTACATGTTCAACCGCGTCGGCGGCCTCAAGGAGGACCTGCCGGCCGGCTGGCTGGGACGGGCGCGGCAGGCCGTCGCGGACGTGCGGTCGCGGATGGACGTGTACGACCGGCTGGTCCTCGGCAACGAGATCTTCCGGGGCCGCACCCGCGGAATCGGCGTCCTGTCACAGGCCGCGGTGCACGCGTACGGGGTGTCGGGGCCGATCGCCCGCGCCTCCGGCGTCGACTTCGACCTGCGCCGCGACGAGCCGTACCTCGCCTACGGGGAACTCCAGGACACCCTCCGGGTCGCCGTCCGCGACGAAGGCGACTGCCTCGCCCGCTTCGAGTGCCTGCTCGACCAGACCCACAACTCCCTCGACCTCGCCGACGCCTGCCTCGACCGGATGGCCGAACTGCCGCCGGGGCCGATCAACCAGCGGCTGCCGAAGGTGCTCAAGGCGCCGGAGGGGCACACGTACGCGTGGACCGAGAACCCGCTCGGGGTCAACGGCTACTACCTCGTCTCCAAGGGCGAGAAGACCCCCTACCGGCTCAAGCTGCGCTCCGCCTCCTTCAACAACATCCAAGCGCTGGTCGAGTTGCTGCCCGGGACGCTCGTCGCCGACATGGTCGCCATCCTCGGCTCCCTCTTCTTCGTCGTCGGCGACATCGACAAGTAGCCCCCTTCGGAGCCCGCCCCCATGCGCCCGCGGGCGAAGGGCCGGCGGGGCCGCGGGGCCCCGGGCCGGGGGTTAGGAGTTGACGGCGTCGCGGAGGGTGGCTACGTCGAGTTGTTCGGTTTCGTCGTGGGCCGTGAGGTCGATGACGTGGCCGATCGCACCGGGCGGCGGCCCGACGGGGGTGAGGAAGGGCGCGGCGAGTGCCTCCTCGCCGACGACGTCGGCGAGGTCGGTGTGCTGGACGGCCTCGATGGCGGCCGCCGCCTTCTGCGTACCGAAGAAGTCGAAGCCGCCCTCGGGCCGAGGGACGGGCCGGCGGGCAGCGTAGGGGACGATCGCGCTCGCGGTGGGGACGGCGGGCAGCGCGGCGGGCGCGGCCGCGGGGAGGGCGAGGGCGGCGGCCGGGCGGGCGTGCTCGGATCCGGCGGCCGCCGCGTGCTTCCCCTGCGGCTCCTCCGTCTCGCGGGCCCGTTCGGCGAGGTCGCGGGCGCGGGCGGCCTCGGTGGTGCGGCGGGCCTGCTGTGCGGCGGCGTTGCGCGGGAGGTCGCGCAGGGCCTGGGCCGCGCGGCGGTAGGCCTCCGGGGTCGGCGTGGAGGCGGCCGGCAGGGCCTTGGCGTCGGCGGCGCCGGTGGTCTCCAGGGCGAGGACGCGCCGGCCTTCCAGGGCGCTGGCGCGCTCGGTCTCGGCGGTGGCGTACCGGCGGAGGAGGTCGGCGTGCTCGCCGCGCAGCCCGGCGAGCTCCACGCGCTTGGCGCGGAGCTTGGCGTCGAGCTTGGCGCGCAGGGCGCGGGACTCGTCCAGGTCGGACTCCAGTTCGGCGGTCCGTTCCTCGGCCTTCCACTGGTCGGCGGTGCGCGCCCGGTCGAGCTCGGCGACCCGCAGGCCGGCGCTGCGGTCCCAACTGCGCATGAGGACGGCACCGGTGACCGCGGCGGCGGCCGCGGCGGCGGCGAGCAGCCGCACGACCACCAGGTCGCCGGGCAGCCAGGCGGCCGCGGCGCACACGACCGCGGCGCCGGCGACCGCGGAGGGCGGCAGCAGCTTGTGCAGAGGCGGGGAATGGCGGTGGCGTCCACGTGGCATGGCCTGAAATTTACCGTGCGTAGGCGCCATGTGGGGTCTCGGCCCGGCAATCTCTTGGCCACTTCTCGCCACCAGAAGTGGATATCAACCGTTCCGGTTCCGTTTCGGGTCGACTCCCCTCACCCGTGGACTACTTGTCGACCAGCCCCTTCTCCACCAGATAGGCCTTGGCGACGTCCTCCGGCTTCGCCCGCTCGGCGTCCACCTTGCGGTTCAGTTCGGCGAGATCCGCTGTGGTCAGCACCTTGGTGAGCCGGTCGAGTGCGGCGGCTATGTCCGGAGAACCGGCGTCCTTCGCGTTGACCACGGGCAGCACGTTGTCGGCGTTCTGCAGCTTCTTGTCGTCGGTGAGGAAGACGAGGCCGTAGGCGTCGATCGTGGCGTCCGTGGTGGTGGTCAGGACCAGCTGGTCCACGCCGTCCTTGACCGCCTGCTTGGCCTGCGGGGTGCCGACGCCCTTGGGGTCGATCCCGGTCACCTCGATCCCGTAGGCCTTCTTCAGACCTGGCGCGCAGAACGGCCGTACCGCGCATTCGTCGCCGGCCGCGATCTTCACCTTCAGCTTGGCGCGACCGAGATCGGAAAGGGTCTTCAACTTGTTCTTCTCGGCGAATTCCTTGGTCACCGCGAAGGCGTTCTGATCGACGGCGTCGCCGACCGCGAGCACCTTCAGACCGCGCGGTTCCGCGAGCTTCCGCAGCGCCTCGACCGTCGCCGTCGCGTCACCGGATGCGACCGGCTTCTCCTCGGGCGCCTTCGGCCCGTTCACCTTCGCGTTGAGGAATTCCGCGATCGTCGCCGCGTATTCCGGTACGACGTCGATCTCGCCCTTCTCCAGGGAGGGCTCGTACAGTTCGCGGTTCTTCACGGTCGTGATGGACACCGAGTACCCGGCGGCCTCCAGCGACTGGGCGTACAGCTCGGCCAGCACCTTGGCCTCGGTGAACGCCGCCGCACCGACGACCAGCGAGCCCTTGTCCTTCGTGCTCGCGCCGCCGGCGGAGCCCCCCGAGCCTCCGTCGCCCTTCTTGCTGCCCTCCAGGCTGTCGCCGCCGCAGGCGGCGAGGGCGACGGTCAGCGCCGCCGTACCGAGCACCGCACCCGCGATACGCGAGATCCTGTTCACGGAATCACCCATCTCAGATCGTTCGTTCAGCCGTCGAGTCGTCGCGCCCGCGCGGGTCCCGCGAGCAGTCGGTCCGCGCCCGCCAGCACGCCTTCCACGAGGAGCGCGAGCAGGGCCACGAGCACGGCGCCCGCGACCACCTGCGCGGTGTCGTACGTGGCGAAGCCGGCCGTGATGATCCGGCCCAGACCGCCCTGGCCGACCATCGCCGCGACCGTCGCCGTGGCCACCACCTGCACCGCGGCCGAGCGCACCCCGGTCATCACCACCGGCCGGGCCAGCGGGAGTTCGACCCGCCAGAAGAGCTGACCGCCGGTCATCCCCATGCCCCGCGCGGCCCGCACGGCGGCCCGGTCCACCTCCCGCATCCCCACGTACGCGTTGGTGAGGAGCGGGGGCATCGCGAACAGCACCAGGGCCACGACGGTCGGCACGTACCCGGCGTTGCGCAGGGGGGACACCATGAACAGGGCGAGCACCGCGAAGACGGGGACCGCCCGCCCCACGTTGGACACGTTCACCGCGAGCGTCCCGCCCCGGCCGAGGTGGCCGAGCCAGAGCCCCAGCGGCAGCGCGACCGCCGCCGCGATCAGGAGCGCCGCCCCGCTCACGTACACGTGCTCGGCGAGGCGCTGCCCGATGCCGTCCTCGCCGGTCCAGTGCGCGCCGGTGGTGAGCCAGGCCCAGGCATCCGTCACGACCCCCACCTCACTCACCTCCCGGCGCGGTCCGTATCCGGGCCCACGGCGTGAGCAGCCGCTGGAGGCCCAGGAGAAGCAGGTCGGCGGTGACGGCGAGCAGCACGCACAGCACGGAGGCGGCGAGCATCTGCGCCTTGAAGAAGGTCGGCAGCGCGTCCTCGATGAGGTTGCCGAGGCCGCCGCGGCCGACGACCGAGCCGATCGTGGTCAGCGCGATCGTGGAGACCGTCGCCATCCGTATGCCGGCCATCAGCACCGGCAGCGCCAGCGGGAGTTCGACCTCCCAGAGCAGCCGCCACGAGCCGTATCCCATGCCCCGGGCGGCCTCCCGCGTCTCGGCGGGCACCGCGGCGAGCCCCGCCAGCGTGTTCCGCACGAGGATCGTCAGGGCGTACAGCACGAGGCCGGTCACCACGAGCGCGGCGGAGAGCCCGAAGAGGGGCAGCAGCAGCGAGAACATCGCGAGCGACGGCACCGTGTAGAGCAGGGTGGTCAGGCCGAGGACCGGACCGGCGAACCGGGGCCTGGCCCGCACGAGCAGCGCGAGGGGGACCGAGACGGCGAGGGCGATCAGCACGGACGCAGCCGTGATTCCCACATGCTGGAGCAGAGCATCCGTCAACTCCGCGCTGCGCGTGCGCAGATACTCCCCGCAGATCCAGTCGTTCGTGACCAGACAGTTCGGTGCGCTCATCGTCCCTCCCCCGGGCCGCCCACCCTCCCGAACGCTTGTCTGACGACCCTAACCCCCGCCACCGACAATCACCGGAACCCGCCACAATGCGGCAACACGCCCTTCACACACCCCCTGCGCCCAGGGGCCAGAATGGGGAACCATGATCCGGTTCGAGCACGTGACCAAGCGGTACGCCGACGGCACCACGGCCGTCGACGACCTCTCCTTCGAGGTCGCCGAGGGCGAACTCGTCACCCTGGTCGGGCCGTCCGGCTGCGGCAAGACGACCACGATGATGATGGTGAACCGGCTCGTCGAGCCGACCTCCGGCCGCGTCCTCGTCGACGGCGAGGACGTCGCCGGCGTCGACCCCGTCGCCCTGCGGCGCAAGATCGGCTACGTCATCCAGCAGGTCGGCCTCTTCCCCCACCGCACGGTCCTCGACAACACGGCGACCGTCCCCGCCCTCCTCGGCTGGAAGAAGACCGCCGCACGCGCGCGTGCCGCCGAACTCCTCGACCTCGTCGGCCTCGACCCGGCCACGTACGGCTCCCGCTACCCCGCCCAGCTCTCCGGCGGACAGCGCCAGCGCGTGGGCGTCGCCCGCGCCCTCGCCGCCGACCCGCCCGTCCTCCTCATGGACGAGCCCTTCGGCGCCGTCGACCCCGTCGTCCGCGAGCGCCTCCAGAACGAGTTCCTCGCCCTCCAGGCCACCGTCCGCAAGACCGTCCTCCTCGTCACCCACGACATCGAGGAGGCCGTCCGCATGGGCGACCGCATGGCCGTCTACGGGCAAGGCCGCATCGAGCAGTTCGACGCCCCCGCCACCGTCCTCGGCTCCCCCGCCACCCCGTACGTCGCGGACTTCGTCGGCAGCGACCGCGGCCTCAAGCGGCTCGCCGTCACCCCCGTCACCGAGGCCGACCTCGACATCTGGGAGGGAAGCCGCGAAGGGTACGTCGGAGGCCCCGAGGAATACGAGGACGGCACCCATGTGCCCCTCGGGACCTCCCTCAAGGACGCCCTCGCCGTGCTCCTCCAGCACGACACCGGCCGCCTCGCGGTCACCGGCGCCGACGGGCGGCCGCTCGGCGTCCTCACCCCGGCCGGCGTCCACCGCGCCCTGCGCCGGGCCACGCCGGAGTGAGCGTCAGTTCGCGCTGAGCTTCCCGCTCATCCAGACGAGCCCCGGCGGGATCTCCCTGTTCCACGTGTTGAAGTTGTGGCCGCCGCTCTCCAGCGTGATCGAGGAGACCTTCGCCGGGCTCTTCACCTTGCCCACGAACTCCCGCGTCGCCTTCAGGTTGTCCTCGCCCCGCTTCGACGTCGTCACCAGGAACGACGACCGCCCCTGCGGCAGGTGGTCCAGGCTCCACAGCAGGTCCGACCGCCTGCGCAGCCGCTCGTCGCCGTGGAACAGGTCACCCGTCGTCACGTCCTCCGCCGCCCGGTAGTACGCCGAGAACCCGGCCCCCGCCGCGAACCGGTCCGGATGGCGCAGCGCGATCTTCAGGGCGCAGTAGCCCCCGGTCGAGTTCCCCATGAAGCCCCAGTTCCGCGGCTTCGTCCCCACCCGGTACGACTCCGAGACCGCCCTCGGCAGGTCCTCCGCGAAGAACGTCTCCGTCTTCGGGCCCCCGGGCACGTCCACGCACTCGGTGTCCCGCGGCGGCGCCACCGTCGGGCGCAGCATCACGAGGATCATCGGCTGCATCCGCCCCTCCTTCGCCTGGAGGTACGCCGTCCTCGGGTACTTCAGCCCCTTGATCAGGTTCTCCGCCGTGCCCGGGTACCCCGTGAGCACCACCGCCGCCGGGAACGTCCGCCGCGCGTACTGCTCCTGGAAGTACTCCGGAGGCAGGTACACGTACGCCGACGACACGATCCCCGACCGGTCCCCCGCTACGACGACCTTCTGTATCCGGCCGCCGACCGCGGGACGGCCACCACCCGGCACGTCGAGCGCCTGCGTGCCCACCACCCGCAGGTCCTTCGATCCCGCCGCGTGGTCGACGACCACCCCCATGTCCTGCTCCTGCCCGAACAGGTCGGCCCAGGAACCGTAGAAGAGGAACGACCGGTTCGCCGCGAGACCCACGGCCGCGAACAGCGTCACCTGCGTCAGCAGGAGCAGCCCCACCCGGCCCACGACGCTCCGCCACCCGCCGCGCGCGAGCCGCGGCCACAGCAGCACCGTGGCCGCGAACAGCACCACGGCCAGCACCACTGCCGACCAGAGGACCTTGTCGCTGGTGAGACCCATGAGACGCCCGAGCCTTCTTTCCGAGAATTTCCTGTGCACCGATGAACCCGACCTGGCACGGCTCCGTCCTAGAAGGCGCACCAGCCGGAACGGCCCGCCCGAACGCGCGGCAGGGCCCGACCGGAGTCGATGACCCTCGCAGGACCCCTCGCGGGACCACAGGAACCACGGGAAGCACGGGAAGCCATGTCTGTCACGGTAGATGGGGATAAATCCGGAACGGTTCCGGTTCGGGTACGCCGGATTCTCCGCGGCCCCCGACCCGAGAAGGTTCCGGCACTCGTCGGCACGGCCTGCACCCTGATCGGCCTCATCGACATCGCCGCCGGAGTCTTCCCCCGCTTCCGCGCCAGCCGCATGCACGCCGTCGCCGAAGTCCTCCCCGGCACCCTCGGCCCCCTCTCCGCCGCCCTCTCCCTCAGCGCCGGCGTCCTCCTCCTGCTCCTCGCCCACGGCCTCAAGCGCCACAAGCGCCGCGCCTGGCGCGCCGCCGTCGTCCTGCTCCCCCTCGGCGGCCTGGCCCAGTTCGTCTGGCGCCACTCCGTCCTCGGCGCCCTGCTCTCCCTCGCGCTCCTCGGCCTCCTCCTGCGCCACCGCAACGAGTTCGCCGCCCTCCCCGACCCCCGCAGCCGCTGGCGCGCCCTCGCCAACTTCGTCGTCATGGGCGCCGGATCCATCGCCCTCGGCCTCGTCATCGTCAGCGCCCACCCCCGCCGCGTCATCGGCGACCCCAGCCTCGCCGACCGCCTCGAACACGTCCTGTACGGACTCTTCGGCGTCGAAGGCCCCGTCGGCTACACCAACGGCGTCGACTGGACCGTCGGCTACTCCCTCGGCGCCCTCGGCATGCTCACCGCCCTCACCACCATCTACCTCGCCTTCCGCCCCGAGCACCCGGCCGCCCGCCTCACCGACGAGGACGAGACCCGGCTGCGCGCCCTCCTCGACCAGCACGGCGGCCGCGACTCCCTCGGCCACTTCGCGCTCCGCCGCGACAAGGGCGTCGTCTTCTCCCCCAGCGGCAAAGCCGCCGTCTGCTACCGCGTCGTCTCCGGCGTCATGCTCGCCAGCGGCGACCCCATCGGCGACGTCGAGGCCTGGCCCGGGGCCATCGAACGATTCATGGACGAGGCCAAGGCCCACTCCTGGACCCCCGCCGTCATGGGCTGCTCCGAGACCGGCGGCCAGGTCTGGACCCGCGAGACCGGCCTCGACGCCCTCGAACTCGGCGACGAGGCGGTCGTCGACGTCGCCGACTTCTCCCTCTCGGGCCGCCCCATGCGCAACGTCCGCCAGATGGTCAAGCGCATCGAACGCAACGGCTACACCACCCAGGTCCGCCGCGTCCGCGACCTCGACGAAGCCGAACTCGCCCGCGTCCGCCGCGCCGCCGCCGACTGGCGAGGCACCGACACGGAACGCGGCTTCTCCATGGCCCTCGGCCGCATCGGCGCCCCCGGCGACGGAGACGCCGTCATAGCGACCGCCCACAAGCACGACGACCCCGGCGACCCCGACTCCCCCTACGGCGACCTCAAAGCGATCATCCACTTCGTGCCCTGGGGCCCCGACGGCATGTCGCTCGAACTCATGCGCCGCGACCGCTCCGCCGACCCCGGCATGAACGAACTCCTGATCGTCGCCGCCCTCCAGGCCTCCCCCGGCCTCGGCATCGAACGGGTCTCCCTCAACTTCGCCATGTTCCGCGCCGCCCTCGCCCGCGGCGAGAAGATCGGCGCCGGCCCCGTCCTGCGCGTCTGGCGCGGACTGCTCGTCTTCCTCTCCCGCTGGTTCCAGATCGAATCGCTGTACAAGTTCAACGCCAAGTTCCGGCCACGCTGGGAACCCCGCTTCGTCGTCTACCGCACCAGCCGTGACCTCCCCCGCATCGGCTTCGCCGCCATGCAGGCCGAAGGCTTCGTCACCCTCTCCCTGCCCCGCCCCTTCACCCGCCGACGCCCCGCGTCCGCCCCCCGACCCTGCGCCCACATCGTCCCGACCCCCGCCGAACGCGAGATCCGCGCCGCCTGACCCCGGGCCACGCACACCCCGCCCCAGGGCTCCACGCGACCCCGACCGAGGGCTCCGCCCGGCCTGATCTCACCCCTGGGCCCTACGCTGGACACATGAGTACGACGATCGACCGGGGCACCGCCCGAGGCCTGCCGGAGTGGGACCGCTGCGCGGTCATGGGCGTGGTCAACGTGACCCCCGACTCCTTCTCCGACGGCGGCCGCTGGTTCGACACCACGGCCGCCGTCAAACACGGCCTCGACCTCGTCGCCGAAGGCGCCGACCTCGTCGACGTCGGCGGCGAGTCCACCCGCCCCGGCGCCACCCGCGTCGACGAGGAGGAAGAGCTCCGCCGCGTCGTCCCCGTCGTCCGCGGCCTCGCCGCCGAAGGCGTCACCGTCTCCGTCGACACCATGCGCGCCCGCGTCGCCGCCCGCGCCGTCGAGGCCGGCGCGATCCTCGTCAACGACGTCAGCGGCGGCCTCGCCGACCCCCACATGGTCCCGGCCGTCGCCGCCGCCGAGGTCCCCTTCGTCGTCATGCACTGGCGCGGATTCAGCCAGGACATGAACAGCCTCGCCGTGTACGACGACGTCGTCGGCGAAGTCCTCGGCGAGCTCCGCACCCGCCTGGACGCCGTCGTCGCCGGCGGCGTCGACCCCGAACGCATCGTCGTCGACCCCGGCCTCGGCTTCGCCAAGCTCGCCCCCCACGACCTGGCCCTGGTCGCCCACCTCCCCGAGCTCCGCACCCTCGGCCGGCCCCTCCTGGTCGCCGCCTCCCGCAAGCGCTTCCTCGGCCACGTCCTCACCCGCGAAGGCGCCGCCCCACCGCCCGCCCGCGAACGCGACGCCGCCACCGCCGCCGTCTCCGCCCTCGCCGCCCACGCGGGCGCGTGGGCCGTCCGCGTCCACGAGGTCAGGGCCACCGCCGACGCCGTCCGAGTCGCCCGAGCCGTCGAGGGAGCCGCGTGAGCCACACGGGCCGCAGCACCGACGAGGCGGCCGTCGAAGCAGCCAACACCGCCTTCTACGAAGCGATGGAGACCGGCGACTTCGAAGGCGTCTCCGCCCTCTGGCTCGACGACGGCGCCACCCCCATCACCTGCGTCCACCCCGGCTGGCCCGTCCTCACCGGCCGCGGCGAAGTGCTCCGCTCGTACGCGCTGATCATGGCGAACACCGAGTACATCCAGTTCTTCCTCACCGACCTGAAGATCTCGCTGGCCGACGGCACCGCCGTCGTCACCTGCACCGAGAACATCCTCAGCGGCGGCCCCGCCGAGGACGGCGCCGAGCTCGGCCCCCTCGTCGGCCAGCTCGTGGTCGCCACCAACGTGTTCCGCCGCACCCCCGACGGCTGGAAGATCTGGTCCCACCACGCCTCCCCCGTCCTCACCGACGACACCGAACCCCCCGGCGTGGACGGCACCGAACCCCCCGCCTGACCCGCCCAAGGCCCCCGAGGGCAAGCGCTGTCGGTCCCCGCAGGTAGATTCGAGAGTGGACACCCGGCCGTCCGCACCCGGCTGCGTGGCCACCCGAACTACGACAGCAGGAGTGATTCGCGTGGATCGTGTCGCGCTGCGCGGCCTCAAGGCCCGAGGCCACCACGGCGTCTTCCCCAAGGAGCGCGAGGAGGGCCAGACCTTCATCGTGGACCTGGTCCTCGGCCTGGACACCCGCCCCGCGGCGGCCGACGACGACCTGGCGAAGACCGTGCACTACGGCATCGTCGCCGAAGAGGTCGTCGACGTCGTCCAGGGCGAACCCGTCGACCTCATCGAAACCCTCGCCGAGCGCATCGCCCAGCAATGCCTCAGCCACGCCGGGGTCCAGGAGGTGGAAGTCGTCGTCCACAAGCCGGACGCACCCATCACCGTGCCCTTCGACGACGTCACCATCACGATCACCCGGAGCCGACGATGAAGCCGACGCAGAGCGACCCCACCGTCCAGCCCGTACCGGCCTCCGTCGTCGCGACCGTCGACGCCGCCGACACCACCCTCTCCAACCCCCGCTGGGCCGTCCTCGCCTTCGGCGCCAACCTCGGCAACCGCCTGGAGACCCTCCAGGGAGCCGTCGACGCCCTCGCCGACACCCCCGGCCTCCGGGTCAAGGCCGTCTCCCCCGTCTACGAGACGGAGCCCTGGGGCGTCGAGCCCGGCAGCCAGCCCTCGTACTTCAACGCCGTCGCCCTCGTCCGCACCACCCTGCCGCCCTCCTCCCTCCTGGAACGCGCCCAGGCCGTCGAGGAGGCCTTCCACCGCGTCCGCGAGGAGCGCTGGGGCGCCCGCACCCTCGACGTCGACATCATCACGTACGCCGACGCCGTCTCCGAGGACCCCGTCCTCACCCTCCCGCACCCCCGCGCCCACCAGCGCGCCTTCGTCCTCGCCCCCTGGCACGACGTCGACCCCGAGGCCCAGCTCCCCGGCCACGGCTCCGTGGCCGACCTCCTCGCCGCCGTCGGGACCGAGGGCGTCACTCCCCGTGTCGACCTGGAACTCCGTCTGCCCGAGTAGTCGTTACGCTCGTGCCAGACCGCCCCAGCGACGACTCGAAGGACATCCGGTGAAACAACTGCGGCTCAAGGTACTCACCGGACTGTTCCTCGTGGCCGGCATCCTCTCCTGGGGCGCCGCCCGGCTCTGGGACTCGGTCGGCACCCTCCCCAGCGTGCCGATCGCCGCACCCATCGTGCTCGCCGTGATCGCGGTGATCCTCACCGCGACCGCCCTCTCCATCCGGACCCGCCTCAAGGCCCAGCGCGAGCGCCGCCCCGGCGCCAAGGGCGTCGAACCCCTCATGGCGGCCCGCGCCGTCGTCTTCGGCCAGGCCAGCGCCCTCGTAGCCGCCCTCGTCGCCGGCATGTACGGCGGCACGGGCGTCTACCTCCTCGGCTCCCTCGACGTCCCCGCCCGCCGCGACCAGGCCCTCTACGCCGCCCTCGCCGTCGCCGCCGGCATCGCCGTCGTCGCCGCCGCCCTCTTCCTGGAACGGGTCTGCAGGCTCCCCGAGGACGACGAAAACGGCAAGGGCCAAGCCCCCGTCTCCTGAACCTGACAGGACGGGCGGGGGTGGTCCGGGATGCGCCCGAAAGCCGTACGCCGCAGGATCTACGCTTGGCCGAGCATGAGCGCGGCGGTCGCCTTTGACGCCGTCGCGCTATCGCTCGCCACGGCCCAGGACGACACAGGACTCGCGCGCGAGGTGCCCGTTCAGCAGGAAGGTGGGGTGGGGTTCGAGCCGGTAGCTGTAGAAGGTGAAGGGTTTCGTGCCGAGGGCGGGGCGGGGGCGGACCTCTTGGACCTTGATCCAGGAGGACTCGGGCGGGTCCAGGGGATGGTGCTCAGGGGTGAAGGTGCCGCGATCGGCCCAGCGATCCGATACGCAGAGCTGCGAGGCCCCCTTGGCCTTGGCCCTCGGGGTGAACCGTGCTCCGATGATCGGAGCGATCTCGGCCAGGAAGGGAACGTTGGCGCTCGTGATCATGCGCCCGTTCCATCCCTTGATGGGGCATCCGTCACCCTCGACGTATCCGTCGAGGAACCCTTCGAAGGTATCGATGTCCCGCAGGACCACCCGGGGGAAGTGTTGCCGCATGTGGTGGGCGTCCTCACCCACGTAGTGCCGCAGCGCGTCGGAGAGGTACGAGGAGACCACCCGCACGCGGAAGCCGGGGAGGTCCCGCTTCAGATAGCCGGATGGCCGGGTCACCGCCTCAAGGCGGGCTGAAAGCCCTGTGCAGGCCGTGAGTGCAGCCGCGTACCGGGCGGCGAAGGCCTCTTCGTTCACGACCAGCGACACATAGTTCTTACCCACTGTTCCGTCGGCGCACGTGGCCCCGACGAAGTAGCCGAACTCGTATCCCGGCCAGATCGTCAGCCGCTCCCGGCACAGCTTCTTCGCGTACGTCCAGGCGACCGTCGCCCCCGCCACGTCCGCCGCGCGCTTCCACCCGTCCGGCGTGAGCAGCAGCAGGTCCGGGCCGGCCGTGAACGTCATGCGGTCCGTGACCACGTCGACGGCCTCGCGCCCCTTCACCGCCGTCACGTCCACGACCGTGGTCTGCACCGTCCGGTCGCCGTCCAGCGTCCACATCGCGCTTCCCGGCACCACGTTCTTGGCCTGCGCGCAGCCGTCCACCAGGTTGACCAGCATCTTGCTGGTCGGTCCGTACCCCATACCGCCCCCTTGATCAGCGATCAACTCCACTGATCGGGACGGTATGGAGCACAGCGGGCAGTCCGCTGCTAACGAGCCAATATCAGGGACATGGCCTCAGCACGTGTAGTAGCGTCGCGAAGTTGACCTCGCACCGCCGAGGTCGTCGTCTTCGCGCCCGGCTTTCGGATGCCTCGCAGCGACATGCACATGTGCTCGGCCTCGATGACAACGATCGCACCACGGGCCTCAAGGATCTTCATCAGCGAATCCGCGATCTGGGTCGTCAGGCGCTCCTGAACCTGCGGGCGCCGCGCGAAGACGTCGACCAGCCGAGCCAGCTTCGAGAGCCCCGTGATCTTGCCGCTCTCCGCCGGAATGTAGCCCACGTGGGCCACGCCATGGAACGGGAGCAAATGATGCTCACAGAAGCTGACGAGCTCAATGTCCTTTACGAGGACCATTTCATCGTGACCGAGATCAAAAGTCGTGGTAAGGACGTCTTCGGGCTCCTGCCGCATCCCCGCCAGCAATTCCCTGTACGCCCGCGCCACGCGCGCCGGCGTCTCCCGCAGGCCCTCGCGGTCCGGGTCCTCGCCGACCGCGATGAGGAGCTCTCGTACGGCGTTCTCGGCGCGCTTCTCGTCGAACTCGCCGATCGTGCCCTCGCCGTCCAGCGTCACCGGGTCGGTCATCCTGTGCCTCGTTCCGTCTGACTGTGTGCGCGCGAAATAGCCACGCCCCCACAGGCTAGAACCTGTGGGGGCGTGGCATCCATTCCGGGGTGGCCGGGCGGTCAGTCCTCGGGGCTGTCGACCGGGGCGATGTCGATGCCCTTGGTCGTGTCCACGGGGGTGGCCGAGCCGTTCGCCGTGCCGTTGGCGCTGTTCGTCAGGGCGAGCTCCTTGGGGGAGAGCACCGGCGGACGCGTGGAGGGCGTGCGGCGGGAGGAGCCGGTCCAGGCCGGGCGGGCCGGGCGCTTGACGATGGGGGCGAAGATCTCGGCGATCTCCTCCTTGCCCAGCGTCTCCTTCTCCAGGAGGGCGAGGACCAGGTTGTCGAGGACGTCGCGGTTCTCGACGAGGATCTCCCAGGCCTCGTTGTGCGCGGTCTCGATGAGCTTCTTGACCTCTTCGTCGACCAGCGCCGCGACCTCTTCCGAGTAGTCGCGCTGGTGCGCCATCTCACGGCCGAGGAAGGGCTCGGTGTTGTCGCCGCCGAACTTGATGGCGCCGAGCCGCTCGGTCATGCCGTACTGCGTGACCATCGCGCGGGCCGTGCCCGTGGCCTTCTCGATGTCGTTCGCGGCGCCCGTGGTCGGGTCGTGGAAGACGAGCTCCTCGGCCGCGCGCCCGCCCAGCATGTACGCCAGCTGGTCGAGCATCTCGTTGCGCGTGGTCGAGTACTTGTCCTCTTCCGGGAGCACCATCGTGTAGCCCAGGGCGCGGCCGCGGGACAGGATGGTGATCTTGTGGACGGGGTCGGCGTTGGGCGAGGCCGCCGCGACCAGGGCGTGTCCGCCCTCGTGGTACGCGGTGATCTTCTTCTCCTTGTCCGACATGATCCGGGTCCGCTTCTGCGGGCCCGCGACCACTCGGTCGATCGCCTCGTCCAGAGCCTTGTTGTCGATCAGCTTCTGGTCGCTGCGGGCGGTGAGGAGCGCCGCCTCGTTGAGGACGTTGGACAGGTCGGCACCGGTGAAGCCGGGGGTGCGTCGGGCGACGGCGCCGAGGTCGACGTCCGGGGCGACCGGCTTGCCCTTCTGGTGGACCTTGAGGATCTCCAGGCGGCCCTGCATGTCCGGGCGGTCGACGGCGATCTGCCGGTCGAAGCGGCCGGGGCGCAGGAGGGCGGGGTCGAGGATGTCGGGGCGGTTCGTGGCGGCGATGAGGATGACGCCGCCCTTGACGTCGAAGCCGTCCATCTCGACGAGGAGCTGGTTGAGGGTCTGCTCGCGCTCGTCGTGGCCGCCGCCGAGGCCGGCTCCGCGGTGGCGGCCGACGGCGTCGATCTCGTCGACGAAGACGATGGCGGGTGCGTTGGCCTTGGCCTGCTCGAAGAGGTCGCGGACGCGGGAGGCGCCGACGCCGACGAACATCTCGACGAAGTCGGAGCCGGAGATCGAGTAGAACGGCACGCCGGCCTCGCCGGCGACGGCGCGCGCGAGGAGCGTCTTGCCGGTTCCGGGCGGACCGTAGAGCAGGACGCCCTTGGGGATCTTGGCGCCGACGGCCTGGAACTTCGCGGGTTCCTGGAGGAATTCCTTGATCTCGTGGAGTTCCTCGACGGCCTCGTCGGAGCCTGCGACGTCGGCGAAGGTGGTCTTCGGCGTGTCCTTGGTGATGAGCTTCGCCTTGGACTTGCCGAACTGCATGACGCGGGAGCCGCCGCCCTGCATCTGGTTCATCAGGAAGAGGAAGACGACCACGATGAGGACGAAGGGGAGGAGCGAGAGCAGGATCGAGACGAAGGGCGACTGCTTCGTCGGGGAGACGGTGTAGCCCTTCTCGATCTGCCCGGCCTCGAACTTCTCCTGGAGCTTGTCGGCGATGTCCACGCCCTGGCTACCGATGTAGCTGGCCTGGACCTTGCTGCTCTTGTCGATCTTCTGGCCGTCGATGAGCTCGATCTTGATGATCTGCTCGTCGCCGGTGGTGACCTTTGCCTGCTTGACCTGGTTCTTGTCGATCGCCTGGACGACCTTGCCGGTGTCCACCGTCTTGTAGCCCTCGGACGAGCCGACGACCTGCATCAGCACGACCACGGCGAGGACGGCCAGCACGATCCACATGACCGGCCCACGGAAGTATCGCTTCACGTCCATCCATACGGAGCGAGTACGCCCCGTCCCTCCTGCCCGTAGGAAAATGCTGCTGTGAGTGCTGCTGTGTGAAAAAGCTGTTCTTCGGACGGTACCTCAGCATCGTCGCCCGCGACCGCCTTCCCGTGGTTCAACGGAGGGAAGGCGGTGCGGGTTCCCCGAACGGCGGGAATGCCGGCCGAGCGGTCAGCCGCCGTAGACGTGCGGGGCGAGCGTGCCGACGAACGGGAGGTTCCGGTACTTCTCGGCGTAGTCGAGGCCGTAGCCGACGACGAACTCGTTGGGGATGTCGAAGCCGATCCACTTGACGTCGATGGCGACCTTGGCGGCCTCGGGCTTGCGCAGCAGGGTGCACACCTCGAGGGAGGCGGGCTCGCGCGAGCCGAGGTTCGACAGGAGCCAGGACAGGGTCAGGCCGGAGTCGATGATGTCCTCGACGATCAGGACGTGCTTGCCCTTGATGTCGGTGTCGAGGTCCTTGAGGATCCTGACGACGCCCGAGGACTGGGTGCCGGCGCCGTACGAGGAGACGGCCATCCAGTCCATGGTGACGGGGGTGGAAAGGGCGCGTGCCAGATCCGCCATCACCATCACGGCGCCCTTGAGGACTCCGACGATGAGCAGGTCCTTGCCCGCGTATTCCGCGTCGATCTTCGCGGCCAGCTCTGCCAGCTTGGCGTCGATCTCTTCCTTGGTGATGAGCACCGACTGGAGGTCGGTGCCCATGTCCTTCTCGTTCACCCGGGTCACTTTCGTTGCGCGTGCGTCAGCCTTGCCGGATGACCAGTCTGCCACCCTGGCGGCGGGCTTCGACTCGGCCGGGCAGGTTGATGGCTCCCTGGCCGCGCCAGCCGGTGATGAGCCGGTCGACTTCTTCGATGTGCCGGGCGAAGAGGGAGCCGGCCGGGGCGCCCTCCGCGATGACGGCGCGGCGCAGGACGCGGCGGCGTACGGCGGGGGGCAGCCCGAAGAGCTTGGCGCACTCGAGGGCGCCCGCCTCGTCGCGTACGGCGGTCTCGGCGTCGGCGGCCCAGGTGTCGAGGGCGTCGGCGTCGTCGCGGGAGAGCTGGGCCGTTCGGGCGAGGGCTTCGACGACGCCCTTGCCGAGTGCCTTCTCGAGGGCGGGGAGGCCTTCGTGGCGGAGCCGGGAGCGGGTGTAGGCGGGGTCGCTGTTGTGGGGGTCGTCCCAGACGGCGAGTTCCTGTGCGATGCAGGCCTTGCGGACGGTCTGGCGGTCGAGCTGGAGGAAGGGGCGCCGGTAGCGGCGGCTGGCGCCGGAGACGGCGGCCATGCCGGAGAGGGAGCGGATGCCGGAGCCGCGGGCGAGGCCGAGGAGGACGGTCTCCGCCTGGTCGTCCCGGGTGTGGCCGAGGAGGATCGCGGCGGCGCCGTGGCGCGCGGCGGCTTCGTCGAGTGCGGCGTAGCGCGCGTCGCGGGCGGCTGCCTCGGGGCCTCCTTCGCGGCCGACGGTGACGGTGACGGCCTCGACGGGGGTGAGGCCGAGGGCGGTCATGCGTCCGGCGACCTCGGCGGCCCGGTTGTCGGAGCCGTCCTGGAGGCCGTGGTCGACGGTGATGCCGCCGGCCCGTACGGGAAGCTTGCGGGCTTCGAAGGCGAGGGCGGAGGCGAGCGCCATGGAGTCGGCGCCTCCGGAGCATGCGACGAGCACCAGGGGTTGGGGTGCGTCGGGTGCGGTGGTGGGGTCGGTCTGGTGCTCGGTGAGAACGTCGTGGAGTACGCGGCGGACCGCCAGGCGTATCGCCGCGACCGCAGGATGGGGACCCATGTCCGGTGCCCTTCGTGATGGGGTGGGGTGCCTCGGTCGGAGTCTTAACGGTCGGAAAGGGGGTTTCGGTCACTCAGAGTGCGTCGATGGTGACAGAAACCCGACCGTTACCCGAGCATTGCACGCCTCACCCCATGCCCAGGGTCCCTCGGATGGGTGATTGGTGGGGTGTTCTCACGTGTTCCTGGGCCGTCTGGCGCTCCTGTCTCATGAGTCTGCCTTACGGTGCACCCTCGCGATCCAGTCGGCGGGTGCGGCGATCTCCGACTTGGTGGGGAGCGTGTTGGGCGAGGTCCACACGCGGTTGAAGCCGTCCATGCCGACCTGGTCGACGACGGCCCGGACGAAGCGTTCGCCGTCGCGGTACTGGCGGAGTTTGGCGTCGAGGCCGAGGAGCTTGCGCAGGGCGAGGTCGAGGCGGGAGGCGCCGCGTGCGCGGCGTTCCTTGAACTTCTCGCGGATCTCGGCGACGGAGGGCACGACCTGCGGTCCGACGCCGTCCATGACGTAGTCGGCGTGGCCTTCGAGGAGGGACATGACGGCGGTGAGGCGGCCGAGGATCTCGCGCTGCTCGGGGGTCTGGACGAGTTCGACGAAGGAGGGGGACGGTTCGCCCTCCTCGGCGTCGGGGCGGCCGCCGGCGAGGGTCTGGGCTGCTTCGCGGAGCCGTTCGACGACGGTGCCGGGGTCGACGTCGGTGGCGCTGAGGAACGACTGGATTTCGCCCTGGAGGTGGTCGCGGAGCCAGGGGACGGCGGTGAACTGGGTGCGGTGGGTCTCCTCGTGGAGGCAGACCCAGAGCCGGAAGTCGTGCGGGGAGACGTCGAGTTCGCGTTCGACGTGGACGATGTTGGGGGCGACGAGGAGGAGGCGTCCGCCGCCTTCGCCGCCGCCCGGGAGGTCGCGGGTGACGGGGGCGAAGGTCTCGTACTGGCCGAGGATGCGGGAGGCGAGGAACGACAGCAGCATGCCGAGCTCGACGCCGGTGACCTTGCCGCCGAGGGCGCCGATGACGGCGTTGCCGGGGGTGCCGGCGCGGCGGTCCTGCATCTTGCCGAGGAGCGGGGTGAGGAGTTCGCGGAAGCCGGCGACGTTGGCCTTGATCCAGCCGGCGCGGTCGACGACGAGGACGGGGGTGTCGTGCGGTTCGACGCCTTCGGGGATCATCCGCGTGAAGGCGCGGACGTGTTCCTCGGACGCCTTGGCGTGCCTGCGGAGTTCGGCGACGACCTCGCGGGCTTCGTCGCGGCTGACTTCGGGTCCGGGCCGCACGAGGCGGGTCGCGGTCGCGACCGCGAGGTTCCAGTCGACCATCCCGGATGTGCCTGCGCCACCGATGCTCGTCATGCGTCAACCGTACGGTCTCGGCGCCGGATCGGTGTCGGTTCGGTGCGGGTCGTCGGTGGTCCGGGCCGGTGTCAGCCGCTTTCCGCGAGTGCCGTGGAGAGCCGGTCGAGGGCGGGCTGGGCTTCGTACGGGGAGGGGGTGCGGCCGGCGAGGAAGGCGAAGGCGAGGAGGCGGCCGTCGGGGGTGACGACAGTGCCGGCGAGCGTGTTGACGCCCGTGAGGGTGCCGGTCTTGGCGCGGACGAGTCCGGCGCCCGGTGAGCCCGTGTCGTAGCGCCCTGCGAGGGTGCCGGTGAAGCCGCCGACGGGGAGGCCGGTGAGGAGGGGGCGCAGGGCGGGGCGGGTGGGGTCGGCCGCGCGGGTGAGGAGGCCGGTGAGGAGGGTGGCGGAGACCCGGTCGCGGCGGTCGAGGCCGCTGCCGTCGGCGAAGCGGGCTCCGGTGACGGGCAGGCCGAGCCGGGCGATCTCGTCGCGTACGGCCCGCTCGGCGCCCTGGAAGCTGGCGGGGCGCTTGTGGGCGAGGGCGGTCTGCCGGGCGAGGGCTTCGGCGAGGTCGTTGTCGCTGTGGGTGAGGGTGCGCTCGGCGAGGTCGGCGAGGGGTGCGGAGTACGTGCGGGCGAGGGGGTCGGCCTTCGGGGCGCGGCCGGGTTCGGGGTCGCCGGTGACCTGGACGCCGTTGCGGGCGAGGAGGCCTGCGAAGGTCCTGGCGGTGTCGCCCGCGGGGTCGGCGGTGCGGGGTGCGGGGCCGCTGCGGCTGTCGTCGAGGCGGCCTTCGTCGGTCATGAGGGCGACGACGGGGGCGATGTTCTCGTTGGGGCCGATGGGGTGGAGCTCGGGGCCCTGGTAGAGGTGCGTGTCGTAGGTGAGGCGTACGGAGGTGTGGCCCCGCTTCGTGAGGGCGCGGGCGGTGTCGGCGGCGAGGGCGGCCAGGCGGGCCGGGTCGAGGGTGGGGTCGCCGCCGCCGGTGAGGGTGACGGTGCGGCCGTCGGGGGCGGCGGTGACGGTGGTGGCGATGCGGTGGTCGGTGCCGAGGGCGGAGAGCGCGGCGGCGACGGTGGCGATCTTGACCGTGGAGGCGGGGGTCATCGGGGTGCCGGCGCCTTCGCCGTACAGCTGCCGGCCGGTGGCCGTGTCGACGACGGAGGCGGTGCGGAGCGGGCCGAGGCCGGGGTCGGCGAGGAGCGGGACGAGGGCGGCGGCGAGGTCGGCGGGGCGTCCGGCGGGTGCCGGGGCGTGCAGGGCGGTGAGGACGCCGGGGGCGCTGGGCGCGGGGGCGGGTCGGCGGGGTGCGGCGGGGGCGGGGGCGGGGGCGTGACGCGTGCCACCCGCCGCGGGGGCGGCGGCGCGGGCCCGCTCGGCCGTACGCTGACCTCCGTCCCAAGGTCCGGCCGCGGTCACCGCCACGGCCGCCAGGACGAGTCCGAGGGCGGCGGAGCCCGCCGTGAGCTGCCACGTTCTCGGCTGCGGCATCTGCTGACCAGCCCCTTTCGCGATCACACACGTGCGTGAGGGACACTTAATCACCGCGCGTCGTCGCGAGCAGTCACTTGTGTTGATTCAGGAGGAGCCACCCGTGGAGTTCGACGTTCTCATCGAGATCCCCAAGGGATCGCGTAACAAGTACGAGGTCGACCACGAGACCGGTCGCATCCGTCTGGACCGTCGTCTCTTCACGTCGACGGCCTACCCGACCGACTACGGCTACGTCGAGAACACCCTGGGTGAGGACGGCGACCCGCTGGACGCGCTCGTCATCCTCGACGAGCCCACCTTCCCGGGCTGCCTGATCAAGTGCCGCGCCATCGGCATGTTCCGCATGACGGACGAGGCCGGCGGCGACGACAAGCTGCTGTGCGTCCCGGCGACGGACCCGCGCATGGAGCACCTGCGCGACATCCACCACGTGGCCGAGTTCGACCGCCTGGAGATCCAGCACTTCTTCGAGGTCTACAAGGACCTGGAGCCCGGCAAGTCCGTCGAGGGCGCCGACTGGGTCGGTCGCGCCGAGGCCGAGGCCGAGATCGAGAAGTCGTACGCGCGCGCGAAGGAGCAGGGCGGCCACTGAGCCCCCGCTGTCGTGATCGTGTGAAGGCGGTGCACCTCTCCGGGTGTACCGCCTTTCGCACGTCCGTCGCACCTTCATACTGGAATTCACGATTCCCTGGGGATGAGGCGGAGAGAGTGGTGGCGGAGCCGGAGGGCCCCGAGGAGGCTCCGGAGGACCGGAAGCCTCAGTCGGACGAGGCGCGGAGCGCGTTCGTGCCGCCGGCCGGGGTGGAGAAGCCCGCACCGCCCGAGGAGGAGCATCCGACCTCCGAGTTCTCGCTGCCGGCCGGTCTGACGGCGGAGCCGCCGCAGGACCAGGAGGGTTCGGCGTTCGCGCCGCCGGCCACGTATTCGTCGAAGACCTCGCCGCCCGTGTTCACGCCGGCGTACGGGATCCCCCTGGTGCGGATCTCGCAGGACGCGCCGTGGCAGGACCGGATGCGGACCATGCTGCGGCTGCCGGTGCACGAGCGGCCGGTGCCGGAGGCCCGCAAGGAGGACGAGTCGGGGCCGTCGGTGCCGCGCGTGCTCGACCTGACCCTGCGCATCGGCGAGCTGCTGCTCGCGGGCGGGGAGGGCGCCGAGGACGTCGAGGCGGCGATGTTCGCCATCTGCCGCTCGTACGGTCTCGACCGGGTGGAGCCGACGGTCACGTTCACCCTGCTGTCCGTCACGTACCAGCCGTCGCTCGTGGACGACCCGATCACGGCGAACCGGACGGTACGGCGCCGGGGCACGGACTACACGCGGCTCGCGGCGGTGTACCAGCTGCTCGCGGACATCAACGCGCGGGCCCACGAGGTGTCACCGGAGGAGGCGTACCGGCGGCTGGCGGAGATACGGCGGAACCGGCATCCGTATCCGGGGTGGGTGCTGACGGCGGCGGCGGGTGTCCTCGCCGGCGCGGCCTCGGTGCTGCTCGGCGGCGGTCCGACGGTGTTCTTCGTGGCGGCGCTCGGCGCGGTGCTCGGCGACCGGCTCGCGTGGCTGTGCGCGGGGCGGGGGCTGCCGGAGTTCTACCAGTTCCTGGTGGCGGCGATGCCGCCGGCGGCGATGGGGGTGCTCCTGACGCTGCTGCACGCGGATCTGCGGCCGTCGGCGGTGATCACCGGTGGGCTGTTCGCGCTGATTCCGGGGCGGGCGCTCGTGGCGGCCGTGCAGGACGGTCTGACCGGTTTCTACATCACGGCCTCGGCCCGGCTCCTGGAGGTGGCGTACTTCTTCGTCGCGATCGTGGTGGGCGTGCTGTCGGTGCTGTACGTCGCCGTGCAGTTCGACGCTCAGCTGAACCCGGAGGGGGCGCTGCGGGCGGTGGAGCGGCCGGTGACGCAGATCCTGGCGTCGATGGTGCTGTGCGCGACCTTCGCGATCCTGTTGCAGCAGTCGCGGTCGACGGTGCTGTTCGCGACGCTGAACGGCGGGGTCGCCTGGGTGATCTACGCGTCGATCGCGGTGACCGCGGAGGCCTCGACGGTGATGGCGACGGCTGTGGCGGCCGGCCTGGTCGGGCTCTTCGGGCAGCTGATCGCCCGCTACCACCACACCTCGTCGCTCCCGTACGTGACGGCGGCGATCGGCCCGCTGCTGCCGGGTTCCGCGACGTACTTCGGGGTGCTCGCGATCGCCCAGAACAACCTGGACCAGGGCTTCGCCTCGCTGGCGAAGGCGGCGGCCCTGGCCCTGGCGATCGCGATCGGGGTGAACCTCGGGAGCGAGCTGGCCCGGCTCTTCATGCAGGCGCCCGGCGCGGCAGCGGCACGCCGGGCGGCGAAGCGGACCCGAGGCTTCTAGGGCCCGTCCGGAACGTAGCGCCGCAAGCCCGGAGGGCAGGACCTGGGTCCTGCCCTCCGGGCTTGCGTCTCGGGTCCTGCGGCTCGGGTCCTGTCCGGCCTGCGGCTCGGATCCTGTCCGGCCTGCGGCTCGGGTCCGCGGGCTGTCGGCCCGCGGGGCCCGGGCCTTCCGGTCAGCGCTTGGCGTGGCGGCCGCCGCGGGGCGATCCGGGGTTCGGGGTGCCGGGGGCGTCGTGGTCGTCGGCGTCCTGGGCCTTCTTGGACTGGGAGCGGGCGCGGAGGAGCTCGATGACGACCGGGATCACGGAGATCAGGACGATGCCGACGAGGATCATCTCGATGTGGCGGTGGACGAACTCGACCTTGCCGAGGGAGGCGCCGAGCAGGGTCACGCCGGCGCCCCACAGCACGCCGCCGATGATGTTGAACGTGATGAACGAGCGGTAGTTCATCCGGCTGACACCGGCGATGATCGGCGTGAACGTCCGCACGATGGGGACGAAGCGGGCCAGGATCAGCGACTTCGGGCCGTGCTTCTCGAAGAACGCGTGCGCCTTCTCGACGTTCTCCTGCTTGAACAGCTTGGAGTCGGGCCGCTTGAAGAGGGACGGGCCGACCTTCCGGCCGAAGAGGTAGCCGACCTGGTCGCCCACGACGGCGGCGAGCACCACCAGGGTGCACACCAGCCACAGCGGCGTGTCCAGCTTGCCGGTGGTGACGAGGAGGCCGGTGGTGAAGAGGAGCGAGTCGCCGGGCAGGAAGAACCCGATGAGAAGACCGGACTCGGCGAAGACGATCACCAGGACACCGATCAGACCAAAGGTCTGGATCAGATAATCCGGGTCCAGCCAGCTCGGTCCGAGGGCAAGCGTGTTCACGGGTTCCGGGCTCCTGCGGTCGGTGGGGGCATGGGGACGGCTGGTCCCAAGCTATCAACGCGGACCGGACGCCCCCGGTTCCACCCGGCTCCCACGGGATGCGGACCCGGCTCCAGCGCCTGAGGGTGGGGGGTCAGGAGGTGCATGCCGATGGGCATCGAGGAATACGGCGGCGGCCAGGGGCCGCAGCCCGACGTGCTGGTCGTGACCACGAACGACGTGCCGGGATACGAGGTCCGGCAGGTCCTCGGTGAGGTCTTCGGGCTCACCGTGCGCTCCCGCCATCTGGGCAGCCAGATCGGCGCGGGCCTGAAGTCGATGATCGGCGGGGAGCTGAAGGGCCTGACGAAGACCCTCGTGCAGACCCGCAACCAGGCGATGGAACGCCTGGTCGAGCAGGCCCGGGCGCGCGGCGCGAACGCCGTGCTGATGTTCCGCTTCGACGTGACCGAGGCGGCGGACGTCGGAACCGAGGTCTGCGCGTACGGCACCGCGGTCGTGATCGCGGAACGCGCCTGACGCGCCCCGGCGGGTGGCGGGGTCTGATCGCGCACGGCGCCGGCCACCCCGGACGGGTGGCCGGCCCCGGCTGCCGGCGCGTCGGGGGTCAGGCCGTGTGGCGGGCCGTGTTCGCCCGGACGGCTCCGAGGAGGTGCTCGGGGAGGCCGGGGTGGATGGACTCGTAGAAGGCGTGGAAGTTCTCGTCGGTGACGTACATCTCGGCGAGGCCTTCGCGGGTCTTCGGGTGGCACTCGAAGAACCAGGTGCTCCTGCGGGTCGGCGTGCGGGTCGTCGAGGAGGGCGGCGACCTCTTCGAGGGGGAAGCCGAGCTCCCGGTAGAACAGGATCTGCCGGAGCCGGTCGAGGTCCGCGTCGTCGTAGCGGCGGTGGCCCGCCGCGCTGCGGCCGCTCGGGGAGAGCAGCCCGATCGCGTCGTAGTGGTGCAGGGTGCGCACCGTGACCCCGGCGAGGCCGGCGACCCGTCCCACGGAGTGGTCCATCGGCGTTCCGCCCCCCTTTCTCTGTCGGTACGCGTGTCAGCTTCGGGCCTGACGCGACGTGAGGTGCAAGTCCCGTTCGGCGCGAATCTCGGGATGTTATGCGGCTTTTGCTCATTTATGGTGGGGCGGTGGCCACCGATCACGCTCCGCCCGCGCCGTCACCTTCCGCCCCCGAGAGCCAGCTGCGGCTGCTGCTGCCGCAGATCCTGCCCGCCCTTGTCGTGGGCGTGGCGGCGAGCCTGCTGTTCCTGGGGATCAGCGCCCTGGCGGAGCAATTCGAGGAGGTTCTGTGGGACGACCTGCCGGACGCGCTCGGCATCGGCGGCTTCTCCTCCCTGTGGATGATCAGCATGCTCACGGCGACCGGCATCGCCGTGGGGCTCGTCGTGTGGAAGTTCCCCGGCCACGCCGGACCCGACCCCGCCGCCGAAGGGCTCGGCGGCGCGCCGTTCGCCCCCGCTGTGGTGCCGGGCCTCCTGGTGGCGAGCGTGTTCGGGCTGGCGGGCGGGGTCAGTCTCGGCCCCGAGAACCCGATCATCGCGGCGAACATCGCCCTCGCCTACTGGCTCGGCCGCAAGGCCCAGCCCTCGCTGCCCGGCGCGGCCTGGGTGGCCCTGGCCTCGGCCGCCACCATCGGCGCCCTGTTCGGTACGCCGGTGGCCGCCGCCCTCGTCCTCTCCGAGGCCCTGTCGGCCCAGCCGGGCCGCGGCTCCCTCTGGGACCGCCTCTTCGCCCCGCTCGTCGCCGCGGGCGCCGGCGCGATGACCGCCCAGCTGCTGTCCATACCCAGCTTCGACGTGGGGCTCCCGCCGCTGACCGATCCCGGTTTCGGCGATGTCCTCGCCGCGCTGGTCATCGCCTCCGCCGCCGCCGCCTTCGGCCTCGCCGCCTGCTACCTGTTCCCCTATGTCCACGCCTTCTTCCGGCGGCTGCGCCACCCCATGCTGATGCTTGCCCCTCGGCGGCCTCGTGCTGGGCCTGCTGGGCGCCCTCGGCGGGCACCTGACCCTCTTCAAGGGCCTCGCGGAGGTCAAGGAGCTGACCTCCTCGCTCGGCAGCTGGTCGTCCGGCGAACTCGCCACGTTCGCCGTGGTCAAACTCCTGGCCCTGCTCGTCGCCGCCTCGTGCGGTTTCGTGGGCGGCCGGATCTTCCCCGCCGTGTTCATCGGGTCCTCGTTCGGGCTCCTCGCCCAGGCCCTCGTCCCCGAGGTCAACCCCGCGGTCGCCGTCTCCTCCGCCGTCCTCGGCGTCCTCCTCGCCACCACCCGGCAGGGCTGGATCAGCCTCTTCACGGGCGCCGTCCTCGCCGGCTTCCCAGAGGTCATCGCCCTGCTCTGCCTCGCCTCCCTCCCGGCCTGGCTGATCGTCACCGGCCGCCCCCAGCTCGAACTCGACCACCAAGGCCACGCCTTGCACTGACCTTGCCCCCCCGCCCACGGCCCTGCCCCTCGGGCAGCCCCGCCGCCACCGGACAGAAGGAGTCCCCCATGCCGCTGCACCAGGGCCCCCAGGCCTCCCCGGCCGCACACGAACGCCGGCTCGCGCTCAACCCCTTTTTCGGAGAGGCCAACCCGGTCGGCGGTATGACCGAGGCTCCGCCCCGCCACCGCCTCCCCGACGGCCCGCTGCCGCCGATGAGCGCCTATCAGCTCGTCCACGACGAACTGATGCTCGACGGCAACTCCCGGCTCAACCTGGCCACCTTCGTCACCACCTGGATGGAGCCCCAGGCCGGCGTCCTCATGGCCGAGTGCCGCGACAAGAACATGATCGACAAGGACGAGTACCCGCGCACCGCCGAACTGGAGCGCCGCTGCGTCGCCATGCTCGCCCAGCTGTGGAACGCCCCGGACCCGGACTCGGCCGTCGGCTGCTCGACCACCGGCTCCAGCGAGGCCTGCATGCTCGCCGGCCTCGCCCTCAAACGCCGCTGGTCGAAGCGGAACGCCGACCGCTACCCGGCCAGTGCCCGCCCCAACCTGGTGATGGGCGTCAACGTCCAGGTCTGCTGGGAGAAGTTCTGCGAGTTCTGGGAGGTCGAGGCCCGGCTCGTCCCCATGGAGGGCGACCGCTTCCACCTCGACGCCGAGTCCGCCGCCGCGCTCTGCGACGAGAACACCATCGGCGTGGTCGCCATCCTCGGCTCCACCTTCGACGGCTCCTACGAGCCGGTCGCCGAGATCTGCGCCGCCCTCGACGCCCTCCAGGAACGCACCGGCCTCGACATCCCCGTCCACGTCGACGGAGCCTCCGGCGCCATGGTCGCCCCCTTCCTCGACGAGGACCTGGTGTGGGACTTCCGCCTCCCCCGCGTCTCCTCGATCAACACCTCCGGTCACAAGTACGGCCTGGTCTACCCGGGCGTCGGCTGGGCGCTGTGGCGCTCGCCCGCCGAGCTCCCCGAGGAACTCGTCTTCCGCGTCAACTACCTGGGCGGCGACATGCCCACCTTCGCCCTCAACTTCTCCCGCCCCGGCGCCCAGGTCGTCGCGCAGTACTACACCTTCCTGAGGCTGGGCCGGGAGGGCTACCGGACGGTCCAGCAGACCGCCCGGGACGTCGCCCGCGGCCTCGCCGAACGGATCGAGGCCATGGGCGACTTCCGCCTCATCACCCGCGGCGACCAGCTGCCCGTCTTCGCCTTCACCACCGCCCCCGACGTCACCTCCTTCGACGTCTTCGACGTCTCCCGGCGCCTGCGCGAACAGGGTTGGCTGGTCCCCGCCTACACCTTCCCGGCCCACCGCGAGGACCTGTCCGTCCTGCGCGTGGTCTGCCGCAACGGCTTCTCCGCCGACCTGGCCGACCTGTTCATCGAGGACCTGAAACGACTCCTGCCCGAACTCCGGCGCCAACCGCGTCCCTTCACCCACGACAAGGACGCGGCGACCTCCTTCCACCACTGAACCGGCCCCGGCTCACGAGGAGTCTCTCCCGCAGGCGAGCCGGAACTCCGACCACCGCACCCCGTCCGCGCTCAGCTCGTACTCGCAGCGGGACCCCTCGCGCAGCAGACCGAGCGGGGTGCGGCGGGTGTAGTGCGTGCCGTCACGGAGCCCGACGAACGTACGACCGCCGTCCACGCTCCCGTACCCGGACAGCTCCCCCCCGATCTCCACCCGGCCGCCCGGGCCCGGCACCGGCACGCCCAGCAGCGAGCGGGGCTCCCCGGTCGGGCCCGTGGTCCACACCCGCTGCCACGTCCGGCCGCCGTCCGGCGAGCGGTGCAGCGCCCTCATCGGGTTCTTGACGGGCTCGCCGGGCACCACCTCCCCCATCTCCGCCGCGTACACCGCGTCCTGGCCGACCGCGACCACCACGTGCCGCCCCGGCCGGTCCATCGGGCTGGGCAGCCGGCTCACCGTCCAGCCGCGGCCCCCGTCCCGGGAGAAGGCGACCGCCGATCGGCCGGACAGCGGGTCCGTCCCCGCGACCCACCAGGACCCGTCGGGCTCCCGGTGCGCGGCGGGCAGCGGGTGCGCCCCCAGCGAGGGCGCCCCCGCGAGCGTCCGGCGCCGCCCGTCCTGGGGCGACACCACGACCACCCGCTCCCGTAGGCACGCGTCGGGCAGCGCCCCGGCCGGTGCGGCGCACTCGGTGGCGAGCACCGCGTCGGCGGGTATCTCCGCGACCTCGCCGACCGTCCGCCGGTCCACGGCGTGCCAGCTCCGGCCCCCGTCCCGGGTGAACCAGGTCCGCTCCGGCCGGTCGCCGCCACCGTCCTCGATCAGCGCCCGGCCGGGCCCGAGGGCCAGCAGGTTCGCCGACGCGCCCTCCGACGCGCGCAGCTCGGGCAGCGGAGACCGCCGCACGACCCACTCCGCCGCCCCTGTGTCCCGCACGGCCACCCGCTGTCGGCAGAAACCGGTCCCCGGCGCCGCATCGGAACTCACGCATCCGACGAGCAGCGCGAACCCGCTGCCGTCCCGCGCGAATCCCAGACCGTGCGCCCAGCCGGGCAGCTCCTCTCCGGACGGCATCCGGGGCGGCGCCCCGAACGCCCCCGCGACGGCCGGCGGGCCCGAACCTCCCCGCCCTGCACCCGACTTCGGATCCTCGCCCGGCCCCGTACAGCCGCCGAGCACAGCCCATACCAGCGCCACGACGGCGCCGACCACTCCCACCGGCCTGCGCATGGCACGTCCCCCGTCCTCCCTCGGGCGGCCCGCGGTGAGCCGCTGCTTTCAATACACCGCTCGCCGCCCCCGGGTTCCCACTCCCGCGCTCCTACTTCCCGAGGCGCCCGAACTTCCGTACCGCCAGCGGGAAGAAGACGGCCAGCAGCACCAGCGGCCACACCACCGCGGCCATGACGTGCCCCGGCTCACCGCCGGGGTTGCCGAAGAGTTCACGGACCGCCGTCGCCGTCGCGGACATCGGGTTCCACTCGACGAACGTGCCGAGCCAGCCCGGCATCGAGTCCGGCGCGGCGAAGGCGTTGGAGAGGAAGCCGACGGGCCAGACCAGGATCTGCACCGCCTGCACCAGCTCGGGCCGCCCGGCGACCAGGGCGAGGAAGATCCCGATCCAGAGCATCGCGAACCGCAGCAGGAGCAACAGTCCCAGGGCCCCCAGGGTGCTCCCGAGGCCGCCGTGCGCCCGCCATCCGATCGCGTACCCGACGCCGACCATCACGAGCAGCCCGACCGTCGACTGGAGCATGTCGGCGGCCGCCCGTCCCACGAGCACCGCCCCGTCGGCCATCGGCATCGACCGGAAGCGGTCGACCACGCCCTTGTCCAGGTCCCTGGTCACCGCCGTCATGGTGCCTTCGAGCCCGAACACCATGGTCAGGGTGAGCATTCCGGGCACCAGGAAGTCGACGTAGTCGCCCTCGACGTCCCGCCCGCCGCCGACCAGATAGCCGAACATCAGCAGCATCATCACCGGGAAGACGAGGCCGACGAGGACCGCCACCGGCTGCCGGGCCCAGTGCGCGAGCTCCCGGCGGGTCATCGTCCAGCAGTCGCTCACCACGTACGCGGCGCTCATGCCGCCACCTCCTTCCGCCGGGACGCGTCCCGGTCCGGCTCCCGCTCCCCCGCCGTCAGGCGCAGGAAGACCTCGTCCAGCGTCGGCCGCCGCAGGGCGATGTCCTCCGCCTCGATCCCGGCCGCCCCCAGCGCCCGCACGGTCTCGGCGAGCGAGGCCATCCGGTCCTTCACGGGCGCGCTGAGCAGCCGCCGGTCGGCGTCCACGTCCACGTCGCCGCGCGCCACGGGCAGCAGCGCGGCCGCCTCGTCGATCCGCGCCGCGTCCCGTACGACCACGTCGATGCGGTCCACGCCGACCCGTGCCTTGAGTTCGTCGGCCGTGCCGTCGGCCACGACCCGCCCGCGGTCCACGACGGAGATCCGGTCGGCGAGCCGGTCGGCCTCCTCCAGGTACTGCGTGGTCAGCAGCACCGTGGTGCCCCCGCCGACGAGCGAGCGCACGGAGTCCCAGACCTCGCCCCGGCCGCGCGGGTCGAGTCCGGTCGTCGGCTCGTCGAGGAAGAGCACCTCGGGCTCGGTGATCAGCGAGGCGGCGAGGTCGAGCCGGCGCCGCATGCCCCCGCTGTACCGCTTGACGGGCTTGCGTCCGGTGTCGCCGAGGCCGAAGCGTTCCAGGAGTTCGTCGGCCCGGGTCCCTGCGCGCCGGGCGCCCAGGTGGTGGAGCCTGCCGAACATCTCCAGGTTCTGCCGCCCGCCCAGCTCCTCGTCGAGGGCGGCGTGCTGGCCGAGCAGCCCGATGCGCCGCCGCACCTCCCTGGCCTCGGTCCGCACGTCGTGTCCCGCCACCCGCACGAGGCCCTCGTCGTGACGCAGCAGGGTGGCCAGGATCCGTACCGTCGTGGTCTTGCCCGCGCCGTTGGGCCCGAGCAGGCCGTGGACGGTGCCGCGCCCGACGGTCAGGTCGAGGCCGGCCAGGGCGTCCTTGTCCCCGTACCGCTTGCGCGCGCCCTGCACGAGGATCGCGTCCGCCGTCATGTCGATTCCTCCCGAAAGCTTGGTAGTCAAATTTGACCAGCTGTCGCCGACGGAGCAAGGTATGCCCTCCATACCCTCTAGTCAAACTTGACGAGATGGTCTCGTCAAACGCGCCGAGCAGGCTCCCTACCGCGGCCGGTCAGGTCGCGAAGGGGTTCTCCTCACCCTCGGCGAGCACGCCGACGAAGGGCTCCCCCTCGCCCGCGAACACGTACGCCCCGCCCTCGATCCGCTCGATCAGACCGAGCGTCCACTCCTTGCCCGCGTCCGCCGAGTGGACCCACAGGTGCATGATCTCGCCGATGTGCCCGAGCTGGCCGGGGCCGCCCTCCGGCGTGTAGTACTCCGTGACCGCGGCCCGCCACTCGTCGAGCGCCCGCACCCGCCGGCGCAGCAGCTCCGCGGCCTCCTCCCGGGGCAGGTCCACGATGAAGCCGATGCCCGCCGACAGGACGTCCATCTTCTGGTCGTACGTGGTCAGCGCCTCGCGCAGCAGCGCGAAGTACTCCTCCGTGCCCCGCTCCGTCAGCTCGTACTCGACGCGCGGCGGCCCGCCGACCGTGCTCGGCGCGCTCTCGTGGGCGTGCAGCATTCCCTGCTTCGCCAGCTGCTTCAGCGCGTGGTAGATCGAGCCGGGCTTGGCCTGGGACCACTCGTGCGCGCCCCAGTACTCGAGGTCGTTGCGCACCTGGTAGCCGTGGGCGCGGCCGTGCTGTTTGACCGCGCCCAGGACGAGAAGCCGGATCGCCGACATCTCGCACCTCCCTAGTCAATTTTGACCAGGGTACGCGCGGGGGTCACGCGCCCCGCTCCTCCCGCTCCGCCGCGATCAGCTCGAAGGAGGTCCTGCCGTCCAGGGACTCGCGGATGATGTCGGCGTGCCCGGCGTGCCGGCCCGTTTCCTGCACGAGGTGGAGCAGCATCCAGCGGATCGACACCCGTCCGTCCTCGGGGAACCAGGGCGCCTTCGGCAGCGGGAAGGTCTCGTCCAGGCTCGGCACGGTGCGGACGAAGTCCTCGGTCTCCTTCGCCACGCCCGCCCAGAACGCGACGATCTCCGGGACCGTCTCGTCCCCGACGAGACGGAAGCCGTCGCCCCAGGTGTCCTGGGTGCGCTGCCGCTCGTTCGGCCGCCGCTGGGCGAGCCGGAGCCAGTTCAGCTCCACCTCGGCGACGTGCTTGAGCAGGCCGGAGAGGCTGAGCTCGCTGGCGCTGGGCCGCCCGGCGGCCTGCTCCTCGGTGAGTCCGTGGAGTGCGCGGCGGAGCGCGGCGCGCTGCTCCTCGATGAAGTTGAGGAACGCGCCGCGCTCGTCGCCGGGGGCCTCTGCGGGAACAAGGGCAACCATGGTGTCCGCCTCACGTGGTCGTGGCTTCTTTCGACACGGACCACGCTACGGACCATTGAGGACAGCTGCTGTCCTCAATGGCGGGCTTGCGGGAGGGGACCGTCAGAAGGGGAAGCGGCTGCGGCCGTGCTGGATCGAGATCCACTTCTGGGTGGTGAACGCGTCCACCATCGCGTCGCCGTTGAGCCGCCCGATGCCGGAGTGCTTCTCACCGCCGAAGGGCACGATCGGCTCGTCGTGCACGGTGCCGTCGTTGATGTGGATCATGCCGGTGTGGATGCGCTTGGCGACCCGTACGCCCCGCTCGACGTCCCCGGTGTGGACGGCGCCGCTGAGCCCGTACGGAGTGTCGTTGGCGATCCGCACGGCCTCCTCCTCGCCGTCGAAGGGGACGACGAGGGCGACCGGGCCGAAGATCTCCTGGCTGAGGACCGGGGCGTCGGCGGCGAGGCCGGTGAGGACGGACGGGGAGACGAGGTTGCCGTCGACGGTGCCGTGCAGCAGGGCCGTCGCGCCGGCCGCCACCGTCTGGTCGACGAGCGAGGAGACGGACTCCGCCTGCTGGGAGTTGATGAGCGGGCCGATGTGGGTGGCGGGGTCGGCCGGGTCGCCGACGCGCAGGGTCTTCACCTTCGCCACGAACTTCTCCGTGAACTCCTCCTCCAGCGTGCGGTCCACCAGGATGCGGTTGGCGGCCATGCAGACCTGCCCCTGGTGCACGAAGCGACTGAAGACGGCCGCGTCGACCGCGTAGTCGACGTCGGCGTCGTCGAGGACGATCAGGGCGCTGTTGCCGCCGAGTTCGAGCACCGCGTGCTTGAAGTTCTGCGCGCAGACCGTGGCGACGTGGCGGCCGACCTTGTCGGAGCCGGTGAAGGAGATGACCTTCGGGACGGGGTGGGTCAGCAGGGCGTCGCCTATCTCGGCGATGTCGGTGACGACGACGTTCAGCAGACCGGCCGGCAGACCGGCCTCCTCCAGGACCTTGGCGACGAGGGTGCCGCCGCAGATCGGGGTGTTCTGGTGCGGCTTGAGGACGACCGCGTTGCCGAGCGCGAGCGCGGGCGCGACCGACTTGATCGACAGGAGGAAGGGGAAGTTGAAGGGGGAGATGACGCCGACGACGCCGACCGGGACGCGGTAGACGCGGTTCTCCTTGCCGTCGACCGGCGAGGGCAGGATGCGGCCCTCGGGGCGCAGCGCCAGCTGGATCGCCTCGCGCAGGAACTCCTTGGCGAGGTGCAGCTCGAAGGCCGCCTTGAGGCGGGTGCCGCCGAGTTCGGCGACGATCGTCTCGGCGATCTCCTCCTCGCGGTCCTCGACGATCCGCAGCGCGCGCTCGAAGACGAGCCGGCGGGTGTACGGGTTGGTCTCGGCCCACACGGCCTGGGCGCGCTCGGCGGCCCGGTAGGCCCGGTCGACCTCGTCGGCGGTGGCGACCGTGATCGAGGCGAGCTTCTCCCCGGTGTACGGGTTGAAGTCGATGATGTCCCACGAGCCGCTGCCCGGCTTCCACTCGCCGTCGATGTACTGGTGGGCCAGGTCGGTGAAGTGCGACATGGTGGAAGACCCCTCTACCCGCTACCTGCAGTGCGACTGATGTTGCGTCATCGTACTGATGTATCAGGAGAGTTGGAGGAGACCCCGGAGAAGGTCACGACTTTCGGCCGGATCCGGACCGTCCTTCTGGAGCTTCTCCATCACCCGCTGGTACTGGGCGACCTCCTCGCGCTTGTCGAGGTAGAGGGCGCTGGTGAGCTGCTCCAGGTAGACGATGTCGGAGAGGTCGGACTCGGGGAAGCTCAGCATCGTGAAGGCGCCGCTCTCGCCGGCGTGGCCGCCGAAGCTGAAGGGCATGACCTGGAGCGTGACGCCGGGGTGCTCGGAGATCTCGATGAGGTGCTTCAACTGCTCCCGCATGACGGTCCGGTCGCCGTACGGGCGGCGCAGCGCGGCTTCGTCGAGGACGGCGTGGAACTGCGGGGCGCGCTCGGACACGAGCACCTTCTGGCGCTCAAGGCGCAGCGCGACGCGGCGGTCGATCTCGGCGCGCGGGGCGTCGGGCATGCCGCGGGTGACGACGGCCTGGGCGTACGCCTCGGTCTGCAACAGGCCGTGGACGAACTGGACTTCGTAGACGCGGATGAGGGAGGCGGCGCCTTCCAGTCCGATGTACGTCTGGAACCAGCCGGGCAGGACGTCGCCGAAACTGTGCCACCAGCCGGCGACGTTGGCCTCGCGGGCGAGCCCGAGGAGCGAGCCGCGCTCGGCCTCGTCCCCGACTCCGTACAGCGTGAGCAGATCCTCGACGTCCCTGGCCTTGAAGCTCACCCGCCCCAACTCCATACGGCTGATCTTGGATTCGGAGGCCCGGATCGAATAGCCGGCCGCCTCGCGGGTGATCCCGCGCGACTCGCGCAACCGCCTCAGCTGGGAGCCCAGCAGGATGCGCCGCACCACACTCCCGCTCGCTCCGCTCGATTCGCCTGCGGTCACGGCTCCCAGCCTCCCCTTTACGGTGTCGAGCCCCCGTCGAGCCCCGGATTCTGCCACCAAACGCTTCAGCGCGTACACATTCGATTACGGAATGGCGGCGAGATTCGGGCAGGCGCGGGCACAGCGCACGCACATCGCGGAAAGTTCCCCTCGCCGAGTGGACGACTTATGCACAGATTCGGCACGGGGACGGACAGGTCCGGCGCGTGCACGTGCATCTGCCCTTGCATCCAGTGGGCGCATTCGGAACCATGGACCCCGCGCAGCCGCGTACTCGTTCGTGTTGTCGCACCACAGTCGCGATTCCCGGGAGTGCCTCGCATGGGGACGAATGGATCGACCGTGCTCGAGCCTTTACGGCAGGGCCTACCGCCGCTCGATCCCGGCGCCGTCTCCACTTCCGCCTCCTGCGCCCTTCCCGCCCGGTACGAAGCCGTGCGCGGGGCCCGGAAGTTCACCAGTGCGACGCTCGACCGCTGGGAGCTGACCGAACGCTTCGACGACGTGGCCCTGGTCGTCTCCGAGCTCGTCACCAACGCCCTGCGCCACGCAGTACCCACCGACGCACCCCAGGAAGAAGGCCAGAACCCGCCGGTCCGGCTGCACCTCATGCGCTGGGCCTCGCGCCTGGTGTGCGCCGTGCGCGACCCCAGCGGCGAGAGCCCGGAGGCGCGCGGCGGCGAGGAGGACTTCTCCGCCGAGTCGGGCCGCGGACTGTTCCTGGTGGACTCCTTCAGCGACAGCTGGGGCTGGCACCCGCTCGCCGGAACCCTCCAGGGCAAGGTGGTGTGGGCACTGTTCCGGATCGGTCCGGAGTAGCACCCGACGGGTGCGCGAGGCGTGCACGAGTCATACGGAAGGGCCCGGGCGCACACCGCCGGGGCCCTTCCCTCGTCATGTCCCGCGCCGCCCGCGCCGGTCACACCAGGTGGTCGAACTCCCCGTCCTTGACGCCCAGCAGGAGTGCCTCTATCTCCGCGGGCGTGTAGACGAGGGCGGGCCCGTCGGGATGGCGCGAGTTGCGCACGGCGACGTTTCCCCCGGGGAGTTTGGCGAACTCCACGCAGGAGCCCTGGGAGTTGCTGTGCCTGCTCTTCTGCCACACGACACCGCGCAGCTCCGTGGCCGCCATGCCGTTGTACGCGTGATGCGCATGGTGCACTGGAAGCTCCCCGAGTCACTTGGTGCAGGTGTCAACTTCCTCGGATCATAGCTGTGTTCACATGCCGATGCATGAGCAGATGCACGTGCACGAGGGGTGGCGTAGTGGCTACGCGACACAGCGTGCCACCGGCGCCCACGAGCCAAGTTCCCCTGATCAGACGTTCCTGACGGCCCGTACGGTTCCCTTCGCGATCCTACGGTTCCCGATCTCCACTCCGCCCGAGAGGGCCGCCGCGCAGCCGCCCCTGGCCGCGTCAGACCCCCAGCACCGCGTCGAAGGCGGACGCGAGGCCCTTCCAGGAGTCGCGGCCCGCCGCGTACTCGGCGTCCGTGAGGAGGCAGGAGCAGAGGAGTTCGTCGAGGCCCTCGCGGTCGAGGCCGGGCGAGGTGAAGACGAGGTGCTGGCAGCGGTCGCCGTGCTCCGGGTGCCAGTCGAGGGCCGCGGCCGCCCTGCGGACCGGCGGGACCTCCTCCCAGGCGGCGTCGGGCAGCGAAGCCAGCCACGGCCCGGCGCTCTCCACGCAGAGCGCACCGCCGGCCGCGTCCCAGGCGAGCAGGGTGTCGGGCCGGTCCGCCAGGTAGAACCTGCCGCGACTGCGGGCGGCCGCGCAGGTGAGGCCCTCCAGCGCGGCGTAGAGCCGCTCCGGATGGAAGGGCCGGTGGTGGCGCCAGACGTACGTGCCGACGCCGTGCCGCTCCGCCTCCTGCGGCAGCAGCGCGCAGGCCGGATGCTGGGCGGCGGCCGCGGCCTCCACGTCGAAGCCCGCGAACGCGGCCGCGGCGAGCAGCCCGGCCCCCTCGACGGGGATCCGCCGGGCGGTGGGGTGCAGCTGGTCGAGCAGTGCACGGTCCCCGGCGTCGGCCTCCGGGCTGTCGACGACGGCCAGGACGGGCGCGTACTCCAGCTGGCGCGCCCAGGTGTCCGCGACCGTGCGGCGGTCGGTGGCGGCCGCGGCGAGGCCGACGTCCGCGAGGTCGTCGCCGTTGCCGAGGTACGGCAGGAGGAGGGCCGGGTCGACGGCGGTGACGACGGCGCCGATGCGCAGCCCGGCGGCCGCGACGACCTCGGCCATGGTCCTGGGTTCGACCGAGTCCCAGAGCTCGACGACCGCGAGGCGGGTGAGGCCGGCGGCGCGGAGCCGTTCGAGTTCGGGGACGAGGTCCTCGCGCAGGGCGCAGCAGGCGCAGTCGTCGACGAGCGGGGTCTCGCCCGTCGAGAGGAGGCCGGTGGCGTCGCGGACGGTACGGACGACGGTCCCGGTCTCCGGGGCCGTCGCGAGGTCGTGGTGGAGCGCCACGCTGCCGGGGACGTCGGCCAGGAGCCGGTCCACGGCAGCGCGGCGGGCGTCGGAGTGCAGTCCTCCGACGAGGGCGACGGTGAGCATCAGCCGGCTGCCCCGGGGGCGCCGGCGCGCGTTCCGTAGCGCTTCTCGAAGCGCTCCACGCGGCCCGCGGTGTCCAGGACGCGCGCGGTGCCCGTGTAGAAGGGGTGGCTCGCCGAGGAGATCTCGACGTCGACGACGGGATAGGTGTGCCCGTCCTCCCACTCCACGGTCTTCTCACTGGTGAGCGTGGAGCGGGTGAGGAAGGCGAAGCCGCCGGCCTTGTCGCGGAAGACGACGGGCTCGTACGGGGGGTGGATTCCGGGCTTCACGGGGGTTCAGCGCTCCTCTCGGAAGTCGACGTGACGGCCGGCGACCGGGTCGAACTTGCGCAGGGTGAGGCGGTCGGGGTCGTTGCGGCGGTTCTTGCGGGTGACGTAGATGAATCCGGTGCCCGCGGTGGACCGGAGCTTGACCACGGGGCGGAGTTCGTTGCGTGCCATGGTGTGTAGAGTAAATGAAAATGGTTCCCATTTCCAATATCTTCTCGGAGAGGTAGGTCACCCTTGTCCGCCCACTGCCAGCTCACCGGCGCACGGCCCGGATTCGGCAACCGGATCTCGCACTCCCACCGGCGCACCTCGCGCCGCTTCGACCCCAACATCCAGCACAAGCGCTACTGGCTGCCCAGCGAGGGCCGGCACGTACGGCTGACCCTGAGCGCCCGCGCGATCAAGACCGTCGACGCCATCGGCGTGGAGGCGGCGGTCGCCCGCATCCGGGCACGCGGAGGGAAGGTCTGATGGCCAAGCGCGGCAAGATCGCACGCAACGAACACCGGAAGGCCGTCGTCGCTCGGTACGCCGGACGGCGGGCCGGACTCAAGGAACTCATCCGCCGCCCCGGCACCCCGGCCGCCGAGCGCGAGGCTGCCGTACGGGAACTGGCCGGCCAGCCCCGCGACGCCTCCCCGACCCGCGTCCGCAACCGTGACGCCGTCGACGGCCGGCCACGGGGCCACCTGCGGAAGTTCGGCATGTCCCGCGTCCGCGTCCGCGCACAGGCACACGCGGGGTTCCTGCCGGGAGTACGGAAGGCATCCTGGTGACGCCCGGCTGACGCGCGCGCGTGGACGCCGTTTCGGCCCGGCCGCCATCAGTGCCGCCAAACCCCGGCTAACGCGCGCGCGTGGACGCCGTCAGGGCCACCGTGACCTCGTCCAGGGCCTCCAGGAGGAGGGCGGAACCCTTGTGCAGCAGGAAGTGGTCCGGCGGGTCGGCGGACCAGGCGGCGACCGTCTCGCGCAGGTCGTCCCACTGCGGCTCCCGGTGCTCCCGCACCTCCTTCGCGCCCCGCTCCGTCGCCCGGCGCAGGGCTTCCGCCAGGGCCGCGGCGGGGGGTACGGGCGGGGCGCCGCGCTCCGGCAGGTGGGCCTCCATCAGCATCGCCACCCGGCCGAACTCGGCGAGGGCGTCCTCGGCCTGCTCCGCCGCCGCGTGCGACAGGCCCCGGTGGCGCACCGGCTCGTGGGTCGCCCGGGCCAGCGCCTCCTGCCAGGCGACCCGGGCCGTGCGGGTGTCCAGGAGCGCCTCCCGGACATCGGGGCAGGCCGGGCCGACCGGGTCGGCGTACCGCGCGGCGACGGCGGCCGCGTACCGGCCCACCGCCGCCAGCCAGTCCGCGAGCCGGCCGCGCAGCCGGGGGGTCTCCCAAGCCGGGTAGACGGCGTACGCCAGCATCGCCAGGAGCCCGCCGACGAGGGTCAGGAGCACCCGGTCCCGCACGGTCTGGGTCAGGCCCGCGCCGTCCATGGCGAGCAGGAACACCACGTACGCGGAGACGAAGACCTGGCTCGCCGCGTACCCCGACCGCATCAGCAGGTACATCCCGAAGGCGCTCAGCACCGCGAGCGCGGCGGACAGGTACGTCCCCGGGTCCGCCCCCTGCACCACCGCCGTCGCCAGTGCCACCCCGACGAGCGTGCCGCCGAACCGGGCCACCGACCGCGCGTACGTCTGCGAGAAGTCCGGCCGCATCACCATCACCGAGGCCATCGGCGCCCAGTAGCCGTGCCCGAACGGCAGCACCGCGCCCAGCAGGTACCCGGCGGCCGTGACCGCCGACACCCGGACCGCGTGCCGCAGGACGGGCGAGTCGGGGCGCAGCTCGGCGCGCATCTTCGCGGCGACGACGGGCGCGAGGCGGACGAGCGTCGGCCGGGTCCTGGTGGCGGCCCGGGGAGACGTCTCCGTACGCGGCTCCGCCGTCTCCACGACGTCGCCGAGGAGGGCGGCGAGCCGGAGGGCCGCGCGGCGGGCGGGACCGGAGAGGATCCTGCCCGTGTCGGGGGTGCGGAGCGCGGCGACGGCCGGCGCGGGGAGCGTGACCGGTTCGCCGTGCCGGATCGCGTGGGCGGCGGCGTCCAGGAGCGAGGCCGCCGCGGCGAGCAGCTCCCGTACGCGGTCCCGTTCCGGGCCCTCCTTCGGCACCCCGACCGCCGGATCCGCCAGCGAGGCGAGCACCGGGCGGATGCGCTCGGCGAGCCCCCGGGCGCCGTGCAGTTCCGCCGGACGGCGGCGAGCCTGGCGGGGCGTCACGGCGGCGGCGCTGCGGGCCGTCATGAGGGGGACGGGGTCGAAGGGCGCGACCGGGTCGTGCCGGAGCCGGCGCGCGTAGTCGGCCTCCGCGGCCAGCGCGTCCGCCAGGGCGTCGCGCTGGGCGCCCCAGCGGCGGACGGGCAGGAGCACCACCAGCGCGGCCTGCACGACACCGCCGGCGAAGATCATGGCGGCGTGGCCGGCGGCCGTGGCCACGGACGTGGGCAGCGTGACCGTCACCAGCATGATCGCCACGTTGGACGAGGCGATGATCCCGGCGGTCGGGCCCGCGGCCCAGGCCAGGCCCGAGACGAACGTCCAGGAGAGCAGCAGCGCCAGGAACAGCACCTCGTGCGCGCCGGTGAGATAGCCGATGAACGTCGACACGGCGAGGCTCGCCCCGGACGCGAGGGCCAGCGTGGGGCGGGGCCGCCACGAACGCTGGAAGGTGGCGATGGCCGCCTGGAACGCGCCGAACGCCGACGACGCGGCGACGGCCGGCCCGAAGAACGCGAGCGAGAACCCCACGACCAACGCCAGGCCCAGCGCGGCCCTCGCCGCGATGACGGGCTCGAGCGGCCGCCGCTCCACGGTGAGCCCCGAGCGGGAGGTCGCCTTCAACGCCCGAAGCCAGCTCATGCGCCGAGCGTATCCGCGATCCCCCATGAAACCGGCATTTCACCCATCGCCCCTCGCCCTGAGGCCTGAGGCCTGAGGCCTGAGGCCTGACCGGAACGGCGATCGTGCGTGCCGGGCGCCGCGAGCCGGACGGGGCTTTCCGGACCGGCCCTAGGGCGCCCCGCCGTCCCGGAGGGAGCGGTGGTCGGGGTGGAGTCCGGCCTGGTCGGCGGCCGAGGCTCCGTGGTTCCAGCCCGCCTCGTCCCAGGCCGCCCGGACGCGGGTGGTGCGGGTCTCGGGGAAGAGCTCGTCGGTGCGGCTGGTGACGGCGAGGTCCCGCGACGCGAGGGCGGGCAGGAGCGAGGGGGCCTCGGCGGCGACCCGGCGGGACGTCGACGCGAGACGGGCGCCCAGCCGGTTGGCGTACGCGAGCAGGAACGACTGCCGGAAGGACTTCGTGCGCTTGCGGCCGCCCGCCCGCTGCTCCGCCTCCGCCCGCGTCATCGCCGCCGTCCCCTGGACGAGCAGCGACGTGTACAGCAGCTCGACCGGATCCAGGTCCGCCTCGAAGCCGACCACCGTCGAGAAGGCGTACGTCTCGTTCCACACGGCCCGGCAGTGGTTCGCCGTGGCGACCGCGTCGAGCAGGATCGCCTTCGCCTGTTCGTACGGCGGCTCCACGCCGATGCGGATCGCGCCGGGCGTCTCCGGCGACGGGGCGCCCGCCGCGAGCGTCGCCTCGTCCAGACTGTGCCGGGCCATCAGCTCCTGGGCCTTGGCCGTCAGCGCCTCCGCCTCCTCGGGATAGCCGGTCGCCTCCGCCTTGGCCAGGAGCGCCCTGATCCGGGTGAGCATCCGCGGCTCCCCCACGGCAGCCGGCGGCAGCGCCTCGCCCGGCACCGGGCCGACGGCGTCGAGTCGCGGCAGCCGGACCAGGAGCCGGTACAGCTCCAGGACGGTCGTCGCGTGCGAGAAGCGGTCGGCCGGCCGCACGGCCGCGTCGTCCAGCTCGTCGAGCTGCGCCTGCCAGCGGTGCGGCAGCCTGCCGTACCCGGCCGTCTCCGTCCTGATGAGGGCGGCGAGCAGGCGCACGTGCTCGTCCGCCAGCTCCCGCCGGGCCGTCCGGGCCAGGTCGGCCGGCTGCCAGCCCCTGCCCCACAGGGTGCGCAGGAACTCCTCGCCGCGCCTGGCCAGTTCGCCGTCCGCGCCCCGGTCGGCGGCGAGCAGCGACGCCGCCGTGTCGAGCGACCCGTCGTCGCTCGCGTACAGCGCCTCGAAGGCCTTGTCGATCGTGCTGCTCATGCGGTCCTCGTGCCTCTCGTGCCCCTCGTGCCCCTCGTGCCCCTCGTGCCCGTCGCGCCCGTCGCATCCGTCGCGCCCGTCGCGTCCGTCGCATCCGTCGCGCCCGTCGCGTCCGTCGCGCCCGTCGCGTCCGTCGCGTCGCCCCTCGCGGCTCCGACGCTTCCCGCACCTCCGGCGCCTCCCGCGTCCCAGCGCTCGCGTGACCGGGCGATCACCGCACGGTGGTCGAGCGACCAGTCGACGAGCTGCTTGATCAGGTGCGTCATGCTGTGGCCGGTCTCCGTCAGCGCGTACTCCACCTGCGGCGGGGTCGTCGGGTAGACCGTCCGGGAGACGAGGCCGTCGCGTTCGAGGCGGCGCAGCGTCAGGGTCAGCATCCGCTGCGAGATGCCGGTGACCAGCCGCTGGAGCTCCCTGAACCGACGTGGTCCCGGAGCGAGTTCGACGACCACGTGCACGGTCCACTTGTCGCCGAGACGGTCCTGGACGTCCCGCACCCCGCAGTCCTCGGCACAGCTGACCAAGGGCTCGGTGGTTACCTCCGTGTGCCCCTCCGACATGAATGTGCCTCCTTCCGCACAGGTGTCCGTCCCCCCACGATGGTCTCAGCCATCACGACCCCAGGGGGAACGCATGCTGCTCGTCACCGGTGTCTCCGGCGCGCTCGGGGCGCTCGTCGCCGAACGGCTCGCCGGCCGCGACGACGTCGTCCTCGGCACCCGCGCCGGGCTGCCGGGCACCCGCCGGCTCGACTTCGACGCGCCGGAGACCCTGCCGGAGGCCTTCGCCGGGGTGGAGACGCTGCTGCTGATCTCCGCCGGGTACGGCGAGGACGACACCGTCGTCGCCCGCCACGAGGCCGCGATCTCGGCGGCCGAGCACGCGGGCGTCCGGCACGTCGTCTACACGAGCCTCTCCGGCGACGGCGACCACCTCACGTACGCCCTCGCCCACCGCTGGACCGAGCGTCGGCTGCGGCGGTCGGCCACCCTCGACTGGACGATCCTGCGCAACGGCCTCTACGCCGAGTTCCTCACCTGGATCGCCGCGCCCGACGCCGAGAACCGGATCACCGGGCCCCTCGGGGACGGCCGGCTCGCCGCCGTCGCCCGCGCGGACCTCGCCGACATCGCCGTCTCCGTCGCCACGGACCCCGCCGCCCACCGCGGCCGCGTCTACGAACTCGTCGGCGACCGCCCCCTCGGCGGCGCCGACCTGGCGGAGGCACTGGGCGCCGCGTACGCCCCCGGCACGCTCGCGGACGCCCGCGCCGCCGTCGCCGCCTCCGGGGCCGTGCCCTTCCAGGTCCCGATGCTGGCGAGCACGTACTCGGCGATCGCCCACGGCTTCCTCGACGGCACGGGCGTCGAGAGCGACCTGCGCACCCTGCTCGGCGGACGCGAACCCCTCGACGCCCTGGACGTGTTCGTGAAGGCGGTACGCGAGGGGTAGGGCCAGGCATACCCCCGGGACGCCCCTCAGCGGTCGTGATCCGGACGGGCCGAAACGGTTCGCTTGAGTCATGACCACGACCACCGAAGCCACCGCCGCCGGCGCCGTCGCCGTACGGCTCCGCGGGCTCAGCCGGCACCACCGGGACGTCCGCGCCCTCGACGGCGTCGACCTCGACTTCGCCGCCGGGACCTTCACCGCCGTCATGGGCCCGTCGGGCTCAGGCAAGTCCACGCTCCTGCAGTGCGCCGCCGGGCTCGACCGGCCCACCGCCGGAAGCGTGGAGGTCGGCGGCGTCGCCCTCGACGGACTGAGCGAACGGCGCCTCACCCTCCTGCGGCGCGACCGCATCGGCTTCGTCTTCCAGTCCTTCAACCTGCTGCCCTCCCTGACCGCCGCGCAGAACGTCGCCCTGCCGCTCCGGCTCGCCGGCCGCCGCCCCTCCCGCACGGAGGTACGGGAGGCACTCGCGCGCGTGGGTCTCGCCGGGCGCGAACGGCACCGCCCCGGCGAACTCTCCGGCGGACAACAGCAACGCGTCGCGATCGCCCGGGCCCTGATCACCCGGCCCGCCGTCCTCTTCGGCGACGAGCCGACCGGCGCGCTGGACTCGACCACGAGCCGCGAGGTCCTCGGCATGCTCCGGGACCTCGTCGACCGCGACGGACAGACCATCGTCATGGTCACCCACGACCCCGCGGCCGCGGCCCGCGCCGACCGCGTCGTCTTCCTCGTCGACGGACGCCTCGCCGGCGAACTCCCCTCCCCCACGGTGGAGACGGTCGCCGCCCGGATGGCCGGGCTCGAGACGAGCGGCGGGGCGGCCGAAGGGGCCGGGACGGGCACCGGAGCGGGTGTCGCCGACGGCTCCCCGGTGGGGAGGCTCGCGTGCTGACCGTCGTCGTGACCGGGTTGCGGGCCCGCTGGGCCTCGTTCCTCGGCGGATTCGTCGCGCTCTCCCTCGGGGTGGGACTGCTCACCACGATGGGCCTGGGCCTCTCCGCCACTTTCCACGCGCCCGAGCGTTCTCCTCAGCGGTTCGCCTCGTCGCCCGTGGTGGTGCAGGGCCGGGACCGGCTGGTGCTCGACGTGCGGCGGGGACCCGACACCGTGCCCGTGGCGCGGCAGCTCGACCGTCCACAAGCTGTGGACAAAGAAGTGCTGCGGGAACTCCGCGCGCGCTGGACGGTGACCGTGAACCCGTCCGCCGCCGGACACGACGGCCCCGGAGGCCGGACCGCGGACGGCGGCGGCCCCGACGCCGTCGGTGTGGACGCGCCCGCCGACGAGGTCAAGGCGGTCGTCGGGGACCGCGCACAGGTGCTCACCGGCGCCGACCGGGTGCGCGCCGACCCTGATCCCGAGCGCGACGCACGGGCCCTCACGGCCCTGAACGCGCTGCTCGGCACCTCCGGCGGGGTGACCGCCTTCGTGTCGGTGTTCGTCGTCGCCTCCACGTTCGCGTTCGCCGTCGCGCTGCGCCGACGCGAGTTCGGGCTGCTCCGGACCGCCGGAGCCACCCCGGGGCAGGTCCGGCGGCTCCTGCTCACCGAGGCGGCCGTGCTCGGCGTGGCCGCCTCGGCCACCGGATGCGCGCTCGGCGCCCTGGGGGCGCCCCTGCTGGCCCGCACCCTCGTGGACGGCGGCCTCGCGCCCGCGTGGTTCACGATCGGCACAGCCGGCTGGCCCTTCCACGCGGCCTTCTGGACAGGAGTGACCGTCGCCCTCACCGGGGCCCTGGCCGCCTCTCGGCGCGCCGGAAAAGTGGGCCCGACAGCCGTGCTGCGCGAAGCCGACGTCGACACGGACACCCTGCCCCCCGGCCGGGCCGTGCTCGGCACCGGACTGCTCCTGGCCGGGATCGCGATGCTGGCCTGGACGTACGCCACCGAGCCGTCCGAGCTGCTCAAACGGAAGACGTACACGACCCTGCCCATGCTCCTGATCGGCGGCGTCGCCCTGCTCTCCCCGCTGCTCGTGCGGCCCACAGCCCGGCTCCTGCGCCTCCGCGGCGCCGTGGCGACCCTCGTGCGGGAGAACAGCGCGGCCTCCGTACGCCGCACCGCCGCCGTCGCCGCGCCCGTCCTGGTGACCGTGGCGCTCGCCGGGACCCTCTTCGGCTCGGCGACGAGCGTCACGCGCGCGCGTGGAGCCGAAGCGCGGGAGCAGACTACGGCTCAGTACGTGGCGAGCGGAACGGAGTTGCGGCCCGTGACGGCACCGGCCGGAGCCGTCCTCTCCGCCACCGGGGCGACCTCCGTCTTCGTACGGGACGGAGACGAGGCGGTCGTGAAGTACGGGGCACGGGCGGTCGCCGACCCGGCGGCCTTCGCGTCACTCGCCCGGCTGCCCGTCGTCGCCGGCGACCTGAGAGACCTCGACGACCGGTCGATCGTCGTCAACGAAGAGTTCGAACGGCACCGGGTCGGCGAGACCGTCGAAGTGTGGCGGGCCGACGGCAGCGGCCCGGTACGACTCCGGGTCGCGGCCGTCCTCGCCCTCGGCACCGGCGACAACGGTCCCTACGTGACCCCGGCGAACGCGCCCGGCGCCACCCTCGACCGCATCGACGCCCGCGGCGGCGGCACGGCCACCGCACGAGCCCTCGAAGCCGGCGGCGGAACCGTCAGGACCGCCGACGCGTGGGCCGCCGCCACACACCCCGCGGGCAACCCGCAGACCCGGCTCGGCATGATCCTCGTCCTCGGCATCGCCCTCGTCTACACGGTCATCGGCCTCGCCAACACGCTCCTCATGGCCACCTCCGTACGCGGCGGCGAACTCGCCTCACTCCGCCTCGCCGGAGCCACCCGGGCCCAGGTCCTCCGCACGGTGGCCGGCGAATCGGCGCTCGCCGTCGCCATCGGCGCCGCCCTCGGCCTCGCCGTCACCGCCGCCGTCCTCGGCACCCTCGGCGCCGGGCTCTCCGTCCTCTCCGCGCCCCCCGCCCTCGCCCTCCCCTGGGCCCCCGTCCTCGCCTCCACCGCCGTCTGCGCGGCCGTCGCCGTAGCCTCTTCGGTCCTTCCCGCGTGGCGCCTCGTCCGCTGAGCGGTCATGGTGGGACGACGGGGCGGTGACAAGGGTCGGAGCCGGGTCATCGCCCCACCCGCCCCCACGGGCCCCCACGGTGTGGAGCCTCCGCCCCGGGCCCCGTCGGGCCCACACCCCCGGGGCCGCGCCCCTCGGCCCCCTCGGCGCCCTCGGGCGCGGGCGCACGACGCGGGGCTAGGGGGTGGGGAGGGGGCGCCAGGTGGGGGCGAGGGTGGACCAGATTTGCTGGTCGTGGCGGGCGCCGCGGTAGGAGTAGGACTCGCGGAGGACGCCGTCGAGGGTCATGCCGAGACGCCGGGCGACGGCGATGCTCGGCAGGTTGTCGGAGGAGACGATCCACTCGACCCGGTGGACGCCGCGTACCGTGATCGCCCAGTCGATGAGGGCGTGCGCGGCCCGCGTCACGAGGCCCTTGCCGACGGCCGCGGGCTCCAGCCAGCAGCCGGCCTCGGCGTATCCGGCGGCGGTGTCGAGCCGGCGGAGGATGACGGCGCCGACGAGGGTGCCGTCGGACCAGATGCCGTGGATGCGGCCGGTGTCGGCGGCGACCTTCTCCGCGTAGAGGCGGAGGAAGGCGCGGCTGGACTCCAGGTCGGTCACGACGTCGGGGAGCCCGTTGCGGGCGCCGATGAACTCGCGCCCGCGGTCCATGTGCGCGAGGAACTCGTCGGCCTGCCACGGTTCGAGCGGGCGCATCTCCGCGCCGTCGTCACCCAGGGATATCGCGTACATCGTCGTCGCCTTCCACGGTCGGGGTCCCGTACTCACGGGAGACGGATGATCTCACCCGACGCCGCCGCGGGGTGGTCCTTAAGGGATGAGGACGAGCTTGCCGCGCACGTGGCCCGACTCGCTCGACTCCTGGGCGCGGGCGGCCTCCTTGAGGGGGAGGGTGTCGGCCAGGCGGACCGTGAGGGTGCCTTCGGCCGCCAGCCGGGCCTGGGCGGTGAGCCCGCGCCGTACGGCGTCGGGGGCGCCGGTGACGCCCGAGAAGGTGATGCCGAACTCGGCGGCGTCGGTCGCCGCGATGGTCGCGATCCGGTTCTTGTCGGCCGTGCCCTCGCCGCCCAGGAGCTCGATGGCGACCGGCAGCACGCCGTGGCCCGCCGCGTCGAAGACGGCGTCGACGCCGTCCGGGGCGGCGGCCCTGACCCGGTCGGCCAGGCCGTCCCCGTACGCGACCGGGATGGCGCCGAGTTCGCGCAGGTACGCGTGGTTGGACTCGGAGGCGCTGCCGACGACCGTGATCCCGGCCGCGACCGCGAGCTGGACGGCGACCGAGCCGACGACACCGGCGGCGCCGTGCAGGAACAGCGTCTCGCCCTCCCGTACGCCGATCAGGTCCAGGACCCGCTGCGCGGTCTCGCCGGCCACCGGGAGGCTCGCGGCGGCCTCCCAGGAGAGCCCGGCGGGCTTGGGGGCGACGGTGCCGGCGATGGCGTACTCGGCGTAGGCGCCGGTCTTGGTCCAGCCGAGGACCTCGTCGCCGACGGCCAGATCGGTGACGCCCTCGCCCAGCGCGTCGACGGTTCCGGCGAACTCCAGGCCGGGAACGGCGGGGAAGGTCGTCGGGTAGAACTCCTCGACCCAGCCGTAACGGCGCTTCCAGTCCACCGGGTTGAGCCCGACCGCCGCCACCTTGACCCTGACCTCGCCCGGGCCGGGCTCCGGCACGGCGACACCGGTCGCGTGGCGCAGCACCTCGGGGCCGCCGAACTCCTCGTACACGATCGCTTCCATCTCAGCCTCCACAGCTGTCCGTTGCCGCCTGCCGGTCTTCGATGCCCCCATCCTGTGTCGCGGTCCCGCCGCGCCCCGCCCTCCCAACGGCCAGTCCCACCTGTCCGAAAGACCGGCCCGGATCCGTGCCGCCCGCCTAGGCTGGACGTCATGGACGCGTTCACGCTGACCGCCGCGTACGAGATCCTCCGGCAGCCGCTCGGGGAGATCCTCCCCAAGGTCTCGGCCGCCCTCGCCACCGTGGTCCCGCACGTGGACGCGGCCGAACTCTCCACGCACTGCGCCCACTCCCCCTTCAAGGCCATCGGCGGCACGGAAGGCCTGGCCACCTCCGAACTCGAGCCGCTGCTCACGGCCGGCGTGCCCGGCACCCCCTGGCAGGGCGTGGCGACGGTCGGCGGCCGGGAACGCGAGGTCGTCGCCGTCACCAGCCACGCGACCCGGCGCGGTGCGCTGCTCGTGCTCGTACGGGAGGACGGCGCCGCCCCCGTCGGCGCGGCCGAACTCGCCGTCGCCCAGGCCCTGTGGGACCTGGTGACCAGCCACTTCGACCGGTTCGCCACCGAGGCCATGCCGGGCGCCCTCGCCCGTTCGCGGGCGGCCGCCGACACCCGGGCCCGGGTGATCGCCGAACTGACCGCCTCGCACACCGCCGCGCTCTCCGGAGTCCTCGGCGTCCTCCGCAGCCGCGCCCTCGACGACACGACCGCCCGGGCCACCGCGACCGACCTCGCCGCCACCGCCCTCATCGAGATGCGGGCGGCACAGCGCCGCGACCGGGCCCTCGCGGAGGAGCCCGCCCAGGAGGCCTTCGAACGCCTCGCCGGCGAACTGCGGCCCCTGCTGCGCCACAGCCCCGTCCGGCTCGACCTCGGCGCCCCCGACTCGACCCGCTCCCTCGCCGCGGACGTCGCGCACAGCGCGCGGGCGATCGTCCGCTCCCTGCTCCTCGTCGTCCTGGAGCAGGACTCCGTACGACGCGTCCACGTCGGCTGGCAGCTCACCGAACACGAACTCCGCGCCTCCGTACGCGACGACGGCGCCGGCGCCCTCGCCCCCTGCGACCTCGGCGCGGGCACCATCCGCGACCGGCTCGACGTCCTCGGCGGCCGCCTCGACATGGACGCCGTCCCCGGCTGGGGCACCACCATCACCGCCGTCCTCCCCCTCGCCACCCCCGAGGCCCCGGCCGACGCCGCGCACCCCCTCACGGGGCTCGGCGAACGCGAGGTGGAGGTCCTGGGGCATCTGGCGCTCGGGCATCGCAACCGGCGGATCGCCGAGGAGCTGCACATCAGCGAGTCCACCGTGAAGTTCCACGTCGCGAACATCCTCGACAAACTCGGCGTCGGCTCCCGCGGCGAAGCCGCCGCCCTCTTCCACGCCGCCGCCTGACCCCCCACACGCCCCTCCCTGCCGCGGGGCCTGAGCCCCCGGTCGTGGGGCCTGAAGCCCCGCGCGCGCCCCCGCGTTGTGGGCAACTGTTCCGCGAGGGCGGAACGGGTGGGCACAACCCGACCGCGGCGAGCGGCCGCCCCTGCGCCTGGTCCCGATGGTGCGGACACTGTTCACGGGCTCGGTCCGGCGGGGCGTGGTAGGTGCGGGGAGCCTGGGCCCGGCAAGGGGCGCCGTCCGTTGTGCCCACCCGTTCCGCCCCAGCGGAACAGTTGCCCACAACGCGGGAGGGCGCGGGGGCTCTGCCCCGGCGGCGCGGATGCCCGCAACGAGGTGGGCGGGGGTGCGGCGCGGTGCCGGGGGGTGTCAGTGGGGGGTGCCAGACTCGGATGCATGAGCGAGAGGTGGGCGGTGGGCGCCGAGGGGGAGGGGGACGGGGCGCTGGTGGTGCCGCTGGGGGCGGACGGCACGCCGGTGGGGGACGTGCGGCGGGAGCCGGATCTGGTGGAGGCGGTGCGGTCGCGGCCGGAAGTGACGCGCTGGGTGTGGCGGTCGACGGCCGAGGTGTATCCGCGGCTGCTCGCCGCCGGCGTGCGGGTGGAGCGGTGTTACGACGTGGAGGACGCGGAGCAGCTGCTGCTGGGGCACGAGGGCCGGCTCGGGGAGCCCCGGTCGGCCGCGGCGGCCTGGGCGCGCCTGCGGAACGCTCCCGTGCCGCCCGACCCGCCGCAGCGCAGTGCCGAGCCCGGCTCGCAGGATTCGCTGTTCGAGCCGCGCCCGGTGGTCTCCGTACCGTTCGAGGGGCTTCTCGCGGTGTACGCGGAGCAGTTGCGGCGTCATGACCGGGCCGGGCACCCGGGCCGGATGCGGCTGCTCACGGCCGCCGAGTCGGCGGGGATGCTGGTGGCGGCGGAGATGCACCGGGCGGGGCTGCCGTGGCGGGCGGACGTGCACCGGGAGCTGTTGAACGAGTTGCTCGGCGAGCGGTACGCGGGTGGGGGTGAGCCGCGCCGTCTCGCCGAGCTCGCGGACGAGGTGTCCGCGGCGTTCGGCCGCCGGGTGCGGCCCGATCTGCCGGCCGACGTGGTGAAGGCGTTCGCGCAGGCCGGGGTGCGGCTGAGGTCGACCCGTCGCTGGGAGCTGGAGGAGGTCGACCATCCGGCGGTGGAGCCGCTGATCGCGTACAAGAAGCTGTACCGGATCTGGACGGCGCACGGCTGGTCATGGCTGGCCGACTGGGTCAGGGACGGCCGTTTCCGGCCGGAGTACCTGCCGGGCGGCACGGTCAGTGGACGCTGGACGACCAATGGCGGCGGGGCCCTGCAGATCCCGAAGGTGATCCGGCGGGCGGTGGTCGCCGACGAGGGCTGGCGGCTCGTCGTCGCCGACGCCGACCAGATGGAGCCGCGCGTGCTCGCCGCGATCTCCCGGGATCCGGGTCTGATGGAGGTCGCGGGACACCCCGACGACCTGTACACCCGGCTTTCGGACCGGGCGTTCTCCGGTGACCGCGACCACGCCAAGATCGCGCTCCTCGGTGCGATCTACGGCCAGACCAGCGGCGACGGTCTGAAGAACCTGGCCGCGCTCCGGCGGCGCTTCCCGCGCGCGGTGGCCTATGTCGACGACGCGGCGAAGGCCGGCGAGGAGGGCCGGCTGGTCCGCACCTGGCTGGGCAGGACCAGTCCGCGGGCGGTCGGTTCGGGCGACGACGACGAGGCGGGCATCCCGCAGGAGGGCGGCGAACCCGAGGCGGAGAGCGGCGAGTTCGTGCCGGGATACGCCTCCGGGAACGCCCGCGCCCGCGGCCGGTTCACCCGTAACTTCGTCGTCCAGGGCAGTGCCGCCGACTGGGCCCTTCTGATGCTGGCGGCGCTGCGGCGCTCCCTGTCCGGGATGCGGGCCGAGCTGGTGTTCTTCCAGCACGACGAGGTGATCGTGCACTGTCCGGCGGAGGAGGCGGAGGCGGTCACCGCGGCGATCGGCGCGGCCGGGGACGAGGCGGGCCGGATCGCGTTCGGGGACACGCCGGTGCGGTTCCCGTTCACGACGGCCACGGTCGAGCGGTACGCGGACGCCAAGTAGCCGCACGGCGCGACACCCGTGCGGCTATGTGGCGTCGGGGCGGCGGGTCGGCCCGCCGCCCCTGTTCTCCCCCGTGCGCGGCGGCCTACTTGCGAGGAAGCTTCTGCCACTTCGGGTCGAGGGCGATCGCCTTCAGCTGGTCGAGGGTCAGCGCGGGCTCGGCGCGCGTGGCGGCCTCGTGCTGGGCACCGGTGTTGAAGGCGGAGACGACGACCCGGAAGCCCTCGGGGGTCATGGTGTCGGCGGTCCACCAGACGACACCGGCGCCGCCCTTCTCACCGGGCTGCTGGATGAGCTTGACCTTGCGGCCGTCGGGCAGCGTGGTGACGTCACCGCTGCCGTAGAGGTCGTCGGCCACGTCCCTCATGTCCGACTGGACGTTGATCTGGACGAGGCTCTTGCCCTTGCCGTCGTCGACGACGAGGAAGCCGAACTCGCCGCTGCCGCCCTTGTCCACGACCCTCAGCCCCTTGGGCAGGAGCGTGCGCAGGGTGGCCTGGACGGAGTCGCCGACCGGCTCGGCGGGCGGCTGGGCCGCCTTGCCCGGGGCGAGCTGCGTCGCCGGCACCTGGGGCAGCTGCTTGAGCAGCGGACGCCAGTCGTCGGTGGTGACGAGGGCCTTCAGCTGGGACATGGTGAACGGCGGGTTCTCCCGGCTGATGGGCGCGCCCTTCTCGGCAGCGGCGTTGTACTCGTTCACGTCGATCAGGAAGCCGTCCTTGGTGAGCAGGACCACCCGCCAGTACTTGGTCTCCTCGCGCTTGTCGGGGTACACGTACCCCTGGATGGCCATGAGCCGGTCGCCGTTCGGCACCCGCCCGCTGATGCAGCGGTCGAAGGCGACGACGGCCTTGTCGGGGCAGGCGACCTGGTCCTCGCCGGATTCGGCGGTCCGGCCGACGCGGTACAGGCCGACGCTGACGGCCGCCTTGCCGTGGCCGTCGTCGTAGACGCCTCCGACCGACTGGCCCTTGGCGTCGAGGTCGTCGATCTCCCACGTCCCGGCCGGGGTGTGGGCCTTGAGGACGGCGGCGAGGTCCTTGACCGGGATCTGCGCCTGCTCCGGCCGCTTCGGGTCGGCGGTGCCGGTGGCGTTGCCCGGCTTGGGGGCGGCGGCCACGGAGGTGGTCGTCGCCTTGCCCCCGGGGCCGACCAGGGACCCGCCGTACACGCCGCCGATGCCGACGGCGGCGAGCGCGAGGGCGCCGCCCGTCACCGCGAGGCGGCGGCGCACCAGGCGGCGTCGGCCGCGCTGGAGCCCGCCCGCGACCAGCTCGCGCCGGTCGTCGGCGGAGAATCCGTCGCCGGTGCGGCGCAGGACCGCGCCGAGCTCCTCCTCGAAGCCTTCGTGCTGGGATTCGTCGTTCTGGGACATGCCGAAATCACCGTCTCCGGGTTCGTGGGTGAAAGGTTCAGTGGCCGGCGGCCGGTGGTCCGTGGCCGGCGGCCGGAGATCCGGGGCCAGTGGTCAGTGGCCAGTGGCCGGAAGTCGTCAGCGGGTGGCGAACTCGGCGATGCTGCCGCCGAGGCGTTCCCGCAGCTTCGCCAGCGCCCGTACGGAGCGGGTGCGTACCGCGGCGGAGCTGACGTGCAGGGCGTCGGCGGTCTCCTCGATGCTGCGGTCCTCCCAGTAGCGCAGCACCACGACCGCCCGGTCCTTGGGCGCGAGTCCGGCCAGCGCGTCGAGGAGCGCGATCCGGAGTGCGGGGTCCCCGCCGTCGTCGGGGGCCCGGTCGGGCAGCTCGCCGAGCGGGCGCTCGGTGGCGGACCGGCGGCGCTGGTGGCTGAGGAACGTGCGCACCAGCACGGTCTGGGCGTACGCGGCGGGGTTGCCGATGCGGGCCATGCGCCCCCACTGTGCGTACATCCGGCCCAGCGTCTCCTGGGCGAGGTCCTCGGCCAGGTGTGTATCGCCGCTGGTCAGCAGGCATGCGGACCGGAAAAGGTGCCCCGTGCGTGCGGAGGCGAACTCCAGGAACTCGTCCGCGCGGGACTTTCTCATGCCCCTCCCTTCCCTCAGGGTCACGTGGTGTGGTCGCCGTACACCTCATTGACGCGATGGGGTCGGGGAAATGTTTCAGGCGGTGCCGGGAATTCCCGGGGGAATCCGAAGGGGATGTCCGCTCGACGTATCCGCCGAAGCGGAATCGGGTAATCCTGTTGGTATGAACACTCTCAGCGCAGCAGAGATCCTGGCCGCTGGAGTTTGGCAGTCAGGGCTTGCACAGGTTCTCGGCGGGCTCGTCATCGTCGGCGTCCTCATCGGCGCGTTCTGGCTCGGCATGAGGGTCCGCGACCGCGAATCCGCGCCACCGGCACCGGACGAGCAGCCGCACCGGCCCGACACCGACGCACTGCCCGGCGAGATGTCCGAGTACCGACGACCGGCCGAGATGCCGCAGACCGACGGCGAGCACCGGCTCATGCCCTACCAGCTCAGGGACGGCACGGAGACCTCGCCCGACCCGCCCAGCGAGGAGAAGCGCAAGTGGGGCGGGATCTCCAGCGGCGGCTTCGGCAGCGGAGGCACCGGCCACGGCGACTGACGCCCGGGCGATCCCCGGCCGTCGACGGGACTCCGGGGTGTGCCGGCAAGACACCCCCGAGGACACCCGGGGGTGTCGCCAGGACACCCCTCAGGGCACCCCGGCGGCGGCCGTAGCCCGCGTCACGGAGGTCACACCCCGTGGATGAACACGAGAACGACAGGAACAGCAGCGACGACCGGCCCGTCACCGTCCGCTTCGAGGACCAGCGGCCGCGACTTCGCGCCGTCGCGTACCGCCTGCTCGGCACGTTCGACGAGGCCGACGAGGCGGTACGGGAGGCGGTGCTGCGCGCCGCGCGGGAGGCGGTACGGGACGCGGGCGCGGCACGGCACGCCGACCCGCCGACCACCACCGTGGCCCGGATCTGCCTGGAACGGCTCCGAGCCCGCGAGACGCACCACCGGAAACCCTGGGACCCGTGGGACCCCTGGGCCGTCGGCGCGCCGAACCGGCCGCACCGGCCCGAGCAGGTCACCGACCCCGGCCGGCGGGCCCTGCTCGCCGCCGACACCGAATCCCCCGGCCCCGACCTGCCGCTCGTCCTCGACGGCCTGACGCCCTCCGAACGGCTGGCGTACGTCCTGCACGACCTGTTCACCGTGCCGTACGAGGAGATCGCCGGGATCCTCGACCGTTCCCCCGCCGCCGCCCGGCAGCTGGCCGGCCGCGCCGGCCACCGCGTGCACGGCGCGGAGGAGATGCCGCAGCCCGATCCCGGGCGCGGCCGCGAGGTCGTCGCCTCCCTCCTCACCGCCGCCCGGGCCCACGACCACGACGCCCTGCTCGCCCTCCTCGACCCCGACGTGGTCCTGCGGGCCGACGCCGGCGCCGTACGCACCGGGGCGACCCCCGCGCACGGAGCCCCGGCGGTCGCCCGCGCCGTCGCCCGGCAGGCCCGGTCGGCCCGCCCGGCCCTGGTGGACGGGGCCGCGGGCCTGGTGGTCGGCGACCCCGAAGCGCTGAGCACCTCCACGACCACCCGCGACACGACGACCGGCGCACCGGCCACCGTCGACACGACGACCGGCGCCGCACCGGCCACCCGCGACGACACGACAGCCGAGGCCGGATCGACCACCCCCGACGCCGCACCGGCCGCACAAAGCGCCACACCTGGCGCCACACCCGACGCCGCCCCCGGCACCACACCTGGCGCCGGCGCCGCCGCGAACGCCGCCGAGGCGGACGCGACCGAGGCGGACGCGACCGAGGCGGACGCGACCGAGGCAGACGCGACCGAGGCAGACGGCGTCCCCGCCGTCACCGTCCTCGGCTTCACCGTGCTCCACGGCCTGATCACCTCCGTCGACCTGCTGGCGGACGCGGAGCACCTGAGCCGCCTGGACCTCCAGCTGCTGGACGAGCGCGCCGCGGCCTGAGGACGAGGGGGCGGGTCAGCGGGCGGCGTCCGCAGGGCTGCCGGCGCGGGAGGCGATGTGGGCCGGAGGGGAGAAGTCCGCCGGGAGGGCGGGGTCGGTGACCGGCTCGCCGAAGGTGGTCACCACCGGGAGGACCCCCGCCCAGAGGCCGAGCGCGGCGTCCTCGGAGTCGCCGTCGTCCGGCGGGCCGCTGCGTGTCTTCACCGAGGCCTCGGTGAGGTCGAGCGCGAGGACGGAGGTCGCGGCCAGCTCCTTGCGGCTGGGCTGCCGGACGTACTCCCACTGCCCCGGGGAGCTCTGCTCGGTGAGGGCCCGCAGGCCGCGCAGCTTCTCCTCCGGGTCGGTGACGAGCCGGGGGACGCCGTAGACCATCGCGCAGCGGTAGTTGACGCCGTGCTCGAAGACGGACCGGGCCAGGACGAGGCCGTCGACGTGGGTGACGGTGACGCAGACGGTGGCGTCCGGGGCCTGGACCAGGCTGCGGCTGGCGACGGACCCGTGCAGGTAGAGCCGGTCGCCGTCGACGCCGTACGCGGTGGGCACCACCATCGTCGTCCCGTCGACGGTGACGCCGAGGTGGCAGAGGAAGCCCGCGGCGAGCACGGCGTCCAGGTCGGCGCGGCGGTGACTGCCCTTCTCCCGCATGCGGCGCAGCCGGGTCCGCTCGGTGACGACGAGTCCGTCGTCGGCGGTGGCGGTGGTGGTGCTCATGGTTCCCTCTCGCTCCGAATACCGGTGTGCAGGTGTTGTACGGGGTCTCAGCCCGTCACCGCCACCGGCGCCCGCCTGTCGGAACGGCGGTGCTCCGCAAGGGATTCGCAGATCTCGCCGGCCCGGACGGCGGCCATCGACAGCAGGTTGGCCGTGATGCCGTGCGAGTGCTCGGTGCCGCCCATCAGATAGATCCCGGCCTCCACCTCCGGAGCGGTCTCCACGCGGTAGTCGCGGCGCACGCGCAGCCGGCCGTCCTCGTCGCGCAGGCAGGCGGAGTCCAGCTCGCCCAGCAGCCGGGTCGGGTCGGGCTCGCTGTAGCCGGTGGCGTAGACGACGGCGTCGGCCGTCATCGTCTCCGTCTCGCCGGTCGCCAGGTTCCGCACCTCGACGCGGACGCCGTCGGGGCCCTCCTCGACGTCGGTGAGCCGGGTGACGCCGAGGATCCGCAGCCGCTGCTCGCCGCGCACCTTCTCCTGGTACGAGCGGCGGTACAGCTCCTCGATGAGGTCCATGTCGACCACGCCGTAGTTGGTGTTGCGGTGGTAGTCCATCAGCGTGCGGCGGACCGAGGGATCGGCGCCGTGGTAGAGGTCGACGGCCTCCGGGTCGAAGATCCGGTTCGCGTACGGGCTGTCGTCGGCCGGGCTGTACCCGTACCGGGTGTGCACGGCGACGACCTCGGCTCCTTCGTACGTGCGGTGCAGGTGGTCCGCGATCTCGGCGGCGCTCTGCCCGGCCCCGGCGACCACGAACCGGCGCGGGTTCCCGGTCGGCAGCGCGGCGAGACGGTGCAGGAACTCGCCGCTGTGCCAGAGGCGTTCGGACGACTCGACGCCCTCGGGGAGCCGGGGCACGAGACCGGTGCCGATGACCAGGTTCCGGGCCCGGTAGGTGACGGCCTCCGCCTCGGCGCCGCTGCCCGCGCCGCCGAGCGCGGCGACGTCGACCTCGACGACGGGACCGTCCTGGCCCGGCCGGTCGGCGGGACGGATGGCGGTCACCTCCAGGCCGTAGCGGACCATGTGGTCCACGCCGTTGGCGGCCCACTGGAGATAGTCGTGGAACTCCTCGCGGGTCGGGAACAGCGCCTTGTGGTTGATGAAGTCGACCAGCCTGCCCCGGTCGTGCAGGTACGGCACGAAGCCGAAGCGGCTGACCGGGTTGCGCATCGTGGCGAGGTCCTTGAGGAACGAGACCTGCATGGTGGCGTCCGGGATGAGCATGCCCCGGTGCCAGCCGAAGTTCGGCTGCTTCTCCAGGAACACCGCCGTCAGCTCCTCGCCGGGCGCGGCCTGCTCGTTGTGCTCTTCGATGGCGATCGCGAGGGCGAGGTTGGCGGGCCCGAAGCCGACACCGACGACGTCGTAGACGGGGGTGGTCTCGTTCGTGTTCACAGGGGAGGACCTTTCGGTTCGGGGAAGCGGATTCAGGACGTACGGCTGCGGCCGGCCGTCAGCGCGACGCAGCCGGCGGCGAGGGCCAGGGCGAACAGCAGCCCCGTACCGGCGAAGGACAGGAACACGGCCGCGATCAGCAGGGTCACGACGGCCGTCACGCGCAGCGCGCGCCCGGTGCCGCGCGCTCTCAGGGCGGCCGCCGCGGCCGCCACGTACAGGAGCAGGAAGGCGCTGCTGGTGACGACGAGCACCAGCTCCTCGCCGGTCCCGGCGAGGGTCAGACCGCCGAGCACGGCCGCGTAGGCGAGGGCCAGCGCCACCGTGGCCGGCACCGGGCGCTCGGCCAGGAACCCCGGCAGGATCCGCTCGCGGGCGGCGGCCCTCACGACCCGCGTGGCGCCCAGGACCCACGCGTTCGTGGCGACGACCGCGAGTCCCAGGGCCAGCAGGTCGCCGGCGATCGCGCCCGCCTCGCCGAGGGAAGCGCCCAACAGGGCCGTGATGACGACCGGTTCGTCGCCGGGCACGGCCAGATAGGCGGCCGTCACCGCCGCGTACAGCAGCCCCACGATCGGGACCGCCCAGCGGATGGCCCGCCGGTAGCTGCGGGCCGGGTCGTCGACCTGCTCGGCGAGCGTCGAGACGTTCTCCCAGCCCAGGAAGGAGAAGAACGCCGTCACCACGGCGATGCCGACACCGCCCCAGCCGTGCGTGACGAACGGCGTGTACTCCGCCGCGTCGAAGCGCGGCACCGCGAGCACGACGGCCGTGCCGAGCCCGAGCACCAGCACCACCAGCGCCGCCGCCTGGACGCGCGCGCCGGCCGTGAGGCCCAGCAGCGTGAACGCGGCGGACACCACCATGAAACCGATGGCGAGCGGATACACCGGCCCGTCCGGCTCGCCGAGCAGACCCAGCAGGCACCGGGCCGAGACGATGCCCATCACCGGGTTCCCGATCACGTACGTCGTCACGAGCAGCAGCCCCGCCGCCCGCCCCGACCGTCGGCCGAACCCCGCCTCCACCATCGCGGCGAGCCCCGACGCGTCCGGGCGCCACGCCGACATCTCGGCGAAGAACCGCGCGAACGGGTACGAGCTCAGCGCGAGCGCCAGCCACGCGAGGAGCGCGGCCGGGCCGGCCTGCCGCTCCGTCAGGCCCGGCACCAGCAGGATGCCGGTCCCCACCAGGCTGCTCACGTAGAACACCACCAGGGCCCGGACGCCGAGCCCCCCACGTCCTCCCTCGGCCGTCTCCGGCCGAGCCACCACATCCGTCACACCGCGACCTCCCATACCGATGTCAACCGACCGACTCACCACCTCGGCCCACCCCGTGGTGGGCACGCGTTCCGCCCCGGCGGAACAGTCGCCCGCCACCCGGCGGGGCGCAGGGCCCCGGGGCACGGGCAGGGTCCAGGGGTCAAAGGCCCGTGAGGACCTCCAGGGCTTCGGCGGCGGCGAGCTCGGCCGCCGCGGGCGCGGTCTTGAAGCCCGCCCCCGACCACCCCGTCGCGAGGACGACGCGGCTGCCCGGGTGGGAGCGGCCGAGGTGGGGGCGGGAGTGGGGCGTGTAGAGGTCGACGCCCTGGCGCCCGGCGAGGAAGCGGGCTGCGGGATCGGCCAGCCAGGGCCAGCGGACGGCGGCCCCTTGGCGGATGTACGCCACGTGCTCGTCGGTGAGCGTGTCGTCGCCCCCGAGGGGTACGTCCCATTCGTCGACGGGCCGTCCGGCCATGTAGCCGCCGGCCGCCTCTCCGCTGAGCTGGGGCCGGCCCCAGACTCCGGTCACCAGGTCGACGACGGTCGGCAGGCCGGCCGTGGCGGGGTGGTGGAAGAAGCCGTAGCGGATGGTCTTGGTGCGTCCGGCGTCCGCGCCGCTGAGCCGGTGCCCGGCGATGTCGCCGGTGCCGCCGCCGGCGGCGAGGACGATGGCGCGCGCTTCGACGGGACCGCCGGGTTCGAGGAGGACGCGGACCCGGTCGGCCCCGGGCGGGGCGACGAGTTCGCGGACGAGCGCGGGCAGCAGCCTGGCCCCGTGGGCGAGGGCGCGGTCGCGGTAGGCGCGGGCGGTGCGGGGCGGGTCGGCGTAACCGGCCTCGGGTTCCCAGACGGCGGCGGTGACGCCGTCGACGGCGAGCCCGGGGAAGCGTGCCCCGATCTCGTCGGGCGCGAGGAGTTCGGCGGGCACGCCGGCCCCGTTGAGCTCCGCGACGCCCTTGCGGGCCTGTTCCAGGTCCGCGTCGCCGCACAGGACGAGGGACCCGGTGGCCATGAAGCCGTACGGCCCCGGTGCCAGCGCGGCCGGCCCCCAGGCGAGCCGGTGGCTGCGCAGCGCGAGCCCCCTCAGGTACGGGTCGGGCTCGTAGGACCGCACGAGTCCGCCGGACATCGCGGTGGCGTGGTCCCGGCTGCCGTCCATGGGCGCGACGAGCGCGACCCGGGCGCCGTGCCGGGCGAGTACGGACGCGGTGGCGGCGCCCACGACCCCGGCGCCCACGATGATCACGTCGTAGGCCCGGCCCCGGCCGTGCCCGGGGGCGGCGGTGCGGGGCGCGGCCGGCACGGGCACGAGGTCCCATCCGACGCTCCCGGCCTCCGGCTCCCCGCGCGCCGTGAACCCCCGGTCGGCATGGGCCCGCACCGCGGCGAGCAGGGTGCGTCCGGTCCGCCCCGGGTCCTCGGCGAGCGCGGCGGTGGCGGCGGCGAACGCGGCGTCCACATGGGTCTCGGGGCCGCCGCGCATCCGGGCCACATGGGCCGGGCCGCGCCCGGTGGGCTCGGCGAGCAGCGCGGCGAACTCGTCCACGGCGCAGTCGTCGGTGAAGTAGAACGCCCCGGCGAACCCTGCGGCCCGCCACTCCCGCCCGATCCGCGCGGCCCCGACGTGGGTGCCGCACACGACGAGCGCGGTGATCCGCGCGGCGACCCCGGCACCGGGCCCGCCCGCGCCGTCACCGGCGTCGAGGAGGTCGAGGACGTCGGGGCCGGACCCGGGCGGCGCGCCCGCCGCTTCGGGCGCCCCCAGCAGACCCGCCGGCACCGCCACCGCCCCCGTCGCCGGGCCGCTGCCGTCCGAGACGACGGCACCCGACGGCAGGGCGGGGTGCGCGGCGGGCGTGACCCGTGGTTCGCGTACGAGCCCGGCGAGGCGCTCCCCGTACCCGGTGCCGTCGTGGACGACGGCGATCCGGGTGTGCCCGGCGGCCCGTACGGCGGCCAGCAGGTCGGCGGCCTGGGCGCGGTCGTCCGGGCACCAGCGCAGGATGGTGCCGGCGCTGTCGGCGAGCAGGTCGGGCGTGGTGGCCAGCGGCAGCAGGATGGGGAGCCCGGCGGCCCGGTAGACGGGCAGGGCCGCCCGCGCGCCGGAGCTGTTGAAGTGCCCGATGACCAGCGTGTGCCGGCCCTCGGCGACGACGGCCTCGGCGATCTGCCGGGCGGTCTCGGTCTCCCCCCGGTCGTCGTACAGCTCCCAGGTCACGGCGGACCCGTAGTGGGCGGCCGCCCGTTCCAGGTGTTCGCCCCAGGCGGCCCGTTCGCCGGAGAACGGGCCGACGACCGCCGCGTGCGGCAGCGCGTCCGCCGCGGCCTCGGCCTCGGCGGACCGCAGGCCGGTGACGGCCCCGGCCCAGGTGCCGAGCGCGGACACGACGCCGCCGGGGGTGACGACCGCGGCCGCGTCCCCGGACACGGCCGCGGTCTCGATCGGGCCCGGGACCGTTTCCCCGGTCCCGGTCCCGCCGTCGATCCCGGCCTCGGCGTCCCACAGGAACTCACGCACTGAAGACCGCCCCGGGCCAGGACGCCACCGGCGTCCCCGGGGCGAGGGGGGCCAGGGCGTCCACGTCCACCCGCCGGGGCTCGGGCGCCAGCGCGAGGAGGCCGGCGAGGCGGGCGGAGCCGTACGGCAGGGCGGGCGCGGCCCAGGCCGACAGGGCGGCGGCGACGGCGAGTTGGGCGGCGAGGGCGGCCCGGTACGCGGGGCCGCCGGCCGGGCGCTCGCGCTCGAAGCCGGTCACGTACCCGAAGTCCTCGGCGAGGCCGACGATCTCGTCGAGCAGCGCGATCGCGCGCCGCGCGTCGTACCCCTCGATCCCGTAGGCGTCCCTCAGCTGGCCGACGGTCCCGGCGAGCCGGGCGCGCAGCCGCTCCCACTCCGGGCCCCGCGGCGCCTCGGCGGGCGCGACGCCGTCCGACTCCTCGGCGACGGCGGCGAGGAGGCGGCCGAGCCAGCCGTCCCAGCGGTCGGCGAGCCGGGCGCGGCTGACCTCGAGAGCGGCGGAACTGAAACTGGTCTGGCGGCCGTTGGGCCGGTCTGCCAGGACGTGGTAGCGGAGCACGTCGGCGCTGGTGCGGGCGAGTTCCTCGTGCGCCCAGATGGCGTGACGCCGGCTGGTGGAGAACTTGAGCCCTTCGAGCCGGTAGAACTCGTTGACCACGAAGGCCCGCGGCAGCGCGACCTCGGGGTCGTACGCCCGGAAGGCGGCGGGGAAGAGGAGGGCGTGGAAGTAGCCGTTGTCGAAGCCGAAGAACTGCACCGGGGCGGGCGCGGGGCCGGTGCCGCCGGCGCCGGCCCACTCCAGGAGGTAGCCGGGGGCCATCTCGAACCAGACGTAGATCCGCTGCTCGGTGAAGCCGGCGACCGGCACCGGCACGCCCCACTCGGAGGGGTGGCTGACGGCGATCTCGGGAAGCCCCTCGGCCCGCATCCACTCGCACAGCGACCGCAGGTGCGGCGGCATGTCGACCTGGTCCCAGAAGTCGGCGAGCTGCTGCTCCCAGGGGGCGAGCGGGAAGTAGAGCCGTTCGCAGTCGCGGAGTTCGGGGGTGGCGCCGCAGCCGGTGCAGACCGGGTTCGCCAGGTCGGCGCAGTCGTTGGGGCGGCCGCAGGGCTCGCAGGCGTTGCCGTTGGAGCCGGAGCCGCAGTGCGGGCAGTCGCCCTTGAGGTAGGCCTCGTACAGCCAGCGCTCGCAGCCGGTGCAGTACGGCAGCGGCGTCGTGCGGGCGACGATGTGCCCGGCGTCGTACAGGCGCTGGAAGAACTCCTGGACGGCCGACTGGTATCCGAGGTCGCGGCGGGGGCGGACGATCGCGTCGAACTCGGCGCCGGCCCGGCTCCACACGGACTCGATGGAGGCGCCGTAGCCGTCGGCGACCTCCTCGCCCTTGCGTCCGCCGTCGTTGATGCCGCGGACGGGGACGTAGCTCTGGTGGTCGTCGAGGCCGGTCGTGTAGTGCACGGGGCCGTCGCCCTCGGCGGCGAGGAAGCGGCGCAGGACGTCACCGGCGAGGTAGGGGCCGGCGAGGTGGCCGATGTGCAGGTCGCCGTTGGGGGTGGGCGGGGTGGCGGTGATCCACTGCGCCGTCCGGGTCGTCTCGTTCGTCACGTTGTCGCTCATGCGGCAACCTCCTTGTTCTCAGCGGTGTCGTCGGTGCGGTTGGTGCCGTCGGTGCGGTTGGCGCCCTCGGCGCTGCCGGTGCCGTCGGTGCCGTCGGTGGACAGGGCGGGTTCGCGCAGTGGCCAATAAAGGGAGACCCAGCTCAGCTCGGTGTCGCCGGTGTTGTGGACGACGTGCTCCCGGTTGCGCGGCAGGACGACGATGTCGCCGGCGCGGAAGGGCGGTTCGAGCTCGCCGTCGAGGGTCACGGCACCGACGCCGGCCAGGATGATCATGACCTCGTCCTGGTTGTGGCAGTCGGGGTCGGACTCCCCGCCGGGCCGGAGGAAACAGGCCATCGCGCCGACGGGCGTCTCGGCCTCCCCGCCGGGCCACGGGATCAGGCGCTGGCAGGCGAGCCCGAACTCCTCCGTCGCGGAACTGCGGTCGATGCGGAAGCGGTTGGCCATGGCGGCGGCTCCGGGGTCTCGGGGAAGGTCGCGGTACGGGGTCGGGGCGAGGGGCTGTTCCCCCGGCGGCGGGATCGGCGCGGTGAAGGGCATACGGGTCTCCTCGGACGGGCGACGGCGACGGCGACGGCGGTGGCGGTGGCGGTGGCAACGGGCAGGGGGCATCGCGGCACGGCGACGCGGGGGCACGACGACGCGACCGGGAGGGACGGAGGACGAGGGCTGTCGGGGACCGGGGCCGGCGGAGGCCGGGTACCCGTCGGCTCAGGAGACTGGGCCCGTCGGCTCAGGAGCCTGGGCCCGTCGACTCAGAGAACGGGGCCCGTCGGCTCAGGGGCCGGCGTGCGGGTCCAGTCCCCGCACCGCCGAGACCGGGATGCGGGCGAGGCCGGCCATGACCTGACGGGGCCCGGCCCCCCACCCGTACCGCCGCTTCAACGGGGCGACATGGGTGGCGATGAGCGCGAGCAGGGGCGTGAGGTCGGCGGGTGCGGCGCCCAGCAGGGCGAGCAGCTGCTCGGTGCGGGTCAGCCCGGCGCCGGGACCGATCCCGTGCACGGCGGTGTCCTGCCAGGTGGCACCGGCGCTACCGGCGACGACCGTGTTGTGCAGGGCGAAGCCCTGGTTGTCGTGGGCGTGGATGCCGACGGGCGCGGTGACCGCGGCGCGGGTGGACTGGACGAGTTCGATGACCCGCTCAGGGCGGAACGAGCCGAGCGAGTCGACGAGGAACACGGCGTCGAGGGGACCGAGCGCCGCGGCCTCGCCGAGACAGCGGTCGAGTTCGGGGTAGGAGGCGAGGTCGATGTCGGTGAGGAAGAGACAGACGCCGAGCCCGGCCTCCCGCAGGCGGTGCAGCGGGGCGGCGACGCGGGCCACCCGGTCGTACCGGACGGCGAGCCGCACCAGGCCGACGGGCGCGGAACCGGCGGCGAGCGCCTCGGCGATCCGGCCGGCGGCGGCGGTCGCCGCGGTGTCCGTGACGGGCAGCAGGGCGGTGTCGAGCAGGACGGAGAAGCGCGGCCCGTACCGCTCGTCGTGGTCTTCGGGAAGGGGGACCGGCAGCAGGTCGCCGAAGGGGGCTCCCGGGCCGTCAGGGTCGTGGACGGTGCCCAGCTCGACGATGTCGACGCCGACCCTCCCGCAGACCGCGAGGTAGTCGGCGGCCAGCGCGGGGGGTACGGAGCCGCCGGTGAGCTGCCCGCCGGTGCGCAGGGTGCAGTCGAGCAGGGTCATGGGTCATCCCCAGCCGGTGTCGTGGGTTCCCGCACCGGCGACCGGCACGCTCCGGCCCGTGCCGTCGGCGCCGTACGTGCCGCTCAGGACGCTCGCACCCCACCCGGTGTCGTCGGCGCCGGTGCCGACGGCGGCCTGGGTCGCGGTGACGGTGGCCAGACCCGCGAGGCCGGTGATCAGCGTGGTGGCGAGGAGGCTGCTGCGGATCCGCCGCTTCATGTCGGGTGCTCTCTTTCCGCGAGGGGGCGTCACGAGGACGCCGCGAGGAGGTCACGAGGGGACCGTGAGGAGGTCGTGATGGTCTGCGATGGGTTGCGAGCTTCACGGGCTGTGCGCGCTTGGTGAGCTTTGACCTTGTGGGCGGTGGGATGAACGTATCCCGCGACTGCATGCCTATGGGTCCGACCGCATGGCTCATGAGCCTGCATGGCAGCAACAGGACGCCATGACAAACGGGGGACAACATGTCGATAACGGACAGAAGGCACGGCTCCGGCAGCACTCGAACACCCCGGGAAGCCGACCCGGGGACCGCCCTCCCCGGACCGCCCACCGACGAGAGGGCCACCACCGACGACGACCCGCTGAGCCGCGTCTACGGCCGCGTCCTCGACCGCGACCCGGCACGGCCCGCAGCCCACCCCACCGAGCTCGCGGAAGAACTGCAACTCCCTCTCGCCCGAGTGGAATCCGCCGTCTCCGCCCTCCTCGACATGGGCCTGCTGCGGCGCACCCCGGAACGCGCCGTACTGCCCGTCGCACCCGACGAGGCCGTCCAGCGCACCCTCGGACCCCTCGAACGCGAGATGCGCGCCCGCCGCCGGCACATGGAACGCAGCCGCGAACAGCTGATGGCGTTCATGCCGCTCTACGAGTCACACCTGCGCCGCCTCACCCACCTGCGGCAGACGGAACACGTCGAGCTGCTCACCGACCTCCGCTCGGTACGGGAGGCCATCACCGAACTGGGCCGCACCTGCGAACGCGAGGTCCTCACCGCCCAGCCGGGCGGCGGCCGGCGCGCCGAGGTCCTGGAGGAAGCCGTGGCCCGCGACGAGGAACTCCTGCGCCGCGGCGTCCGCATGCGCATGCTCTACCAGCACACCGCCCGCTTCTCCGCCGGCACCTGCGCCTACGTCGAGCGGGTCGGCCGGCTCGGCGCCCAGGTCCGCACCCTCGACGACGAGTTCATGCGCCTCCTCGTCTTCGACCGCACCACGGCGGTCATCCCGGTGCCCGACGACCCCCAGGCCGCCGTCCTGATCCGCGAGCCGCACGTGGTCGCCTTCATGACCGGCGCCTACGAACGCCTCTGGCTCGAAGCCCTCCCCTTCGAGACCGAATGGGACCGCCAGACCATCATGGACATCTCCGACGAGCTCAAGCAGACCATCATCCGCCTCCTCACCGAAGGCCTCACCGACGCCGCCATCGCCCGCCGCCTCGGCCTCTCCGTCCGCAGCTGCCGCCGCCACGTCGCCGACGTCATGTCCGCCCTGGGCGCCGAAAGCCGCTTCCAGGCCGGCTACCTCCTCGCCCAACAGGACACCCCCGCCCTCAGGGCATGAAAAAGCCCCAGGTCACGGCGAGTGAGTCCTGGGGCTGATCCGAGCCGCCTTCGGGATTCGAACCCGAGACCTACGCATTACGAGTGCGTTGCTCTGGCCAACTGAGCTAAGGCGGCATGCTGTGCAGACACATCGTGGGTGCAGCAGCGCGGCCAAGTCTACACAGTTTCCGGGGGTGGTCCGACCACCCCTGGATCAGGGCTATGAGCAGCGCTTTCCGTCCTGGGGAGGGGTGCCTTCCAGGAGGTAGGCGTTGATGGCGGTGTCGATGCAGTCGCTGCCGCGGCCGTAGGCGGTGTGGCCGTCGCCCTCGTAGGTGAGGAGGGTGCCGGAGGAGAGCTGGTCGGCGAGGGAGCGGGCCCACTGGTACGGGGTGGCGGGATCGCGGGTGGTGCCGACGACGAGGATGGGGGCGGCGCCGGCGGCGGTGATGCGGTGGGGCCGGCCGGTGGGCGGTGTGGGCCAGTAGGTGCAGTTGAGGGCGGCCCAGGCGAGGCCGGCGCCGAAGACCGGGGAGGCCTTCTCGAAGGAGGGGACGGCCTTGCCGGCGTCGGCGGGGGCGGCGTAGGCGGGCGGGAGGTCGAGGCAGTTCACGGCCGCGTTGGCGAACATCAGGTTGGCGTAGGTACCGTCCGCCTCGCGCTCGTAGTAGCTGTCGGCGAGGGCGAGGAGGTTCGAGCCCTCGCCGCTGATGGCCCGGGTGAGGGCCTCGCGCAGCTGGGGCCAGGCGCCCTCGTCGTACATGGCGGCGATCACGCCGGTGGTGGCGAGGGACTCGCCGAGCGCGCGGCTCTCGCCGGTGGGCACCGGCTCGGCGTCGACGTCGCGGAAGAACGTCTTCAGCGCCTGGCCGGCCGCCGCGACCGACTCGGTGCCGAGGGGGCAGTCCGGCGTGCGGACGCAGTCGGCGGCGAAGGCGCGGAAGGCGGTCTCGAAGCCCGCGGTCTGGTCGCGGTTGAGGTCGACCGCGGGGAGCGACGGGTCCATCGCGCCGTCGAGGACGAGGCGGCCGACCCGGGCGGGGAACAGCTCGGCGTAGGTGGCGCCCAGGAAGGTGCCGTACGACGCCCCCACGTACGTGAGCTTCTCGTCGCCGAGCACCGCCCGCAGGATGTCCATGTCTCGGGCCGTCTCGACGGTGGAGACGTGCGGGAGGATCGCGCCGGACTTCTTCTCGCAGCCGGCCGCGAACTCCTTGAAGGCGGCGCTGAGCGCGTTGACCTCCGCCGCGTCGTCGGGCGTCTGGTCGACCTGGGTGTACGCGTCCATCTGCGGGCCCGTCAGGCAGTCGACCGGCTCGCTGCGGGCGACTCCGCGCGGATCGACGGCCACCATGTCGTAGCGGGCGCGGACGGGTGCGGGGTAGCCGATGCCCGCGTACCCCTGGAGGTAGCCGACGGCGGAGCCGCCCGGCCCGCCGGGGTTGACCAGGAGCGAACCGAGCCGCTTCCCGGGGCCGGTGGCCCGCACCCGCGAGACGGCCAGCTTGACGTCCCCGGCCTCCGGTTTCGCGTAGTCGAGCGGCGCGAGCAGCGTCGCGCACTGGAAGTCCGTGACGCCGCAGTCGCGCCAGGTCAGCTTCTGCCCGTAGTACTTCTTCAGCGCCGCGGCCACGGGCGTGGCGGCGGATCCCGCGGCCGTGGGGCCCGCCGGGGTGCTGCGGGAGGCGGCGGCGTCGCTTCCGCCCGTACAGCCGGAGAGGATCAGTCCGGCGGCCGCCAGGGCCGTGGCGGACGTGCGGAGCAAACGCCTGGAGTCCATTCCCGGAGCGTATCCGGCCGGGTACGCACCGTGTCCAATCGCGATTCCCCCCTCCCGGGGCGTGACCCGCCGGACCAGGGCGTGACCCGCCGGACAGGCCCTAGTCGCGCAGGGCCAGGGTCATCGCCTCCATGGCGAGGAGCGGGGCCACGTTCCGGTCGAGTGCCTCGCGGCAGGCGAGGATCGACTCGATGCGGCGGAGGGTCCGCTCGGGGGTGGAGGCGCGGGCGACCCGCTCGATGGCGTCCCGCACGTCCGTGTTGGCCAGGGCGGAGCGGGAGCGGAGCTGGAGGGCGAGCACGTCGCGGTAGAAGCCGGTCAGGTCGGTCAGCGCCAGGTCGAGGCTGTCGCGCTGGGTGCGCGTCTTGCGCCGCTTCTGGTCCGCTTCCAGGTCCTTCATCACGCCGGCCGTGCCGCGCGGCAGCCGGGCGCCCGGGGCCACGCCGAGGGCCGCCTTCAGCTCCTCGGTCTCCTTGGTGTCCAGCTCCTCGGCGACCTGCTTCGCGTCCTCCTCCGCCACGTCGAAGAGTTCCTGGGCGGCCTTGAGGCAGCCACCGACGTCCTCGACGCGCAGCGGCACCTTGAGGACGGCGGCCCTGCGGGCGCGGGCCCGCTCGTCGGTGGCGAGCCGCCGGGCCCGGTCGACGTGTCCCTGGGTGGCGTGGGCTGCCGCGTACGCCGCCTCCGGCTCGATGCCGTCGCGCCGTACGAGCACGTCGGCGACGGCCGCCACCGACGGCGTGCTCAGGTTCAGGTGGCGGCAGCGCGAGCGGATCGTGGGCAGCACGTCCTCCAGGGAGGGCGCGCAGAGCAGCCACACGGTCCGCTGGGCGGGCTCTTCCACGGCCTTGAGGACGGCGTTGGCCGACTTCTCGTTCAGCCGCTCGGCGTCGGCCACGAGGATCACCTGCCAGCGGCCGTTCGCCGGCGCCGTGTACGACTTGCGCACGGTGTCGCGCATGTCCTCGGCGCGGACCACGGCACCGATGGCCTTGACCGTGGTCACGTCGGCGTGGGTGCCGACCAGCGCGGTGTGGCAGCCGGTGCAGAACCCGCAGCCCGGCGCTCCGCCCAGCGCCCGGTCGGGGCTCACGCACTGCAGCGCGGCGGCGAACGCCCGCGCCGCGGTCTCCCGGCCGGCTCCCGGGGGGCCCGTGAACAGCCAGGCGTGGGTCATCTTCGAGGCCTCGGGCGCGGGCTCGCCGGCGGCATGGGCGGTCACGAGCGCGTCGGCGTCGCGCGCGGCGGCGGCGAGCTGCTCCTCGACCCGTGTCTGTCCGACCAGGTCGTCCCATACGGCCATGTCTGCCCCTCCTCAGGTACGCACTCCATTGTGGGGCAGTCCTCTGACAACCCCCGCCGGACGCGGAGCGGCACGCCACATCGCCGCGTCACCTCACGACCGGGCCCCGTCGCGGGGCCGGGTCAGCCAGAGGCCCGCGGCCGAGCCGAGCAGGACCGTGCCGGTGCAGACGCTCCCCGCGACCTGGAGGCCGCCGGTCCACCCGGCGAAGGTGCTGATGAAGACGTTGGCGACGACGCTCGCGGCGAGCAGCAGCCAGAGAAGGGCGCGCATGGGATGCCTCCGTGAAGTGGGTCGGGTTCCCGGTGGGCCGGGTTCCGGACGGGCCGGGGCCGGCGGTGGTCGCCGGCGGCTCTTCGATCCTCGTCCGCGGCGGGCCCGCGCACAGCGGTGCCCGCCCCCGGAGCGATGGTGTAGCCCGCTCCACCGTCTCCCCGGCGGCGGCCGCCTACCCTGTCTCCATGCGCGAGGCGATCAAGGAAGCGGCCAGGGGGTGGCTCCATCTCACTATCGGGGCCGCGATCTCGCTCTTCTGCTACCTGATGGTGGGCGTCGCCCTCTTCACCGCGTTCCTCACCGCCACGGTCATCGGCGCCGGCGTGCTCCCCGAGAGCGTGCTGCTGCTGCGCCGGATGGCCGGCTGGGAACGCCGCCGTACGGCCGCCTGGACCGGGACGCCCGTCCCCGAGGCGTACCTTCCGCTCGAAGGGCCGCTCCCCGCGCGCGTGCGGACGGCCGTCACCGACCCCGGCACCCGGCGGGACCTGGTGTGGGCCGCCGCGCAGCTGCTCTACGGCTCGGTGCTCTGGTACCTGTCGCTGATCGTGTGGGCGCCCGCGCTGCTGGTCGACGGGGTCTGGACCGGGCTCGCGGGGCGGCGCCCGGTGGCCCTGCCGCTGATCGGCCGGCTGGCCGGACTCGCGGCCGACTGGTCGCGGGCACTGCTCACGCCGACCCCGTCGGCCGCCCGGGACGCCGCGCTGGCCGCCCGCATCGAGCAGCTGACGGCCACCCGGGCGGGCGCGGTCGCCGCGCACGGTGCCGAGCTGCGCCGGATCGAACGCGACCTCCACGACGGCGCTCAGGCCCGTCTGGTGGCGCTCTCCATGCGGATCGGCCTTGCCCGAAGGGTGTACGACTCCGATCCCGCGGCCGGCCGCAAGCTCCTCGACGACGCCCAGACGCAGGCCGAGGAGGCCCTCGCCGAGCTGCGGCACGTGGTCCGCGGCATCCACCCGCCGATCCTCACCGACCGCGGTCTGACCGGAGCGGTACGCGCCCTCGCCGCGAGCAGCGGCCTGGAGGTCGCGGTCTCCGTGACCGGCCTCGCCGACCACACGGGCACCGGAGACGGCCACGACCGGGACGCCTCGACCGGTCACGGTCACGGCGGGAACGGCTCGGCCGGGCACGGCACCGCCCCCCGCGCCCCCGCCGCCGTCGAGGCCGCCGCGTACTTCGTCGTCGCCGAGGCCCTCACGAACGCCGCCAAGCACAGTGGTGCCGCCCGCGCGTCCGTCGGCCTCGCACGCGAGCGGACCGGCCTGCGCGTGCACGTGCGGGACGAGGGCCGGGGCGGGGCCGAGGCGCGGGAAGGCGGCGGGTCAGGGTTGACGGGCATGCGCCGTCGCGTGGCGGCGCTCGACGGCACCGTACGTCTGACCAGCCCCGAAGGGGGCCCGACCGTGATCGAAGTGGAGCTTCCGTGCGTGTGGTGATCGCCGAGGACAACGCCCTCCTGCGGGAGGGCCTGGTCCTGTTGCTGACCTCCTCCGGCCACGAGGTCGCCGGGGTCGCGGCCACCGGCCCCGAGATCCTGCCGCTGCTCCTGGAGCACCGCCCGGACGTGGCCGTCCTCGACGTGCGGATGCCGCCCGGCTTCCGCGACGAGGGGCTGCGGGCGGCGCTCGCGGCGCGGGAGGCGCTGCCCGGCCTGCCGGTGCTCGTGCTCTCCCAGTACGTGGAGGAGACGTACGCGGCGGAGTTGCTGGGCGGCGGCGCGCGGGGTGTCGGCTACCTCCTGAAGGACCGGGTGGGGAGGGTCGACGAGTTCCTGGACGCCCTGGAACGGGTCGCCTCCGGCGGTACGGCCCTGGACCCGGAGGTCGTCACCGAGCTGCTGGCCCGCCGCCGCGACGACCCGCTGGACTCCCTCACGCCCCGCGAGCGGGAGGTCCTGGAGCTGATGGCGCAGGGCCTCGACAACGGCACGATCGCCCGCTCGATGGTGGTCACCGAGCGGGCCGTGCACAAGCACATCGGCAACGTCTTCGCGAAGCTCGGCCTGCCGCCGAGCGATGGCGGCGGCCACCGCCGGGTCCTCGCCGTGCTGGCGTACCTCGACGCCTGAGGGGCGTCGGGTCAGTTCCCCGCCCGGCGTCCCGCGCCGGGCAGGAACACCCCGGCCGCCACCGTCACCACCACCGTCCCGACGATGAGCCCCGCTTGCGCGGGCGGCAGGTACGGCAGGCCGCCGGTCAGTGCCCAGGCGAAGGCAGTGAGCGGCAGGGCGGCCACCGCGGCCCCGACGAGCAGGCCCGTCGCGGTGAGGAATCCGGCTTCGAGGCCGAGCATCCGGCGCAGCTGACCGGCCGAGGCGCCCACCTGGCGCAGCAGCGCCAGCTCCCCGCGGCGCCCCGCGGCGATCAGGGCGAGGGTGCTGAGGACCGCGAGGAGGGTGAGCCCGCCGATGGCGGCGACCACGGCGGCCGACACGATCCCGTTCAGTTCCGCCCCGGGAAGCGTGACCTGCTCGGGCACGACGGAACCGCCCGTCGAGGTCAGGCCCGTGGACGTGCGGCCCGCAGACATCAGGCCCGTGGACGTCGGGCCCGCCGGGCCGGGTTCCGTGGCGGCCAGTACGCGCGCGGGGTACGGATCGCTCATGTGCGGGGCCAGTTCGGTCTTCGGCAGCAGGAACTCGCCGAGGGCGAGGGAGCGTTCGTACACGGCCACCACCCGAAGCCGCTTCGGCGTCCCGTCGCCGAGCCGCAGCTCGACCGTCGAACCGGGCTTGACTTCAAGGGAGTCGGCCGTGGTCGCCCCGACGGCGACGGTGCCGGGCCGGCCGAGTCCGGCCAGGTCGCCCGTGACGACGCCGGGGTCGAGCGTGCCCGCCAGACCGGCGGCGTCCACGCCGAGGACGGGGAGCCGGTCGAGGCGCGGCGATCCGGCCTGCGTGCGGGCCAGGACGACCGTGGAACGCAGCACGTCCGTGGCCGACTTCACCCCCGGCAGTCGCCGCACCCGTTCCGCCGTCGTGCCGGAGAACGCGAGGTCGGCGGTGGTCGCGGCCCGCGCCTGTTCCGCGGCGGCACGTTCCATGGTCGTGCCCGCCGAGAGCTGCACGAGCGCGAAGGCGGTGACGAGGACGACGGGGACGAGCGCGGCGCCGAGGCGGCGCGAGTGCGCGGTCGCCGCCGCCGCCGTGAGGCGTCCGGGCGCGCCGCCGAACCACCGGAACGGCCGGTCCAGGACCGTCATCGCGGCCCGCGCGATCCACGGACCGAGCAGCGCGCAGCCGATGACCAGCGTCACCGTGGCCGCCCCGGCGGCGGCCGCGGCCGCGTCGCCTCCCTGGGCGGTGGCGGTACCGGCCGCCGTGGCGCCGAGCACGAGCAGCGCGATCCCGAAGGCGCGGCGCGCACCGCCCTTCCCCGGGCGGCCTGGGCGCCGCGCGGCGAAGAGGACGACGAGCCGGGTGATGCCCACCACGACGGCGACGACGACGAGGACACCGGCGAACAGCCAGGCCGGGGCGGGAAGTTCGAGGCCCTCGGGGACGACTCCGGTACGGCCCCGCAGCGTCGACCGCAGTGTGAGGAACACCGGTACGGCCGTGAGCGCGCCGAGCAGCGCCGCCGCCGCCGCGACCCGGGTCACCTCCCGGCCGGCCGCCGCCCGCACCTGGCGGGGCGTCGCGCCGACGGACAGCAGCAGGTCCCGCTCGGCGGAGCGTTGCCCGAGCGCCTGAGCGACCAGGGAGGCGAGCACGAGGACGGCGACGAGGACGATCGTCCCGGAGACGGCGGCGAGCATCTGGAGGAGGTCCGCGCGGGCGGGCAGCGCGGCGAGGTGCTCGGCCCCGCCCCGGCCGTCGCCGGTGAGCGCCCGGAGCGGCTGCCCCGCGGCGGTGTCCTTCAAGCCCACGGCGTCCAGGGCGGCCCGCACGCGCGCGTGGAGGGTGTCCACCGGTACGCCGGGCTCGCCGAGGACACCGACGGCGTCCACGGACCCCGGGTGTCCGGCGAGCCTCCGCGCCTCCCCCGCCGTGAAGTACAGCGCGGCCGGCCCGTCCGCCACGCCGACGACCGTACGCCCGGCGACGGTGTCCCCGACCCGCGGACCGCCGCGGCCCCCGGCCCCGCCGCCGACGGCACCCGCACCCGCACCCGCACCCGCACCCGCACCCGCACCCGCACCCGCACCCGCACCCGCGACGATCTCCCCGGCCTCCCGGGGTTCCCGGCCGTCGACCAGCCGGTACGGAGCGAGCGCGGCAGCCTCCCAGGACCGCCCGGTGTAGGTACGCGCCCCGGCGGCCGCGCCGGCGGCCGGTGCGGCCTGCGCACCCGCACCCGCATCCCGTACGACGAACGTGTCGTCCGGTACGGCCGTCCGGACGCCGGGGACCGCGCGGAGTACGTCGACGGCGGCCGCCGGCACGCGTACCCGCTCGGTGAGACCGGCCGTCGTCGTGGTGGGCTCGCTGCCCCACGGGGTGGCCGTCCAGCGGACCGCCTGGTCACCGGCGACGACGACGGGCGCGGCCGCGAACCGCTCCACGCGCGCGTGGCCGAGCCCGGCCGAGCCGAGGGCGAGGGCCAGGGCGCCGAGCAGCGCGGAGGTGACGGCGACGGCCGCGAACACGGCGGCCCACGCCTTGCGGTGCGTCCGCAGCGACCGGGCGGCGAGCAGCTCGACCGCCTGGTTTCCCGGCCGGATCATCGCGCCACCGCCCCGAACCGCCCGGCCCCGGCGAGAGCGCCCCGCACATCCCGTGCGCCGGCTCCGGCGCGGAGGCCCCGCGCCTCCCGCGGCCCGGCCTCGGCGCGGACGCCGAGGGCCTCCCGTACGCCGGTCTCGTCCGGGTGGTCGAGGCGGCCGACGAGCCGGCCGCGCTCCAGGAACACGGCTTCGTCCGTCCAGGCGGCGGCGACCGGGTCGTGGGTGACGAGGACGACCGTGCGGCCCCGCTCGTCGACGGCGCGGCGCAGGAGCGCGAGGACACCGGCGGCGGTGACCGGGTCGAGGGCGGCGGTGGGCTCGTCGGCGAAGACGACCTCGGGTTCGTTGACGAGGGCACGGGCGATCGCGACCCGCTGGCGCTGGCCGCCGGAGAGGTGCTCGGGGGTGTCGTCGGCGCGGTCGGCGAGGCCCACGGCGTCGAGACCGGCCAGGGCGCGGGCGTCGAGCGCCGGGCCGCCGCGGGCTCCGGCGAGGAGCAGCGGCAGGGTGACGTTCTCGCGGACGTTCAGGGCGGAGACGAGGTTGAGCGACTGGAAGACGAAGCCGATCCGGTCGCGCCGGAGCCGCGTGAGACCGGAGGCCTTCAGGGTGGCGAGGTCGGTGCCGCCGATCCGTACCGTTCCGGCCGTCGGCCGTTCGAGGCCGGCGGCGCAGCGCAGCAGTGTGGACTTGCCGGAGCCCGACGGACCCATCACCGCCACGAACCGGCCGCGCGGCACGGCCAGGCTCACCCCGTCGAGCGCGGGTGCGCCGCCTCCGTACGTCCGGGTCACCCCGTCCAGGGCGAGGGCCGCCGCACCGCTCTCCGTCACTGCTGTCGTCATCATGCCGACAACGCTAGAAAAGCGCAGGTCACATCGGTATGGGGCTGGCTTCCGGGTGGGGGGTGGAGCTAGCTACACCCCCCACCGGGCGCGAAGCCGGCCACACCCCCGCCGGGGGACGTTCAGCGGCGGCGGCCGTCGTCCTCGTCGTCGTGCGGGCCGAACAGCTCGTCGGCGAGGGTCGGCAGGTCGTCGAGCGGGGTCTCCTCGGCCCAGTCGGAGCGGCGGCGGGGCCGGCCGTTCTCGTCGAGCTGGGGCAGCTCGCGGGTGCGGTCGTTCGCCCCGTACGGCTCGTCGCGCTCGTCGCGGAAGATGCCCTGCGGGACCCGGTCGGCGGGGTCGGACGCGCGGGGGGCACGTACCGGAGCGGTGTCGCGTACGGGAGGCAGGACCGCGGTCTCGTCGGCGTCCCGGGTCTCCCGGACCCGGGGCAGGACGGCCGTCTCGTCGGCCGCGGGCCGTACGACGGGGGTGGCCACGGTGACCTCGTTCGGCGAGACCTTCGGCTCGTCCGGCTTCACGATCGGGGTCTCCACGGTGACCGCGTCCGGCTTCACGATCGGGGTCTCCACGGTGACCTCGTTCGCCGACTCCTCGGCGGCACGGGCCGCCTTCTCGGCGGCCAGTCGCTCGGCCTCGGCCTTCTTCTCCGCGGCTGCCTTCGCCGCCTCGGCCCGCTCCGCCGCGGCCTTCTCCGCGGCGGCCCGCTCGGTGGCGGCCTTCTCCTGGGCGGCCTTCGTGGCGGCGGCCCGCTGGGCGGCGGCCTGCTCGGCGGCGGCTCGTTCCGCCGCCGCCTTCTCGGCTGCGGCCTTGGCGGCGGCCTCGGCCGCGACCTTCTCCGCGGCCGCCCGCACCGCGGCCTCCTCGGCCGCCTTCGCGGCGGCGGCGGCCTCGGCCATCCGGCGGGCCTCCTCGGCGCGGAGCAGTGCCTCTTCGGCCTTGCGCTGCTTCTCCAGGCGGCGTTCCTCGGCCTCCGCCCGGAGCCGGGCCTCCTCCTCGGCCTCCTTGCGGAGCCGCTCCTGCTCCTCCTGGCGGGCCTTCTCCTCGGCGGCGAGGCGCTTGCGCTCCTCCTCGGCGGCGAGCTCCGCGGCGATCCGGGCCTCCTCGGCCTGGCGGCGGGCCTCCTCCGCCTGCCGTTCGGCCTCCACGCGGCGGGCCTCTTCCTCCTCGCGCCGCTTGCGCTCCTCCTCCTCGGCGCGGAGCTTGGCGAGCTGCGCCTGCCGCTCTCGCTCCAGGCGCTCCTCCTCGGCCTTGCGGGCGGCCTCTTCCTCGGCCTGGCGGCGGGCGTCCTCCTCGGCCTTCCGGCGCGCCTCCTCGGCGGCCTTCACCTCGGCCTCGGAGAGCGGCAGCATCCGGTCGAGCCGGTGGCGTACGACGGTGGTGACGGCCTCCGGCTCCTGGCCGGCGTCGACGACGAGGTAGCGGCTCGGGTCGGCGGCCGCGAGGGCGAGGAACCCGGCCCGTACGCGCGCGTGGAACTCCGGCGGCTCGGACTCCAGCCGGTCGGGGGCCTCGGTGAACCGTTCCCTCGCGGTCTCCGGGGAGACGTCGAGCACCACGGTCAGGTGCGGGACGAGTCCGCTGGTCGCCCAGCGGGAGATGCGGGCGATCTCGGTCGGGGACAGGTCGCGGCCCGCGCCCTGGTAGGCCACGGACGAGTCGATGTACCGGTCGGAGAGGACGATCGCGCCCCGCTCCAGGGCCGGTCGGACCAGGGAGTCGACGTGCTCGGCGCGGTCGGCCGCGTACAGCAGGGCCTCGGCGCGGTTCGAGAGCCCCGCCGACGACACGTCGAGGAGGATCGAGCGGAGCCGCTTGCCGATCGGGGTGGCGCCGGGCTCGCGGGTGACGACGACCTCGTGGCCCTTGGCGCGGATCCAGTCGGCGAGGGCCTGGACCTGCGTGGACTTACCGGCGCCGTCGCCGCCCTCCAGGGCGATGAAGAAGCCGGTCGTGGAGGGCGCCTGGACCGGGTCGGAGCCGCGCAGCGCGTCGCGCAGGTCGCGGCGGAGCGGTACCCCGGCGCGGTCGTCGGTCTTCGCGAGGACGAGCGCGGCGACGGGCAGCAGCAGGGCGCCGACGAGGACGAGCGTGAAGGCGGCGCCGCCGTGCGCGAGGACGAAGTCGCCGGAGGCGAGCCGGTGCGGGCCGATCGCGGCGGCGAGGAGCGGCGCGGCGAGCGCGCCGACGGCCATGCCGACGCGGGCTGCGGCCTGGAGGTGTTCGGTGGTCCGGGCCCGGCGGGGCTCCTCGGTCTCCTGGTCGACGAGGTGGTGGCCGGTGTTCGCGGCGACCCCGGCGGCGTACCCGGCGAGGACGGCGAGGAACAGCACGGTCGCCGTGTCGGGCACCAGGCCCATCGCGATCAGGGCGACACCGGTGACGGCGGTGACCAGGGCCAGCAGCCGGCGCCGGGACAGGACGGGCAGGACGGAGCCGGCGGTGCGGATGCCGACGGCGGTGGCGCCGCTGAGCGCCAGGACGAGCAGCGCGTACGTGACGGGGCCGCCGCCCAGGTCGTACGCGTGGAGGACGGCGACGGACGCGGCGGCGGCGATGGCCCCGGCGACGGTGGCGCAGGTCAGGACGAGCAGCGGCAGGGCGCCGGTGCGGCCCTTCTCGGCCGCGGCCTTCCCGTCCGGCGCGGTGCCCTTCCCGGCGGTCGGACGGCGCAGGCCTTCGAGGGGCGAACGGGGCCGGGGCGTCTCCCCGCCGGGCAGCGCCATGGCGTACACGACGGTGACGGAGGCGGCGAAGAGCCCGGCGGCGACGTACGAGCCGAGGGCGGCCTGGTGCAGCGAGAACCAGTCGAGTCCGGCGCCGAGCAGGTTCCCGATGAGGGTCGCGACGAGCAGGGCGGCGGCCGCGGCCGGGACGGCGAGGAAGCCGGTGCGCTGCGAGAGCCTGCGCAGGGCGCCGAGGTGGTCGGGCAGCGGCCGTACGGCGGCGCCCTCCAGCGGCGGTGCGGGCAGCAGCGCGGGCGCGGCGCTCTCGCGGCCGATCGTCCAGAGCCGCTCGGCCGCACCGGTGACGAAGACGGTGCCGAGCAGGTACCAGAGCGCGGCCGAGGGGGTCCAGTCGATCCACAGCGGGGCGACGACGAGCAGCGCGATCCGCACCCCGTCGGCGCCGATCATGGTCCAGCGCCGGTCGAGGGCGCCGCCGGGGCCGGTGAGCGCGGTCAGCGGTCCGAGCAGGACCGCTCCGAAGACGACCGTGGCCAGCAGGCGCGCGCCGACGACGGCGGCCACGGCGAACGCGGCGCCCCGGTAGCCGCCCCCGAGCGCGCCCTCGGAGACGGCCGCCTGCAGGCCGAGGAGGACGAGCACGAGGAGGGCGAGGGCGTCGCCGGTGCTGCCGAGCGCGTGGGCGCTCCACAGCCGGCGCAGCGGCTGGTGGCGCAAGAGGGCGCTGACGGCGCGCTCCCGGGAATCCGCGACGAGGGCGGCGTCGGAATCACCGAGGCGGTCTGGCTGCTCTGCTCGCGTCATCCGTCCACCCTATCCGGACGCCCTCGCTCACCGCGGCCTCCGCCCGAACATCCGGACGAGGCTGTGACGGGACGGCGACGGGGGCGGAGACACCCGGTCTCCGCCCCCGTCGTCCCGCGCGCCCTCCGCCCGGCGTACCGGGCGGTTCCGCGAGCGCTCCGCGCCGCCGTCCGGCGCGGTGGGTACTACTCCGGCTTGGCCGCCGCCGTCTTCTTGGCGGTGGTCGTCTTCTTCGCCGTCGTGGTCTTCTTCGCGGCGGTCTTCTTGGCGGTGGTGGTCTTCTTCGCCGCGGTCTTGGTGGCCGTCTTCTTCGCGGTGGCCTTCTTCGCCGGGGCCTTCTTGGCGGCTTTCTTCGCCGGTCCCTTGGCCCGCTTCTCCGCGAGGAGCTCGTAGCCGCGCTCCGGCGTGATGTCCTCCACGCTGTCGCCGGTGCGCAGGGTGGCGTTGGTCTCGCCGTCGGTCACGTACGGGCCGAAGCGGCCGTCCTTGACGACCACGGGCTTCTCGCTGACCGGGTCGGTGCCCAGCTCCTTCAGCGGCGGCTTGGCCGCGGCCCGGCCACGCTGCTTCGGCTGGGCGTAGATCGCGAGCGCCTCTTCGAGGGTGATCGTGAAGAGCTGCTCCTCCTCGGTGAGCGACCGCGAGTCCGTGCCCTTCTTCAGGTACGGGCCGTAGCGGCCGTTCTGCGCGGTGATCTCGACGCCCTCGGCGTCCGCGCCGACGACCCTGGGCAGGGACATCAGCCGGAGCGCGTCCTCCAGGGTGACGGTGTCGAGGGCCATCGACTTGAAGAGGGAGGCCGTGCGCGGCTTCACCGCGTTCTTGCCGGTCTTCGGGGTGCCCTCGGGCAGGATCTCGGTGACGTACGGGCCGTAGCGGCCGTCCTTCGCGACGATCTGGTTGCCGCTGACCGGGTCGGTGCCCAGCTCGAAGTCGCCGCTCGGCTTGGCGAGCAGTTCCTCGGCGTGCTCGACGGTCAGCTCGTCGGGCGCGAGGTCGTCGGGGACGTCGGCGCGCTGGTGGCCCTCGGCGTCCTTCTCGCCGCGCTCGACGTACGGGCCGTAGCGGCCGACGCGGAGCACGATGCCGTTGCCGACGGGGAACGAGGAGATCTCGCGGGCGTCGATGGCGCCGAGGTCGGTGACGAGTTCCTTGAGGCCGCCGAGGTGGTCGCCGTCGCCGTTCCCGGCGTCCGCCGCACCGCCGGAGGCGGCCGTGCCGGCCTCGCCCTCACCGAAGTAGAAACGCTTCAGCCACGGCACGGACTGGGCTTCGCCCCGCGCGATGCGGTCGAGGTCGTCCTCCATCCGGGCGGTGAAGTCGTAGTCGACGAGCCGCCCGAAGTGCTTCTCCAGGAGGTTGACGACGGCGAAGCTCAGGAAGGACGGCACGAGGGCCGTGCCCTTCTTGAAGACGTAGCCGCGGTCGAGGATGGTGCCGATGATCGACGCGTACGTCGACGGGCGGCCGATCTCGCGCTCTTCGAGCTCCTTGACCAGCGAGGCCTCGGTGTAGCGGGCCGGCGGCTTGGTCGCGTGCCCGTCGGCCGTGATCTCGTCGGCCGTCAGGGCGTCGCCCTGGGCGACCTGCGGCAGGCGCCGCTCGCGGTCGTCGAGCTCCGCGTTCGGGTCGTCGGCCCCCTCCACGTACGCCTTCATGAAGCCGTGGAAGGTGATCGTCTTGCCGGACGCGCTGAACTCGGCGTCGCGGCCGTCGGCCGCGCGGCCGCCGATCTTCACGGTGACCGAGTTGCCGGTGGCGTCCTTCATCTGGGAGGCGACGGTCCGCTTCCAGATGAGTTCGTAGAGACGGAACTGGTCGCCGGTCAGGCCGGTCTCCGCCGGGGTGCGGAAACGATCACCCGAAGGGCGAATCGCCTCGTGCGCCTCCTGCGCGTTCTTGACCTTGCCCGCGTAGACGCGGGGCTTCTCCGGCAGGTAGTCGGCGCCGTACAGCTGCGTGACCTGGGCCCGGGCCGCCGCGACGGCGGTGTCGGACAGGATCGTGGAGTCCGTACGCATGTAGGTGATGAAGCCGTTCTCGTACAGCTTCTGCGCCACCTGCATGGTCGCCTTCGCACCGAAGCCCAGCTTGCGGCTCGCCTCCTGCTGGAGGGTCGTGGTCCGGAAGGGCGCGTACGGCGAGCGGCGGTACGGCTTCGACTCGACCGAGCGCACGGAGAACGCGGTGTCGGCGAGCGCGGCGGCCAGGGCCCGCGCGTTCGCCTCGTCCAGATGGAGGACGCTCTCGGTCTTCAGCCGGCCGTCGGCGCCGAAGTCACGGCCCTGCGCGACCCGCTTGCCGTCGACCGACGCGAGGCGTGCGACCAGCGAGGACGGGTCGGAGGCGTCACCGGTGCGGCCGGTGCCGAAGGTGCCGGTGAGGTCCCAGTACTCGGCGGAGCGGAAGGCGATGCGCTCGCGCTCCCGCTCGACGACGAGACGGGTGGCGACGGACTGCACGCGGCCGGCGGACAGCCGCGGCATGACCTTCTTCCACAGGACCGGCGAGACCTCGTAGCCGTACAGCCGGTCGAGGATGCGGCGGGTCTCCTGGGCGTCGACCATGCGCTGGTTCAGCTCGCGCGGGTTGGCGACGGCCTCGCGGATCGCGTCCTTGGTGATCTCGTGGAAGACCATCCGGTGGACCGGGACCTTGGGCTTCAGGACTTCCTGGAGGTGCCACGCGATGGCCTCGCCCTCGCGGTCCTCATCGGTGGCGAGGAAGAGTTCGTCGGACTCGGCGAGGAGCTCCTTGAGCTTCCTGACCTGCGCCTTCTTGTCGGCGTTGACGACGTAGATGGGCTGGAAGTCGTGCTCGACGTCGACCCCGAGGCGGCGCACCTCGCCGGTGTACTTCTCCGGCACCTCGGCGGCGCCGGAGGGGAGGTCGCGGATGTGCCCGACGCTCGCCTCGACGACGTAGCCGGGGCCGAGGTAGCCCTTGATCGTCTTCGCCTTGGCAGGCGACTCGACGATGACGAGTCGGCGGCCGCCGGGTGCGGTCTCGCTGGTCGGGGACAACTTCGCTCTTCTCTCCGGGATCGACACTCTCTTGGCACGTACGGCACTGGCACGCACGGCAGCGGCACGGACGGTGACGCTCCCGTCGCTGCGGAGTGTGACGGTACAACCCGCCCCCGTGTCAAACGGCGAAAGCCCGCAACGGCCACTCGAACGGTAACCCGAGTTTTGGCATTCCTGCCGCCCGGACCGTCGGACGGGCGGGGCGGGCACCCGGGCCGGGGCCGTCGCCGGCCCGATCACGGGCGGGACCTGGGCAGGGCTCAGAGGCGGCCGAAGCACCAGAGGCCGAGGGCCAGGAAGGCGGCACCCGAGAGGCCCGTCAGCGCGGCCGCGGTGCGCGGGGCGACCCCGTACACCACGGGCTCACGGTGCAGCGAGCGCACGGTGGTCCACAGCAGCAGCGCGCCTCCGAACAGCGTGAACGCCGCCCCCGCGAAGATCGCCGGCCCGCTCTCCATGCCCGTACCCCGTTCCGTCCACGTGCGGTGTTCTTCGTCTCCCGGGGCCGAGGCTGGCACCTCCGGGCGTCGTGGGCGCGAATTCCGGGTGAACGACGCGGGGCGCCCCGGGCGGTTTCACGAAGATGGCCGGTAGTGACCCATTCCTCACTCCTCTTTTTCCCCTCCCCCTTCCTCCCCCACCCCTCGCCCCGCCCCTCCCCGCTGCCCCTCCCCTGACGTCGCGTCTCTTCCGTCACATCGTGTCGAGCGTGGCCCGGCGCCGGCTGCCGCGCTCGAACACCCCGAGCAGCACGACGGCGAGCAGCGCCCATCCGCCGCCGACCGCGAGCTCGGCCCCGAGCAGCGCCCCGTCGAGGCCGGCGCCGGCGGTCAGCGCGCGGGCCGCGTCCGCCGCGTGCGTGAGCGGCAGCAGGTCGCCGGCCGTCCGCATCCACGCGGGCAGCGTCTCCCGGGGCACGGCGGCGCCCGTCAGGAGGAGCAGCCCCGAACTGGCCACGTTCGACACGAGGAACACGTCACGGAAGCGGAGCCCGAGCGCCCCGAGCGCCAGCCCGAACGCCGAGCAGGCGCCCGCCGCGACGAGCAGCACCAGACCGAGGCCGGGCAGCGCCCCGGCGGGCACGGGCAGCCCGAGCACCAGCGAGGCCGTGGTGAGCACGAAGGCGCTGACGAACAGCCCGTTGAGGACGTACGGGAGGGCTCGTCCGATCCACAGCGGGACCCGGTGCCGGGGCGAGAGCAGGACGGCCCCGAGGGTGCCGTAGCGCCGCTCGTTCGCGACGGCCATCGTGCCGCCGTACACGCAGGAGGCGGAAGCTGCGAGGACGGCGTTTCCGACGAGGTGGAAGCGGTCGTCGGCGACACCGAGTTCCCTGCCCAGGAAGACGAAGAAGAAAACCTGGAGGAGCGGCCCCACCAGCAGGGTTCCGATGAACATCGGCGGGGTGGTCCAGTTGAACAGGGCCCGGTAGGAGATCGCCCCGCCGACGACGACGAGCCGGGCGGTGCCGAGGAAACGGAACATGTCTCTCTGGCCTTTCAGGTGAGGGCGAGGGTGGCCGCGGCGCGCGCCCGGCGCTCCACACGACCGAGGACGAGGACGGCGGCCAGGGCGTACGCGGCGCCGAGCGCGACGGCCACCAGCAGCGGCCCGCCGACGTCCCCGCCGGAGGTCGCCGCGTGCACGGCCCGGGCGCCCCAGGTCGTGGGCAGCGCCCAGGAGACCGGGTGGGTCCAGACGGGCAGCACCGTCACGGGCACGAGGAGCCCGGACAGCAGCCAGACGGGGGTGTCGAGCGGGTTGGCGAGGGCGTTGGCGTTGCGCAGCAGGACGAACGTGGCGGCGAGCAGCAGCCCCATCATGCCGAGCGCCAGGACGCAGACCGGGACGGCGACCAGGAAGAGCAGCGGGTGCGCGAAGTCGAGCGGCACGTCGAAGAGCAGCACGCCCCACAGCACCGTCGCCCCCATCGCGTAGGTGCCGATGACGGCGGTCGCGAGGGTGATCGGCAGCAGGACGAGCGCGAGCGGCGTCGGCGCGACGACCAGGGTCTCCAGGGTGCCGAGCCAGCGCTGGTTCTGCACGGCGCCGCCCGAGCCGAAGAGCACCGAGCCCCAGATGCCCATGAGTCCGGCCCCGACGGAGGCCGTGAGCAGCCGGTCCGGGTCGCCGGCGGCGCGGAACAGGTAGACGGCGAGGGTCGCGTAGACGATCGGGACGAGGACGGCGAAGGTGATCTCGATCGGGGAGCGCGACATGTACGAGACGTGCGTCCGCACCCCGACGCCGACCAGCCGCAACACGCGCCTCACGCGGACACCTCCGCCGTGCCCTGGGCCTCGGCGGCGCCCTGAGCCTCCGCGGCCCCGGCGGGTGCGGGTCCCGCCGCTTCCGCCTCGCCCGCCGGGGCGGGGCTCGCGCTGCCGCCCGTCGCCTCCTCGACGATCGCGATGTAGGCGTCCTCCAGGGAGGGTTCACGGCTCGTGACCCGCCCGATCCGGATGCCGTCCAGCGCGGCGAGCACGGGTCCGTGCAGGTCGGAGGCTCCGCGGCCGGTCTGCACGGTCACCGTCTGGAGGGCGCCCCGGTCCTCGGCCGACGCACCCCGCACCCCGGGCACCCGCCTCAGCCGGTCGAGGCGCTCCTCGTCCACCCCGTACGCCTCGATCTCCAGCACGTCCCGTTCCCGCACCAGGGACTTGAGGCTGTCGGGGGTGCCGAGGGCGCGGATCCGGCCGCCCGCGATGACGGCGATCCGGTCGCAGAGTTCGTCGGCCTCGGCCATGTAGTGGGTGGTGAGCAGCACGGTGGTGCCGGCCGCGGCCAGGTCGGCGACGGTGCGGCGCAGGTCGCGGGCGGCGACGGGGTCGACGCCGATGGACGGCTCGTCGAGGAAGAGGACGTCGGGGCGGTGCAGCAGGCCGCGGGCGATGTGGAGACGCTGTCGCATGCCGCGCGAGTAGCCCTCGACGCGCTCCTTCTCCCGGCCCAGGAGGCCCACCAGGTCGAGGAGTTCGGCGATGCGCCGCTTCTGCTCGCGGGCCGGGACGCCGTACAGCTCGGCGAAGTAGCGGAGGTTGTCGAGCGCGGAGAGCCGGTCGTACAGGCCCCGGTCGCCGCCGAAGACGTACCCGATCCTGCGGCGTACGGCGACGGGGTCGCGGGCCACGTCGTGCCCGAACACGCGCGCCGTGCCGGAGGTCGGCAGGAGCAGGGTGTTGAGCATCTTGATGGTGGTGGTCTTCCCGGCGCCGTTGGGCCCGAGCAGGCCGAACAGTTCACCCGGCGCCACCTCGAAGGTGACGCCGCGCACGGCCTCGGTCTCGGTGCGCCGGGACTTCGGCCACCCGGTCCTGCTGGTGTAGGTGCGGCGCAGCGCGTCCGCCTCGATTGCGAGCATGCGCCGGACGGTAGAAGCCGTCCACCGGCCGCATCCATCGATTCGGAAGCCCCCGAATCGTCACGCGCGCACGGCCCGCGGCTCGTGCGCGCCCCGGCCCGTGCGCGGCTCTCACGCCACCGCGTGCAGCACGCCTTCCCCCGCGAGGAGCGCGAGCAGGGCGCGGCCGGTGTCGGTGAGCTGGTAGTAGACCGAACGGCCGACCCGGTGCCGGGTGACGACTCCGGCCTCGGAGAGGACCGACAGGTGCTCGGAGACCGTGCTGGGCGCGAGTCCGAGGCGGTCGGCGAGCCCGGCCGTGGTCAGCGGGCCTCCCAGCTCGCGCAGGACCGCCGCGCGGCCCCGGCCGAGCATCAGACCGAGCCGGTCCTCGGCGACGGGCTCGGGCTGTTCGCGCAGGGCGGCGGCGCCGCGGGCCTGGAAGCTGAGGGCGAAGACCTCGGGGTCGTCCGTCGAGTACAGCCGGCAGCCCTCGGCGAAGACCAGCGGCACGAGGACGAGCCGCCGCTCTCCGGGCGCGTACTCGGCGTCGACGTACTTGGTCAGTTCGAGTACGGGCGGCTGCCACCGCCCCCGCGTCTCCAGGCCGGCGAACAGCGCGTCGACGCCCTCGGTCGCGAACGTCCTGGCCCGCACCAGCACCTCGTCCTCGACGAGCCGCCGCATCGTCGGCCAGTACGGCTCGACCGCGCCCTCCCAGTAGGCCGCGTACGCGTCGGCGAGGGCCGCGCAGGCCGCCTCCGGGTCCTTCAGGTACGGCTGCACGAAGGGCGCCTCGGCCATGCCGGGGTAGCAGGCGGCCACCTGGGCGCGGACGAACGCCGGGTCGGTGGCCCGCAGCGCTGCCAGCTCCTCGTGGACGTGGACCGTGCCGAACGGCCGGGGCAGCAGGAAGTCGGAGACGCCGTACCGCCCGTCGGCGAACAGGTCCCACAGCGGGCGCAGCCGGTCGTCCTCGCGCCACACCTCGCGCGCCTGCCCGACCCACTCCTGGTACGGCCAGGAGGGGTGCCGGTGCGGCAGCGCGAGGTGCATGGAGCAGAACGCGTCGCGCAGCGGGCTGATCGCGATCCGGGTCGCGCCGAGCGAGGCCTCGTCCAGTTCGATCCGTATCAAGCGCCGTGCTCCTCGGCGGACTCCGCTCCGGCGGGCAGCAGGAAGCCCTCCTCCACGAGCAGCCGGATCGCCTGTGGGGTGCGGTCCCGCAGGACGACCGGGTCCTCCCCCATGAGCTGCCCGATCGCGTCGAGGATGCGGCCGGCGCTGAGCGTGCCGTCGCAGACGCCCGCGAACCCGGCGCCGACGTGGTCGACCTTCGTGGCGCGGCGCATGCCCCGGTTCTGCCGGAGCACGACGTGCTCCGGGTCCTCGGCGCCGGGCAGCCCGACCTGTTCCTGCATCACCTCGGGCGCCAGCGTGAACCGGTCGGCGAGGAGTGCGGCGTCGTCGTGGGAGCGCAGGTAGTCCTGGCGCTCGAAGTGGGCGCGGACGGTGGGGCCGAGGGGCTGCTCGACCGGGTGCGGCCACTCCTCGACGAGGATCGACGGCTCGACCGCGCCGGACGCCACGGCGTCGTTGCGCCGGATCGTGATCCAGCCGAAGCCGATCGCGCGTGTCCTGCGGGCCTCGAACTCGTCGAGCCAGCGGTCGTACGCCGCCCGGTACGCGTCCGGGTCCCCGCGGTGGTCGCCGCTGTCCCGCAGCCAGAGCTCGGCGTACTGGGTGACGTCCTGGACCTCGCGCTGGACGATCCAGGCGTCGCAGCCGCGCGGCACCCAGGACCGCAGCCGGTCCTGCCACTCCTCGCCCTCGACGTGCTGCCAGTTGGCGAGGAACTGGGCGTATCCCCCGTCGTTGAGCCGCTCGCCCGCCTGCTGCACGAGCGTGCGGCACAGGTCGTCGCCGCCCATCCCGCCGTCCCGGTAGGTCAGCCGGGCGCCGGGGGAGATGACGAACGGAGGGTTGGAGACGATCAGGTCGTACGTGTCGCCGTCGACCGGCTCGAAGAGCGAGCCTTCGAGCAGCTCGGCCTCCCGGGCACCGGAGAGCGCGAGCGTGAGCCGGGTGAAGTCCAGGGCGCGCGCGTTGAGGTCGGTGGCGGTGACCAGGGTGGCGTGCTGCGCGGCGTGCAGCGCCTGGATGCCGGAGCCGGTGCCGAGGTCGAGCGCGGAGGAGACCGGCGTACGGACCGTGATCCCGGCGAGGGTGGTGGAGGCACCGCCGACGCCGAGGACGACGCCCTCGGCCTTCGTGCCGATGCCGCCCGCGCCGCCGACGGCGCAGCCCAGGTCGGAGACGATGAACCAGTCCTCGCCGTCCGGGCCGCCGTACGGCCGGATGTCGACCGTGGCGAGCACGTCGTCGTCCTCGCGGACCACCCAGCCGTCGTCGACGGCCTCCTCCAGCGGCAGCGCCGCCGCCGCGACGTCGTGGCCGACGGGCTGCTGGAGCAGGAAGAGCCGGACGAGGGTCTCCAGCGGGGAGTCGCCGCGGGTGGCGCGCAGGGCGGGCACGGTCTCGCTGCGGGCGAGCGCCGAATACGCCGGGGCGCCGAGCAGGTCGAGCAGTCCGTCGGCGGTGAAGCCGGCGGCGAGCAGTGCCTCGCGCAGACGGGCTGCGTGCGCGGGCACCGGGAGGCGGGGGGGCAGGCTGGTCGTACTCACCGCTCCATTGTGACGGCCGCCACCGACATCCGGGCCGCCGACCCGGCGACCGGCGGCCGATCGCCCCCGCCACCGGGTCCGCGGGGACCGGGTCCTACTCCTCGGACTTGCTCGCCGAGGGCTTGGCGGAGGGCTTGGCGGACGGCTTCTTGCTCGGGTCCGAGCCGGTGCCCGAGCCGTCCGAGGAGCCGGAACCGGAGTTCGGCGAGGCGGAGGCCTTCGGCGGGACCGAGGCCGTCGGCTTCTGGCAGCCGGGCTGCTTGGCCATCGCCTGGCCCAGCTGGCCCTCCTCCAGCTTCGACAGGGCGTTCTGGTCCATCTTCTCGATCTTGGTCAGGCCGTCGGCGACGCCCTGGAGGCCGTCCGCGAACTTCTGCTGGTTCGTCGGGTCCAGCGCGTCGACCTGCTTCTTGAGCCCCTCGTAGGCCACCGCGGTGGCGTTGAGCTCCTTGATGGCGTCCTGCTTGACCTTCTCGCCGTTCTCGACGGGCGGCGCGCCGGCGGCCTCGACGGCCTTGGCGAGGGCGCGGTCGGCGTCGGCGATGTCCTGGAACGCCTTCGAGTCGGCGGCCTGGATCTCGGCCGGCTTGCTGTCGGCCGCGGTCGAGATGATGATCTGGTGGGCGTCGGCCCGCTTCTGGATCTGGGGCTTCGCCTGGTCGCAGAACGTCTTCGCCCAGTCACCCACCTTGTCGCCCTCGTCGTCGCTGCAACCCGACAGCGCGAGCACCAGTACCGCGCCGCCGGACAGTGCGGCCGCAAACTTCTTGTTCAACGGATCGGTCCCTTCCAAGGCTCTCGGCCCCGGAACATACACGCCGAACGGGCTACTTCCACCTTTCGTAGGATTGATTCATCCCACATTGCAGCCTTTTGAACCAAGGGGTGAGCCTCACAACCAGCCCCGATCCGTGCGGAAATGAGACGGACGACACGTCAGAAGGCCACCGGCGCAATTCCTGGAAGCACCGGTTCCGTCCGCGGAACGTCCGTCAGGAGACCGCCGACTCGGCGCCGGGAAGTGGCGGTTCCGGCTCCGGACCGCACGTCAGGCGACCGCGACCGAACGCCTCTTGGAGACCCGCACCGCGGCGACGATCACGACGACCGCGACCGCCGCCACCGCCGCCCGCAGTCCGGCGCTCGCGTCGTCGCCGTATCCGAACCGTACGACCGCGGGGGCGATCAGCAGCGCGACCAGGTTCATCACCTTCAGGAGCGGGTTGATCGCCGGGCCCGCCGTGTCCTTGAACGGGTCGCCGACCGTGTCCCCGATGACGGTCGCCGCGTGTGCCTCGCTGCCCTTGCCGCCGTGGTTGCCGTCCTCGACGAGCTTCTTCGCGTTGTCCCACGCGCCACCGGAGTTGGCGAGGAAGACCGCCATCAGCGCACCGGTGCCGATCGCGCCGGCGAGGTACGCGCCGAGCGGGCCGACGCCGAGCGCGAAGCCGACCGCGATCGGGGCCATCACGGCGAGCAGCCCGGGCGTGGCGAGTTCGCGCAGCGCGTCCCTGGTGCAGATGTCGACGACGCGCCCGTACTCCGGCTTCTCGGTGAAGTCCATGATCCCGGGGTGCTCGCGGAACTGCCGCCGCACCTCGTACACCACCGATCCCGCCGACCGGGACACCGCGTTGATCGCCAGCCCCGAGAAGAGGAAGACGACGGCCGCGCCGAGGATGAGACCGAAGAGGTTGTTGGGCTGCGAGATGTCCATGGAGAGGGTCAGCGCGTCCGCCTTCCCGCCGAAGTCCCCGACGTCGGCGACCGAGGTCGCGATGGCGTCCCGGTACGAGCCGAACAGCGCCGAGGCCGCCAGGACGGCGGTGGCGATGGCGATGCCCTTGGTGATGGCCTTCGTCGTGTTGCCGACCGCGTCCAGCTCGGTGAGGACCTGCGCGCCCGCGCCCTCGACGTCCCCGGACATCTCCGCGATGCCCTGCGCGTTGTCGGCGACCGGGCCGAAGGTGTCCATGGCCACGATCACGCCGACGGTGGTGAGCAGCCCCGTCCCGGCGAGCGCCACCGCGAACAGCGCCAGCATGATCGACGCGCCGCCGAGCAGGAACGCGCCGTACACGGTGAGCCCGATGAGCAGCGCCGTGTAGACCGCGGACTCCATGCCGAGGGCGACGCCCGCGAGGACGACGGTCGCGGGCCCGGTGAGCGAGGACTTGCCGACGTCCCTGACCGGCCGCCGGCTCGTCTCGGTGAAGTAGCCGGTGAGCTGCTGGATGAGCGCGGCGAGGACGATCCCGAGAGCCACGGCGACCAGGGCGAGGACCCGCGGATCGCCGCCGTGGTCGGGGATGCCCGGCTCGGTGACGCCCTTGAGGTCGGCGTACGAGGACGGGAGGTACGTGAAGGCGGCGACGGCGACCAGCGCCAGCGAGACCACCGCCGAGACGAGGAAGCCCCGGTTGATCGCGCTCATGCCGCTGCGGTCCGACCGCCGGGGAGAGACCGCGAAGATGCCGATCACCGCGGTGACCACGCCGATCGCCGGGACGATCAGGGGGAACGCGAGGCCGTGGTCGCCGAAGGCCGCCTTGCCGAGGATGAGCGCGGCGACCAGGGTCACGGCGTACGACTCGAAGAGGTCGGCCGCCATGCCCGCGCAGTCGCCGACGTTGTCGCCCACGTTGTCGGCGATGGTGGCGGCGTTGCGCGGGTCGTCCTCCGGAATGCCCTGCTCGACCTTGCCGACCAGGTCGGCGCCGACGTCGGCGGCCTTGGTGAAGATGCCGCCGCCCACCCTCATGAACATGGCGATGAGCGCGGCCCCCAGTCCGAAGCCCTCCAGGACCTTCGGCGCGTCGGCCGCGTAGACGAGGACGACGCAGGCGGCCCCGAGCAGGCCGAGGCCGACGGTGCACATGCCGACGACCCCGCCCGTGCGGAACGCGATCCGGGTGGCCCGGTGCGCGACCTCGGCCCGGTCCTTCTCGGGTTCGCCGGGCGCCGGAGTGGCCTCCCTGGCCGCCGCCGCGACCCGCACGTTGGCCCGTACGGCGAGCCGCATGCCGATGTACCCGGTGACCGCCGAGAACAGCGCCCCGACCAGGAAGAACAGGGACCGGCCGGCCCGCTGGGACCAGTTGTCCGCGGGCAACAGCATCAGCAGGAAGAACACGGCGGCCGCGAAGACGGCCACGGTCCGCAGCTGTCGCGCGAGGTAGGCGTTCGCCCCCTCCTGGACGGCGGCGGCGATCTCCCTCATCCGCTCGGTGCCCTGACCGGCGGCGAGCACCTGACGGACGAGGAGCCGTGCGACGACGAGCGCGGCGAGGGCGACACCGGCCACGGCGATCACGATCGTCCGGTTCCCGCTCGTGAGCACCGCGGCGGCGAGGGATGTGGGGTACATGGGGACGGATCATAGGGAGACGAACCAGTACAGACGGGGACGTCGCAGAGGCACCACGCGAATGCACCCATCCGGCGCGGGGCGCTCCCGTACACCCGTCCACGAAGAAGAGGCCCCGCGATGCGGGGCCTCTTCTTCACTACGCGTCCGGATCTCCGCTTCAGGCGCGGGTCCCCGCCAGGTGCACGGGTCTCGGCCACGTGTACAGCGCTTTACTCCGTACAGCGCTTTACTCCGTACGGGGCTTTGCTCCGTACGGGGTCTCCGCCACATACGGGGCTCTCCGCCACGTGCGCGGGGCTTCGCTCCGTGTACGTGGCTTCGCTCCGTGTACGGCTCAGGACAGGATGTCCGCCGGGCTCACCGGCCAGGTCATCCGGATGGTGCCGCCGTCCTCGCCGGCGCTCACCTCGACGTCGTCGACGAGCCCACGGATCACCGCGAGCCCCATCTCGTCCTCACCGTCGGCGTCGTCGAAGTCCTCGGCCGGAGCCGCGGAGCGCGCGCCGGGGACACCGGCCGCGTCGGCGGCCGCCACCCCCGCACCCGGCACCTCGTCGCCGACCTCGATGGAGAACGTCTTCTCCTCCTCGGTCAGCACGACCCGGATGGGGGTCGTGACGCCGTTGCTGCGGTGCAGCCCGACCGCACGGGAACACGCCTCACCGACGGCGAGACGCACCTCGTCGAGGACCGCCTCGTCCACGCCCGCCCGGCGCGCGACCGCGGCCGCCACCAGGCGGGCCGTACGGACGTGCTCGGGCTGAGCGCTGAAGCGGAGTTCAACGGTGGCCATGCGAACCCCCTGGGCTCAGTCGACGGCGTTGACGGCCTCGTCGACCGAGGTGTGGATCGGGAACACCTTGGTGAGGCCCGTGATCCGGAAAATCTTGAGAATGCGCTCCTGGTTGCAGACGAGACGGAGCGAGCCCTCGTGTGCGCGAACGCGCTTCAGGCCACCGACGAGCACACCGAGGCCGGTGGAGTCGAGGAAGTCCACGCCCTCCATGTCGACGACCAGGTGGTAGCTGCCGTCGTTCACCAACTCGACCAACTGCTCGCGCAGCTTGGGCGCGGTATACACATCAATCTCGCCACCGACCTCGACGACCGTACGGTCGCCACCAGCGCCGGACACATTGCGAGTCGACAGGGACAGGTCCACGGATCCTCCAGCACCTTGCTATCGGGCGATCGCCCCCTCGGGCCTCCCGGGCGGAGCCAGGGAACTGATCGCCAGCCGCGATGGCATTCAATCACTTACCAGCAGCCATGCACGACGCCTTGGAAGCATTGTCCGTCATGGCAGTGACACACTCGATGCCGATGGCCAAGAATCAGCGCCCCAGTCGACCGGCCGGGGACACGGGCAGTCGCCCCTCCCCCGGCGTGGTCCTCGACCGGCTCGCCGCGGGCGAGAGCCGGTCTTCGCGCATCACCCATACGGAGCACATGCCCGCCCGGGAGGGCCGTCATGCCGTCTGGCCGCACCGGATCCGGCCGGAGGTGATCGCGGCGATCCAGGAGGCCGGAATCGAGCACCCCTGGGCCCATCAGGCGGAGGCCGCCGAGCACGCCCTGGACGGCGAGTCCGTGGTGATCGCCACGGGAACCGCCTCGGGCAAGTCGCTCGCCTACCTCGCCCCGGTACTCACCACCCTCCTGGACGGCTCCGAGGCCGCCAACGGACGCGGGGCCACCGCCCTCTACCTCTCGCCCACCAAGGCCCTCGCCGCCGACCAGCGGCGCGCCGTACGGGAACTGGCCGCCCCGCTCGGCAACCGGATCCGCCCCGCCGTCTACGACGGCGACACGCCGGTCGAGGAACGCGAATGGGTCCGCCAGTACGCGAACTACGTGCTGACCAACCCCGACATGCTGCACCGGGGCATACTCCCCTCCCACCCCAGGTGGTCCTCCTTCCTGCGCGCCCTGCGCTACGTCGTGATCGACGAGTGCCACACCTACCGGGGCGTCTTCGGCTCCCACGTCGCCCAGGTGCTGCGACGACTGCGCCGGATCTGCGCCCGGTACGGCTCCGAACCGGTCTTCCTCCTCGCCTCCGCCACCTCCGCCGACCCCGCCGTGGCCGCCGGCCGCCTCACCGGCCTGCCCATCACCGAGGTCTCCGACGACGCCTCCCCGCGCGGCGAGCTGGTCTTCGCCCTGTGGGAGCCGCCGCTGACCGAGCTGCACGGCGAGCGCGGCGCGCCGGTGCGGCGCACCGCCACCGCCGAGACCGCGGACCTGCTCACCGATCTCACCCGCCAGGGCGTCCGCTCGGTCGCCTTCGTACGCTCCCGGCGCGGCGCCGAACTGATCTCGGTGATCGCCCAGGAACGACTGGCCGAAACCGACCGCGCCCTGGCCCGCCGGGTCGCCGCCTACCGGGGCGGCTACCTCCCCGAGGAACGGCGCGCCCTGGAGAAGGCCCTGCACTCCGGCGAGCTCCTCGGCCTGGCCGCCACGACCGCCCTGGAGCTGGGCGTGGACGTCTCCGGCCTGGACGCGGTCGTGATCGCCGGCTACCCGGGCACCCGGGCCTCCCTGTGGCAGCAGGCGGGCCGCGCCGGCCGCTCGGGCGAAGGCGCCCTCGCCGTCATGGTCGCCCGCGACGACCCGCTGGACACCTTCCTGGTCCACCACCCGGAGGCGATCTTCGACCAGCCGGTCGAGTCGACCGTCCTGGACCCCGACAACCCCTACGTCCTCGCCCCCCATCTCTGCGCCGCCGCCGCCGAACTCCCCCTGACGGAAACGGACCTGACGCTCTTCGGCCCGGCCGTCCCCGGCCTGCTGCCCCAGCTGGAAGGGGCCGGGCTGCTCCGCCGCCGCGCCACCGGCTGGTACTGGACCCGCCGTGAGCGGGCCGCCGACCTCACCGACATCCGGGGCGGCGGCGGCAGCCCCGTCCGGATCGTCGAGGCGGGCACCGGCCGGCTGCTCGGCACGGTCGACGAGGCCGCCTCCCACACCGCCGTCCACGAGGGCGCCGTCCACCTCCACCAGGGCCGCACCTACCTGGTGCGGGAGCTCGACCTCGAGGACTCCGTGGCCCTCGTCGAGGAGGCCGTCCCCCCGTACTCCACCACCGCTCGCGACACCACCTCCATCACCGTCCTCGAGACCGACACCGAGATCCCCTGGGGAGCCGGCCGCCTCTGCTACGGCTCCGTCGAGGTCACCAACCAGGTCGTCTCCTTCCTGCGCCGCCGGCTGATCACGGGCGAGGTCCTCGGCGAGACCAAGCTCGACCTGCCGCCCCGCACCCTGCGCACCCGGGCCGTGTGGTGGACGGTCACCGAGGACCAGCTCGACGCCGCCCGGATCACCCCGGAGATCCTCGGCGGGGCCCTCCACGCCGCCGAGCACGCCTCCATCGGCATGCTGCCGCTCTTCGCGACCTGCGACCGCTGGGACATCGGCGGCGTCTCCGTCCCGCTCCATCCCGACACCCTGCTGCCCACCGTCTTCGTGTACGACGGCCACCCGGGCGGCGCGGGCTTCGCCGAGCGCGCCTTCCACACGGCCCGCGCCTGGCTGACCGCCACCCGCGAGGCCATCGCCTCCTGCGAGTGCGAGGCGGGCTGCCCCTCCTGCATCCAGTCCCCCAAATGCGGCAACGGCAACGACCCCCTCCACAAACGCGGCGCCCTCCGCCTCCTCACGGAACTCCTGCGCGCGACCCCGGAAACCCCACCGGAGGCCCCTCAGGCGGTCTCCCCCCAGGAGGAGGCCCCTCAGCCCGCCCGCCCGACGGAGGAGGATCCCTCGGCGGCATCTCCGCCGGGCGAGGCTCCCCCAACGGTTCCCCCGACCACGGAGGCACCCCAGGCCGCGCCTCCCACGGAACAGGCTCCTGCTCCGGACCCGGGCCCGCCCGCGCCCTGACCTCCGGCCGGTACGGGCCGCGTACGACCCGGGCGGTCACCTCGGCGACCTCGCCCCGCACCGCGCAGCCCGCCAGCTCGGCGCCCTGCGCGGCCGCCACCCGTGACGCGGCGGCACAGGCCTCGACCTCGCCCCACAGGGCCCGGTCCGCGGCGGCGAGCGCGGCCAGATCGGCCGCGCCACCGGCCCGATGTCTGGCCGCCACCGCCTGCCCGAGCGCCAGCACCGCCCCGAACACCACACACAACACACACGCCCCGAACGCCACCCAAACGGTCGCCGCACCCCGATCCCGCGAACCACTCCGGCCCTGTGATCCACTCTGGCCTTTTGTGCCACTTTGGTCCCTCGAACCACTCCGGTCCCATGAACCACTCCGGTCCCTCAGTTCCCCCGGGCTCCGGCCGGCGTCCCCCTCCGGCAGCCGGCCGGTCTTCGTCACGGTGGGCCTCCGACGGGCGGACCGGCACTCGCCGGGTCTCCGGCTGACGGACCGCCGCTCGTCGGGGGCGCGCCGGGCGTGTCCTCCGCGAGGGCTGCCGCGTCCGCGCGCAGGGTGAGGCCCATGCCGCGGGGGCCGGGGGCCGCCGCCTCCACCGTCACGCGCCACAGTTCCCCGGAGCGCGTCACCGCCACCCGGGCGCCCTGGGGTGCGGCGGCCCGGGCGGCCGCCTCGGCGGAGGACACCGGTTCGGAGCGGGCCGCGACCCGTGCCCCGGCCCGTGCCGCGTCCACGCACCGGATCTGCGCGGCCGCGGCGGCCAGCGCCCAGAGCAGGGTGATGGTGAAGAGCGCGAGGACCGGCAGGACCATCGCCGCCTCCACGGTCACGAAACCCCGGTCAGAACGGCGCATCGAGGGCCTTCCCGATCACCGATTCCAACGCTCCGGAGACCGCTTCGCTGGTCACGATCTTGTACAGCACAGCCGCGAAGGCCGCCGCGGCGATCGTCCCCACCGCGTACTCGGACGTGGTCATCCCCGAGTCGCGGCGCACCGCCGACCTCCGGGCCCGCCACCAGCTCCGCACAGCCGCTGTCACCGACACCGCCGCCGCCTTGACCGTCATCCCTGCCTCCTCATCCCGTCCTGCCTGCCCTGTCGCCTTGCTCTGTCGTGCCATGCCTGTCCGTCCCGCCTGCCTTGCCTGTGACAGCCGTCGTGTCCGCCGTATCTGCCGTATCTGCTGTGTGTGCCGTGCCGCGGCCCCGCTCCCCGCGCCCTTCATCCGTCGAGCAGTCCCGTCGCCAGTCCGATCACCACCGGGGCCACTCCGACCGCAAGGAAGGCGGGCAGGAAGCAGAGGCCCACGGGGGCGCTGATCAGGACCTGGGCGCGGCGGGCCCGGGTCTCCGCCGAGCGGGCGCGGGCCGCGCGCAGGGCGGTCGCGTGCCGGGCGACGGCCTCCGCGGCGGGCGCGCCCGAGGAACCGGCCCGTTCCATGCAGCGGGCGAGTCCCGTGGCGCCCGGCAGCGCGCCGAATCTTCGCCACACTTCGGCCGGTTCGCCGCCGAGGCGCAGTTCGGCGGCCGTGCGGGTCAGCCGTTCGCCGAGGGGGCCGCCGAGTGACCGGCCGACGGCTTCCGCCGCTTCCCCGGGCCCGGCTCCGGAGGCCGCGCAGGCCGCCAACAGGTCGGCGGCGAGCGGAAGGTGACGCGCCGACTCGTCGTCGTCGTCGGAGGGTGCCGAGGCGCGCTTCGCGGATCCCTGCCGCAGTCCGGCGGCCACCAGGACGCCGGCGCAGAGGCCGCCGACCGTGCCGAACAGCGCCCAGCCGAGGCCGACCGCCGCGAGCGGTGCCAGCGCGCACGCCAGCCACGGCGGAGGCCCGGCCCGGGCCCGCCGGGCCGGTGGCGCCGGTTCCGGGAACAGGCTCCGCAGCCTCCTTCGCGTCCCCCGTGCCCGCCGGCCACAGACCAGCGCCCAGAGGGCCTTCGCCGTCCCGTAGATCACCAGGGCGAGGAGCGCCCCCAGTTGAAGTCCGGCCATCACGGTCGCTCTCCTCCTCGTACGATCCGCGCGGCCCACCACAAGCCGACCGCCTCCAAGGCCCCGCCCACCACCAGACAGCCGAGTCCCGCGGGTGTGTGCAGCAGGACCCGCAGCGGGTCGGCGCCCAGCGCCGCGCCGAGGGCGAGGCCGGCCGCCGGGAGCAGCGCGAGGACCGCCACCGTCGCCCACGCACCGGCCAGTTCGGCCCGCAGGCGCTCCCGCTGCTCGCGGTGCTCGCGCAGGGCCGCCTCCAGGCGGTCGAGCCCGGCGGCCAGACCGGCGCCGCCGTCCACGGCCACCTGCCAGCAGGCCGCCATGCCGGCGAGACCGTCGGCGCCGTCCTGCCGGGCCGCCCTGCGGAGTGCCTCAGGCACGTCCCCGCCGAACCGGGCCGCCGCGAGCACGCCCGCCTCCTCGCTGCCCAGCGCACCCGTCTCCCGGGCCGCGAAGGACAGCGCCTGTGCCGGCTGCCATCCGGCCCGTAGTTCCCCGACGACCGCCCCGCACAGGGCCACCACTCGCTCGGCCCGCGCCTCGCGTTCCTTGCGGCGCCCGGCGGCACGCAGACGCCGTTCCACGACCGGCACCGCGACCGCTCCCACCACCAGGGGCAGCGGCGACTCACCGAGCAGTGCGAGGGCTCCCGCCGCCGGCAGGCACAGCCACGCGCGCCGTCCCCGGAGCACCGCCCACCAGCGGGCGGCCGCCGCGGGCCACGCCGAACCGTCATCGGTCCCACCGCCGCGTCCGTCGGAAGCGCCGGCCACGAGCAGCGCCCGGGCCCGGCCCGCCCCACGCCGCCGCTCGACGGCCCACCACACCGCGAGCACCGCGCAGAACACCGCCGCCCCTTGCGTGGCCTCCTGTACCGGCTGTCCCGCCATCACGGTCCCCCTCCGATCAGCGACCGCAGTCGCTCCCAGCCCTGCTCCCGCTCGAACCCGGACTCGCCCCACCGCAGGGCGGGAACGGTCCGCACGAGGCCGTCCCGGTCCCGCTCCAGCACGTGGACCTCGGCGATCCGGCGCGGTCCGTCCCGGTCCCGTACGAGGTGGAGCACGGCGGAGAGCCCGGCGCCCAACTGGCTGTGGAGGGCGGCCCGGTCGAGTCCGGCCGCCGTTCCCAGCGCCTCCAGGCGGGCCGGCACGGCCGCGGCCGTGTTGGCGTGGAGCGTTCCGCAGCCGCCGTCGTGGCCCGTGTTGAGGGCGGCGAGCAGGTCCACCGCCTCCCCGCCCCGGACCTCGCCGACCACGAGCCGGTCCGGGCGCATCCGCAGCGCCTGGCGGACCAGGTCCCGCAGGGTGACGAGTCCGGCGCCCTCCTGGTTGGCGGGGCGCGCCTCCAGGCGCACCACGTGCGGGTGGTCCGGCCGCAGTTCCGCAGAGTCCTCGGCGAGCACGATCCGTTCCCGTTCGCCCACGAGGCCGAGCAGGGAGGCGAGGAGTGTGGTCTTCCCCGTGCCGGTGCCGCCGCTGACGAGGTACGACACCCGCGCGTCGATCAGGGCCCGCAGGATCGCGGCGCCGCCCGGCGGCACCGTGCCGGCCGCGGCGAGCTCGTCGAGGGAGAACGCTCGCGGCCGCACCACCCGCAGCGAGAGGCAGGTCGAGCCGACGGCCACCGGTGGCAGCACGGCGTGCATCCGGGTGCCGTCGGGGAGGCGTGCGTCCACCCAGGGGCGGGCGTCGTCGAGCCGGCGGCCGGCCACTGCCGCGAGCCGCTGCGCGAGCCGTCGGACGGCGCCGGCGTCCGGGAAGGAGACCGGGGCCCGTTCGAGGCCGGCGCCGCGGTCCACCCAGACCCGGTCGGGTGCCGAGACCAGGACGTCGGTGACGGCCGGGTCGGCGAGCAGCGGCTCCAGCGGTCCGGTGCCGATCAGTTCGCACCTCAGCTCCTCGGCCGCGCCGAGCACCTCGGTGTCGCCGAGCAGTCGCCCCTGGGCCCGCAGTGCCGCCGCGACCCGCGCCGGGGTGGGTTCGGCGCCGCTCGCCGCCAGCCGCTGCCGGACGGCGTCGAGGAGGCCCGCACCGCCGCCGGTCCACGTTCCGGTCGCGCTCATGCCGCACCGCCCGGGGCGAGCACGCGCTCCCAGAACGCGCCGCAGAACCGGCCGAGCGGCCCGCCGGGTTCGGCGCCCGGCGGCACGCCCGCGTCCTGGTCCGTCACGATCCCGGGGTCGTAGGGGAGTTCACCGGCGAGCGGCAGCCGCAGCGCGTCGGCGACCCACCGCTCGTCGAGCCCCGCCGCGTAGGGTCCGCGGACCACGGCCCGCACGTCGCGGGCGGCCATGCCGAGGGTCGTGGCCACCCGGTGGGCGGCCGCGACGGCCCGCAGTTCGCCCGGCACGACGAGCAGCACGAGGTCGAGTTGGGCGAGGGCCTCGGCGGCCGCCTCGTCGGTGCCGCGCGGCAGGTCGACGACGACGACCCCGCCGCGGCGGCGCGCCGCGCCGAGCACGGACCGCACCGCGTCGGGCGGCACCGGTGCGGCGGGCTCCCGGCCCCAGCTGAGCACCCGGACCCCCCGCACCGACGGCAGGGACTCCTCCAGGGCTCCGCCGGCCAGGCGGCCCTTCGAGGCCGCGAAGTCGGGCCAGCGTCTGCCCTGCTCGCGCTCGCCGCCGAGCAGCACGTCGAGTCCTCCGCCCAGGGGGTCTCCGTCGACGAGCAGGGTGCGCCGCCCGGTCCGCGCGGCGGCCAGCGCGAGGCCGCACGCGAGGGTGGAGGCGCCGGCGCCGCCGCGGCCGCCGACGACCCCGACGGTCAGCGCCTGCCGCTCGGCCCCTTCGGCCGCGTCGGCGATCCGGTCGACGAGGAGGCTCTCGGCGTCCGGCAGCCGCAGCACGCTCTCGGCACCGATCTCGACGGCGAGCCGCCACACCCCGGGATCGTCCCGGTCCCGTCCGACGATGACGGTCCCCGGCCGGCGCGCGGCGCCCCGGCAGCGGGCCGCGGCATCGTCGCCGACCAGCACGAGCGGCGGGTCGGTCCAGCTCGCGCGTCGCTCCGGCACGCGGTGGTGCACCTCGGGTTCCACCCCGGCGGCGGCGCACAGCCTGAGGAGGTCGTCGAGCAGCCCGAGGTCCTCGGTGACGATCAGCGGCCCGGCCCGGCGCGGCTCGTCCGGAGCCCTCGACTCCGGCCGGCGCGATTCCGTACGTGTCCTGGATGCCTCCACGGCACGCCCCTCTCGTGATTCCTGCCGTCCGCGAACTTCGCGGCAGGAATCACCGTGGGGCCGTCAGGGAAATCGTGCGGAAGTCACCTAAAAACTGGGGATAACCGAAGCCCTGTGAATAACTTCGCCACCCTTCAAGGGGCTCCCCGGAACGCATCCTCCCGGTTACGGTGAGTGATGAATCAGGCGTCCGGGAGGGCGTGGGCCGACACGCGGCCGAGGACCGGAAGGAAGGGAGCAGGCGATGTCACACACGGCCGAAACGGCTCCGGACATGCGACGACCCCCGCCGGGGGGGAGAGCGGGGGTCGTCTCTCCGGCCGACTCGGGGGGGGAGGAGCCGGACCGGGTTAGCACGGTCGCGAACGATCCGTGACTTCCATGGTGTACCCGAGAGCCTTCTCAGGCAAACCCACACGCCCCAGCGTACGCCGAATGGCGGGCACCTATGCTCGGGCTCGTGGAAAACCACTCCTTGCCGCGCACAGCCGCCTTCTTTGACCTGGACAAGACGGTCATTGCGAAGTCCTCGACGCTGACCTTCAGCAAGTCCTTCTACCGGGGCGGACTGATCAGCCGCCGCGCCGCCCTGCGGACGGCGTACATCCAGTTCGTCTTCCTGGCGGGCGGGGCCGATCACGACCAGATGGAGCGGATGCGCGAATACCTTTCCGCGCTCTGCAAAGGCTGGAACGTCGCCCAGGTGAAGGAGCTCGTCGCCGAGACCCTTCACGACCTGATCGACCCGATCATCTACGACGAGGCCGCCTCCCTCATCGAGGAGCACCACGCCGCGGGTCGCGATGTCGTCATCGTCTCGACGTCCGGGGCCGAGGTGGTCGAGCCGATCGGCGAGATGCTCGGCGCCGACCGGGTCGTCGCCACCCGGATGGTGGTCGGTGACGACGGCTGCTTCACCGGCGAGGTCGAGTACTACGCCTATGGGCCGACCAAGGCCGAGGCGGTCCGGGAGCTCGCGGAGTCGGAGGGCTACGACCTCTCGCGCTGCTTCGCGTACAGCGACTCGGCGACCGACATCCCCATGCTGGAGGCCGTCGGCCATCCGTACGCGGTCAATCCCGACCGGACGCTGCGCCGTGAGGCCGCGGCCCGGGAATGGCCGGTACTCGCCTTCGAGAAGCCGGTACGGCTCAAGCAGCGGCTGCCCGAGTTCCGGATGCCGCCTCGCCCCACTCTCGTCGCCGCGGCGGCCGTGGGCGCGGCAGCGGTGGGCGCCGGACTGGTCTGGTACGCCGCCCGGCGCAGGCAGGCCGCGCTCGCCCATCAGCTCGCTGGTGACTTTGCCCGAATTTGAGCGATGCGCCAGAGAAGTGGAGCCAGCACTTTCGCTTCTACCCGGACAGGAGTAGAAAGGAATCAGGCCCGCGAGACCGAGGACATCCGAGAGGATCACCTGTTGAGCATGAAGGCCCCACGGACCTAGCACCGAAACCGGGCACCCACGCGACGTCGACCCGTCGATTACGGGCCAGCCGCACCAGGCCACGGGCAAAGTTCCCGGCCTGATGGGCACATATCGAGGACGCTTGGTAACTGGGTGGAAGTGCCAGCGGCGGTACCAGAAACGGTGCCGCCGCAACCCGTTCCGGGCCCCCACGGGGGCCCGGAATCTTTTTGCCCTCAGGGCGCGGGCCCGGCCCCTGACGTCAGGCCGCGCCGCGCTGAAGGGCCTCGCAGACCGCCGTCGACTCCCGGACGCCGAGCTCGACCGAGCGCCCGCAGTGGGCGATCCAGGCACCCACGCCCTCCGGGGTGCCCGACAGGTACCCCTCGAACGCCGCGACGTAGGCCGCGCGCCCCTGCTCCGCGTGGCCGACCTCGGCCGGGCAGATCGCCTTGGGGTCGAGGCCGCTGCCGACCAGCACGATCCGCTCCGCCGCCCGCGCGACCAGACCGTTGTACGAGGTGAACGGCCGCAGCGCGAGCAGCTCGCCGTGCACCACTGCGGCCGTCACCAGGGCCGGGGCGTCGCCGCCCGCGACGATCAGTTCCGCGAGGCCGTCGAGACGGCCGGCGACCTCGGCCGGGGCGGGCGCCGGGGCCTCGATCAGCGGCTCGTCGACGGACTCGCCGTCCAACCGGGGCCGCCCCACCGACGCACCGGGGTCGCCCGCGGCGACCAGGTGGAGGCGGGCTAGGACCCGCAGCGGCGACTGGCGCCAGATGGAGAGCAGCTGCCCGGCCTCGGCGCCCAGGCGCAGGGCGGCGCCGACCGTGCGGGCCTCGGGGTCGGCGCTGAAGTCGGTGCGTCGCCGGACCTCCTCAAGGGCCCAGTCGGCGCCTGCGAGGGCGGCCGAGCCGCGCGCCCCGCGGAGAGCCGCCTCGGAGGAGATCTCGTTGCTGCGGCGGCGCATCACGCGGTGGCCGTAGACCCGGTCGACGGCCTTGCGTACGGAGTCCACCGCGTCGGCGACGCCCGGCAGGGAGCCGAGGGCGGCCAAGGGGTCAGAGGCGTGCGTACTCATAGGTAAGGAGGCTACGCGTCCTGCGGGCCCGCCCCACGAAGGAGTGGTCTTCTTCACGCTCCTTGACCACGGCACGCAATCATGCCACTACGCTAGGTGAACATGAAGATCGCTTTCGTCGGGAAGGGCGGCAGCGGCAAGACCACGCTGTCCTCGCTCTTCATCCGCCACCTCGCCGCCAACGAAGCCCCGGTCGTCGCCGTAGACGCCGACATCAACCAGCACCTCGGCGCCGCGCTCGGCCTGTCCGAGGCGGAGGCCGCCGCGCTGCCCGCGATGGGCGTGCACCTGCCGCTCATCAAGGAGTACCTGCGGGGCTCCAACCCCCGGATCGCCTCCGCCGACACGATGATCAAGACGACGCCGCCCGGGGAGGGTTCGCGGCTGATGCGGGTCCGCGAGGACAACCCGGTGTACGAGGCGTGCGCGCGGCCGGTCCGGCTCGACGAGGGCGATGTCCGGCTGATGGTGACCGGCCCGTTCACCGAGTCGGACCTCGGGGTGTCCTGCTACCACTCGAAGGTCGGGGCGGTCGAGCTCTGCCTCAACCACCTGGTCGACGGCGCCGACGAGTACGTGGTCGTCGACATGACCGCGGGTTCGGACTCCTTCGCCTCCGGTCTCTTCACCCGCTTCGACATGACGTTCCTGGTGGCCGAGCCGACCCGCAAGGGCGTCTCGGTCTACCGCCAGTACAAGGAGTACGCCCGGGACTTCGGCGTCGCGCTCAAGGTCGTCGGCAACAAGGTGCAGGGCCGGGACGACCTCGACTTCCTCCGCGAGGAGGTCGGCGAGGACCTGCTCGTGACCGTCGGCCACTCCGACTGGGTCCGCGCGATGGAGAAGGGCCACCCGCCGCGTTTCGAGCTCCTGGAAGCCGAGAACCGCATGTCGCTCCAGGCCCTCCAGGACGCGGCCGACGACTCGTACGCCCATCGCGACTGGGACCGCTACACCCGCCAGATGGTCCACTTCCACCTGCGCAACGCCGAGAGCTGGGGCAATGCCAAGACGGGGGCCGACCTGGCTTCGCAGGTCGACCCCGGGTTCGTGCTGTCCGAAGGGCTCAGTGCCGTTCAGCCTGCTTGACGGCGGGCGCCGGGACCGCCGGAACGCCGGCCGCCGGGGCACCGGCCGGGGCCGCCGGCTCGGGGGCGAGGAACGCCTTCCAGCCGGCGGCCGGGGGCTCGCCGACCTTGAGGGTCCGCATCTTGGCGATGACGTCGGGGTCCTGGGCGTCGAGCCAGTCGGCCAGCTGGCGGAAGGAGACGCACTTGACGTCCTTCTGCACGCAGACCGTGGCGATGGTCTCCTCGATGGCCCGCATGTACGTGCCGCCGTTCCAGGACTCGAAGTGGTTGCCGATGATCAGCGGCGCCCGGTTGCCCCGGTAGGAGCGCTCGAAGGCCTGCACCAGGCCGTCGCGCATCTGGTCGCCCCAGTACCGGTGCTGCGAGGGGTCGCCCTGGGTGGTGCCGGGTGACTGGTTGACCAGGAAGTTGTAGTCCATGGAGAGCGTCTGGAAGGCGCGCCCGGGAACCGGTACGAGCTGCATCGACAGGTCCCAGATGCCCTGGTCCTTCTTGGGCCAGATCTGGTCGTTGACGCCGCTGGTGTCGTAGCGGAAGCCCAGCTGCGCCGCCGCCTGGACGAAGTTCTTCCGACCTTCGAGGCAGGGGGTGCGGGCGCCGACGAGCTCCTTGTCGTAGTCGAAGGGCAGCGGCTGCTCGGCGCGCAGGCCCGCGTTGGTCTTCCAGTTCTTGACGAAGGACTTGGCCTGGCCGATCTCGCTCTTCCACTCCTCGACGGACCAGTTGCCGACGCCGCCGTCGGCGCCGCAGAAGTGCCCGTTGAAGTGGGTGCCGATCTCGTTGCCCTCCTGCCACGCGCCGCGCAGTTCGCGGACGGTGGCACGGATGCCCTCGGTGTCGTTGAACCCGATGTCGGAGCGGCCGGCGCTGTGCTGCGGCGGGTCGTAGAGGTGGCGCTTCTCCTCGGGCAGCAGGTACACGCCGCTGAGGAAGTACGTCATCTTGGCGTCGTACTTCTTGCCGACCGTGCGGAAGTGGGAGAACAGCTTCTGGCTGTCCTCGCCGGCGCCGTCCCAGGAGAAGACCACGAACTGCGGCGGGGTCTCCCCCGGCTTGAGGCGCTGCCAGACCGGCTGGTGGGGCTGGGCGCCGGTGAAGGCCGTGGAGCCGTCGCCGATCAGGCGGGGCGCGGTCTGGGGGGCCGCCGCGGGACCCTTCTTGGCGCCCTCACCGCCCTGCGCGGGCTTCGTGGCGGGATCGCCGGAGCCCGAGCAGCCGGCGAGGCCGGTGACGAGAGCGAGGGCGAGAGCGCCTACGGCGAGCGCCCTCTTCTGGACGGTGGTCGTTCTCCCTGCGGCTGTCATCCGCGTGCCTCTCCTCGGATCCTCAGATTTCCGTACAAGCGGCGTCAACGTCGCACCGCTGGGGCCGAGGAGCGTCAACGACAAGCGGCGTGCGCACGTTCTGTCACCGGATCCGGTGAATCATTGCCCTATTTGCCCTGAAAATAATGCCGGACTCTTTACTCTCCATTACTCTTCATTTACCGAGAGTTAGCCAATCGGTGTCCCGCCGCATCACCCCGCACGAGCCGCGACCGCGCTGCCCCGGAGGAGACGGGAACATGACCCTCTGCACCCCTGCCCGCACGACCACCCGCCCCCGAGTCCAGCGGCCCCACAGTCCGCCGGACGGACCGCGCCGCTTCCGCATCACCGGCGCCGACCTGTCCGCCTCGGTCGCCGTCTTCCTGATCGCACTGCCCCTCTCGCTGGGCATCGCACTCGCCACCGGAGCCCCGCTCCAGTCCGGACTCGTCGCGGCCGCCGTCGGCGGCATCGTGGCCGGCCGGTTCGGCGGCTCCCCGCTCCAGGTGAGCGGCCCCGCCGCCGGCCTCACCGTCGTGACCGCCGAGCTCATCCAGCTGTACGGCTGGCGCACCACCTGCGCCATCACCGTCCTCGCGGGACTCGCCCAACTCGGCCTCTCCGCCCTGCGAGTGGCCCGCTCCGCGCTCGCCGTCTCACCCGCCATCGTGCACGGCATGCTGGCCGGCATCGGCGTCACCATCGCCCTCGCACAGCTCCACATCGTGCTCGGCGGCACCCCCCAGAGCTCCGCCGTGGACAACGCCCTCGGTCTGCCTTCCCAGTTGGCGCACGTCCACCCGGCCGCGCTCGCCATCAGCGCCCTCACCGTCGCCGCACTGCTCTGCTGGCCCCGGCTGCCTGGCCGGGCGGGGCGGCTCGCGCGGAAGGTCCCGGCCGCGCTCGTCGCGGTGGCCGGGGCGACGGCGGTGGCGGCGTTCGCCGGACTCTCCGTGCCCCGGGTCGACCTGCCGTCCTGGAGCAGTCACGCCCTGCCGGGGCTGCCCGAGGGTCCGGCCCTCGGCATCGCGGCCGGCGTTCTCACGATCACGCTGGTCACCAGCGTGCAGTCGCTGCTCTCCGCCGTCGCGGTCGACAAGCTCGTCGCCGCCCGCCCGGGCGGCGCCCAGGGCGTCCCGCGTTCGTCGCTCGACCGCGAACTCGCCGGCCAGGGCGCGGCGAACCTGCTGTCGGGCGCGCTCGGCGGACTGCCTGTCGCCGGCGTGGCGGTCCGCAGTGTCGCCAACGTGTCGGCGGGTGCGGTGAGTCGGGCCTCGACCATGCTGCACGGCCTGTGGATCGTGCTCGCGGCCCTGCTGCTCGTGCCGCTGCTCGACCTGATCCCGCTGCCCGCGCTCGCCGCCCTCGTCATGGTGGTCGGCATCCAGATGGTCAGCATCACCCACATCCGTACGGTCACCCGCCACCGCGAGGTCGTCGTCTACGCGGTGACGCTGACGGGTGTCGTCCTCATCGGCCTCCTGGAGGGCGTCGCGCTCGGCATCGCCGTGGCCATCGCGGTGGCCCTGCACCGGCTCACGCGCACCCGCATCACCCAGGAGGAGCGGGACGGGCGCCAGCTGCTGCGCGTGCGGGGCCAGCTGACCTTCCTCGCCGTTCCCCGGTTGAGCCGGGCCCTGCACCAACTGCCCCACGGATCGGACGTGGTGGTGGAGCTGGACGGCTCCTTCATGGACCACGCGGCCTACGAGACGCTGAGCGACTGGACCACCGGGCACCTCGCCCACGGCGGCACGGTCGAGACGACCGGCCCCGCCGGCGTCCGGATCGCCGACCCCGCCCCGGCCACCGCCTCCGCCTCTCACCCCTGCTGCCGCCCGTGGACCCCCTGGCACAACCACCAGTGCGGGGAGCGGCCGGTCGAGCCGGCCGAGAGCGACGCTCCCGAGCGGACGAAGGGGCTCCACCTGGCGAGCGGCATCGGCAAGTTCCAGCGGAACACCGCCCCGCTCGTCCGGGACGAGCTCGCGCGACTCGCCCGGGAGGGCCAGCGCCCCTCGCAGCTGTTCCTGACCTGCGCCGACTCCCGCCTCGTCACCAGCATGATCACGTCGAGCGGCCCCGGCGACCTGTTCACCGTGCGCAACGTCGGCAACCTCGTCCCGCTGCCGGGAGAGGAAAGCGGGGACGACTCGGTGGCGGCGGCGATCGAGTACGCCGTGGACGTGCTCCGGGTCGACTCGATCACGGTCTGCGGCCACTCCGGCTGCGGCGCGATGCAGGCCCTGCTCAACGCCGGACCCGACGATCCGCCGACGCCGCTCCGCCGCTGGCTGCGCCACGGCCGGCCCAGCCTGGAGCGGATGGCGAGCCGGAGACACGCCTGGGCCCGGATCTCCGGGCGCCTGCCGGCCGACGCGGTCGAGCAGCTCTGCCTGACCAACGTGGTCCAGCAGCTGGAGCACCTGCGGGCGTACGAGCCGGTGGCGCGCCGTCTGGCCGACGGGACGCTCACGCTGCACGGCGTGTACTTCCACGTGGGCGAGGCGCAGGCCTATCTGCTCGCCGACGCGGACGAGGTCCACAGCTACGACGACGTCTTCACGCAGGTCATGCCGACGGGCCACCGCGAGCCGGCCCGAGCCTCCTGAACCCGGCCGACGCGCGTGGACCGGGGCCGGCTCCGCGCGTTCACCCCGCGCGCGCGAATCCGGTCGGCCGACGCGGCCCCCCTTTCGCGCCCGCGCGTCCTGAACCATCGGCTCCGGCCGTCCGTGAGACTGTGTGGCCCCTTCTCCCACCGCTCGGGAAGAAGGGGCCACCGCACGCCTGACGCCTCACAGGTCTAAACCAATTGTCCGGATGCTCTTGTCACCCGGGCATCTGACTGGTGAGCTATGACGCGGGACACACACGTACAGAGGACGCCCTGGGAAAGGGAGATGTCGTGAGCAACGAAAGCCTGGCCAATCTGCTCCGGGAAGAGCGCCGCTTCGCGCCGCCCGCCGAGCTGGCCGCGCACGCCAACGTGACGGCGGAGGCGTACGAGCAGGCCAAGGCGGACAGGCTGGGCTTCTGGGCCGAGCAGGCCAAGCGCCTGACCTGGGCCACCGAGCCGACCGAGACCCTCGACTGGTCGAACCCGCCGTTCGCCAAGTGGTTCGCGGACGGCGAGCTGAACGTCGCGTACAACTGCGTCGACCGGCACGTCGAGGCCGGCCTCGGCGACCGGGTCGCCATCCACTTCGAGGGCGAGCCCGGCGACAGCCGCGCGATCACCTACGCCGAGCTCAAGGACGAGGTCTCCAAGGCCGCCAACGCCCTGACCGAGCTGGGCGTCCGCAAGGGCGACCGGGTCGCCGTCTACCTGCCGATGATCCCCGAGGCGGCCGTCACGATGCTGGCCTGCGCCCGCGTCGGCGCCGCCCACTCGGTGGTCTTCGGCGGCTTCTCGGCCGACGCCGTGGCCTCCCGCATCCAGGACGCCGACGCCAAGGTGGTCGTCACCGCCGACGGCGGCTACCGCCGCGGCAAGCCGAGCGCCCTGAAGCCGGCCATCGACGAGGCCGTCGCCAAGTGCCCGCAGGTCGAGCACGTCCTCGTGGTCCGCCGTACGGGCCAGGACACCGCCTTCACCGAGGGCCGCGACGTGTGGTGGGACGACATCGTCGCCCGCCAGTCCGCGGAGCACACCCCGGAGGCCTTCGACGCGGAGCACCCGCTCTTCATCCTCTACACCTCCGGCACCACGGGTAAGCCGAAGGGCATCCTGCACACCTCCGGCGGCTACCTCACCCAGGCCGCGTACACCCACCACGCCGTCTTCGACCTCAAGCCGGAGACCGACGTCTACTGGTGCACCGCCGACATCGGCTGGGTCACCGGCCACTCGTACATCGTCTACGGCCCGCTGGCCAACGGCGCGACGCAGGTCATGTACGAGGGCACCCCGGACACCCCGCACCAGGGCCGGGTCTTCGAGATCGTGCAGAAGTACGGCGTGACGATCCTCTACACGGCGCCGACGCTGATCCGCACGTTCATGAAGTGGGGCGACGACATCCCCGCGAAGTTCGACCTCTCCAGCCTCCGCGTCCTGGGCTCGGTCGGCGAGCCGATCAACCCCGAGGCCTGGGTCTGGTACCGGGAGCACATCGGTGCGAACAAGTGCCCGATCGTGGACACCTGGTGGCAGACCGAGACCGGCGCGATGATGCTGTCGCCGCTGCCGGGCGTCACCGAGACCAAGCCGGGCTCGGCCCAGCGCGCCCTGCCGGGCATCGCCGCGACCGTCGTCGACGACGAGGCCAACGAGGTGCCGAACGGCGGCGGTGGCTACCTGGTCCTCACCGAGCCGTGGCCGTCGATGCTCCGCACGATCTGGGGCGACGACCAGCGCTACATCGACACGTACTGGTCCCGCTTCGAGGGCAAGTACTTCGCCGGCGACGGCGCGAAGAAGGACGAGGACGGCGACATCTGGCTGCTCGGCCGCGTCGACGACGTCATGCTCGTCTCGGGCCACAACATCTCGACGACCGAGGTCGAGTCCGCCCTGGTCTCGCACCCGTCCGTCGCCGAGGCGGCCGTCGTCGGCGCCGCCGACGAGACGACCGGTCAGGCCATCGTCGCCTTCGTGATCCTGCGCGGCACGGCGAGCCAGGACGAGAGCCTCGTCGCCGACCTGCGCAACCACGTGGGTGCCACGCTCGGCCCGATCGCCAAGCCGAAGCGGATCCTGCCGGTGGCGGAGCTGCCCAAGACCCGCTCGGGCAAGATCATGCGCCGTCTGCTGCGCGACGTGGCGGAGAACCGGGAGCTCGGCGACGTCACCACGCTGACGGACTCCTCGGTCATGTCGCTCATCCAGACCCAGCTGCCGGACGCCCCCAGCGAGGACTGAGCCACAGCGCCGTACGACGTGAGCGCCCGCCCCGAAACCGCTTCGGGGCGGGCGCTCACGCGTCCCGCCCATCCGACGGGACGAAAGGGGTCAATCTCCTTAAAGTGGATCTCGCCGGACACAACCCACGCTCGTTAGGTAAGGTAAGGACCGCGTCAGGAACGCGACAGGAAAACCTAGGTGAGCCGGGAAGTCTGGTCGGCATGTGCTTCGCCCTGCCTGCCCGACGGAGGTCTCCCACGTGTCTGCGCCCACCGACCGCAAGTTCCTCGGCCTGCTGTCCCTGCCCGAGCGGCGGTACATCGCCGACGCCCTGCGCGCCGAGACCGTCGGCGGCGTGCTCCTGCTCCTCGCCGCCGTCGTCGCCCTCGTCTGGGCGAACTCCCCGCTGAGCGCGAGCTACGAGTCGGTCAGCGACTTCCACATAGGCCCGGCCGCCCTCGGCCTCGACCTGTCGGTCCAGCACTGGGCCGCCGACGGACTCCTCGCGATCTTCTTCTTCGTCGCGGGCATCGAACTCAAGCGCGAGCTCGTCGCGGGCGAGCTGCGCGACCCCCGCGCCGCCGCGCTCCCCGTGGTCGCCGCGCTCTGCGGCATGGCCGCGCCCGCCCTCGTCTACGCCCTGGTCAACGCCATCGGCGACGGCTCGATGGACGGCTGGGCCGTGCCCACCGCCACCGACATCGCGTTCGCGCTCGCCGTCCTCGCCGTCATCGGCGCCTCGCTGCCGTCCGCGCTGCGCGCCTTCCTGCTGACCCTCGCCGTCGTCGACGACCTCTTCGCGATCCTGATCATCGCGATCTTCTTCACCAGCGACCTGGACTTCGCCGCGCTCGGGGGCGCCGTCGCCGGCCTCGTCGTCTTCTGGCTGCTGCTCCGCAAGGGCGTCCGCGGCTGGTACGTGTACGTGCCGCTGGCCCTGGTCATCTGGGGCCTGATGTACAACAGCGGCGTCCACGCCACCATCGCCGGCGTCGCCATGGGCCTGATGCTGCGCTGCACCACCCGGGAGGGCGAGGAACACTCCCCCGGCGAGCACATCGAGCACCTGGTGCGCCCGGTCTCGGCCGGCCTCGCCGTCCCCCTCTTCGCGCTCTTCTCCGCCGGCGTGAGCGTCTCCGGCGGCGCGCTCCGCGACGTCTTCACCCAGCCGGTCACCCTCGGCGTCGTGCTCGGCCTCGTCGTCGGCAAGGCGGTCGGCATCTTCGGCGGCACCTGGCTCACCGCCCGGTTCACCCGTGCGGAGCTCAACCCCGACCTGTCGTGGCCGGACGTGTTCGCCGTCTCCACGCTCGCCGGGATCGGCTTCACGGTCTCGCTCCTGATCGGCGAACTCGCCTTCGCCGGGGACGCCGTCCTCACCGACGAGGTGAAGGCCGCGGTCCTGATCGGCTCGCTCATCGCCGCCGTGCTCGCCTCGATCCTGCTGAAGCTGCGGGTCCGGAAGTACCAGGCGCTCTGCGCCGACGAGGAGCGCGACGACGACCACGACGGCATCCCCGACATCTACGAGCAGGGCAATCCGGAGTACCACCTCCGGATGGCGGAGATCTACGAGAAGAAGGCCGCCGAACACAGGGAGCGCGCCCAACTGGCGGGGGCATCGCGCGACGGGACCGACCGTCCGGCATGATCTGACTCGGACCGTAGATGAGGACTCGCACCGTGAAGAGAACCTCGGACCGCAGAAGAGAAGAGGGAGCAGCGATGAGCGACCCGTTCAACGGAACCGACCGCAGCCTCGGCCAGCTGGTCGCCTCGGCTACCGCCGAGATGTCCGCGCTGGTGCACGACGAGATCGCCCTGGCCAAGGCCGAGATCCGACAGGACGTCAAGCGCGGGGCCATCGGCAGCGCGGCGGGCATCGCGGCCGCCGTGGTGCTGCTCTTTTCGCTGCCGATGCTCAGCTTCGCGCTCGCGTACGCCATCAACACCTGGACCGGCGGGCACAACGGCAACGGGGGCTGGAACCTCGTCTGGTGCTTCCTGCTGTCCTTCACCTTCAACGTGCTGGTCGCGGGGCTGCTCGGGCTGATCGCGTACGCCAAGTTCAAGAAGGTCAAGCCGCCGGAGAAGTCCATCGCCTCCGCCAAGCAGACGGCGGCGATCATGCAGAACGCGAAGCCGCACCCCCGTCCGGCGCAGAGGCCGGCGCTGGAGAAGGCCTCGTCTGTGGCACGCTCGTCCGTATGACCCTCCCCGAGAGCAGCAACGGCAACGCCGGGCCCGTACGGCTCGACGGGCCGTGGACCCATCGCGATGTGGCGGCCAACGGCGCCCGTTTCCACATCGCCGAGATGGGCGACGGCCCGCTGGTGCTGCTCCTGCACGGCTTCCCGCAGTTCTGGTGGACCTGGCGCCACCAGCTGCCCGCCCTCGCCGAGGCGGGGTTCCGGGCCGTCGCGATGGACCTGCGCGGGGTGGGCGGCAGCGACCGCACGCCCCGGGGTTACGACCCCGCCAACCTGGCCCTCGACATCACCGGTGTCGTCCGCTCCCTCGGCGAGCCCGACGCGGCGCTGGTCGGGCACGACCTGGGCGGCTACCTCGCGTGGACGGCGGCCGTGATGCGGCCCAAGCTGGTGCGCCGCCTGGTGGTCTCCTCGATGCCGCACCCGCGCCGCTGGCGTTCGGCGATGCTGTCGGACTTCGCCCAGTCGCGGGCCGGCTCGCACATCTGGGGCTTCCAGCGGCCGTGGCTGCCGGAGCGTCAGCTCGTCGCGGACGACGCGGCGCTGGTGGGCGACTTGATCCGGGACTGGTCGGGGCCGAAGCCGGCCGACGACGACGCGATCGAGGTGTACCGGCGGGCGATGTGCGTCCCGTCGACGGCACACTGCTCGATCGAGCCGTACCGCTGGATGGTGCGGTCCCTCGCCCGCCCGGACGGCATCCAGTTCAACCGCCGCATGAAGAGGCCGGTACGGGTGCCGACGCTGCACCTGCACGGCTCGATGGACCCGGTGATGCGGACCCGCAGCGCGGCCGGTTCGGGAGAGTACGTGGAAGCGCCGTACCGCTGGCGGCTCTTCGACGGCCTCGGGCACTTCCCGCACGAGGAGGACCCGGTGGCCTTCTCCACGGAGCTCGTCAACTGGCTGAAGGACCCCGAGCCCGACCGCTGACGCACCCTCACCCGGGCCTAGTCTTCTGAGTCAGGAATTCTGTTCAGATGTATAGGCTTGCCCTATGGCACGTACGGGGCGGCCGAAGGCCGAGTTGATCCTGTCGGATAAGG
>NZ_JNWK01000012.1 GCF_000716445.1 Streptomyces wedmorensis
GACTTCCTCCACACCTACAACCACCACCGCTGCCACACCGCACTCGACGGACACCCGCCGATCAGCCGTGTCAACAACGCCGCGGGTCAATACACCTAGTCCCTCCCTGGTCCCTCCTCAGTCCTTGTCCTTGGTGACCAGCCGGGCGACGCGGCCCTTCTCGCCCGAGGCCCAGCAGGATCCGTCGGCGGTGCAGTCCACCGTGTCGTACGAGCCGGTGTCGACGGTCCGCCAGGTGCGGCCGCCGTCGGTGGTGAGGTCCGTGCCGGTGGGGCCGACGGCGAGGGCGGCCGCCTTGCTGTGCGGGAGCCACGCGACGCCGGATCGGTAGGCGGGTGGCGGCGTGGCCGCGGGGCGCCAGGTGCGCCCGGCGTCGTCGGTGACGGCGCCGGCCTGCGGGGACGGCTGGTCCTTGCGGTAGTCGCCGCCGACCGCGATGCCGTGCGCGCGGTCGCGGAAGGCGAGTCCGAAGACGCCCCGGGCCGGGTCGCCCGCCGGGATCGGCGTGGTGGTGGCCGTCCAGGTCAGTCCCCGGTCGGCGGAGTGGAGCACCCGGGCCGCCGCCCCGCCGCCGGTCGCGAGCCAGACGTCCCGGGGTCCGGACGACACCAGGCACTGGCCGCTCGCCGCGAAGCCGGCCTCGCCGGGGAGCGCGTCGGGCATGCCCGCGCTCGGCAGGACCTGCCAGGAGCGGCCGCCGTCGCGGGTGGCGAGGATGCGGTACTTCCCGTCGACGGGGTCGCTCATGGCGAGGCCGTGCCGGCGGTCGAAGAAGGTCATGCAGTCGTAGAAGGCGCGCGGATCGGTGTTGCGGAAGGATTCGGTCCAGGTCGCGCCGCCGTCCTCGGTGCGCAGGACCCGCGAGGCCTCGCCCTCGCCGATGGCCAGGACGACGGCCCGGCGGGCGTCGAAGGCCTCCACGTCTCGGAACTCCAGGTCGCCCGCACCGGCCGGCGATACGTTTCGCCAGCTCCGGCCGCCGTCGGTGGTCCGCAGCACCGTGCCCCGGGAACCCGCGGCCCAGGCGGTGGACCGGTCGACCGCGTCGAGTCCGCGGAAGCGGGCGTCGGTGCCGGTGGGTGTCAGCTGCCAGCCGGCCGCCGCCGTGGGGGTCTCCCCGGCGCGCGCGGGTGCCGCGAGGGTGAGCGCGAGCGCCGCCCCGATCAGCCCCACCGACATCATTCGTCTCGTCTTCCCCTTGGACGTCATGGCGCCGGAAGCTAGTGCCCCGGACCGGTGCCCGTCCAGGGTGCGTCCCGCTCCGGACGTTCCTAGGCTGGGTCGCATGACCGACGTCAAGGACGAGCGAGCGGGCGACGAGCCGCCGAAGCTCAAGGAGTACGAGGGCGAGGGCATCACCGTCACCTTCGAACCCCGGCGCTGTCTGCACGCGGCCGAGTGCGTCCACGGCCTGCCGCAGGTCTTCGACCTCTCCCGGCGTCCCTGGATCCTTCCCGACGCGGCCGAGCCCGGCCAGGTCGAACAGGTCATCCGCCGCTGCCCCTCCGGGGCGCTCCAGTACCGTCACCGCCCGGCCGAGGGTCCGCCCGAGGTCCCGGACGCCCCCACCACCGTCCGCCGCACCGCCTCCGGGCAGCTCGTGCTCCGCGGGGACCTGCTGGTGACCGGGCCGTACGGCGACCGGCACGAGACCCGGGTGACGCTCTGCGGCTGCGGGGCCTCGGGGAACCAGCCGTACTGCGACCACTCCGGGCCGTGCGCGGAACCGGACGACGACGTGGCCGAGGAGCGCTGAACCCCGACCGCCCGGTCCCGTGACGCAGCTCACGTGGAAGCGGAGTGCACGTTCCGGCCGTCCCGCTCGTCCTTCCCTGTGTCAGGTGCCCTGGTGTCGGGGAGACGCACAGGACCCGAAGCCCGCGTGAGAGGAACCGGTCTTGTCCGCCGTCATCGAACAGTCCCTCCAAGCCCGTCTGGTCGCATCCGCTCCCCGTATGGAGACCGTCCCCGCCACCCTGCGGTACGACCGCGAGGATCCGTACGCCGTGAGCATGGCGTTCCCTCCGCCGGCGACCCTGGAAGGCGTCGAGGTGTCCTGGGCGTTCGCCCGCGAGCTGCTCGTCCAGGGGGTCGAGCGGCCGGCCGGCGTCGGGGACGTACGCCTGCGTCCGTACGGGTACGACCGGACGGTGGTCGAGTTCCACGCCCCTGAGGGGGTGGCCATGGTCCACGTGCGGACGTCGGAACTGCGCCGGTTCCTCGAACGGTCCCAGGACCTGGTGCCGGCGGGGCGCGAACACCAGTACCTGGACTGGGAGCAGGACCTGGCGGAACTGCTCCGCGAGCATCCGTAGGGGAACCGCCCCGTAAATCGTTTGCCCCTCTCCCGGTCAGGGCCCTACGGTCGATACCGACCTTGTCGTCACCCGATCGGAGAAGGACGTTGCTCGTCTGAGGTTGCGAGACACCGAGCCGCGCGTGCCCCCTGTGCCGCGTGTGCCGTTCTCGACCTCGGCGTACGAGCCGTTCCTCACACTGCCCGCGCCCCGGTGTCTCTCGCGTTGCCCCATTTCCACGCTCACGCGACCGGGAGGCCTCCATGGCGCATCACCCCACCTTCATCACCTGTTCCTCTCTCTCCTTCTCCTGGCCGGACGGCACCGAGGTCCTCGACGACTTCCGGCTCACGGTCGGCCCCGGCCGCACCGGGCTCGTCGGCCTCAACGGCTCCGGCAAGTCCACGCTCCTCAAGCTGATCGCCGGTGACCTGACGCCGGTGTCCGGAGAGGTCCGGGTCACCGGCGAACTCGGCCACCTGCCGCAGAACCTGGTCCTGGACACCGCGCGCCGGGTCGACGAGATCCTCGGCGTCGCCGCGAAGCGGGCGGCCCTGCACGCCATCGAGGCGGGCGACCCGGCCGAGGAGCACTTCACCGCCCTCGCCGACGACTGGGACGTGGAGGAGCGGGCCCGGGCCACCCTCGACCAGCTCGGGCTCGAACACATCGGCCTCGACCGGACCGTGGGCGAGATCTCGGGCGGCGAGTCGGTGCTGCTGCGCCTCGCCGCGCTGCTGCTCGCCCGTCCCGACGTCCTGCTGCTCGACGAGCCGACCAACAACCTGGACCTGCACGCCCGGGCCCGCCTGTACGAGGCGGTGGAGAACTGGTCCGGCGTCCTCGTCGTGGTCAGCCACGACCGCGAACTCCTGGACCGCGTCGACCAGATCGCCGACCTGCGCGACGGCGGCGTCACCTGGTACGGGGGCAACTGGTCCGCGTACGAGACGGCGCTCGCCGCCGAACAGGAGGCGGCGGAGCGGATGGTGCGGGTCGCCGAGGCCGACGTGCAGCGTCAGAAGCGGGAACTGGTCGACACCCAGGTCAAGTCGGCCCGGCGCAAGCGGTACGGACAGAAGAGCTTCGAGAACAAGGTCGCCTCCAAGATCGTGGCGAACGGCCGGAAGCGTGACGCGCAGGTCACGGCCGGCAAGCAGCGCACGCTGCACGCCGAGCGCCTCTCGGAGGCCAGGGAGCGGCTGGACGCCGCGGTGGAGGCGGTGCGGGACGACGACGAGATCCGCGTCGAACTGCCCCGCACCTCGGTTCCGCCGGGGCGCGAGGTCCTGTTCCTCCGTGACCTGGAGCTGCGGTACGGGGCCCGGGTCGCGGGCGACTTCGAGCTGCGCGGTCCGGAGCGCATCGCGCTCGTCGGCCGGAACGGGGCCGGCAAGACGACGCTGCTCCGGACGATCGCCGGGGAGTTGGAGCCGCTGTCGGGGGAGACGGAGGCGCGGGTACCGCTCCGCTTCCTGCCGCAGCGGCTCGACGTCCTCGACGACGGGCTGAGCGTGGTGGAGAACGTGGCCCGCTTCGCGCCCACGGCGACGGGGAACGCGATCAGGGCGAGGCTGGCACGGTTTCTGTTCCGGGGCACGCGGGCCGATCAGCCCGTGGGCACCCTGTCCGGCGGGGAGCGGTTCCGGGCGACGCTGGCGGCGCTGCTCCTGGCGGAGCCCGCTCCGCAGCTGCTGATGCTGGACGAACCGACGAACAACCTGGACATGGCGTCCGTGAGGAAGCTGACGGCGGCCCTCGACGCGTACGAGGGTGCGCTGATCGTGGCGAGCCACGACGTGGCGTTCCTGGAGTCGCTCGGGATCACCCGGTGGCTGCTGCTCGACGGTGAGCTGCGGCCGACGACGGCGGAGGAGGTACGGGGGACGGTGGCGGTGCCGCGCTAGCGGCGTCGGGGATCGTACGGTGCCGGGGCCCTCGCGTGCGGTGCGGCGCGAGTGGCGTCGCGGGTGGCGTGGGTGGCGTCGGTGCTGCCCGGGCGGCGTCGGTGCCGCGTGGGCGGGCGGTGTCGCGGGGGCGCGTCGGGCCGCGCTAGCGGTGGAGTAACGCCCAGGACTTGGTGCCGCCGCCGGGAGTGAGGACGGGGGCGAGTCCCCAGTCGCCGCCGTGTGAGTCGACCGCCGCGGCCAGCAGCCACATGCTGCGGCTGCGGCGGTCGCGGCACTCCTCGGCCGCGGCGGGTGCGGAGTGGGCCGGATGCTGGTCGTAGACCACGATCCGCAGGGCCTCGTACTGCCAGCGGACGCGCAGGATCATCTCCCGGTCGGGGGTGAACCGGTAGGCCGCGGCGACGAGTTCCGAGGCGGCGAGGGCGGCGGTATCACCGAGCTCGGACAGGCCGTGGCGGGTCAGGAGCGAGGTGACGGACTCGCGCGCGAGTCCGGCGCAGTAGGCGCCTCCGGGGAGGAGCATCGAGTAGCTGAGGTTCTCCGTGGCGGGAGGTATGGGCCCGGCCGCGGCGGCGGACGGGAGGCAACGCAGGGCGCCCTTCATCGGGTTGCTCACATTTCCTGTGCATGGGGGGATTCCTGCACACGGTCTCGGTAGCCCCGTGTGAGACTTGCGCTACCGACCGTAGCGTACGACCGGAGCACGGTGCTACTACTTGCGGGTACTCATGCCATTTCGGCCAAATCGACGCCCCGCCGGGCCGTCACGGTCACGGAGCGAAGGGAAGACGGAGCGTGCCACCCAGGAGCAGCCCGACCGCGCGACAGCAGCGACTGGGGGGCGAACTGCGCAAACTACGCGAACAGTCCGGCATGTCGACCCAGCAGGCCGCAGCCCTCCTGGGAGTCGACCGCACCCGGATCCCGAACATCGAGGCCGGCCGCTTCGGGATCAGCGCCGAACGCGTCCGCACCCTCGCCTTCAACTACGGCTGCCCGGACACCGCGCTCGTCGACCAGCTCGCCGCGATGGCCCGGGAGCGGGACCGCGGCTGGTGGGAGGGGCACCGCGGACTGCTGCCGCCCGCCCTGATCGACATCGCCGAACTCGAATACCACGCCTCCGAGTTGCACACCGCCGTCACCACCCACATCCCGGGACTCCTGCAGACCGAGGAGCACGCGCGGGCCGTCTTCGACACCGCCGTCCCCCCACTGCCCGAACCCGACCTGGAAGCCCGGCTGGCCCTGCGGCTGCGCCGCCAGGAGGTCCTGGAGCGGGACCGGCCCGTGCCCTACGAGGCCGTGATCCACGAGGCGGCGCTGCGGATGCGGTTCGGCGGTGCCGAGGTCACGCGGGGCCAGCTGGAGCACATCCTGGAGCACTCCGACCGGGACACCGTCTCCGTCCGCGTGATCCCCTTCGCCGCGGGGGGTTTCCCCGGTGCCGGCCAGTCGTTCACCTATGTGTCCGCGCCCGTGCCGCAGCTCGACACCGTCCAGCTCGACTCCTCCCACGGCTCGCTCCTGCTCGACGCCGACATGAAACTGCGCCGGTACCGCGGCCTGCTGGACCGACTGCGCGGACTCGCGCTCTCGGCGACCGAATCACGTGCGTTCATCCGCGCCATAGCCCTGGATCTGTGAGGACCCCCTCATCATGAACACCACCACCGACGCCACCACCGCCCCGGCCACCGCCGCACCCGCCGTCGAGATCGACTGGAACGCCCCCTTCTGCAGCGAGGGGGCGAACTGCTTCCGCTTCGGCCTGGACGACTCCGGCCACGCGTACATCGGCTCCACGCTCGCCCCCGGCGCGTACGTCAGCGACTCGGTGGAGGCGCTGCGGGCGCTGATCTCCGCGGTGAAGGCCGGGGCCGCCGACCACCTGCTGTGAGCGGCCGGACGTCTGCGCTGTGTAGTCGGCCGCGTGGCCGGTGCGTGCCGCCCGGGACGTGACCTGCGTCTCCGGAACCCCGCCCCAGCAGCGAACATAACGGAACGTAACCGGACATCGCCGGGGCGGGCTTGGCCGACGCCTTACGGAGCCTTAACCTACGGTCTCGTAACCTACGAATACGTAGGTACGCCCGTATGCCCTTCTCCGTCCCCAGGAGTCCCCGTGACGCTCACCTCTCCCCCCCTCGGCAGCTCGGCAGGGTGGACCGACGCACGGCTGCTCTACGCGTTGGAAGAGGTCGTGGAGAAGGAGCTCAACCGGCACCTGAAGGTCACCAAGGACTGGATGCCGCACGAGTACGTGCCGTGGTCCGACGCCCGGAACTTCCCCGGCTTCTTCGAGGACGGCGAGGCCTGGGACCCGTCGCAGTCCAAGGTGACGGAGATCGGCAAGATCGCCCTCATCGTCAACCTGCTCACCGAGGACAACCTCCCGAGCTACCACCACGAGATCGCCAGCCTCTTCGGCCGCGACGGCGCCTGGGGCACCTGGGTGCACCGCTGGACCGCCGAGGAGGGCCGCCACGGCATCGTGATGCGCGACTACCTCCTGGCCTCGCGCGCCGTCGACCCGGACAAGCTGGAGCAGTTCCGGATGGCGCACATGAGCGAGGGCTTCGAGTCCGACAACCGGCACTCGATGCTGCACTCCGTGGCGTACGTCGCCTTCCAGGAGCTCGCGACCCGGATCTCGCACCGCAACACCGGCCACCAGTCCGGCGACCCGGTCTGCGACCGGATGCTCGCCCGCATCGCCACCGACGAGAACCTGCACATGGTCTTCTACCGCAACCTGCTGGGCGCGGCCTTCGAGATCGCCCCGGACCTGACCATGCAGGCCGTGCGGGACGTCGTGGTCAACTTCCGGATGCCCGGACACGGCATGCCCGGCTTCGAGCGGGCGGCGGCGCAGATGGCGATCGGCGAGATCTACAACATGCGCATCCACCACGACGACGTCCTCCAGCCCGTCCTCCGCTTCCTCAAGGTGCTCCAGATCGACGGCCTGGGCCCCGAGGGCCTGCGCGCCCAGGAGGAGCTGGGGCTCTACATGAACGGCCTGGACAGCGAGGCGAGCAAGTTCGACGAGAAGCTCGCGGCCCGCAAGGCCCGCATGGCGGCCCGGGCCGCCGGCTGACCACACCCGGAGGACCTCCGGGGCGGGCGGTTCAGCGGCTCTGCCGCTTGAGCCGCCCGCGCTCCTTTTCCGAGAGCCCGCCCCAGACCCCGAACCTCTCGTCGTGGCGGAGCGCGTAGTCCAGGCAGGCCAGGCGTCCCTCGCACGCCCCGCACAGCTGCTTCGCCTCGCGCGTCGACGAGCCGGGGGCCGGGAAGAAGAACTCGGGTCCCGCCTGGGCGCACAGGGCGTTCTCGCGCCAGGTGAGGTCGGGAGCGGTCAGGGTGTCGGTGTCCGTCTGCATGCCCCCTACGGTGCCGCGACGCCGTAAACGAGCCATCAACGTTCGATCAATGGCGGATACCCGGCGCCCCCGAGAAGCGTTCAGGCCCCCGGTACGACTCCCCCGGAGCCCGTTCCCGCGGCGGCTCCCACGGTGTGGGACCGCGTATGAACGCCTTGTTTCCGGCCTGCCGGAAGCCCCGTGCCGACTCCCGCCATATGGCAGCGTGGGAGCCCGATCACCCACGGGGAGCGAACCCAATGACGACCGAGGCCGGCATCGTCCGACCCCCGGCGGGCGCCCAGGCGGTCCGCCGCGCACTGGACGTACTGCACTGTTTCCACGACAACGGGCCCGATCTGAGCGCCTCCGACCTCGCGCGCCGGCTCGGGCTCTCCACCTCGACCGCGCACCGGCTGGCCCGGACCCTGCTCGGCGCGGGCTTCCTGGACCAGGACGCCAGGACCGCCCGCTACCGGCTGGGCCCCGCGATGACCGAGCTGGGCCGTCTCTCGTACCACCAGCGGGGGCTGCACCTGGCGGCGCCCGAGCTGTCCGACCTGGCCGAACGGACCGGAGCGACGGCCGAGTTGGCGCTGCGCAGCGGTTCGCACGTGGTGATCGTGGCGGGAGGCCCGGTGACCCCGAAGGTGGGGCTGCGCCGGCCGTTGCACTCGACGGCGCCCGGGAGGGTCCTGCTCGCCTGGCCGCCGGCGGACGGGGCCGGAGCGCGGACGCCCCCGTCGCCGTACGCGGCGGCGGAGCGGCCGCAGGCCGAACCTCCGGCGCAGGACGCCGAGTCGGCACGCGTACGGGAGGCCGGGTACGCGCTGGACGACGGCGAGCGCGCGCACGGGGTGCGGACCGTGGCCGTACCGGTCCTGGCGCGGGCGGGGCACGCGCGCTTCGCGCTGGCTCTCCGCACGCACCCCGACCTGCTCACCGACGCACGGCTCGACCGGTACCTGGCGCAGGCCCGGGCCTGCGCGCGGGCCCTCGAGGTGCTCCTGCTGGCCCCGGCGGAGCGCCGGGATCCCGCGGAGCGGGCCGGGTAGGGCGGTGACGGCGGACGGATTTCCGCACGGTCGTGCGTTCAGTACGATGGGGGGATGAGCGGCGACACCGGGACCAAGACGGACGGGCGCGTCGAGCGCGGGAACCAGACCCGGCGCCTGGTGCTCGGCCGGACCATGGACATCGCCTCCGTGGAGGGCCTCGAAGGGCTGTCCCTGGGACGGCTCGCCACCGAGCTCCAGCTGAGCAAGAGCGGCGTCTTCGCCCTCTTCGGGTCCAAGGAGGAGCTCCAGCTCGCCACGATCCGCGCCGCCGTCGCCGTCTTCGCCCGCGAGGTCGTCACCCCCCTCCAGGACGTGCCGCCGGGCGCCCGCCGGGTGCGCGACCTGTGCCGGAACTGGCTCGCGTACTCCTCGGGGCGGGTCTTCGCCGGCGGCTGCTTCTTCTACGCGGTCGCGGCCGAGTTCGACGCCCGCACCGGGCCGGTCCACGACGCCGTCGCCCGGACCCGGCTCGACTGGAACGCGTACGTGGAGCAGTCCCTGACGGAGGCGCGCGCCGCGGGCGACTTCACCGAGGACCTGGACGTCGAGCAGCTGGCCTTCGAGGTGATCGCCCTCATGGAGGCCGCGAACGCGAAGTCCGTCCTGCTCGGCGAGACCTCGGCGTACGCCCGGGCCGATCGGGGGATCACCGCCAGGCTGCGCGCCGAGGCGACGGACCGGGGGCGTGCGGCGCTCGACGAGAAGGCCTGACCGGCACGGCCCCAAGGCTCCTTCCTTTCACGTCCCGGCAGCCGCCGCACCCCGGGCGGTCCGCCCGGTGCCGCCGCGGTCTCTGACCGGGTGAAGGCGCGGTGTCGCTCACGCGGACGGATCAGGGCCCGCACGCATGGTGGGCGCGTCGACCGGAACCGGCGGCGATCCCGCCCCGGTCCGGTCCTCCCCGTGAGAGGAGCGCGCATGTCCGTCCCGGACACCCCGCCCGGAACCCGCCGCAGACCCGCCCCGCGAAGACGGCTCGCCACCGTGGCCGCCCTGGTCATCTCGCTGGCGGCCGCACTGGTCCTGCCCGGCCTCGGCCTGTCCGTCCCGTCCCCCGCGTACGCCGACAGCGCGGGCGGGCGGGACATCCGTACGGGCCTTCCGGGCACCGCGCTGACCTGGGGCAGCAACCACCGCGGCCAGCTCGGCGACGGCAACACCGCCGGGTCGGCCACGGTCCCCGGCCGGGTCTGCGGGAACGCCACCTGCACCGCGCCGCTCGACAAGGCCGTGCAGGTGGCGGCCGGCGACGGCCACAGCATCGCCCTGCTCGAGGACGGTACGGTCCTCGGCTGGGGCAACAACGCCAGCGGCCAGCTCGGCGACGGCACCAAGACCGACCGCGCCACACCGGTCCGGGTCTGCGCCGTCGGCGAGCCCGCACCCTGCGCGTCCGTCCTGAGGGGCGTCGTCTCCGTCGCGGTGGGCGACCTCCACAGCCTCGCGCTGCTCAACGACGGGACGGTCGTGTCCTGGGGCTCCAACAGCGTCGGCCGCCTCGGCGACGGCTCCGCCGCCCCGGAGCAGCCGTCGCCCGTCCGGGTCTGCGCTCTGAACGCCGTCGCGCCCTGCACCTCGTTCCTGACCAACGTCACCGCCCTCAGCGCGGGCTTCCAGCACACCCTGGCGCTGCGCTCGGACGGCACCGTGGCCTCCTGGGGCTACAACGGCAACGGTCAGCTCGGCGACGGGACGACCCTCCTGCGCACCACTCCGGTGCAGGTGGGCGGCCTGTCGAATGCGGTCTCCGTGGCCGCCGGGCAGTTCCACAGCGTGGCGGCACTGGCCGACGGCTCCGCGTACAGCTGGGGCGTCGGCGCCGGTCTCGGCGACGGCAGCGGCGCGCAGAGCACCACCCGCGTGCGGGTCTGCGCCATCGGGCAGACCGCGCCCTGCGCCTCGTTCCTGACCGGCGTGAAGTCCGTCGCGGCCGGGGGCTTCCACACCCTGGCCGTCCGCTCCGACGGCACCGCCCTCGCCTGGGGCGACAACTTCGCCGGCCAGCTCGGCGACGGGTCCACCACCACCCGCAAGGCCCCCGTCCAGGTCTGCGCCCCGGGCGGCTGCTCGGGCACCCTGACCGGCGTCACAGCCGTCGCCGGCGGCACCACCGGCGTCCACAGCGTCGCGCTGCGCTCCGACGGCTCCGTCCGCACCTGGGGCTTCAACAGCTCCGGTCAGCTCGGCGACGGCACCACGACGAGTCGTCTGACGCCGGTCCGGGTCTGCGCCCCCGGCCGGACCGCCCCGTGCGCCGGCTTCCTCGAAGGGGTCACGTCGATCGGGGCGGGCGACAGCCACACCATCGCCGTGTCCAGGCCGCTCGCCGACCTGGCCACGTCGATCGGGGCGAGCCCCGAGCCGGTGGCGAACGGCGGCACCCTGACCTACACGGTGCGCGTCCACAACTACGGCCCTACATCGGCGGAGGACGTGGTCCTCACCGACCACCTGCCGACCACCGTCCGCTACGCGGGCGCCACGCCCTCCACGGGCCACTGCGACACCCCGCCGACCGGCACCACGAACACCGTGACCTGCCACTTCGGCACCCTCGCGAGGGGCGGTGCCGCCACCGTCACGATCGCGGTGAGGGTCCGCTCGACGGGGTCCGTCACCAACGTGGTCTCCGCGACCGGCACCACGCCCGATCCCCGGCCGGTCAACAACTCGGCCGCGATCACCACGCCGGTGGGCTGACCGCGCGCCGGTCGGCCCGTCTCCGGGCCGACCGGCGTCGTGCTTCCCGCGTCACGCCCGCGGGGTCCCGCGGTCTCAACCCGCCGCGACGCGGCCCTCGGGTCTGGTGACCGCAGGCTCCGCGACGGGGACGGCGGTCGCGAACTCCACGGCCGCGGCGACCACTTCGGGGTCCTTGAGGATGCGGCGGTGACCGAGGCCCTTGGTCACGACGAACCGGGCCCGGTCGCCGTGGGCCCGGGCGAGCAGCCGTGACTGGGCGAGGGGCACCATGTCGTCGGTCTCGTCGTGGAACAGCAGGACGGGGGCGGCGAGTTCGCCGGGGTTCCGGTCGGCGCCGAAGCGGTCCCAGACGCCGGGCTCGTCCGGTGCGAGGCGACGTTCGACGTGGTCGCGCATGCACCGGATCACCCGCTCGTCCACACCCAGGCCGGCCCGGAAGCCCGCGAGCAGCATGTCGAAGGAGCCGACGCTCCCGAGGCCCACGAAGCGGGCCGTGCGGACGCCGTCACGGAGGGCGAAGAGGGAGGCGAGGGCGCCGAAGGAGTGGGCGACGACGGCGTCGAAGTCGCCGTGGCGGGCGTGCAACTCCTGGATGATCTCGCGGTATTCGAGGATGTTGCTGGCCCTTCCCGGAGCCTCGCCGTGGCCGGGGGCGTCGAAGGCGACCGGGCTGTAGCCGCGGGCGAGCAGCGCCTCGGCGAAGGCGGTGAGGCGCGAGGCGCGCGAGGACCAGCCGTGGACGAGGAGGACGGGTCGCCGGCCGTCTCCCCACGTGTAGGTGACGACCTCCTTGCCCCGGACCCGGAGGCGTCCGGTCCGCGCGGCGGCGAACAGCTCCCGCTCCTCGGGCTTGAGCCGGGCCCGGCCGAGCGGGCGCACGAAGAGGTGGAAGGCGAGGCGGCCGGTCGGCCCGGGGCGACGCGGGCGGCGGTGTTCAGGGTGGTGCGTACGAGCGGAGCCATCGGGTACATGCCGGTTCTCCTCGGTCGTCCTGGATACGCAAAAAATGCTAGCACGACCGTTCGTGTTGTTTTAAGCTCGGGAAAGAGGCGGGGCGGGGCCCACCCGGAAGCCGCCGCCCCGCCACTACCGACGCCCCGCCCCCACCGACGCCCCGCCCTTGCCGGTCCACAGACCTCTGCCCGTCAGCCCGCCCCCTCGGCCCCGTCCTCCGCGGGCTCCTTCTTCGCCCGGCTCGGCTGCACCCGCTTCGGCTCACCCGGCATCTTCGGGTACTCCGGCGGATACGGCAGGTCGCCGAGGCCGTGCTCCGACTCGTCACGGCGGGCCAGGTCGAGCAGGGAGTCGAGGCGGAAGCGCTCGTCGTCCATGTCCGCGTGGACGTCGCCGACCTCGGCGTACCGGACGGGCATCGTCCTGATGTCGAAGTCCCGCGGCACGGCGTCGTCGATCTCCTCCCAGCGCAGCGGCGCCGAGACGGGGGCGTGCGGCCGGGAGCGTACGGAGTAGGCGGAGGCGATCGTGCGGTCACGCGCGGTCTGGTTGTAGTCGACGAAGATCCGCTCGCCCCGCTCCTCCTTCCACCACCGCATGGTGACCCGGTCCGGCATCCGCCGCTCCAGCTCGCGGCCGCAGGCGATGGCCGCCCGCCTGACCTGGACGAAGGTCCATTCGGGCACGATCGGCACGAAGACGTGCAGGCCGCGGCCGCCCGAGGTCTTCGGCCAGCCGCGCAGTCCGTGCTCGTCGAGGACGGCGCGGAGTTCGTGGGCGGCGCGGACGGCGTCGGCGTAATCGGTGCCGGGCTGCGGGTCGAGGTCGATGCGGAGTTCGTCGGGGTGGTCGGTGTCGTCGCGCCGCACCGGCCAGGGGTGGAAGGTGACGGCGCCGAGGTTGGCGGCCCAGAGCACGGCCGCCGGCTCGGTGGGGCACATCTCGTCGGCCGACCTGCCGCCGGGGAAGGTGATGCGCGCCGTGGGGATCCAGTCGGGCAGGTACTTCGGCGCGCGCTTCTGGAAGAAGGACTCGCCGGTCACCCCGTCGGGGTAGCGCTCCAGGGTGGTGGGGCGGTCCCGCAGGGCACGGGTGATGCCGTCGCCGACGGCCAGGTAGTACCTGACCATGTCGAGCTTGGTGTAGCCGGGCTCGGGGAAGTAGACCTTGTCGGGGCTGGAGACCCGTACGGTCCGGTCGCCGACTTCCAGTTCCAGCGCTGCCGCCTTGCCTGCCATGCGGGTCAGCCTAGGGCTCGCCGACAACACGCGCATACCAGACAATCGCCCCATGGATCTGCCGGTGATGCCGCCCGTGAAACCGATGCTCGCCAGAACGGTGAAGCGGATCCCGCCCGGCATGCAGTACGAGGCGAAGTGGGACGGCTTCCGGGCGATCGTGCACCGGGACGGGCCGGAACTCGTCATCGGGAGCCGTACCGGCAAGCCCCTCACGCGGTACTTCCCCGAGCTGGTCGAGGCGCTCGCGGAACGGCTGCCGCAGCGGTGCGTGGTCGACGGCGAGATCGTGATCGAGCACGACGGCCACCTCGACTTCGACCGGCTCGGCGAACGGATCCACCCGGCCGCCTCCCGGGTCCGGATGCTGGCCGAGACCACCCCGGCCAGGTTCGTCGCCTTCGACCTGCTCGCCCTCGGTGAGGTCGCACTCCTCGACGTCCCGCTGAGCGAGCGGCGCACGGCGCTGGAGCGGATCCTCGACGGTGTCGACGCCCCCGTCCACCTCGCCCCGGCGACCCGGGACGCCGAACTGGCCGCCCGCTGGTTCGAGCAGTACGAGGGCGCGGGCCTGGACGGCGTCATCGCCAAGCCGCTGGACCTGCCGTACCGGCCGGACGCCCGCCTCATGTACAAGATCAAGCACGAGCGGACGGCCGACGTGGTGGTGGCCGGCTACCGCTTCCACAAGAGCGGGCCGGTGGTCGGTTCGCTGCTGCTCGGCCTGTACGACGACCGGGGCGTCCTCCAGCACGTCGGCGTGTGCGCGGCGTTCACCGCGCGGCGGCGCGCCGAGCTGGTCGAGGAGCTGGAGCCGCTCCGGATGGACCCGCCGGACGGGCACCCGTGGGCGGCGTGGACCGACGAGGCCGCGCACGAGGGGGCACGACTGCCGGGTGCGCCGAGCCGCTGGTCGGGCAAGAAGGACCTGTCATGGGTGGCGCTGCGGCCGGAACGGGTCTGCGAGGTCGGCTACGACCACACGGAGGGCGACCGCTTCCGCCACACGGCCCAGTTCAAGCGGTGGCGCCCGGACCGGGTGCCGGAGTCCTGCGGCTACGGGCAGCTGGAGGAGCCGGTCTCGTACGACCTGTCCGAGATCCTCGTCTGACCCCGCGCGATTCCTCGCGCCCCGCGGGCCCCGGGAGCCTCAGAGCCACCAGGGGCACAGGTCCGGGCCGACCGGAAGCCTCTGGACCGGGGAGTGAGATCCTTCACATTCCCTCGATGATCAATGGGCTTCAACACCCTCATATCGAGATCCCGTTCGACGGCATTCCGGGAGATCGGCAAGGACGGTGCGAAAGGCCCGGGCCGCCCGCGCACCCCCGCACCTGCGGGAACGCCACCGTCCCCGGCCGGTGCCGGCACGCGGTCGGCTCACCCGGCGCCGCCGTGTTCGACCGGACGCCCAGTGCGCCGTCGCTCCCCCGCGACCGGCCCGTGCCGGAACCTGTACCGCGATCCGGTACGTATGGAGAAGAGAACCTTCCGCACCCTTCCCGGACCGACTAGGACTGACCCGTGATCACCTCGCCCTCGCCCCTCGTCCCCGTACCGATCCCCGACCGCGTGGCCGCGATGATCGGCTCCTGTCTCCCGCTGCACGTCCTCCAGGCCGAGGTCGACGCGGACTGCGCGGCGCGCGAGGTGTACCGGTTCCGTGGGCCGCTGTGCGCGGAGGACCGGGCGGACCGCGAGCACGCCCTCGCCGCGCTGGCACGGGCCAACAAGATCCTGGCCAAGCACCACCCGCAGCTGCCCGTCACTCCCTGACGGACCGCCGACGGGGTCAACCTGTTCGGCCGTCCCCCGCATGCATGCGGCCGGTGCCGGTGTGACCCTGCGAGAGTGACCACGACCAGCGACGCAGCGCCCGCGCCCCCGGCCTCCACCGAGCCACCCCTGCTCGACCGCCGCCGCCGCAACATCGTCTTCGGCACGATCATGCTGGGCGTCCTCCTGGCCGCCCTCGACCAGACGATCGTCGGCACCGCCCTGCCGACCATCGTCTCGGACCTGGGCGGCGCCGCCCACATGTCGTGGGTGGTCACCGCGTACCTGCTGGCGGAGACGGTCGCGACCGTCCTCGTCGGCAAGTTCGGCGACCTCTTCGGCCGCAAGGTGATCTTCCAGATCTCCGCGGTCGTCTTCATCACCGGCTCGTTCCTCTGCGGACTCGCCACCAACATGACGCTGCTGATCGTCTGGCGCGGCCTCCAGGGCATCGGCGCCGGCGGGCTGATGGTCACCTCGATGGCGCTCATCGCCGACGTCATCCCACTGCGCGAACGCGGCAAGTACCAGGGCGCGATCGGGGCGGTGTTCGGCGTCTCGACCGTCATCGGCCCGCTCCTCGGCGGTCTGTTCACCGACCACCTGACCTGGCGCTGGGCCTTCTACGTCAACGTGCCCATCGCGATCCTCGTCGTCATCGCCGCCGCGCGCACGATCCCCTCCGTGCGGTCCGCGAGCCGCCCGATCATCGACTACGCCGGCATCGCCCTCGTCGCCGCCGGATCCAGTGCCCTGATCCTGGCCACGAGCTGGGGCGGCAACGAGTACGCCTGGAGCTCCGGCGTCATCATCGGGCTCTTCGCCGGCGGCCTGATCGCCCTGGCCCTCTTCTGCTGGGTGGAGACCCGCGCCGCCGAACCCATGCTGCCCATGCGGCTGTTCGGGAATCCCGTCTTCACCGTCTGCTCGGTCCTCAGCTTCGTGGTCGGCTTCGCCATGCTCGGCGCGATGACCTTCCTGCCGACCTATCTGCAGTACGTCGACGGGGAGTCGGCGACGATGTCCGGCATCCGCACCCTCCCCATGGTCATCGGCCTGCTCATCGCCTCGATCTTCAGCGGCAACGTCGTCAGCAAGACCGGCCACTACCGGATCTTCCCCATCGTCGGCTGTCTGGTGATGGGCGTGGGCCTCTTCCTGCTCTCCCTCATGGGACCGGAGACCAGCACCTGGCTGGAGTCGCTGTACATGTTCGTCCTCGGCGTCGGCATCGGCCTGTGCATGCAGGTCCTCACCATCGCCGTGCAGAACACCGTCGAATACGCCGACCTCGGCACCGCCACCTCCGGCGTCACCTTCTTCCGCACGCTCGGCAGCTCGTTCGGAACGGCCGTCTTCGGCACGATCTACGTCAACTCCCTCAAGCCCAACCTGGCGGCGGGCGTCGCCGAGGCCGCGGCCGTCGCCGGGAGCCTGGGCGTCCCCCCGGCCGGCATCGCGCAGGCCGCGCAGAGCCCGGCCGGGGTGCACGCCCTGCCGGACCGGATCGCGGAGCCCATCGTCCAGGCCTACACCGACACCCTCCACACCGTCTTCCTGTGGACCGTGCCCGTCGCCGCCGTCGGCTTCGTGGTGGCCCTCTTCCTCAAGCAGGTGACGCTCCGCGACTCCGCCCGTGCCGCCGCCCCCGACATGGGCGAGGGCTTCGGCTCCCCCACCATGTCCGGCGACTCGGAGAAGCTCCTCGAACTGTCCGTCGGCCGGATCCTGCGGCGCCAGGACATCGACACGGCCCGCCGCATCGTGGGCGACTCCGACACCCGGCTCGACTTCGCGGGGGCCTGGGCCGTCATGCAGGTCGAGCTCTACACCCGGACCGTCGGGCACGCCAGCCTGGGCCTGATCTCGGCCGGGCGGAGGGTGCCGCCCGAAGTGCTCCTGCCGGTCTTCGACCGGATGGTCGACGAGGGCTTCCTGGACCGGGACGGCAACCTGCTCTCCCACACGACGGCGGGCAGGCGCGAGGCCGACGTCATCACGAGCGCTTGGGGCGACTGGCTCGCCGACCAGGTCGAGCAGGAGCGCGGCCGCCCCAGCGGGCCCGAGCTGCGGGTCGCGACGGACGCCATCGCCAAGAAGGTCGTCGCCGAGGACCTCGCGCAGGGCATCCCGCGAGACCGGGTGCCGGCGAGCGTGGGCACCCGCTGAGAGGTCCCGGTGCCGGACACCGCCGGCCCGCCCTGATCGGCAACGACACCCTTCAGAGACGGGTTCGGCCTCCTCGTACCACCAGCAGCAGCGGTAGCACCGCGAGCAGTTCGCCCAGGGCGCCCGTCCACAGGGCCGTCCGTACGCCCGCGTACTGGCCGAGGAGGCCGCCCGCCAGGGCGCCGAGGGGCATGGAGCCCCAGACGAGGAAGCGGAAGGTCGCCGTCACGCGGCCGAGGAGCGGGGCGGGGGTGAGGCGTTGACGCAGGGCCACCGAATTGATCTTGAAGGTCATGAAGACGGTCCATCCGAGACCCTGGAGCAGACACGCCAGCGCGTACCGCCCGTCCGCCTGGAAGAACGGCAGGGCGAGCAGCCACAGCACCCCGCTGACCAGGACGGAGGCGCACATCGCGCGTCCCTCGCCGAGGCGGGCGGCGATCCGGGTCGTGAGGAGGCTGCCGAGGAGGCCGCCGAGCGCCTCGGCCGTGAACACGAGCCCGCACAGGAACGGCGACAGGCCCAGGTCTCCCGCGAGCAGCACCAGGAGCATCGAGGTGCCGATCGTGCCGCACAGGTTGGAGATCGCGGCGGTGAGCGTCAGCGCCCGCAGCAGCCTGTCGCGGAACACGAACCGCAGCCCCTCCGCGATCTCGTCCCGCAGCCGGGCCCCGGGGGCGCGCACGGGCCGGGGGTCGGGACGGCGGATCCGGGAGAGGAGGAGCGCGGAGACGAGGAAGCTGACGGCGTCGACGGCGAGCGCCACCGGGGCCGTCACCGCCGCGACGAGCGCGCCGCCCGCTCCGGGACCGCCGGCCGCCGTGACCGTACGGGACGCCTCCAGCGCCACGTTGGCCTCCACCAGACGGTCCTCGTCCACCAGTCGGGGCAGATGGCTCTGGTACGCGACGTCGAAGAAGGCGGTGCAGACCGACAGTCCGAAGGCCACCGCGTACAGCTGGGGAAGGGTCAGCACCCCGAGCCAGGCGGCGAGCGGCAGGGTGGCGAGGAGGGCGGCCCGGCCGAGATCGCCCACGATCATCACGCGCCGGCGGCGCATCCGGTCCACCCACGCCCCGGCGGGCAGTCCCAGCAGCAGGAAGCCCAGGTACTCGCACATGACGAGCAGCCCCGCCTCGAAGGGCGACGCGTCGAGCGGGCCGATCGCCACGAGCGGGAGCGCGAGGACGGTGACGGCGGTGCCGGCCTGGCTCACGGTGTCGCCGATCCACAGCCGGCGGAAGTCCGGTATCCGCAGGAGCCCGGGACGGGCACGGGGAGGGGGAGGGGCGGGAGAGGTGGTGGTCATGTCGGCGAACACCATCACCCTCGGCCGTGGCCGACCAATGTTTTAGTCTGGGCGAAAAGCTCGTGGGCGGGGGTGACGGTGGGACAGATACGTTTCGGGGTGGACGATCTGGCGCAGCTCCGGTTCGCCGTGTCGCCCCTCTGGGAGTCCGTCGCCGCCCTGCGGAGCTCCGTCGACCCGGGGCGGCACGCCCTCCATCTCCCCTGGATCAAGACGGCGCTGGCCGTCGGCCGGGAGCGCACCGACCTCCTCCCGCACCTGCCGGAGCTCGAGTCCCTCGCCCCTCCGCCGCGCTGCCCCCTCGCCGAGATCGAGGAGGAGCTCGCCGCGTTCACGGGCCCGCCGGACCGCGCGGAGGCCCTGCTCGCCTGGTGGCGGGCGGGTGTGCGCCCGTACTGGCCCCGGATCAGGGCCGTCCTCGAAGCCGACCTCGCCTACCGCACCCGGCAGCTCGCCGAGGACGGCATCCAGGAGGTCTTCGCCCACCTCCACCCGAGCCTGCGGTGGGCGGAGGACCGGCTCACCGGGGCCGGCCTCCCGGCCCGGGGCGTCGAACTGGACGGCGGCGGGATCACCCTCGTCCCGAGCGCCTTCACGACCCGCTGCGTCCTGCTCCCGGGACGGGACGCCGAGCCGGGGCGGCCCGGCACGCCGCCGTGCCTCGTGTATCCCGCGCGGGGCGTCGGCACCCTGTGGGAGCGGCGCGCGGAGCCGGGCGACGGGCTCGCGCGGCTCCTCGGGCGCAGCCGGGCGGGGCTCCTGGGGCGGACGGGCGTCCCGGCCACCACCACGGGCCTCGCCCTGCAGACGGGGCTGAGCCCGGGCGCGGTCTCACAGCATCTCGCGGTCCTGCGGGACGCGGGTCTGGTGACCTCGCACCGGTACCGGCGGGAGGTGTACTACCGGGCCAGCGAGCTCGGGCAGGCGCTGCTCGAACGGACCTCGCAGGAAGGGCCGGTGTGACCCGGGGGTTCAGGCCTGGTCGACGAAGTCGCCGTCCACGTACACCCAGGCGCCCTCGTGGCGGGCGAACCGGCTCCGCTCGTGCAGCGCGCCCGGCTCGCCGCCGTGCGCGAAGCGGGCGGTGAAGGTGACGGTGCCGTGCTGGTGGAAGGCGGTGCCCTCGGTGGCGGCCTCGATCTCCAGGCCGGCCCATCGCATGCCCGGGTCGAAGTCGACGTCGTCCGGCCGGGTCTCCGGCGCCCAGGTGCGCAGCAGGTAGGCCTCGTCGCGGACGACGAAGGCGCTGTAGCGCGAGCGCATGAGGAGCTCGGCGGTGGGTGCCGTACCGCCGGCTCCCGAGTGGAACCGGCCGCAGCAAGCGCCGTACGCGGCGTCGAGTCCGCAGGGGCAGGGCGAGGTCGCGGTCACGGCGGGCGCGGCGGCGGCCGCGGGCGTGCGGGAGCGGGTCTTGCGTCGGGACATGGCGTCATTGTCCCCCACCCGGAGGGTCGCGGCGGCGCCCGGCATGTGGACGCCCGCGTGGACGGCGGCCGGGGATCCCGCTGTTCAGAGAGCTCGCCCGAGTAGCGTACGAGCATGAGACTGACGATTCTCGGAGGCGGCGGATTCCGGGTGCCGCTGGTGTACGGCGCCCTGCTCGGCGACCACGCCGAGGGGCGGATCACCCGTGTCACGCTGTACGACCTCGACGACGCGCGGCTGTCGGCCATCGCCCGGGTCCTGGCGGAGCAGGGCGCGGGGGTGCCGGACGCGCCCGAGGTGACGGCGACGACGGATCTGGACGAGGCGCTGCGCGGGGCGGACTTCGTGTTCTCCGCCATCCGGGTCGGAGGTCTGGAGGGCCGCGCGGCCGACGAGCGGATCGCGCTGGCCGAGGGAGTGCTCGGCCAGGAGACGGTCGGGGCGGGCGGCATCGCGTACGGGCTGCGGACCGTGCCCGTCGCGGTGCGCGTGGCGCGCCGGATCGCCGAACTCGCCCCGGACGCCTGGGTCATCAACTTCACCAACCCGGCGGGCCTGGTCACGGAGGCGATGTCCCGGATCCTGGGCGACCGGGTCATCGGCATCTGCGACTCCCCCGTGGGCCTGGGCCGCCGGGTCGCGCGCGTCCTCGGCGCGGATCCGGACGAGGCGTGGATCGACTACGTGGGCCTCAACCACCTGGGCTGGCTGCGCGGTCTGCGGATCGGCGGCCGGGACGAGCTGCCGCGGCTACTGGCCGACGAGGCGGCGCTCGGCTCCTTCGAGGAGGGCCGGCTCTTCGGCCCCGAGTGGCTGCGCTCGCTCGGTGCCGTCCCCAACGAGTACCTGCACTACTACTACTTCAACCGGGAGGCGGTGCACGCCTACCGGACGGCCGAGCGGACGCGCGGCGCCTACCTCCGCGACCAGCAGGCCGGTTTCTACGACGAGGCGGCCAAGCCCGGCACGTCCGCGCTCGCCACCTGGCACCGCACGCTCGCCGACCGCGAGGCGACCTACATGGCCGCCAACCGGGAGGCCGCCGGGACCGGGGACCGGGACGAGGAGGACCTGGAGTCGGGCGGCTACGAGAAGGTGGCGCTCGCGCTCATGCGGGCGATCGCGCGGGACGAGCGGGCCACCCTGATCCTCAACGTGCGCAACGGTTCGACGCTGGCCGCGCTCGACGCGGACGCGGTGATCGAGGTGCCGTGCTCCGTCGACGCGAACGGCGCCCATCCCGTGTCGGTGGCCCCGCTGCCGTACCACGCCGTCGGTCTGGTGACGGCGGTGAAGGCCGTCGAGCGGGAGGTCCTCGCGGCGGCGGAGAGCGGCTCGCGGGCGACGGCCGTCAAGGCCTTCGCGCTGCACCCGCTGGTCGACTCGGTGGCGGTGGCCCGCCGACTGGTCGAGGGCTACCGGACGGAGCACCCCGGTCTGGCGTATCTGCGGCACTGAACGGGCGCGGAGCCGTACGGCCGGCGAACATCTTTACGGGGAGGGGGGTGCGGCCTAGGCTCGCGCCCCATGACCTCACAGCGCAATGGAGCACGCAGAGGCCTGGCCCGACTCGCCGCGGTGTGTCTGCTGGCCGCCGGACTCGTGGGAGCGGGACCGGCGGCCGCGGAGACCCCGACGACCGGTGACGGTCCAGTCGTCGTTCCCGTGCAGACGACCGGGCCGGCGGACCGGCGGTTCAACCTGGTGTTCATGGGCGACGGTTACACCGCGGCGGAGATGCCGGCCTTCCGGGCCGACCTCGAACGGCACCTGAACACACTGTGGAGCATCGAGCCCTTCGCCTCGTACCGCTCGTACGTCAACGTGTGGGCGGTGGAGGTCCCTTCGGCGGAGTCCGGCGTCGACTGCGACCCGGCGCTGACGGCCCCGGCCCGTGACACCGCGCTCGACATGGGCTTCTGGGGCGGTTGCAACCCGGGGAGCGTGCAGCGGCTGCTCACCGTCGACAGCCGCAAGGCCGCCGCGCTCGCCGACCTCGTCCCCGGCACGAGCCGCGCCAACCGGCAGGTCGTCGCCCTCGCCCACAGTTCCACCTACGGCGGGGCGGGCGGCGGTTACGCCACCGCGTCCGGCGGCAACGCGCTCTCCTCCCTCATCACCCCGCACGAGATAGGCCATTCGCTCGGCGGCCTCCAGGACGAGTACGACTACTACGCCCGCGGGGTCCCGGGCGAGGCCTACTCGGGGCCCGAGCCGGCCTCCGCCCACCACACCCTCCTGACGGAGGAGCAGTTGCGGGAGCAGCAGGCCAAGTGGTGGCGCTGGCTCGGCGAGGAGAGCGAGGCGGGCGGCACGATCGGGCGCTTCGAGGGCGGCCTGTACAGCACGGAGGGCGTCTGGCGCCCGAGCCGTCACTCCCTCATGAAGACCCTCGGCTACGCCTTCGACCAGGTGGAGCGCGAGGTGATGGTCAAGGCGATCTCCGCGAAGGTGAACCTGGTCCAGGGCCACACGCCGAACACCGCGGCGATCGGCGCGGACCGGACCGTGTGGGTCGACACCCTGCACCCGGTCGGCGGCGAACTCGCCGTCACCTGGCGGCTGGACGGCCGGGCCCTGCCCACGCGCGGCGCCCGCACGGTCGACCTGCGGCGCCTCGGTGTCTCCCCCGGCGCGCACACCCTGACGGCGACGGTCACCGATCCGACGCCCTTCGTCCGCGACCCGGCGGTCCGCGCGTCGACCGCGCTCACCCGCACCGTCGAATGGACGGTGGACGCCGCGCTCACGACCCGGGAGGAGCCGGTGAAGCCCGCGTTCACCGGTCATACGCCCACGGGGGTTCCGGTCGGCGCCCGGTCGGTCGTCCACGCGGACACCACCCACCCGGCGGACCGCACCCCTGCCGTGCACTGGCGCCTCGACGGCCGCCCCGTCCGCCCGGCGGGCCGCAACGACCGTGATCTGGACCTGGGTTCGATCCGCCTCGTCCCCGGTACGCACACGCTGACCGCGCGCATCCCCGCCACGTCCGAGGAGCTGGCCTGGACGGTGGACGCCCGGCCTGCGACGGCCTCGTACGAACTGTCCGCGCCACTGCGCACGGTGCGGCGCCCGGACCGGCCCGTCGAGTACGTCTACGACGGCCCGTTCACGATGCGGCTGAGCGCCCGGGACGACCAGGAGGGCGCCGTCGTCAGCCAGTTCCGGGTGGACGGCGACGGCTGGTACACGTACTACGGCTGGCCGACGGACGCGGACGCGCCGTTCCGGTTCACGCCGGGCGGCACCGTGATCGACGATCTCGTGTACGGGAAGCTGGGCCGGAGCCGCGCGGTGCCGTGGGACGACGCCACCCCGGACTACGGCACGCACACGATCGAGTACCGCACGGTCGACGCGGCCGGCAACGTGAGCCGGCCGCGCGCCTTCCTGGTGACGCTGGTGAGGAGACCGTAGGGCGCGCGGTGGACGGAGAGGGCCCGTGGACCGGATGCCGGTCCACGGGCCCTCTCCTCGCTCCGTACGTCCAGGGTCAGAGCTTGCGGGCCACGGCGGCCCACCCGGGGATGGGGTCGTCGCCCTGGACCGGGACGGGCTCGCCCAGCTCCGGGTGCCACTCGGCGGTGAGCGACACACCGGGCTCGACGAACTCCATGCCCTCGAAGAAGGCGGCCAGCTCGTCGCGCGAGCGGGGCCGCAGGGTCAGCCCGCGCGCCTTGTACATGGCGCTCGCCTTCGCCGCGCCCTCGGGGTCGAAGTCCCCGGTGACGTGGGAGAGGACGAGGTAGCTGCCCGGCGCGAGCTTCTCGACGATCTTGGAGACCAGTTCGTACGCGCCGTCCTCGTCCCCGACGAAGTGCAGCAGGGCGAGCATCGACAGCGCGATGGGCTGGTCGAAATCAAGGACCTTTCCGGCCCTTTCGAGGATGATCTCGGGCTCGCGGGCGTCCGCCTGGATGTACTCGGTGGCCCCTTCCGGGGTCGAGCGCAGCAGGGCGGCCGCGTGCGCCAGCACGATCGGGTCGTTGTCGCAGTAGACGATGCGGGACTCCGGCGCGGCCTCCTGCGCGATCTGGTGCAGGTTGGGCTCGGTCGGGATGCCCGTGCCGACGTCCAGGTACTGCCGGACGCCGTGGGCGCTGAGCCAGCGGATGGCGCGGTGCATGAAGGCCCGGTTGACGCGGGCCATGTCGCGGCCCCGGGCGTCGACGGTGAGCAGCTGGCGTGCCATCGCCTCGTCGACCGGGTAGTTGTCCTTGCCGCCCAGGAACCAGTCGTACATCCGCGCGGGATGAGGCTTGCTGGTGTCGATGCGTATCTCACTCCGCGGCGATGCGGGGTCCTGGGTCATCGGCTCTCCTGGTCGGGACGAACGGCTGGCACTACAGCAAGAGTTACGCGATGGTAGCGGCGTGACGGAAGGGGTCAGGTGAGCAGGAAGTCAGCCTGACCGGATTTGGCGCCCTGGATGAAAGCGGCGATCTCCCCGTGGGTGTAGATGAGCGCTGGTCCTTCAGGGTCTGCGGACTGTCGCACGGCGACTCTGCCGTCGGCCAGCTTCATGGCCTCCACGCAGTTGCCCCCGTTCCCGCCGCTCCAGGGCTTGTGCCAACCCTCGGCACCGAGCTCCGCGGCGGGCATGCCGTTGTATATGCGATCCATTCACAGCTCCTTGCGGAGATTCAGGAGAATCTCCTTCGTGCGTTGTGCAGTCGCGGCCTGCGCCGCCATGCGGTCCATGACCTCCAGGTGGGATGCCACCTCGGGGCGCGCGTCGAGGTAGACGGCGCCGGTCAGGTACTCGCTGTAGACCATGTCCGGCAGTTCGGGCATGGCGAAGCGGAAGAGGACGAACGGTCCGTAGGTGCCGGGATGGTGGCCGGACCCGAACTCCGCGATCTGCAGGGTGACGTTCGGCGACTCGGACGCTTCGAGCAGCCGGTCGAGCTGGTCGCGCATCACCTCGGGCCCGTCGCCGACCGGTCGGCGGAACACCGTCTCGTCCATGATCACCCAGAACTTCGGGGCGTCCTCCCTGGTCAGCAGGGACTGGCGCTCCATCCGTAGGGCTACATGGCGCTCGGCGTCCTCGTCCTTGCCGGCATCGCTGCCGCCACCGACCGCCCCGCTGCGCAGAATGGCACGGGCGTACGCCTCGGTCTGCAGGAGACCGGGGATGAACTGGGGTTCGTACGCCCGGATGAGGCTCGCGGCCCCCTCCAGGCTCACGTACATGGAGAACCAGCCGGGCAGCACGTCGTGGAACCGCTGCCACCAGCCGGGGAGGTTGGCCTCCTCCGCGAGGGCGATGAAGCCCTCGGCCTCGGAGTCCGAGATCCCGTACTCCTTCAGCAGGAGCTGTACGTACGGGATCTTCAGCGCGACCTCGGCGGTCTCCATCCGCCGGACGGTGGCCGGGGCCACCCGGAGGATCTTCGCGGCCTCTTCCCTCTTCAGGCCGGCCCGCTCCCGCAGATCCTGCAGACGCCTGCCGAGGACGACCTGTCCCACCGTGGGGGCGGACCGCGGCTCGCTCACTCTCAGACCTCCCCGACGCACTGTTTCGATGAGTGTGCCACGAAGCCGGGCCAGTGAGAACAAGGCACTCTGCAATTTTCAGAGTGCCACTTGCCAAGTGTCCGACTCAGGAGGACAGTGTTCCGGTGAACCAGTACACGCTGCCGCCGTGCGCCGTCAGGCCACGGCGACAGCGCCGTACGGCAGTCCTGCCCACTGTTGTGAGGAACCGGTCGTGGCTTCTGGTAACGCGCAGCCCTCAGGTCTCATGAGCCCTCGGGTCATGGCCCAGCGCCCACCGCAGCACACCGATCCCGTCCGCCGCTTCGCCTTCGAGCTCCCGGCCCTCACCGGATCCGTCGCACGGGCCCGCCGGCTCGCCGAGGAGCGGCTCATCATCTGGGGCTGCGGCCCCGACATACGCGACACGGTCGCCCTCGTCGTCTCCGAACTCGTCACCAACGCCGTCGTGCACACCGCCAGCGACCGGGTGATCTGCGAACTCCGCGAGGGCGAGGACACCCTGCGCATAGCCGTCCGCGACGAGGGCGGCCCGGCGGGGCCGCGGATACGCGACTGCGGTGAGGAGGAACGCGGCCGCGGACTCCTCATCGTCGACGCCCTCTGCACCGCCTGGGGCGCCGACCGCACCGGCCACGGCACGGCACAGATCGTCTGGGCGGAGCTCGCCCACGGCATGGGGGAACCATGCTGAGGTCGATGGCCACCCTGCTGACCCCCCGGTCGGCCCGCAAACCGCCCGAGCCCCCCGCCGCCCCGCGCCAGCGCGGCACCTTCGACCCCCGCGGACCGCAGCCCAGGAAGATCGGCTCGACGTTCCCCGGGTCCCCGGCCCTCGACGCCGCCGAACTCGGCTCCACCCGCCTCGCCGTCCCCGTCGGCCTCCACACGGGCCTCGGCTGCGACGCCGTCGGCGTCCCCGCCCGCTTCGGCTTCAAGATCCTCTCCCGGCTCCCCGCCAAGGGCTGCGTCTACGCCGACTCCGACTGGTGGTGGTGGCTGGTCCCCGCCCGCTCCGACCTCGACCTCTGCTGGCCGCTGCCGGCCTGCTACGCCCCCGGCGCCGAGATCCCGGACCGCGGGCCGCGCCTCATCCACCACCCCGACGGCACCTCCCCCTACACCCCGCCGATCCCCCTCTACCTGCTGGTCTGCCAGCTCACGGGCATCGCCCCCGCGTGGCCGGCACCCCCGGTGGGCAGCGCGCTCTGACGCGCCGCGGCGGGTCTCGCCGATCGGGCCGGATCAGGGCGCTTCCGGGGCCGCCGCGGCATAGGGTCGGGGACATGTTCACCCCGCAGGGCCCCAGCCTCCGCGAGCTGACCGTCCAGGCCCTCTCCTCCGTCGAGCACGGCTACGACCTGCTCGCGGACAAGTTCGACGCGACCCCGTTCCGCACCTCCGACCGCCTCCTCGCCGGGGTGACCCGCACCCTGGAGACGCTCGGCCCGTTCGACTCGGGACTCGACGTCTGCTGCGGCACCGGCGCAGGACTCGACGTGCTCCGCTCGGTCTGCGCGGGCCGCGTCACGGGCGTCGACTTCAGTACGGGGATGCTGGCCCGGGCCCGGGCCGCCCACCCGGCCGCCGACCTCGTCCGCGCCGACGCCCTGGCACTGCCCTTCGCCCCGGTCTTCGACCTCGCCGTCAGCTTCGGCGCCTTCGGCCACTTCCTCCCGGCCGCCCAGTGCACCCTCTTCACCCAGGTCCACGCCTCCCTGCGCCCCGGCGGCGCCTTCGCCTTCCCCGTTGCGGCCCCGCCGCCCGTCGGTTCACGCCTCTACTGGGTCCTGTGGGGGTTCGACGCGGCCATGCGCGTCAGGAACGCCCTCTGGCGTCCCCCGTTCGTCATGTACTACCGGACCTTCCGCCTCACCGACGTCCACGACCGGCTGCGGGAAGCGGGCTTCGACGTCTCCCTCACCGCGGTCGAGTCCCTGGGCCGCCGAGAGGACGGCAGCCCGGTCTGCAGACTGGTGGTGGCGCGCAAGCCCGCCGGGTGATCCCGCCGGGTGATCCCGCCCGGGGCCCCCGCCCCAGGGCGGCCGGCCCGGGGCGCCGTTTCCGGGCATACGAAAAGTGCCGGTCGATTCGAGATCGACCGGCACTTCCGTGTGGTGTCCGAGGGGGGACTTGAACCCCCACGCCCGATAAAGGGCACTAGCACCTCAAGCTAGCGCGTCTGCCATTCCGCCACCCGGACAAGGTGTCTGTCGCTTTGTGGTTTCCCTCGCGGCGACAGATGTAACTCTACCAGGGGTTTGAGGTGCCGTTCACCAGCGTTTTCCGTGGTCAGTGGGGTGCGGGGGCACCGTCGCCTGGATTTCGACCGCCCTTGTCCGGTTATGCATGCGTTCGACCGTCGATCGTGAGCCCACAAGGCGGAGAAACCGCTGGAAAGGGGAGCCCGGCGCCCCCCGACGCCGGCTCCGTGGGGGCCACAGTGACGACCGCGGTGCGGTCCGGGCCAATACCCCGGCGGGAGTCCGTCAGGTCCCGGATCGGCGGACCTCGACCAGCCGGGCCGAGACGACCACGTTGCCGGCGTAGCCGTCGTCCTCAGTGAACGCGCCGCCACAGGTGATCAGGCGCAGCTCGGGACGCCCGGAGTCGCCGTAGACGCGGTCGGCGGGGAAGGCGTCCTTGGGGACGACCTCGACGCCGTACACGGCGAAGACGGCGGTCCGACCGTCGCGGCGGGCGATCTCGACGCGGTCCCCCTTGGCGAGGGCGCCCAGGTCGTAGAAGACGGCGCGGCCGTTCGGGGTGTCGACGTGGCCGACGACGACGGCGGTGCCCCGCTCGCCGGGGGTGACCGCGCCGGTGAACCAGCCCGCGACCCGGTCGTCCTCGGGTGGCGGGGCCTCGATCCAGCCGTCGGCGTCGAGCCCGACGTCCGTGACGGGCGCGTCGATACGGACGGCGGGGACGCGGACCCGGAGCGGGGTCGAGGACGGCAGCGGATCGGGTACGGAGGCGGGGCCGAACGCGGAGGCGTCGGCGCGGGTGCCGTCGGGGGCGGCCACGGCCAGGGGCTGCGGCGGGCCGTCGGCGTCGAGTGCGCCCGTACCGCCGCGCACGAGGTGCACGCCGACGAGGAGGACGACGGCGACGACGCCCCAGGCGCCGCGCCGCGCGTGACGGTCCGCCCGCTCGGTGTCCGCCTCCCGCTCGGCCCGCGACCGGACGGCGCCGTCCGGCCCTCCCGTACCGCCCGACCGCCCCACGTCCGCCCTCCTCGGCAGCGATCCCGCCCTCTGCTGGCGCCCCTCCGTCCCGGACCTCGTCACACCGGGAAGGAGGGGCCGTTCTCAGGCCCCCCTGGTCCCGGCCGTCAGGCGCGGCCGCCGGTGGCGCGGCGCCGGGTCAGCACGACGGCGGCGCCGAGCGCGCCGGCGATGAGCAGGACGCCCGTGACCACCTCGGTGGTCACGAGGCCGCCGTCGTCGGCGCCGGAGGCGGCGGCCGTGCCGAAGCCGGCCTTCACGCCCTTGTGCGCTCCGGGAGGCAGGCCCTGGTCGTGGGCGTCCGGCTCCGGGCGCGGTTCGCCCTGGGCGATGGTCAGCTTGGTGGTGCCGCGCTCGCCCTTGCAGTCGAAGGTGATCTCGTACTCGGTGCCGGCCTTGGCGTCGACGTCCACGGTCGCGCTGCCCGAGCGGCCCTCGGTGAGGGTCACGGTGTCGAACACGCCGGAGGTGACGGTCACGGACGGCACTTCGCAGCCGTCGGAGGTGAGGGTGACGGTGCCGCCGGGGGCGACCGTCGCCGGGGTGACGGAGAAGCCGAACGACGTGATGTTCCGGTCGACATCGTCCGCCAGCGCGCTCGGGGCGACCGTCACCGCGGCGACGGCGCTGAGCAGGACGGCGGAAGCGGCACGTATCGCGCGCATGGACGGTCCTCCGGTTCACGGGAGGGGTCGGACACGGAGCGATTCCGTGGCCGCTGCGAAACGACCCTCACCGCGATCGAAGCTAGGTCCGCCCCCGGCACGCCGCCACCGGGCTCCGCCGAACGGGGGCACGCCCGACGCGCCGGGTCCTCCGGGTGGAGGGCACGGTTCACGGACGTCTCCTACGGGACGCGGACCACCTGGCCCGCGTACGAGAGGTTGCCGCCGAAGCCGAAGAGCAGGACGGGGGCGCCGGAGGGGAGCTCGCCGCGTTCGACCAGTTTGGCGAGGGCCAGCGGGATGGAGGCGGCCGAGGTGTTGCCGGAGTCGACGACGTCACGGGCGACGATCGCGTTGACGGCGCCGATCTTCGCGGCGAGCGGCTCGATGATCCGCAGGTTGGCCTGGTGCAGGACGACGCCGGCGAGGTCCTCCGGCTCGATGCCGGAGCGCTCGCAGGCCTTGCGGGCCAGCGCGGGGAGCTGCTGGGTGGCCCAGCGGTAGACGGCCTGTCCCTCCTGGGCGAAGACGGGCGGGGTGCCCTCGATCCGGACGGCGTGGCCCATCTCCGGGACCGAGCCCCACAGGACCGGACCGATGCCGGGCTCGTCGCCCGCGTCCTCGACGGCCTCGACGATCGCGGCGCCCGCGCCGTCGCCGACGAGGACGCAGGTGGTGCGGTCCGTCCAGTCGGTCACGGCGGTCATCTTGTCGGCGCCGATCACCAGGACCCGGCGGGCGCCGCCGGCCCGTACGGCGTGGTCGGCGGTGGCCAGGGCGTGGGTGAAGCCGGCGCAGACCACGTTGAGGTCCATGGTGGCGGGCGACGTCATGCCGAGGCGGGCCGCGACGCGGGCGGCCGTGTTCGGCGAGCGGTCGATCGCGGTGGAGGTCGCGACGAGGACCAGGTCGATGTCGTCAGGGGTGAGGCCGGCCGTGGCCAGGGCCTTGCCCGCGGCGTGCGCGGCGAGCTCGTCGACCGGCTCGTCGGGCCCGGCGACGTGACGGGTGCGGATGCCGACCCGGCTGGTGATCCACGCGTCGTCGGTGTCGACGATCCCGGCGAGGTCGTGGTTGGTCAGCACCTTGGCGGGCTGGTAGTGCCCGAGCGCGGCGATGCGAGTGCCCGTCATACTCGGGACCCCCTAGGTGGTTCGTTCGTCCGGCAGGACCCCCCAGTCTTGCCAGCGACTGATCGGTAACAGGTGACGTAAACCACCAAGATTCACCCGTACCGCTTGGCCGACCGTGACAAGGGCCCTGGTGGGCCGGGGTCCCGTACCGCCCAGGACCCGGATGTCGCGCCGGGACCCGTGGAGGAGAATGGGCCCGCCGGGGGCTCCCGGCCTCCCGCACAGAGAAACGAGAACGGTCACGATGGGTCGGGTCACCGAGCGACGGCGCGTCCTGCGGATCCGCGGCGGTGCGGTCAACGCACGGCCCGACACCCTGGTGGCGGAGGAGCCGCTGGAGATCCGGCTGAACGGACGCCCGATCGCGATCACCATGCGCACCCCGGGTGACGACTTCGCGCTGGCCGCCGGTTTCCTGGTGAGCGAGGGGGTCCTCGCGGCCGCTTCGGACGTGCGCAACATCGTGTACTGCGCGGGCGCCACGGACGACGGCGGCAACACCTACAACGTGGTGGACGTCCAGCTGGCGCCCGGTGTCGCGGTCCCGGACATCAGCCTGGAGCGGAACGTCTACACGACCTCGTCGTGCGGCCTGTGCGGGAAGGCCAGCCTGGACGCCGTCCGCACCACGGCGCGCTTCCCGATCGCCGACACTCCCCCGGTACGGCTCACGCCGGCGCTGCTGTCCGCGCTGCCCGAACGGCTGCGGGCGGCGCAGCGGGTCTTCGACACGACCGGCGGCCTGCACGCGGCGGCCCTCTTCGCCGAGGACGGCGAACTGCTCGACGTACGGGAGGACGTGGGCCGGCACAACGCCGTGGACAAGCTCGTCGGGCGGGCCCTGCGGGAGGGGCTGCTGCCGCTGGAGCGGGCGGTGCTCCTCGTGTCGGGGCGGGCCTCGTTCGAGCTGGCGCAGAAGGCCGTGATGGCCGGCATCCCGGTGCTCGCCGCCGTGTCCGCCCCGTCCTCGCTCGCCGTGGACCTGGCCGCCGAGACGGGCCTGACCCTGGTGGGCTTCCTGCGAGGACCGGACATGAACGTGTACGCGGGCGAGCACCGGATCGCCGTCTGACCCGGCGGCGGTGGGCCGGGGTCAGTTCTTCGGGGGGTCGATCAGCTGGAGGGCGAGGGTGGCCGGGGGCGGGGCGAGACCGGGGCCGCCGGCCGCCGTCCACGCGAGGATGTCGTCTAGGCAGTCCTCGTCCAGGGTGAAGCCGACCCAGGCGGCCCGTCCGCCGCGTCGCCGGCCCTCGGTGGAGGGCTGGACGACGACGATGTTCGCCTGGGCGCAGGGGCCGAGGCAGTCGCTGGTACGGACGACGAGGCGGCCCCCGGAGGCCGCGGCCGCCTCGCGGAGGCGGGCGAGCTGGCCCGCGTGGTCGGTGCCGGGGTTCTTGCGGTCGTCGCCGCAGCAGCAGCCGCGACAGACGACGAGCGAGCAGGGGCGGGCCCCGTAACGTATCGGGACGGGCGTCATCGCGGTCCGTCCAGGGTGATCGCGGCGACCGGCGCGACCGTGCCGAGGCGGGGGAAGTCGAGGTCGACGGAGGCGCGGTGCTCGTCGGCGGTGAGGGCCGACATGGCGTCCTCCGCGAAGACGAGGTCGTAGCCGAGGTCGGCGGCGGCGCGGGCGGTGGACTCGACGCCCAGGTTGGTGGCGATGCCGCCGAAGACCAGGGTGGTGGCGCCGAAGCCCGCGAGCAGCTCGTGGAGTCCGGTGTCCTGGAAGCCTCCGATGCTCCGCTTGACGACGACGGGCTCGCCCTCCCCGACCAGGTCGGGGACGAGCTCGCTGCCGGGCGGCTGCCGGTCGACGTTCGGCCGCTCGACGCGGATGTGGACGACGGGCGCGCCGGCGTCCCGGAAGGTGTCGGCGAGCCGGGCGGACGCGGCGAGCACGTCGGTGCCGGGGCGGGGGGCGAGGGGCAGCGCGACGATGCGTTCCATCAGGTCGACGAGGACGAGCGCGGTGCGGCCGGGATCGAGTGCGGGCATGGGAGCACCGTAGCGGCCCGGATGATCATCCCGGGGCGGCCGGGGGTGTGATCCGGCCGCCGGAGGGGGCGCACGGGGTCACTCGCCTGCCGCGTTCCCGGGGGCGCGCGGGGTCACGTGCCGGCCGCGGCCCCCGGGGCGCGTGCGGGTCTCGGGGCGGCGGCCCCTGGTTCTCCGGCGGCGGCCCCGGCGACCGTGCCGGGTTCCGGCGCGGCGGTCCCGGCGGCGGGGGCCTGCGTGCCGCCGGTCTCCGTGTCGCCGGTCTCCGTACCGCCGGTCTCCGTGTCGCGTGAGCGGCGCTTGGCGATGACCGCGCAGACCATCAGCTGCATCTGGTGGAAGAGCATCAGCGGGAGCACGGCGAGGGCTGCCTGGGGGCCGAACAGGACGCTCGCCATCGGCAGTCCGGCGGCCAGGCTCTTCTTCGAGCCGGCGAACTGGATGGCGATCCGGTCGGCCCGGTCGAAGCCGAGGCGGCCGGCTCCGTACCAGGTCAGGGCCAGCATCACCGCGAGCAGGACGGCTTCGACGGCGAGCAGCAGGCCGAGCCGGGCCGGGGTGACCAGGTGCCAGACGCCGGCGACCATGCCCTGGCTGAAAGCGGTGTAGACGACGAGCAGGATCGAGCCCCGGTCGACGTACCCGAGGACCTTCTTGTGGCGGACGAGGAACCCCCCGACCCAGCGGCGCAGGAACTGGCCTGCGAGGAACGGCACGAGCAGCTGGAAGACGATCTTCAGGAGGCCGTCGGCGGAGAGTCCGCCCGCGCTGCCGCCGAGGAGCAGCGCCGCGAGGAGCGGGGTGAGGACGATGCCGGCGAGCGAGGAGAACGAGCCGGCGCAGATCGCGGCGGGCACGTTGCCCCGGGCGATCGAGGTGAAGGCGATGGAGGACTGGATGGTGGACGGCACCAGGCAGAGGAAGAGGAGTCCGCCGTAGAGCTGGGGGGTGAGCAGCGTGGGCACCAGGCCTCGCGCGGCGAGTCCGAGGAGGGGGAAGAGCAGGAAGGTGCAGCCGAGGACGGTGAGGTGGAGCCGCCAGTGCTTGAGGCCGTCGAGGGCCTCGCGGGTGGAGAGCCGGGCGCCGTAGAGGAAGAAGAGGAGGGCGACGGCCCCGGTCGAGGCGCCTTCGGCGACGTTCGCGGCCGTCCCCGAGGCGGGCAGGAGCGCGGCGAGGACGACCGTGCCGAGCAGCGCCAGGACGTACGCGTCGACGGGAAGCCGGGACGGGGGGCGAAGGGCACGGCGTGGGGTGTCGCGGGTCATGGCTCCACTGCTCTGCACTGCGGGGGCGCGCGTGGTGCCGCGCTGGTACGGGCGCGCTGTACCGGTGAGCGGTCGCGCGGGTCCATCCTGCTCCAGCGCCCGGTGATCGGGAATCCCGTACAGCGCTCTGACTGTCATCGCGGTTCGCGATAACGTCGTGGCGTGTACGAGCCCACGCAGCTGCGCACCTTCCTCGCCGTGGCCCAGACGCTGAGTTTCACGCGGGCGGCCGACCGGCTCGGGCTGCGCCAGTCGACCGTCAGCCAGCACGTGCGGCGCCTGGAGGAGGCGACGGGCCGGCCGCTGTTCACCCGGGACACGCACCGGGTGGAGCTGACGGAGGACGGCGAGGCGATGCTCGGGTTCGCCCGCACGATCCTCCAGGCGCACGAGCGGGCGGCGGCGTTCTTCGGCGGGACACGGCTGCGGGGGCGGCTGCGGTTCGGTGCGTCGGAGGACTTCGTGACGACCCGGCTGCCGGAGATCCTGGAGTCGTTCCGGCGCGAGCATCCGGAGGTCGACCTGGAGCTGACGGTCGAGCTGTCCGGCACGCTCCAGGCCCGGCTGGCGGCCGGTCGGCTCGATCTGATCCTCGCCAAGCGGCGCGGAGCGGAGAGCGGGGGCCGGCTCGTCTGGGAGGACTCGCTGATCTGGATCGGGGCGCCGGACCTGCGGCTCGACCCGGACCGGCCGGTGCCGCTCATCCTGTACCCGCCGCCGGGCATCACCCGGGCGCGGGCCCTGGAGGCCCTGGAGGCACAGGGCAGGGCCTGGCGGATCGCGTGTACGAGTTCCAGCCTCAGCGCGAACGTCGCGGCCGCCCGGGCCGGCCTCGGGGTGATGGCCCACACGCGGGGCCTGGTGCCACCGGGTCTCGTGCCCGTGCCGGCCCGCGCCGGGCTGCCGGAGCTCGGCGAGGTGGGCTTCGTGCTGCGGGCGGGCCGCCGGGGCGGGGCCGTACAGGAGGCGGCCGACGCGCTGGCGGAGGCGATCCTCGCGGGCGGCGACCGCCTGCACCGGCCGCGCTGACGGGCCCTCAACGGGACCCCGCGGCGGCCCCGCGGCGGCCCCGCGGCGGTCGGGCGCGGAGGCCGTACGGGACGGCGCGGCGACCGGTCGGCGGTCGGGGCGTGCGGGCCGTGGGGGCGGCGCGGCGACCCCTGGGGGTTCGGGGCGTGAGCGGTCGGTACAGATTCCGTGGAGATTCGGGCCCGACGGACGTACCGTCCGGTCGGTAACCGCCTCGGGGCGCCCGCGACTTGACCGCCTCACCTGGCCTGACCTGTGGGAACGCGGAATGTCCCGGCTTGGTGAAGGCCCTCCCGCCGGGCAGGCGGGTGGGGTACCGTCACCCGCGCCGTACGGAGTGCGACAAGGGGCTTTCCAGCCATCGAGCCGTCGAGGAGCAGGTCAGTGCGCGAGTTCACCGTGCCGCCCGTCGAGGCGGCGCCTCAGGTCGGCGGCCTGGCGGACGCCCTGTTCGACCGCGCCGTGGCGGAGCCCGACCGGATCGTGCTGGGCAGGAGGGGCCCGGGGCCGGGCGGGGAGTGGCGGGACGTGACCGCCGCGCGGTTCCGTGACGAGGTCCTCGGCCTCGCGAAGGGGCTGCTCGCGGAGGGGGTCCGGTTCGGCGACCGGGTCGCGATCATGGCCCGCACCCGCTACGAGTGGACGCTGTTCGACTTCGCGCTGTGGGCCGTGGGCGCGCAGCCCGTGCCGGTCTATCCGACCTCCTCCGCCGAGCAGGTCTTCTGGATGCTGTACGACTCCGAGGTCACGGCGTGCGTGGTGGAGCACGAGGACCACGCGATGACGATCGGTTCGGTGATCGACCGGCTGCCCCGGCTCCAGCGACTGTGGCAGCTGGACGCGGGCGCGGTGGCGGAGCTGACGGCGGCGGGCGCGGACATCGACGAGGAGGTCGTGCACCGGCACCGGCGGGCGGTGACCCCCGAGACGGTGGCGACGGTCATCTACACGTCGGGGACGACCGGCCGCCCGAAGGGCTGTGTGATCACCCACTCCAACCTCATGTTCGAGACGGACATGCTGCTGGGCCGCTGGGAGCCGGTGTTCCGCTCCCGGGCCGGGGATCAGGCGTCGACGCTGCTGTTCCTGCCGCTCGCGCACGTCTTCGGGCGGATGGTGGAGGTCGCGGCGGTCAGGGGCGGGGTGAAGCTGGGGCACCAGCCGGTGATGGCGGCCGCGGAACTGCTGCCGGACCTGGCGGCGTTCCGGCCGAGTTTCGTGCTGGCCGTCCCGTACGTCTTCGAGAAGGTCTTCCACGCGGCCCGGCGCAAGGCGGAGAGCGAGGGGAGGGCCGGCCCGTTCGACAAGGCCGTGGAGGTGGCGGTCGGGTACGCGGAGGCCCTGGAGCACAAGGCGTTCGGGACCGGCCCCGGGCCGTCCGCGGCGCTGCGGGTGCAGCACCAGTTCTTCGAGAAGACGGTGTACGGGAAGGTTCGCGCCGCCCTGGGCGGACGGCTCCGGTACGCGATGTCGGGCGGGTCGGCGATGGACCGCCGGCAGGGCCTGTTCTTCGCCGGCGCGGGGATCACGGTCTTCGAGGGGTACGGGCTGACCGAGTCGTCGGCGGCCGCCACGGCGAATCCGCCCGAGCGGGCCAGGTACGGCACGGTCGGGCAGCCGGTCCCGGGCACGACGGTGCACATCGCGGAGGACGGCGAGGTGTGGCTGCACGGCGGCCAGGTCTTCTCGGGCTACCTGAACGACCCGGAGGCGACCGCCGCCGTCCTCAACGACGGCTGGCTGGCCACCGGCGACCTCGGCTCCCTCGACGACGACGGCTACCTGACGATCACCGGGCGGAAGAAGGAGATCCTGGTGACGTCGGGCGGCAAGAGCGTCGCGCCCACGGGCCTCGAGGAGCGGGTGCGGTCGCATCCGCTGATCGCCCAGTGCATCGTCGTCGGCAACGACCGGCCGTACGTCGCCGCCCTGGTGACCGTCGACCAGGAGGCCGTCGAGCACTGGCTCGCGATGCAGGGGCGGGCGCCGCTCGCTCCGGCCGAGCTGGTGCGCGACCCGGCCCTGGAGACGGAGATCCGGCGGGGCGTGGTGGCGGCGAACACGCTGGTCTCGCAGGCCGAGTCGATCCGCACCTTCCGGATCCTGGCCCATCCCTTCAGCGAGGAGCACGGGCTGCTCACCCCGTCGCTGAAGCTGAAGCGGAAGGCGATCGAGCGGGCCTACGCGGCGGAGGTCGAGGCGCTGTACGGCTGACCGGCGGCAGGAATGCAGAACGGTCCGTGATCGTTGACGCTGGGAGTACCTCCGTACAGCCAGTGACGACGACGTAAGGATCCATCCGACGTGAGCACGGACAGCAACGTTCCCTCGGTCACCCTCAACAACGGCGTCCGGATGCCGCAGCTGGGCTTCGGCGTCTGGCAGGTGCCGGACGCCGAGGCGACGACGGCCGTGGCGACCGCCCTGGAGGCCGGCTACCGCTCGATCGACACCGCCGCGATCTACCAGAACGAGGTGGGCACCGGCCAGGCCGTCGCCGCCTCCGGGATCGCCCGCGAGGAACTGTTCGTCACCACCAAGCTGTGGAACAGCGAGCAGGGCTACGACTCGACGCTGAAGGCCTTCGACGCCTCGCTCGACAAGCTCGGCCTCGACTACGTCGACCTGTACCTGATCCACTGGCCGGTGCCGGCGAAGGACGCGTACGTGGACACGTACCGCGCCTTCGAGAAGATCTACGCGGACGGCCGCGCCAAGGCGATCGGCGTCTCGAACTTCCTGCCCGAGCACCTGGAGCGGCTGACCGGCGAGACCTCGGTCGTGCCCGCCGTCAACCAGATCGAGCTCCACCCGCAGCTCCCGCAGCAGGCGTCCCGCGAGGCGCACGCCCGCCTCGGCATCGCGACCGAGGCCTGGTCGCCGCTCGGTCAGGGCCGGGGCCTCCTGGAGGTCCCGGCGATCGTCGCGATCGCCCGCAAGCACGACCGGACGCCGGCCCAGGTGGTGCTGCGCTGGCACCTCCAGCTCGGCAACGTCGTGATCCCGAAGTCGGTCACCCCCTCGCGCATCCGGGAGAACATCGACGTCTTCGGCTTCGAGCTGGACGCCGAGGACCTGGCCGCGATCGCCGCGCTCGACGAGAGCCGCCGTCTCGGCCCGGACCCGGCGGAGTTCAACGTCGGCGCCTGAAGGACACGGAGGAGCCTGCCGCACCGCGCCGCCTCGGCGGTGCGGCGGCGCCTCGGGTACGGACGCCGGGCCCGGTGACCGCGGGTGCCGGGCCCGGCGTCCGTCGACGGCGGGCCCGGTGACGCGGGCTCAGTACCCCTCGACGGCGGGCCCGGTGACGCGGGCTCAGTACCCGTCGACGCCCGACTCGGTGATCGAGGCGAAGAGGTGCTCCCACACCTCCGCGCCGGGCGCGCCCTCGGCCGGCGCCCCGGCGTCCGTCTCCGCCATGGCACGGAGGAACGCCTTCTCCCCGTCCTCCCCTTCGTACGGATCCCAGCACGCGCCCATGTACCGGCGGACGCCCTCCAGGAACCGGACGAAGGAGTCCAGGTCGCGGACGAGCGGGAAGGCGGCGTCGCCGCCGGGGCCGTGGCTGCCGTCCGGCTGCCGCATGCCGACAGCGCCGGTCACCGGGTGCAGGAACACCTCCCGGGGGTCGTCGATCAGGGAACGGGGATCGGGATCGGTCACCGGCCCCCATGGTGTCGGGCCCGGCCCGTTGTCGTACCCGCGACGTAGAGTCGGTGACGGCCCGGCGGGGCGGCCCCCGCGGCCCGCGCGCCGCGCGTCCGACAGCCAGGCGAATCGAAGGAGTCTGTACGGTGAGTGGTTCTCCGGGTCCTGTCGAGGAGGGCCTCTACCGGGTGCGGAACGTGGCCAGCGGGCTGCTCCTGGAGGTGTACCAGGGGTCGAGCCGCAGCGGTGCCAACGTGCAGCAGGGCATCGGGAACGGCACCGCCGGGCAGCACTGGCACATCGCTCCCGTGCCGAACGGCGGCGGCCTGCACCACCTGGTCAACGCGGCGAGCGGGAAGCGTCTCGACGTGGCGAACGCGTCCACGGAGAACGGCGCGAACATCCAGCAGTGGAAGGCGAACAACTTCGGCGCGCAGGAGTGGATCATCGAGCAGGACCTGGAGTCGCCGGGGACGGTGGCCCTGGTGAGCTTCATCAGCGGGCTGTTCCTCGAGGTCGCCGACGAGTCGAAGGAGGACGGCGGCGACGTGCGGCAGTGGGAGGACACCGACTCCCCGTTCCAGTGGTGGCGGCTGGAGCCGGTGTCCTGACGCGGCGCGCCGGGGCGGTCAGCCCTTGCGGGCGGTGTGGACCGTGCGGGCCGTGAGGTGGAACAGGTCGGGGCGGTGGTGCAGGGACAGCTCGTCCGCCGGGTCGAGGAGCCGGTCGAGCGTCGCCTTGTCTTCCGCGTCGAGGCGGGCGCCGACGCCCTCCCGCAGGCGCGTGTAGTGGGCGACGGCCAGCTCCCGTACGACCGGGGACACCGGGGCGGGCACGTCCGTGAGGAAGGTGCGGGTCCCGGACGGGGTGAGTCCGGCACCGGCGAGGAGGGCCCGCCAGTCGTCCGGCTCGTCCTTGGCGCCGGGGGTGTCGGCGCGCATCTCGCCGAACCAGTCCGCGTGGAGGGCATCGAGCCGGGCCTCCAGGCCCGGCCGGCCGATCCCGATGTGCCAGGGCAGGTGCCGGGTGGGCAGTCCGCCCTCGACGAGTGCCATCAGGCCGCCGGGGTTGAGCAGTTCGGCGAAGGCCGCGAGCGCGGCGCCCTGGTCGCCCATGTGGTGCATGGAGTTGCCCGCCCAGATGACGTCGGCACGCCCCAAGGAGGCGACTTCCTCGGGGAGTTCGGCGTGGAGGGTGGAGACGCGGGCGCCGAGTCCGCGGGCTCCGGCGCGTGCCGTCGCCAGGGCGAGGAGCTCCGGGCTGCCGTCGACGGCGACCGTCTCGGCGGCCGGGAACGCCTCGGCGAGCAGGCTCGTGATGACGCCCGGCCCGCTGCCGATGTCGAGGATCCGGCGGACACCGGGCACCGGGGCGAGCGTGCCGAGCCATGCGGCGGCGTCCGTGTAGGCCTGGCTCGCGACCTCGGCCTGACGCTCCAGGAGCGGGGCCAGCTCGGACCAGTCCAGGTGGGCGCCGTCGTGGTGATGACCGCCGTGGCCGTGCTGGTGGCCGTCGGTGTGCCCGGCGGCGTGCCGGTCGGCGGCGTCGGTGTGCGCGTCGGTGTGCTGGGTGCCGTGGCCCTCGCCGTGCGAGTGACCCTGGTGGGATCCGCGATGCTGGCTCATGCGTCCAGGGTGCGCCGGGGTGGCCGTCGGTGCGAGAAATGTTGCCGGTTCGGCAAAGCGGACCGGCCGCGCCGCGCGACCGCCCACGTCACTCCCGGGCGGCCCGGTGCTCCTGCGGGCTGACCCCCCGCACCCGTTTGAAGGCGGCACTCAGGGCGAACGCGCCGCTGTAGCCGACCCGTCGGGCGACGGCTTCGACGGTGGCGTCCGGCTCGCGCAGCAGGTCGGCGGCGAGTGCGATCCGCCAGCCGGTGAGGTACGCCATCGGGGGCTCGCCGACGAGGGCCGTGAAGCGGCGGGCGAGCGCGGCCCGGGACACGCCCGCCTTCGCGGCGAGCGAGGCGACGGTCCACGGGTGGGCGGGGTCGTTCTGGAGCAGCCGGAGCGCCCGGCCGACGACGGGGTCGCCCATGGCGCGGTACCAGGCGGGTGCCTCGGCCCCGGGCCGGGCGAACCAGGCACGGACGGCGGCGATGAGCAGCAGGTCGAGGACCCGGTCGAGGACGACGGACTGGCCGGGCTCGTCGCGGGAGATCTCCTCGTCGAGGAAGGGCATGAGGGGGCAGTTCCACACCTCGGCCGGCAGGTGCACCAGCCCCGGCAGGGCGTCCAGGAGCCGCCGGCCGACCTCGCCGTCCATCAGGTACGTGCCGACCAGGACCGTGGTGCCGCCGTCCGGGGCGTTGCCCCACGTGCGGACGCCGAGCCGCATGGACTGGGCGAGGGGCTCGCCGCTGAGGGTGGTGCAGGTGCCGTCGGGCCCGATCCGGGCGCGGGGCGGCGCGTCGGGGGTGTCGGCGACGGTGTACGGCTCCGGGCCGCGGGCGATGGCGATGTCGCCGGGGCGCAGGAGGACGGGTTCGCCGGTGTCGGGGACGATCCACGCCTCTCCGGCGGTGACGCACATGAGGCAGATCGGTGCCTCGTCCTCGATCCGTACCGACCACGGCGGCTCCATGATCATGCGCAGCAGGAAGGCGCCCTTGGCGCGTGGCCCGTCGAGGAGTCCGGCGAGTGCGTCCATGGTGGGCAAGGGTAGGGCGTGTCCGGCCCTTCGCGCCGGGCCCGGCGGAAAGGGCGGGACGGGTTCGAGGGGGTGCGTGCGGGTGAGACGGAGGCGTAGGTCCGTGAGACGGCGCAGCATGGGCGGGGCGGCCCCCGGCCGGGAGTCTTGAGACATGACGACGAACACGCAGAACACGCAGAACACGCAGAACACGCAGCCCGCATCGACCGCCCGCACCTCGACGGTCCTGGTGACCAGCGCCACCGGCAAGACCGGGCGGCGCGTGGCCGAACGGCTCGCGGCGCGCGGCGCCACGGTCCGCGCCGGGTCCCGCACCGGCGCCACCCCCTTCGACTGGGAGGCCCCGGACACCTGGGCCCCGGCCCTGCGGGGCGCCGACACCGCGTACGTGGCCTACTACCCCGACCTGGCCGCACCGGGCGCGGTGGAGGCGATGGAGGCCTTCGGCCGGCTGGCCGCGGAGAACGGCGTACGGCGGATCACGCTCCTGTCCGGGCGCGGGGAGCCGGCGGCGGTCCTGGCGGAGGAGTCCCTGCGGGCCTCGGCGTCCGGGGTCGAACTGACCGTCGTGCGGGCCTCGTTCTTCGCGCAGAACTTCTCGGAGGGGCTGCTCGCGGAGGGGGTCGCCGAAGGCGCGGTCGTCTTCCCGGCCGGTGACACGGCCGAGCCGTTCGTCGACGCGGACGACCTCGCGGACGTCGTCGTCGAGACCCTCACGGCTGATGGTCACGCCGGGCGGGTGTACGAGGTGACGGGCCCCCGGCCGGTCGGCTTCGCCGAGGTGGCCGCCGAGATCTCCCGCGCCTCGGGGCGCCCGGTGGTCTACGAGCCGGTGTCCGAGGCCGAGTACGCCGGGCTGCTCGCCGGGTTCGGGCTTCCCGCCCCCGAGGCGGAGTGGCTCGCCGCCCTGTTCGCGACGCTCCTGGACGGCCACAACTCCTCGGCGGCGGACGGCGTGAAGCGGATCCTGGGCCGCGAGCCGCGTTCCTTCGCGGACTTCGCGACGGAGGCGTGGGGCGGGCCGGGTGCCTGACGCGTACGGCCGCGGGCTCCTGGGGCGCACGGGCCCGGGGGCTCAGGCGTACCGGTCCGCCAGCGTCCGCACGGTCGCGGCGATGCGGTCGCGGAGGTCCTCGGGGGCGAGGACCTCCACCTCCGCGCCGAGTCCGAGGAAGGTGTCGTGGGCGTGCTGCGGCGATTCCACGGGAAGGGTGGCGCGGGTCCAGCCGTCCGGCTCCGCCGTGCCGGTGGCGGCGAGTGCCCGGGCGGCGGCGCCGGTGAGCCGGGCGGCGCCGCGCGGGGAGATCCGTACGACGGCGTCGCCCTGGTGGAGCCGCCGGTGGAAGTCGGCCCGGCCGGCCCGCCAGTGCGCGGCGAGGTCGAAGCCCTCCGGGATCACGGCCTCCTCGTCGGTGACGGTGAGGGCGAGGATCTGGTCGACGCGGTAGGTACGGGGTCCGGGTTCGGGTCCGGCGACGAGGTACCAGCGGCCGGCCTTGAGCACGAGGCCGTACGGCTCCAGGCGCCGGTCGACGTCGGTCGGTTCCTTCCAGCGGCGGTAGCGGACCTCCAGGACGCGGCCGGTGCGGACGGCGTCGGCGACCTCGGGCAGGAACGGGGTCTCGTCGTCCTCGTCGTACCAGCCGGGGGCGTCGATGTGGAAGCGGGCCCGCAGCCGGTCGACGTGCTCGCGCAGGGCGTCCGGGAGGGCCGCCCGCAGTTTCAGCTGGGCGTCGGCGAAGTGCGGGCCGAGCCCCAGGCCTTCGGCGGCGCCGGGCATGCCGGCCAGCACCAGTGCCTCGGCCTCGGGGGCGAAGAGGCCGGTGAGGCGGGTGCGGTGGCCGGGCAGGAGCCGGTAGCCGCCGCGGTGCCCCGCGTCCCCGTACAGCGGGACGCCGGCGGCGTGCAGCGACTCGACGTCCCGGTAGACGGTGCGGACGGAGACGCCCAGCTCCTCGGCGAGCCGGCCGGCGGTCATCCGGCCGCCGGTCTGGAGCAGCAGGAGGATCGAGAGGAGACGGCTGGACTTCACTGACACAAGGTGTCAGTGAAGGGTTCGTACGGTCCAGTCATGGCATTCGCAGAGAAGACCCTCCTCACGCTGCCGCCGGTCGCGATCGCCGGTCGGCACCTCAAGCGCTACCACGTCACCTCCGACCCCGCGGGCATCGAACCCGAGGTGGAGCGGGCCGCGTACGCCCTCCTGCCGGAGCTGCTGCCGGAGCCGGACGGCACTCCGGCCGCGGGCTTCGTCGTGCTGCACCGCGGCGGCGACACCGGCGCCTACCTCAACACGTACAGCTGGGTCTGGGACAACGTGCTCCACTTCCGCGGCGCGGCCGCCGGCCAGCCCGCCCTCGACTGCCCCGACACCGACCCCGCGCACTTCGTCCCGACCGAACGCCCCTGGATCGGCTGCGTCTGGGAGCTGGCACCGCTCGGCCACGAACGGGACGCCTGGATACGGCACGTGCTCGCGCCGGGCACCCCTGACCTGGCCGCCTACCTCGGGGACGCGTTCCCCTCCGGCACGACGGACACGGGGGCGGGCTCGTGACGCACGGCGGCTTCGACTTCCTCGACGGGGCCTGGACCGTCCGCAACCGGCGCCTCGCCGACTTCCTCGACCCGGACAGCGGCTGGGAGGAGTTCGAAGGGCACACGACGGGCCGGCTGTTCTGGGACGGGCGCGCCCACGTCGACGAGATCGTCTTCCCGTCGAAGGGGTTCAGCGGGCTGACGCTGCGTCTGTACGAGCCGGACACCGGCGAGTGGACGCTGAACTGGTCCGACAACCGTACGGGAACGCTCTTCCCACCGGTCAGGGGCCGCTTCACCGAGGACGGGACGGGCGTCTTCGAGGGGACGGACAGCTACGCGGGACGTCCGGTCCGGGTGCGGTTCCGCTGGTCCGGGATCGGTCCGGACACGGCCCGCTGGGAGCAGGCGTTCGCGCCGGACGAGCCCGGAGACGGGGCGCAGTGGGTGACGAACTGGGTGATGGAGTTCGACCGCGCCGACGGTGAGGGCTCGCCCCGCCCACACGCGAGGGCTCGGCCCGACGACGCGTGGGGGCTCAGCCGCGCCTGACGAAGGACGCCAGTCGGTAGCGGGGGTCGGGGCGGGGGTGGTCCTGGTCGGGGAGGGCGGTGAGGGCGGCGGCGAGGGTCTCGGTGGTCGCCGCGTCGCCGTCGAACCAGGAGGCGAAGTAGCCGGCGCGTAGCTTGCTCGCGGTGGCGCGCGGGGTAGCGCCCTGTCCGTGGCCGGTGAAACGGGTGCCGGCCGCGGGGTCGAGGCCGTGGGCCGCGGCGTGGCCGGTGATCAGGTCGGCGCGGTCGGAGGCGGGTGCGGCCGAGCGGAGGGGGCGGAGGACGTCGTCGATGTCGCTGCCGACGTCGTGGGCGGCGTCCTTGTCGACGGTGGCGACGAGGACGCCGCCGGGCCGGAGCACCCGGGCCGCCTCGGCGACGATGTCCGGCGCGAAGGGGACGAGGTGCAGCAGCCAGACGGCGGAGACCGCGTCCACGCAGGCGTCGGCCAGCGGGAGCCGCCGGGCGTCGGCGCGCACGGTCCGGCCGGGGACGCGTCCGGCGGCCGCCCGCAGCATCGCGTGGGCGGCGTCTGCCCCGTACACGCTCAGGCCCGGCCTGGCGAGCCGTTCGGTGACGAGGCCGGTGCCGCAGGCCAGGTCGAGCAGGGTGCGGGCGCCGGGCGGCACCAGGGACAGGACGGCCCGGGCCGCCGCCTCGGCCCGGGGCACTCCGCCCCGGGTCCGGTCGTAGTGCGCTGCCTCTGCCTCGTAGTCGAGCACGGTCTCACCCATGCGGATGATCCTATGAGAGGCCGTGTCGCCGGGGTCAGTGCGCGCCGTGGCCCGGGGCGATCCCCTCGACGCGCTCGGCGAGTTCGAAGTCCTTCTCGGTGACGGTGCCGCCGGCGGAGTGGGTGTTCACGGCGAGGGCGACCGTGTTGTAGCCGAGCGTGAGGTCGGAGTGGTGGTCCAGCTCCTGCTGGATCTGGGCCACGTGCACGACGAGCGCCGTCGCCGCGAAGTGGTCGCCGAGCCGGTAGGTCCGGGTCAGCCGGTCCTCCTCGACGGACCAGCCGGGGAGCTCCCGCAGTCGGTCCTCGATCTCCTTCTGCGACAACGGCTGTGTGGCCACGGTGGTGTTCCCTCCGGTCGAGCGGTGCGATGACGGGTGACGGGCCCCCGGGAGAAAGCTACCCGGGTCCCCCTCTGGGATACCGTCTGACCATGACAACTGTCGTGAGCGACACGGGGGTAGGGCCGCTGCTGCGCGGGTGGCGTGAGCAGCGGCGGCTCAGCCAGCTGGAGCTGGCGTTGCGCGCCGACTCGTCGGCGCGGCACATCTCGTTCGTGGAGACGGGCCGCTCCCGCCCGAGCGAGGAGATGGTCCTGAAGCTCGCCGAGCACCTGGAGGTGCCGGTGCGGGAGCGGAACGCGCTGCTGCTCGCCGCCGGATACGCCCCCCGCTACACGGAGTCGCCGCTCGACGCCCCGCGCCTGGAGGCGCTGCGGGAGGGCATCGAACGGCTGTTGCAGGGGTACGACCCGTATCCGGCGCTCGTGGTGGACGGCTCGTACACGGTGGTGGCGGCCAACCAGGGCATCGGACTGCTCCTCGACGGGCTGCCGGAGCACCTGTTGACCCCTCCGCTGAACGCGATGCGCATCACCCTGCACCCGGAGGGCCTCGCGCCGCGGATCCTGAACCTGCGGGAGTGGCGCGGCCACCTGCTCGCCCAGATGGAGCGTCAGATCGCGCTCGCGCGCTCGGAGTCGCTGCGCGCGCTGTACGAGGAGGTGGCGGCGTATCCGCTGCCGCCGGGCGCGGAGGCCGACGACTCCCCGGCGGAGGAGCCGTATCCGTACTTCGCGCTGCCGCTGCGGATCGCGCACGACGGGCGGGTGCTGTCCTTCGTGTCGTCGATCTCGACGTTCAACACCCCGCTGGACGTGACGGTCGCCGAGCTGGCCATCGAGACGCTCCTCCCGGCCGACGCGGCGACGGTCGCGTACCTCAGGTCGCTCAGCGGGTAGCGGCCCGCAGCGCCGCCCACTGGAGGCCGGCGAACCCGGCGACGGTGGCCGCCTGCATCGGCGTCCAGACCAGACCCGCGGCGGTCGGCTCCAGCCAGGCGACCAGCGCCACCACGCTCAGCAGCGCCCACAGCGCGTTGGCGTCCACCACGAGCTTCACGGCCGCCACCGGCGGCTGCGGGCGGCTCGCCAGCCACGCCACCCCGGCCGCGAACACAGTCAGGAACACGCCGAGTCCGAGCAGCAGCCCCGCGTCGACCCCGAGGAGCTCTCCGAGCGGTCCGGACGCGGTCAGGTACGCGATCCCGTTCGCCCCCGTCACGACGGCGTCGAGGGCGAGGAACCGGCGCACCGCCTCCTGGGGGCGCGTGGTGCGGGCGAGACCGGCGAGCAGGGCCTGGGACATGGCGGATCACCCTCCATGGGGGACGTTCGAACCGATGGTGTTCCCGGAGCCCGGACGGAGTGCGCCGCCCGGGTTCCGGTGTCTCCGAGCATGCCGTCCGCCGCGGAGGGGGTCGATTACCCGTGAGGTAATGCGGGCCGTCTTGCGGCCTCGCTCAACCCACCCGCTCCCCCATGTACAGGGAGCCACAACGTTCGCCGAAGTCCGCCTACGTCCGCCGAGTGTCGCCGCCTGTGGCTCCCCGTGTGGCTCCCCCTGTTGGCAGGGGCCGGCGGGTACGGGATCGCCAGCCTGCCGGCTCGGGAGCAGGGGCAACACGTTGACGGCTGTCCGCTGCTTCTTGTTGCGGAGGAAGTGACGGGGTGCCCCGCTTCCCTCTCCCGATCCCTGTCGTCACAGGTGGAAGCGTCACACAAGTGGTGGTTCTCGGTGGCCGATGGTGTCCCTTGGCCGTCTTCGGACGGCCCAGGGACGGCCCCACTCACTGTCGACACGACCGCAGAGGTGGAAAGTGGCCTGGCTCTCGCAACGCCGCAGGGATCTACTGCCCCATTGATTACGGCTGTTCAGCGGCCCCCTGGGGACAGCCACCACTATGATCGCACCATGGAGACTGCCAGGGAGTTCTTCGGCGATCGATTCATCAGCTACTGCATTAATGCGCCAGCAGAAGAGATGCCGTCACTAAACCTCTCACGGAACCAGCAAGAAGTCATCGAAACCCTGGAATATACCTGCCGGGCTGCCCAGTCCAGCAGCGATGATTACCAGGCCTTCATGGCCAGGATGCACGTGATGCAGTACGACGAGTCTTCACAATCATCCATCGCTAATGCCCTCCGCAAGTTTTGCGGAGGGAGAATCGAAACAAAGGAAAGCTCCGACCCTATCGAAGCAGCATTGTTTACGATCGCCAGCGACGCCTACCCTGCCACTCTTTTCACAACCCTCCCCCTGGGCGACCCTGGAGGGATGTCGTCAGCGATGACGGGAGGTATCGCATTTCGTGGCACTCAATCGACAAAAGACCTGAGTAGATTGATCCTAGAGGATTCCGACCTCAAGAAGCTGTTCCCGCACGCACCCGATCCGAAAACCTATGATGGGGTCGGCATTGAAATCTCGTCAATGATCTACTGGTCGACGGGGTCGGGCTCGACCCTTCAACTAGCAACTCTCGCCGGGGCGCTCTTGCGCGCTGCACTCAAGAAGTCAACAAATGATTGCACACCTACAGGATTCTTCGATCTAGTTCGACAGTCACTTCAGGACGCCCGCAAACTAGCCCGTACGCGAAAGGCAAACACCAAAGCACTGGTCGGATTGAGCAATGTAGTTATCCCAGAGGGCTCCGAAGTCAGCCTTCACAGCGGCACGATTCGCCCATTCACTCCGAGCGACCATCAATCTTTCATTGATGCCGCCGGAATCCAGTCTGTCCTGGAAATTCCTTACCAGATCGAGATTCTGGATATTTTTCCTGCCACGGACCCCGACTCCCATTGGGAGCAATTCCGAAGTCGCCTCATCAAGTCCAACACGGAACTGCGCCGCATGATCGACCTTGAGCGGCTTGCAATCCTATTCGCGCGCGAAGGCTCACCCCAGGCACCCATTGGTGTCGCAACGACCGTTGTAAATCCCATCGAAGCCGGTAACTCGGTGAGCTTCTCAATCCATCACTCGATCTCAAGCCACCACCCACCCATCGAAATAGACGCAGAAACGGCAGTCAGAGCTGCAGAGTGGTCCACAAAGGTCAGCAAGAATCCTGCAAACTTGGACATGGGGATGAGGCGTATCCTGTCGGCTGCGTCTGAAAGGTTCGACCCTATGGACTCCTTCGTAGATGCGGTCATCTGCTGGGAGAATCTATTTGGCACAAACCAAGGAGAGGTGGGCTTCCGAATCGCAGGGTCGATCGCCCACGTGTTGGAGCCCCACGACTCGTCAGCACGCAGAGAACTATTCAACGAAGTCAAAAAGATGTACTCCGTTCGCAGTAACTTGGTCCATGGAACCAAGGAGCCTGACTTCTTCGAGTCCTCGAATCATAAAGACAGGTCGATCGAGATCGCCACCTCCGCATTCAAGGCTCTGTGCGACAGGCAAGACCTGCTCGCGCTAAAGTCCACGGATCGCGGAAACCTGCTGCTCATCGGGATCTAGAATTTATCGCCAAATCAACGAGTCAGGAGCACGCCACTAATGGGACCCAAGACACAGAGGGTCTACGAGCAGATCCGGTCATGGATTGAAGCGGGACAGTACGGCCCGGGCGACAAGTTGCCCTCAGAGCGCACGCTAAGTGCAGAGCTGGAGATTGGCCGTACTGCCCTCCGGCAGGTCTTGAATCGACTCGCGAACGAGCGCTTCATCAAGGCCTACGACCGCAGTTCCTACCGTGTTCTTGGCGGCGAAAGTATTCCTATGCCGGCAGAGATGGAACCGTGGAAGATCTATGGCTCCCGCCACGTCTATGAAAACCCTTGGGTGACGTTGGACCTGGTCGACGTCGAACCGCCCGGCGTTGACCGCTTCGAGCACCACGTCGTTCGGCTCTTCCGCGTAGCCATCACTGCTGTGATCGACGACCAAGACCGTGTGCTCATGCTGTGGCGCTACCGCTTCGTGCCGGAGCAGTGGGGCTGGGAGCTGCCGGGCGGAATCGTGGACGCGGGCGAAGATGCTGCGACCACGGCGGCCCGCGAGACCGAGGAAGAGACTGGGTGGCGCCCCAGCGCCGTCGAACACGTCGTCAGCTACCAGCCGATGATCGGCATGGTTGACTCGCCGCACGAGATCTTTGTGGCCCGTGGAGCCGAGAAGATCGGCGAGCCGACAGACGCCGAGGAGGCGGGCGAGATTGCTTGGATCCCCCTCGACCAGATCCCCCGGCTTATGTCTGAGGGTAAGCTCATGGGCTCGGGCACACTCGTGGCCCTGCTCCACATCCTGGCGTCCCGCACTAGAGGCGACCGGTAAGCATCTCCACGCGACGGCGAAACCGCACGGATCCCGTGCGGTTCGCCAGCAGCCTGGCCTGCTGAAGATGGGACCGCGCGTCCTCCAGTTCCCCCCGGGCGAGGTGCGCCTGAGTGAGGTCGCAATGAAGGCCGGAGTTCGCGCGCACGAAGGACGCGTCAGCGCTGGCGAGTGACGCGTACAGCTCTTCCATGGCTGAGGCGTCTCCGAGCTTGGCGAGGACGTTCCCACGCCACCGCGCCAAGTGTCCGGTGTTGAGGAAGATACTCAGCATGTCGGCGTCGCGCGTCTCGCCGTCGTCCGGAAGGAGCGCGGTAGCGCGCTCAAGGGCCGACCGCGCCGGCGACTCCATGTCGGGACCGGCCGCGGCGCAAAGCTCCGCCTCGGCAGCCGCGAGCCATGCCCGTAGTCGCGGCGACTGCCGTTCAGGCTGGGTGCGCTGCGCGTCCCGCACCAGTTCGACCGCGAGCTGCGGTCGGCCGGCGTCCGCGAGTACGTACGCCTGCTCCCCCATGGCGTGCGCCAGATACAGCGGCGACTCGGCGTCCTGAGCGGCTTTCTTGGCCAGCTCGTACCGTCGCCATGCCCTGTCCACCGCACCGGCGTCCAGCGCCTGCCAGGCAGCGAGGGTCGACGCTCCGGCGAGGGCCGTCGCGATGGGCCGGCGTGCACCTGGAAGCACAGCGAAAGTCAGTGCGTCTTCCATCGCGGCCAGGTGGCCGTTCATCTGGTCGACCAAGCCCGTCGCGCCCATCTGCCGGTCCATGGTGCGAAGCAGCTCAGTCTGGGCCAGGAACGACGGAACCACGGACTCACTCAGGCTGCTCGCGGCATCGATCCGACTCAGCAGGTCCGCGTACCCATCCGCCTGTGGCTCCTGAGACTCGGCCGCGCCCCGCAGTTCGGCGTCCGTGACGCCGAGGAGCGGCCGGAGGATCGTCGCGTACCGGTCCGTGATGCTCCGGCGCCCGTTCTCCCACTCCGAGATGTAGGTCTTGAGGCTCGCTGCCGACGCAATGTCGAGCAGTCGCTGTTCCGCGAACCGCCGCATCTCGTAGACCAATCGGTCCTGCGACCAACCTCGCGCGTTCCTGACGGACCTTAACCCCATAGCCACGCCGCCTCCTGCAAAGCCCCAGGTGAGAGCCGGTTAACACCCCTGAGGTTAACCCCAGTTGGCTACCGAGACACCCGACTTCGGCCGTTCTCTAGAAGAGCACACCGACACGCAATCCACATTGGGGGTTGCATCTGGTGCGCACCAGATGCCAATCTATTGGTGCGCACCAGATAGTCCCGAAAGGGTCTGGCTGGTGTGTTCGACAAGGAGCCCCTGAGAGACGGGGCTGAGGGCCCCGGATCCCTGGTCAACCGGAGGGCGAGACCGAAAGGTCGCCGTCTCGCATGCCTGAACCGGGAGCTCGTGTTCCCGAAGGCGAGACACCTGCACCACCCGCACCCGTCCGACCGAAATCGGGAGGCTGATGTGTACCGACGAAGACTCTGGGCGCGCCGCCAGTGCTGGACCGGCACGGCGGCGGCGCCCACCGCGTCCCCCTGATCCGCCGCCGTCTCGGCGCACAGGACTATCCGGTGATTCGCGGATGTCAGGTCACCTGCGCAGCGGTTGCTGCGGCCGGTTGCCTCCCCTGCCCGTCCGGCCCCGTACGCGGGGTTCCGTACGGGCAGGGCAGAGGGGAGCCGGAACGCTCCACACGATCTTCGAAGGAGAGTCATGGAAACCATCGCCAGCGTCATCGCCGTTCTCGGCACCCTGCTCGGCGCGGTCGTCGCCGGGTTGCTCCAGCAGCGTCTGACCCGTCGGGAGCGCACCGAGGTGCAGGCCGGCGAGTTACGCCGTGAGCGGCTCGCCGCGATCACGAGCCTGGTCGCGGCACTGTCCGAGCACCGCCGGGCGATGTGGGTCCGCGAGGACCTGCGACTGTCCGGCGCCGCGTCGGCTGCCTACGAGCAGGCGCGTGCCGAGAGTCACGCCACGCGGGCCGCGATCACCGCCCCGCTCACCGCCGTGCAGATCCTCGCCCCTTCGCTGGCCGAGTCCGCGTCGACCGCCGCCCGCGCCGCCTACGCCCTGCGGAACGCGGCGGACGCCGAGACCCTCAACACCCGCCGCGCCGCGGCGATCGAAGCGGCCGATCGGCTCGTTCATGCGGCCGGTGCCGCGCTGTAACCCCTTAGCCCTGATGGTCGAAGGCCGGGTTCGACTCCCGGTCGGGGCGCTGGCCCGCGCCACAACGGCGAGACCCCCCGGTGCTGGAACACCGGGGGGTCGTTTCGGGCCGTTCCTGAGTGAGAGGAACCACCCAATGAAGTCCATCGTTGCACTTCAGGCCGTTGTTACGGCCACCGGGTTCGGCGGTGAGCCGTCGGACGCGGAGCTGGACGCGATCGAGGCCGAGATGCCGCTGATCCTGGCGGAGGTCGCCCTGCTCGACGCGCAGATCATGACCCTCGACCGGGCCGCCACCGAGCTGGACGAGCGGCGGATCCGCCGGGCCCGCAACCGGGTCCTCGCGGAGCGCCGGGACCTGTCGAACCGCGCCGGCGTGATGCTGACGGGCGGTGCCGCGTGATGGCCACCGCCCCCACCTCGGATCTGCTGCTCGACCACCGGGGCAACACCCGCCCCACCTTCGAGATGCCGCTCGACTACGAGCAGGCCCGACTCGGCCTCGCGTTCCACGAGGCCGGTCACGCGGTGCTCGCGATGACCTACGGCGTGCACGTGGTGTCCAGCGAGGTCGTGGCCTGGTTCCCGGAACCCGACCGGTACACCGTCAGCGGCCTGACCACCTTCGACGTCGACTGCGTTGATGCCTGGCACTACGCCGCCCAGTGCGCCGCCGGAGAGATCGCGCAGGTGCAGTACCTGATGGCCTACGGCCTGTGGACGCCCGAACGGGCGCTCGCCTGCGCCGCGGATCACGACCGCGAGCGGGCCGTCGACGTCCTCGCCCAGTTCGGCTACCTGCTCGGCCGCGACCACGTCCCGGCCGGCGGGAAGTCGTGGGGCATGGTCCGGGGCATGGCCCGCTTCAAGGTCGGCCGACTGTGGCGCGAGATCCGCACCGTCGCCCACGCCATGGACGAGAACACCAAGCTCACCGGCGACCAGATCGCCGCCATGACCGGCCTGACCAACCCGCCCAAGCCGGGGGGTGCCGCATGAACCCCGTCGTCTACTGGGTGCTCCTGATGCCCTGCGTCGCCGCCGTGGTCTGGGGAGCGCTCGTCGGCAATTGGGACCTCTTCGGTCTGGGCTTCTTCGCCGAAGTCGGCGTGCTCGGCGTCCACCGCCTTCTGGTCCGTGCCGACGAGTGCGAGGGTGGCGAGGCGTCGTGAGCGTGACCGGCAAGCCCCTGAGGCGGGCGCAGAAGGTCGTACTGGGGGCGGCGTTCGTGCCGATGCTCGGTACCGGTGTCGCCGGTGGGTACGGCACCTACACGAACATCAAGGCCGTCTTCGGGGCGGGGACGGCGGTGGGTGCGGTCGCGGCCGGTGAGGGTGCGACCGCCGTGCTGGCGATCGTGCTGCTCGGGCTGACGATGCTCGGGCAGTCCTCCCCGAAGGTGATCCGGGCGGGGCTGTGGGCTCTTCCCGCCGCCGCGTCCGCCATGTCCGCCACCGCCGCCAAGACACCGGGCGAGATGGTCATCTACGCCCTCACCCCCATGGGCATGACCGCGTCCGCCGAGGGCGCCGCGTTCCTCGCCCGGCGGATCGTCGTCTACCGCGACGGCCGCGACGCCGAAGCGGAAGCGCACGCCGCCGACGTGGTGCAGGCCCTCGCCTACCACCGGGCCCGCGCGGCGAACCATCCCGACGAGAAGGTTCGTCGGAAGTCGGAGCTGGAGTCGTGGAAGCTGGCCCGGAAGGTCGGCGCCGGGGACATCGTCCTGGGTACTCGACTGGTCGATGTCCAACGCGAACACGTCACCGAGGGCGCCGACGCCGCTCTTGCCGACATGTTCGGCGTCGCGACCGCCCCTGCCCTGACCGCCCGACCGGTCGATGAACCGGTCGACGTGGTCGTGGAGCTGGACATCGACCGGTCTACTGGATCGATCCACTCCACGAATGCGGAGGAATCGACCCAGATCAGCATGGAACGGTCTACCTCTGACCTGCCCGTACCGGCCCTCGAACCGGGCCCGGTCAAGCGCAGCCCGTACGACCTCCTCCAACTGGAAGAGTCCACCCGGCCTGCTCCGGCCGAGTCGACCGGTCGGGGGCCCAAGCGGGTCGACGCAGCCGATCAGTCGACCCCGCCCAAGCGGGTGACCCACCGGGTACCGGACGCGGCGAAGTCGACCCAACCGCGCCGAACGAAGGATGAACTACTCGCTCAGGCCCGGCGGTTGACGGAGTCGTGGTCGGTGGAGCAGTTGACCGCCGACGGGATCCGGAAGGCGCTGCGGACGTCGCCGGAGAAGGGCCGGTGGCTGCGCGACACCCTCAAGGGCGAACGCGGTGAGGCGGCGGCATGAGTGCCGTCCCGGTCTACCGGTGGCGTCTCGCTCCCGAGGGTCTGGCGACGTTCCGGCAGCTCCGGGCGATGGGGCTGCGACCCGGTGGTCAGGACGTCGCCGCGCAGCTCGAACGCCCCCGCCGCCGCCGCGGCCCGCTGGTCGCGTTCCTCTACCGCATCGATCTGGCCCGCCCGGTCCGGCCCATGACCCCGGCCCGGTGGGCGGCCCTAGAACGGGCGAACGCGGCCCGTCGGATCTGCCCGGAGTGCGGGCGGGACGCCGGATACCGCATCCCGCCCTCTCTCGGCATGTGCACCCCCTGCGCCTACCCGGAAACGTCCGCTGCCTGACCCGAGGAGTCACGCCATGCGACCCGTCACCCTGTACCGCCTGTCCCGCCGCAGTGGCACCGACCGCACCGGGCACCACCGCCCGGAACGGCTGACCGTCCACACCGCCCGCGGCTGCATCGGCGCGGCCCGCAAGGGCGTCGACACCGTCCACGTCTACGAGACCACCGACCGCGACGGCAACAGCCTCCACATCGCCCACGTCCACCAGAGCTTCAGCTACTGGAACAGCGGCGCGTTCATCACCGAGATCTACGTCATCCCCACGGACGCCCTCACCGACCTGTGACCCGGGAGAACCCCATGAGCGACGACGAGCTGTTCATCGCCTACATGCGCTCCTTCGAGGAGTCCGCCAAGCACACCGGCCTCTGCCTGGACTGCCAGGACGGCGAGCCGTGCATCGAGGGCGACCCCATCCACACCGAGTTCACCCGCCTCCAGGACGCCTGGACGCAGAAGGTCCGAGCCGAAGGGAAGCGGCCGTGAACAACTTGCCTGAGCCGGTCCGGGTCGTGCAGCTCCCGGACGGCACCTACACCTACGCCGACCACCTCCCCACCCCGATCCAGCCGACCGCCGCCGCCCCGCAGGTGGTGCATCAGCACATCCACCAGGCGCCGCCGGACCGCACCGTTCAGCGGATCGCGCTCGGCTCCGGCATCGGCGCCGGCACGGTGGCCGCCGGGGTCTACTTCGGCCCCTTGCTCGTCGGCGCGCTCACCGCCATCGCCGCGAACCTCGCGCTGCTCGCGTTCCTCGCCGCCGTCCTCGCCTGGGGCGTCGTGAGCGTCGTGAAGTCGATCGGTGGCCCGGACGGCAAGGCCGCGGCCAAGACCCTGAGCAAGGCCCGGAAGCGCCGTCGCTGACGGCTGCCCGATCCGCCCGACCCGTTCGGGCGGTGAGGGGAGCCGGGACAGCCCCGGCCGAAAGGACGACATGACCGAGACCGAAACGTTCGAGACCGTCCGCTACACCGCCGACGTCGTCGTCACCACCACCGACGGGTACGTCCTGCTGATCGCGCGGGGCTGGGACCCGTTCAAGGGTCAGTGGGCGCTGCCCGGCGGGCACGTCGACCCGGGCGAGACGAGCATGGTCGCCGCCGCCCGCGAACTCGCCGAGGAAGCCGGTGTGTACGCGGCACCGGAAGAGCTGGACCAGCTCGGCGTCTGGGACCAGCCCGACCGGGACCCGCGCGGCAGGTACGTGACCGTCGCCTACCACCTGGAGGTCGTGTCCGGCACGCCCATCGAGGCGGGCGACGACGCGACCCACGCCCAGTGGTGGCCCCTGAGCGACCTCCCGCAGGTGGCCTTCGACCACGCCGCCATCATCCGCCGCGCCGTCGCCACGATCACGCAGACGAAGGAGAACCACTGATGCCGCAGGACCCGAACTACCCCAAGCTCACCGCCGGAGAGCACGCCCGGATCGCGTGGAACGTGGCCCGCATGTGCAAGCGGTCCATCGCCGGCGACACCGTCCACCAGGGCGACCTGGAGAAGAAGGTCGACCGCATCATCGACCGCGCCCGCAAGCGTGCCGACCAGAACGACGGCAAGCGCAAGTAGCGACGCCCCGCGGACGGCCATCCCCGGGCAAGGAACAGCGCCATCCCCTGACACCCTCCCTCCACCGCTTTCGAGCGCCAGGAGAGGAGCCGTGGCCGCATCCCGAATCACACAGGAGGAGCCGAGTGGGCGCCCCACTGTTGACCTGGAAATTCACCGTCGAAGCGACCGACAGCAAGGGCCGCCTGGGTAAGCACAGCGGCCTTGTCGACTCCCACAGCGAGGCATCCGCCCGTGAGGGCGTCATCGAGTCCGTGCAGGCCGCCGGCTACCGGCCCTGCGGCGTGGTGACCCTCAAGCCCAAGCGCAAGTAGCTACGCCCCGGGGACGGCCGTCCCGGCCAAGGAAACCGCGCCGTCCCCGGGTCCCTCCCTCGCCCTTTCGAGCAGCAGGAGAACCACAGCATGACCGAGACGCCCACGGCCGCACACCTGCGGCCCGTGCCCGACATGGACCACGACGACGAGACGCCCACTGCGCCGACGATGGTGGACAACCCGTCCCTGCCCGACCCGAAGGTGACCATAGAGAAGCGCAAGCCGGTCCTCGCCGGATGGCTCACCAACCGGCGCGACTTCCTCGCCACCACCCGCCACACCGGCGCGAACGTCGGCTACGCGGCGCTCTACCACGGCGTCCGCATCCCCGTGTATGCCGGACGCCTTGCCCTGATGTCGCCGCGGGGAACCTGCCGGTTCATCGCCTCCACCAACCGGTGGGTGTGGGACCGGGAGGCCGCGCCGCTGCGCGACTACGCGGTGCGCACGGAGGACGTGGAGGAGTACATGCGGCTGTCCAAGCTGCGCGCCGGCCGTATCCGGCTGCGCGGTCTGGTCACCCTCGTCTCCCTCGTCTTCGGCGCCGGTTTCGCCCTGTGGCTGTACGTCGTCGCCCCCGCCTACCTGTTCGTGTTCGCCACCGGTGGGGTGCTGCTGCTCGGCATGGCCGGACAGCAGCCCGACTCCCCGGTCGTCGGCCCCGCGGTGCTGAAGACGGAGATCCAGAAGCTCACCGGGTCGATCGTGCTCCGGGGTCTGGACTCGATCGGCAACGCGAAGATCTCCGCCGCCATCAAGAAGGGCGGCGACATGAACGGCCTGCGCTTCACCAGCGAGATCGTCCGCGACGGGCCCGGCTACCGCGCCGACCTCGACCTGCCCTACGGCGTCACGCCGTAGGACATCATGGAGGCCCGCAAGCCCCTCGCGTCCGGTCTGCGGCGCAAGGTCGGCTGCGTGTGGCCCTCGCCCGACCCCACCGAGCACGAGGGCCGTCTCGTCCTGTGGGTGGGGGACAAGCCGATGAACGAGACCACCAAACCGGCATGGCCCCTGCTCAAGACCGGCATGGTCGATCTGTTCAAGCCGGTCGTGTTCGGCAACGACCAGCGGATGCGGGACGTGAGCGTGACGCTGATGTTCGCGGCCGTCGTCGTCGGCTCCGTCCCCCGCATGGGCAAGACATTCCTGATGCGGCTGCTGCTACTCATCGCCGCCCTCGACCCGCGCGCGGAGATCCACGCATTCGACTTCAAGGGCACCGGCGACTTCGGCGCCCTGGAACCGGTCTGCCACCGCTACCGGGCCGGTGAGGAGGACGACGACATCAGCTACGTCGTCGAATCGCTGCGGGAGCTGAAGGAAGAGCTGCGCCGCCGGGCGAAGGTCATCAAGTCCCTGCCGCGCTCGCGCTGCCCCGAGTCGAAGGTCACCCCCGCCCTCGCGGACGACAAGTCACTCGGGCTGCACCCGATCGTCGTCGGGTTCGACGAGTGCCAGGTGCCCTTCGAGCACGGCGAGCACGGGGCGGAGATCGAAGCGATCTGCACCGACCTCGTCAAGCGCGGCCCCGCCCTCGGCATCGTCACGCTCTTCGGAACGCAGCGGCCGGACGCAAAGTCGCTGCCGACCGGCATCTCGGCGAACGCGATCCTGCGGTTCTGCCTGAAGGTGATGGGGCAGCCCGCCAACGACATGGTGCTGGGCACCTCGATGTACAAGTCGGGCTACCGGGCCACGATGTTCTCCCGCTCCGACCGGGGCATCTGCTGGATGGCCGGCGAGGGCGACGACCCCCGCATCGTCGCCTCCGCGTTCGTCGACGCCGTCGCCGCCGAGCAGGTCGTCGCGCGGGCCCGCAAGGCCCGCGAGGACTACGGCAACGTCACCGGCCACGCCATCGGCAAGGGCCCCGACAAGACCACCGGATCCAACATCCTCGCCGACGTCCTCGACGTCATCCTCGACGGCGAGAAGGCCGTGTGGTGCGAGCGCATCGCCATCCGCCTGACGATGCTCCGCCCGGACACGTACGCGGGCTGGAAGGGCGAGAACGTCACCGCGGCCCTCAAGCCCTACGGCATCAAGCCCGGACAGGTCTGGGGCCAGACCGACGACGGCAAGGGCGCCAACCGGCGCGGCATCGACCGCACCGACATCACCGACGCCGTCACCCGCCGTAACGCCGATCGGGCCGCCGCCTGACCCGAGCAGCACCGCTAGACCTAGCAGCCCCGGCCGCTAGGTCTAGCAGCCGCGCTAGCACACCAAATGGGCGCTGACCTGCGCACTAGCGTCTAGCGGCCCACCTGCGAGAACCCCTGGAAACCACCCCTGGAGGGGGAGAGACCACCCATGCTCACCGCTAGTGCCCTGCTCCTGCTCGCCATCCTCGCCGGTTACTCCCTGTTGTGCGCGGCGTCCCCGTTCGGGACCTGCCGCAAGTGCCAGGGACTCGGCGGCAAGGTCGTCCTCGACCGCAAGCGCCGCCCCAAGAAGACCAAGCCGTGCCGACGCTGCAAGGGCCACGGCAAGCGACTCCGTGTCGGCCGGCGCCTGACCAACCACAGCCGCGCCATCCACCGCGCCGGCACCCGCTGACCCACGTCGAAGGAGATACCGCCATGGCCGTGACCGTCTCCCTGGTCGCGCTCTTCGGACTCGTCCTGTTCTTCCTCCTGCGCTCCAAGTCCCTCAGCCCCGGAGCGGCGTTCACCGCCGCCGGGTTCGGCTTCTTCCTCGCCTCCACCGGCGCCGCCAAGCCCATCAACCAGCTCACCGAATCCCTCATCCAGACCGTCCAGAACCTCTGACCGGCCATGGCCCCGCTCGTCGACTGGGGAGACGCCCGGCACTTCGATCACACCCGGGACCGGCCCTGCTGCCTATGCGGCAGGCCGACCCCGATGCGGTCCCACGCCGGAGAGTCCGTCCACAAGGTGTGCGCCGAGGACTGGAACGCCACCCACCCCGGAGAGCCCCGCCGCTATACCCCGCCCTCGAAGGACCGGTCGCAGCACGACGTCGGCACCTGGCGCTTCCACAACGACGGCCCCACCACCGACAAGCGCGCACCCGTCCTGACCCCGGTCACCACCGACCCTCCGCCGCCCGTCGTCGATGTCGACGTCGATCCAGGGCAGCGCGACCTGTTCGCCGCGTAACAGCAACAAGGGCGGCCCCGTCTCACCAAAGACCGGGGCCGCCCTCTTCTCCGGCTGTGCCTAGGAAGGCAGCGGGAAGCCGGAGAATCCGTCTTCCGTCTGGTAGACGAGGTGCACTCCCTGCGAGACGAGCAAGTCCTTGAGGTCAGCACTCGGCTCGCTCGGCAGGAGCACAGCCACCCGCAAGCCGGCACCCTCGAACTTCTCGACATGACGCCGGTAGTCCATCAACTGGCCGATAGCCAGCCGAATGTTGTGGCGAGTGGTGAGCCCCTTGCCCTCATACAGCACGTGGTCAGTGACGTCGTAGAGGTCCGGTGTCAGCGCACCAGGCTCGCCGGCGATCGTGATCTGGAACGTCTTGTGCGCATGGCCAGCCGCAGCAAGGTGCTTCTTGAACGCCTCAACCAACAGCCCCTCCCGAAGGTTCACCGTCTTCAGACCGCCGACCACGTTGGCGATCGTCTGGGTGGCCGTGAACTGCTCGGAGCTCTTCGCCTTGACGCTCGTCTGCGCCGGGATCACCAACTGCGGGGGCGCGTCGATCTCCTCGATGGCCGTAGTGGTGGCCGCGGGCAGGCGGTCCTGCTCCTTCCACACGGGAGTCGTACCGGGTGCAGGACGCAGGCGGAAGACCAGGACGGTCCGCTGCTTCTTGTCTTCACCGATGCCGGTACGGGTGACATACGGGGTGATCGGGTCGACGATCATCTGCCCGATGTACCGCTGCCGCTTCTGGCCGGAGTCCGGCACCTTGCCGTCTGCCACAAAGAGGTGCACTTCGCGGCCAGCCTCGGCGTGGTTGTGCAGGGACTTGTTCCGGCTCTTGAGTTCCTGGTTTCCCGACTTCCCGTACCCGGTGTACAGGTACAGCGGCCCGTACTCGTCGTCCTCGGCGCGGCCATCGAACGTGTAGCCGTACTCCTCGCCCGCGGACGGGTCGGAGTAGACAAACACCTTCTTCGCTTCCACAGCCGGCTCAATGCCCTGGAAGGTTCCACAGCCGAACGCCGCTGCAATCTCATCGCGCGTCGTGAGCAAGCCCGGCACAAGGTCAACGGTCGTCGTCATGCCGCGACCATAACCGCCCCCTCTGACACCCCGCCGCCTCTTATCTCCGCGGACAGGGAAGAGGGCGGCCCCCGTCTCGCCAAATTCCGGGGCCGCCCTCGCTAACCAGTACTTCTCACGGAACTGGAGACACCCAGCATGACCCAACCCACCCTCATCCGGCGAGACGTCCGGACCGACGATCACCTCAACGTGGCCCTGCGGCTGGCCGCCGGCGGTCTGCCGGTCCTGCCGCTGCGCGCCGGGAAGGGCCCGTTCGGCAACTGCTCGACGTGCGCGGACAACGCCTGCGGCGGACGGCCGAACATGAAGACCCCCGGCCCCTGCGCCTGCCCGTTCCCGTGCCACGCCTGGGCCGCCGCCACCACCGACCCGCACGTCATCTCTTCCCCGGCCTGGACGGCCGCATGGCGCCGTGCCGGGGCCGTGGCCTACCACCCCGGCGGCGCCGGAGTCACCGTGGTCGACCTCGACGACACCGACGCCGTCGACTGGGCCCGCACCACCCTGCCGTCCACCCGCACGGTGGTCACGACGCGCGGTGAACACTGGATCTACGAGGGCACCATGCGCTCCGTGAACGGCGTCCGCGCGGGTGTCGACCTGAAGTCGTCGATGTCCTACGCCCGGTGGCTCGGCCCCGGCACCTGCACGATGGCGGCACTGCCGGACGTCGTGCGCGCGCTCGCCGAGAAGAGGCCCACCGCCATCCTGCCGGCGCCGCGCACCGTCGTCGTGCCCGCGCCCGCCGGGGGCGGACGGTGCCCGCACCGCTCGCCCGCCTACCTGGAGCGCGGGATCGCCATGGCCGAGCAGCGCATCACAGGCGCGGCGAGCGCGGTCCACGCGACGGTGTACCGGACGTTCCTGGCCGTGCTCTCCGCGCACGGCCGGTGCGGCTGCCTCACCGAATCGCACATCGACCGACTGTTCACCGCCGCGCAGGCCAAGGGGGAGTCCCCGCGGCACTGCACGGACGCCTGGACCAACGCCCGCACGGCTCTGGGGATGTGACATGTCCGAGGACGACAAGACCCCGGCACGCCAGGTCATCACCGACTACGCGCAGGCCCACTTCCGGTACTTCCGGACCGTCGACGGCACCGTGTACGCGCAAAAGAACGGCCACCCCGTGGCCCGCCCCATCCGCTCCCAGGGCACGACCGGGAGCCACCGGCAGGAACTCATGGTCGGCCTGTTCCGCGACGGGCACGGCGTCTTCAACGGAACCGCCCTCAAGGAGGCACTCGACTTGATCGAAGCGCTCGCGCTGAACGAGGACGTACAACCCACCCACATCCGCGTCGCCCCCGGCTTCGACGGCGCAACCTGGCTCGACCTGGGCCGCGACGACGGAAAGTCGGTCCGCATCCACCCCACCGGCTGGAAGATCCTCACCCCCGACCCCCGCGAGGTGTCCTGGCGGCGCACCCAGCTCACCGGCGAGCTTCCGCTGCCCGTCGAGAAGACCAACGGCAAGGGCATCGACCTGCTGATGCGCCTGTGCAACTTCGCCAACGCCCAGGGCGAGAGCCTGGCCCTGGCCTGGCTGATCGGCTGCCTGGGACCGTCCGCGCCCGTCCCGGCCCCGTTCCTCACCGGCCCCCAGGGCGCGGGCAAGTCCACCGCCGGCCGGATGCTCGTACGGATCATCGAGGGCATGAGCGGCGACCTGCGCCGCGCCCCGAAGGACGAGGAGAACCTGATCACGGCCGTCGCGGCCGGATGGGTCACCGCCCTGGACAACCTCTCCCACCTCGGCCCGGACCTGTCCGACCTCATGTGCTGCATCGTCACCGGCGCCGAGACCATCAAACGCGCCCTGTTCACCGACGGCGACGTCGTCCGCTCCCGATACCGGCGCCCGCTGCTGCTGACCGGCATCGACGTCGGCGTCATCCGCCCCGACCTCGCCGAACGACTCCTCCCCCTCCGCCTGGAGCGCCCGCGGGTGCGGCGCACCGAGGCGGAACTGTGGGCGGAGTTCGAAGACGTGCTGCCCGTCATCCTCGGTTCCGTCCTCGACCTGACCGTCCAGGTCCGCTCCGCTCAGGCCGACATCCCCACCGACCTGCGCATGGCCGACTTCGCCCACCTCTGCGCCCGGCTCGACGCCGCGGGCAGTCTCGGCGCGCTGGACGCCTACCGGGCCAGTCTCGACGACCTTAACGACGACGTCATCGAAGGCGACCTGCTCGCCCAGACCGTCCTCAAGCACGCCGCCGGCATCGACCCGGGCACGGAGGTCCGGATGACGTCTTCGGAGTGGCTGCACGGCCTCACCCAGCTCTACAGCGGCGAGGACATCCGCCCGCTGCCCAAGGGGTGGCCGACGACCGGCAAGGTCCTCTCTGACCGCCTCAAGCGCCTCCAGCCCGTCCTCGCCGCCCGCGGCGTCCTCGTCGACTGGGGCCGCACCCGCACCGCCCGCTACATCGAGATGACCCGCCCCACGCCCCCGGCCGACGAGCAGGGGCCGATGTTCTGACCCGAACCACCGCGAGCGCTCGTGCACAGGCAAGAGGAGCACCCCCGCCCGGCCCGGGGTGCTCCTCTTGCTGTTCTGGCGGCAGCGCCGCCCCTTGGAGAACGTGCCGCGCAGCGGCTCCCTCTTCACGACCGAAGGCGCACCCCAACACAGACACCTCCCTCTCTTTTCCTAAGAGAGGAGACACTGCGTCACCTGTGTCACCGGCGGCCCGAAAACCGCCGGTGAGCTGTGGTGACGTGGGGTGACGCAGAACCTGCTTCTTGTGTCACCCCACGTCACCCGCGTCACCGGTGACAGAGACCAGCGTCATCAGTGACACAGCCTGCAGAGCCCTACGTCACTGAAAACCTCAGGTCAGCCGCGTGCGCGACACGGATGACGCCGTGACGCAGAAATCCTGACCTCGGACAGATGCATCCGCTCCGAGGAGCCACCGAACTTCACCCCTGGCGCCTAGAACCACCAACCCGCAGCGAGCCGAAGGAGCCCGATGGCAACCACCACGACGCCCCCGCCCGTCACCTCCATGCCGCTCCAACGGCGGCTGCACCCCGTTCCCGATGCCGCCTACGTGCTCGGCTTCGAGCGCACCACCGCGTGGGAGGAGATCCGCCTCGGCCGCCTCCGGACCGTTCGCGTCGGCCGGCGCCGGCTCGTACCCACGGAGTACATCGAGGAGTACATCGAGCTGCTGAAGCGCGAAGCCGACGCCGCCTGACAAGCCGACACCCCGGAGGCCGCGCCGTCAGGCACGGCCTCCTCCGTTTCCGAGAGGCCCTCACACCTTGACCAACAGCGACCCCACACCGCGCAAGAAGGCGGCGAATGGTGAGGACTCGATCTACTGGGACAAGTCCAAGAACCGATACATCGGCGCCATCTCGCTCGGGTACGAGCCGAACGGGAATCGACGACGCTCGAAGGTCTCGGGGAAGACGAAGACGGAAGTTCGAAGCAAGCTCCGCAAGCTCAGGGGCGAGCTGGAGGTGGGCGTTCAGTCCTCCGCGAAGAACACCGTCGAGACCGCCGTGAACACCTGGCTCAACCGCGGCCTGCGCGGCCGGGACGAATCCAGCGTCAAGATGTACCGAAGCTTGGCCAAGAACCACGTCATCCCCGACCTGGGGAAGGCCCGTGTTCACGAACTCTCCTCCGATGAGGTCGACGAATGGCTGACGGCGAAGTCCGAAGAGATCTCCCACGAGACTCTGAAGAGGATCCGTTCCGTTCTCCGTCGGTCGATCGCCCTGGCTCAACGCGACGGGAAAGTAGCGCGAAACGTCGTCGAGTTCGTCGAACTGCCACAGGGAAAGGAGGGCCGACCCAGTAAGTCCCTTTCCTTGGAGGAGGCGCACGCCGTCCTTCACACCAGGCAGGGAAGCTGGATCCACGCCTATGTAGTGCTGGCGTTGCTCGTGGGTGTCCGCACGGAGGAGGAACGGCCCCTCACCTGGTCCCATGTCCACATCGACACCGCGGGCGATGACCGCCCCTACGTCGACGTATGGCGGTCGGTCAGGAAGAAGGGCGAGACGAAGACACGCAAGAGCAAACGGTCACTGACCATGCCTCACCATGCGGCTGTTGTCCTGACACGGCATCGCCAGACGCAGCAGGAACAGTGCGCCGCCGACGGGGTCGAGTGGTCCGAGGAGCGACTTGTCTTTGGCCACCTCGACGGCACGCAGCGGAGTTCGACGAACGTCCTGCGCGAGCTGCGGTCCCTACTCAAGAGCGCCGGCCTCTCGGCGCCGAAGGCCTGGACGACCCGAGAGCTCCGCACGAGTTTCGTCTCTCTCCTGTCGGACCACGGGACGCCGATCGAAGTCATCGCCAGACTGGTCGGTCACAGCGGTACCGCGACGACGGAGACGGTCTACCGCAAGCAGATCCGTCCCGTGATCACGGAGGGGGCGGAAGCGATGGATGAGATCTTCCGCCCCAGCAAGGCGTAACTGACCCGCCGTGGCTCCCTACTTGGCTCCCCCACCGTCCTTTCAGCCCTAGCCGATGGCTGCGACCTGGGATTACGGCGCCCAGTAGCGAGCCACGGCGTTACCCGTGAGGTAATGCGGCCCTCCGGCCTTGCGGGGGGCCGGAGTTCGGGCGGGGCGCCGCTGGGGGACGGCCGTGGGTATCCTCGCGCCGGGTGGCCGAGAGCGGTCCCCCGGAGGGGGAGACAGAGATGGCGTGGAACAGGGAACGGGCCCGTTTGGTGGCCACCGCGGACGATCACAAGGTGACGCCGGCGGAACTCTTCTTCGACCTGGTGTTCGTGTACGCGATCACGCAGGTCACGGCCCTGATGGCGGCGGCGCCCTCGCCGGTGCGGGTGGTCGGCGGCATGGTCGTGCTGGCGCTGCTCTGGTGGTGCTGGTGCTGCTTCGCATGGCTGGGGAACGTCGTGAGGGCCGACTCCGGCGCCCTGTTCGCCGTCCTCGTGACGGTGATGGCAGTCGTCCTGATCGTGTCGCTCGCCGTGCCCCAGGTCTTCGCGGACACTCACGGCGGGCTGTCGGAACCACTGCTCTTCGTGCTCTGCTACGGAGCGGTCCGCGTCCTGCACCTCGCCTCGTACTGGATCTCCAGCCCCGGCGACGTCGCCCTGCGCGCCACCCTGCGGCGTACGGCGCTGGTGTCGGTGGCTCCCCCGCTGGTGCTGCTGCTGATCGGCAGCGCGTACAGCGGCCGGGTGCAACTCCTGCTGTGGCTCGGCGCGGTGGCCGTGGACTACGGCGGCGTCTACGTCACGGGCTCCTCCGGCTGGCGGGTCACCTCGCCCGGGCACTTCGCCGAGCGCCACGGCCTGATCGTGATCATCGCGCTCGGCGAGTCCATCGTGGCGATGGGCGTCGGGGTCTCCGGCTTCCCCCTCACCTTCGCCGTGCTCGGCGCCTCCGCCGCCGGGCTGCTCCTGTCGGCCGGGCTGTGGCGGCTGTACTTCCGCCAGCTCGGCGAGGCCGCCGAGCACCGCCTGACCTCGCTCGACGGAGACGACCGCACCCGCTTCGCCCGCGACGTCTACACCTTCCTGCACCTCCCGCTCGTCGCCGGCGTCGTCCTGTGCGCCCTCGGCATGAAGAAGGTCCTCCAGCAGGTCGCCGACACCGGACACCACGGTCTCGCCGAGCCCCTGCACGGGGTCGTCGCCTGGTCCCTGACCGGCGGCGTCGGTGTCTTCCTCCTCGGCTCGGCCGCCATCGTGCTGCGCACCTCGGGCCGCCGCCCCACCGCCCTCGCGGCCGGCGGCGTCTGCTGCCTGGCGGCCGGCCCGCTGGTCGGCCTCGTCCCCGCGCTCCTCGCCCTCGCCGTCCTCGCCACCGTCGCGGCGGCCCTGGTCGGCCTGCACGGCCGGCGTACGCCGGCGCCGGTGGGCGCGGTGGAGGCGGCCTGATCCGGGACGCCGCGCACGGGGCGGCCCGCGGCCGGGCGGCGGTACGGCAGCCGCCCGGCCGCGGGGGATGCCGCCGGTTCAGCGGGCGCGCTTCTCCGGCGGCGTCGGCGGTTCGGGCACCGGGGCGGGTGCCGGGGCCGCGGCGTCCGCCGCGGAACGGTCGGCGCGCTGGGCACGCGAGGCCTCCGCGCGCAGCAGGGCCTGGAGGACGGCGTACGGGTCGACGGGCATGACGAAGCTCCTCGTGGTGCGGGGGTGATGGAGGGGGACTGCCGAGAGGCGCGGGCCTCTCAGCAGCGCATCACCACACGCCGGAGCGCGTCGCCGCGCGGGGCGGGTACGAGGACGGGCGCGGGGGTTCGACGGCGCACGGGGGCGCCGTGGGGTCCGCGGCCGGAGCGGGCGGGCCGCAGGCCGGTGCGGTGCCGGCGGGTCCGGCCGGTGAGTCCGGCATCGGCGCCGGCCGGGTCGTGCGTCTCGCCGCCCGGGTCGGACGCCGGGGACGCGGCCGCCGCGCGGAGTTCGACGGCGGGGAGGCCGGCCGTGGCGCCGGCGCCGCACAGCGCGGCGAGGACCAGGAGCAGCGCGATCAAGCGGTGGCCGGCCCTGTCCGGGCGCGCCCGCCGCCCCGCCGGGGCGGCGGGCGCGGCGGTCGGTCCGGACACGGGGCTCACGGAGATCCGTACTGCCCCGTCCGGCGGCGCCGGCGGCGCCGGGAAGGCGAGTTCCGCCCGGGCGGCCTACAGCGGGGGCGCCGGATTCACCGCACCGGCGGTCACTCCGCCGACCTCGTCCGGTAACGGCGGACAGGCGTCCGCATCAGTGGTTCTTGTCCGGCACGACCGGCCCGTCGATCGGAAGAGCTGATTCCGATTCGCGTGTGGGCGGAGAAGTCTCCAGGGGTACCTGGGGACCCGACGACTCGCGGAGCCAGCGTCGCAGGACGCGGTGGACGTGCTCGGCGCCGACGAGTTCCCCGCCCGGGGCGACGGGCGGCGAGAGGTCCGGCGGCGACAGCAGGAAGGGCTGCGACTGCTCGCCGCCGAGGCCGCCGTGGGAGCCGATCTGCTCCTCGAAGGCGTGCACGGTCCCGGTCGCCGGGTCGTACATCGAGTTGACCATGATGTCGGCGACGTGCGGGAAGCCGTCGGTGCGCCGTACGGCCTGTGCCGCGCCCGGTCCGAAGACGGCCAGCGGGCCGTCGTCGGCGAGCTCGGCGACCGGCACCTCGGCCCCGTCGCGGGCGAGGACCACGGAGCCGTGCTCGGCGCTCGCCACGAGGACGAAGCCGACGCCCGGATGGTGCGCGAGGGTGCGCAGGAGCGCCGGGTGGCGCCGGTCGATCTCCTCGCGGGTCATCCGGTGCGGCACGTCGGGGAAGGAGACGAGACCGAGGTTGCCCGAGGCGAGCACCACCGGTTCCGACGGCCGCGCGGGCAGCTCTCGCGCCGTCTCGCCGGTCTCGTCGACCGGCCGGTGCAGCGCGCTGCGCAGCGCGTCCCTCGCGGCGTCCCGCGCTTCCGAACCGCTGCGGGTACGGCGCACCCGGCGCGGCACCGGAAGCCCGCACCCGGCCCGCACGAGGTCCTTGAGCGTCAGCCCGTACGCCCCTTCGAAGGTCTCGCCGGGACTCTGCCCGTGGTCGGAGAGGAGCACGATCCGGTACGGCCGCGGGGCGTGCTCCGCGACGGTGGCGATGAGCCCGATCGCGCGGTCGAGCCGGCGCAGCACCTGGTCGGTGTCACGACCGTGCGGGCCCGAGTGGTGCGCCACCTCGTCGTAGGCCACCAGGTCGGCGTAGACGGCGGTCCGCCCGGCCAGCATGTCGCCCATCACGGCGGAGACGACGACGTCCCGCTCGACGACCGTCGCGAAGGCGCGGACGAAGGGGTACGTGCCGCCGCGCGAGACCCGCGGGGTCTGCCGGCGCAGCCGGGCCCGGGTCGACTGGCACACCTCGCGGACGCACTCGGTGACGAGCGATCCGGCGGTGCGGACGGCGTTGGCCGGGTCGGAGAAGTAGGCGAAGTAGCCGGCCCGGGAGCGGTTGCGCCGGCCGCGCCGCGCGGCCATCGAGAGGACGAGCGCGAGCTGGTCGGCACCGCCGCTGAAGAGGTTGCCGCGGGAGGCGCCGTCGAAGGTGAGCAGCCCGCCGTCGCCGGTGCGGCGCACGGCCCGGCGCTGGAGCTCGACGGCACTGGCCGGCCGGTTCGACACCATCAGGCGGCCGGTGTCCTTCTCGTACCAGCGGAAGGCGGGCACGTCCTCGTTGGAGCCGTGCAGGATGCCGAGCTGGCTGGCGCCGGTCTGGCTCGACCAGTCGGTGCGCCAGGGCGTGAGCCGGTGCCCGGCCTCCAGCCAGCCCGCGACGGTCGGCATGAGGCCGTCGGCGACGGCTCCCCGCAGCACGTGGTGGCCGACGCCGTCCAGCTGGAGGAAGACGGTCCCGGGGACCGCTTCCGGCGCGTCGCCCGGGTCGCGGGGCCGGGTGCGGCCGGTGAGCCGGTACAGCCGGCGGCGGTAGGCGTCGTCGTCGCGGACGGCCAGGCCCGTGGAGGTGGCGGAGGCGACGGCGGACATCACCGCGGCGACCACGACGGCGGTCTCCGGGTCGGCGGCGCCACGCCCGTCGGGGATCAGCCAGAGCGCGACGAGCAGCATCGAGCCGTTGAGGAAGAAGACGAGCAGGCCGAGGAGGAGTGCGGGGACGAGCAGCAGGGCCCGGACGAGCACCGGCCAGACCAGCGCGCCGAGCAGACCGAACGCGCCCGCGGCCGTGGCGGCGGTGAGCGCGGTCCTCGTGAAGCTGTCGCCGTCGGCGGACTGGAGCTGGAAGTCGGGCAGCAGACCGGCCAGGACGAGCATGGTGAGCGTGGACACCGCCCAGACCGCGGCCACCCGCGCCACCGTCCTGCCCGCGGACCGCCAGCGGTCGGCGCCACCCCATCGCCCGTCACCCACGCCCGCTTCACCTTTCACCCGTTTCCTGTCCCAAGCGTGGCACAACGCCCAGGACCGGTGCGGTGAACGGATGACGGCGGGCGGCCCGGGTGTGTCAGGTCGACCGCGGACGACGACCGGTCAGGAGCCGTCGCGCCGGGCCCGTCAGGAGCCGTCGCGTCGAGCCCGCCGGACGGGAGCCGCCGCGCCGGACCCGGCTCGTCAGGAGCCGTCGTACCCCGCGGTCGGCATGGAGAGGCGGCGGTGGACGCCCGCCTTGGCCGCCGCGTCGTAGGACGGCTCGTCGGGTCGGACGGTCTCCAGCCGCACCCCGCGCCGCTCGCACTCGGCGCGGAAGCCGGGGACGGAGGTCAGCGCGCGGGCGAGGACGCGCTCGTTGGCGGCGACGAAGAGGTCGACCGCCCCCGCGTCCACGTCGGCCCAGAGCGCCTCGTGGTCGGGCCGGATGTCGTAGAACAGCAGCTGGCGGGCGATCACGTAGCCCATGTCGTCGGCCCAGCGGGCGCAGATCGCGTGCTGGCCGCGCGTGTCGACAAGGAAGGGGTCGCTGTCCAGCTCTTCGAGCGGGGTGAGGCTGGCGATCGCCGCCACCCGAACGTCGTCCATGGACCGACCCTACTGGGGAACGGCACGGCCGAACATCCTCCGGAGCGCTCTCCGGACATTTACCCTCGTTACGGAGTTACGGAACGGCCGCGGACATCGGGCACGGCGGCCGGGCCCCGAGGAGGGAAGGCGGCATGCCGGTGGAGGTCACCTGGTGGGGTCACGCGACCTGCACGGTCGAGGACTCCGGGGTCCGCTTCCTCACCGACCCGCTGTTCGCCCGGCGGCTCGCCCATCTGCGGCGGCGGCGCGGCGCCCTGCCGCCGCCCGAGGCCGCCCGCGCCGAGGCCGTCCTCGTGTCGCACCTGCACGCCGACCACCTCCATCTGCCCTCGCTCGCCCGGCTCGCGCCCGGCACCCGGCTCGTCGTGCCGCGCGGGGCTCCCGCCGCCGTGCCGGGCCTCCGCAGGCTCGGCGCCGACGGGCTGCGACTGACCGAGGTGGAGCCCGGCGACACGGTGACGGTGGAGGGCGTGACGGTACGGGCCGTGCCGGCGCTCCACGACGGGCGGCGCCTACCGCTCGGGCCGCACCGCGCTCCCGCGCTCGGGTACGTCGTCGAGGGCGAGGCGCGGACGTACTTCGCCGGCGACACCGGCCTGTTCGACGGAATGGCGGAGGCGGTGGGGCCGGTGGACGTGGCGCTGCTGCCGGTCGGCGGCTGGGGCCCGTACCTCGGGCACGGCCACCTCGACGCGGGCCGCGCGGCCGAGGCGCTCGCCGCGCTCTCCCCGGCCGCGGCGGTCCCTGTGCACTACGGCACGTACTGGCCGATCGGGCTCGACGGCGTCCGTCCGCACGAGTTCCACGCCCCGGGGGACGAGTTCGTACGGCACGCCTCGCGGCTCGCCCCGAAGGTGGCGGTCCACCTGCTCGGCCACGGCGACCGGGTGCGGCCGGAGGTCGCTCGGTGATCGCTGGGGTCACCGGGGTGGTGACGGCGGTGCGGGAGCTGGCGCCGGAGTCGACGCAGCAGGCCGTCGGCTACCCGTCGCTGTTCCTGCTCGTCGCGCTGGGCGCGCTGGTGCCGATCGTGCCCACGGGCGCGATCGTCAGCTCGGCCGCGGTGGTCGCCTTCCACCAGACGTCGCCGCTGGCGCTGCTCCACGTCTTCCTGGTGGCGTCGCTCGCCGCGTGGCTCGGCGACACGGCCCTGTACTGGCTGGGGCAGCGCGGGGTCCGTTCCCACAACGGCTCGCGGTGGCTCGCCGCCCTGCGCGGCCGGGTCACGCCGGAGCGGCTCGCCCAGGCACAGGAGCGGCTCGAGACCCATCGGGTGTCGGTGCTCGTGCTGTCCCGCCTGGTGCCGGCGGGGCGGATCCCGGTGATGCTGGCCTGCCTGCTCTCCGAGATGCCGCTGCGCCGCTTCGCCCGGGGCGACCTGGCGGCCTGCCTGGCGTGGGCGGCGACGTACCAGCTGATCGGGATCCTGGGCGGTTCACTCTTCCCCGAGCCCTGGCAGGGGGTCGTGGCGGCGGTGGCACTGACGGTGCTGGTCAGCGCGGTCCCGGGCCTGTGGCGGCGGATCCGCGGAAGGCGTCGGCCCGACGGGGCAGGGGCCGCGGGGGACGCCGCGCCCGGGAACGAGGCGTCGGGCGACGGACTGCCCGGGAACGGCGTGTCAGGGCACGAGCACCCGTGAGCCGCCGACCGGCAGGTCCCACAGCTCCTCGCGGGGCAGCCCGGCCTTCTCCCAGGCGGCCCTGACCCGGGTGAGGGGTTCGAGGACGGGCTCGGAGGAGAGGACGAAGGTCGCCCAGTGCATGGGGGCCATCCGCCGCGCCCCGAGGTCCTGGTGGGCGCGGACGGCCTCCTCCGGATCGGTGTGGACGTCGCTGAGCCACCAGCGCGGGTCGTACGCCCCGATGGGGAGCAGTGCCAGGTCGATCCCGGGGTAGCGGCGGCCGATCTCGGCGAACCAGTGGCCGTACCCGGTGTCCCCGGCGAAGTGGACGCGGCGCCCGGAGCGGTCGGTGAGGACCCAACCGCCCCACAGGGAACGGCAGGTGTCCAGGAGGGTGCGCTTGGACCAGTGGTGCGCGGGGACGAAGTCGAAGCGCACGCCGTCGAGTTCGGCCGCCTCCCACCAGTCGAGCTCGGTGACGCGGAGGAACCCCCGTCGGGCGAACCAGCGGCCGAGTCCGGCCGGGACGAAGACCGGGGTGTGCCGGGGCAGCCGCTTCAGGGTGGGGGCGTCGAGGTGGTCGAAGTGGTTGTGGCTGATGACGACGGCGTCGACGGCCGGCAGGTCCTCCCAGCGGACCCCGACCGGGGTGAGCCGCGCCGGGGTGCCGAAGATCCGCCGGGACCAGACGGGGTCGGTGAGGACGGTGATTCCGCCGATGCGCAGGACCCAACTGGCGTGACCCGCCCAGGTGACGGCGAGCGTGTCGGGACCGGCGGGCGGCAGCGGACCGGGCTCGAAGGGCAGCAGGGGGATGTCGCGGAGCCCTTCGGGACGGGGGCGCACGGCGCCCTCGCGGGCGAGGCGCGCCAGGGCCCGGACGCCGGGGAGCGGCGCGGTGAGCCGGTCGACGAAGGTCCGGGGCCAGTCGTGCCGCAGCCGGCCGACGGGCTGGAGAACGGGGGTCGGTGCCGGGGCGGGCGCGGGAGCCGTGGCGGGGTCGGGGTGGGGCGGGACCTGGGCGGCCCGGGCGGGATGTGCCGTCCGTTCGGTCATCTGCGGGCTCCGTTCTGCGCGGCTCGTGCGGGTCGTCGCCGGTGCGGCGGGCGGGGTGCGGGGATCCGCCGCTGCGGGGTGCCGGGCGCCGGGCACCCGAGCGGGGTGCGGGGTGCCGGGTACCAGTGCGGGGTGCGCGGTTCGAGGCCCGCTCGGGGGCCGGTCGGGCGCCGTCACCGGAGTTCCTCCAGGGCCCCTCCGAACTCCGCGAGCTTCCGAGCCACATGGGGCAGCTCCAGCGGGTCCCGAGCGTCGAGGGTCTCGGCGCGCTCCTCCTCGGTGGTGCCCAGGAACATGATGGTGCCGAACCTGACGCGGAGCGCGCCGAGTTCGTCGCCGAAGCGGTGGCCGCCGGGGACGGGGGCGCCGAGCCGCGCGGTGAGGTGGCTCTCCAGCTCCAGGGAGTCGGTGACGCCCCGGGCGGCGAGACCGGCCCGGAGTGGTCCGAGGTCGGCGTAGAGGTGGCGGCCCGCCTGCGGGGGCCGGGCGAGGGCCCCGGCGGCGCGCACGGCGCGGTGCGCGGCCGCGGCGAGCCGCCCGTGGACGACGGCGGCGTACCGGGCCCGTACGGTGACGTCCTCGGGCTCGTCGAGGGCGTGCGCGGCGGCGGGGGCCACCGGGCCGGGGACGACGGCGCCGAGGGCGGTGAGCACGTCGAGGACGCGGGCTCTGCGGTCGGTCCAGCGGTCGGCGCGCGAGGGATCCGTGGGCGGGAAGCGGGCGACGGCGCAGGGCCAGGCGGTCGGGGTGAGGGCGCCGCCGAGGTCGGTGAGGACGGTGACGTCGTCGGGGCACATCTCGGCGGGGCCGAGGAGCACGGTGTCGTGCGGGGCGTGGAGGGTGTCGCGCCAGGTCTCGTCGCTGATGACGTGCAGCCCCTCGGCGACGGCGGCCTCGCAGGCCTCGCGGACGATCTCGGGCGGGGCGACGGTGGCGGTGGGGTCGTCGGCGACGGAGAGCAGCAGGACCCGGGGGTCGCCGCCCTCGGCGCGGACGCGCCGGACCGTCTCCAGGAGGGCGTACGGGTCGGGGACGCCGCCGCACTCGGCGGGGGTGGGCACGTGGTACGCCGGGCGGCCGAGGAGCCGGGCCTGCGGGGTCCACCAGGCGGGGCAGGGGCGGGGCAGGAGGAGGTCGCCGCCGTGGGCGGCGAGCAGGGCCAGGAGGAGGGCCGGGGCGCCGGGGGCGGCGACCACGTCCTCGGGGTGGGTGCGCAGGCCGCGGCGCCACCAGTAGCCGGCGGCGGCCTCCCGGAGGACGGGCCCGCCGCCGGGAGGCTCGGAGACCGTCCGCGCGGCGGCCGCGGCGAGGAGGGCGGCGAGTCCGGGCAGGACGGGCAGGCCGGTGTCGGGCGCGGGAGGGCCGTAGCGCACCGGGCCGCGGCCTTCCGGAGCCGTCTGCCGCATGTCCCGTACCTCCTGAGCGCACGGGGGCGCCGGGCGGGCACCCCCGTGCCCTTTATACGAAGGTTCGGGCGGTTCCGCCGCTTCAGACGACGGTGATCGGGTGACGCACGACCGCGTTGAAGAGGTACCCCTGGGTGTTGTGGACGGCCCGCTCGGGCTGGGTGTTGCCGGCGGTGTCGGTGGTACGGGAGAGCAGGGTGACGGGTCCGGTGGTGTGCGGGCGCCACGGCACGGTCCAGCGGACCCAGCCGCCCCGGCGCGGGGTGTCGAGGAGCCGGGCGTGCCGCCAGTGGGCGCCGCCGTCGGTGGAGACCTCGACGGTCCGCACGGGCGCGAGGGCGGACCAGGCGCGCCCGGTGAGCCGGTGGACGCGGCCGGACTCCAGGGTGGCGCCGAAGGGCAGCTGATAGGCGGACTTGAGGGTCTGGCGGCTGATCGGGGCGCTGCCACCGGCGGGGTGCGCGGCGCCGAAGAGGCGGTACCAGTCGGTGGTCCAGGGCGAGCCGAGCGGGCGGGTGGAGACCTCGATGTCGCCGAGCCACTTGATCGAGGCGATGCCGACCCAGTTCGGCACGACGAGCCGGACCGGGTGGCCGTGGTCGTACGGCAGCGGCTCGCCGTTCATCTCGTACGCGAGGATCACGTCGTCGAAGGCCTTGGCGACCGGCAGCGGGCGCCGCACCCGGCCGTAGTCGACGCCGCCGGAGACGTACGGGTCGTCGAGGCCGCGCGGCTGCACGTCGACGGCGTCGTGGGCGATCCCGGCGCGCCGCAGCACGTCGGAGAGGCGGACGCCGCGCCAGCGGGCCGCCCCGACGGCGCCGAGGGTCCAGGAGGTGCCGGTGACCGGCTCGCCCTGCTGGCTCGTGTAGAGGCTGCGGCCGTTTCCGGCGCACTCGATCAGGGCCGTCCGGGTGACGGACGGCAGGTCGCGCAGCTGTCCGTAGGTGAAGTGGACGGGGCTGCGGCCGTGGAGCCCGTCGCCCCAGAGGGTCAGCCGCCAGTCGGCGGCGTCGAGGACGGGGGTGCTGGTGTGGTTGCGGACGAAGAAGCGCTCGGCGGGGGTGAGGAGGCCGGTGTCCGCGAAGGCGTCGAACCGCGCCTCGGCGTTGGTGCCCCGGACGGTGAAGTACTCGGTCGGGAGCGCCTTGACGATCCCGGGCGCGGCGGCGGCCGTCGTGGCGTGCGCGGGCGCGGCGGCGAGCCCGCCGACGGCGGACACCGCGGGGCCCGCCGCGATCAGCTTGAGGAGGGAGCGGCGGGCGGGCGCGGGCGAGTACGGCACGGGACTCCTCGGCACGGGGGACGGACGGGCCGCCGGACGGCGGCGCGCCGATCCTAGGGGCACGGACCGGTTCCGCACGGGCCGTTCACAGGGCTGCAATACACGGATTCGTCAGGTCGGGCGCACGGGTCGCCGGTGAGGCGCGGATTCCGGCGTGGCGGCCGGGTGTGCGGCGAACTCCGGGACGGGCAGGCCCTGTTCAAACACCACTCTGTCCACAATGCAGGACGCCTATCTCAATATCCGGCCGCCGCACGTACGGTGGGGGCACGCACCCACTCCGAGGGAGTCGCTTCCATGACGCACGCCTCCGCACCGTCGACGGCCCACGAGACCGCCGTCTACACCCATGGCCACCACGAGTCCGTCCTGCGCTCTCACACCTGGCGCACCGCCGCCAACTCGGCGGCCTATCTGCTGCCGGAACTGCGGTCGGGACTCGACGTCCTGGACGTCGGCTGCGGCCCCGGGACCATCACCGCCGACCTGGCCGCCCTGGTGGCGCCCGGCCGCGTGACCGCGGTCGACGCGGCCGAGGACGTCCTGGCCAAGGCCCGTGCCGTGGCCGCCGAACGCGGCCTGGAGAACGTCGAGTTCGCCGTCGCCGACGTCCACGCCCTGGACTTCCCCGATGACTCCTTCGACGTCGTCCACGCCCATCAGGTACTCCAGCACGTCGGCGACCCGGTCCAGGCGCTGCGCGAGATGCGGCGGGTGTGCCGGCCCGGCGGTGTCGTCGCCGCCCGCGACAGCGACTACGGGGCCTTCGCGTGGTACCCCGAGCGGCCCGCGCTGGACGGGTGGCTCGACCTGTACCACCGGGTCGCCCGCGCCAACGGCGGCGAACCGGACGCCGGCCGGCGGCTGTTCGCCTGGGCCCGGCGGGCCGGCTTCACCGACGTCACGACCACGGCCGGCACCTGGTGTTACGCCACCCCGGAGGAGCGCGCCTGGTGGAGCGGCCTGTGGGCGGACCGTACGACCGCGTCCGTCTACGCCGAACTGGCCGTGTCGGGCGGCCACGCGACCGCCGCCGAACTGGCCTCGATCGGCGAGGCCTGGCGGGAGTGGGGCGAGCAGGAGGACGCCTGGTTCATGGTCCCGCACGGCGAGATCCTGTGCCGGGTCCCCTGACGGCCCCGACGGGGCCGGACCGCGTCAGTCCCGGAAGAAGTCGTGGAACCCGAGGCAGTCCGGGTCCTGGGAGGGGCAGCTCGGATGCGGCGTGCGGTCCGGCTCCGGTGGGGCGGGCTTCGGGTTCCGCCGAGCCGGCCCCACCGGCGGCGCCATCTCGAACCCGCCGCACAGGCACGCCCCGCAGACCCCGGAGAACCGCGGCTCGGCATGACGGAAGCGCGGATGCCCGCACCGGCACTCGGCCGTCGCCCAGGACGCCGTCTCCGGACCCCCGTCCCTCCGTGGCCCGCGCCACGTCGCCTTCGCCACGCGGAGTACCCGGCCCGGCGCCGGAACCGGCCCGGCCCCGCACCCGTCCGCGTCGCGCCCCTCCCCCGTCGTCCGTCCACGGTACCGTCGCCCGGCGCGCTGCGGCCGGCTCGGGTGCCATCCCGCCGCGCCGCCTCCGGGCACTCACCCGCCGGCTCGGACGCCGTCCCGGGCACCCCGCCGCGGCGCCCGCCCGTCAGCTCGGGCGCATCCTGAACTCGTAGGCGTAGGGCAGGGGTTCGTCGGTGGCCTGGGCCCAGAGCTCCCCGACGATCTCGGCGCCCTCGCGCAGATCGGCGACCTCGAAGCCCTCGTCGAAGACGGCGCGGGCCTCCGCCGCCCTGCCCTCCGCGAGGAGGATCCGTGCCTCCAGGAGGCGGAACGCGCCCCTCTCCCGGACCTCCCCCGGAAGCCGCTGCCGCACCTCCGCGGCCGAACCGGGCCGCCCGGCGGCGAGCAGCGCGGCGATCGCCTCGCGCCCCAGGGCCGCCGTGACCGCGAGGTCCCGGGCGGGCGGGCCCGCATCCGCGTGGTCGGCGAAGGCCTCCGCGAAACGGTCCGCCGCGCGGGCCGGGTGTCCGTCCTCGCGGTCGGCGACGGCCAGGCAGTACAGCAGCGGCCAGCGCACCTCGGCGTCCCGCAGACCGCGCTCCCAGCTCCGTACCGCCTGGGCGCGGTCGCCGGCGTGCCACTGGGCGATGCCGAGGTGGTACTCGGTGGAGGGGTCGGCGGGCGCGGTCTCCAGCATGTCCCGCCACGGCGCGGCGACCAGCGGCGGGCCCGGCGCCGTGCCCTTGGCCGGGGCCGGCAGGACTCCGGTGCGCAGCAGCGCCAGCCAGGGCTCCTGGTCGGGCCCGATGGTCGACTCGGGGAAGGGAGTGCCGGGCAACGCGAGGCGTCCGCGCAGGACTTCGAGGGCGCCCCAGCCCGAACCGGTCGCGAGGGACGTCTCCGGTTCGGCGTCCGCGGCGCCGTCGCGCCACGCGGTGTGGGCCGCGTCGACCGCGGCGCGGGGCAGCGCTCCGGCGAGGGCGCCCTCGACCTCGGCACGGGCGGCGGCCCAGTCGTCGCCGAGCGCCGTGGCGGGGTCGGCGACCAGCGGCCCGTACGCCTCCAGCCAGCTGAACTCCGCGCCGCCCGCGAGTTCCAGGTGCTCCAGCTGGGTGCGGGCGAGCCCGGCCTGGATCTCGGCGTAGCCGGGAGTGCCGGGTTCGGTCAGCCATTCCTGCCAGCGCCGGCCGCCGCGCTCGGTCCCCCACACGAAGAGCTTGCGGCCGCGCAGCTTGTCCGTGGAGGTCTGGACGAGGCCCGTGCCGTCGGCGTCGAGTGCGGCGATCCAGCGGCGCTGCCCCTCGGGGAGGTCGTAGAACCAGTCGGCGGCGTGCGCCCCGTTCAGCGGGTACGAGCGGTCGGTGCCGTCGTCGGTGACGGGGACGGGAAGCCGGCGCAGCCCTCGGTCGTACCCGTGGTGCCAGGCCGCGTCGGCGGGTGCGAGGATCCGGCGGTCCTCGGGGACGGCGGTGTTGGACCACCAGTAGACGGGGGCGGTGTGTTCGTGGGGGTTGCGGACGCGGATCCCGACGTACAGGAAGTCGGAGCCGTCCGGCAGCCACAGGTCGACCTGGAACGGGAGGTCGCGCAGTCGCTCCCACTCCCAGAGGCGGAGCATCGGGCCGCCGTCGGGGGCGCGGACGGTGGCGGCGTGGAGGGGCGAGCAGGACAGGGCGGTGTGGCCGGTGGCGCCGATGTTCCACTCGACGCCGCCGGAGTACCAGGCGCCGTTGAGCGCGAAGGCCGCGGGCTGGAACACCGGGTTGCGGTAGAGGAGTTCGCGCCCGGTGGGCTTGTGGTGCAGGGAGTGGAGCCGGCCGCCGAGACCGGGCAGCACGGTCGCGCGGAGCCGGTCGTTCTCGATCACGATCGCGGCGAGGTCCGCGGGGGTGCGCTCGCGCCCGTATCCGTCGCGCACCGGCACGGGCAGCAGGCTGCGCAGGGGGTCGCGTCCGATGCCTCGGGCCATGTCGCGCGGCAGGGACGCGAGGGTGTGCGCGTCGACCGCGTGCGTCCCGTCGTGGGGGCGCAGCGCGGGCAGCGGACTGTCCGGGCCCAACGGGGCCGCGGGCAGCGTCAGTACGGCACGTCGTACGGTCGTCATCGCCCCATGGAACACGCCGGGGCCCGTCCTGACCAGGGGTTCTCCGCGTCAGGCTTCGGCAAAGGAACGGTCGCCCCGGGAGCCCGGATATTCCCGGCGGCGCGGGCGCCCGCCGCCGTACCGTGGAGGGTCGGCGCCGCCCCGGCGTCCGACGGAACCACGGCACAGGGAGTACGAGGAATGGGCACGCAGCACACCTACCGGGTCATCGTGCGCGGCACGTTCGACGGTCTGTCGGAGGAGAGCCGGGCCCGGCTGCTCGCCGAGGTGGACGCGCACGGGCTGACCGCGATGCAGTTCACGGAGGAGGGCTCGCTCGCGTACGACCGGACGCTGAAGCACTTCTCGTACCGCCTGGTCGTCGTCTCCGACGCGGCGGACGGCGACGAGATGGCGGGGGCGCTCGCCGAGGACCGGGTGGAGACCGCCCTCAGGGAGCTCGGCCACGCGCACGGGCCGCTGCGCTCGACCGTGACGGACCTCGACACGATGAAGATCAACTACAAGCGCTGAGTCGCGCCCTGCGGCTCCGGGGCCGTGATCGCCCAGCGTTCGTGGTCGCGCCAGGCTCCGTCGATGAACAGCATCGCCGGCGAGAACCCCTCCAGGCGGAAGCCCGCGCGGCGGACGAGCGCCCGGGACGCGGTGTTGCCCGGCTGGATGTTCGCCTCCAGGCGGTGCAGCTCCATCGGCCCGAAGGCGTACGCCAGGAGGACCCCGAGCGCCTCGGTGAGCAGGCCGCGCCCGGCGGCGTGCGCGAAGGCGCCGTAGCCGAGGGCGCCGCTCCGGAAGGCGCCGCGGACGATGTTGTTGATGTTGACGAACCCGGCGATCCGGCCGTCCTCCTCCCGCTCGCACACCAGGAAGCCGGCGCGCGCCGGATCCCCCAGGAGCGTGCCCGCGTACGTCGCGTACGCCTCCTCCGTGCACGGCGGGAAGAGCCACGGGCGGTGCAGGTCCCGGCTCTCGCGGGCACGGGCGGTGAACTCCCCCGCGTCGTCGGGCGAGAGGGCGCGCAGACCCACGCGGGGGCCGGCCACGAGGTACCGGCCGAGATCATCGGACATGGCGCCAGGCTACTCAGCGGCGGGCGCTCTGGACGCGCGGCGGGCAGCTCTCGCCCTTGCGCACGACTCCGATCATGACCGTGGTGCGGCGGTCGAGGCCCGTGCCCGCCGCCGGGTACTGCGTGCAGACCTGCCAGCTCGGCGGCCACAGCACCCGCCGGTCCCGCCCGCTCACGTCGTGGACGTCGAGCCGGGTCCGGCGCGGGAGGCGGGTGAAGACCCGCCAGAGCCCGAGGCCCAGGAAGTCCGGCATCGGTCGCGCTTCGGCGTCGTCCCCGGCCGCGGCGGACTCCTCGGTCGAGGTCACGGCGACGGCCGCGAGCGCGAGGACCGCTCCCGCGCCCACGACGGCGGCCCGCCTCACTTCCGCCTCCGGGCCGCGGCGTAGTAGCCGCAGGCGGCGCCGAGGAGGGCGGTCGCGAGCAGGGCCATGTACAGGGGCATGGTCACTTCGGGGATCAGCAAGCGGATCTTGACCTCATGGGTGTTCTCGAAGATGAAGACGAGGGTGAGCACCGCGACGGCCGTCATCGCGATCCGGCCGGGAGCGAAGGCTCCGCTGAACCGGGACGTGCTCCCGTGCGCGGTCCTCTGCCTCTCCTTGGGACTCATGCCCGGCCCTCTCCTCCGTCGTGCCGTCGGTCGTACCGGCCGACCGTCGTGGGACCAGAATGGGCCGAGCGGAGCCTCACTGGATCGGTGGGGAGAGCCGTACGGGTGACTTGTCAGACAACGAGGGCCGCTACCGTGGGTGCCGGACACCGGCGGAGAGCAGGCCGGGACGAGACGAGGAGGGGCCGTGGCGGTCAGCGGACAGCGGCGGCGGCCGGTCGTGGCGCTCTACGAGCGGATCGCGGACGCCGTCCACGACGGCACCTACCCGCCGGGGTCGACCCTCCCCTCCGAGCCGAAGCTCGCCGCCGAGCTGGGCGTGAGCCGGCCCGCCCTGCGCGAGGCGCTCCTGCTGCTCCAGGAGGACGGCGTCCTGACCGTACGCCGAGGGGTCGGCCGCACGGTCAACGACCGCCCGCCCCGGCGCGGGTTCGAGCACGTCCAGCCTCTGGAGGAGCTCATCGGCGCCGGTACGCCGCTGCGCGTGAGGGCACTGCTGCGCACCGTCGAGGAGCCGACCGACTTCACCACCCAGCACCTGCTCGCCCCGGCCCGCGCCGAGCTGCGCTTCTGGGAGTCCGTGCTGACCGGCGAGGGCACCGCGGCGGCCCTCAGCCACGAGTGGGCGGCGCCGGACGAGCTGCTCGACCGGGTCCACCCCGAGTTCGCCCGCGCCCTGCGCGAGGCGGAGCCCGGCACCACGGCGGAGCCCGGCGGCGCCGCCGTCTCCATGCTGTCGGTGCTCGTCGGGGCCTCCCGCGAGACGGCGCTGAGCGCGCACAGCGGCATCACGGCCACCCTGCTCGGACGCCGCCGCGGCGAGCAGCTCCGCCGCCCCGCCGACACCCCCGCGGTCCTGGTCACCCAGGTCGTACGCGTCGGCGAGACCCCGGTCCTTGCCGCCAAGCACATGCTTCCCACGGGCGCCCCCGCCCTGCCGGTCCTCCAGTCCCACTGAGCCTCGCCGGACCGCCCGCCGGCCCGCCTCTCACCGCCCCGCACCTCGTGCGAGCGGGTCCTGTCACGGCCCTCACAGCACCCGCCCCGGGTGTGGCGTACACTTCCCGGCCATGCACTTGTCTGACAACCCTGCCACGCCTGCCGCCGCCACCGTTTCCGAGTGGATCCGCCGGGCCCCCAAGGCCGTCCTCCACGATCACCTCGACGGCGGGCTGCGCCCCGCGACCATCGTCGAGCTGGCGCGGGCGTGCGGCTACACCGCGCTGCCGACCGAGGACCCGGCCGCGCTCGCGGTGTGGTTCCGGGACGCCGCCGACTCCGGTTCGCTGGAGCGGTACCTGGAGACCTTCGCCCACACGTGCGCGGTGATGCAGACCCGCGAGGCGCTGACCCGCATCGCGGCCGAGTGCGCCGAGGACCTGGCGGCGGACGGCGTCGTCTACGCCGAGATCCGCTACGCCCCCGAGCAGCACCTGGAGGGCGGGCTGACCCTCGACGAGGTCGTCGAGGCGGTCAACGACGGCTTCCGCGAGGGCGAGCGCCGCACCGGCGGCCGGATCACCGTCCGTACGCTGCTCACCGGCATGCGCCACACCGACCGCTCCCTGGAGATCGCGGAGCTCACGGTCGCGCACCGGGACAACGGCGTGGCGGGCTTCGACATAGCCGGCGGCGAGATCGGCAACCCGCCGGCCCGCCACCTCCCCGCCTTCCAGCACCTGAAGCGGGAGAACTGCCACTTCACGATCCACGCGGGCGAGGCCGTCGGCGCGGAGTCGATCCACGAGGCCGTGCAGGTCTGCGGCACCGAGCGGATCGGCCACGGCGTGCGCATCACGGACGACATCGCCGAGGACGGCACCCTGGGCCGGCTGGCCTCGTACGTCCGCGACAACCGCATCGCCCTGGAGGTCTGCCCGACCTCCAACCTCCAGACGGGCGCCGCCAAGGACTACGCCTCGCACCCGATCGACGAGCTGCGCCGTCTCGGTTTCCGGATCACCCTGAACACCGACAACCGCCTGGTCTCCGGCACCACCATGAGCGAGGAGTTCCAGCACATGGTCGACGCCTTCGGCTACGGTCCCGAGGTCTTCGAGGAGTTCACCGTCGCCGCCCTGGACGCGGCCTTCCTCCCCCTGCCCGAGCGGCAGCGCCTCATCGACGAGATCGTCCGCCCGGGCTACGCGGCACTGTAGGACCCGCCCGCCCCGCCCGCCGGGAAGGTCCTTGCCGGTCCTCCCCCGCACCACCGGCGGTTCCGGCGCCCCCGTGTCCTCGGGGGCGCCGTCTCCTGTCTCGGAGCCGTGGACGACGGCGGGCGGCCCGGCGGTCGACGCGCCGGTCACGTCGGGCGCTCAGAGCAGCGCCGGTACGTCCAGGGTCAGGGTCGCCGATTCCGTGTCGAGCACGGCCGGTACGCCGAGGGGGATGGTGAGGGCCGTCGCGCTGTGGCCGAAGCCGAGCTCTTCGACGACCGGGATGCCGAGCGGGGCGAGGCGGTCGTGGAGTACGGCGCGGACCTCCTCGTAGGGGCCGCAGTCGACCCAGGACCCGAGGGCGACGCCCGCGAGGCCGTCGAGGAGGCCGGAGCGGATGAGTTGGGTGAGGACGCGGTCGAGTCGGTACGGTTCCTCGCCCACGTCTTCGAGGAGGAGCAGGCCGCCGCGCGCCGAGGAGCGGGCGTGCGGGGTGGCGAGGTCGGCGGCGAGGAGGCTGGCGCAGCCGCCGAGCGTGACGCCGTGCGCGCGGCCGGGCACCAGGGCCCGGGCGGTCTCCAGGCCGAGCGTGCGGACCGTCTCCGGTTCGAACAGGGTGGCCCGCAGGGACTCCTGGGTGCGCGCGTCCGAGAGGAAGGTGCCGGCCGCGACCATCGGGCCGTGCAGGGTGGCGAAGCCCGCGCGGACGGCGAAGGCCTCGTGGAGGGCGGTGACGTCGCTGTAGCCGACGAACGCCTTGGGTCCGGCCGCCCTGACCGCCCCCCAGTCGACCAGGTCGACCATGCGCTGCGCGCCGAAGCCGCCCCGCGCGCAGATGACGGCGGAGACCGAGGGGTCGCACCAGGCCTCGGTCAGGTCCCGGGCCCGCGCCCGGTCCTCGCCCGCGAGGTGTGCGAGGGCGGGATGGGCGTCCAGGACGTGCGGGGCGACGACCGGATCCAGGCCCCAGCGGCGCAGGATGCCGAGCCCCGCCCGGAGCCGGTCCTCGGGGATGGGCCCGCAGGGTGCGACGACGGCGACGCGGGCCCCGGGACGGAGCCGCTCGGCGCGGGCCAGGGGTTCGACGGCGGGGGCCGGGGGTGCGACGGCGGGGGCCGGGGGTGCGACGGCGGAATACGGGGCTCGGGTGGCGCCAGGGGTCCCGGTGACCTCGGGGGTCCCGGTGACCTCGGGCTTCGCGGGCGTCCCAGGGGCCCCGGGCGTCCCGGTGCTCATGAGCGGTACTCCAGGGGCGCCACGTCCGTGCGGTCGATGCCGAAGGTCCTTACGTACAGGGCGAGTTCGGCCTCCAGGGCGCGGATGATCGTGTCGTCCCTGCGGAAGCCGTGCCCTTCCCCCTCGAAGGCGAGGTAGGCGTGCGGGACGCCCCGGCCGGCCGCGCGGGCGAGGAGGCGCTCGGCCTGGGCGGGCGGACAGATGACGTCGTCGAGCCCCTGGAGCAGCAGGAAGGGGGCGGTGACCCGGTCGACGTGCTCGACGGGCGAGCGCTCCTTGTAGCGGGCCGGGACCTGGTCGAGCGGTCCGACCAGGCCGTGGAGGTACTGGGACTCGAAGTCGTGGGTCTCGCCGGTCGCCCAGGCCGACAGGTCGAGGACGGGATAGATGATCGTGCCGCAGGCGTACACGTCCGTGGCCACGAGGGAGGCCGCCGCCGTCCAGCCGCCGGCGCTGCCGCCCCGTACGGCGAGCCGGGCCGGGTCCGCCGTGCCCTCGGCGGCGAGCGCCGCGGCCACGGCGGCGCAGTCCTCGACGTCCACGACGCCCCACTGCTCGCGCAGCCGCTCCCGGTACTCCCGTCCGTAGCCGGTGGAGCCGCCGTAGTTGACCTCGGCGACGCCGATCCCCCGCGAGGTGAAGTAGGCGATCTCCAGGTCGAGGACGAGCGGGGCGCGGCCGGTGGGTCCGCCGTGCGCCCAGATGACGTAGGGCGGCCGTTCGTCGGCGGGTCCGGTGAAGCCCGGGTGGCGGGGCGGGTGGACCTGCGCGTGGATCTCCCGCCCGCCGGGCCCGGTGAAGGTGCGGAGACGGGGCTCCGGGTAGTAGGCGGGATCGACGGCGTCCGTGTGCGCGGCACCCACGACCCGGGTGCGGCCGGTACTGGTGTCCAGTTCGACGAGTTCGCAGGAGGTGTGCGGTCCGGCGGCGGCGCCGACCACCCGGGTGCCGTGCGCGGCGAGGGTCGAGGCCCACTCGGTCCAGGGTCCCGCGGCGTCGACGAGGGTGCCGCTGTCGGGGTCGAGGATCCCGAGGGAGGTGGTCCCCTTGCCGTGGACGACGGCGATCAGTCCGTTCTCCAGGGGGGTGAACCAGCTGAGCCCGATCTTCCAGAGCGGGCCGCCGAACTCCTCGGCGCGGGGGCAGAGGGCGACGGTTTCGCCGAGTTCGCCGCCGGCGCCGAACTCGGCCCGGTAGAGGTTCCACCATCCCGTGCGGTCGCTGACGAGCAGCAGGCGTCCGGCCGCGTCCCAGCCGACCTGCGGGATCGACTCGGCGGGTCCGCCCGCGACGGTCCTGACCTCCCGGAAGGTGCCGTCGGGGGCGACGTCGGCGATCCGCACCTCGGTGCCGTCCCAGGGCATCCGGGGGTGGTCCCACGCGATCCAGGCGACCCGGCGCCCGTCCGGCGAGACCCGGGGTCCGGTGACGAACCGGTGCCGCGCGTCGGTGAGTTCGCGTACGGCGGCACGGTCTTCGGCGGCCGTTCCGTCCAGCGGGACGGCGGCGAGCATCCTGCGCACGTCGGTGGGCTCGGGTCCGGTGAACTCCTCCAGGACGCACCACACCTCGCCCAGCTCCGGCCGGACGACCGGATCCACCCAGCGCAGTCCGTCGCCGGTCGCGGAGACGGGGGTGAGGGGGCGCGGCCGCGCACCGGGCGCGGCGTCGGGCTCGTACGCGTACAGCCGCTGGTCGGGGAAGTGGGAGAAGACGACGAGCGGTCCGCCGGTGGGGCGGGCGACCGCGGCCCAGGGCTGCCCGCCGTACTCGACGACCCGGCTCCGGACGTTCCACGGAGGGGGCAGCACGCTGTCCTCGGTGCCGTCGGCGCGCCGACGGACGAGGGCGCGCCGGCCGCCCTCGGCGGGGCGGGGCGCGGTCCACCACAGTTCGTCGCCGACGGTGCCGAGGTAGTCGGGCCGTCCGTCGTGCGCGGCGGTGAGCACCGCGTCGACGGGTGAGGGCCAGCTGCCGTACCCGGCCGTGGTCGTGGTCATCTCGGCTCCCCCTGTCACAGGTCCGTCCCCTCTTGTCCTACGCGGACTTCAGATAGTGGTCGAGCACGCGGGTGCCGAAGTGGAGGGCGTCCACCGGCACGCGTTCGTCGACGCCGTGGAAAAGCGCGCCGTAGTCGAGGTCCGGGGGCAGCCGGAGCGGCGAGAAGCCGTACCCGGTGATGCCGAGCCGGGAGAACTGCTTGGCGTCGGTGCCGCCGGACATCGTGTACGGCACGACGTGTCCTGTCGGGTCGAAGCGCTCGACGGCGGCCCGGAGCTTGGCGAAGGTCGGCGAGTCGACCGGGGCCTCCAGAGGCACTTCGCGGTGGTGGAACTCCCAGGTCACGTCCGGTCCGGTGAGCCGGTCCATGGTCGCGGCGAACTCCTCCTCCGCGCCCGGCAGCATCCGCCCGTCGACGTACGCGACCGCCTGTCCCGGGATGACGTTGACCTTGTAACCGGCGTCCAGCATCGTCGGGTTGGCGCTGCTGCGGACGGTCGACTCGACGACCGCGGCGGCGGGTCCGAGCTTGTCGAGGAGCAGGTCGACGTCGAGGTCGGGCGCCGTGGTGTCGATCTCGATGCCGTGCAGCGCGGCGAGTTCGGTGAGCGCGGCGCGGACGGTCGCGGTGAGGCGGACCGGCCAGGTGTGGGCGCCGATGCGGGCGACGGCGGCGGCGAGGCGGGTGACGGCGTTCGCCGTGTTCACCTTGGAGCCGTGGCCGGCCCGGCCGTGGGCGGTCAGCTTGAGCCAGGCGGTGCCCCGCTCCCCCGCCGCGATCGGGTAGAGGGTGGTGCCGGGCGTGGGGTGGAAGCTGAACGCCCCGGACTCGCTGATGCCCTCCGTGCAGCCCTCGAAGAGTCCGGCGTGCCGGTCGGCGAGGAAGCCGGAGCCGTCCTCGGCGCTCGCCTCCTCGTCGGCGGTGTAGGCGAGGACGATGTCGCGGCGGGGCCGGACGCCCTGGCGGGCCCAGGAGCGGACGACGGCCAGGACCATCGCGTCCATGTTCTTCATGTCGACGGCGCCCCGCCCCCACACGAGGCCGTCGCGGACCTCGCCGGAGAAGGGGTGCACGGACCATTCGGCGGGGTCGGCGGGGACCACGTCCAGATGGCCGTGGACGAGGAGCGCCTCGGCCGAGGGGTCGGTGCCGGGGATGCGGGCCACGACGTTGGTGCGGCCGGGGGTGCGCTCCAGGAGCGTGGGCTCGATGCCGGCTGCGGCGAGCCGCTCGGCGACGTACTCGGCGGCGGGCCGCTCCCGGCAGTCGCCTCCGCCGCGGTTGGTGGTGTCGATGCGGATGAGCTCGGAGGTGAAGGTGACCACCTCGTCGAGCGCCGCCGTGTCCGGTCCGCGGACCTCCTCAGCCATACTGCTCCTCCACCGCGGCCGAGACGATGGTCGTGACCGCCTTGAACGTACGGATTGCCTCGTACATCGTCCCGCTGGTGTAGGCGACGCGCCGCTCGCCGCTCCGCGCCACGCCGGGAACCACCGTGGCGGCGGCGCCCAGGTGCTCGGCGTCGAACTCCAGCTCCACGGTGAAGGGTCCGCCGCGGACCGGTTCGTGCCGGACGGCGAGGGCGGTCGCGGCCTTGGCCGCCTCGCGGATGTCGGCGGCGGTCCTGGCCGGGGCGCGGCACACCGCCGCGTACCGCGAGACGTGGTCCTTCACCGCGACCTTGGGGGCCTCGGGCGCGTATCCGAGGGCGTCCTCGCAGGTCAGGTCGTCCCCGGTGACGAGGACGACCGGGACGCCGTACTCGGCGACGACATGGGCGTTGAGCAGGCCCTCACTGGCCCGCTCCCCGTTGAGCCAGACGCCGGTGATGGAGTTCGCGAGGTAGGTGTGGGCGAGGACTCCTTCGGTGCCGGCACCCGTGTGGTAGCCGACGAAGGCGATGCCGTCGACGTCCCCGTGCTGCACGCCCTCGACCATCGAGAGGGACTTGTGCCGGCCGGTGAGCATCTCGGCCCGTTCGTCGAGGCGCTCCAGGAGCAGGTTCCGCATGGACCAGTGCGCCTCGTTGATCAGGACCTCGTCGGCGCCGCCGTCGAAGAAGCCGAGCACGGCGGCGTTCACGTCGGAGGTGAACATCGCGCGGCACCGCTCCCACTGGGGCGTGCCGGGCAGCACGTCGGCGGGCCAGGTCACGCCCGTCGCGCCCTCCATGTCGGCGCTGATGAGGATCTTCATGCCTGGCACCGTACGCGCCGCCCGGCGGCCCTACCACCCCTGTGGATAACCTCCGTTGGAGTGGACCAATGACGCTCACCGGGACGGCGGTACGGCTCAGCCGCGCAGTTCCGGATACCCCCGGGGGTCGCTGTCGGCCAGTCGGCGCAGGGCCCGCGCGGCCTGCTCCTCGGGCGGAGTGCCGTCGTCCGGGAGGCACCAGAGGTACGGGGGTGCGGGCTGCTCCGTGCCGGCTGTGCCGCCGGCGCTCGGGGGCGGTCCGTGGAGGCCGACCACGGTGGTGTCCTGCACCTGGAAGTCGGTGGAGATCCACCCCCGACGCAGTCCCCATCGGGCGAGCGGCTCCGGACGCTCGCGCAGCCCCGCGCCGATCAGCCAGGCCGTCTCGCGGGCCGGCCAGGTCCAGCTCAGATCCTGTTCGGCGCGGGCGATCTCGGCGTCGTACGCGTCGGCGTCGAAACGGTACGCGCGGGGCGTCGGCGGCAGCCCCGGGCGGCATGCCGGGCCGCCGCCGGCCGTCCCAGACGACGTGCGCGCCCTCGCGCCGCACGGTGACGTACAGGGCGCCGCAGCAGTCTTCGGTGCAGCACGCCTCCGCGAGGCGCACCTCCTTCGGTTCGGGCCCGGCCCGCAGCGCTCCGCCGGCGAGGAGCGCCTCCGGCGCCCCGCCAGGTCCCCGGCCGAAGACCGACGGGACGAGCGGACGCCCGTCCACGAGGAACCGGGTCTCGACGACGTCCGGATCGCCGGGGTCGGCGACGGCGACCTCGATCCGCAGCCGGGGCTCCGCCGAGGTCGCCACGAGCACGGCCGTGCGGAGCTCCCGTGCCGTACGGCGGACCCAGTCGGCACGCCGGCGCCCTTCCCGGTCGGGCGGGCTGCCGGGCTCCCCGACGACGGCCAGGAGCGCGGCCGTGACGGCCCGGCGGCGGCCGGACGGCCAGGAAAGGACGGAGGAGGTCGGTGACGGCGGCGATGGCCTCGGGTGGTTCGGGGCCGTCGTAGGGCACGCGCGGTGGCCGGGCGTGCCCGGGCAGGGGAAGGCCGCGGCGGGGCAGGGGCGCTTCGGGTGCGGCGTCGCGCAGGCCCTTGGCGTACGCGTACAGCGAGGGGACGAGCGTCGGGCGCTCGCGGGAGGCGCTCAACGCGCGCGGTGGAGCTCGATTCCGTGAGTCATGGGGGCGTCCTGGTCTCGTGGCGTGGGCCACGCCGGCGGTTTACCGAGGGTCCCAATAGGGCCGAAACGTCGCCAACGGGTGCGTATAGGCTGGGTCAGTTGTCGCACCCGACCTTCCGGAGAGCTCTCGGTGACCATCGCCTTCACCCCGTCCGAAACCGCGCCCGTCGAGTCCGTGCCCGTCGGATCCGAGCCCCTGGGCTCCGGGATCGTCGTTTCCGAGCCGATCGGTTCCGAGCCGATCGGTTCCGAGCCCGTCGAGTCCGTCGAGTCCGTCGTGCCCGTCATGGCGGAGGAGCCGGAGTTCTGGGAGCCGTCGGCCCCCGGGCCGCGGATCGCACCGGACGCCGACGGCGCCGCGGGCGAGGAGGACGACGCGGACGAGGAGGACGACGAGGACGGCCGCGCCGACGAGGAGCACGACCCCGTCGTCGTCCGTGACGCCCATGACTTCGGGGTCTACGCACGGACCGGCGGCTGGGCGTTCGCCCTGAAGGTGGCCCGGAGCGTGCGACCCGGCGGCCAGGCCGCCGAGGAGGGGGCGGCACGGACGAAGGTCTCGGCGAAGGCTTTCGCCCGGCTCGCGGGGTGCTCGCCCGAGCGGGTCATGCGCTACTACAAGGCCTGGGACATGGCGGCCGACGACGGCCTGGTCCCGCAGTTCGAGGTCCTGGTCCCGGGCGCGGACATCGAGCTGCCCGACGCGGACGTCTGGCTGTCGTACTACACGTCCCGCAACAGCGCGTCCTCGGTGCGCGGCCAGGCGATCACCGCCGCGGCCGAGGCGGAGGGCATCCGACCGACGAAGGCCCTGGAGGTCGCGGAGAACCCGACGGCGCTGCGGGCCGCGATCCTCGCCGACCCGGGCACGGCCGAGGCCGCGCGCGGCGCGCTGCTGGACCGGATGAAGGAGGACCCCGCCCTCCAGACCGAGATGGCCCGCGCCATCGCCCGTACCGACGACCTGAAGAAGGCGGTGGCGAGCGAGGCGAAGGCGGCCGACCGCATCGGGTACGTGCGCCAGATCGTCGAGAACGGGCAGATCAGGACCCCCGCCGGGCAGACCGTCGAGGCGCCGGCCGAGCTGCGCGCCGAGGCCGAGCGGCACCTGTCGCTCCTCGACGAGCTCGACGACTCGGAGGAGGCGGGCGAGTGGGCCGGCGAGGCCTACGACGCCGTGAAGGGCCTGGTCGCCAAGGCGGTCGAGGAGAACCCCGCGCTGCGCGTCCAGGAGCGCCGGACGAAGTTCTACAACAGCCTGCAGAAGGCGACGAAGGTCTTCGAGGAGCTGACGCTCGACGAGGTGATGGAGGAGGACATCTACGAGGCGGACATGCTCCAGCGCCTCGAAGCCCTCCAGGAGGCGATCGGCACCTGCATCAGCGCGCTGCGCAAGGCGACGACCACCTCCTGAGGGTGTCGGTCAGTCCTGGTGGCCGAGCTGGAGGTCGCGCTCGGTGCGGCCGCCGCCGGCCATCTGGAGGACCGTGGCGACGGGCGGGTAACCGGCGGCGATGACCGTGTACTCGCCGGAGGACAGGTCCACGAAGCGGAACGTGCCGTCGGCGCCGGTGGTGAGGGTGTCGACGACGTTCCCGGCCGCGTCGAGCAGGGTGACCCGGGCGTCCTCGACGGGACGCCCGCCGCCGGCCCGTACCGTGCCGCGCAGCACCGCGCCGCCGGCCAGCTCGATGTCCTGGCGGGTCTCGCGGGAGGCCTGGACGCTCACGGGAAGCGCGGCGGGGCGGAAGGCGGGGGCGCTGGCGGCGAGCGTGTACTCGCCCGCGACGAGCTCGCCGATGACGTACCCGCCCTCGCGTCCGCTGCGGGTGGAGGCGACGACCTCGCCGCGTACGTCGGTGAGGGTGACGGCGGCGTCCCGCACCGGGGTGCCGTCGGCGGTGACGACGTTGCCCGCGAGCCGCCCGGCGCCGCCGAGGACGACGTCGAGTTCGACCGGCCGGTCGCCGACGGTGACGGACACGGCCTGCGGCTGGTGTCCGCCGGCCGCCGCGATGAGGACGTACGCGCCGCCGCCGGGGACGCTGAGCGCGTACCGCCCGTCCTCCCCGCTGGCGCCGCGGCCGACCTGCCGCCCCTGGACGTCGATGAGGGTGAGGGCGGCCCGGGGCACCCGGCTGCCGTCGTGGTGCTGGACGGCGCCGCAGACGGGCACTCCGGAGTGCGGCGGGGCGGCGGCGGGCGCGGGGGCGGCGTGGCGGGCGTGCGGCACCGCCTGGACCCCGCCGAAGCCGTCGGCGAGCGGGGCGTCGGTGGCCTCGGTGAGCGGGCTGTGGTGGGACACCAGCGGTTTCTCCTTGAGGAAGAAGGCGAGGACGAGGCCGAGCACGAGGACCGGCACGAGGTAGAGGAAGATCCGCGGCATCGCGTCCGCGTACGCCTGGACGTACGCGTCGCGGAGTGCCGGCGGCAGGGTGTGGACGCCCTGGGGGGTGATCGACTCGACGGGTGGCGGTGACCCGGGGCCGCCCTGTGCGAGGACGCCCGCGAGCCGGTCGCCGAGTGCGTCGTCGAACCGGGAGGCGAAGAGGGTGCCGAAGACCGCGGCGCCGACGCTGCCGCCGATCTGCCGGAAGTAGTTGTGGGCGCTGGTGGCGGTGCCGAGGTCGGAGGGTCGTACGGAGTTCTGCACGGCGAGCACGAGGACCGGCATGACGAGGCCGATGCCGGTGCCGAGGACGGCCTGCCACAGGCTGTGCTGGAGGCGCGGGGTGTCGGCGTCCATGCGCGAGAGCAGCCACATGCCGAGGACGGAGACGGCGCCGCCGGCCACCGGATAGGCCTTGTAGCGGCCGGTGCGGCTGATCAGCCGGCCGGAGACGACGGAGGCGACGACGATGCCGCCCATCAGGGGCAGCATGAGGAGGCCGGACTCGGTGGCGGTGGCGCCCTCGACCATCTGCAGGAAGCTCGGCAGGTAGCTGGCGGCGCCGAAGAGCGCGATGCCGACGACCGCGCCGACGAGGGCGGTGACGGTGAAGACGGAGTCGCGGAACAGCCGGAGCGGGATGAGGGGTTCGGGCGCGAAGTGCTCGACGACCAGGAAGAGGAGGGTGGTTCCGGCGGCTCCGCAGGCCAGGGCGAGGACGACCCGGGAGTCCCAGGCGTACTCGGTGCCGCCCCAGCTGGTCAGCAGGACCAGGCAGGTGGAGGCGGCGGCGAGGAGCAGGGCCCCGAGGACGTCGAAGCGCGCGCGTGCCGCGGGCTTGGGCAGTTCGAGGACGACGGCGACGACGGCGAGGGTGACGAGCCCGAAGGGCACGTTGAAGTAGAAGCACCAGCGCCAGGAGAGGTGGTCGGTGAAGAAGCCGCCGAGGAGGGGGCCGGCGACGGAGGCGAGGCCGAAGGCGGCGCCGATGAGGCCCATGTACCGGCCGCGCTCCCGGGCGGGGACGATGTCGGCGATGATCGCCTGGACGCCGATCATGAGTCCGCCGGCGCCGGCGCCCTGGATCGCCCGGAAGGCGATGAGCTCGTCCATGGACCGTGACCAGCCTGCGAGGCCCGAGCCGATGACGAAGACGACGATGGCGAAGAGGAAGACGCCCTTGCGGCCGAGGAGGTCGCCCAGCTTTCCGTAGACGGGCAGGCCGATGGTGGAGGTCAGCAGGTAGGCGGTGATCGCCCAGGACATCCGGTCCAGGCCCTGGAGTTCGCCGACGATCTTCGGCAGGGCGGTGGCGACGATCATCTGCTCCAGCGCGGCGAGGAGCAGCGCGAGCATGAGGCCGCAGAACACGAGCCGGACGCGCCGGGGGTCGAAGTCGGCCGGGCCGGGGTCGGGCGGGGGCGCGAGGTCGGCGGGCGGACCGTCCGCGGCGGGCGGTTCCGCGTCCTCCGCCGCGCTGTCGACGTACTCCGCGGTGGTGATCGCACCCACGTACCTGCTCCCCTCGTCACGGCGTCTGCGCCGCGCCATTCTTCGCATTGCAGGCGAAGGGGGAGCAAGTCGGGCGGTAGGGGAGGCCGGTGGCGCCCCGGGGGGCGAACATCCCTGCGCTACGGCGCACTTGGCTCGCTCATCAGCGCGTTTACGAGGAGGCCCGCGCCCCCTCGGTGCGCGGGGGCTCCGGTACGGGGGCGCGGGCGATCCACTCGAATCGGTGAACGCTCAGGGCGTTACTTCTCGACCTCGTCCGCCAGCTTGGCGAGGACGGCGTCGTAGATCCGGCCGAGGCCCTTGGGCGCGAAGGTCTTCTCGAAGAAGCCGCCGATGCCTCCGGCGCCGTTCCAGACGGTGGTGACGACGGCGCGGGACTTGCCCTCGCCGGCGGGGGTCACGGTCCAGGTGGTGACCATGGACGAGTTGCGGTCCTTCTCGACGAGCTGTCCGTCGGTGGGCTCGGTGACCTCCAGGAGGCAGTCGCGGACGCGCTTGCTGGTGGCCTGGAGCTTCCAGTGGACGAGGGTGCCCTCGCCGTCGCCGCCCTCGCGGACCTCGTACTCGCTGAAGTGCTCGGGGAGCACCTTCGCGCGCGTACCGCTGTAGTCGGCCAGCGCGTCGAACACCGTCTCCGCGTCCGCGGCGATGATCCGTTCCGTGGTGGCCTCGACCTGCGCCATTGACTTCCTCCAGCTTGTGGTTCCTCGGGGTGTGGGCCAAGCGAACCACGTGGGGTCCGGCGGGCGAAATCCGGGTTGCGACAATCAAGGGAACAGGTGTTCTATTCTGGGCGCACGGTCGAGAACGGCAACCGAGGAGGCGTCCATGCGCTGGGACCATCTGGGCGACACCCCGGGCGGCGCGACGGCACCCGCCGACATCGCCCTGTTCGGTACGGACGCGGTCACCACCCGCACCTTCGACACCCCCGAGTTCCGCGGCATCACCTTCCACGAGGTGCGGGCCCGCTCGATCCTCAACCGGGTGCCCGGCGCCTCCCGGATGCCGTTCGAGTGGACGGTCAACCCGTACCGGGGCTGCACGCACGCGTGCGTGTACTGCTTCGCCCGCAAGTCCCACGGTTATCTCGACCTCGACACCGGACTCGGCTTCGACTCCCAGATCGTCGTCAAGGTCAACGCCCCGGAGCTGCTCGCCCGCCAGCTCGCCTCCGCCCGCTGGCAGGGAGCGCACATCGCCATGGGCACCAACGTGGACTGCTACCAGCGCGCCGAGGGCCGCTACCACCTCATGCCGGGCATCCTCGCCGCGCTGCGGGACCGGGCCAACCCGTTCTCGATCCTCACCAAGGGCACCCTGATCCTGCGCGACCTGGAGCTCCTCACCCAGGCCGCCCGGGTCACCGAGGTCGGCATCTCCGTCTCCGTCGGCTTCACCGACGAGGAGCTGTGGCGGACCGTCGAACCGGGCACGCCCTCACCGCAGCGCCGCCTGGACGTCGTCCGCGTCCTCGGTGAGCACGGCATCGACTGCGGGGTGCTGATGGCTCCGGTGGTGCCGTTCCTCGGCGACCGGCCCGAGCAGCTGCGCGAGACGGTGCGCGCGATCGCCGAGGCCGGGGCGAGCTCGGTCACCCCGCTCGTCCTGCACCTGCGGCCGGGCGCCCGCGAGTGGTTCATGCGATGGCTGCGCGAGCACCACCCCGGCCTGGTGGGGCGGTACGAACGGATGTACGCGTCCGGGGCCTACGCGCCGACCTGGTACCAGCGGCGGATCACCCGTCAGGTGCACGAACTGGCCGCCGAGTTCGGCATCGGGCCCGCCCACCGGGGTGCGTCGCGCCGGGTTCCCCTCCCCGAGGGACCGGCCGGGGCGGCCACCCCGGAGCAGCTCACCTTCCTCTGAATCCACATTCGGAGAACCGGCTCGGACGTCCGGCCCGATCATCGGACCGGTCACCTGACACGCCGTCGGATCCTCCTCTGTTCGGGTCAACTCTGGCCGAAACAGGTCCTGCCGCGGCCCGCACGGGACACAAAGGCCCCATGACCCCACGCGCAGGAATGCTGATCGCCGCTGGAGCGCTGGTCGCCGGGACGGTCACCGTCCTGCCCGCCGCTCCCGCGGGTGCCGGAGAACCGGCCCCCCGTCCGCTGCCGCCGCTCGCCTGGACCGGCTGCGCCACCGAGGCGTACCCGAAGCTCCAGTGCGCCACCCTGAAGGTGCCGCTCAACCACGACGACCCGGCCGGGCGGAGCATCACGCTCGCCCTCACGCGGGTCCCGCACACCGCGGGTACGTTCCAGGGCCCGCTGCTCGTCAACCCGGGCGGGCCCGGCGGCAGCGGGCGCGCGATGGCCGGGTACGTGGCGGCCTCACTGCCCCCGAAGGTGGCCGCCGAGTACGACGTGATCGGCTTCGACCCGCGCGGGGTCGGCAAGAGCGAGCCCGCGCTCGACTGCAAGCCCGGCCACTTCGCGCCGGTGCGCGCCGACTCGGTGCCGACCGGGGCCGAGGCCGAGCGGGCGGCGGTCGACCGGGCCCGGTCCTTCGCCGAGGCCTGCGGCAAGAAGTACGCCGACGTCCTGCCGTACATCGACACGGTGAGCACCGCACGGGACCTCGACGCCATCCGCGTCGCGCTCGGGGCCCCGCAGATCAACTACCTCGGCTACTCGTACGGCACCTACCTGGGCGCGGTGTACGCCCGGCTCCACCCTGACCGGGTGCGCCGCATGGCACTGGACTCCGTCGTCAACCCGCACGGCGTCTGGTACGAGGACAACATCTCCCAGGACTACGCCTTCGACACCCGCCACAAGGACTTCATGGCCTGGGTGGCCCGCCAGGACGCCGTCTACAGGCTGGGCACCGACCCGGCCGCGGTCGAGGCCGCCTGGTACCGGATGCGCGACGCGCTGCGGGCCGCCCCGGCCGGCGGGAAGGTCGGGCCGGGCGAGCTGGAGGACACCTTCCTGCCCGGCGGGTACTACAACGGCTACTGGCCCCGCCTGGCGAACGCGTTCTCGGCGTACGTCAACGACGCCGACCCGGCGCCGCTGAAGGAGGCGTACGAACGGTACGGGGAGGCCGACGCGGCCGCGGACAACGGCTACTCGGTCTACACGAGCGTGCAGTGCCGGGACGCGGCATGGCCCCGCGACTGGAACGTCTGGCGCAAGGACAGCTGGGACGTGCACGCGAAGGCGCCGTTCTCCACCTGGAACAACGCCTGGTACAACGCGCCGTGCGCGTTCTGGCCGGTCGAGTCCCTGACCCCGCCGGACGTGACCAACGACCGGCTGCCGCCGGTCCTCATCCTCCAGGCCACCGACGACGCGGCGACCCCGTACGAGGGCGGGGTCGCCCTGCACCGGCTCGTCCGCGGCTCCAGCCTGGTCGTCGAGCAGGGCGGCGGGAACCACGGGGTGACCCTCGGCGGCAACGACTGCCTCGACGACCACCTGACCGCCTACCTCGCCACCGGCAAGGTCCCGCGCGCCGAGGGCGACGCCGAGGTGGACGCCGTCTGCGAGGCGCTTCCGGAGCCGGAGCCCGAGCCGCTGACCGCCGCGGGGAAGAAGGCCCAGGGCAAGAAGGCCGCGGACGAGCAGACCTCCGGGGAAAAGGCACCGGAGAAGCGCGCCGGGCGGGCCGGCATCCCGCTCGCGGAGCCGATCGGCGTAGCCCTGCACGGGCTCCTCGGCCACGTGCGCTGACCCCGCCGCACCGGCCGGCAGTGCCCGCACCCCACGGGGTGGCGGGCACTGTCAGTGCCGTGGGCGAGGATGTGCGACATGACGAGCCACCTCACCCACGTCCCCGCTCCCGACGGCCTCGCGCCCAGCCCCCAGTACAGCCACGTCGTCTGGGGCACGGGCCGGTTCGTCGCGATATCCGGGCAGTGCGCCCTCGACGCCTCCGGGGCGGTCGTCGGGGAGGGCGACGCGGCGGCCCAGGCCCACCAGGTCTTCGCGAACCTGGAGCGGTGCCTCGCCGCCGCCGGCGCGGGCTTCGGGGACGTGGTGAAGCTGACCTACTTCGTCACGGACGTCGCCCATCTCCCCGCGGTGCGGGACGCCAGGGACGCCCACTTCGCGGGCGCGCCGCTGCCGGCGAGCTCGGCGGTGCAGGTGTCGGCGCTCGTCCGGCCGGAGCTGCTCGTGGAGATCGAGGCGTTCGCGCTCGTACCGGAGCGTGCCGGGACGGCGTCCCGGTGACACCGGGACGGAGCTCCGCTTGATACGTTGACGCGCATGTTCCTCTTCTGTGCGTAGGAGTCGCCCGGCCGACGTCCGTGCCCCCGGGCACCGGCGCGGTCCTTCGCGACCCCGCACACCCAGGCGCCGCGGGCACCGCCCGGCGCCCTCCCCGAGGAACCTCCGTCATGTCCGTGACCTCCCCTGCCCGTTCCCGCGCGCCCGGCTATGCCGCGTTGCTGCGCACCCCGCACGCCTCCCGCACCTTCGGGGCCGCCCTCGTGGGCCGGCTCCCCAACGGCATCGCCCCGCTGTCCCTGGTCCTCTCGGTCAAGGGCGGCACCGGCTCGTACGCCGCGGCCGGCACGGTCATGGCCGTGTTCGGGCTGACCGGTGTGCTGCTGTCGCCCGCGCGCGCCGGTCTCGTCGACCGGTTCGGGCCCCGCCGGGCCCTGCCGCCGCTGGCCGCCGCGCACGCCCTGCTGCTCACCGCGCTGGCGGTCGCGACGGCCGGGCGCGTGACCTCGACCGTTGGGCTCGCGGTCCTGGCCGCTGCCGCGGGCGCGGTGGTCCCGCCGCTCGGACCGGTGACACGGGCGCTGTGGAGCGCGATGCTGCCCGACCGGGAGCTGCTGCGGCGCGCGTACAGCCTGGACACGGTGGCGGAGGAACTCCTCTTCGTCACGGGCCCGTTGCTGGTCGGGCTGCTCCTGCGGTTCGCGGCGGCGCCGGCCGGGCTCGCGGTGAGCGCCGCGCTGGTCCTGACGGGCACGCTCGCGCTGGTCACCTCGCCGGTCGTGCGGGGCGCGCCGAAGGAGCGGGAGCGCGAGGCTCCGGATGCGGGGACCGGCCCGGTGGGTGCGCCCGGTGGCGGACCGGCCCGGGCGGCGGCCGTCGCCGCGGCGATGGGCATGTGCCTGGGCGCCCTGGACCTGCTCGTGATCGCGTTCGCGGACGCGCACGGGCTGCCGGGGGCGGTGCCCTGGGTGCTGGCGGCGCTGTCCGCGGGCAGCGCGGTGGGCGGCCTGGTCCACGGCGCCGTGTCCTGGCGGCTGCCCACCGCCGTGCGCCTCTCCCTGCTCACGCTCGGTCTCGGCGGGGTGCTGGCGGTGGCGGGGCTCTCCCCGCATCCGTACGCGCTGGTCGGCTGGGTGGCGCTCGGCGGTCTGTTCCTGGCTCCGGCGCTCACGAGCGCGTACCTGCTGGCGGACGAGTCCGCCGGTCCCGGTCGGCGCACCCGGGCCGGTGCCTGGGTCAACACCGCGTTCAACGCGGGCAGTACGGCGGCGACGGCGGGTGCGGGCCTCCTGGTGGGACGGTTGCCGCTGGCCCTGTGCTTCGCGCTGGCCGCGTTCCCCGCAGTCCTCGCGTCGGCCGGGACCCTGGCGCCGGCTCTCCTGTGTCCGGGCCGCCGGTCAGCCGGCGGGGCCGAGCAGGTGCAGTGAGCGTGCGGCGGCGGCGCCGAGCCTGGGGTGCGGGAGGGCGGCCTCCAGAGCGGGACGGGCCACGGGGTCGCCGAGGGCGCCCAGGCCCTCGACACAGGCGAGTCCGACCCGCCAGTGGGGGTCGTCCGCGGGAAGTCGCCGTTCGAGGACGGTGATCAGGGCCGGTACGGACTCGGGGGCGCGGAGCGCGGCGAGCAGCCGTACCGGCAGGAGGGCGTAGGCGGCCCGGAGTTCGTTGGTGGCGAGCGCGGCGGCGGCGCGGGCGGTGCGCGGGTCGCCGAGCCGGGTCAGGGCGTGGGCCGCGGTGACGCAGCGCTCGGGGTCGCGGTGGTTGAGGAGGAGGACGAGGGCCTCGAAGGCTCGCGGGTCACCGGCGACACCGAGGGCGTACGCGGCGATCTCGCGGGCCCAGAGCGGCTGCCCGGGTGCTGTGAGGACCCGGTGCAGTTCCTCGGGGTCGGCGGTGGCCGCGAGGCGACGGAATGTCTCGGGGACCTCTCCGGTGTCATTCTCGATCTCGTCGCGCAATCGATCGATCATCGAGCAGAATTCCGGATCCTCGGCGTATTCCATGAATCCGAGCCTATCCGCGATCCAGATCACATTTTCCTCAACTTCCCGGGACTGGCGTGCTCGTTACCGGCCGGTTAGTCTCAGGTGAGCGGGCCACCACCCGCACTTCCCACAACGGCCTGGTGACGCAGCCGTTGTGTCGTTCGTCGGTTCGGCAGTTTCGATGTGACTCGGGACAGAGTCCGTCGGCCCCCTTTCCCAGGGCATCGCCCTCAATACCGGGCAGCGCCCTCTTTCCGTGGCATCGCCCTCACCTTTTTCCCGCGCCCTTTCGCGCGCGCAACTGCCCTCAGTCGTCACTCTTCCTCTCTGGAGTCCCCTGATGGACACCCCTCTCTCCACCATCGCCGTCGTCGGTCTCGGCACCATGGGCGCGGGTATCGCAGACGTCCTCGCCCGGGCCGGCCGTGAGGTCATCGGCATCGACATCAGCGACGTCGCCGCCGCGCGGGCCGTCGCCGCCCTGGAGGCGTCCACCGCCCGCGCGGTGGCCCGCGAGCGGATCACCGAGGAGGAGCGGCAGGACGTGCTGGCCCGCTTCCGTACCTTCTCCGACCTCCAGGCGGCCGCCGAGGCCGACCTCGTGATCGAGGTCGTGCCGGAGTCGTACGAGGCCAAGCAGGAGGTCTTCCGCGCCCTCGACGCGATCGTCCGCCCGGACGCGATCCTCGCCACCGGCACCAACGCCCTCTCCGTGACCCGGCTCGCCGCCGACTCGGCCCACCCCGAGCGTGTCCTGGGCCTGCACTTCTTCGCCCCGGTCCAGGCCATGAAGCTGGTCGAGGTGGTGTCCTCCGTCCTGACCGACCCGAAGGCGGTCGACGCCGTCACCCGGCTCGCCCAGGACCTCGGCAAGGAGCCGGTGGCGGTCGGCGACCGGGCCGGCTTCATCGCGGACGGCCTGCTCTTCGGCTACCTGAACCAGGCCGCCGCCATGTACGAGGCCAAGTACGCCTCCCGCGAGGACATCGACGCGGCGATGAAGCTGGGCTGCGGCCTGCCGATGGGGCCGCTGGCGCTCCTCGACCTGATCGGCGTCGACACGGCCCGCACGGTCCTGGAGGCCATGTACGCCTCCTCGCACGACCGCCTGCACGCCCCCGCCCCGATCCTCAAGCAGCTCAGCGAGGCCGGTCTGACCGGTCGGAAGGCGGGCCGCGGCTTCTACACGTACGAGGCGCCGGGCTCCGCGCAGGTGGTGGACGACGCACTCACCCCGTCGGCCTCCGCCGAGGCCGGAGCGGGCCGCGAGGTCCGCTCGGTCGGCGTCGCCGGCTCGGGCACGATGGCCTCCGGCATCGCCGAGGTCTTCGCCAAGGCCGGTTACCAGGTCGTCCTCGCCGCGCGCTCCCAGGAGAAGGCGGACACCGCCAAGGCCCGGATCGCGAAGTCCCTGGCCCGCTCCGTCGACAAGGGCCGGATGACGGGCGAGGCGCGCGACACCACGCTGGCGCTGATCACCGCCGCGGGCTCGCTCGACGCCTTCGCCGAGGTCGACCTGGCCGTCGAGGCGGTCGCCGAGGACCTGGAGATCAAGCAGGAGCTGTTCGCGCGGCTCGACAAGATCTGCAAGCCGGGCGCGGTGCTCGCCACCACGACCTCCTCGCTGCCCGTCGTGGCCTGTGCCCGCGCCACCACGCGCCCGCAGGACGTCATCGGGATGCACTTCTTCAACCCGGCTCCGGCGATGAAGCTGGTCGAGATCGTCCGTACGGTCCTGACCGCCGACGACGTCCACGCCACCGTCCGCGAGGTCACCGCGAAGATCCGCAAGCACCCCGTGGACTGCGGCGACCGCGCCGGTTTCATCGTGAACGCGCTGCTCTTCCCGTACCTGAACAACGCGATCAAGATGGTCCAGGACCACTACGCGACCCTGGACGACATCGACGCCGCGATGAAGCTGGGCGGCGGCTACCCGATGGGCCCGTTCGAGCTGCTCGACGTGGTCGGTCTGGACGTCTCGCTCGCGATCGAGCAGGTGCTGCACCGCGAGTTCCGCGACCCGGGCCTGGCCCCGGCGCCGCTCCTGGAGCACCTCGTGGCGGCGGGCTGCCTGGGCCGCAAGACGGGTCGCGGCTTCCGCGAATATGCCCGACGCTGAGCCCCGTACGGCCGGCTGGGGCGGTCTGCTGAGTTCCCCGGGCGCCGTCGGCGCCCCGGGGGGCTCCCCGCCCCCACCTGGGCACACTCCCACTCCGATGCAGTACGTTCGGACCATGCCCAAGGCCGCGAAGACACCCCGTGCCACGTCCCCGTCCGACGCTCCGGAGAGCGCGGCGGGCACTCGTGCAGCCGCCCAGCGGCTCAAGATGCGCCGGGAGCTCGCCACGGCGGCGATGGAGCTCTTCGCCACCAAGGGGTACGAGGCCACCACGGTCGACGAGATCGCGGCCACGGCCGGGGTCGCGCGGCGGACCTTCTTCCGCCACTTCCGCTCCAAGGAAGAGGCGATCTTCCCCGATCACGACGACACCCTGGTGCGGGCGGAGGCGGTCCTGAACGCCGCCCCGCCGCACGAGCACCCGCTCGACACGGTGTGCCGGGGCATCAAGGAAGTCATGAAGATGTACGCGGGGTCGCCCTCGGTCTCGGTGGAGCGCTACCGGCTCACCCGTGAGGTGCCGACGCTGCGGGAGCGGGAGATCGCCTCGGTGGCCCGCTACGAGCGGCTGTTCACCCGGTATCTGCTCGGGCACTTCGACGAGCGCGACCACCACGACGGCAACGACGACCCGCTGCTGGCCGAGGTCGCCGCCTCGGCGGTCGTCACGGCCCACAACCACGTGCTGCGGCGCTGGCTGCGGGCGGGCGGCCAGGGCGACGTGGAGGCGCAGCTCGACCACGCCTTCGCCATCGTCCGGGAGACCTTCGGCTCGGGCATAGGCGCGGGCCGCCCGGCCCCGTCCCCGCAGCCCGAGCCGGCGCCCCCGGCGCGGGTCGCCACCACCGGCGACGTGGTCGTCGCCGTGGCCCGTACGGACGCACCGCTCGACGAGGTCATGCGCACCATCCAGCAGGCCCTCAGAGAGGCCTGAGCACCCTTCCACGACGAGGGCCGCCCCCGGTTTCCGGGGGCGGCCCTCGTGCGTTCGCCCAGCTCAAGGGCGGTTTCGATCGATCATCGCTCATCCGTGATGGGCAGATTGCATCTGAGTGAAATTGTTGGCACGCAGTGCCTTGTCAGGTGACACGGCGTGCCATACGTTGATGTTGTCCGGGCGGCCGGCGCGCAGAGATCACACCTCGTGCGCCGGCTGTCCCCACCAGCCACGGCCGGTGCGCCCGGACGCCTGCGTCACAGGCACCCCGCGCTCCACCACACAGCGCCGCCATCGCACCACCGAGCCGAACCGACGGCACACCTCCACAGCAGCAGCACTGCCCGTCGTAACCCTCAGGCGTCCCTCCCTCAGGACGCTCACCGCCGGAGGCAACCCGTGAAGGAAATCCTGGCCGCGATCCAGTCGCAGGACGCCACGTCCGCCGACTTCGCGAACATCCCGCTCCCCGACTCCTACCGGGCGATCACCGTCCACAAGGACGAGGCGGACATGTTCGCCGGGGTCGCCAGCCGCGACAAGGACCCGCGCAAGTCGCTCCACCTGGACGAGGTCGCGCTCCCCGAGCTCGGCCCGGGCGAGGCCCTGGTCGCCGTCATGGCGAGCTCGGTGAACTACAACTCGGTCTGGACCTCGATCTTCGAGCCGGTCTCGACCTTCGGCTTCCTGGAGCGCTACGGACGGCTCTCCGAGCTCACCAAGCGCCACGACCTGCCGTACCACATCATCGGCTCTGACCTCGCGGGCGTCGTCCTGCGCACCGGCCCGGGCGTCAACGCCTGGCAGCCCGGCGACGAGGTCGTCGCGCACTGCCTCTCGGTCGAGCTGGAGTCCTCCGACGGCCACAACGACACGATGCTCGACCCCGAGCAGCGCATCTGGGGCTTCGAGACCAACTTCGGCGGCCTGGCGGAGATCGCCCTCGTCAAGTCCAACCAGCTCATGCCGAAGCCGGACCACCTGAGCTGGGAGGAGGCGGCCTCCCCCGGCCTCGTCAACTCCACCGCCTACCGCCAGCTGGTCTCCCGCAACGGCGCCGGCATGAAGCAGGGCGACAACGTCCTCATCTGGGGCGCCAGCGGCGGCCTCGGCTCGTACGCCACCCAGTTCGCCCTCGCCGGCGGCGCCAACCCGATCTGCGTCGTCTCCTCCCCGGAGAAGGCCGAGATCTGCCGGTCCATGGGCGCGGACGCGGTCATCGACCGCAACGCCGAGGGCTACAAGTTCTGGAAGAACGAGAACGAGCAGGACCCGCGCGAGTGGAAGCGGTTCGGCTCCAAGATCCGCGAGCTGACCGGCGGCGAGGACATCGACATCGTCTTCGAGCACCCGGGCCGCGAGACCTTCGGCGCGTCGGTGTACGTCACCCGCAAGGGCGGCACCATCACCACCTGCGCCTCGACCTCGGGCTACATGCACCAGTACGACAACCGCTACCTGTGGATGTCGCTGAAGCGGATCGTCGGCTCGCACTTCGCCAACTACCGCGAGGCGTGGGAGGCCAACCGCCTGATCGCGAAGGGCAAGATCCACCCGACGCTCTCCAAGGTCTACTCCCTGGAGGACACCGGCCAGGCCGCCTACGACGTCCACCGCAACCTCCACCAGGGCAAGGTCGGCGTGCTCGCCCTCGCCCCGCAGGAGGGCCTGGGCGTGCGCGACACCGAGAAGCGCGCCCAGCACATCGACGCCATCAACCGTTTCCGCAACATCTGAGCCCGGGACCATAGATGACTGAGCGCCAGAAGGACCGGCCGTGGCTCATGCGGACCTACGCCGGTCACTCCACCGCCGAGGCGTCCAACGAGCTGTACCGGCGCAATCTCGCCAAGGGTCAGACCGGCCTCTCGGTCGCCTTCGACCTGCCGACGCAGACCGGATACGACCCCGACCACATCCTCGCCCGCGGCGAGGTCGGCCGGGTCGGGGTCCCCGTCTCGCACCTCGGTGACATGCGCAGGCTGTTCCAGGACATCCCCCTGGAGCAGATGAACACCTCGATGACCATCAACGCCACGGCGATGTGGCTGCTGGCGCTCTACCAGGTGGCCGCCGAGGAGCAGGGTGCGGACATCACCAAGCTCCAGGGCACCACCCAGAACGACATCGTCAAGGAGTACCTGTCGCGCGGGACGCACGTCTTCCCGCCCGGCCCGTCGCTCCGGCTGACGACGGACATGATCTGCTACACGGTCAACAACATCCCGAAGTGGAACCCGATCAACATCTGCAGCTACCACCTGCAGGAGGCGGGGGCCACGCCGGTCCAGGAGATCGCGTACGCGATGTCCACGGCGATCGCGGTGCTCGACTCGGTCCGCGACTCGGGCCAGATCCCCCAGGACCGGTTCGGCGATGTCGTGGCCCGCATCTCCTTCTTCGTGAACGCGGGCGTCCGCTTCATCGAGGAGATGTGCAAGATGCGCGCCTTCGGCCGCATCTGGGACAAGATCACCCGCGAGCGGTACGGCATCGAGGACGCGAAGCAGCGCCGGTTCCGCTACGGCGTGCAGGTCAACTCGCTCGGCCTCACCGAGGCCCAGCCGGAGAACAACGTCCAGCGGATCGTCCTGGAGATGCTGGCCGTCACCCTCTCCAAGGACGCCCGCGCCCGCGCCGTCCAGCTCCCGGCCTGGAACGAGGCCCTCGGCCTCCCCCGGCCGTGGGACCAGCAGTGGTCCCTCCGCATCCAGCAGGTGCTCGCCCACGAGTCCGACCTGCTGGAGTACGAGGACATCTTCGCCGGCTCCCACGTCATCGAGGCCAAGGTCGACTCGCTCGTCGAGGAGTGCCTGGCCGAGATCGAGCGGATCCAGGAGATGGGCGGCGCGATGGCGGCCGTCGAGTCCGGCTACCTCAAGTCGCAGCTGGTCTCCTCGCACGCCGAGCGGCGCGCCCGGATCGAGGCCGGCGACGAGAAGATCGTCGGTGTGAACGTCTTCCAGTCGACCGAGGAGAACCCCCTCACCGCCGACCTGGACACCGCGATCATGACCGTCGACCCGGCCGTCGAGGCCCGGGTGGTCGGCTCGCTGAAGTCGTGGCGGGACAACCGCTACCAGCCCCCGTTCAACCACCCGCGCCCCTGCAAGGCCCTCGAACGCCTCAAGGAGGCCGCTCGCGGCACCGGCAACCTCATGGAGGCCACCCTGGAGTGCGCCCGCGCGGGCGTCACGACCGGCGAGTGGACCGGGGCCCTGCGCGAGGTCTTCGGCGAGTTCCGGGCGCCCACCGGCGTCTCCTCCGCCCCGGTCGCGGTGACCGCCGAGGCGGGCACGCCGATGGCCGTCGTGCGGGACAAGGTGACCCGGACCGCCGAGGAGCTGAACTCCGGGCGGCTGCGGCTGCTCGTCGGGAAGCCCGGCCTCGACGGCCACTCCAACGGTGCCGAGCAGATCGCCGTACGCGCGCGTGACGCCGGTTTCGAGGTGGTCTACCAGGGCATCCGGCTGACCCCCGAGCAGATCGTCGACGCGGCGCTCGCCGAGGACGTGCACTGCGTGGGCCTGTCGATCCTCTCCGGCTCACACGCCGAGCTCGTGCCCGACGTCCTCGACCGCCTCCGCGAGGCCGGAGCGACCGACATTCCGGTCATCGTCGGCGGAATCATCCCGAACGCCGACGCCGCAGAACTGAAGCGTGCGGGTGTCGCCGCCGTCTTCACACCGAAGGACTTCGGTATCACGGAGATCATCGGCCGTATCGTCGACGAGATCCGCACAGCTCACAAGCTCAGCCCCCTCGAAAGTACGGAGGTCCTCGCATGACCAGCCCCGTGAACCGGCTCCGCCCCCGTCGCTCCTGCCTGGCGGTCCCCGGCTCCAACCCGCGCTTCCTGGAGAAGGCCCAGGGCCTCGCGGCCGACCAGGTCTTCCTCGACCTGGAGGACGCGTGCGCCCCGCTGGCCAAGCCCGAGGCCCGGCACACCATCGTGAAGTTCCTGAACGAGGGCGACTGGACCGGCAAGACCCGCGTGGTCCGCGTCAACGACTGGACGACCCACTGGACGTACCGCGACGTCGTCACCGTCGTCGAGGGCGCCGGCCAGAACCTCGACTGCATCATGCTGCCGAAGGTCCAGGACGCCCAGCAGATCGTCGCCCTCGACCTCCTGCTGACGCAGATCGAGAAGACCATGGGCTTCGAGGTCGGCAAGATCGGCATCGAGGCGCAGATCGAGAACGCCCAGGGCCTCACCAACGTCAACGCGATCGCGCAGGCCTCCCAGCGCGTCGAGACGATCATCTTCGGCCCGGCCGACTTCATGGCCTCCATCAACATGAAGTCGCTGGTCGTCGGCGAGCAGCCGCCCGGCTACCCGGCGGACGCGTACCACCACATCCTGATGAGCATCCTGATGGCCGCCCGCGCCAACAACCTCCAGGCGATCGACGGCCCCTACCTGCAGATCCGCAACCAGGAGGGCTACAAGGCCGTCGCGCAGCGCGCCGCCGCCCTGGGCTTCGACGGCAAGTGGGTGCTGCACCCGGACCAGGTCGCCGCCGCGAACGAGATCTTCTCGCCGTCGCAGGAGGACTACGACCACGCCGAGCTCATCCTCGACGCGTACGACTACTACACGTCCGAGGCCGGCGGGAAGAAGGGCTCCGCGATGCTCGGCGACGAGATGATCGACGAGGCCTCCCGCAAGATGGCCCTGGTCATCTCCGGCAAGGGCCGCGCCGCCGGCATGCAGCGCACCAGCAAGTTCGAGATCCCGGAGGCCTGAGTCCGATGCAGTTCGGCCGTACCTACGAAGAGTTCGAAGTCGGTGCCGTCTACAAGCACTGGCCCGGAAAGACGGTCACCGAGTACGACGACCACCTCTTCTGTCTGCTCACCATGAACCACCATCCGCTGCACATGGATGTGAATTACGCCGAGAACACGACCGACTTCAAGCAGAACGTCGTCGTCGGCAACTACATCTACTCGCTGCTGCTCGGCATGTCCGTGCCGGACGTCTCCGGCAAGGCCATCGCCAACCTGGAGATCGAGTCGCTGCGGCACGTGGCGCCGACCTTCCACGGCGACACGATCTACGGCGAGACCACGGTCCTCGACAAGACCCCGTCGAAGTCGAAGACCGACCGCGGCATCGTCTACGTCGAGACCAAGGGCTACAAGCAGGACGGCACCCTCGTGTGCGTCTTCCGCCGCAAGGTGATGGTCCCGACCGCCGAGTACATCGACGCACGCGGCGGCGAGCAGCCCGGCCGCCCGGAACTCAAGCAGCAGGAGAAGTAGTCATGGCGCGACTCGCCCAGACCCACGGTCTGACCGATGTCCAGCAGGAGATCCTCGCCACTGTCCGGGACTTCGTCGACAAGGAGATCATCCCGGTCGCGACGGAGCTCGAGCACCGCGACGAGTACCCCCAGCAGATCGTCGACGGGCTCAAGGAGCTCGGCGTCTTCGGTCTGATGATCCCCGAGGAGTACGGGGGCCTGGGCGAGTCACTGCTCACCTACGCGCTGTGCGTGGAGGAGATCGCCCGCGGCTGGATGTCGGTCTCCGGCATCATCAACACCCACTTCATCGTGGCGTACATGCTGAAGCAGCACGGCACCCAGGAGCAGAAGGAGTACTTCCTTCCGCGGATGGCGGCCGGCGAGACCCGCGGCGCGTTCTCGATGTCCGAGCCGGGCCTCGGCTCGGACGTGTCGGCCATCACGTCCAAGGCGGTCAAGGACGGCGACGAGTACGTCCTCAACGGCCAGAAGATGTGGCTGACGAACGGCGGAACGTCAACGCTGGTGGCCGTTCTCGTCCGAAGTGACGAAGGACACCCGGAGGGCACCGCCCCCCACAAGTCGATGACGACCTTCCTCGTCGAGAAGGAGCCCGGCTTCGGAGAGGTCCGCCCCGGCCTCACCATCCCCGGGAAGATCGACAAGATGGGTTACAAGGGCGTCGACACGACCGAACTCATCATGGACGGACTGCGCATTCCGGCCAATCGGGTACTCGGCGGGGTCACCGGCCGAGGGTTTTACCAAATGATGGACGGCGTGGAGGTCGGCCGCGTGAACGTGGCGGCCCGTGGCTGCGGCGTCGCTCAGCGTGCTTTCGAACTGGGTGTCTCTTATGCCCAGCAACGTCACACTTTCGGCAAGGCGATCGCCCAGCACCAGGCGATTCAGTTCAAGCTGGCCGAGATGGCTACCAAGGTCGAGGCCGCTCATGCCATGATGGTGAATGCAGCACGCAAAAAGGACTCCGGGGAACGAAACGACCTGGAAGCAGGGATGGCGAAGTACCTCGCCTCCGAATACTGCAAGGAGGTCGTCGAGGACGCCTTCCGCATCCACGGTGGTTACGGGTTCTCGAAGGAGTACGAGATCGAGCGCCTCTACCGGGAGGCGCCGATGCTGCTCATCGGTGAAGGTACCGCCGAGATCCAGAAAATGATCATTGGTCGTCGGCTGCTCGAGGAGTACCGATTCCAGGGTTGATTGTGGCTTTTGAGTCGGTTCGGCCGCGAAGAAGATCACACCCTGTGTTCGTCTTCCGGCCGTCGACTCGGTTCCTGGCTTGCCCAGTTGCGCCCCGCAACCGATAGCATCGCCGGAAAGCCGCCGTCCCCCCGTTGCCAGCGCGGCATCATCCGCTACGAAGGTCATCCATGCCCCACAGCCAAACCTCTGCACACCGCGACAGCCTTGCCGGCGTACGCCTCGCGCGCGGAGCATCGCCGTGGCTCCTCCCGACCGTCGCCACCGCGGCGCTCAGCCTCGTGCGCGCGCGCAAGTCGAAGCGTGCCGCGGCCATCGCCGTGCCGACCACCGCACTCGCGGCCGGCATGCTGTGGTTCTTCCGCGACCCCGAGCGCGAGATCGCTCAGGGCCGGGTCATCTCCCCCGCCGACGGTGTGGTGCAGAGCATCATGCCGTGGAAGGACGGACGCACCCGGGTCGCCATCTTCATGAGCCCGCTGAACGTGCACGTCAACCGCGCGCCGCTGGCCGGCACCGTGACGTCCGTCGAGCACGTCCCCGGCGGGTTCGTCCCGGCGTTCAACAAGGAGAGCGAGAACAACGAGCGCGTTGTCTGGCACTTCGACACCGAACTCGGCGACATCGAGATGGTGCAGATCGCGGGTGCCGTCGCCCGGCGCATCGTGCCGTACATCCCGCAGGGAACGAAGGTCGAGCAGGGTGACCGGATCGGTCTGATCCGCTTCGGCTCACGGGTCGACATCTACCTCCCGGAGGGTGTCGAGGTCGCCGTCGAGGTGGGGCAGGCCACGACCGCGGGGGTGACTCGCATTGACCGTGATTGATCCCGACACACGGGCCTCCGAGTGGGTCGCCGACGCCGAGGCGGAGGCGGCCGAAGAGGCCGAGGAGATGCCGCTGTCGCTGAGGCTGTCCATAGCGGACGCCCTCACGCTCGGTAACGCCACGTGTGGCTTCATGGCGGTCTACTTCACCACGACCGGCATCCTGATCCCGCACCTCACCGGCAGCACCGAGACCGGCATGGCGCGGAACAGCGCCGCCACCGCGGTGATACTGATGCTGTGCGCGGCGATCTTCGACCTCTTCGACGGCATCGTGGCGCGCAAGCTCCGCAGCTCGCCGATGGGTGCCGAGCTCGACAACCTGTCGGACCTGATCAGCTTCGGTCTGGCCCCGGCGTACTTCGTGCTCGTGTACGGCATGGTCGCGGACGACGCGCAGCAGAAGGTCTCGGCCGTGGCCGCGATCGTGGTGCTGCTCGCCGTGGTGCTGCGACTGGCGAGATTCTCGTGCGTGACGATGAAGGACGGCATGTTCCAGGGCATGCCGAGCCCCTTCGGCGCGCTGACCGTGGTCTCGATCGTGCTCCTCGAGCTGCCGTTCATCCCGACGCTGCTCGCGATCATCGGGGTGGCCTGGCTGATGGTGAGCCGGGTCGAGTACCCGAAGCCGCGGGGTGTCCTCGCGGTGGCGATGCTCAGCTGGATCGTCGGTGCGATGGCCATGCTGGCGGCCTGGGCGTTCGACGCTCCGGGCGGGGCGTTCCTGCTCCAGACCGGCTGTGCTCTCCAGGTCGTGCTGGGCGCCGTGATCCCCCTCTTCGCGACGGCCCGCCGAGTGAACACCTTCCGCGGCAACCGGCGTGAGAGCCGGGAAGCGCGGGCGGCACAGCTGCCCTAGCGGACGAAGCGGTACGAGAAGGGCCCCGTGAGGCATCAGCCTCCCGGGGCCCTTTCGCGTGCCCCGTGACCCCTACGGGGTGTCCTGCCCGAGCCGCTTGTAGTACAGCGTGGTGGGGCGGAGGGTGCCGGACGGATCGGCGGCGAAGTCCGGGATCGTGCCGGCCGCCGTCCAGCCCGCGCCCCGGTAGAGGCGCTCGGCGGGGCTGTCGGTCTGGGTGTCCAGGACGAGCAGGCCGAGACCGGTGGCGGCGGCGTGGGCCTCGGCCGCGGCGAGCAGGCGCCGTCCCAGGCCCCGGCCGCGCGCCGAGCGGTGGACGAGGAGCCGGGCGATCTCGCCGCGGTGCCGGCCGTTGGCCGTGCCGGTGCGGACGAGGGTGACGACGCCGACGAGGCGCCCGTCGGGGCCGTGGGCCGCCCAGACGTCGCGTACCCCCTCGGCGGCCTCCTCGGCGACGCGGCCCCACCAGGCGGCCGCCTCGGCCCGGTCCAGGGGCGCGAGGAAGCCGACCGAGGCACCGCCGTCCACGGCGTCCACGAGGAGCGCGGCGAGGCCTTCGGCGGCGTGGGCCCGCACGGCAGCGGGAGACAGCCGCTCGACGACGTCGAGCGGCTTCTCCAGGCAGAGGAGGTCCGGCCGGTCGTCCCAGGGGTCCACGACGGCGAAGCCGAGGCTCCGGTAGAGGGCGAGCGGCTCGTCCCGCCAGGACCAGACCGTGAGACGCACGGCGGGCGCGCCGCCCGCGGCGGCCCGGCGCAGGGCCTCGGCCATCAGCGCCTTCGCGAGGCCCTTCCGCCGGGCCTCGGGCGACACCCAGAGCCGCTTGATCTCGGGGGCGCGGCCCGCGCGGGGGGCCTTGAGGACGACGCAGCCGGCCGGTGCGGACGCACCGGCCGGCGTGGCCAGCAGGACCGTGTCGGCGGCGAACGCGCCGGCCGGGTCCTCGGCCTCGACGCGGTACACCGCCGGCAGCGCGGCGACCGACTCCACCGCCGTGCCCTTCTCCGCCTGGTTGACCAGGTGGTAGGCGCCGAGCAGCCCGGCGAGGCGGGGGTGGCTCCGGTTCTCCTCGATACGTGGGTTCATGAGTCCCGAGCTTCACACCGAGATGTTTCGGGCACGTGAAGATCCCCCGGTCCGGGACCCGGTCCGCGTGTCGTCGCGGACCGGGCTCGCGGATCAGGGGGTGTAGCTCTTCGCCGCCTCCGAGACGAACGGCTGCCGGACGGTGCGCATGCCGCCGGGGACGGACTTGTCCGGCTGGATGATGACCGACTCGCGGGAGGACGGTGCCTCGGGGTCGCCGAGGTCATGCGTCATGCCGAAGCCGGCGTCGTGGGCCTTCATGGTCAGGAGGGCCTTGTCGACGCCCTCGCGGGTCAGGTCCTTGTCCGCGCAGGCCTTCTTCAGCGCCTCGCCGAAGACGCTCGCCGCGGTCCAGCCTGCGACGATGCCGTTGTCGAGGCCGTCGCCCGGGTAGGCGGCCTGGTAGTCGGCGACCAGCTTCTTGGCCGTGGGGGTGTCGGCGCCGATCGGCAGGCTCGGGGAGGCGAACCAGTACATCTTCTCCAGGGCGGGGCCCGCCTGGGTGCCGAGCAGCTGCGGGGCGAAGGCCGAGTTGTTGCCGACGACGGGGACCCTGAGGCCGGTGGCGGCGGCGACGCCGACGAGGGAGGCGGCCTGGCGGGGTCCGGCGCTGATGACGACGGCCTTGACCCCGGCCTGCTTGAGAGCCGCGACCTGCGCCGACATGTCGTTGTCGGTGGGCTTGATCTTCTGCTCGACGACGGTCAGGCCCGCCTTGCCGGCCGCGTGCTTCGAGCCCGCGAGCGCGTTCTCGCCGTAGTCGCCCTCGAAGTAGACGTGGCCGAGCTTGTCGCCCTTCTTCAGGCCCTTCTCCGTGACCAGGAAGTCGACGGCGTTGATCGTCTCGACGTCGTACGTGGCGCCGAGGACGCGGATGTACGGGGAGCCGAGGAGCGAGGCGGACCAGGCCTGCGGCAGGACGAGGCCCTTGTCCTGGCCGTCGACCCGTGACTTGACGGCGGCGACGAACGGGGAGCCGATGAACTGGGTGTAGCCGACGACCTTCGGCTCCAGCTCGGTGTACGCGGCGAGCGCCTTCTGCGGGTCGTAGCCGTGGTCGCGGACCGTCAGCTCCAGCTGCCGGCCGCAGATCCCGCCGGCGGCGTTGACCTGCTTGACGTACAGCTGCTGGGCCTGGGTGACGCTCTTGCCGAGCGTGGCGTACACCCCGGTCATGTCGGTGAGCGCGCCGAGGGCGATCGTCTTGTCCGTGACGCCCTCGCCGGTCTTCACGCCGCCCGCGCCGGTCACCTTGCCGTCGCCGGTCTTCGCCTTGGAACTGCATCCGGCGGCGGTGAGCGCGACCAGTGCGGCAAGGGCTGCGGCCAGGCCCCGCACGGCCTGTCGTCGGTGGTTCATCGTGCCTCTCCTGAGGGTCGGTCTGACGTCGGGGTCTTGCGTGTCCGGGCGGCGAGGCGGACCAGGCCGCCGGGCAGGAAGAGCACCACCGCGACGACGGCGGCGCCGTAGAGGTAGCGCGCGGCCTCCCCCGGTGCGATCCCGCCCGTCCCGGGGGCGGAGACCAGGGGCAGCGCGTCGCTGTAGCGGGTGAGGAGTTGCGGCAGGAGGGAGACGAAGACGCCTCCGGCCACCGCGCCCGCGACCGAGCCGAGACCGCCGATGACGATCATGGCCAGGTATTCGAGGGAGAGCGCCATACCGAAGTACTCGGGCACGGTGCGCTGGAAGACCAGGGCGAGCAGGACGCCCGCGAGGCCCGCGTACATGGACGACAGGACGAAGACGGCCGCGCGGTAGCGGGCCACCGGGATGCCCATGACGCCGGCGGCGATCCGGTGGTCCCGGATGGCGTTCATGGCGCGGCCGGGACGGCCCCTGAGGACCCCGCGGGCGAAGAGGACCCCGCCGACGAGCAGGACGAGCCCCAGGTACCAGAGCTTCTCGACGGCACCGAACGGCACCTGGGCGACGAGGAGTTCCGTGTCGTCGAAGGTGAGGCCGAAGAGGGAGAGCGGCGGGACCGCGCGGCCGTTGTAGCCGCCGGTGACGTCATGGGCGTTGAACAGCACGTGCTGGCCGATGAAGATCAGCGCGAGGGTGGCGATGCCCAGGTACGCGCCGCGCAGCCGTCCCGCGATCGGGCTGAACACCCCGCCGGCCAGACCCGCGAGGGCGACCGCGAGGACGGCGGCGAGCCAGCCGGGCAGCCCGAGGCCGGCCAGGCCGTCGGAGCCGTCCCCGGCGAACGCGCAGTAGCCGTAGGCTCCGACGGCGAGGAAGAAGGCGTGCCCCATCGAGAGCTGGCCGGTGGCACCGGTCAGCAGGTTGATGCCGATGGCCCCCAGGGCGGCGGCCATCGCGAACAACCCGGCCTGGAGCCAGAAGCGGTCCAGGTAGAACGGGAGCGCGGCGAGCAGCAGGCCCGCGGCGGACCAGCCGTACACCAGGGCGCGGCCCCGGACGACGGGACGGGTGAGGGTCTCAGACACGGGCGAGCTCCTTCGTGCCGAAGAGTCCGGCCGGGCGGATCAGCAGCACCGCGACCATCACGAGGTAGGGGGCGACGTCGCCGATCCCCCGGCCCAGGAAGGTCAGATCCCCTTGGTAGCCGGTGGCGAGCGACTCGGTGATCCCGACGAGCAGCCCGCCGACGAGGGCACCCGTGGTGGAGTCGAGACCGCCGAGGATGGCGGCGGGGAAGGCCTTCAGCGCGGCGAGCGAGGTGGCCCGTTCCAGGCCGGGGGTCGGGAAGACCGTGAGGAACAGCGCGGCGACGGCGGCGAGACCGCCGGCGACCGCCCAGGCGCCCAGCGACACCCGGCCCAGCCGGATGCCCATCAGGGCGGCGGTCTCCTGGTTCTCGGCCGCGGCCCGCATCGCCACGCCCCAGGACGTGTACCGGAAGGCGAGCAGGAACGCGGTGATGAGCAGGGCCGCGGCGAGGAGCGCCGCGATCCGGGTCTCGGCGATCGTGACCGGGCCGACGGTGACGACGGCGTCGCCCCACGGGTCGCCGAGGGCCAGGATGTCGGTGCCGATCCGCCGGGTCAGCTCGGTGGCGAGGAGGATGTCCACGCCGATCGTGACGATCGCGAGGACGCTGTGGTCGCCACCCCGGTGGCGGCGCATCACGAGGAACTCGACGGCCGCGCCGACCACCGCCGCGCCCGCGACGCCGGCGAGCAGCGCGGGCCAGAAGCCGATCGTGTCGTGGAGCACGGCGGTGACGTAACCGCCGGCGAGCAGGAGGGACGCGTGGGCGAAGTTCACGACCTCGGTGGCGCGGAAGATCACCACGAAGCCGAGGGCGATGAGGGCGTAGATCGAGCCCAGTGAGACGCCGTTGATCAGGAATTCGGCGAAGGTGCTCACGCGGCGGTCTCCTCTCCGAGGTAGGCGCGGACGACCGCCGGGTCGTTCTGGACGTCGGCGGGGGCCCCGTCGGCGATCCGGCGGCCGAAGTCGAGGACGGTGACGGAGTCGGCGAGCCGCATCACCAGACCCATGTCGTGTTCGACGAGGAGCACCGAGATGCCCAGGCTGTCGCGGACGCCCGCGATGACCGAGGCCGTACGGCGCCGCTCGTCGGCGGTCATGCCCGCGACCGGCTCGTCGAGCAGCAGCAGCTTCGGCTCCATGCACAGGGCGCGGGCCAGTTCCGCGAGCTTCTGCTGCCCGTACGGCAGGGAGCCCGCGGGTCGCGCGAGCTGCTCCTCCAGGCCCACGAAGGCCGCGATCTCCCGGACCCTCGCCCGGTGCCGTGCCTCCTCCCTGGCCGCCGACGGCAGCCGCAGCCCGGCCGCCAGGAAGCCCGTACGGGTGAGCCGGTGGCGGCCCAGCATCAGGCTGTCCTCGACGGTGGCGCGCGGCGGCAGCGCCAGGTTCTGGAAGATCCGGCCCACCCCCAGGTCCGCGATCCGGTGCGGCGGCAGCGCGGTCAGCTCGTGCGCGCCGAACCGGACGGAGCCCTCGGTGGCGCGGTACACGCCGGAGAGGACGTTGAAACAGGTCGACTTGCCCGCCCCGTTGGGTCCGATGAGGGCGTGGACGGTCCCGGGCCTGACGGTGAAGCCGACCCCGTCGAGGGCGGTGAGACCGGCGAACCGGACGGTGACGTCGCGGACTTCGAGGGCCGGGACGCCGGACCCGGCTGCGGGCGGTACGGGGGTGCCGGACCCGCCGGTGTCCCCGGGGGCTCCGGGCGACGTGCCGGCCGTCGGCGTGGCGGCGCCGTCGGCGCCGGGCACCGGCTCTCCGCCGGGCGGCGGGGTGCGCGTCATCGGGTCTCCTCCCAGCGGGACAGGACCGGGTGGGCGGCCCGCGCGTCGGCGGCGTCGGCGGCGGCCGCCTCGTCGACGACCCCGAGGTAGCGGCGGCGCACCTCGTCGGAGGCGGCGAGTTCGGCGGCGGGGCCCGAGAGCGTGACCTCCCCGACCTCCAGGACGTACGCGAGGGAGGCGAGCCGCAGCGCCAGCGCCGCGTTCTGCTCGACGAGGAGGACCGCCGTGCCCTGGGCGTTGATCTCGCGGACCGCGTCGGCGATGCGGGCCGCCATCAGCGGCGCGAGGCCCAGAGAAGGCTCGTCCAGGAGGAGGAGACCCGGCCGGGCCATGAGCGCACGGCCGACGGCGAGCATCTGCTGCTCGCCGCCCGAGAGCAGCCCGGCCCGCTGGTGGGCACGGTCCGCCAGGACGGGGAACAGCTCGTGGACGCGCCGCAGCGCCGCCGTCTTCGCCGCCCGGCCGCCGCGCCCCCCGAGGGCGCCCGCGCGCAGGTTGTCCTCGACCGTCATCCGCGCGAAGACCTGGCGGCCCTCAGGCACCTGGGAGACACCGGCCGCGACGACCCGGTCGGGCGGCAGCCCGTCGAGCGGCCGGCCGTCGCGGCTCACCGTGCCCGAGACCACGGCGCCGCCGTGGAAACGGAGGGTGCGCGAGACCGCCCGCAGCAGCGTGGACTTGCCGGCCCCGTTGCCTCCCAGGACCGTGACGACCGTGCCGGCCGGCACGGTCAGCGATACCCGCCGCAGCGCGTGCACGGGCCCGTATCCCGCCGTCAGGTCCGTCACCTGGAGAGCGGGTGCGGTACCTCCCATGGTTCCCCTTTCCCCGGCCGCCCTTGTCACCCGGCCGTTCAGTGGCGCTCACCCCAGCACCGCGCCGGACCGCGCGTCCACGTTCCGCGGCCGAAACGCTGCCGGTGACCAGCGGGCGCGGCGACCGGCTGTGCATGCGCACAACGCTGCGCGTCAGGGCTGTGCGCGAGGGGCCCGGGCAGTGGATCCTCCGGGCATGGGACGGCGCAGACGGCGGACCGGTGACGACTGGAAGGTGCTCGCCCAGGCGTGCGCGACGCTTCTGGAGCGGGTACCGGAACTGGTGGACGAGCACCTACGGGAGCTCCACGCGTACGAGCCCGCCTACGGGCGGATCCTCCCGTACGACCAGCACTGGCAGGAGGCCGAGGAGGCGATGCGGATCGGGATCGAGATGATCTCGGCACCTCGCGACTCGCCCCGCCGGGACCTGGAGCACGCGGACGAGATGGGCCGGCGGCGGGCCGCGCAGGGCATGCCGCTGGAGCTCGTCGTCCACGCGTACCGGCACGCCGGGCACCTGGTGTGGGACGCGCTGATCGAGAGCGCCGGCACCGACACGGGGCAGCTGGCCGCGCTCATGCAGTCCGCCACGACGGTGTGGTCGGCGGTGGACGCCCAGGCCGACACCGCGTCGGAGGCGTACCGGGCGGCCGAACTGGAGCTGCACCGCCGTACGGACGAGCAGCTCCAGGCCCTCCTCGACGCCCTCCTCCAGGGCCAGCGCTCCCCCGAACTGGTCTCACGGGCCGCAGCCGGCCTCGACCTGCCGGAACAAGGCCGGTACGCGGTCGTCGTCCTCCGCTACGACCGGCGCGAGGAACGCGAACCGTTCCACCGTCAGGTGCAGGGCGAAGGCGTCCGGTTCCTCTGGCGCATGGGCGCCGACTGCGAGCTGGGGGTGGTGGCGCTCGCCGGCGACACCGGCCTCGACGCCCTCTCCGAACTCCTCGACGGGCGCTGCCCCGGTCCCGGCGGCATCAGCCCCGTCGTCGTCGGCCTCACCGAACTCGGCCGCGCCCGGCGGCTCGCCGAACTAGCCCTCCGCACCTGCCCGCCCGGCAGCCGCGAGATCGTCCGCCTCGACCGGCGGATGGCCGGCGCGCTCGTCGTCTCCCAGCCGGAGATGGCGAGCCTGCTGGTCTCGGACGTCCTCGGAGGGCTCCTGGAGCTCGACCCGGCGGACCGGGCGGTCCTCCTGGAGACGCTGGACGTGTGGCTGGAGTGCGAGGGGTCGGCCGGGCGTGCCGCGGGGCGGCTGTACTGCCACCGCAACACGGTCTTCAACCGGCTGCGGCGGCTCGAGCAGCTGACGACGCGGTCGCTGTCCCGGCCGCGGGACCTCACGGAGATGACGCTGGCCCTGGACGCGTTCCGGCTGACGGCGTCCGGGGGTGCCGGCTGAGGGCGCCGCCGCGCGGCCCCGGGCGGCCGAACGCACCTGTCAGGATGGGCCCATGACGATCATTGGGGACATATGCACGGACCGGCAGCGGCGGCGGAACCTCGGGCGCGTGGTGCTGGCCGGAGGGGTGGCGGCGGGAGTCGCGTGCCTGGTGGGCCCCTGGCTCGCCGAGTCGACGAGGCTGCTGGTCCTGGCCACCGCCTTCGAGTACCGCTGGCCGAGCTTCGCCGTGGCGGTCGTGCTGCTCGGCGCGGCGGTGCGGCTGCTGACGGACCGGGCGGCGATCCGGCGACTGGCGTTCGCCCTGTGCGGAGTGGCGCTCATCGGTACCGGGTGGTTCCGGATGGTGGTCTTCCCGATGATCGGCGGCGACTGGGAGGAGACGGCCCGGACGGCCGCGCCGCGGGGCGCGGACCGGTACCTCGTGGTGGAGGAGGGCGCGGCCATGATCGACCCGCTCTGGAGGGTGACGGTCGTGGACGGGTCCGGGATCGCCGCGCGCCGCTGGCCGGTCGCCTCGCTCAACGGCGACTCCGCCGAGGGCGCGCTGTCGAACGTGGCCTGGGCCGGGCCCGACGCCCTGGTCCTCACGACCGGGGACGGCGAGGTGACGACTGTCCGTCTCGATCCGCGCACCGGGGAGCCGGAGCGGGAGTTGTCCGTGCCGTAGGGCGGCCGGGTCCGCCGTACCGGCCGGGGAAGGTCCCGGCCCGTACGGTGTGCCGTCGCCGGTGCTACGAGAGGAAGTCCCGGGCGATGTTCGCCGCGGCTTCCTCCAGGAGCGGGCCCGCGTTCGCCATGGACTTGGCCGGGTCGGGCTCCAGGGCCGCGAGCGGGTAGGCGCGGCGGATGCCGGCGGCGCCGAGGACCTCGGGGGCGAGCGCGAGGCGGCCGCAGACCGCGACGACCTCCTTGCCGGCGGCCCGCGCGGCCGCGGCGACGCCGGCGGGGGCCTTGCCGTGGAGGGTCTGCTCGTCGAGGGAGCCTTCACCGGTGATGACGAGGGTGGCGCGCTCGAGGGCGGGGGCGAAGCCGAGGACGTCGAGCATGAGCTCGATGCCGGGGCGGAAGCTCGCGCCGAGGATGAGCGCGCCGTAGCCGATGCCGCCGGCGCCGCCGGCCCCGGGGGCGAGGGCGGCTTCGGCGGCCTTGGGGCCGATGGCCTTCTCGAGGACGGTGGCGTAGTGGGCGAGGGCCGCGTCGAGGGTGCGGACGTCGTCGGGGGTGGCGCCCTTCTGGGGGCCGTAGACGGCGGGGGCGCCCTTGGGGCCGGTGAGCGGGTTGTCGACGTCGCTGGCGAGGATGAGGTCGATGTCCGCGAGGCGGGGGTCGAGCCCGGTGAGGTCGGCCGTGGCGAGGTCGGCGAGCGGCGCGCCGCCGGGGCCGACGGGCTCGCCGGCCGCGTCGAGGAAGCGGGCGCCGAGTGCGGCGAGCATGCCGGCGCCGCCGTCGGTGGTGGCGCTGCCGCCGACGCCGAAGACGACGGCGGTGGCGCCGGCGTCGAGGGCCGCGCGGAGGAGTTCGCCGGAGCCGTACGTGGTCGCGGTGAGCGGGGCGAAGACGCCCTGCGGGAGGAGCTGGAGGCCGGAGGCTTCCGCCATTTCGACGACCGCGGTGGTGTCGCGCAGCGCGAACGCCGCGGTGACCTGCTCGCCGAGCGGTCCCGTGACGCGTACCTCGCGGCGTTCGAAGCCGGCCGCGACGGCGGCCGCGACGGTGCCGTCGCCGCCGTCCGCGACGGGCAGGGTCTCCACCGTGAGCTCGGGGACGACCCGTCGCAGTCCTGCTGTGACCCGCTCCGCGACCTGCACGGCCGTGAGCGAACCCTTGAACTTGTCAGCCGCCACGAGCACGTGAGCGACCTGAGTTGCTGCCCCGTCCGTCACCTTGCATCCCTTGCTTTCGAACGTGCAGTCGCGCCGGTGCCGACCCTATCCGTACCGCCAGACGGCGTGCCACCCCCTGATAAGGCGATATTCCGTACCATAGTGGTGTCACATGAGTACGGAACCTCTCGATCGGGCCCCGCGCGAGCGGCCCTGGGCGGCGATGACCGGGCAGGGTGGCGACCATCGCCTGCGCCGGGCCGGGAGGGCCCGTACCGAGGCGGAGCCTCGCGAGGGCGAGGGCTGACGTGGACTTCTCGTACGACGTGCTCGCGGACCGGATCCTGGGCGGCTGGACGGGCCGGATCGCGGGGAACGTGCTCGGCAAGCCGGTGGAGCGCGGGGACCACTGGACCCGGGACCGCATCGACGCGTACCTGCGGCTGACGGACGCGCTGCCGCTGACGGACTACCTGCCGCCCCCGCCGCCCGGGGCGACCGGCTTCGAGCTGCGGCCCGAGTGGCCGAGGTGCGTGCGCGGCGGGGTCGACGGCAGCTGCCGGGACGACGACGTCGACTGGTCGGTGCTCGGGCTGCACCTCCTGGAGACGCGTGGTTTCGGGTTCACGACCGAGCAGCTCGGCGAGGAGTGGCTGGCGCGGCTGCCGTACCTGCAGACGTTCACGGCCGAGCGGGTCGCGTACCGGAACCTCGCGAACGGGCTGCGGCCGCCGTTGACGGCCACGTACGACAATCCGTACCAGGAATGGATCGGCGCCCTGATCCGGGCCGACGTCTACGGCTGGACCTGTCCGGGCGATCCGCGCCGGGCCGCCTCGCTGGCCCGCCGGGACGCGGTCCTCTCGCACACCGGGAACGGCGTGTACGGGGCGATGTGGGCGGCCGCGCTGGTCGCCGCCGCCTTCACCGCGCCCGATGTCCGCTCCGTCCTGGAGGCGGGCCTGGAGCGGATCCCGGCGAGCAGCCGGCTCGCCCGGACCGTGCGGGGGGCGATCGCCCTGTACGAGTCCGGGCTCGGCTGGTCCGACGCGCTGGACGAGCTGGCGGAGCGGACGGCGGGGCTCGGCTGGATCCACACCGTCCCGAACGCGGCCGTCCTGACCGCCGGACTCCTGTACGGCGAGGGGGACTTCACCCGCACGATCGCGCTGACCGTGCGCGGCGGCCTCGACACGGACTCCAACGGCGCGACGGCGGGCTCGGTGGCCGGGGTGATGTGCGGGGCGGCCTCGATTCCGCCGCAATGGAAGGAGCCCCTGCGGGACCGTGTGGACAGCGCGGTGTTCGGCTTCGACGGCGTCCGGATCAGCGAACTGGCCCGGCGGACCCTGCGGTTGGCGGTGCCGTCGGCGTGAGGGGCGGGTCAGCCCTGCGGGGGCTCCGGCGGGACGATCTCGCCGGTGCGGTGGGGCTCGTCGCGGCCGGCGACCCGGGCTTCGGTGCGGTGCCCCCGCGCGATGTAGTCGCGGACGACGGCCTCCACCGCGTCCTGCGGGTTGCCGATGCCCGCCAATACCATGACTTCCACGACGAGTTCGGCGTCGAGCGCGATGTTCACCTTGGCCATGCCGGGAACGTACACCGGAAAACCCGTTCGCGGAGCGGATTGCCCGTGCCTAGGGTCGTCCCATGACGATGGTCGCGATTCTCAGCGGAGCCGGTATCTCGACTGACTCGGGCATCCCGGACTACCGGGGGCCGAACGGGGTCTGGCGGCGGGACCCCGAGGCGGAGCGGCTCGTCACCTACGGGCCGTACATGGAGGATCCGGAGATCCGCCGCCGCTCGTGGCGGATGCGGCTCGACGGTCCGGTGCTGCGGGCCGAGCCGAACGTGGCGCACCGGGCGATCGCGGCGTACGAGCGGTCGAGCGGCCACGCGCTGCGGGTGATCACGCAGAACGTGGACGGGCTGCACCAGGCCGCCGGGGTGCCCGAGCGGAAGGTCCTCGAACTGCACGGCTCGGCGCGGTCGGTGGTGTGCACGGCGTGCCACGCCCGTTCGTCGATGGCGGAGGCGCTCGACCGGGTGCGGGCCGGCGAGGACGACCCGGCGTGCCGGGTGTGCGGCGGGATCCTGAAGTCGGCGACGGTCATGTTCGGGCAGCGGCTCGATCCGGTGCTGCTCGGCCAGGCGATGTCGATCGCCAAGGCCGCCGAGGTGTTCGTCGCGGTCGGCAGCAGCCTCCAGGTCCAGCCGGCGGCCTCCCTCGCGGGGATCGCCGCCGAGCACGGCGCCCGCCTGATCATCGTGAACGCCGAGCCCACCCCGTACGACCCCGTCGCCGACGAGGTCGTACGCGAGCCGATCGGCACGGCGCTTCCCGCGCTGCTCGACCGGCTCCGGTAGGGACCCCTGGGGGTGCCTTGCCGATCGGGCGGGGCACCCCTAGAAGAGGCCGGCGGGCTCTCCCGTTCCCGACTCGAAGGCGAGGAGGCGCTGCTTGCGGTCGAGGCCGCCGCCGTAGCCGGTGAGGCTGCCGCCCGCGCCGATCACCCGGTGGCAGGGGACGATGATGCTGACGGGGTTCTTGCCGTTGGCGAGGCCCACCGCCCGGGAGGCCCCGGGGTTGCCGAGCTCCTCGGCGAGTTCGCCGTACGTCCGGGTCTCGCCGTACGGGATGCGGAGCAGCTGGTCCCAGACGCGCAGCTGGAACAGGGTGCCCACGAGGTTCAACCGCAGGTCGAACGAGGTGAGTTCGCCCGCGAAGTAGGCGTCGAGCTGGCGGATCGCCTCGCCGAAGGGGCGTGGGTCGGACTCGCCGAAGGTCTCCTCGGGGGGCCGGTGGCGCTGGCCGGTCATGTGGACGCGGCTGAGGACGCCGTCGACGGCGACGAGCGTCAGCGGGTCGTACGGGCTGTCGACGACGGTGTGCCGGATGGTGGGGGCCATGGCCGTTCAGTGTCCTTCGCTGGGCAGGTGGTTGATCGGGTGGTCGTCGGTCGCCCAGAGGTACTGGACGGCGTAGGCGCGCCACGGGCGCCAGTGCGCGGCGCGGGCGACGAGGGCGGCCGGGGTGCCGGGCAGGCCGAGTCCTTCGGCGGCACGGCGGACGCCGAGGTCGCCGGGGAGGAAGGCGTCGGGGTCTCCGAGCGCCCGCATGGCGATGATCTCGGTCGTCCACGGGCCGAAGCCGGGCAGGGCGAGCAGCCGTGCGCGGGCCTCCTCGCGGTCGTCGGCGGGGCCGAGGGTGAGCGAGCCGTCGGCGAGCGCCCCGACCAGGGTGAGCAGGGTGGTGCGGCGGCTGCGCGGCAGGGCGAGGGTGTCGGGGTCGAGGGCGGCGAGCGCCTCGGGGTCCGGGAAGAGGTGGGTGAGGCCGCCCTCGGGGTCCTCGACGGGGACGCCGTGCGCGGCGACGAGCCGGGCGGCGTGGGTGCGGGCGGCTGCGGTGGAGACCTGCTGGCCGAGGACGGCCCGTACGGCGAACTCGGCGGGGTCGACGCTTCCGGGCACCCGGCGGCCTGGCGCCTTGTCGACGAGCGGTGCGAGCAGCGGGTCGGCGCGCAGCCGTTCGTCGACGGCGACGGGGTCGGCGTCGAGGTCGAGGAGCCGTCGGCAGCGGCTGATCGCGTGGGCGAGGTCGCGGGGGTCGGTCAGGGACAGTCGGCAGGCGATGTGGTCGGCGCGGGGGGCGAGGGCGACGATGCCGTGCCCGTACGGGAGGCTCAGCGTGCGCCGGTAGGCGCCGTCGCGCCACTCCTCGACGCCGGGGACGGCGGTGGCGGCGAGGTGGCCGAAGAGGTTGGAGGGCTCCAGCGGGGCGCGGAACGGCAGCCGGAGGCTGATCACGCCGGGAGTGGCGGACGCCTCGGCCGGTGACCGGCGGGCGGCGCGGGCGCGGAGGTCGCCGGGGGTGAGGGCGAAGACCTCGCGGACGGTGTCGTTGAAGGTGCGGATGGAGGAGAAGCCGGCCGCGAAGGCGACCTGCCCCAGCGGCATCGACGTCGTCTCGATGAGCACCCGGGCGGTCTGGGCGCGCTGGGCGCGTGCGAGGGCGAGGGGTCCTGCGCCCAGTTCGGCGAGGAGCTGGCGCTCGATCTGGCGGGTGGACCAGCCGAGGCGCCGGGCGAGCCCGGGGACGCCTTCCCGGTCGACGACCCCGTCCTGGATGAGGCGCATGGCGCGGGCGACGGCGTCGGCCCGGACGTTCCACTGGGGTGAGCCGGGGCTGGTGTCGGGCCGGCACCGCTTGCAGGCCCGGAAGCCGGCGCGCTGGCAGGAGGCGGCGCTGGGGTGGAACTCCATGTTCTGGGGCTTGGGCGGGACGGCCGGGCAGCTGGGCCGGCAGTAGATCCGGGTGGTGCGGACGGCGGTGAAGAACACGCCGTCGAAGCGGGCGTCCTTCGACTGGACGGCCCGCACGCAGCGCTCGGTGTCGGTGTGCATGCCTCCAGGATCGGGGACGGACGGCTCGCGGGCTGGCGAGAAAACGACACGGTCGTCCGGCCCCGTTCCCGGGGGCGTGCTGCGGCCGGGCCGTCAGACGGTGACGGTCCGGTAGTGGGTGGTCAGCCGGCCGTCGTCGCCCAGGACGTGGAAGGCGAGGCCCGGCGGGAGGGCGAGGTGGACGTTCTCGTCGTCGCTCGGGTTCTCCCAGGGCAGCCGGAGGGTGGAGACGACGCCCGGTGCGACCAGCAGCGGGCGCCCGGCGAAGGTGGTGGCGGCGGCCGTGTGGGCGTGCCCGGCGAGGAACGCGGTGAGGTGGGGGTGGCGGTCGGCGAGCGCGGCGAGCCGCTCCTCGCCGAACTGGCGGATGCCGTCGACGTACGGGGTGTGCAGCGGTACGGGCGGGTGGTGGAAGCCGACGAGCACGGGCACCTCGTGCGGGGTGTCGGCGAGGACGCCGTCCAGCCACTCCAGCGTCTCGTCCTCCAGGTACCCGTCGTCCTCGCCGGGGACGGAGGAGTCGCAGAGGGCGATCACGAAGCCCTCGCCCCGCAGCACCTGGTTGACGGGCGCGTCCGGGCGCACTCCGGTGCCCTCCGGGAGGAGGCTCTTGCGGAAGTCCGCGCGGACGTCGTGGTTCCCGGGGCAGACGAGCAGCGGGTGCCGGGAGACGAGCAGATCCCGCGCGATGGCGTATCCGTCCGGGCTCCCGAGGTCGGCGATGTCCCCGGTGACGAGGACGGCCGCGAGGTCGTACGGGAGTTCCTCCAGGTACCGCATGACCGCCCGGGTGCGGGCGGCGCTGCGCGGGTCCACGTCGACATGGATGTCGCTGACATGGGCGATGACGATCACGTGACTCTGTCCTCCGTCGGTCCGGGTGAGCGGATGCCGCCTCGACCGTACGGTGATCAAGGTCCGTTCCGTAAGGGCCGCCGTGCGGGTGGTGGCGCGTTCCCGGCGTCGTCCTACTCGAACCGCGTGGTGTCCCCGGCTCCTCGGCGCACGATCTCGGGCTCGCCGCCGGAGAAGTCGACGACGGTGGTCGGTTCGGTCCCGCACTCGCCGGAGTCGAGCACCGCGTCGACCTGGTGGTCGAGGCGCTCCTTGATCTCCCAGCCCTGGGTGAGCGGTTCGGCCTCGTCGGGCAGGAGCAGGGTGCTGGAGAGGAGCGGCTCGCCGAGTTCGGCGAGGAGCGCCTGGGTGACGACGTGGTCGGGGATGCGCACGCCGACCGTCTTCTTCTTGGGGTGGAGCAGCTGGCGGGGCACCTCCTTGGTGGCGGGGAGGATGAAGGTGTACGCGCCGGGCGTGGACGCCTTCACCGCGCGGAACACGTCGTTGTCGATCTGCACGAGCTGGCCCAGCTGGGCGAAGTTCTGGCACATCAGCGTGAAGTGGTGCCGGTCGTCGAGGTCGCGGATCGCGCGGATGCGACTGATGCCGTCACGACTGCCGAGCCGGGTGCCGAGCGCGTAGCAGGAGTCGGTCGGGTACGCGACGAGCGCCCCGTTCCGGATGGAGTCGGCGACCGCGCTGATCGTGCGGTGCTGGGGGTTGTCGGGGTGGACGTCGAAGTACTTGGCCATGGGGGCAGTCTATTTTCGCAGCCGCCGCCATACGGCCTTCGCCGCGTTGTGACCGGACATGCCGTGCACGCCGGGTCCCGGCGGGGTGGCCGAGGAGCAGAGGAAGACCGCCGGGTGCGGGGTGGCGTAGGGGCGCAGGGACAGGGTGGGGCGCAGCAGGAGCTGGAGGCCGCGGGCGGCGCCGCAGGCGATGTCGCCGCCGACGTAGTTGGCGTTGCGCGCGGCGAGTTCGGGCGGTCCGGCGGTGGCGCGGGCGAGGACGCGGTCGCGGAAACCGGGGGCGAAGCGCTCGATCTGACGCTCGATCGCCTCGGTGAGGTCGCCGCGCCAGCCGTTGGGCACGTGGCCGTAGGCCCAGAAGACGTGCTTGCCCTCGGGGGCGCGGGACGGGTCGACGAGGCTGGGCTGCGCCGTGATGAGGAAGGGGGCGTCGGGGGCGGTGCCGGAAGAGGCCTCGCGCAGCGCGGTGTCGATCTCGCCGGCGGTGGGGCCGATCTGGACGGTGCCGGCGCGCCGGGGTTCCTCGGCGGTCCACGGTACGGGACCGTCCAGGGCGTAGTCGATCTTGAAGACGCTCGCGCCGTACTTGTAGTGGTCGTAGTGTCCCCCGAAGCCGGCGATCCGGGCGAGCGCGGTCGGCGAGGTGTCGAAGACGTAGGCGCGGGCCGGCGGCAGGTCGTCGAGGCGCTTGACCTCGAAGTCGGTGTGGACGGCGCCGCCGAGGTCCTTGAGGTACGCGGCGAGGGCGTCGGAGATCGACTGCGAGCCGCCCCGGGGCATGGGCCAGCCGCCCGCGTGCGCGGCGAGCGCGAAGACCAGGCCGACGGCGCCGGTGGCGAAACCGCCCAGCGGGGCGATGACATGGCCGACGAGCCCGGCGAACAGCGCGCGGGCCTTCTCGTCCCGGAACCTTCGCATCAGCCAGGTGGAGGGCGGCAGACCGGCGAGGCCGAAGCGGGCGAGGGTGACCGGGTCGCGGGGCAGCGCGGTGAGCGGCAGCTGCATGAAGTCCTTGGCCAGGGTGTCCCACTTGTCGACGAACGGGGCGACGAGCCGGCGGTACGTCCCCGCGTCGCGCGGCCCGAAGGAGGCGGCGGTCTCGGCGACGGAGCGGGCGAGGACGGCGGCGGTGCCGTCGTCCCAGGGGTGGGCCATGGGCAGTTCGGGGTGCAGCCACTCCAGGCCGTACCGGTCGAGCGGCATCGTCTTGAAGACGGGCGAGCCGACGCCGAGCGGGTGTACGGCGGAGCAGGGGTCGTGCCGGAACCCGGGGAGTGTCAGCTCCTCGGTCCTGGCGCCGCCGCCGACGGTCGACTCGGCCTCGAACAAGGCGACCGAGAAGCCGCGCCTGGCCGACTCCACGGCAGCGGTCAGTCCGTTGGGCCCCGCCCCCACGACGACAACATCGAGCATCGACGTCCTGTTCGTCACCTTCGGACTCCTTCGTCAGCCGATGCCAAGGTCCCCAGGATAGGCCGGTGGCCCGACCGGGCTCACAGCCCCCCGAGGAGTCCCCGGATCCGCTCCGCGGTCGCCGCGTCCCGGGCGGCGGTGAACGGCAGCGCGTTGCCGCCGGTGACGCGGAACCGCTCCCCCGCGACCGTCGTGTCCGCACCGCCCGCCTCGGCGACGAGGAGCAGTCCGGCGGCGTGGTCCCAGGCGTACTCCCAGCTGAACGCGACGGCGTCGAGCGCTCCTCGCGCCACGGCGAGGTACTCGAGCCCGGCGGAGCCGCACGGGCGGCGGCGCACGCCCTCCGTGTCCAGGCTCAGCAGGGCGCGCTTCTGCTCGGGCGTCGTGTAGTCCGGGTGCGAGGTGGCGACCTCCAGGACCGCGCCGGGGTCGGGTGATCCGGACCGCAGCGGCCGCCCGTCGAGGGTGGCCCCGCGGCCGCGCACCGCGACGGCGAACTCCTCCAGGGCCGGGGCGAAGGTCCAGGAGGCGAGGACCTCGCCGTGGCGGGCCAGCGCCACGAGGGTGCAGAAGGCGGGGTCGCCGTGGACGAACTGGCGGGTGCCGTCGACGGGGTCGACGATCCACACCGGCGCGTCGCCGCGCAGCGCGTCGCAGACGGCCGGGTCGGCGTGCACGGCCTCCTCGCCCACCACGACGGAGCCGGGCAGCAGTGCGGTCAGGGAGGCGGTGAGATGGGCCTCCGCGGCCCGGTCGGCCACCGTGACCAGGTCGTGCGGCCCGTTCTTCTCCACGATCTCGTCGGCGGCGAGCTGCCGGAACCGCGGCATGATCTCGGCGGCGGCCGCCTTGCGGACCGCCTCCTCCACCTCGCCCGTGCCACCGCCGAGGACGTGCTCAAGGAAGTCTCCGATCATGTCCCCAGCTAAGCACGGCCCTCTGACATCCGGAACGCCGCTCCGGCCACCCCCCGTTCACCCGGCCGACCGCCCCCGGCACCGGTCGCGGCGTCAACCGGCCGTGACCGGGGTGGGCCTTGATCGTTGACGAGCAGGTGGGCCGGGCCGCGCGCGGGGACGGGTAGAGGAAACGTCTCGGCAGTGCGCGGGCCCGGGGTCGTGTGGTCGACGGGTCGGAGGGTCGATGGGTTGGACGAGGAAGGTCGCCGCGGCGCTCGCGGGGGCTGCGGCCGGGGTGTGGATGCTGGGGACGGGGCCGGCGGAGGGGATCGTGGGCGGGCAGGAGGCCAGGCCGCACCAGTACCCGTACATGGCGGGTCTGGTGGATCTGGAGGAGAGGAGGGTGATGTGCGGCGGGGCGCTGATCGGGGAGCGGTACGTGGTGACGGCGGCGCACTGTGTGACGGGGTCGTACAGCCGTACGGAGCGGGTGGGCGTCCTGCTCGGCGAGCATGACCTGGCGTCGCGGGAGGACAGCCCGAACGCGGTGATGGCGGCCGCCGCCCGGATGATCGTGCATCCGGAGTACGACCCGGAGAGCCAACGGAACGACATCGCCCTCGTCCGGCTGGCCGAGCCGGTCGCGTTCGGCCGGGACGTGCGTCCGGTCGCCCTGCCCGCCTCGTTCGCCCGGGGGGCCTTCGACCACACGCGGGTCGAAGCGCCGGGCTGGGGCGCCACCTCGTTCGGCGGGCCCACCTCGGACGTCCTGCGGACGGTGACGCTCGAGACGATGAGCAATCCGGTGTGCGGGACCCGGGGGATGCCGCAGGTCACCCCGGCACAGTTGTGCACGTACGCGCCGGGGCGCGACACCTGCCGGTACGACTCCGGCGGACCGCTGGTGCACACGGTCGCGCGGAAGCCGTACCTGGTCGGCCTGGTCTCGTACGGGAAGGGGTGCGCGACCGACACTCCGGCGGTGAACACCCGCGTGTGGTCGTACCTCAGCTGGATCGAGCGGACGACCGGGCGGACGCCCCGCGCCTCATGAGGACGGTGTGGAGGACCAGGGAGGCGACGAGACCGACGGCCCAGCCGTAGTCGGCGAGGGGCTTGAGGAAGGGGATGAGGCCGTCCTCGGGGAAGGGGCCGGTGCCGGGGGCCGAGTGGGAGCCGCCGACGGCGAGGACGCCGCCGACCGCGAAGGCGAGCACCGCCGCCGGGTTCCAGCCTCCGCGGTACCAGTAGGGGCCGTCGGCGCGGTAGAGCCCGTCGAGGTCGAGGACGGTGCGGCGGACGAGCCAGTAGTCGGCGATGAGGATGCCGGCGACCGTGCCGAGGAGTCCGCCGACCAGGCCGAGCCAGGTGAAGATGTACAGCTCGGGGGTGGCGGTGAGCTTCCACGGCATGATGAGCACGCCCACGACGCCGGTGATCAGCGCGCCCGTACGGAAGTTCACCAGCTTCGGCGCCAGGTTGGCGAGGTCGTAGGCCGGGGACACGACGTTCGCCGCGATGTTCACCGACAGGGTGGCGACGAGGACGGTGACCAGGGCGAAGAGGAGCCCGAAGACGCTGTCGGTCTTGGCGGCGAGCGCCACCGGGTCCCAGACGGGCGCCCCGTACACGGCCTGCGAGCCCGAGGTGACGAGCACCGAGAGCAGCGCGAACAGGGTCATGGTGGTGGGCAACCCGAGGCTCTGGCCCAGGACTTGCGAGCGCTGCCCGGCGCCGAAGCGGGTGAAGTCCGGGATGTTGAGGCTGAGGGTCGCCCAGAAGGCGATCATGCCCATGAGGGCGGGGAAGAAGACGGGCCAGAAGTCGGCGCCCCAGCCGAGCCGCGAGGGCTGGTCGAGGAGGGGTCCGAAGCCGCCCGCCTCGACCGTGATCCATCCGAGGAGGGCGAGCGCGCCGACGATGACGAACGGCGCGGCCCAGTTCTCGAAGCGGCGCAGGGCCTCCATCCCCCGGTAGATGATGGCGAGTTCGAGCACCCAGAAGAGGCCGAAGCAGAGCCAGAGGGTCCACGGCTGACCGCCGATCCGTGCCGCGTCCGCCCAGCCGCTGCCGGCCACCTCCTGGAGGACCTTGTCGAGGAGGACGAAGATGCCCTGCCCGCCGATCCAGGTCTGGATGCCGAACCAGGCGCAGGCGACCCCGGCGCGGATGAGGGCGGGCAGGTTGGCGCCGCGCAGCCCGAACGAGGCGCGGGCGAGGACCGGGAACGGGATGCCGTACTTGGGGCCGGCGTGGCCGGTGAGCAGCATCGGGACCAGGACGACGACGTTGGCGAGGGCGATGGTGAGGACGGCCTGCTTCCAGTCCATGCCGAGGGCGACGAGACCGGAGGCCAGCATCCAGGACGGGATGTTGTGGGCCATGCCGACCCAGAGGGCGGCGAAGTTGTAGGTGGTCCAGCGGCGCTCCGCGAGGGGGACCGGGAGCAGGTCGTCGTTGACGAAGCGGGAATCGGCGGGGGCCGCGCCGGGTGCGAGCTCGACACGGCCGTCGGCGGGACCGGATATGCCGGGTTGACCAGGGGGGACGGTGGCGGTCATGGACGGAACCTTTCGTTCGGGGACGGAACGAGGTCACGTGGGGCGGAAAGGTGTCCGCGGGGGCGCCTGGTGGGTTGCCGGGACCGTTTCGGAGGGGCCGCGCGCCTGACGGTCCGTCGTGCGAGTTCCTTCCCTGACGTCCACGGGAACGGCCGGCCCCCGCCCGCCCGTCGCGGGGGCCGGCCGTTCCCCGGGCCTCACGCGGGGCCGAGGGCCGGGATGACGTCGGAGCCGTACGCGTCGATCGTGGCCTCCTTGGCATCGTGCATGGCGTAGACGGCGAACTGGTCGACGCCCATGTCCCGGAGGCGCCGGAGCTTCTCGACGTGGGCCTCGGCGGGGCCGAGGAGGCAGAAGCGGTCGACGATCTCGTCGGGGACGAAGTCGGTGGACGGGTTGTCGGCGCGGCCGTGGTGGCTGTAGTCGTAGCCGTGCCGGTCCTTGATGTACGCGGTGAGCTCCTCCGGCACCATGCCCGAGTGCTCGCCGTACTTCTCCACCAGGTCGGCGACGTGGTTGCCGACCATGCCGCCGAACCAGCGGCACTGCTCGCGGGCGTGTGCCAGGTCGTCTCCGACGTACGCGGGGGCGGCGACGCAGATGGTGAGGGCGTCGGGGTCGCGGCCGGCGTCGGTGGCCGCCTGGCGGACGGCCTTGACCATCCACTCGGTGAGGAACGGGTCGGCGAGCTGGAGGATGAAGCCGTCGGCCTTCTGGCCGGCGAGGGCGAGGGCCTTGGGCCCGTACGCCGCCATCCACACCGGCAGCTTCCCGTTCTTCACCCACGGGATGCGGATCGGGTTTCCGTCCACCACCGCCTCGCGGCCCTCGGCGAGGTCGCGGATGACGCCGATGGCCTCGCCGAGCCGGGCGAGGGTGTTGGGCCTGCGGCCGGCGACGCGCATGGCGGAGTCTCCGCGGCCGATGCCGCAGACGGTCCGGTTGCCGTACATGTCGTTGAGGGTGGCGAAGGTGGAGGCGGTGACCTCCCAGGTGCGGGTGCCCGGATTCGTCACCATCGGGCCGATGTGGAGCTTGGTGGTGTGTTCGAGGATGCGGCTGTAGATGACGAAGGGTTCCTGCCAGAGCACGGCGGAGTCGAAGGTCCAGCCGTAGCGGAAGCCGTTGCGTTCCGCCCGGCGCATCAGCCCGACGACCTCCGAGGCGGGCGGATCGGTCTGCAGGACGAGTCCGAAGTCCAACGTCGTTCTCCTAGTTCAGGTACTGGCAGGTGGAGCGGGGAGTGAAGGCGCCGTGCCCGGCCCGGCCGGTGAACTTCCTCTGGTCGATGACCGGTTCGCCGCGCGAGAGGACCGTCTCGACCTGTCCGGTGATCGTCTTCCCCTCGTACGCGGAGTAGTCGACGTTCATGTGGTGGGTGGCCGCGGAGATCGTCTGGCGGGCGTGCGGGTCGTAGACGACGATGTCCGCGTCGGCGCCGGGCGCGATCGTCCCCTTCTGCGGGTAGAGGCCGAACATCCGGGCCGGGGTGGCGCAGGCGATCTCGATCCAGCGGCGGCGGGAGATGTGTCCGTCGACGACGGCCTGGTGGAGGAGGTCCATGCGGTTCTCCACGCCGGGCAGGCCGTTGGGGATCTTCGAGAAGTCGCCGCGGCCGAGGTCCTTCTGTCCGGTGAAGCAGAACGGGCAGTGGTCGGTGGAGACCACCTGGAGGTCGTTGGTGCGCAGCCCGCGCCAGAGCGCCGCCTGGTGCTCCTTGGGCCTCAGCGGCGTCGAGCAGACGTACTTGGCGCCCTCGAACCCCGGCTCCGCGAGGTTGTCGGTGGAGAGGAAGAGGTACTGGGGGCAGGTCTCGCCGAAGACGGGGAGGCCCTTGTCGCGGGCGGCGGCGATCTCCGCGACGGCCTCCTCGGCGGAGACGTGGACGACGTAGAGCGGGGACCCGGCGACCCGGGAGAGCTGGATCGCGCGGTGGGTGGCCTCGGCTTCCAGGAGGGCCTTGCGGACCTCGCCGTGGTAGCGGGGGTCGGTCTCGCCGCGGGCGAGGGCCTGTTCGACGAGGACGTCGATGGCGATGCCGTTCTCGGCGTGCATCATGATCAGCCCGCCGTTGTCGGCGGAGCGCTGCATGGCGCGCAGGATCTGCCCGTCGTCGCTGTAGAAGACGCCGGGGTACGCCATGAACAGCTTGAAGGAGGAGATGCCCTCCTGGACGAGCCGGTCCATCTCCTTGAGCGTGTGCTCGTTGACGTCGGAGAGGATCATGTGGAAGGCGTAGTCCACGGCGCAGTTGCCGTCGGCCTTGGCGTACCAGGTGTCGAGTCCTTCGCGGAGGCTGTGGCCGACGCTCTGGACGGCGAAGTCGACGATCGTGGTGGTGCCGCCCCAGGCGGCGGCGCGGGTGCCGGTCTCGAAGGTGTCGGAGGCGAAGGTGCCGCCGAAGGGCAGCTCCATGTGGGTGTGGGCGTCGACGCCGCCGGGCAGCACGTAGCGGTCGGTGGCGTCGATGGTCCGGTCGGCGGTCCAGCCCGCCGCCGTGTCCGAGCCGTGGGCCGCGAGGGCGGCGACGCGGCCGTCCTCGATCAGCACGTCGGCGTGGACTTCGTCGGCGGCGGTCACGACGAGACCGCCCCGGATGAGGGTACGGGTGCTCACTGGACTTCTCCCCTGCCAACTAGAGGGTTCGGAGGGCCTGTTCCTAGAGGGTTCGGAGGGCTTGTTCGAGGATGGCGGCGCCCTCTTCGGCCTCGGAGACCGTGAGCGAGAGCGGTGGGGCGATGCGCAGGGTGCTCGTGTCGTGGCCGCCGCCCTTGCCGATGAGCAGTCCGCCTTCGCGGGCGGCCTCCAGGATCGCGGCGGCCGCGTCCGGGTTGGCCCGTTCGGTGTCCGGCTCGGTCAGCTCGATGCCGATCATGAGGCCGCGGCCGCGGACCTCCCGCACCTCCGGGACGCCGGCGCAGGCGGCCCGGACGCGTTCGATGAGGAGGCCGCCGACGCGCCGGGCGTTGCCCTGGAGGTCGTGTTCCAGGAGGTACGAGAGGTTGGCGAGCCCGGCGGCCATGGTGACCGGCGAGCCGCCGAAGGTGGAGATGGAGTTGGCGTCGAGGCAGTTCATGATCTCGGCGCGGGCGACGACTCCGCCGACGGACATGCCGTTGCCGATGCCCTTGGCGAAGGTGAGGACGTCGGGCGGCCCGGCCTGGCCGTGGGCCTGCCAGCCCCAGAAGTGTTCGCCGGTGCGGCCCCAGCCGGTCTGCACCTCGTCGGCGATCCAGAGGATGCCGTGCCGGTCGAGGACGCGGCGGAAGGCCGCGTACAGGCCGTCGGGCGGCGAGGTGAAGCCGCCGACGCCCTGGATCGGTTCGGCGATGAGGGCGGCGACCTCCCGGGTGTGGCCGAGGAGGTCCTCGAGGTCGGCGACGCAGGCCTCGACGAACCGCTCGTCGGTGTACTGGGCGAACGGGCCGCGGGTGCGGACGCCGCCGTGCACGTACAGCGTCTGGAGCGGGGAGAGGCCGGTGGGCGACCAGGCGCGGTTGCCGGTGATGCCGACGGTGGAGAAGGAGCGGCCGTGGTAGCTGTTCCGCATGGCCAGGATCTGGTTCGAGCGGCGGTACGCGGTGGCGAGGAGGAGGGCCGTGTCGTTGGCCTCGGTGCCGGAGGTGGTGAAGAAGACGCGGGCGTCGGGGATGCCGGAGAGGCCGGCGATCCGCTCGGCGAGCTCCACCATGGGCCGGTTGAGGTAGAGCGTCGAGGAGTGGATGATCCGCCCGGCCTGCTCGGCGACGGCCTTGGTGACCTCGGGCAGGGCGTGGGCGGTCATGGTGGTGAGGATGCCGCCGAAGAAGTCGAGGTACCGGCGCCCGTCGGCGTCCCAGACGTGGCGGCCCTCGCCGTGGGTGATCTCGATGGGGTCGCGGTAGTAGAGGGCGACCCAGTCGGGGATGACGGCCCGGTGCCGGGCGAAGAGGCTGCTCACGGCTGCACCAGCCCGTCGTACGCGTCGGGGCGGCGGTCCCGGTAGAAGGCCCACTGTTGGCGCACCTGTTCGATCAGACCGAAGTCCAGGTCGCGGACGACGAGTTCCTCCTCCTTGTCGGAGGCGACGTCGCCGACGAACTGTCCGCGCGGGTCGACGAAGTAGCTGGTGCCGTAGAAGTCGTTGTCGCCGTACTCCTCGATGCCGACGCGGTTGATGGCGGCGACGAAGTACTCGTTGGCGACGGCCGCGGCGGGCTGTTCCAGCTGCCAGAGGTAGGAGGAGAGGCCGCGGTGGGTGGCCGAGGGGTTGTAGACCAACTGCGCTCCGTTGAGTCCGAGTTGGCGCCACCCCTCCGGGAAGTGCCGGTCGTAGCAGATGTAGACCCCGACCCTGCCGACGGCGGTGTCGAAGACCGGCCAGCCGGCGTTCCCCGGGCGGAAGTAGTACTTCTCCCAGAAGCCCTTGACCTGCGGGATGTGGTGCTTGCGGTACTTGCCGAGGTAGCTGCCGTCGGCGTCGATGACGGCGGCGGTGTTGTAGTAGAAGCCCTCGTTCTCGACCTCGAAGACGGGGACCACGATCACCATCCCGGTCTCCCGGGCGAGCTCCCGCATCCGGGAGACGGTGGGGCCGTCGGGGACGGGTTCGGCCCAGCGGTAATGCTCGGGCTCCTGGACCTGGCAGAAGTAGGGGGCGTTGAACACCTCCTGGAAGCCGATCACCTTGGCACCCTGCCGGGCCGCCTCCCGGGCGTGTTCCTCGTGTTTGGCGATCATGGATTCGGTGTCGCCCGTCCAGGTCGCCTGGACGAGCGCGGCGCGTACGACGTCGGTCATGAGCTGCTCCTTCGGCACGGCGTCAGAGAGCCTCTACGCACGTAGACGCGATGCGTAGGAGGAGAACGTAAGCCCCGTCACACCCCGGAGCAAGACCGCCGCCGCGAAGCGGCCGGGTCGATCATGTTTCATACCCGAGTGGTCCACGTCGGACACGTACCGACACGTACGGACCCGTACCGACCCGTACGAAAAAGCCCGCGGCCGGGCCCGTACGGACCCGGCCGCGGGGCGCCCGGTCGGCGCGAACCGCCGTCAGACCCCCGCCAGGCCGGCCACGCGCAGGGCGTGCAGCAGATCGCGCTCGCGGGAGGCGGACACCGCGCGGGCGGCGTCGAGGAGTTGGGGGACGAGGCCGCGCGGGTCCGCGCCCGCGAGGCGGGCCGCGTCCTCGGGGGCGCGGACGCGGACGAAGGCCGTCAGCAGGGCATGCGCCTCGCGGTGGTGGTCCTCGGCACGCAGCGCGGCGCACGCCCCGGCCAGCTCCTCGACGGGCCGGGCCACGCCCTGGCGCAGGAGGTGCTCGCAGTCGGCCGTCCGGCCCGCGTCGGACAGCGCGCCGGCGACGGCGGCGAGCCGGCCCGGCGGCAGCGAGGCGGCCTCCCAGAGCAGGGTGGCCCAGTCGGCGCCGAGCCCGGCCCGGTGCAGCTCCGCCGCGAGGGCGGGCAGCCGCTCGGCCGGTCCGCCGAGCGCCTCGCAGAGCAGGGCGTGCGCCTCGCCGCTACGGCCCTGGGCGCGAAGCCTGCGGAGCGCGTACACCGCGTTGGTCGCGGCCCGGACGACCTCCTCCGAGTCCGGCAGCGGGGCCCGGGGCACGCGGCCCGGCCCGTCGGGTTCGGCCGCGCCTCCGAACCGGGCTCCCCTGGGCGCGGCTCCCCCGGCCGGGAGTACGGGCAGCGGCTCGGGCGCGGTCGCCGCCTCCGGCCCCTCGGCACTCTCCCCCAGCCAGGCGTACCGGGCTCCTCGCGGCCGCCGCTTGACCCTGGGGGCCTTGGCGTCGCCCGTCGGCGGGCCCGCCACGGGGTCTGCCATCGGACCCGGCGCGGCGGCCGCCGGGCCGTCCGGCCGGGTCGGCGCGGCGAGCACCGGGCCGGCGAGGCCGGCCGTGGCCGGCCTCGCCGCCTCCGCCGCCGCCCGGCCGAGCCGGCCCGTCAGTTCGTGGACGCGGGCCACCGCCCTGGCGTGGTCGTCGCGGACCCAGGCGAGGTCGTGCTCCAGACGGGCGGCCTCGTCAGGACCCGGTCCGGGGGACGCGTGGAGGCGTGCGCCGAGGTCGCGGGCGCGGGATTCGGCGTACCGGCGCTCCCGTTCCATCAGGTCCCGGCGTTCGGTGAGCGCGGCCGCTCCGCCGGGCCTGCGGTCGTGGGCGGCGGCGGCCTCCGCGTACAGGGTCCGGCCGCTCGCGGCGAACGGCCCGCCGACGGCCTCACCGGCGTCCTGGAGAAGGGACTCGACGACGTCCCAGGGCAGGAGGTCCGTCCCGTCGAAGCAGGCGCGCAGCCCTTCCGGGTCGCGCTCGGCGAAGACGCCGTACCAGCCGTCGCCGGGCCGGAGACGGGTGGCGAGCTCCGCCAGCCACGCCGTGAACGTGCCGTTCTCCACCGTTGGTTGATACACCGTCATGCGCTACGCACCTGCCCCGCGGTCGACTGGAACCTTCCGGTCCGCGGGTATTGGACCGCAGTCGTGTTACGGGACGACTACGGACCGTTTTCAGAACGTGACGACGATCCCGGTGTGCGGGCGCTTGCCGCGCCGGACGATCATGGCCGGCACGTCGGTCAGCCAGAACTGCCAGCCGTACTTGCGCGACAGCAGGCCCCTGATCCGGCGCAGCTCCTCCCCCTCCACCAGCCGGCCCTCGCCGGTGACCCGCTCGGCCCCCTCGGCGACCTTCCCGCGCACGTCGCACACGACGACCTCGACCCGCGGGTCCTTCCGCAGCCGCTTGACCTTCCACGAGTCGGTGCGGGTCCAGGCGTACAGCTCGGAGCCCTCCACCGCGTACCAGACGGGAGTGGCGACGCCGGTGCCGTCCTTGCGGAAGGTGGTCAGACTGACGTAGCGGCCGCGCCGCAGCTCCTCGGGAATCATGGACCGAAGCGTAGAGCCTCCCCTTTCGGGCGCCCCGCACCCGGGGTCACGCCACGGGGCCGGCCCCCTCGTAGGCGGTACGGGCCTCGCTGATCTCGGGTGCGTGGGCGCGGGCCCAGTCGCAGGCCGTGTCGAGCGGCCCGATGAGGGACCGGCCGAGTGCGGTCAGCGCGTACTCGACGCGCGGCGGGTTCTCGTCGTGGACGGTCCGGGTGAGGAATCCGTCGCGCTCCATGGCGCGGAGGGTCTCGGTGAGGACCTTGGGGGTGATCCAGTGCAGCGGGACCCGCAGCTCGGTGAAGCGGCGGGGCGCTCCGTCCTGGAGGCACCGCAGCACCATCGCCGTCCACTTGCCGCCGACGCGGATGGGCTGGGCCGGGCTCCCGCCGCAGTCGGGGTCGCGGAAGAGACCGGGGTCCAGGGGCTGAGCGGGCGGCGGTTCGATCATGAATTGACGCTAGCCCAGTACCGTTGAAGTAACCAGGGGACCCCGTTCTACGGTCCGGGCATGGACAACGACATCAGCAAGAACGACAACGGCGAACTGCGCATCGTGGTCTTCGGTGCGGGCGGGCGCGTCGGCCGGGCGGCCGTGGCGGAGGCGGTGGCACGCGGCCATCGGGTGACGGCCGTGGTCCGCGACCCGGAGGCGTACCGCGACCTGGAGGGCGAGGGGGTCTCGCTCGTACGGGGAGACGCGACGGACGCGGCCTCGGTGGCGGCGCTGGCGGCCGGCCACGACGCGGCGGTGAACGCGGCGGTCCGCCTCGACGTGCCGTCGGTGGACTTCTTCACGGCGACGGCGAAGGCGCTGGCCGGCGGCCTCGTGGAGGCGGGCGTCGGGCGGCTGCTCACGCTGGGCATCGCGACGACCCTGGAGACCGCGCCCGGGGTGCGGCCGATGGACGCTCCGGACTTCCCGGCGGAGTGGCGGGCCTTCTCGCAGGGGCACGTGGCCGAGTTCGAGCTGCTCACGGCGGGGGTCGGGCCCGAGATCGACTGGCTGATGGTGGTCCCGCCGATGGATCTGGACGCGGAGGCCGAGCGGACGGGGGCGTACCGGACGGAGGTGGGCCGGGTGGTCGACGGTCCCGGCCGCATCGGGCACGCCGATCTGGCGCTCGCGCTCCTGGACGAGATCGAGCGCCCGCGCCACAGCCGCGTGCAGCTGGCCGTCTCCCTCTGACAGTCGCTCCGGGGCAGCCGGGCGGGATCAGACCGGGGCCGGAGCGCAGAGCACGACGAGCTCGTCCATGGACAGGTCGAGGACCCCGGCGAGCGCGGCGACGGTGAAGAAGGCCGGCGTGGGGGCCCGGCCCGTCTCGATCTTGCGGAGGGTCTCGGCGGACAGGCCGGCGGCGGCGGCGATCTCCACCATGGACCGCTCGCCGCGCGCCGAACGGAGGAGGAGGCCGAGCCGCTCGCCGCGCTCGCGCTCTTCTGGGGTCAGGGGTGTGCGCACCATGCCGCCATTCTAATACCGGTATAGTAATTGGCATGGTGGAGATCAAGACGAACGAATCCCTGGCGGCCATGCGCGAGGCGGGACGCGTGGTGGCACGCGCCCTCGCGGCCGTACGCGAGAGGGCGGCGCCCGGCGTCGCGCTGACCGAGCTCGACCGCGCCGCACGAGAGGTCCTGGCCGAGGCGGGGGCCGGCTCGCCCTTCCTCGACTACCACCCGGAGTGGGCGCCGGTGCCGTTCCCGGCCGTCGTGTGCCTCTCCGTGAACGACGCGATCGTGCACGGCATCCCGGGCACGGCCCGGCTGGCCGACGGCGACCTCGTGTCCGTGGACTGCGGCGCCACGCTGGGCGGCTGGGTCGGCGACGCGGCCGTCAGCTTCACGGTCGGCCGCGCCCGGCCCGAGGACACCCGCCTGATCTCGACGGCGGAGCGGGCCCTGGAGGCCGGCATCGCGGCGGCCGTCGTCGGGAACCGCATCGGGGACATCGCGCACGCCGTCGGACGGGTCTGCCGCGACGCCGGATACGGCATCCCCGACGGCTTCGGCGGACACGGCATCGGCCGCACCATGCACGAGGACCCGGGCGTCCCCAACGAGGGACGCCCGGGCCGCGGCATGAAGCTCCGGCACGGCATGGTGCTCGCGATCGAGCCCATGCTCATCGGCGGCGGCACGGACGACCACTACACGGCCCCCGACGGCTGGACCATCCGCACCTCCGACGGCTCCCGCGCCTCCCACGCCGAGCACACGGTCGCCATCACGGACGCCGGCCCTCGCGTCCTCACCGCGCTGTAGCCCCCTAGGGCCTGTCTGACAATTCGCGTCGGATCAGGCCGGGTCGTTCGGTGCGTGCGATCGGCGTGCGGCCGGGGCGCCCTCGTAGCGGAGCTACTGGGGCTGGACGCCGGTCGCCGCGCCGATCTCCGGGTTCTGCCGGAAGCCGTGCCCGATGCCCTCCAGCTGCGCCCTCAGCGGGCTGTTCCACAGGGCGGGTTCGAGTTCGGTGGTGGCCTGGTTTCGCTGGCTGGCGCGGGGCGCGGCGATCGCGTCGACGAGCGGGAGGCCGCGGTCGACGACGCCGGTGAGGGTCTGGAGGACGGTGGTGATGATGGTCGCGCCGCCCGGGGAGCCGAGCGCGAGGACGGGCCGGTCGTGACGGTCGAGGACGATCGTCGGGGAGATCGAGGAGCGCGGCCGCTTGCCCGGTCCCGGCAGGTTCGGGTCGTGCACGGCGGGGTTCGCCGGCGCGAAGGAGAAGTCGGTCAGCTCGTTGTTGAGCAGGAAGCCCCGGCCCGGCACGGTGATCCCGCTGCCGCCCGTGGACTCGATCGTCAGCGTGTAGGCGACGGTGTTGCCCCACTTGTCGGCCACCGTCAGATGGGTCGTGTTCTCGCCCTCGTACGTGGTCGGCGCCGCCGTCCCGCCGCTCGCGCACGGCACCGGGTTCGCGGGGTCGCCGGGCGGGAGCGGGCTGGTCAGGGCCGCGTCGTCGCGGATGAGGCAGGCGCGGGAGTCGGCGTACTCCTGGGAGAGCAGGCCGCGCGTCGGCACGGACTCGAAGGCCGGGTCGCCGACCCAGCGGCCCCGGTCGGCGAAGGCGATGCGGCTGGCCTCGATGAACCGGTGCAGGTACCCGGCCGGGGAGGCGGCGGCGAGGTCGGTGCCCTCCAGGATGTTGAGCGCCTCGCCGACGCTCGTGCCCCCGGAGGACGAGGGCGCCATGCCGTACACGTCGAGCCCGCGGTACGAGACCTTGGTGGGCTTGCGGAACTCGGTGCGGTAGGCGGCGAGGTCACGCTCCGTCAGGTCTCCGGGGCGGACGGTCCGGGTGGCGCCCGCGCGGACCGGGGGCGTACGGACGGTGTCGACGATGTCCCGGGCGAGCGGCCCCCGGTAGAGGGCCCCGACGCCCTCGCGGCCGAGCTTGTCGTACGTGCGCGCCAGGTCGGGGTTCTTGAACGTGGCACCGACGACCGGCAGCTGCCCGCCGGGCAGGAAGAGTTCCGAGGTGGCGGGGAAGTCGCGGAACCGGGCCTCGTTGGCGGCCGTCTGGGCGCGGAAGGTGGCGTCGACGGTGAAGCCGTCGCGGGCGAGCCGTTCGGCGGGTTCGAGAAGGGCGCCGAGCCGTTTGCTGCCCCAGGCGTCCAGCGCGCTCTGCCAGGTGGCGGGGGTGCCGGGGGTGCCGACGCCGAGGCCGCTGGTCTGGCCCTCCTCGAACGGGATGGGCTTGCCGTTCTCCGTGAAGAGGTCCGCGCCGGCGGAGCGGGGCGCGGTCTCGCGGCCGTCGATCGTGTGGACGGTGCGGCTCTTCGCGTCGTAGTACACGAAGTAGCCGCCGCCCCCGATGCCCGCCGAGTAGGGCTCGGTGACGCCGAGGGCGGCCGCGACGGCGACGGCCGCGTCCACGGCGTTGCCTCCCTTGCGGAGCACCTCGACGCCGGCGGCGGAGGCGTCGGCGTCGACACTGGCGACGGCCCCGCCGTACCCGACGGCGACGGGTTCCTTGACGGGTGGCGGCGCGGCGGCCGGCGGGGACGGGGCCGGGGCGGCGGCGCCCATCGAGAGCACCGTCGCCGCGACGGCGAGAGCGGAGACCTTCCCAGCGGCGGAGCGACGCATTCCTACCTCCAGTCAACGACCGTCCGCGCAGCGTAACTTCCCCCCGCCCCTTCCGTCAGGACCGCCTCGAACAAGGGGCCGGTCCGCCGATAGCATGCGCGCCCATGAACGAAGACGTGCGGAACATCGTGCTCGGGGTCCTGGCGACCGGGGTCAGTGCCTCCTTGGGCTGGCTGGCCCGCACGTACCTCTGGCGGCGCCGGCTCCGCCGCAAGCAGGCCTTCTTCGGGCTGCCGGGGAGCTCCGAGTGCCTGCTCGTGGTGAACCGGGAGGCGGGCGGGGACAACGTCGTGCACCGCTTCGACGTGTTCGCGATGCTCGAACTCTCCGCCCTCATCAAGGACTGCGGGGCGCAGGCCCGCATCCTCGCGCACGACGTGGCCCACCAGGGCTTCGGCGACCGCACCGAGTTCTGCGTCGGAGGCCCGTACTCGAACAGACGCATGGCCGCCCATCTGTCCACGCTCCTCCCCGGCGTGACCATGAACGTGGACGTGCAGCCGTCCGAGGTCCAGGGATCGATCACGGTCGGCACCGAGACCTACCCCATGGAGAAGGGGGTCTCCGAGTACGTGATCCTCGCCCGGCTCACCGCCGGGGAGGGTGGCCGCCCGGTCTTCCTCTTCTGCGGCCAGCGCGCCATCACCAACCAGGCGGCGACCCGCTACCTGGCCCGCCACCACGAGTCACTGGCCCGCAGCCACCGCTCGGGTTCCTTCGTGCTGCTGCTCAAGGTGGTCAACACCCAGGCCTACGGCCCCGACGTCGTGGAGCTCGTCGCCGACGTCACGCGGGTCGCCCTGTCGGCTCCGGCAGCCGCACCGGCAGCGACTTGATCCCGTTGATGAAGTTGGACACGAGCCTGCGGGGCGGTCCGGCGAGCGTCAGCCCCCCGCAGGCCCCGCGCGCCTCCTCGTACAGCACCCGGAGCTGAAGCCGGGCGAAGTGGGCGCCGAGGCAGACGTGCGGGCCGTCGCCGAAGGAGACGTGCGGGTTCGGCGTCCGGCCCAGGTCGAGGCGGTGCGGGTCGGCGAAGACGCGCTCGTCGTGGTTGGCGGAGGCGTGGAAGACGACGACCTTGTCGCCCGCCCGGACGACCTGCCCCGCCAGTTCGGTGTCGCGGTTCGCCGTGCGCCGGAAGGACAGCACCGGCGGGTGCACGCGCAGGAGTTCGTCGACCGCCGTGTCCATGGACACTTCACCGCTCCACAACCTCCGCTGCTCGTCCGGGTGTTCGGCGAGGGCGAGGAGTCCTCCGGGGGCCGCGCTGCGGACGGTGTCGTTGCCGGCGACGGTCAGCAGGAAGAAGAACATCTCCAGTTCGGCGTCGGCGAGTTCGGACGTGGCCAGTGACGTCACGACGTCGTCGGCGGGATGCGCCCGCTTGTACGCGGCGAGTTCCTGGACGTACGCGAACATCTCGGCGAGCATCGCGGGCGAACGGGGGTTCACCGGCCGGCCCTGCTCGTCGAGTACGGGCGGCTCGTCGGGGTCCTGGTAGGCGATGACCCGCTCGGTCCAGGCATGCAGCAGTCCCCGGTCGCTCGCGGGCACCCCGAGCAGGTCGGTGAGGTTGAGGAGCGCGTAGTCGTCCGTGACGGTCCGGACGAGGTCCACCTCACCCCCGGCGGCGACCGCCTCCGCCAGCAGTTTCCCGGCCCTCTCGCGCGCGGTCACGGCGAACCGCTCGATCCGCCCCGGCGTGAAGGCCCGGCTGACGAGCCGCCTCAGCCTCCCGTGCTCCGGCGGGTCCTGATTGAGCATCATGCGCCGGATGAACGGCAGGTCGGCGGGGTCGGGGTCACGGATCTGGGTGGCGCCGAGGTGTGAGGAGTACGTCTCCGAGTCCTTGAGGACGCGTACGACGTCGGCGTGCCGGGTGACGGCCCAGAAGCCGGATCCGGCGGGCCAGCCGAGGATCTCGGGCTCCGCCTGACGGGCGACGGGGGCCCGGTCACGGAGCTCTCGGAAGCGGTCGTGCGGGATGCCCGCCGCGTAGATCCGCGGGTCGAAGACGTCGGGCGGGAGGATCCTGCTCCGCACCGGCCCTCCCTTCGAAGTGAAGACGTCACCATCATGACAGGTCAGAGCGCGTTTTCGTAGGACGGAACGCACAGTTCGCGAGCCTTGTCCGGGCTGCCCGACGACGCCCAGAATCTCCGTCGTGCATTACACGGAGGACAGGGGGCACATGGGGAACGCGGGGAAGTACGACGAGGACGCGGTGCTGCGGGCGCGGGTCCTGCTGCTCGGATCGGACCGGCCGAGCAACCGGGTGGAGATCGAGGCGTACCGGACCCTGGCGCAGGTGAGCCCGCGGGTCTATCTGCCCAGGCTGGCGCACGCGCTGGTCGCGCGCACCCGGGAGCTCAGGGACCCGAAGGCGCACGTGGCCCTGTACGCGGAGGCGGTGGACGCGGTGCGGCGGTACGACGCGGAGGTGCCGGGCCGGAAGGACCAGCTGAACGGCGCGCTGCGCGGGTACCAGCACGCGCTGTTCGCCGCCGGGCGGCGGGCCGAAGGCCGGTCGGTGTGCGAGGAGTTGGCGGCGGCCGGTCAGTACGGGCGGCTCGCGGTCGTCCTGGCCGAGGAGGGGCGTCACGGTGAGGCGGCGGACCTGTACGCCCGGCGCATCGTGCCCGGGTCCGCCGACGTGTCCGATTGGACGCTGATCGAGTGGGCGGCCGAGCTCGACGCGGCCGGACGGCGCGGGGAGGCCCTGGAGGTGTTCGCCCGCGTCGTCGCGGAGGCGCGACGAACGGCGGCGGAGGACCGCTCCCCGCTGGCCTCCCTGGTGTGGAAGCTGGACCACTACGCGCGGATGCTGCGGGCGGCCGGGCGCCGGTCCGAGGAGGCCGCGGCGCGGCGTGAGGCGCTGACCCTGGTCACCCGTCTCGCGGCGGGCGGGGAGCCGGTGAGCTGGAGCAACATCCAGGCCTCCTGGGTCACCCTCCTCGTCCTCTCGGGCCGGCCGGCCGAGCCGGCCGCCACTCCGGACGCGCCGCTGCCGGCGTTCGGGGCCCACCCGTACCACGGATGGTCCCCCGACACGCGCGAGGAGTACTTCGCCTCCGTCCCCTCCCTCGAACAGCGGGTCGCCGCCTTGCGCGCCTCGGGTGACCTGCCGGAGCTGGTCGCCGCCCAGCGCCGCCTCACCGTCCGGCGGGCGCTCCGCTGGGAGACGTGCGGCCGCCGGGCCGAGGAGGTGCTCCGCCCGGACTTCGACGAGGGTGTCGCGCTCGCCCGGCGCCTCCCCGAGGACCGTTCCTCCGTCGCCCGCGCCCTCGTCGACCGGTCCATGTTCCTCCTGGCCGTCAAGCGGTACGAGGAGGCTCACGCCGACTTCGCGGAGGCCTTCGCCCTCGACTCCGGCACCCCAATCGTTACCCGCACGTAACTTACCGACTGGTTACCACGGGTAAGGCGCTCCCGTTACCGTCGGGTCACTTTCACTGCCCCCCCATCAGTGACCCCCCAGTGAGGAGTGCCCCGTGCGCACATCCCTGGCCCTCGCCGTCTCGGCCGCTCTCGTGGCCGGGACGGCGCTCGGGCTCGCGCCCGCCGCCCAGGCCGCCGACACCTCGATCCGCTTCGTCGACATCGTGGGGGACGGCGGCACCGTCCTGAAGGCGAACGTCGTCACGCCGGCGGGTGGTGACGGTTCCGCCCGCTACCCCGTGATCGTGCTGCCCACCAGCTGGGCCATGCCCCAGATCGAGTACCTCGCGCAGGCGCAGAAGCTCGCCGACTCCGGCTACGTGGTGGTGAGTTACAACTCGCGCGGGTTCTGGCAGTCCGGCGGGGAGATCGAGACCGCCGGCCCGAAGGACGTCGCCGACGCCTCCAAGGTGATCGACTGGGCCCTCGCGAACACACCCGCGGACCCGGACCGCGTCGGCATGGCGGGCGTCTCCTACGGCGCGGGCATCAGCCTGCTGGCCGCGGCGCACGACCCGCGCGTCAAGGCCGTCGCCGCGCTCAGCGGCTGGGCCGACCTCATCGAGTCCATCTACAGCGGGCGGACCCAGCACCTCCAGGCCGCCGGACTGCTCGGCGGCGCCGGATACCTCACCGGGCGGCCGGGGCCCGAACTGAAGCAGATCCTGGGTGACTTCCTCTCGTCGAACCTCGACAAGGAGGACGAGATGATCGCCTGGGGCCGGACCCGGTCCCCCGCGACGTACCTGGACCGGATCAACGCCAACGGCGCCGCGATCATGCTGGGCAACGCCTGGGGGGACACGATCTTCCCGCCCAACCAGTACGCGAGCTTCTACGAGAAGCTCACCGGCCCCAAGCGGCTGGAGTTCCGCCCCGGCGACCACGCCACCGCCGAGGCCACCGGCCTGTTCGGCCTCCCCAACGACACCTGGACCAGCACCCACCGCTGGTTCGACCGCTACCTCAAGGGCGCCGACAACGGCATCGACCGCGAACAGCCGGTCCAGCTCAAGTCCCGCTCCACCGGAGGCTACGAGGGCTACGCCGACTGGAAGTCCGTCAACGCCGACCAGCGGAAGTTCTCCCTCGCCGACACCGAGCACGTCTGGGCGAACGTCGACTCCGGCGCCAACGGCGGCATCACGCTGCTGACCAACGCCCTGGACCAGTTCCTCCGCACCCCGCCCGTCGTGTCCGTCCCGCTGCTGCCCCGCGCCTTCGCCGGCGTATGGCAGTCCGAGCGGTACGACACCGCGCAGAAGGTGCGCGGGACGGCGAAGGTACACACCACGGTCACCCCCACCAAGGAGAGCGGCACCTTCGTCGCGTACCTCTACGACGTCGGCCCGCTCGGCATCGGCAAGCTCGTCAGCAACGCCCCGTACACCTTCCACGACCGGACCCCGGGGCAGTCGTTCCCCGTCGATCTGGAACTGTTCTCCACGGCGTACGACGTGCCGGCCGGACACCGGCTCGCGCTGGTCGTCGACACCGTCGACCCGCTGTACATCGAGCACAACCCGACCGGCGCGCAGCTGACCTTCTCCTCCCCGTCGGCCGACCCGTCGTACGTGTCGGTTCCGCTGCGGCAGGAGTGATCACCGGCTGCTGCCGGGCGGGCAGGGCTCCACACCGGCTACTGCGCTCCCGGCAGCAGCGTTCCCGGTTCGGCCGGAGCGACGTCGACGGCCTTCGTCCTGGGATTGCGGCGCTCCCGGCGGGCCACCCAGGTGGCGAACCAGGAGAGCAGTATGCACATCCCGATGTAGATCGGTGAGATGACCAGCACGACGGGGATGAACGGCAGGTCGTAGTCCAGGTCGGACGCGATCAGCTTGCCCGCGTGGAGGAACTCCTCCTAGGTGATGAGGAATCCGAGCGAGGTGTCCTTGAGGGCGACGACCAGCTGGCTGATGATCGCCGGCAGCATCGCGCGGACGGCCTGCGGCACCAGGACGTAGGTCATGACCTGGGTCTTGCGCATGCCGAGCGCGTACGCCGCTTCGCCCTGGCCGCGCGCCACGGCGTGGACGCCGGTGCGGAACACCTCGGCGAGCACGGAACCGTTGTAGAGGGCCAGCCCGGCGACGAGCGCGGGCAGCGGCTGCACCTTGAGCGCCACGAAGATGAAGAAGATCATCACGAGGACGGGCATGGCGCGGAAGAACTCGACGACCAGACCCGACACCCAGCGCAGCACGCGGTGCTCGGAGAGGCGGCCGGCGGCCAGCGCGGCGCCGAGCGCGAGCGACAGCACCGAGGCGTAGGCGAAGGCCTTCAGGGTGTTCCCGAGGCCCCTGAGCAGCAGCTCCTGGATGCCCTCGTACTCGAAGGGCATCCACTTGGTGGAGGTGAACTGATCGGTGTCGAAGAGGAGATGGATGATCCAGCCGGCCGGCGCGAGGAGCACGACGGTGGACGCGAGGCCGTAGATCAGGTGGCGGCGCCGCGCCTGGGGCCCCGGGATGTCGTAGAGGGCGGTGGACTCGGTCATCGGGCGACCCCCCAGTGCTTCTCCATGACGTGGAACAGGGCGCTGATGCCGAGGGTGATGATCAGGTATCCGACGGCGATCCAGACGAACGTCCACACGATGCTGTAGCCGAGTTCGCTCAACGTCTTGTAGGTGCCGAGGAGTTCGGTGACGCTGAACGCTCCCGCGATCGCCGAGTTCTTGGCGAGGGCGATCAGGTTGGAGCCGATGGGCGGAATGACCGTACGGAACGCCTGCGGGAGGACGACCGTGGACAGGGTCTGGGAGAAGCTCATGCCCAGACCGCGGGCCGCCTCGCCCTGCCCGCGCGGCACGGTGTTGATGCCGGAGCGCAGCGCCTCGCAGATGAACGCCGAGGTGTAGCAGCCGAGCGCGAGGACGGCGAACACCTCGAAGGGCAGCACGAGTCCGAAGCGGGGCAGGCCGAGCATGACGGCGAAGAAGAGCAGGGTCAGCGGGGTGTTGCGCAGGGCGGTGACCCAGACCGTGCCGAAGACCCGGAAGGAGCCCACGGGCGCGACCCGGAAGGAGGCCATGACGAAGCCCAGGACGAGGGCGAGCGCCGAGGCGTAGACGGTGAGTTCGACGGTGCCGAGGAAACCCTCGCCGTAGAGCGAGAAGTTGTCTGTCAGTACGTCCATGTCAGCGGGGTTCGTCCTCAGTTGGCCGGGTAGCGGTCGATGGCGGGCGGTGTCGGGGCGGGGACCCCGGAGAGGCCGAGTGTGGCGTCGTACGCCTTCTTCCAGTCGCCGTTCCTCGCGTGCGCGGCGATCGCGTCGTCGAGGGCGAAGCGCAGGGCGTCGTCGCCGTGCGGGACGCCGATGCCGTAGGGCTCCTCGGAGAACGGCTCGCCGACCACCTTGAGTTCGTCGGGCACCTTCGCCGCGTAGCCCATCAGGATCGTGTCGTCGGTGGTGACCGCGTCGACCTGGTAGGTCAGCAGGTTGTCCACGCAGACGGAGTACGTGTCGTAGGCGACGAGTTCGGCCTGCGGGTAGTCCTTCGCGATCCGCTGGTACGGGGTGGAGCCGGCGGCCGAACAGACGCGCTTGCCGGCCAGGTCCTGCGGTCCGTCGATGTCGTCCTCGTCGGTGCGGACCAGGAGGGACTGACCGGCCTGGTAGTACGGGCCGGCGAAGCCGACGAGCTTCTTACGGTTGTCGTTGATGGTGTACGTGCCGACGTAGTAGTCGATCTGGCCGTTCTGCAGGGCCGTCTCGCGGTTGGCCGAGGCGATCGTACGGAAGTCGACGCCGGCCGGGTCGAAGCCGAGGGAGGCGGCCATCATCCTGGCGATCTCGATGTCGAAGCCGGAGTACCGCCCGGCGGCCGGGTCCTTCTCCCCCATGTAGGGCTGGTCCTCCTTGGCGCCGACGACGAGCCGGCCGCGCTTCTTCGCCCGGTTCCAGGTGGCCGAGTCCGGCAGGGTGAAGCCCGATTGGACCTGGTAGACCGGGAGTCGGTCGGGCTGCGGGCCCTTGACCGGCGGGCTGCCCTCCTTGCCGCAGCCGCCGAGCGCCGACACGGCGAGCAGCAGGGCGAGCGCGGCCAGGGTCCGGTGCGTACGCCGCATGGCTCCCACCCCGGTCAATGCTTGAGGATCTTGGAGAGGAACTCCCTGGCGCGCTCGCTGCGCGGAGCGGTGAAGAACTCCTCCGGCGCGCGGTCCTCGACGATCTTCCCGTCGGCCATGAAGACGACCCGGTTGGCGGCGGATCGGGCGAAACCCATCTCGTGGGTGACGACCACCATCGTCATGCCGTCCCGGGCCAGCTGCCGCATGACCTCCAGGACCTCGTTGATCATCTCGGGGTCGAGCGCCGACGTCGGCTCGTCGAAGAGGAGGGCCTTGGGATCCATGGCGAGGGCGCGGGCGATCGCCACGCGCTGCTGCTGGCCGCCGGAGAGCTGCGCCGGGTACTTGTCGGCGTGCGCGGCGAGTCCGACCCGGTCCAGGAGTTCGCGCGAACGCCGGTCGGCCTCCTCCTTCTTGCGCTTGCGGACCTTGATCTGCGCGAGGGAGACGTTCGCCAGGACGGTCTTGTGCGCGAAGAGGTTGAACGACTGGAAGACCATGCCGACCTCGGCGCGCAGCCGGGCGAGCGCCTTGCCCTCCTCGGGGAGGGGCTTCCCGTCGATGACGATCTCGCCCGACTCGACGCTCTCCAGCCGGTTCATCGCCCGGCAGAGGGTGGACTTGCCGGAGCCGGACGGACCGATGACGACGACCACCTCCCCGCGCCCGACGGTGAGGTCGATGGACCGGAGGACGTGCAGCGCGCCGTAGTGCTTGTTGACGCCACGCAGTTCGATCAGCGGATCGGCGACGGCCATGCGCTGCCCTGTCCCCTTCTCGGCGGTGTCGCGGTCAGCGCAAACTATCCACGAGAAAAAGGGACTTCACGGCCGACACACATACAACCGGGATAAGCCGTATTTACTGCGGAAGGGTGGCGGGGGCGGCGCCCGGAGTCAGTACTCGGCGGCCTCGGCGTACACGTGGTAGAGCTCCGGCGAGCCCGTCATCGCCCAGTCGAGACCGGCCTCGACCACCTGGATCTCACGGCCGGAGGCGAGCCGCACCACCGGGCCGCCGCCGGGCCACACCTGCCACCGCGCGTCCGGCACGTTCCGGACGATGACGGTGCCGAGGTAGAGCCCGGCGTCGTTCCCGATCCAGGGCAGCTCCTCCGCGTCGTTCCGCCAGCGCGGCGGCAGCTGGTCGAGCTCCTGGAGGGAGCGCGGGGTGTCGTCCAGGACCACGCCGACCGCGCCGACCCGGGTGCGCAGCAGCTCGCACTCGGAGAGCAGCTCGGCGACTCCCTCCGGGTCGCGGTCGAAGGCCGCGGCCAGGGGAGCGTCGGCCGGCTCGGGCTCATGCCGCTTGCGCCAGTTGTCCAGAAACGGGATGTTCATCCGAACAGCCTCGCACCGTCACCCGCCGGTCGACCACCCGGCGCGCGGAGACGATCTCCGCCGCCGGGACGGGCCACCGGTCAGACGTCCAGGTCCACGACCACGGGCGCGTGGTCCGACGCCCCCTTGCCCTTGCGCTCCTCGCGGTCCACGTAGCTGTCGGAGACGGCCTCGGCGAAGGGCTTGTTGCCGTAGACCAGGTCGATCCGCATGCCCTTGTTCTTCGGGAAGCAGAGCGCGCGGTAGTCCCAGTACGTGAACGGGTGGTCGTACTTGAGCGGGCGCGGGACCACATCGGTCAGACCGGTCTCGCGCAGACCGGCGAGCGCGGCCCGCTCCGGCTCCGTCACGTGCGTGGCCCCCTCGAAGACCGCCCGGTCCCACACGTCGTCGTCCGTCGGGGCGATGTTGTAGTCGCCGAGGACCGCGAAGGGCCGCTCCCCCGCCGCGTCCTCCGCGACGGCCGCCTTGAGCGCCTCGAGCCAGCGCAGCTTGTACGCGTAGTGCTCGTGCTCCACCTCGCGGCCGTTCGGCACGTACACCGACCAGACGCGGACCGGGCCACACGTCGCCGAGACGGCGCGCGGCTCCTCCGCCGCGTCGTACTCCGGGCCGCCGGGCAGCCCCGTGACCACGTCGGCGAGGCCGACCCGGGAGACCAGGGCCACGCCGTTCCACCGGCCCGTGGCGTTGACCGCCGACTCGTACCCCAGGGCACGCAGCTCCTCGGTGGGGAACAGCTCGGCCGTGCACTTGGTCTCCTGGATGCACAGCACGTCCGTGCCGCTGCTCTCCAGCCATGCCAGGAGCCGGGGCAGCCGGGCGGTGATCGAATTGACGTTCCAGGTGGCGATGCGCATGTCCGCAAGCCTACTGGCGGGGTGTGACAGTCGTCCGGCACGGCGGCGCCGGGTCGTGGTGGTCGCCCACCGCCCCGGCTCCGGTCAGAGCTCGGCGGAGGCGCCCGGGGCGAGGCGGGAGTGGTCGGTGCCGCCGAGGGCGCCGATCTGACGGTCGTAGATGGGCCGGGCGAGATCGGTGAGCAGCGCGTCGTGGATGTCGTACGCCCGGCGCGGCTTGACCTCCCTGACGTAGTCGATGACCTCGGAGATCTTGTTCCAGGGGGCCATGACGGGCAGCAGCAGCGTGTCCACCGGGTGGTCGGGCACGGTGAGCGCGTCGCCGGGGTGGAAGACGGAGCCGTCGACGAGGAAGCCCACGTTGGTGATGCGCGGGATGTCGGGGTGGATCACCGCGTGCAGCTCGCCGTGGACCTGCACGTCGAAACCGGCCGCTGTGAACGCGTCGCCGTGGCCCACGGTGTGCACGCGCCCGGGGAAGGCCGCCGAGAGCTGCTCCGCGACGCTCCGCAGCGTCCAGATCTCGGCGGCCTCGTTCGCCTCCAGTGCGGCGCGCAGCCGACCCTCGTCGAAGTGGTCCGGGTGCTCATGGGTGACGAACAGGGCGTCCGCCCCGCGGACCGCGTCCTCCTCGGTGAACATGCCCGGGTCCATGACGAGCGTCCGCCCGTCCTTCTCCAGCCGTACGCACGCGTGGGACTTCTTCGTCAGCTTCACTCCGCCAGGTTACGCCGGAGGCGTCGTCTCCTCCTCGATGGCGCGGGCGACCACCCGCAGGCCCGTCTCGGCCGCCGGCAGCCCGCAGTACACGCCCGCGTGCAGGACGACCTCGCGGATCTCCTCCGGCGACAGACCGTTGCGCAGGGCGGCCCGCGTGTGATCGGCGAGCGCCTCCCGGTGGCCCCCGGCCACCAGCGCGGTCAGCGTCACCGCGCTGCGCATCCGCCGGTCCAGGCCCTCCCGGCCCCACACCTCACCCCAGGCGTACCGGGTGACCAGCTCCTGGAACGCGCCGTCCCGGTCATCGGCCAGCGCCTGGTCCACATGGGCGTCGCCCAGGATCTCGCGCCGCAGCCCGAGGCCCTTCTCGTACGGGTCGGGCCACCCCGCCTCGGCGGGCTCGGCCACCGGCGCGGCCACCGCGGGCTCGGCCGCGGGAACCGGACCCGCGGGCATCGGCGGCACCGTCAGCGTCCCACTGGTCTCCTGCGCCGTCCCGGCGAAGTGCTCGCCCAGCAGGTCCGTCACGGCCGCCGGCTGCTCCACGGGCGCCAGGTGCGAAGCGCCCGGCACCACCGCGAGGCGCGCGTCGGGTATCCCCGCGACCAGCGTCCGCGCCTCCGCGGGGCCGGTGACCTGGTCCTCGGAGCCCACCAGCACCAGGGCCGGCACCCCGATCCGCCCGAGCGCCTCCCGCACATCGAACACCGCCAGCGCCTCGCACGCCGCGATGTAGCAGGCCGGGTCCGTCGTGCGGACCATCTGCACCGCCCAGTCGACGATCGCCGGCTGTGCCCCCGCGAACAGCGGCGTGAACCACTGCTCCGGCGCCGTCCTCGCCATCGGCTCGAGCCCGTTCGTCCGGACGATCACGCCCCGCTGCCGGAACTCGTCCGCGCTCCCGAACCTCGGCGACGTCGCCACCAGCGCCAGCGACGCCACCCGGTGCGGTGCCCTCAACGCCAGGTCGAGCCCGACCGCCCCGCCCAGCGAACACCCCGCGTACCCGAACCGCTGCACCCCGATCTCGTCCAGCGTCGCCAGCAGCCGGTCCCCCAGCTCCGCCACCGAACCGAACGCACTCGCCGGCGCACCCCCGTGCCCCGGCAGATCGAACCGCACCACCCTCCACTCCCGCGCCAGCTCCGGCACCTGCCGGTCCCACATGTGCCACGTCGTCCCCAACGATGGCCCCATGACCAGAACCGGCGCGTCCTCCCGTCCGTCGACGCGGTATTGCAGGGTGTTCGTCGATGTCTCACTCACCCGCAAGACCCTCTCATCTCTCGGCGGGGTGTGTGCGGGCGGGGGCGGGAGAGGCCGATCGATTTCCGGACACGGAGCGCGAGACCATCAGGAACCGTCCCCCTCGGGAGCGGCGCTCTCCGCGCCGGCGCCCGGGACCCGCTGTTCCAGGGCGACGGCATCACCGGTCCGGCCCGCCTGCCGGTAGGAGGAGGCGAGAGCGGATCGCGCGCTGACGGTGTCGGGATGCCCGGGGCCCAGGAGCCGCTCCCGGTCGGCCAGGACCCGCTCTTCCAGTGCGATGGCCTCGTCGGTCCGCCCCACCTCGTAGTAGGAGAAGGCGAGGTTGACGCGGGCGGTGACGGTGTCGGGGTGATCCGGACCCAGGACCCGCTCGGAGATCGCGAGGACCGGCTCCTCCAGGGCGATGGCCTCCTCGACCCGCCCGGTCTCGTAGTAGGAGAAGGCGAGTTCGGCACGGGCGGAGAGGGTCGCGGGATCCTCGGGACCCAGGGTCCTCTCGCGGTCGGCGCGGACCGCTTCCTGCAGCGTGATGGCGTCGTCGATCCGCCCCGCCCTCCGGTAGACGAGGGCCAGGTTGGCGCGGGCGACGATCGTCTCGGAATGGTCCGGGCCCAGGACCCGCTCGGAATCGGCGAGCACGCGCTCCTGCAGCGGGACGGCCACTCCGATCCGCCCCGTCCGCTCATAGGAGTAGGCGAGGTCGGCGCGGGCGGTGATGGTGTCCGGGTGGTCCGGGCCCAGATGCTCTTCGCAATGGGCCAGAGCCCGCTCCTCCAGGACGATCGCCTCGACGACGCGCCCCACCCGGCCGTAGCCGAGGGCGAGGTCTGCGCGGGCGGTGACGGTGTCGGGGTGATCCGGGCCCAGGACCCGCTCGGAATCGGCGAGCACGCGCTCCTGCAGCGGGACGGCCTCGGCGAAGTTCCCGAGCCACCGGAAGGAGAAGGCGAGGTCGGAACGGGCGGCGAGAGTGTCGGGGTGGTCCGCCCCCAGGACCCGCTCGCGGTCGGCGAGGACCTTGTGCTGGAGGACGATGGCCTCGTCCGTCCGTCCCGCCTGCCTGAGGAAGAAGGCGAGGTCGGCACAGGCGGTCAGGGTTTCCGGATGCTCGGCACCCAGGACCCGCTCGGAATCGCGGAACGCGCGTTCCTCCAAGGCGATGGCCTCGTCGGTCCGCTCCGCCTTTCCGTAGGTGAAGGCGAGGTCGGAGCGAGCGGTGATGGTGTCGGGGTGATCCGGGCCCAGGACCCGCTCGCAGTCCGTCAGGACCCGCTCCTCCAACGCCGCGGCCTCGTCGACCCGGTCCACCCGCCGGTAGGAGAGGGCGAGGTCGGAGCGAGCGTGCAGCGTGTCGGGATGATCGGCGCCGAGGACCCGCTCGGAATCGGCGAGTACGCGTTCCTGCAGGGCGATCGATTCGTCCATCCGCCCCACCCTCCCGTAGGAGAAGCCGAGGGTGGTCCGGGCGTTGAGGGTGTCGGGGTGATCCGGCCCCAGGACCCGCTCGCGGTCTGCCACAACCTGCTCCTCCAACGCCATCGCCTCGTCCACCCGATCCGCCTGGTAGTAGGAGGCCGCGAGGGCGGCGCCGGCGGAGATCGTGTCGGGGTGATCCGGCCCCAGGATCCGCTGACGGCCGGCGAGTGCCTCTTCCTGGAGGGCGATGGCCTCGCCGGTCCGCCCCGCCTGCCGGAAGGAGATGGCGAGGTTGGCGCGTGCGGTCAGGGTGTCGGGGTGCTCCGGCCCCTGATTGCGCTCACGGACCGTCAGAACCTGCTCCTCCAGCTCGATGGCCTGATCGGTCTGCCCCGCCTCCCAATAGGTGAAGGCGAGGTCGGAGCGCGCGCTGAGCGTGTCGGGTTCCTCAGCGCCCAGAAGCCGCTCGCAATCGGCCAGTACGTGAGTCTGCAGGTCGATGGCGTCGTCGAGCCGGCCGACCTCTCTGAAGGAGAGGGCGAGGTCGATCCGGGCACTGCGGGTCTCCGGATGCTCCGAGCCCATCAGTCTCACGGAGTCGCCCAGGACTTCTTCCTGCAAGGCGATGGCCTCGTCGGTCCGCCCCGCCTCCCGGTAGGTGAAGGCGAGGTCGGCACGGGCGGTGAGGGTGTCGGGATGCTCCGGCCCCAGCACCCGCTCGGAATCGGCGAGAACCCGCTCCAGCAGGTCGATGGCCTCGCGGAGGCGCCCCAGCCGCCTGTAGGCGAAGGCGAGGTCGATCCGGGCATCGATGGTGAAGGGGTGATCGGGCCCCAGGGTCCGCTCGTGTTCGGCGACGGCCCGCTCTTCCACGGCGACGGCCTCGTCACCGGGCCCCGGTTGCCCGGGAGGCTGCGCCGCCGGGGCGGCCAAGGCTGTTCGGCGCAGGTCGAGCAGCTCCGCCGCCGGGAGTGCCAGCGCACGGGCCAACGACACCAGCGTCTGTTCCGACGGCATCGGTCCGTCGTCGCGGAAGGCCGCCGAGACCGTCGTACGTCCCAGGCCCGCCAGGCGGGTGACCTGTGTCAGGTTGAGCCGGGCGACGACACGCCCGTGATCGAGCCTCCTGCGCAGTTCGGTGAGGGCGTCGTGGCCCGCGTTCCCTCCGGCGGGGCTTCCGTCGCTCCGCGGCGGGTCCTGTTCGACGCGGGGGCGGGAGCCGACCGGTGGTTCCTGGTGCTCCGGTGCGGGCTGGATGCCGAGCCGTGTGAGGAGCTGGGACTGGAGCCAGCCGAAGGAGCGGGTGGGGTCCTCGATGAGGGCGGTGCCGTCGGGGTGGCCGACCCAGGCGGGGAACACGGCGGCGCGGCCGATGGCGGACTCGATGCGGTGGGTCAGGGCGTCGGCGGTGCGGAGGAGTTCTCTCGGGGGGACGGCCGTCAGGAGGGCGCGGCGGGCGTCGGCGTCGAAGTCGAAGCGGCGGAGGTGCGGGAGGCGGTGGGGTTCGATGGGGTCGAGTTCGTGCATGAGGCCGCCGAGGAATACCTCGGTGAGGTGGCCGGGGTCGGTGGGAGGGCCGAGGGCGGCTTGGACGAGGCGCATCACGGGGGGTGTGACGGGGGCGACGGCGGCCATGTGGGCGGCGAGGCGGTAGGCCTCGGTGGAGGCGGCCGCCTTGAAGCGGAGGACGGCGTCGGCGCCGGTGACACGGGCGTGGGAGTCGCTGCCGTCGGTCCGGGGGGCGGCGTCGGCTCCGGTGCCTCCGGGGTCGGCAGCGGTCGTTCGGGGGTCGGGGTCGGGGGCGGGGG
>NZ_JNWK01000013.1 GCF_000716445.1 Streptomyces wedmorensis
TCCCGCCTGACGGCAACACCGACGACACGGCGCTGGTCGTCCTGCGCCTGTGACCCGCACCGACGGACCTGAAGGAGTTCGAGACGGGGCAGAGCACCGTCGCGGAGTTCCAGCGGGCCAAGGAGAAGATTCTCCACTGAACCCGCTCACACGGTGCCTCGCCGCCGGCTCCGGGCGGCGCGGCACCCGGGCAAGGGCATGCGCCCAGGCCCCGTGGATCGGATGCGACGGATCACTCACCCGGGGGTGGGGTGCTGGTGCGGCCGGTGCCGGTCGGCGATGCGTGGGAGGGCGCCGGTCCCGTGTCGAGGAACTCCCGGATGGCGAAGCCGACCAGGACCACGACGACGATCCAGATCACCACCGCCGCGGTCGGGTAGCTCCACGTCGCGAGGACGACGGCCGCCACGGCGAGAATCGCGGCCCCGATCCACCGCTTGTACCGGTTCACGAAGTGGCCGACCGGCCCGAGACGGAGCCCGTGCGCCGTCGAGACCTCGCGAAGCCCGCCGATCGCCGACGCGCAGGCGGTGCGGATCGCGACGGCGACCCTCGACGGGCCGATCAGGAACGCTCCGACGGCCGTCACGAGTGCCGTCACACCGACGGCGCGGATGCTCGCGCGCAGGAAACGGATCAGGGCGTCGTAGATCGAGCCGGCGGCGGCCTGGGACGCTCCCGGTGGCAGATGGTCGAGGTAGAAGGACCGGAAGACCGTCAGGACGACGCCCAGGAGGAGCATGGCGACGGCCACCCCGGCCGCCGCGCCGATCAGGCCGCGCCGCCGGTTCACGGCGGTGAACACGCCGGCGGCGGCGACCAGCACGGCGATGATCGGCAGCCAGGTGCCCATGATCTGCAGGATCCGGAAGTAGGTCTTGACCTTGCCGACGTCCTTCGAGGCGAACACCACGAAGTTGGTGTGCACCTCAGGGATCTTCGCCGCGGGTCCGAAGCCGGAGCTCACCAGCTCGTCCTTCACCTTGGCGACGAACGGCCCGATGTCGATGGCGACCTGGTTGTTCTCCAGCGAGACCGCGCCGCCGCCCTTGCCGGTCAGCGCCTTGTCGAGCGAGGAGTGCACCGCCCGGTTGGCGTCGACCCACAGGGTGGCGAACTGGTCGCTGGTCACCACCTTGTTCACGGTGCTGCTGACCAGCTGGGTGAGGCCGCTGGTGATCGGGCCGGTCAGGTCTCCGATCAGCTTGCCGAGCCGGGGCGGCGCACCCTGCTCGGTGGCGGCCTGGGAGAGCTGGTCCACCACGGCCTTCACGTCGATGTGGGACAGGACCTCCGAGGTGACCCGGCTGGTGACCGCGGCCTGGACATCGGGGTCGCTCGCCAGCGGCGCGACCGTCGCGACGTACCGGTCGGTGTCGCCGACGATCGAGTCGGTCCACACCGCGACGACCGCGAGCAGCGCCAGCACGGAGGAGATGACGATCAGGACGACCGAGCCGGACGTCCGAAGAAGGTGGTGACGTGCCCGGGGCGGTGGCTTCGATGCCTCGAGTGCGGCGAGCCGCTGCCGCAGCTCGTCGAGCTCGGTGCGGTCGCCTGCGGTGAGTGGGGGCTCGGGTGCGGCGTGCGGGGGCCGGCCGGTTCCAGGCGGTTCGCCGTCGGGCCGGCCCTGCTGCGGGCTGTTGTCGCCCGTCGGATCGGAAGCCGGATCGGGCTTGCCGCTCGGCATGGCATCTCCCTGCGTCGGGTCCTCTGACAGAGGCGGGGGCGACGGTCGCACTGACATCGCACCCGCTCCAGGAGATACCGTGAGTGACACCAGTGCCACCGCTTGTGCTCGCCCGGGTGAACCCGCCCTCCGCCCGCTGCGGCCGCCGACCACCGCCCGGAATCGGACAGGAGGCGGCGGCCGGGCGCGTGTGGAGGACCGCTGTGGGTCGCGCCGGTCCGGGAGCGGGGACGACTGTCAGCCGAGTTCGCTCGCGGCTTCCCGGACGGCCTTGTCGATGTCCTTGGAGCTGACGTCGAGCTGCTTGGCGATCTCCTTCTCCGCCTTCAGCCCGGCCTTCTCCACGGCCTGCGCCAGGGTGCTCTCGCCGACGATGACGAGAGCGGCCTGCCCGGCGTCGATGAGCTCTCCGAACTCCTTCACGTCCGCCCGCGACATGCCGCGCCACAGGTGACCGCTCACCCCGCCGACGGCCGCGCCCACGGCGGCGGTGCCGATGATCGCGGGAGGGAAGAGCAGGCCGATGAACGCGCCGACGGCCGCGCCGCCCCACGCCCCGTGCCGGGTGGCCATCTCGTCCTTGTTCACGTGCACCTTGCCACTGTCGTCCTTCGTGACCACCGACGCGTCGTAGGTGCCGACCGCGCCGACCGCGTGGAGGTCCTTGACGATGTCGTAGTCGGCCCTGGCCGCGGCCTCGCTGGGGTAGGTGCCGATGTAGATGAACACTGCTTCGGGCTTCGCCACTGTTCCTGTCCTGTCTGTCCTCACCGCGCCCGGAGGTACGCGGCGACGAGGGATGAGGCCACACCACGAAGCCGCCGGCCGCCGTAGTTGCGGCGGTGCGAGGGCGTGCGGTCCTCACGTGTGAGGCCAGCTTGCGCACCGGCGACCGGCCCGGCATCCGGGAGACGGCCCGGGGCGCCGGGCGACGACCAAGGGTTGATCGCAGACCGCCACCGGGGCAGGGGTATCCGTCTCGGCTCTCCGGTCCGCTTTCGCGTCCTTGGTGGTCCGGCGACGGAGTGAACGGCGTCCGACGCGCACCGCGTGGCAGCAGCCGGCTCGGGCAGCGGTTGACGGGCCGGGTGCAAGCTCCGGCCCTCAGGTGTTGCTGTTGCGGCAGGACACGCCCCGCGCGCATGATCCGCTCGCCTCCGCCGTCTCCCGCCTCCTGGCTGCCAGACTGCGGCCATGAGCGAGGAAGAGGTCAGGGAGGACCGGACCCGGCGTCAGCTGCGCACCTCCCGGATGGAGGCGTTCAGCGACGGGGTCTTCACCATCGCGGGCACGCTGCTCGTCATCGAACTCGCCGTCCCTCCCGGCTCCACGCACCTGTGGGACGCGGTCGTCGAACAGTGGCCCTCCTACCTGGGCTACCTGGTCAGCTTCGCCACCATCGGGGCGATCTGGCTGGCCCACTCGGTGATCACCGAATACCTCGACCACGCGAGCCTGTGGCTGATGCGCGTGAATCTGATCCTGATGCTCACCGTCGCCTTCCTGCCCTTCCCGACCAAGCTGCTGGCGGAGTACGTCCGGGAGAGCGAGTCGGAACGCGTCGCCGCCACCCTCTACGGCGTCAACCTCCTGCTGACCTCCGCGCTGCTCTACCTCTTCTGGCGGTACGCCGTCCGCCACGGACTCGTCCGCGACGACGCGGCCGAATCGGACGTGCAGGTCCTGACCCGGCGCCTCCGACCCGGCCTCGCCGCCTACGTCGCGCTGATCGTCCTCGGCCTCTTCGTCCCCGTCGCCGCGGTGGTGGGCTACCTGGCGATCGCCGTGTACTACCTCGTACCCCTCGGACGGGCCAGGCGCCAACGCCGCATCCGCCAGGCGATGGCGCCACACCGGGACCAAGGCCAGAAGTGACCGGCCGGCCACGCGGGGCTCGCCCCGAGACCTCGACCGCGTCCGACCTGCGACCCGGCCGGCCGGCCACCAGCCCACGCGCTCCGGCCGGGCATCGCGTCAGCAAGCAGTCGGAGGTGGCACGATGACGGCGTGGGACCTGGCGATCGTCACCGGTCTGGTCTTCGCCTGGGGGATGCTCTCGGCGCGACTGGAACGCTTCGACATGACCGCGCCCATCGTGTTCACCGCGGCCGGCGTCCTGCTCACCCACGGCCCGCTGACACCGCTCGGGATCACCCCCAGCCCGGAACTGGTGAAACTCCTGGCCGAGGCGACCCTCGCCATGGTGCTGTTCTCCGACGCCTCCCGGGTCGGACTGCGCCAGCTGCGCCCCGACCTGGGACTGTGCCTGCGGCTGCTCCTCCTCGGACTGCCGCTGTCCATCGCCCTCGGCACCGTGACCGCCTTCATCCTGCCCGGGGTGGGCGTCACCTGGCTCGCCCTGCTCGTCGGCGCCGCGCTCGCTCCCACCGACGCCGCCCTGGGCGCGGCGGTCATGGTCAACCCGTCCGTCCCGGCCAGGATCAGACGGCTCCTCAACATCGAGAGCGGACTCAACGACGGAATCGCGACCCCCGTCGTGCTGATCGGCATCGCGGGGGCGTCCACCGCCGAACACATCGGCGACACCGGACCCGGCAAGGCCGTGGCCGAACTCGCCCTTGGCCTGCTGATCGGCATCGCCGTCGGCGCGGGCGGCGGTCGGCTCATCAAACTGGGCCGGGACCGGGGCTGGGTCGCCGACGGCTTCGCCGGAGCCGCCGTCCTCGGCCTTGCCCTGTGCTGCTACACCACCTCCGTCGCACTGGACGGCAACGGGTTCATCGCGGCGTTCACCGGCGGCCTGGCCTTCACCGCCGCGGGCGGCCCCGCGGCCAAGCTCGTTCCCTTCCTTGAAGAGACCGGCGCACTGCTCTCCCTGCTCGTGTGGCTGCTCTTCGGCGTGATCGCCGTGGTACCGGCCATGGAGGCCCTGACCTGGCAGACCGCGCTGTACGCGGTACTCAGCCTGACAGCGGTCCGGATACTGCCGGTGACGGTCGCCCTCGCCGGCACCCGCCTCGGCCGGCCCGCCGTCCTGTTCGTCGGCTGGTTCGGACCACGCGGCCTGGCTTCCGTCGTCTTCGCACTCCTCGCCCTCGAAGACCTCAGCGGGCCCGCAGCCCGGCCCGCGACCACCGTCATCGCCTTCACCGTGCTGCTCAGCGTCCTCGCCCACGGCCTCACCGCGGACCCCCTGGCCAAACGCTACGGCTCCCGCCTTGCCCCACCACAGGAAGTTCCGGCACCGGCCGCGCCGGCCGACATCCCCGAACGACGCCTCATCCGCCGCACCCCGACACACCACCGACCCAAGGCGTAGGCACCTCTGCTCCTCCCTGTGCCGACGGGTGGTTCGTGCGGGCGTTGTACACGCCGACCGCTTCTCTGGCCCGGCGGTGAGCCGGTTCTGATCACGCGCAGTGCGGAGTGGGCGGTCCACGCAGAAGTGCTGACGGTGTCGACTTGGACCGTGAGCTCTTTCCGAGCCGGCGATGCTGACCGCGAGCCGGACATGTCTGCACAACGACGAAGCTTCTGGTAGACGGGTTCTCGACCAAGATCACCCGTGTCTGCCAGGAGCTTCGCGTGACGGCACCTTGCTGCCGATCGACCGCATCGCCGCCGACACCCCCTATTGCTCCGGGAAGCACAAGCGCCACGGCATGAACGTGCAGGTCCTCACCGATCCGTTCGGACGGCTGCTCTGGGTCTCGCCGGCTCTGCCCGGCTCGACCCACGACCTGACCGCCGCGCGACACCACGGCGACACCACCCACGCCAAGATCCTTCCCCAAGCTCTCGGCTTCGCTCGAGCAGGGGAGGCCCCATCCTCGGCGAGCAGGCCGTGGCCACCCTCAAGGGCTGGCGCCTCTCATGGTCTAGCTCGAAATGAGGGAGGCATGCGGCGTCTTGTTTCAGCTCCGTGAGCGAGGGGTGCGCGATGGCGTCGGTGCTGGGAATGCTGGAGGAGCGGGAGGCGGCTGCCCGTGTGCGGGTGGAAGGGTTGCGGGTGGAAGGGGTGCAGGTGGAAGGGCTGCGGGAGGAAGTCGCCCGGTTGGCCGGCGTGTTGGAGGCTGCGGAGATCGAGATGGACCGGCGGGTGATCGCGCGGGAAGAGCTGGTCGAGGCCCTGGCAGCCTCGGCTGCCGAGACCACCGCCGTGACCGAGCCCGCGGAGAAGCAGGAAACCGCGCCTGCGCCGGTGCTGGGCTCGATCGCGCCACCCTGGCGCGAAGGATTGCCCGTGACGGTGCTTGCGCCGGACCACCAGCGGATTTTGGGCGTGCTGGACGAGCGGCAGCCGGCGGGCAAAGGACCGCTGAAGGCCAGGGAAATCGCGGTGGATCTGGGTCTGGGGACGACGGCGGCGAAGGTCGAGGGCGTGCGCTCGAAGGCCAGGCGTCTGGCGGAGCGCGGGTGGCTCCTGCAGGAGACGTCGGGGATGTTCAGTGCCGGCCGGCGGCCCGTGGCCGTGCCAGGCGCCGCCCCATCCGCGTGACCATCGACCACCGGATCATCGCCTCACTGCTGGCTGGCAACGTCTCGTAGTCCCGGGCCAGCCGGCGCGAATGCTTCAACCACGCGAACGTGCGCTCCACCACCCAGCGTCTCGGAAGCACCACGAATCCCTCCATGGCGTCGGTACGTTTGACGATCTCCAGGGTGAGGGCGAGTTTGTGGTGGCACCGGTCGATGAGGGAGCCGGTGTAGCCGCCGTCGGCCCATACGAGGGTGATGTCGCGGTGCAGGCGACGCAGCCGCGAAAGCAGGCCCGCCGCGGCGTCCCGGTCGCCGATGTTCGCGGCGGTGACGGCGACGGCCAGGAGCAGGCGAGGGTGTCGGTCACGATGTGCCGCTTGCGGCCCGGCACCTTCTTCCCGCCGTCGTAGCCGCGCGAGGCGGCCGGCACCGTCGCGGCGGCCCGCACCGACTGCGCGTCGATGATGCCCGCGCTCGGTTCCGCCTCGCGGCCCTCGCGCTCACGGACCTTCCCGCGCAGCCGGTCGTGGAACTCGGCGATCAGCCCGTGCTCGCGCCGGCGGCGGAAGAACGCGTAGACCCGGGCCCATGTGGGGAAGTCCGCGGGCATCGCCCGCCAGGAGATCCCGCCCGCGACCAGGTAGCGGATCGCGTCCAGCATCTGCCGGTGGCAGTGGCCCTCGGGCTGCCCGCCCCGGCCCTGAAGCCAGGCCGGCACCGGAAACAACGGCCGGATGGCAGCCCATTCCGCGTCCGTCATGTCCGAGGGATGCCGGCGTTCCCGGTCCAGTTGATCGGCCGCGTTGCCGTACGGGTGAGCGAGGCAGTCGCACGACGCGGCGGAGGAGTCGAACTCGGTGGGCGCGGGCGCGTACAGCGACGGCAACAGGGCCTCCCGGCATCGCTCGGTCAGATTCGCACCCCCGAGCTACCGAGAGGCCCTGCCTTCATGCTCGTACGGCCGGAAGATCACCCGACCAGGAACCCTGTTCGGCCTGCACGTTCCGGTGATCGGTTGAGACACGGCTTCTGAGGCTGATCGCAGTGCCGGGTCGCGCTCTGCTCTGGCCGGATTCCGGAGATTTGGGGACAGCTGCCCGAACTCGCGACTCGTTGTAGGGCGTGGAAGCAGCCCTTGACCTGCAAAAACGCAGGCAGGGAGCCTATGTCCAGGAGTAGCTCGATGATGCGAACGATATTCAAGTCCAAGATCCGACTATGCGGCCGGCTGGCATGTCGACAGTTCGATCAATGTGCGTATCGTCCCGCGGCTGGGATCGCGGAAGCTGAACTCGGTCACACTGATGGTGGTCGAGCGGTTCCTGGGCGGGATGGAGAGCGACGGGGTCGGCTGAGGAAACCTGTCGAGGACTCACCCGCCGGAGAGGTGTTCCTGACCCGCAGGACGGCAGAGGTACCTCAGGACGCCACTGCCATCGATCGGCATCACGCCGTACTTGCCTGTCTCCATGTACCGCAGGGCGACCGTCTCGATGAGGTTGCTGTGGTGCGCCTGGGCGAGGTTCCGGGTTTCGGCGACGTCCTGGTCGACGGGGTAGAGCTCCCAGCGGTGGGCGTCGAGGTCATCGAGGCCCGCCATGGCGATCGGGGCGCCGAACGGTCTCCCGGCCTCGGCGAAGTCGAAGTCGAAGTCGGGGTCGGGCCAGGGGCAGACCGCTCGCCATCCGTCGTGGTCGATCGCCCCGTGTCCGAACATCTCGTAGTGCTGGGTGCGGTGTCGGGTCGGCGCGGTGCCGTCGTCGAAGGTGCGCGCCATGTCGATGATGTGCGCGAGCTGGTCGCGGACCTCACCGCGAGCACGGATGGCTTCCGGCCAGTGGACGACGAAGGGGTCGCTGACGGGGGAGCCACTGGTCTTGTGTAATAGATGTTTCATTCGCTGCTTGTGTGTTCTGTATGTAATGAGAGATACTTCGGTGGCGGTCGCTGTAGGGCGGCCATACATGATGTCGAGTTCGTACGGAGGTGCGCGCCGATGAACGTCCGACGCGAAGAGAGCGACCTGATCGGCAGTCGGGACGTACCGCCTGACGTCTACTTCGGCATTCATACGCTGCGGGCGCGGGAGAACTTTCCTCTCACCGGAGTTCCGTTGTCCGCTCACCCTGAGCTCGTGAGGGCGCTGGCGAGCGTCAAGGAGGCGGCTGCCCTGGCTCACCGTGAGCTGGAGACGCTGCCCGCGGCTCGTACCCGGGCCATCGTGGCGGCCTGCCGCGAGATCCGTGCGGGAGGGTTGCGCGACCAGTTCGTCGTCGACGTCTTCCAGGGCGGTGCGGGAACGTCGTCGAACATGAACGTCAACGAGGTGATCGCGAACCGCGCTCTCGAGCTCCTCGGTCATCCGCGTGGCGCCTACGAATATCTGCACCCCAACGACGACGTCAACCGCGGGCAGAGTACGAACGATGTCTATCCGACGGCGGTCAAGCTGGCGCTGCGCGATGCCGCCGGTCGGCTCCTGGACGGGATGAGCGTCCTTGCCAACGCCCTGACCGACCGTGGCGGTGCTTTCGCGAAGACTTACAAGCTCGGCAGAACGCAGCTTCAGGACGCTGTGCCCATGACTTTGGGCCATGAATTCGACGTGTTCGCCCTCACCGTTCGCGACGATGCCGTACTCGTTCAGCGCGCGGCGGAGGCGCTGTGCGAGGTCAACCTCGGCGGCACCGCGATCGGTACCGGCCTCAATGCCGATCCCGGGTTCGGGCGGGCCGTCATCGTGCACCTGGCCGCTGTGACGGGCGCTCCGGTCCATCAGGCCCGCGACCTGATCGAGAGCACACAGGGTATGGGCGCGTTTCTGCAGCTCTCCGGCGCTGTGCGCCAGTTCGCGCTACGGCTCTCCAAGATCTGCAACGACTTGAGGCTGCTCAGTTCGGGGCCGACGGCGGGGCTGGGCGAGATACGGCTGCCCGCCCTCCAGGCCGGGTCCAGCATCATGCCCGGCAAGGTCAACCCGGTAGTGCCGGAGGCGGTCAACCAGGTCTGCTTCGATGTCTTCGGCGCCGACGCCGCGGTGTCCATGGCGGCTCAGGCGGGCCAGCTCCAGCTGAACGCGTTCGAGCCGCTGATCGCCCACCTGCTCCTCAACTCACTCAACCGGCTCGACTCCGCCTGTCGCCTGCTCGCCGAACGCTGCGTCCTCGGGATCGAGGCGAACGAAGGGCACTTGCGTGACCTCGTGGAACGGTCGCCGGGTCTGGCTACGGCTCTGAATCCGGTGCTCGGATACCAGCGGACGACCGATCTGGCTCGCCGGTCCCTCCTCGCCGGCCGTTCCGTGAGGGAGCTGGCCGGCGAGTCGGGGCTGCTGACGGACGAGCAGATCGATGAGCTCCTTGACCACGAACGCTTGGCGCGCCCGGAGCTCTGATCTGCTGTGTCCGGCTGTGGCGCCATGGCCGGGCTCCGCAGCCGGACAGCACGACATGCGGTACGTCCTGGTCGGGATGGGTGCTTGTCAGCTCTTGGTCAGGGTGCAGGTGTAGGTGGAGGAACCGGAGCCGCTGTAGGCCTCGACGTCCACGTAGTACGTGCCCGAACCGGATGCGGTCCTCGTGAAGGTGAGGGCTTCGTCCGTGCCGGCACCGTTGTTGACGGAGCGCTCGAGGGTGCTGCCGGAGGAGTCGAGCCAGTAGAGATCGGCATCGTAGGCACCCGGGACGGCGCACTGCACGGACGCGTTCTGCCCTGACGCGAGGGTGACCTTGAAGTAGTCACGGTCGCTGGTCGACTTCATGGTGCCGCTCAGAGCGGTGGGGGAGGAGAGGCCGGTGGCATCGTTCGCGGTGTCGCGGGTGTCGTTCGGTTCGGTCTCCGTCAGACTGCCGCCGGACGGGGAGCCGCAGTTGGTCACGGGGGTGCCGTTGTAGAGGTTGGGGTCGGGGACGCCGTTGGTGACGCTGCGCAGGTAGTAGCCGCACGTGGGGCGGTTCTTGAAGTCGAACGTCGCACCCGGAGTGAGGCGCCAGATCTTGAAGTTCGAGTACGTCAGCGGCTTACGGTCCGCGGCCTGCTCGGGCTGATGGTCGGCAAGGACGACGTAGGCGTCCTTGCCGTACTCGGTCGCCATGCCGTTGCGGTCGATGAACAGCGAGCCGCCGCCCTCCTCTACGCCGACGGCCCAGGCGGCGCCACCCGTGGTGAGTCCGTCCTTCACCGCCCGGGCGACGAACGCCATGCTGCGGCCCATGCGGTCGCGCGTCACGAAGTGGGAGTCGTTGATGACCCCGCCGTAGTTGGCCCACTGGAACATGCCGGTGGTGAAGCTGATGTAACGGTCGTAGGGATTGGCCAGTGCCTCGCTGGTGGTGACGCTGCCGTTGCAGGCGTCGTACACGAGGGGGCTGTTGATGTGATGGCCCGCGCTGCCTCCGCCCGATCCGCCACCCTTGGCCACCACGGACTCCACGGAGGCTTCGAGCGCGGTTCCCTTCCAGGCGGCGTACCGGCACTGGTCGCCGCCGGCGAAGTACACGAACTCGGCGTTCCGCACGTCGGTGTTCACCTGGCTGTTGTTGCCGTCGGCGGCTGCGGTGAGTGTCCAGGTCGTACAGGAGTTGACCCCTGCCAGGCTCATGACGGTGTCGCATTCGGGTGTCCGGCTGCCCGAGGTCGGCGCCGATCCGGCGAGGACGACGACGTCGATGCTTCCGGTTCCGCCGCGGATCTCCTCGATGGCTCTGTTCATGGAGGCGGGCACGACGGCACCGGCGCCGTTCATCGTGAAGGCGGGGCCGTTCCACGAGGTGCGGCTGACGTCCGCGGCCGAACCGAGCCGGACGCGATCGGCGGCTGCGTGAGCGGGTTGCTGCGTGGTGAGGGACATCGCCAAGGTCAGCAGGGTGACGGCCAGGGCCGGGGCGGATCTGCGGGTGGCGGGTGACGCCATGATGCGCTCCATGGGGGCAGAGGGATGGTGTCGGTGCGGGGGTCGCCGACTGCCGAAGTGACGTATCGGCAGAGTGCCTTCCTGGCATCCGAGTTGGTAGCGGAACTTACAGATAGTTCTGACCTGGCGGAAGATGTACGGCCAGATTTCCCTCTTCGTCGGTTTGCGGCGGCCGGGAGTGCGGCCCGAGCTGCTGAAATGGCCTCGTCGCGCGTGGAGTCGATCGCGTTACATCAAAGTAACGCGCGATACATCTAGCCAAGATGGCCTTTGATCTGTAACTTCCGTGCTGTGACCGGCGGCTTGAATCCGTCGGCTGGAATCCCCGAGAGGTTCGACCCCGATGAACGCTCGTGTTACCCGCTGCCTTGCGGCAGCCGCTGTCACGGCCACAGCCCTGGCGACGCTCGCCGCGTGCGGAGACGCCGATCCCTCCTCCGCCGCAGGCGGAACGGTCACCGTCAACGGCGTCCAGATCAAGAAGGACCCCGCTCTCCACGCGATGCTGCCGGACAACATCAAGAAGGCGGGGAAGGTTCGCGTCGCCACCGACGTGCCGTACCCGCCCTTCGAGATGTTCGTGAAGGAGGGCGAGACCGCCCTGACCGGGCTCGACTACGACCTGGGCCAGGCTCTCGGTGGAAAGCTCGGCGTGGCGTTCGCCTTCACGCCGCAGAAGTTCGACGGCATCGTCCCCGCGATCCAGGCCGGCAAGTTCGACGTCGCCATGTCGGCCATCACCGACAACAAGGAGCGCCAGCAGGTCGTCGACTTCGTCGACTACTCCCAGTCGGGATCCGGCATCCTCGTCGGCAACGACAACCCCGCACAGATCGCCACCCTGGACGATCTGTGCGGCAAGAAGGTAGCCGTCCAGACCGCGACCAACCAGCTCGACCTCCTCAAGGCCCACCAGGCCAAGTGCGCCGGGGCAGGCAAGGGCGCCATGGAGATCCAGACCTTCCCCAAGGACTCCGACGCCCAGCTCGCCCTGCGCTCCGGCAAAGTCGTGGCCCAGGTCCTGACGAAGCCGGCCGCCGGCTGGGTCGCCAAGACGGCCGACGAGGGCAAGGCCTTCGACCTGGTCGAGGACCCGGCCGCGCCCGGCGGCTACAACGCCTCACCCAACGGCATCGCCGTCAGCAAGCAGCAGCCCGAACTGACCGAAGCGATCCAGAAGGCCCTCCAGGCCCTCATCGACGACGGCACCGTCACCAAGATCTACACCAAGTACGGCGTCGCCTCGATAGCGGTCGAGGAAGCCACCAAGAACGCGGCGGTCGACTAAAGATGATCGACACCACGGCCTCCCCCAAGACCACATCCACTCTCGAGCCGGCCGCCCAGGACCTCGAAGTGGTCCCCGTCCGCAACTACGGACGCTGGATTGCCGCGACGGCCTCGATCCTGGCCCTCGTGGGACTCGTAGGCTCCCTGGCGAAGAACGACAACCTGCACTGGGATGTCGTCGCCAAGTACCTCTTCGCCGACCTGATCTTCGACGGCCTCGCCACGACCCTCTGGCTCACCGCCGCCGCCATGGCCCTCGGCCTCGGCCTCGGCACCCTCATCGCGGTGATGCGGCTGTCCACGAGTCCCGTGCTCTACGGACTCGCGAACGCCTTCGTCTGGGTGTTCCGCGGCACCCCGCTCCTCGTCCAGATCATCTTCTGGGGCTACGCCGCCGCCCTGTACAAGTACGTGAAGATCGGTGTCCCCTTCACCGACATCACCTTCTTCCAGGCCGAGACGAACTCCCTCCTCACCCCCGCCATCGCGGCCCTGCTCGCGCTCGGCCTGAACGAGGCCGCCTACGCCTCCGAGATCGTCCGCGCGGGCATCCAGTCCGTCGACCACGGACAGGCCGAGGCAGCGCACTCCCTGGGAATGCGGCCCGCGCTCACCATGCGACGGATCGTCCTGCCCCAGGCCATGCGCGTCATCATCCCGCCGATGGGCAACGAGACCATCAACATGCTCAAGATGACCGCCCTCGTCTCGGTCATCTCCGCCCACGACCTCATGTCGAACATCCAGGACGTGTACGCGCAGAACTACCAGGTCATTCCCATGCTGGTCGTCGCCAGCCTCTGGTACCTCGCGCTCGTGACCTTGCTCAGCATTCCCCAGGCATGGCTGGAACGCCGGTACGGACGCGGCACCGCTCAGGCAGGCCACGTCTCCCCGCTACAGCGGATGCTGGGAGGAGCCACGGGGCTGATCGGCAGGAAGAACAAGGAGACGGGCCGATGAACGCCCCCATGGTGCGCGCCGAGGGCGTGCGCAAGCACTTCGGAAAGCTCGAGGTCCTCCAGGGGATCGACCTCACGGTCGAGCGCGGCCAGGTGTGCTGCCTCCTGGGACCCTCAGGCTCTGGGAAGTCGACCTTTCTACGGTGCATCAACCACCTGGAGAAGGTCGACGGCGGCAAGCTCACCGTCGACGGCGAGCTCGTCGGCTACCGGCAGCACGGCAACAAGCTGCACGAGCTGCGCGAACGGGAGGTCGCAGAGCGCCGCCGCGACATCGGCATGGTCTTCCAGCGCTTCAATCTCTTCCCCCACATGACCGCGCTCGACAACGTCACCGAGGCCCCGGTCAAGGTCGGCGGGGTGCCGAGGGCGGAAGCCCGGGAACAGGCACGCCACCTGCTGGACCAGGTCGGCCTCGGCGACCGCGCCGGGCACTACCCGGCCCAACTGTCCGGTGGCCAGCAGCAGCGCGTGGCCATCGCACGCGCCCTGGCGATGAAGCCCAAACTCATGCTGTTCGACGAGCCCACCTCCGCCCTCGACCCCGAACTCGTCGGCGACGTCCTGGACGTCATGCGCCGCCTCGCCGCCGACGGCATGACCATGGTCGTCGTCACCCACGAGATCGGCTTCGCCCGCGAGGTCGGCGACACCGCCGTCTTCATGGACCAAGGCGTCGTCGTCGAAGCGGGCGATCCGCGACAGGTACTCGTCGACCCGGAGCAGGAGCGCACCCGCGCCTTCCTGTCCAAGGTCCTGTGAACGCGCCCACACGTCCGCCGCTCAGCGCGGAACTGCTGACCCTGGCGCGCGCTCGCCACACCCAGTACCTGACGGATCTTCGCGACCTCGTCTCGATCGACTCCGGCTCCTACAGCCCGAACGGCGTCAACAAGGTCGCCGACTGGGTGCAGCAGCGCCTCCTCCGTACCGGGTTCGACGTCGAGCGGGTCCGTTTCCCGGCCGACCACCGCTACCAGGCCGGCGACGCCGTCATCGGGCGCAAGCGCGGCCGGCTGGGCCCCGCCGCGGACGGCCGCAGGATCCTCCTCGCCGCTCACATGGACACCGTCTTCGACGACGGCACCGCGGACGACCGACCGTTCCACATGAACGGAGCCATCGCCTACGGTCCCGGAGTCAGCGATGACAAGGGGGGACTTCTGGCAGGCCTCGCCGCCCTGGAAATCCTCCAGGAGGCCTCCGTCCAGGATTTCGGCGAGCTCGTGTTCCTCGCCACCCCCGACGAGGAGATCGGCTCCCAGGTCAGCAGGCCGCTCATCGAGCGGACCGCGCGGGGCATGCACTACGGCCTCGGCCTCGAGTGCGCCCGGGAGAACGGCGACCTCGTCGTCGCCCGCAAGGGTGTCGCCGACTTCCGGCTGACGGTCACCGGCCGCGCCGCGCACGCCGGCATCGAGCCGGAACGTGGTGCCAACGCGGCCCTCGCCGCCGCCCATCTCACCGTGGAACTGCAAGGACTCAACGGACACTGGGACGACGTCACCATCAACGTCGGAGTCGTCCGCGCGGGCACCCGCCCCAACATCGTGTGCGCCGAAGCCGAACTGCACATCGAAGTCCGCGCCGCCACCACGGCCGACATGAAGCGTGTCACCCGAGCCATCCATCAGGCCGCTGCCTGCCCCGCCGTACCCGGCACCGCCGTCACCGTCGAGCAGATCGACCTGTGCCCCCCGATGGAGGACACCCCCGCCTCACGACGGGTCTTCGAAGCGGCACGCAAGGCCGCCTCCACCTACGGTGTGCAGCTGGGAGCGGCCGCTACCGGGGGAGTCGGCGACGCCAACCTCATCGCCGGTTCGGGCGTGCCCACGCTCGACGGCCTCGGCCCTGTGGGAGGGGCCGACCACACCCCCGGTGAATGGCTCGACACCTCCAGCGTCCCCCACCGCGTCGCGATGCTGGCCTCTCTGATCGCCTCGCTCGGCAGCGCCGGCAACGACTCCTGACCCGTACGACACGCCGGGCCGAGCACTGTCCTCCGCCTCGCGGACGGCCCCGGCGGATTTCCCCGTCGCCCTGCCGGGGCACCGACCAGGGCCTCCCGGCCGACCGCCGCGAGGCCCTGATCCCACCCCACTCACACCGCCCACGGAGGCATCATGCGCGCACGTACCCGACCCGCCCGCCGCGTCATCGTCGCCGGCAGCACCGCACTCGTCCTCGGCCTCCTCACTGCCGCTCCCGCGGCGCAGGCCACGTCCTTCGGCCCCCGCCACGCCGGCTCGCTCGTCCTGGTGGGTGGTGGGCTCAGGGACGACAACAGCCAGGTCTACGGCGAGATCATCAAGCGCGCCGGCGGCCCGAAGGCCCGCATCGGCGTCATCACGGCCGCCTCCGTGCCCGAGAGTCAGGACCCCGATGCCGCTGACCCGGACCGGTGCAGCAACTCCGCCTGCAACGGCGGCTACTACGCGAATCTCTTCAAGAAGCACGGCGCCGCCGACGCCCAGTGGGTCCCCATCGACCTCGACCACCTCGCGAACGCCGACTCCGACACCGTCGTCGCCCAGGTCAACGCCATGACCGGCTTCTTCTTCGGAGGCGGCGACCAGTACCGCTACGTCACCACCCTTCTGAACGGTGACAGGCACACCGACTCCAAGGTCCTCGCCGCCATCCGCGCCAAGCTCGCCGGAGGAGCCGTCGTCGCCGGATCCTCCGCAGGCGCACAGATCGCCTCCGGACCCGACATGGTCAGCGGCGGCGAGTCCTACGAGGCTCTCCGCGACGGCAGCAGCCCCGGCTACTTCGACGACGCGACCCGGCTCGGGTACATACCCAGGGGCGGCTTCGGCTTCCTGCGCTCCGGGCTCATCGACACCCACACAGGCGCCTACGGCCGTGAGGGACGTGCCCTGCGGCTGGCCAGTGACACCCGCCACGACCGGGTCTACGCCCTTGAGGAGAACACCGCCCTCGTCGTCGACAACCCCGGCAGCACCGACGAACGCCTGTCCGTCCTCGGCCCCAACGGCGTCGCCGTCCTGGACCTTCGCCGCGCGCACCCCCGCACCACCACGGCCGGCTGGTCTCTCAGCAACGCCCGCTACACCTACCTCACCCACGGAGACCGTTACACCGCCCGCACCGGGACCCCCCTGCCCGCGCCCGGCAAGAAGCCCGTGATCCCCGGCGACACCACCCCCGTTCCGGTCAACAGCGACGTCTTCTACTCGGCCGCCAACCCCGAAGGCAGGCCCTACGCGTTCCGGACCACCGCCCGCGAACTCGCCGCCCGCCTCCAGACCCGGGCCACGGCGACGACGTACGAGACCCAGCCCGGCTTCACCGTCACCTTCACCGAGCCGCGTGGCTTCACGGCCTGGTCCGACACCGCCGGCAGTCCGCAGACCCTGATCGGACTGCGTATCGACATCGCGCCCGAGTAGCCGCCGCCGCGCTCCGTGGGAACGGCCGTGCCGATCCCACGGAGCACTCCCCGCCGCGCGGCCCGGCGCGCCGGCGCACACGACCCCCGGGCTTTGAACGCCCAGACGTCACCCCGCATGAAACGGACGACATTCCGCATGGCTCAACGCCCGCTCGCCGACGACATCCGGCTGAAACTCGGCACTCTCAGCCCGGCGGAACGCCGAGTGGCCCGAGTGCTCCTTGCCGCCTACCCCTCCGCCGGCTTCGAGACCGTCTCCGCGATCGCCGAAAGAGCGGGCGTCAGCGCGCCCACCGTCCTCCGATTCGTCGGCCGCCTCGGCTTCACCGGCTTCCCCGACTTCCAGGGCGCCCTCCGCCGCGAGCTCGACGCACGTAACGCCTCGCCCATCTCGCTCTACGAGACCGCGGGAGAGCCCTCTTCCACGGACTCCACCGACGGATTGATCAGCCGTACCAGCGAGCTCCTGAGCGCTGCTCTCGTCAAGACCCTCGCCGAGGTACCACCCCACGACCTGCAGAGCGCCGTCGCGCTCCTGTCCGACAGGAAGCGCCGTATCACCCTGCTCGGCGGCCGCTTCACCCACCTGCTGGCCCAGTACCTGGGCCTGCACCTCATGCAGCTCCGCCGAGACGTCCGTTTCCTGCCCGACCGCGACGTCGAGCGAACGGCCGCCCTCGCCGCCCTGAGCCGAAGAGATGTCGTCGTCGTCTTCGACTACCGGCGCTACGAGGAGACCAACCTGGCTGTCGCCCGGCTGACGCAGGAGAGCGGCGGCAAGGTCATCGTCTTCACCGATACGTGGCTGTCGCCGGCCACCACCCACGCCGAGGTCGTCCTCTCCAGCCGGGTCGACAGCCCCTCTCCCTACGACAGCCTCGTTCCCACGCTTGCTGTCATCGAGGCGATCGTCGCCGGACTCGTCGGCACCCTCGGCACCGACGCTCACGAGCACATGAAGCACAGCGAAGACGTCGCCCGCCGGATCAACCTGGTCTGACGCAGGCGGCGTGTGAACCCGTACCTACCCACTGCCCCGCTCACCAGGAGAATCCGCATGTCAGCACGCCGATTGCCCCTCGCCCTTGTCCTGGCCACTGTGACGCTCGGCGCGTGTACCGACGGCGGAGCCCCACGAGACGAATCTCCCGCCAAGGCCGGCCCCGTCACGGTGATCCCCGGACTCACCGTCACGCCCGACCCCACTCTCCACGCGGAACTGCCCGCGGACATCCGCTCCTCCGGAGTCGTCCGGGTCGCGACCGATGTTCCCTACCCTCCCTTCGAGATGTTCGAGAGCGAGGGCAGCAAGCAGATCACCGGAATCGACTTCGACCTCGGCCAGGCTCTCGGAGCCCGACTTGGCGTCAGGTTCGACTTCCAGGCGCAGAAGTTCGACGGCATCCTGCCCGCCGTCGAGGCCGGCAAGTTCGACGCCGTGATGTCCGCCATGACCGACAAGAAGGCCAGGCAGCGGTCGGTCGATTTCGTGGACTACCTCAACGCCGGTCCCGGATGGCTGGTCAAGAAGGGGAACCCCGAGGGAATCACCGTCGTCACCGATGTCTGCGGGAAGGCAGTGGGGGTCCAGACGGGCATGAATCACCAGAAGCTGCTCGAACAGCGGCAGGACCTGTGCAAGTCCAAGAACCTTCCCCTGATCAAGATCCTCTCGTTCTCCAAGGACTCGGAAGCACAGCTCGCTCTGCGCAGCGGCAAGGTCGTGGCCGACTACCTCGACGAGGTCACCGCCGGTTACGTCGCCGCCAAGGCCGACGACGGGGCCGCTTTCTCCACCGTCACCGGACGAGCCGCGGTCGGCGAGTACAGTGCGTCGCCCATGGGAATCGGAGTGTCCAAGAACAGCCCGGGACTCAAGGAGGCCATCCAGGCCGCCCTCCAGTCCCTGATGGACGACGGCTCCTACGAGAAGATCCTGAGGAAGTACAACGTTCCCGGGATCGCCATACCCAAGGCCACCGTCAACGGCTCGCTGGACTGACTCCCCCGTACCGCCGTCGCCCTGGGGGCATCCGCTCGCGGTCACTGCCCCGTCGCCGCTGGTTCGTGCGGCACGTCGTCGGGAGGTATGTCTCCCGACGACGTGCCGCACGCCCCTCGACCAGGAGAGCGTTACCGGGGCGTGGCTTCTATACGCTGGTGGGGTGACCCATGGGCAGCAAGGCGGCGCCGAAGCGAGCGACATCAGAGCGGTCGACCTGCAGAGTTTCGCCGTCGCGCTGCGCCGGACCATCTCGGAGATCAGTCGCCTCGTCCACGGCTTCGCCGCCGCGCAGGGATTGCACCCCACCGATGTGCAGGCGCTCTCGCTCGTACTCGACCACCCGGATCCGCCCACGCCTGGTCTGTTGCGAGACCGTCTCGGCCTCACCTCGGGTGCGGTGACTGCCTGCCTCGACCGACTTGAGAAGGCCGGCCACATCTACCGCAGCAGGGACGACGTCGATCGCCGGGTCGTTCGCATCCACTACGCGGAAGGAGCCCGGGCGGCGGCGCGCTCGTACTTCATGCCGCTCGCGCAGGCGACCGAACGGGCACGCGGGCGGTTCACCGACGACGAACTCGCGGTGGTGTTGCGGTACCTCGGCGCTCTGAACGCCGAACTGGCCGAGCTTCGGGTCCCGAGGCGCTGACTCCCGGGGCGGCGTGAACCATCTTTTCGTGAATCGGGTGCATCCACGGAACGGCCCCGCACAGAAGCCCTACCGATCCAGAAGCTTCCGCCACTCGTGGGCAGTTGCAGGTACGGGTCATGGTTCAATCTATCTCAATCGTTGAGATTGTTTGTTGTCGAGAGATCCTTTCCGGGAGTTTTCATGTCCACACCCCTGCGGTGGGCCGGCCGACTGCTGCCGCTCCTCATGCTCGTCGTCTGGCTCGCCATCGGAGGAGGGCTGGGCCCCTACGCGGGCAAACTCGGAGAGGTCGCCACAAACGATCAAGCGGCCTTCCTTCCTCGCAGCGCCGAATCCACCCAGGTCCTGCTGGAGCAGGAAGCCTTCCGTCAGGAAGAGACCCTGCCCGCCCTGATCGTCTGGACAGCCCCGGGAGGTGGGCGACTGGACCCCGCGGTGCAAGCGGCGGCGACGCAATCGCTCGCATCGCTGAAGGGCGCGCCAGGGGTGATCGGCGTACCTTCTCCGGCGCTGCCGTCCACGGACGGCGAAGCCCTGCGGGGGGTCGTCCAACTCCGACCCGACCTGGGCGACGAACTTCCGGCGACGATCGAGAAGATCGATGCCACGGCGTCCGCCGTTCCGAACACGGAGGCATGGCTCGGCGGACCTGCCGCCACGCAGGCCGACCTCACCGACGCCTTCGCCGGCATCGACGGCCTTCTGCTGGCGGTCGCCCTGGTGACAGTCCTGGTGATCCTGCTCCTCGTCTATCGAAGTGTCCTGCTCCCGCTGATGATCATCATCGGAGCCGTGTTCGCTCTCGGACTGGCCTGCGCCGTCGTCTACTTCCTGGCCGACCATGACATCGTGCGCGTGGACGGCCAGGTGCAGGGCATCCTGTCCATCCTCGTCATCGGGGCCGCCACCGACTACGCGCTGCTGCTGGCCGCCCGCTACCGAGAGGAGCTCGGAGCTCGGGACGGGGACCGCATGCCCGCCATGCGGGCCGCGCTGCGGCAGTCCATCGGGCCGATCACGGCCAGCGCGGCCACCGTCGCACTCGGTCTTCTCGCGCTCCTCTTCAGCGACCTGACCAACAACCGCGCACTGGGGCCGGTCGGAGCGATCGGCATCGTGTGTGCCGTGTTGAGCGCTGTGACGTTCCTTCCCGCGGTCCTGGTTCTGCTCGGCCGTGCCGCCTACTGGCCCGCACGCCCCAAGGCGACACCCGCCGACGACGCGCACCCGATCTGGCGCAGGATCGCCGCCCTCGTCGACCGGGCACCCCGCAAGGTATGGGGAGGATCCCTCGCCGCCCTCCTGGTCTGCGCCGCCTTCTCTTTCACCCTCGACTCCAAGGGCGTGCCGCTCGACGAGATCTTCGTCAAGGACGCCCCGTCCGTCGCGGCCCAGGAGCGACTTGGCGAACACTTCCCCGGTGGTGCCGGTAATCCTGCCGTCGTCATCGCTGACGCAGGCGCCGCAGAGAAGATCCGATCGACCGCGGAGGGGGTCGAAGGAGTCGACTCCGCCACCGTCTTCACAGCCCCCGGGGCTTCCGGAACGACCAAGCCGCTCGTCGCGGACGGGCGTGTGCGTATCGACGTCACCCTCGCGGATGCCGCGGACACCGATGCGGCGAAGGGCACGATCGCCGACCTCCGATCGGCCCTCCATGCCCTACCGGACGCCGACGCCCTGGTCGGCGGGTACACCGCACAGCAGTACGACACTCAGGTCACCGCAGAACGGGACCGCAAGCTCATCGTTCCCGTGGTGCTCGCGATCATTCTGGTGATTCTCTTCGGCCTGCTGCGCTCGATCCTGCTTCCCCTGCTCCTGGTGGCGACGGTCGCGCTCAACTTCGCCGCCACCCTCGGGGTGTCCTCTCTCGTGTTCGAGCATGTCTTCGGATTCACCGGAACAGACTCGGCCGTGCCCTTGTACGGCTTCGTCTTCCTGGTGGCACTCGGCGTTGACTACAACATCTTCCTCATGTCCCGCGTCCGCGAGGAGACCGTCCAGCACGGTACGCGGGAGGGAATGCGGCGGGGCTTGATCGCCACCGGCGGTGTCATCACCTCGGCCGGTGTCGTCCTGGCCGCCACCTTCGCGGCCCTGGGCGTCATCCCGCTTGCCTTCCTGGTGCAGATCGCGTTCATCGTCGCCTTCGGCGTCCTTCTCGACACCCTGGTCGTCCGGTCGCTGCTTGTCCCCGCCTTGGTGCGTGACATCGGCCCCGCAGTGTGGTGGCCGGGCGCACTCCGGCACCGCCCTTGACGGCCGGCACGCGCGCCCGGCACTTACCTGCCTCCCCTCGCACCGCCCCCTTGGTTCTCGAGTCCGTGAACGAAGGGGGCGTTGTGGTCCGTGCCGCTCCATGCGCGCGTGCGTGGCCCGGCACGCGGGGTTCGACCCCATGTACTCCGTGCGACCCACCAAGACGGAGAATTCTCCGCACAGAACCTCCCGGAACGCGCGGGAACTCAACTCCAGGCGAGCGGGCTGCGCCGCCATCGCAGAGGCACGCCTCGCCGTCCCTGGTGGCTACTCACCGACTTCACCTCTCGCCCTCTCGCGACGGTCTCCCGACGAGTGGAGAGCGGCAGGGGAGCCTCCCCCGATCCGTGTGTCGTTCGCCGGCGGGATTCCCCTGCGTACCCAGCGCCGCACCGTCCGCGCGGTGAGAGCCCTCGCCAGACCCGACAGGGCCACCGATGCCCTGCGTCGTCTGCCGACGACGGCCCTTCGGTGAACAACGGCCTAGCCCTCCGCCTCGATCACGTCCAGGATGTCCCGGTACAGCACGAAGGCCGTGCGGATGCAAGGCGAGGACGTGGGATCGAGCAGCGCGATTCCGGGTTCCGCCTCTCGGCAGACGCGACGTGTGACGTCCGCGGCAGCTCTCATGGCGGACGTGATGCGCGAGTCCCGGCTCCCGGTCAGACGGCTCCACCGCAGGCGGTCCCGGTCCACGCCGTAGGCAGCGAGCAGGTCGGACGGCAGGTAGACCCTTCCGCGGTCCAGGTCCTCTCCGACGTCCCTGAGGAAGTTGGTCAGCTGGAAGGCGATGCCCAGGGCGGCCGCATGGGGTTCGGCTTCCTCTTGGGGCAGACGGTCCCCAGGACGGGGACCGTCTGCAGCCCGATGACGGCTGCCGAACCGTACATGTACGTGCTCAGCTCGTCGTGCGTCGCGTACGAGCGCACCGAAAGATCGCTGCGCATCGAGGCCAGGAAGGCGCTGAAGCTGTCTGGCGGAATGTCATAGCGGGCGCGGGTGTACGCCGCGGCCGCCACTGCCGGTTCACTGACCGCTTCCCCGCGGAGCGCCCTGCCCACTGTGCTTCGAGGTCGTCCAGGGCCGTCGACCGCTGAGCTTGCGAGGAGCGTCCGTCCATGTCGTCGTCGGCGTACCGGGCGAAGCCGTACAACGCGTGCACGGTGCTCCGCCGTTCCACGGAGAGGGGACGGGTGGCGAGAAAGTACGTCCTGCCGTGGCGCGCGTTGAGTCGTCGGCATCGGGTGTACGCGGCGCGAAGGAACAGATCGGTCACTCCTGCGGCGTCGAGCTCCCGGGCGGTCAACGTGAGGGCCTTCCGGCGCGAGGGGCGGTGGACAACGGAGGCGTCCGCTTGCCCCGCAGGCGGCTGCCCGCGCGCCGGACCTGCTGCCCTGCGATCCGCTGGGCAGCCCGCTTCCCCGGGATCAGCACAGGCGGAACACCTACACCCGGAGTGGTCCCGCATCCGGCGAGGACGACGTTCTCGGTGCCACGTACGAGGTTGCGAGGTCGGAACGGGCCGGTCTGGGCGAACGTGTGGGACACCGAGAAAGGTGTGCGCGCGCTGTGCCCCTGAGCCGTCCAGTGCGCGGGGTCACCAGGCACTCCTCGTCGATGGACCGATCCAGCCCGTGCAGGCCCCTGCGCTCCAGCTCGGCGAACAGCGAGTCGCGGTACCTCGGCCCGAGCTCGCTCCAGTGAGCGGTACTGGGGCGATGTCCGTGTTCGGGCAAGGAGGAGGACGTGGTGGAGGTGCTTGCCGGGTGGCGCCGGCATGGCGTCCGTCGCGGTCGGGCGGGTGATGAGGAACGACGGATCGCTCATGAGCGTTCCCGTACGCGTGAGCTCACGGAAGGTCGTCGACCAGCCTTCGCCGAAGGAGAGTGTGTGGTGACTGGGCACCGGCCACGTGCGGTCGATGCCCACGTGCAGGACCACCGCACTGAGGAAGTGCTGCAGCCCGGCAGGGCGACGGGGTTCGCGCCCGAGGAGTCGGTAGGTCACGGGAAGATCAGGGGTGAGTCATGGACCGCGGGCTGTGGAGCCGGACCCGTCACCCCGACTACTTCGGCGACTTCCTCGTCTGGTGGGGCCTCTACCTGACGGCCGCCGCAACCTGGCAGACCGCGGTTCTTTCGCTCGTCTCCCCGCTCGTCATGAGTGCCCTGCTCATCTGGGGCAGTGGCAAGCGCCTCCTCGAAGCCCACATGGCGGACCGCCCCGGACACGCCGCCTACCGGGCCCGCACCAGCGGGTTCTTCCCCCGTCCGCCACGTGGGCGGACGGACGCGCCGGCCCCCAGCCGGTACTGACCGGAAGAACGCCCTACGAGCAATCGCGAGTGCGCCCCGGGTCAGATCAGCCCCGTGCGCTTTGCCACGCTTTCAGACATCTTCATCCTCTCGTGTCCCTCGTCGCCGATCCGGTCCAGGACCGCGGCGACCAAGGACTCCACGAGAGCCAGGGCAGGCGTAAGGCTGTCGTACGGAGAGTCGGACGTCACCTGAGTGGTGAGGACGACGTCCGCGTGGGCCGCGGCCGGCGACAGCCACGGGTCGGTGAAGACGATGACTTTCCCACCACGTTCGCGGGCCAGTTCGGCCATGACGGTCTTGTCGGGTTCGTAGCGCCGGTAGTCGAACACCACGGTGACGTCGCGGCGCGCGAGCTGCGTGAGGAAGGAAGCCCGTTCCACATCCCTGTCGGGCAGGAAATGCACCTGGTCACGAAACTGCGTGAGATGCAGACCCAGGTACTGGGCCAGAAGGTGAGTGAACCTGCCGCCGGCAACGTGTACGCGGCGGCGGGGATCGCTCAACAGATTCACCGCGTCGTAGAACTCGTGTGGAGCGATCTCGTCGAACGTCTGCGACACGGCCTGCCGCACGAGCGACAGAGCTGCCCCGAGCCGGGCATCGGATGTTCCCTCGGGCCGTGCCGACGCGCTGTGCTCCGATGATCCGGAGTTCTCGTACAGGGTGATGGGTGAGGCCGTGCGCGCGTCGAGTTCGGAGCGCAGCGCCGCCTGCAGGTCGGGGAAGCCCTTGAAGCCCAGACGGGAAGCACAGCGCAGGACCGTGGGAGCGGATACCGATGCTCGCTCTGCGATCGTGGCGACCGTCTCGAAGACCGTCGCCGGATAGCCGGCCAGCAAGACCCGCGCGACCTTGCGTTCGGCCGGACTCAGATCTCCCAGTCGCCTGCGAATCTCGTCGGCCAGCGTATGGCTCATCGGCTTTCCTCCCTGGTGTGGTCTGATCGCGGCGATCTGCCGCTGCCACCAGCCGCGACCAGGCCATGCTCACTTCTCAGCCAAATGTACCGTGTGTTACGTGTGGGACGCCGGGGCCTGCTCGGTGTACGTGGGGACTGCTTGTGCTGGGCACGGGGGCCCTGCGTTCCGGGTCCGCCCGCGTCCGCACGAGGCGGTGCCTGCGCCGGGGCGGGTCGAGCGTCTGGCTGCTGGGCCCATGGGCTCGGAACGGCTTCCCCTCTGTGTCTTCAGCCTCCGAAAGGTCGCCCCCATGCCTCGTGAAGCCCGCGATGTCTGCGTAGCCGCCGACGCGCTGCTCCAGGGGCTCGGCGACGGTCGTGGAGCCGGAGCTGCTGATGCACACAGCGTGGTGGAAGCCAGGGCGAGTTCGAGGGTCGCCTCGGAGGCGCGTAGTCCGGTGGCACCGATCTCTGTTCGCGGGATGTCGGTGCGGCCGGGGAGGCCGTGGCGGGTGCCGGTGTCGCGGATGAGGGGGCGACCCTCGTGGCGAAGGTGGTGGCGTAGGTCGAGGCCGGTCAGGAGTTTTTGGGCGAAGCCGAGTTCGTGGTCGGCGAGAGCGGGGTTGGTGAAGGCGAGGGCGAAGGCGCACTGCGCTTGGGAGGTGATGCGTTCGTCGGCGACGCCGTGCTGTTCGGCCTCGGTGCGGGCGGTCTCGTAAGGGGGGACGGTGCGTTGCATGTCGCTGTGGGGTCACCGGATGTCGCCGTCGACGTGATGCTGCCGTTGCAGCAGTTTGACTGCGGCTACAGCAAGCTTTCGGGCGGTGATTCGTGGTTCGGCGGTAGGCAGGATGAGATGGCTGATCGTCATACGGACGATGACGTCCGCTGTCATCTCAAGAGTCTCCGTGTGCTGCTCCGGGTACCGTGTGCCCAACCACTCCTGCACCAGGCTTCGGCCCGCGTCGAAGATTGGGTCCGCCCGGGCGGTGAGGTAGGGGAGCAGGCTGTCGGAGCCGTGGCGGGCGGCTGCGATGACAGCCCGTATGACGGGCTGGTTGTCGGCTTCTTCGAGCACGTACAGGATGGCAGCCTCGAGACAGGCCTGAGACTCGGGCAGGCCGGGATAGAACGCGTCGGCTACCCCGGCGAGGAACTGCCGGGTCTCACGGACCACCAGTGCGCGTCCCAGATCGGCTCTACTGCCGAACTCCTTGTAGACGGAGGGGCGGGAGACCTGGGCGCGTGCCGCGACGGCCGAAAGGCTGACCTGGTCCCACCCGGCTTCGCAGGTCAGGTCGTGCGCGGCATCGAGGACGCTTGCCCTCATCCGCTTGCGCCAGGCGATGCGTGGGGGATCGGGTGATTCTGCACCTGCGAGGTAGTTCGTTCTGCGTCGTTGTTCGTCTGCCATGACACACGTCTGTCCGCGGGTTGAGCCGCCGGATCGCGAGGAGGCCCGCGAGCATGCGGCCGGATGAGCATGCGGTGGTGCCGGCCCCTTGATACGGGGGATGGGGCCGACACCACGCCAGGGAGTCCGGGGGAACCGGACTGTCAGGAACGCTTGCGACGGGCGACCAAGACGAGACCGCCACCGAGGGCGAGAACGGCCGCTGCCATGCCGAGGGGGACCAGGGGATCGGAGCCGCCGGTCTGTGCAAGCGGACCGTTCTCGCCGTCCGCGTCAAGGCTGGAACCGCCGTCACCCTTACTGGCACTCAGCCCTTCCGCGCTGGGCGAGGCGGTGGTTCCGCTTGTGCCGGGCGAGGTCCCTGTGCCGGTCTCGCCGGGCTGCTCTTCCCCGGGCTGGGCCTCATCCTGCCGACCGTTGGAGCCGGAATCGTCGAGGTCGGAATCGGAAGCCCCCTGCGTCATGTCACCGGTGCCGAATCCGTAGGCGCCACGGTCAGGCGCGCCGCCGGCCCGGCGGGTGCCGGTGGTGACGGCGGTGAACGGAGTGCCCGAACCGACGGCTGGGGAGCTGTCACGCAGCCGGAAGGCTGTGTCCGCCGTGGTGCCGGCGTCGACGAACTTCGGGTCGGCGACAATGTCGTGCGGACCCTTGACCTCAGGAGCTTTGCCGCCGAAGTAGACGTTGTAGTCGTAGGTCACGTCCACGTTGCGGGACTTGCTGTTCGTCGCCTGGCCGGGCCGGCCGTACGCGATGTTGTTGAGCAGCCGGACGTCGGTGCTGTCGTGGGCGTAGATGTTGGCGTAGCTCTTCATGCGCGTGCTTCGGCCGTTCAGGTACGCCGTGTTGTGGACGATGTCGACGTGCTGGCTCTTGTAGGCGTGGATTCCCGAGCCGCCGTTGTCGTAGGAGAGGTTGCCGGCGACCAGGACGCGTCCTCCGTAGGCGGGGTGGTCCGCGTCGCCCTTGAGCGTGTCGATGATGATGCCGTTGCCGTCGGAGTAGCAGCGGCACTTCTCCCACTTGATCTTGGTCTCGTTGTCGTGGACGCGGTTGCCGGTGATGCGGATCTTGTACGTCCTGGCGTCGGAGCTCCCCACATCGCGCGGAGTGAGGACGGAGATGCCACTGGTGGCATAGACCGTGTACCACGAGTTGGAGTACACGTGGTTCGCGGAGATGGTCACGTGGTCGGATTCGATCGCCGAGATGCCGCCGCCTGCGCACGCGTGCACCTTGTTGCCGGTCACCTCGATGTGGTGCGACGCGGCACCCGTGGATCTGTCTCGTTCGATCGAGATGCAGTTGGTGTTGTAGGTGGGGTCGCCCTTCTTCGATCCGCGTTCGGCCCCGGCCAGGTTCAGGGCGGCGTTGTTGCCCCTGATCTCCAGATTCTTGATGGAGATGTAGGACGCGCCGTAGACGCTGATGCCGTTCCACGCCTGCACCGGGTGGATCACCGGCTGGTGACCGGGGTGCGCGGTGAAGGTGATCGGTGCGCCGGGGCGGCCCGAGCGCTTGATGGTCAGCACATTGGATCCTGCGGAGCGCTCCGAGTACGTGCCGTTCATGATCGAGACGGTGTCGCCCGGGCCGGCGCTGTCGGCGGCCTTCTGGAGGGTGCGGAAGGGCGCCCCGGTCGAGGTTCCCGGATTGTTGTCGCTGCCTTCGGGGCTCACGAAGTAGGTGCGGTTCGCGGCGTGGGCTGTACCGGCTCCCACGGTGACGATGCCGAGTGGGGCGGACGACGCGAGCAGTGCTGCGGTCACGGCGAAGGTGCGCGTGCGTTTCATTGGTGCCTGGTCTCCGAAGTCATCCGGACTGAAGCGGGCCGTGTCTCCCTCGGTCGAGACCGTGCACAGGAAGGAGTGTGCCGGGAAGGACAGGGCAAGGGCGTCACGCCATGTCAGAGCGCTGCCCCGGGCGGTGCGCGACCCATGGCTGCGCTCCGAAGTCCGCTGTGGGGGTGGGGTGTTGCGTGAACGACAGTTACAGAAGTGGAAAATGAGCGCAACCCTGTACCACCTGTAAACATTCTGACGTTCAGTCAGTTCGGTTGGGCGGTGTCGACTGCCGGCAGGGGCCATGTCGAAGAACCTCTGCACGGGGGTTGCGAGTTGGCATGCTGGTATATCAGCATGCCGCCATGCCACAGATCGACTATCCAGTGAACAGCGCCGAAGCCCTGCCTCCCGGATCACTGCCGCCGCTGCGCCAGGCCGTCTCCCGAACCGACCGGGTGCGGGAGGCGCTACGGCAGGCGATCCTCGAAGGTGCGCTTCAGCCCGGAAAGGCCCTGGTCGAGCGGGAACTCGCGGAGGTGTACGGGGTGTCCAAGACACCGGTGCGCGAGGCCCTGAAGCAGCTCCACTCCACCGGCCTGGTGGAGATCAACGCCTACCAGGGAGTCAGCGTCCGCCGCCCCGACAACCGTCTGGTGCAAGAGCTGTACGCCGCCCGCTGTGCAGCGGAACCCGAGGCCGTGCGCCTGGGCGCGGTCCGTCTCGGTGCGACCGCCCACGCGGCCGCCCGCCGGGCGCTCCAGGACGCGACCACGCTGATCGGCTCGGGCGAGACGCGTGGTCTGGGCATCGCCAACCGGCGTTTCCACCGCGAGCTCTACAGCGCCTGCGGCAACAGCTTCCTCTGCGGCTTCCTGGACCAGCTCCAGGACCTCACGGCCTTCGTGGCCGGCCTCGGCTGGCGGCTGCGTGCCACCTGGGAGGAAGAGGCCGCCGAACACGCGGCGATCCTGGAGGCGATGGAGCAGGGCGACGGTCCGCTCGTGGAACGGTTGACCCGCGCGCACATCGAGAAGGCCAAGCAGACCATCTCCCGCGCGCTCGGCGACGGCCTCGGCGACGGCCTCGGCGACGGCCGATGAACGTCGAGCTGTTCGCCCACCCGCTCTCCTTCCGCCGGCAGCCGCAAGCCCAGGCGGACCGACTGGCCGCCCATGGCGTCGACGGTGTGTGCCTGGCGTTCAGTTATCACGGTGGGCGGTGGCTGCTGACGACCAGCGACCCGTGTGCCGTGGCCGACTTCCGGGCCGGGCAGTGGTTCCGCGACGAAGCCGTCCCCGCCAACGGGAACGACCTCGCCCTGCCGGTTCTCGGTGACGACGCGACAACCGCCACGACCGCCTTGCTGCGGGCCGGCCTCGGCGTGACCGCCTGGCTCGTCGGGCTCCACCAGTCCGGCCCCGCTACCCGCCGTCCCGAATCGGCGCTGCGTAATGCCTTCGGCCACCACTACCGGCACGCACTGTGCCCGGCAAGGCCCGAGGTCCGCGCCTATGCCACCGACCTCGTCGCCCGAACCGCCCGTCGGCCCGGTGTCACCGGCCTCGAACTCGAAGCCTTCGGCTACCTCGGCTGGCAGCACCAGAGCGCCCATGACAAACTCGGCGCGGCCCTGCGTCCGGTGGACCGCTGGCTGCTCTCACTGTGCTTCTGCTCCGCCTGCACGGAACGCTTCACCGACGCGGGCATCGGCGTGCCCGCCCTGGCCGAAACCGTCCGCGCGACGCTGCTCGCCCAACTCGCCGAGCCGCGCGAAGCCGGCGACCTCGATGCCGACGCACGCACCGCCCTGGGCTCCGACCTGCACGACACCGTCCTCGCCGTGCGCTCGCGAACCACCGTGGCCCTCGTGCGGGACGCCGTCGCCGCAGCCGACGGGCTGCCCGTCTCCCTACGCACCACCAGTGACCCGTATGCCTGTGACGGCAAGTCCGCCGCCGACACGAGCGCCCTCGCCGCAGCAGCGGGCGCCCTCACCGTCACCGACCTGTCGGGGAATCATGACGCGCTGCGCCGCGAACTCGCCGCAGCAGCCCGGACCGGCGCACAGGTGACCGTGGGATGGAACCTGGCCGTAGGCCGGACCACCGGCGAGCAGCAACTCACGGATGTCGCCCAGGACGCGTACGCGGCCGGAGCCCGCTCCCTGGCCCTGTACGCCTACGACCTGGCCCCAGCACAGCGCCTCGCGTGGCTGAGTGGCCTCTCCCGCCTCACCGGCTGTCCTGACACGGCCAAGCCCGCACCCTCGCCCCCTATGCCGGAGCCGGTGAGATGACCGGATACCTCGTACGCAGACTCTTCCAACTGATTCCGGTCGCCCTCGTCGTCTCCCTGGTGCTCTTCATGCTCCTGCGGCTGATGCCGGGCGACCCCACCCTCGCCATCCTCGGCCAGGAGGCCACCGAGCAGGACCGAGCGGTACTCCGAGAGGACCTCGGCCTCGATGCACCGCTGTGGCAGCAGTTCACCCAGTGGCTCGGCGATCTGGTCCGCGGCGACCTGGGCAGCTCATGGCTCACCGACGAGAAGGTGGGCACGGTCATCTCCGACCGGTTCGCCGCCACGGTCGAGCTCGGAGTCATCGCGTTGGTCTTCGCCGTCCTCGTCGGGATCCCCGCGGGCATCCTCGCCGCCGTCCGCCGTCGCACCCGCACGGACACCGCGCTGAACTCCGTCGGTCTGCTCGCCCTGTCCGCCCCTCACTTCTACCTCGCCGCACTGCTCATCCTCGTCTTCGCCCTGTGGCTCAAGGTCCTCCCGCCCTCGGGATACGTTCCCTTCACCGAGGACCCCGTCGAGAACCTGCGACGCATGGTCCTCCCAGCCGTCACGATCGGCTCCACCATCGCCGCGGTCACCATGCGCCAGACCCGCGCTGCTCTCCTCGCCGCGTTCAACGAGGACTACATCCGCACAGCCGAGGCATCAGGTCTCTCACGCGGCCGGATCGTGGGCGTCTACGCCCTGCGGAACGCCATCGTGCCGGTCGTGACCGTGATCGCTCTCCAGATCGGGGCGCTGATGAGTGCCACCGTCGTCACCGAGACCGTCTTCACCGTCCCCGGCATGGGCACCTTGATCGTCAACGGCATCTTCAGCCGGGATCTCCCCGTCGTCCAGGGCGCCGTGCTGATGGTCGTGGTCCTCGTCCTCCTGGTGAACCTTCTGGCCGACCTGGTCTACGCCTGGCTCGACCCGCGCATCACGTACTGACTCGGCCCTCGCCCACAGAGTCACCCGATCCGCGCCTCCCCGCGCGCCGATCAGCACGTCCCGCACCGCACGTCCCGCACGCACCTCCTGGAGCGCTGATGGCCATAGACCTCGCGCCGAAAGTCTCCCGCAGACCGGTTCTGGACCGGCTGCGCCGTGACCGCCGCGCCCACATCGCCGTACCCCTGCTGTTCCTCCTGCTCGTGGCCGCCGCCGCCGCACCCTTCATGTCGGACTCGGTCGGCGCCACGGACACCGGCCGGCTTCTGACCGGCCCCAGCTCCCGGCATCTGCTCGGCACCGACGAGATCGGGCGGGACGTCCTGGCCCGGATCGTCGCCGGCGCCGTGGTCACCGTAGGGGTGGCCACCATCACCGTGGGCGCCGCCCTGATCGCCGGCACGGTGCTCGGTCTGATCGCCGGATACCGCGGCGGCTGGGTGGACACCCTCGTCATGCGCGTCTCCGACGGACTGCTCGCCTTTCCCCTCCTCGTCCTCGCCCTCACCGTGGTCGCGGCCCTCGGCCCCGGGCTGCGCAACGCCCTGATCGCGATCGCCGTCGTCACCACCCCGCGTTTCGCCCGTGTGGTCCGGGGCGAGGTGCTCTCCCTGCGCACCCGCGAATGGGTGTCCGCCGCACGTATCGTGGGCGTCACACGGACCACGATCATGCGCCGCCACCTGCTGCCCCACCTCGCCGGCACCCTGCTGGTCTTCGCCGCCCTCCAGGTGTCCACCGCGATCATGGCCGAGGCCGCGCTGAGCTTCCTGGGGCTGAGCGTCCAGCCCCCGCAACCGAGTTGGGGCGCGATCGTCGCCAGTGGCACCGACCACCTGAGCGCGAGCTGGTCGCTCAGCGTCTTCCCCGGGCTCGCGATCCTCCTCACCGTCGCCGCGTTCAACCTGCTCGCCGACGCCCTGCGCGACGCACTGGACGCCCACCGCCCGGACCTCGCACCCGCGCGCTGAGCCGTCTCCCGGCCCTTCACCCCGTTCCCCCCCCGTACAGAGGAAGTACTTCGTCATGCCCAACTCCACGCCGCCCCGGATACCACGTCGCACCGTCCTGGCCGGTGCCGCAGCCACCGCGGCCCTCGCCACCCTGGCCGGATGCGGCTCCTCGGACTCCTCCGACGGAGCCTCCGGGGGAACGCTCACCGCCGGCTTCGACAACGAGCCCGTCACCCTCGACCCGGCGCTGAGCTCCGCCATCTCCTCCGACCGCAACGTCCTGAACCTGTTCTTCGACACCCTGCTGCGTCAGCGCCGCGACGGAACCTTCGAGCCGGCCCTCGCCACCCAATGGACCGACACGGGCACCGAGATCACCTTCGAGCTCCGCCAGGGTGTGAAGTTCCACGACGGAACCCCCTTCGACGCCGATGCGGTCGTCCTCAACCTGAAGCGGATATCCGATCCCGCGACCCGCTCCACCAAGAAGGCCGCACTGGCCTCCATCCGCGAAGTGAAGGCAACCGGCCCGCGGACCGTCACGGTCACCCTGAAGGCGGCCGATCCGCTGCTGCTCACCCAGCTCGCCCACGAGCCCGGAATGATCGCCTCGCCCACCGCGCTCGCCAAGGGGACCGAGGGGTTCGGCCGCAGGCCGGTGGGAACCGGACCCTTCACCCTCCGCCAGTGGAGGACCAAGGTCCAGCTGACCGCCGAGCGCAACAAGACGTACTGGGCCAAGACCGAGGAAGGCGACGCGCTTCCGCTCCTCGACAAGGTGGTCCTGCGCTTCGTCACCGAGGCCAAGGTACTGCGCGCCGAACTGTCCACCGGAGGGGTGCAGCTGGTGCGCGCCCTGCCCCCGGAGGAGTACAAGCAGCTGGCCGACGCCCCACGGATCACCATCAAGGACGAGGGCGTGCGCCGCAACTACTACGCCTCGCTCAACGTCACCAAGGGACCCTTCCGCGACCCGCAGGTACGCGCGGCCTTCGCGATGGCCGTCGAGCGCAGGTCCGTCGGCAAGGCCGCCGCCGGCGGCGACTTCGACATCGCCCCCTCCTTCGCCACCTCCGACGACTGGTTCTACGACGACGCCCTCGCCCCCCTGCCGTACGACCCCGAGAAGGCCCGTGCCACCCTGGACAAGGCGGGACTGCGCGGAAAGATACCCATCACCCTCGTCGCCCGCCGTCGCGCCCCCGACCCCACCGTCGCGGAGCTGCTCCAGAGCCAGCTCACCGCGGTGGGATTCGCCCCCAAGGTGGAGATCCTCGAATTCCAGACCCAGCTGGAGCGCATGCGGAAGCAGGACTTCGACGCGGCGATCCTCGTCGTCGACATCCCCCGTCTGGACCCCTCCCTCACCTTCGACCCGTACTTCGCCAGTGACGGCCCGAGCAACTGGTCGGGCCTGAAGGACTCCACCCTCGACGCCCTGCTCGACAAGGGGCTGAGCACGGACGACCGTGCCGTGCGCAAGCGGGCGTACGTCGACGTGCAGCGCCGCATCCTGGAGAACAACTACTGGGTCTTCCTGCACCAGGCCAAGTCGCCGCTGATCCAGAGCAGCAACCTCAAGGGCGTCGGTCTCGACGTCGACGGTCAGTGGCGCCTCGAGCGTGCCCGGCTCGGCTCCTGAGGGGCCTGCGATGACCCTCCTCGACATCAGCCGGCTCGGCGTCACCTTCCACACCGATTCCGACGAGCCGCCCGTGCGCGCTGTGGACGAGGTCAACCTGCACCTCGACACCGGTGAGACCCTCGCCATCGTGGGCGAGTCCGGTTCGGGCAAGACCGTCACCGCCCTGAGCCTGCTCGGCCTCAACCCGCCCCCACCCCTGTGCGAGACCACCGGGTCGATCCTGCTGGACGGCACCGACCTGCGAGGCCTGGACCGGCGCTTCTGGCGGGAGGTACGCGGCAAACGGGTCGCCATGGTCTTCCAGGACCCCGGCACCGCCCTCAACCCGCTGCTGACCATCGGCACACAGATCATGGACGCCGTCCGCGCGCACGAACGCATGAGCCGCGAGCAGGCGCGCAAACGGGCGGTCGAGGCGCTGACGCAGGCCCGCATGCCCGAGCCCGAGAAGCGCCTGACCCAGTACGTCCACGAACTGTCCGGAGGCATGCGCCAGCGCGCCGCCATCGCCCTGGCGATCGCCGCCCGCCCACGACTCCTCATCGCCGACGAACCCACCACCGCCCTCGACGCCGCCGTCCAGGCCGAGATCATGACCATGCTCCGCTCGCTGTGCGACGACCTCGGCATGGGCCTGATCCTCATCACCCACGACCTCGGCGTGGTCGCCGAACAGACCGACCGGATCGCGGTCATGTACGCCGGGCGGATCGTCGAGAGCGGACCCACCGCCCAGGTCCTGGCCGATCCGCGCATGCCCTACACCCAGGCACTCCTGGCAGCGACCCCGCGTCTGGACGCACCCGCCCGCACCCGCCTCGCCTCCATCGAGGGCCGGCCACCCCGGCTCAGCGATCGCCCCCCGGGCTGCTCCTTCGCAGCACGCTGCCCGGTTCGCACGGACGGCTGCGAAAGTGTCGTGCCCCCGCTGCTCACCGTCGGCGAAAACCATGCGGCGGCATGCCTGTTCGCCGACGCACCACGCGAACGGCCCCTGCCGCTGCCCGTGACGACCGACGACCTGCCCCAGGACGCCGAACAGGAGGGCGGCACGCCGCTCGTCGAGTTCGACGCCACCGACCTGCGCTATCCGGTCCGCACCGGAGCGCTGCGCCGTATCACCGGGCACGTCGACGCCGTCCAGCAGGTGAGCCTGAAGGTCGAGCCGGGACGGACGCTCGCTCTTGTGGGGGAGTCCGGCTCGGGCAAGACCAGCCTGACCAAGATGCTGCTGAGGCTGGAGACCCCCTCCGGGGGGACCGTCCGCTACGACGGCATCGACGTCCGACGGCCGTCCGCGTCGGAGCTGCGGCGGCTCCAGCGGGAGATCCAGGTCGTCTTCCAGAACCCGTACGCCAGCCTCGATCCCCGTATGACGGTCCGCGAGATCCTCGCCGAGCCGATGCGGGTCCACGGACTGGACACCGCGGAACCCGAGCTCGTACGCCTCCTCCAGGATGTCGGCCTCGACGCGTACGCGCTGGACCGCTTCCCCTCCGCCTTCTCCGGCGGACAGCGCCAGCGCATCGCGATCGCCCGGGCGCTGTCCCTGCAGCCGCGACTGATCGTCTGCGACGAGGCCGTCAGCGCCCTGGACGTCTCCGTCCAGGCCCAGATCCTCAACCTGCTCGCCGACCTCCAGGCCGCCCACGGCATGGCCTACCTCTTCATCACCCACGACCTCGCCGTCGTCAGATCGGTCGCCCACCGCATCGCCGTCATGCGGCAGGGCCGGATCGTCGAGGAAGGCCCGGCGGACCGGATCTACGAGACCCCCTCCCACCCGTACACCCGCGAACTGCTCTCGATGGCTCCGGGGCGCACCGCGCCCCGCCTCGCCGGCGCGGAGAGCACTGCCGGCACCGACAAGGAACGGAGCATCACATGGCCAAAGTGACCCGAGTCCGCCTGACCTCGATCAACACGCCGCGGCACAACAGCATCACCTGCGGACACATCCTGGTCGAACTCCTCACCGACGACGACGCACTGACGGGCATCGGTGAGATGTCCGACCTCCAGCACCTCCCGCGCTACCACCTCGACGTACCGGACCTGGAAGCCACCCTCAACGAGATCCTCGTGGGCCTCGACGCACTCCAGATCACCGAGATGGAACGCCGCCTGGAAGCGAACTTCCCACAGGCCGGATACATCTACGACAAGAGCCGCGCCATCAAGTGCGGGGTCGACATCGCCTTCTGGGACCTGGCCGCGAAACAGCTCGGTGTCCGGGTGTGCGACCTGCTCGGCGGCGCGGTCCGCGAGTCCGTGCCCATCGCGTATCCGATCTTCCGCCAGCAGCACGAGGAGGACGTCGAACGCAATCTCGCCATGGTGGGACAGCGTCTGGAGGAGGGCTTCACCTTCTTCCGCGTGTATGTCGGACGCCGCCTCGACCTGGACGAGCGATTCCTGCGCACCGCCCGCGAACGCTTCGGCGACCGCATCACCATCAAGTCCCTGGACTTCTCCAACCTCCTCGACGCCAAGGCGGCCTGCGCCTTCGCCGAGCGGGTGGCCGACGTCGGCTACGACCTCGTCGAGTCGCCCGCCCCGCACCACGACATCCGCGGTCTGGTCCGGGCCCGCGACCGGCTCGCCGTCCCGATCAGCGAGCACGTCTACGGCTTCCGGTGGGCGCTCGACCTCGTCGCCGCGGACGCGGTGGACGTGTTCAACGTCAGCGTCATCGCCATCGGCGGGATCACACCGGCCCGCCGGATCTTCGCGATAGCCGACGCCGCCGGCAAGGCGTGCCTGGTCGGTACCACGCAGGAGCTGTCCATCGGCACGGCGGCCGCCGCCCACATCGCGATGGCGATGTCGGCCGTCACCGTCCCGAGCGACCCGGTCGGACCGCTCCTCTACACACGGGACGTCGTCACCGACCCCGTCCGTTACACCGGCGGCCTGCTGTCCGTGCCGCAGGGCCCCGGCCTCGGCATGACTCTCGACCCGCAGCGGGTGTCGGCTTCCGCCGGACCGCTGAGCTGGGCGGCCACCAGCGCCGCCGCTGTCGTCGACCGGCAGGTGGCCGCCACGTGAGCGACGCACCGCAGCCGGCGAGTGACGCCCGTGCCGAAGGCCGCTTCACCGGCCGGGTCGCGCTGGTCACCGGCGGCGCACGCAACATCGGTCTGGCCATCGCATGGAGGCTTGCCCAGGAAGGCGCGGCGGTGGCCCTCAACGGCCCCGACCCGACCGAGACCGAAGCCGCGGCCGCAGCCATGCGCGACAGGGGCATGTCCGCGGTGGCCTGCCCCGGCGACGTATCCGACGCCCGTCAGGTCGACGCCTGCCTCAACCGTACGGTCGATGTCCTCGGCGGACTCGACCTGCTGGTCAACAACGCGGCCGCCCCCATGCTGGGTCGTGGTCCGCTGCTCGACATCGACGTCGCCGACTGGGACCGCAGTTTCGCCGTCAACGCGCGCGGGGTGTTCCTGTGCACGGTGGCAGCCGCCCGGGTGATGCCGGCCGGCTCCTCGATCGTGAACATCTCCTCGGTCGGGGCCACCCGCGCCCACCGGGCCGCCGTCGCCTACGACGCCAGCAAGGGCGCCGTCGACGCGGCGACCCGTGCGATGGCCCTGGAGCTCGCGCCCCGAGGGATCCGCGTCAACGCGGTCGCCCCCGGCCCTGTCATCAACGACCGCTTCGCCCTCCTCGATCCGGCCCAGCGGCAGACCCGCGCGCAGCCGGTCCCACTGGGCCGGGTCGGCGACGGATCCGATGTCGCCGGGGCGGTCGCGTTCCTCGCCTCGGCGGACGCGTCCTTCATCACCGGACAGGTGCTGAACGTCGACGGGGGACTGAGCGCGCAGTTGAGGCCGCCGGGTGCCGACCCCGCTCTCGACCGTCCCGTCCCCTGACCGGCCCCACCACCCTCCCGGCCCGTACTCGCCAGCCGTTCTGCCGCACCGAAGGAAGCTCGACATGACCCAGACCCCCCGGCAGCCCCTCGACCCCGATGATCTGGCCGCCCTGGGCGAGGCAAGCACCGCCACCATCACCACCCAACTCTTCAAGCACGGCCTGCGCAACACCTTCCTGGCGGGCCTGACCTGTGTCACGCCCGACGCCAGGCGCATGGTCGGCGAGGCTTTCACCCTGCGCTACATCCCGGCCCGCGAGGACATCGACACCCTTGAGGTCTACGACGACTACGACCACCCGCAGCGCCTGGCGGTCGAGCAGGCCGGCCCCGGCCAGGTTCTCGTCGTGGACTGCCGCGGCCAGGGACGCGCCGCCGCCGCGGGCAACATCCTGCTGACCCGCATGGCGGTCAACGGCGCCGCGGGCGTGGTCACCGACGGCACCCTGCGCGACATCGAGGAGATCAGCCGCCTGCCCCTGCCCGTCTTCGCCACCGGGGCGGCCGCCATGACCAACCTCGCCCAGCACCACGCGGTCGACCTGCAAGTACCCATCGGGTGCGCCGGTGTCGCCGTCTACCCCGGGGACGTCATGGTCGGCGACACCGACGGTGTGGTCTGTGTACCCCGCCACCTCGTTCCGGTCATCGCCAGGGCGGCCCGCGAACAGGAACTGCAGGAGGCGTTCATCGTCGCCCGCGTCGCAGGCGGCGCCCCCTTGCGCGGCACCTACCCCCCGGACGAGGCGACCCGCCGCGCCTACGACGAGTCGCGCGGCGCGCTGCCGGCGACCGACTGACCCCCCGTCCGCCCGGCGACCCCCTGACCGCGCCGGCGGCCCAGTCTCCGGAGCGCCGGAACCGGCGCGCCGGCAGCACGGCTCACATCCCGTTCACCGATCGATTCGCCCTCCCCCGCAGAAGGCAGGAATCATGGTCAACCCCGCCCCATCCGGCTCTGTACGTTCCCGTACGGGAAGGACTGTCCCGCTCCTCCTCTCCGGCGCTCTGGTCGGCTCCCTGTTCTCCGTCGCCTCGGCAGGCCCGGCCGCCGCGGCAAACCTCTCCAGCACCTTCGACACCGTCGCCCCCGGCTCTCCCGCTCCCGGCTGGACGACCAGCGGCGACGTCACCGTGCAGGACGTGACCGGCACCGTCGACCGCAGCCTTCGCCTGCGAGACGCCTCCACGACCGCCAACACCACCGCCACCGCCACGTTCGGAACCACGACATCGACCGTCGTCGCCGGATTCCGGCTGCGAGCCGCCCAGCCCACCGCCACGGTCGGCGTACACCTCGACGGCTCGGGCGGCCACAGCGTCACGGTGGCCATGAGCCCCACCGGCCGTCTCTACACCTACGACGGCGCCACCCAGGTCGATCTCGGCGCCTATGTCCCCAACCGCTGGTACGACATCCGTCTCGTCGCCCGGCCCGGCACCGCCAGTGCCGACCTCCACATCGACGGCGAGCGCCGTGCCGCCGGGCTGGACTTCCGCACCTCCACCACCGATCTGGGCAGCCTGCAGGCCGGGGTATCCGTAGGCGACACCGGCACCGCTTACCTCGACGACGTCCGTACCACCGTCGAGGCGTCACCGACGGGCTGGCCGCACCTCGGCACGATCGCGCCCCGCACGGCCGCGCAGGTGGGTGCCTCCAAACTGCTCGTCGGAGCGGAGACCCTCGACCGCGACTACACGAACTACCAGGCGTACGCCCCCTACCTGGGGCGGCTGGGGGCGACCGGGGTCCGTCTGCAGGGCGGCTGGGCCAAGACCGAGAAGACGAAGGGGGTCTACGACTGGACATGGCTCGACCGCATCGTCGACGACGCCACGGCTCGCGGCGTCAGGCCCTGGCTCCAACTCTCCTACGGCAACGGCATCTACACGGGCGGCGGGGGCGCCGGCCTCGGCGGGCAGATCCCGACGTCCACCGAGGCCCTGGCCGCCTGGGACGCCTGGGTGACCGCCATGGTCAAGCGGTACGAGAACAGGGTCACCGAGTGGGAGATCTGGAACGAGCCCAACCTCGCCGGCATCCCGGCAGCCACGTACGCCGACTTCTTCGCCCGCACCGCGGCCCGCGTCCGCGCCGAACAGCCCGACTCCGTCATCTACGGGCCGGGCGAGGCCGGCATCGACGTCCCGTACACCAACGACTTCCTCGTCCGGCTCTCCGGACAGGGCAACAGCCACCTGCTCGACGGCATCAGCTACCACCCCTACAACCCCAACCCCGACGACGTCTGGACCTATCAGCAGGTCGACAGGATCCGAGCCCTGATCGACCAGTACGCCCCCGGAGCCGTACTGAGGCAGGGCGAGAACGGTGCCCCCAGCGCGCCCAACAGCTTCGGCGCGCTCGGCGACCTCGACTGGACCGAACTGAGCCAGACCAAGTGGTTCCTGCGCCGCCTGACACACGACCTCGGCCAGGGCATCAGCACCAGCGCCTTCAGCGTCTCCGACCTCCACTACCCCTCGAAGATCAACAGCAAGGGCCTGCTCCAGACCAACAGCGACAAGTCGATCCGCTACGCCAAGCCGTCCTACTACGCGGTCCAGACCCTCGCCTCCGTCGTCGACAGCACGGTGACGGCGCTGCCGGCCTACGCGTTCACCACCGACTCCGCCACCACCCTGACCGTCCAGGGCTTCGCCAAGCTCGACACCGGACGTCAGATCGTCGGCGTCTGGAACGGCACCACCACGCCGGGCGACAGCACCACCCGCACCCCGGTCCGTCTGACCCTCCCCGACGGCGACTTCACCGACCCCGTCTACGTCGACGTACGGACCGGCGCCGTCTTCGACATCCCCGCCGCCGACTGGACGGTATCGGGGAGCACCCACACCTTCCGCAACGTGCCGGTGTACGACTCGCCCGTCCTCATCGCCGACCGCTCCGCGATCAGGCTCTAGAACCGCCGGGCCCCGCCCCCTCCCCCGGGCGGGGCCCGGCTCCGAGGAGACACCCATGCACGCCACCGCACGAGCGGCCCTGCGGTCGGTCGTCGGACCCGGTCACTTCCGGGAGACGGACGGCGAACTCGTCCCCTACAGCCGGGACGCGACCCCGTTGTTCCAGGCCCGGCCCGACGCCGTCGTCTTTCCCGCGGACACCGCCGAGGTCGGCGCCGTCCTCGACATCGCCACCCGCTACGCCGTCCCCGTGATCCCACGCGGCGCCGGCTCCAACCTGTGCGCCGCCACCGTCGCCTCCCGAGGAGGCATCGTCCTGGTCCTGACCCGTCTGAACCGGATCCTCGAAATCGCTCCGGCCGAACTCCTGGCCCGGGTCCAGCCCGGCGTCACCAGCGCGACCCTGGCCGAAGCCGCCTCCCGCGACGGCCTCTTGTGGGCCCCCGACCCCGGCAGCCGCACGGTGGCCACCGTCGGCGGCACGATCGCCACCAACGCCGGCGGTCTGCGCGGCCTCAAATACGGCGTCACCCGCGACTACGTCCTCGGCCTGGAGGCGGTCCTGCCCACGGGAGAGGTGATCCGCACGGGAGGCCGCCTCCACAAGGACGTTGCGGGATACGACCTCACCCGGCTCCTCACCGGCTCCGAAGGCACCCTCGCCGTCATCACCGAAGCCACCCTCGCCCTGCGGCCCGCTCCCACGACGACCGGTACAGGAATCGCCTACTTCTCTGACCTGGCCGCCGCGGGCCGGGCCGTCACTGCGATCATCGCTGCCGGCATCCTGCCCGCCACGCTCGAATTCCTGGACCGGTCCTGCATCCGGGCGGTGGAGGACTTCGCCCGTCTCGGGCTGCGCACCGACGCCGGCGCACTGCTCCTCTTCGGCGACGACGGCGAAAGCGACGCGGTCGCCCACGCCCTGGAGCGCATGAGCGACGTCTGCACGGCCCACCACGCCCTCGACGTCACGACCGCCGCCGAAGTGGCGCAGGCCGAGGCGCTGCTCGCCGCCCGGCGATGCGCTCTTCCCGCCCTCTCCCGGCTGGGTGAGCTGACCATCCTGGAGGACGCCACCGTGCCCCGGCCCCGCATCGCGGAGATGGTCGACCGCATCGACGCGATCGGAGCCCGACACGGCGTCACGATCGCCACCTTCGGCCACGCCGGCGACGGCAACCTCCACCCCACCTGCGTGGTGAAGTCCCAGGACGACACGGACACCGTCACCCGCGCGGAACGTGCCTTCGCCGAGATCTTCGCCGCCGCGATCGACCTGGGCGGCACCATCACCGGCGAGCACGGCGTCGGCGCGGCCAAGCTCCCCTACCTGTCCACGCAGCTGGGCGCCGACCAGATCGACCTCCTGCGCCGACTGAAGACGGCCTTCGACCCGGCCGGCATCCTCAACCCCGGAAAGCTGGGTTCATGACCGACCACCCAGGAGTGCCCCTGCCGAAGCCCGTCTTCGACCCGGACCTCCTCTCCCGCTGCATCTCCTGCGGCTTCTGCCTCCCCGCCTGTCCCACCTACGCCGAGACCGGTGACGAGGCGTCCTCGCCCCGGGGCCGTATCAACCTCATGCGGGCCCTGCAGAACGGCGATCTCGCACCCGACGACCCCACTCTGAAGGAACAGTCCTCGCAGTGCCTGGGATGCCGCGCCTGCGAACCGGTCTGTCCGGCCGGCGTCGAGTACGGGCAGCTTCTGGAGCAGTGGCGCGACCACCAGTGGCGCGGACGCCGGATGCCCGTTCTCGCCCGGGCCCTCATGCTCGCCGCCGGCCGGCGGGTCCCCTTCCGCCTGCTGGGACGACTGCGAGGAACCCCGCGCACGACCGTCGTCGAGACCTCGGCCCTCGCGTCCGGCGGGGCTTCACTCATGCTCGGATGTTTCGAGCGCGTCCTCTTCCCGCGCGTCGGCCGCGCCGCTCTCGCTCTCGTTCCCGGACTGACCGTCCCCGCTTCCCAGAGCTGCTGCGGCGCGCTGCACGCCCACAACGGCGACACCGCCACCGGCGAACGCCTCGCCCACCGGATGGGCGAGGACCTTCCCGGCACCATCGTCACCACCTCCGGCGGCTGCGCCGCCCACCTCGCCTCGGTCCTCGGCAGGGCTCGCGTCCGCGAACTCTCCGACCATCTGGCCACCGGCTCCGCGTACCGCCCCCTCGGGGAACTCCGGGTCGACGGCCGCCGAGCCCGTGTCGCACTCCAGGACTCCTGCCACCTGCGCAACGGCCTCGGAGTACGGACCGCCCCCCGTGATCTGCTCGCCGAGATCGCCCACTACGTCGAACTTCCCTCGGCGGGCACCTGCTGCGGTGCCGCCGGCACCTATTCCCTGCTGCGCCCCCGGGAATCGCGCCGCATCCTCACCACCAAGATCGACGAGGTCGAGGCCGCCGGCGTCGACTTCGTCGCCGCGGTCAATCCGGGGTGTCTGCGTCAGCTCCGCACCGGCCTGCGCCGCAGACGCTCACAGGTCAAGGCCGTGCACCTGGCCGAACTCCTGCTCATGGCAGGAGAGAGCAGGTTTCCGGTCGCCTAGGGCCGCCCAGTACTCCGCCCGGGAAACCGACTTCAGCACACCCCTCGCCACACCACTGAGAGAAGACATGCCTTCCCGCTCTCCGCTCGACCCCCTGGCCATCGAAGCCGCCCGCGCCGCCGCTCCCACTCTCGCCGCACTCACCCCGTCCGAGGTCGGCACACTCCTCCGAGACCTCGCCGACGTGCTCCGCGAGCACACCGACGAACTGGTCGGCCTCGCGGAGGAGGAGACCCGCCTCGGCGACGTCAGACTGCGGAGCGAGGTAGTGCGTACCCGCGCACAGCTGGAGATGTTCGCCGAGATCACCGAAGACGGCGCGCACCTCGGCGTCATGATCGACCAGGCGGACGACACCGCCGTCCCCGCCCCACGCCCGGACGTACGGCGCATGCTCGTCCCGCTCGGCCCGGTCGCCGTCTTCACCGCTTCCAACTTCCCCTTCGCCTTCTCCGTCCTCGGCGGTGACACGGCCAGCGCGCTCGCCGCCGGCTGCCCGGTCGTGGTCAAGGCCCACGAGGGCCACCCCCGTCTCACCGACCGCACCGCCGCCCTCGCGGCCGAAGTCCTGCCACCGGGAGCGCTTTCCGTCGTCCACGGCCGCGAGGCGGGTCGCGCCCTGGTCACCGACCCCGTCGTCCAGGCCGTCGGCTTCACCGGCTCCACCACAGGCGGCCGCGCGCTGTTCGACCTCGCCTCCGGCCGCCCCGACCCGATCCCGTTCTACGGAGAACTGGGCTCCCTGAACCCCGTGGTGGTCACCCCCCGCGCCCTCGCCGCACGCGGGCCCGCCCTGGTGAGCGAGTACATCGCATCCGTCACCCGCAGCCAGGGCCAGCTGTGCACCAAGCCGGGCCTGCTCTTCCTGCCCGAGCACCACGGCCTGGACGGACTTCTCCGCCTGGCCGTCACGCAGAGCTCTCCCGCGCCGATGCTGGGGGCCTGGATCACCGAGGCCTACCGTACGACCCTTGACGAGCTGGCCATGCACCCCGCCGTCCGACGGATCGCGGCCGCACCGGCCGGAAGCCACCACACAGGGCGACCCACCGAGGGTCCCTCGGCGACGCTCCTCACCGTCACGGCCCACGACCTGCGCGCCCACCCTGAACTCCTCCGGGAATGCTTCGGCCCGGCATCGACCGTCGTCACCTATGCCTCCACCGAGGAACTGCTCACCACCCTCGGGGAGCTCCCGGGCAGCCTCACGGCCACGGTGCACGGCCAGGAGGACACAGACGGGCAACTGGCCCGCACCATCTGGTCCGTCCTGCGCGCAGGACGCCTGATCTGGAACGACTGGCCGACAGGAGTGGCGGTCACCCGCGCCATGCACCACGGCGGCCCCTGGCCGGCCACGACCAACCCGCTGCACACCAGCGTGGGCGGCACCGCCATCGCACGGTGGCTGCGCCCGGTCGCCTACCAGAACATGCCTGAGGCCCTCTTGCCGTCACCTCTGCGGACCTCCAACCCGTGGCGGATACCGCAGCGGACAGGGGCCTGACGAACTCGTGCACGGTAAGCGGTGAGACGTCGAGCCTCGGATGGTCGATCATGGTCGGGGCGGAGAGCGTGACTCATGCAATGTCGTCAGCAATCACCGGATCACGGGCTGTCTGCCGACGTAATCGCTGAACTCGGCTCCGAATGCGGTTCGTTATGGAATGAGTGTCCCGAACCAGAGCTTCGCATCGGCGCCCACGGCCCGCTCCCTCACGCGAGTGGCAAGCCTCGCCTGGTGAGGCTCCTCCCACAACGGTCCTATTTCTTCGATGGGTTCAAAGAGCCTCTTTCATCCTGAATAGTCGCAGGTCAGTAGCATGTGGACGACCTGGACGATGGTGCCGATGCGGCGGGTGGAACATCTGGCTCGCCGAAGTAGCCGCCAGGACTTCAACTGCGCGAAGGCGCGTTCTCCTGGAGCCCTCAGCCGGGCATGGTTGCGATTGAACCGGACAGTAAACAGACGGCACTTCGGTTCCGCACTCACAGCGGCAGCGCCACTGGTCGGTGGTCTTGCCGGGAGGGGTTTCCAGGGGCTCGAACCCGGCCTGGCGCACCTCTGCAGCGGCGTTTGCCACAGCATCGCGGCGGTGTGCTTGGCCTCGCGGTCTGCGCGCCGCCGGCCTGGGTTGGTTCGTACCGCACCTCCGGATCCCGGGGTGCCGGGTGCGAAGCCGTCATTCGCGAGTTCCACGCTGCCGGGGTCTCGGGCGGGCGGCTGGCGGCGATCCGGCTTCCGGGGCGGCCCGGCGTCGACCGGCCGACGGCCAGAGGGACCGTTCTCCACGAAGCGGAGTGGCGTCGGTGCCCGACAGGTCGGTGACGCGTGCACGCACGTCGTCAGTGTGTGCGGAAGGGTTTCCCGCAGGGTTGATGGCTCATCAGGTAAGTCGGCATTCGGTCAGCGTGAGTCGCCGGGCGTTCCCAAGGGATTGACTGAACAAGCGTCGATGACGGCGGGAGAGCCCAGGTGGGGACCCGAATCGCCGGACCGGAGCGATGCTCCTCACAAACATCGGACGGGGACGTCGGTGTAAGGTTGAGCCCGCCCTTGACCTGCACAAAGCAGGCAGGGAGCCGTCTCAGAGGAGTCCGATTCCGGGACGCGCTCGGCAAGCAGCGCGAAGAGTCCGGTTACGGCACTCAGGACGACGCGATCGAACGCCTCACGCAGCTCTACGCGGAGAAGAAGACCACTGCGCCGTCTGCGGCGGCGGCCCGCCGGGAGCTGGGGCAGCAGACGGTCGAGGAGTACGCGAAGCAGGGGCGTCCCCGGCAGCGCAGGATGACGGACTGCTCCACGGGGGAGCACGTCGACAGCTCGATGAACGTGCACATCGTCCCGCGCTTGGGAGCGCGGAAACCGAACTCGGTCACACCGATGGTGGTCGAACGCTTCCTGGACGAGATGGAGAACGACGGAGTCGGCCGGGGAAACCAATGGCGCGCACCCCGGAACGTGCGGTGGCCACCCACACGGGGCGTCAGGTGTCCTTGGTGCCCTTGCGTACCTGGACGGATTCGGCGATGTGACACGGACCGTTGAGGCGCTCAACGTCCACCCGAACACTCTGCGCTACCGGGTCCGCAAGGCGGTCGCCCTGAGTGGGATCAGCATCGACGACCCCGATCAGCGGCTCGTCGCCATGCTGCAGCTGCGCTTGGCCGTGAACGGCGAGCCCATCGCGAAGGCCCCCTTCCCGGCCGACATTCCGTTGCCCCGGCTCGGTGGACCGGTCGGTGGACAGCCGCTGCCCATGACGGGGCCGACAACGACGACGGCCGGCGCCGCGGTCGGTCGCACCGCCACAGTCCGGCGCCGGCCGGTTCGTTCAGGAGCTGGGTACGGAGTCCTTGAAGACGGTCCCGGACGTGCGGAAGCCGGCGACCTTCGCCGCCACTTCGGCGGGGGTGAGGACTTGGTCCTTCACGTGGAGCATGTAGTCGACCTGCTCCTCGTAGGCGCGAGGGGTCGTGGAGGTCTGCCCGGCGAGGTCGATCAGCCACTGGTTGAAGTGGATCGACATGGGCCGCTCGGGCAGGTAGCGGGCCTCGTGCCGGGCGAACTCCTTGCCGTCGAGGTAGTAGACGAGTGTCGTTTCGTCGATGGTCAGGACGAGGTCGTGCCAGCCGGCCTGGCTCGTGCGGGCTTCCGTGTGCTGGTTGACCGCCTCCCAGGGGTCGGGGCGGAAGGTCTCCCAGGAGGTCGTGTAGAGGACGTTCGCCGTCTCGCCCCAGCCGCCGTTGGGGAGGTACTCGAAGTCGTACTCGGCGTAGTCGTCCGCCATCGGTGCGGTGAGGTCGTTGATGGTGAAGAAGCTCTGGACCAGGTGGTCACCGTCCGGGCCGCTGGTCGGGGTGTCCGCGAAGCGCACCCGGGCGGCGTAGGTGCCGTTCTTGAACTTCCGTGCAGCGGTGTGCACTTCGGTCTGCCGGGTCGACGTGCCGGATCCCGCGGTCGACGTGCGCAGCGTCATGACGGAGTTCGTGCCCTCTTTGGCGAAGGTGACGTTCTCGGGCGCCCAGGTCGCGTCGCCGACGCCGGGGCCGCCTCCGCCGGAGCGGATGGTCCAGCCGTGTGCGGTGATCGCAGGGTCGGTGTGACCGGTGTAGTCGAAGTCGTCGAAGAGGAGCCTCTGTTCGGCCGGGGGAGTGGTCGGGGCCGTGGGGGAGGGATCAGTGGGTGTCGGGGTCGGCGTCGGGGTTGACTCGTTGCCGGCCGGGGCGGTGCCCCAGACCTGGACTCCGCCGATGGTGGCGGTGACCTTGGCCCAGTTCCCGTACGTGGTCTGCGCGGGTCCGAACGAGTAGTCGTCGGACTGGTCGAGCGGTTGCCAATCGGAACGGTGGAAGCGCAGCTGTACGTCCCCGGTGTCGGCGCCCGGCGCCAGGGAGCCTGCCCCCGCCGTGAACCCGACCTCCAGGTACCGGTCCGCTGTGGCGGTGGGGGCGGTTGGTGTGCCGAACGTGCCCGTGAGGTGCGTACAGCCCTTTACGGCCCAGTCACAGGCGTAGGTGTACGAGGCGCCGGGGTCGGACTTGAAGTAGTAGCGCACCTTGACCTGGCTCAACGGGACGCTTGTCGTCCCGGTGTTGACCACGGTGAACCAGGGCGCCGCCTGGTCGCTGCCCGTGCCGCCGTGCCGGTATTGGACGGCGATGCTCTCGTCCGCGGCGGCGGCAGGGAGGGCGGTCAGCGCGGTGGCGCCGAGGCCGATCGCCGCGGCGGCGGCGAGCGCGGTGCGCATGCCGGGCTTCCGGCGGTGCGTTCCGTTGCGCATGGGGGTTCCTCTCGGGGAGGTGATGGGGGGAAGGCAGCACGGTGCCGCGGGCGAAGTCCGATGCTTCAACACCCGTGTGGGGAAAGGCTGATCATGCGCCGAGGAGAAGTTGGCATAGACCAATGTCGACGTCAACCCCGGGCACTGGAAGGTCGCTGGGGGCCGCGTCGGCTCCGCAGGGCGGTGCAGATGGCGGTGCGTGCCGCTCTGCCTTCGGGGATCGGCAGGAGGGGGTAGACGTGCAGCATCTCCGGCGCCTCGTGGAAGTCCAGCTCGACGCCCGCGGCCGTGGCGCGGGCGGCCAGCCGCCGGGCGTCGGCGTTGACGATGTCGCGGGTTCCGCTGAACAGCGTGATCGGGTTCAACCCCGTCAAGTCGGCGAGGAGGGGGCTGACATGAGGGTGGTCGGCGGGGAGCGCGCCGCGGTAGAGGTCCCCGGCGTAGCGTGCGCCGGGGACGGCGAGCCAGGGGTCGCGTTCTTCGAGCAGTGCGATGCGCGGGTCGGTCAGGCTGATGTCCAGCCACGGGGAGATGAGGATGGTGCGGGCGGGTGCGGGCAGTCCTCGGTCCCGCAGGTGGACGGCGACGGCGAGGGCCATGCCGCCGCCGGCGGAGTCTCCGATGAGAGTGACGGCTGTGGTGGCCGCGTCGTCGAGGAGTTGGGTGGCCAGGTCGGTGACGGCCGGCACCACCTCGGCTGCGGTCGCCAGGGGAGCCAGGGGGTAGATCGGCACCGTGACCTGGGTGCCGGTCTCGGCGGCCACGTGGGCGATCAGCTTCCAGTGCTGGGGCGCTATCTCGTTGATGTACGCGCCGCCGTGCAGATAGATGGCCCGCCGTCGGGGGTCGAGAGTGCCGCGCGGGGTGACCTCGTAGACGGGCCATCCGGCCACCCGGCGTACGGCGAGGTCGACCGTGCGCCCCAGTCCGGCCGGAGGCGCGTACCCGGTCGGCCGCAGGGAACGGGTGAGGACCTGTTCGCGGACGGCTTCCGCCGAGCTGAACACTTTCTTGGCCCCACGGAGCCGCACCATGGTCGGCATCGCTCTGCTGGTCAGGCTCGGCACGGTACGGCTCCGTTCCCACAGTCCGTGTTCTTCGGTGTCACGTCAGGTCGGTGTTCTTCGTCTCGGGCATCCGGTGCACCACGGCCAGAGCGAGGAGCAGCAGGACCACCGTGTAGCCGAGGAAGAGGTCGCCCTGCCCGTTGCTGGTCAGCCACGTCTGAAGATACGGGGCGCTGCCGCCGCAGACGGCCACGGCGATCGCGTACGGGAAGCCCACACCCGTCGTGCGCAGCCGGGTGGGGAACATCTCCGCGAACACCGCGGGGGTGATCGCCGCGCCGGCGGACATGAAGAGCATGGCCGTCGTCATCGACACGGCCAGCTGCCACACCTGGTCCTGGATGAACCAGTTCAGCGGGAAGGCCAGGACGGCTCCGCCGATGTACGAGCCGTACAGGACGGGCTTGCGTCCGACGCGGTCGGACAGGGCGCCGAACAGGGGCAGCGTCACGAGGAAGACGAGGTTGGCGAGGACCCCCGCCCACAGCGCGGAGGAGGCATCGATGCCCTTGAGGGAGATGGCCTGGGCGGGGGCGGAGACGGCCCAGGTGTAGTAGACGACCGTGCCGCCCAGGGTGAGGCCGATCACCCGCAGGCACGCCGCCCGGTTCTCCCAGAAGCCGCGCCACACGGAGGTGCGCGGTTCGTGGTCCGGTGTGTCGGCCTGCTTCTCGAAGGCTTCGGTCTCCTCCATGCGGAGCCGCATGATCAGCGCGTACAGACCGAGGAGTCCACCGACGACGAAGGGCACCCGCCAGCCCCACGCGTGCAGCTGATCCTCGCTCAGGAATGAGGCCAGGACCGCCGCGAGCACGGTGGCGACCATGATGCCGCAGGTGCCGGATATGTAGATCAGGCTCGACCAGAGCCCTCGCCGTTCGCGGGGGGCCATCTCCGCCACGTACGTCTGGGCCGCGGGAAGCTCCCCGCCGTGGGCCAGGCCCTGGACGAGCCGCGCGAACACCAGCAGGGCCGAGGCTCCCACGCCGATCGTGGCGTACGTCGGCGCGAGGCCGATCAGCAGGCTTCCGGCGGCCGCCAGCGCGATGGAGCCGACCATCGCCGCACGCCGCCCCCTGCGGTCGCTGAGCCGGCCGAAGACAAGCCCACCCAGGGGACGCATGAGGAAGCCCACGGCGAAGATCGCCAGAGTGCTCAGCAGGGCCGAGGTCGGATCGGCGGAGGGGAAGAACTGCGAGGCGAAGAACGGGGTGAAGATCGCGTAGACGTTCCAGTCGTACCACTCCAGCGCGTTTCCCACGCCGGTGCCGATGACGGTGCGCAGCCGGGACGGGGCGGGTGTGCTCCTGGTCGTGGCGCTCGTGATCGAGGCGTCGGACGCGGCGGATCTGGTGGCCGGGGATGCGGGGTCGGGCACGGGGTTCTCCTGGGGGACGAGAAGCAGTCTGGAAGGGCTGCGTCCGGGGGTGTTGCGGGTGTGGGGCGGTCAGACGGTCGGGACGGGGGCGAGCTTCGCCCGTGCCAGGCGCCGAAGGGCGAGTTCGGCGTAGAGCGCGGCTCCGTCCCCGAGCACGCTGTCGTCGAAGACGGCCAGGGGAGAGTGGTTGTACGGGGCTTGCTGGAGGTCCCGGTCCGGCGGGCAGGCGCCCAGGACCACGAACGCGCCGGGGACCTCGTCGAGCACCCGGGAGAAGTCCTCCGAGCCGGTGGCCGGGCGAGGCGCCCACGCGAAACGTTCCTCTCCGTGCACCTCCGCCACCACGTCGGCGACGAACTCGGCCTCGGCCGGGTCGTTGACGGTGAGGGGGTACTGCTCGACGAAGTCCACCTCGACGTCGAGGCCGTGGGCGGCCGCGATACCCCGGCACAGCTGCACGGCGCCGTCCTTGATCCGGCCGTGCGACGAGGCGGAGAACGACCGTACGGTCGCCGTGAACCGGGCCTCGTCGGGGATGACGTTGGCGGCCGTGCCCGCGTGGAAGGCGCCCACGGTCAGCACCACGGGGTCGAACGGGTCGAACCTGCGGCTGATGAACGTCTGCAGCGCGGTGACCATCTCGCACGCCGCCGGTACGGGGTCATTGGCCAGGTGCGGCATCGAACCGTGACCACCCGCACCACGTACGGTCACACGAAGACTGTCGGACGAGGCCAGGACCGGGCCCCGACGACTCGCGAACAGCCCGCTCGGGTAGCCCGCCGACGTCACGTGCAGGGCGTAGGCGGCCACCGGCCGCTCACCGGAGGCGTCCAGGACCCCCTCGCCCAGCATGTGGCCGGCCCCGTCCTGCCCCTCCTCGCCAGGCTGGAACATGAAGACCACATCGCCGGCGAGCTCGTCCCGGCGAGCGGAGAGCAGCTGGGCCGCGCCGGCGAGCATGGACGTGTGCAGGTCGTGACCGCACGCGTGCATCACACCCTCCGTGCGGGAGACGTACGTGAGATCCGCGCGTTCCGTGACGGGCAGCGCGTCCATGTCTGCTCGCAGGAGCACCGTGGGACCGGGCCGCGAGCCCCGCAGGACCGCGGTGACGGAGGTCAGCCGGTTCCCCGTGGTGACCTCCAACGGCAGCCCGTCCAGGGCGGCCAGGACCTTGTCCCGCGTACGCGGCAACTCCAGTCCCAGCTCGGGCTCGGCGTGCAGCGCCCGCCGCAGGCGAACCAGATCGCCCTGCACACTCCGTGCGTCCTCGCGCACCGACACCCTCGTCCCCTTTCACTGACGTTCACCTAGCTGTCGCTCGGTTGCCAGTGATGATGGATACTCGGCACCCACACTCATCAGAAACGCAGGATCTTTTTCCCATGGCTGATCGTTTGCAGGAATCTGCGCCCTTGGACGAACTCGACCTCAGCCTGGTCAACACCCTGCAGATCGACCCCCGAGCCCCCTGGTCGCGCATCGGACGGGCACTCGACCTCGACCCCGTCACCGTGGCCCGCCGCTGGTCCCGGCTGACAGAGACGGGCGTCGCGTGGATCACGGCACAGCCCGGGCGCGCTCAGATCTCCCAGGGCTGCCTGGCCTTCGTCGAAGTGGACTGCCAGGCCGGCCGTGCCCTCGAAGTCGCCAACACCCTTGCGCAGTGGCCGCACGTCCTGACCGTGGAGCACACCAGCGGCGGCAGGGACCTGCTGCTCACGGTGTCGACGCCCACGCTTCCGGCCCTCTCCTGCTACCTGCTCGAACGCCTCGGGGCACTCCCGGGAATCAGCGCCACCCGCACCCAGCTCGGCACGCATGTCTTCACGCACGCCACCGACTGGCGCTTGCGTGCCCTCGATCCCCGCCAGCGGGCGCACATCACCGCCGAGCGGCCGACCCGGTCGCCATCGACGCCCCAGACGCTCACCGCGAGGGACCGACTCCTCATCGTGCGCCTCGGGGCCGACGGACGTACGTCGCTCACGGACCTCGCGGAGGAGCTGGGCGTCGGGATCACCACCGTACGCAAGCGTCTCGGCCTTCTCGTCGCCAACGAGGACTTGGAGTTGCGCTGCGAAGTGGCTCAACCCCTGTGCGGCTGGCCGATCTCCACCTCGATCTGGGCCCAGGCCGAGATCGATGACCGCGACGCCTTGAACAGACTGCTTGCCGCCGTCCCCGAGATCCGGGCGTGCATCGGCCTTGCCGGGGGCGCGGCGAACCTCCTCATCAGCGTCTGGCTCCGTTCTCTCCCCGACATCCGCGGCCTCGAAGCCCGCCTCGCCGGCGCACTGCCTCAGCTGAAGGTGCTCGACCAAGCGGTCTCGCTGCGCTTCGTCAAGCGCATGGGCCGCATCCTCGATCCGGCCGGCCGCAGCGTGAGCACCGTCCCCATGGACATCTGGTCCGATCCTTCCTGAAGCGTCGGATCAGGCGTGTACTCGGCAGTCGCGGACGGCCAGGTTGAACTATCCGGCCAGAGCCGCCTGTCGCCGGCTCTCGAGGGCCTGCTGGACGCGGGCTACGTCGGCGGCGTAGGTGCGGTAGAGAAGGGTGAGGAAGGCGCCGTTGACGGTCATGAGGCCGACGAGGACCCACAGGAACACCGAGCGCAGTCCGAAGGCGTCGCCGAGGAAGCCGGCTCCGGGGCTGAACGCGGCGATGGCGACGGCCTCGAAGACGCTGAGGTAGATGGCGAAGGCCGCGCCGCGGAGCTCGGGAAGGGTCACGGCCATGATCATGGGCCGGTTGACCACCGGGTTGACGCCCTGGGTGAGGCCCATGAGGGCGAAGAAGACGGCGAACAGGCCGATTCCGCCCCAGTCGATCTGGGTGCCGAAGTAGGCGATGACCGCGAAGGCGAACTGGGCGGTCTGGAGGATGGCCACGGGCCCGTTGCGCAGGTTGCGGCGGACGGTCCAGCCGGTGAGGAAGCCGCCGAGCAGGGTGCCGGTGAAGAAGCCGATGCCCATGGGGAAGAGGATGGCGGAGGCGACCTGGGTGCTGAATCCGTAGACGTCCACGAGGAAGATCACGCCGAACGCCGCGGCGAGGAGATGTCCGGACAGGAGTCGGGAGACGAGCAGGATCACGGGGCTCGGGATCCGGAGGAGTGCGGTCACCTGCTTCATGGTGACCTGGGCGTGCGCCTCGCGGGTCTGTCGGTCGAGGCCGGCGAGCTGCTGCTCGGACGCGCCTCTGCCCGGGTCGCGCATCCGGATCGACAGGGCGACGCCGCAAAGGACGTTGAGGGCGCCGATGCTCCACAGGCCCCAGCGCCAGCCGTCGTCGAACGCGGCGAGCTGTCCCTTCAGGGTGGCGAAGAGGGAGGCGACGAGGTTGATGGCGCCGTACAGCATCTCCGACGGCGCGGCCCCGGGACTCGCTGTCGAAGAGGTCACCCAGGATTTCCGTGGTGACGGGACCGGAGGCGGCGTACCCGGCGGCGAGGATGGTGATCAGGACGAGGAGTTGGGTGAAGTTCTGGGCGAAGCCGGCGGCTATGCCCCACACTGCCCAGAATCCGGTGGCCGGGACGAGGACGCCCTTGCGGGACCAGCGCTGGGCGACCCACACCCAGAACGGGCCGGCGAACACGCCGACGATCCGGCCCGCGGCGGTCAGGACGCCGAGGGCGCCGAGAGACTCCGAGCGAGTGACGGATCACCGGGAAGAGCCCGCTGATCAGACTCGCCTCGGTGTTCTCGACGAGCATGGTGTCGCCGAGCTCCCGACCGCGGTCCTCGGCTGTGCTTCCACCTCAAGCCCGGCAGCTACGACACCCTCGGGCTCATCGAGGTCCTGGAGCAGATGAAGGCGTTTTACGACGGCGAGCGGGTGGTCCTGGTCTGGGACGGACTGTCCGCCCACTGGAGCCGGGTGATGCGGGCCTGGCTCGCCGAGCAGGACCGGCTCACCCTGGAGCGATTACTCGCCTACGCGCCCGAGCTCAACCCGGTGGAACTGCTGTGGTCCTCGCTCAAGAAACGCGAGCTCGCCAGCCTTGCCGGCGACCACCTCGCGGACGTCGCCGACGCCACCGAACAGGGCATCCACCGCATCAACGACAACCCTCAACTGCCCTGGTCCTTCCTCGCCCACACAGGCCTCACTCTCCACCCACCCACCCCACAGAACTAACGAAAAGATCAGTAGTGGTCTGCGTCGTACGTCCTTCGGGGGTTGACTTCGAAGCTGGGCGTCGGCGGGCTTGTGGCCAGGTGACGGGGTGGATCTGGCGTGCGACGCCGAGGGCATTCTCGGGGTGCCGATGGGAATGCCGGCGTACAGGAGGCGTCTGATCGGGGCAGGCTGGCTCGCCCGGGCCCGCCTTGTCCCGGTCGCGCCTGGGGCGAGGCGACGGAGGGATGTGGCGTCAGGGGTCAGGCCTTGGGCTGTGCTTCGAGGAAGGCGAGGGCTCTGGCCACGAACTCGTTGTGGAACTGGAAGATCCCGCCGTGTCCGGCGTCCGGGTAGAGGGGGACGAGTTCGCTCCGGGGCAGGCGGGCGGCGAGGTCGAGGGTGTTCTCGCTCGGCACCATCCTGTCGCTCTCGCCGTTGGCCACCAGGACTGGCTGGTGGATGCGCGACAGGTCCGCGGGCGACTGCAGGCCCCATCGGTGGATGGCCTTGAGCTGGGCGCGGAACGACGTCAGCGAGATGGCCCTGTCGCGGTCGCTGGTGCGTTCCTTCAGCCGTTCGAGGAAGGCGTGTGCTTCGCGTCGGCCGTGTTCGGTGTCGGTGAAGAAGAGGAACCGCTTGGGGTCCTTGCGGGTCAGGAAGCCCTTCAGGATGTCCCGGAGGGTGAGTGCGGTGACCTTGTCGATGCCGGGGCCTCCGGCGGGGCCGGTGCCCGCGAGGACGACCCTGCGCACCAGCTGCGGTTCCTCGGCTGCGATGACCTGGGCGATGAAGCCGCCCATCGACAGGCCGAGCAGGTCGACCTGCTCGAAGCCCAGGGCTCGGATGAACAGCACCGCGTCGCGGGCCATCGCTTCGATGGTGTCGGGGGTGGAGCCGCCCGACGCGCCGACTCCGCGGTTGTCGAAGGCGATCACCTGGCGCCGGGCGGCGAGTCCGTCGACGACGCGGGGGTCCCAGTTGTCCAGGACAGCGGTCAGGTGGTGGAGCAGGATCAGTGGTACGCCGTCTCCTTCCGGGCCGAGCCGGCGGTAGACGAAGTCGACGCCACGCACGGACACCGAACGGGTCGGTGCATCTTTGTACGACGACGACGAGGCGGGCGTGGGGGTGGGGGAACTGCGCGGTGCGCTCATGATCGGTTCCTGGGGGTGTGGAGGGTAGGGGTGGTGGGGGCGGGATCCTCTCGCTGCCCGGGGCCTGGCGGTGGTGCGGCGGGGGCTGGTGCTCACACCGTCGCGATGACGACCTTGCCGGCCTTGGCGTGGCCCTTCTCGGCGTACTCCATGGCTTCGCGGGTCTGCTCGAAGGGGAAGACACGGTCGACGACGGGGCGGATCTTCCCGGCGTCGACGAGCCGGGTGATCTCGCGCAGCTGCTCGCCGTCGGCCTTCATGAACAGGAAGGAGTACGTCACGCCCCGGCGCTTGGCGTGGCGCCGGGTCGTGAAGCTCAGCGCGTTCATCGCCTGGCGCAGGACCGGGTTCGCGCCCAGCTCGCGGGCGAAGTCCGCGTCGGGGGGCCCGGCGATGCTGATGACCTTCCCGCCGGGCTTGAGGATGCGCAGGGACTTCTCCAGGGTCTTGCCGCCGAGGGTGTCCAGGACGACGTCGTAGCCGTCCAGGAGCTCCTCGAAGTCCTGGGTGCGGTAGTCGATGACGACGTCCGCGCCGAGTTCCTTGACCAGGGCGGTATTGGCCGCGCTCGCGGTAGTGGCCACGTGTGCGCCCAGGTGCCGGGCCAGTTGGAGGGCGATGGTGCCCACCCCGCCGGAGCCCGCGTGGATGAGGACCTTCTGGCCCGGCCGGACCCGCGCCTTCTCGACCAGCGCCTGCCATGAGGTGAGTGCGACCAGGGGAAGCGAGGCGGCCTCCGCCATGGTGAGGGTGGCCGGCTTGTGGGCCAGGTCGTCCTGGTGGACGGCGATGAGTTCGGCAAAGGTGCCGATCCGGTCCTTGTCGGGCCGGGCGTAGACCTCGTCGCCCACCGCGAAGCGGGTGACGGCCGAGCCGACCTCGACCACCACTCCTGCGAGATCGTTGCCCAGGATGAGAGGCAGGCGGTACGGGAGGATCCGCTTGAAGGCACCCTCGCGGATCTTGAAGTCCAGCGGGTTGACGCTCGCCGCGTGGATCTTGACCAGCACGTCGTCGGCGCCCGGCTTCGGATCGGGCAACTCGGCGGCGCGCACCGCGGACTGGTCACCGTACTTCTCGATCAGATATGCCTTCATTGTCATCTCCGTTTTCCGCCCGCAGGGGGACGGGGTCTCCGCTCGCTCCAGGCTTGCCCCGGTACGAGATACTTTCTGCTCCGCACTGCTGGTTCAGAGGGCTCCGCGCCGATGCGGCGGGGGCGCCTCACCCCGCATTCGGCGCGGCGGCCAGGCTCTGCTTCACGTGCCGGGTGACGTCGTCGGCGAGGATCTCGGGCAGGCCCCTCTCGATGCCCGAGAGGGCCTGGGCGGCGACCTCGGCGGGGTCGGTCTTCTGGTCGGCGGGAACGCCGGCGGCCATGTCGGTGTCCATGTATCCGACGTGCAGTGCCGTGACGGTGATGCGGCGGGGCGCCAGTTCCTCTCGGGTCGCGCCGGTCAGCGCCCAGGCGGCGGCCTTCGCCGCGGCGTAGGCGCCGAGGCCGGCCGGGTGCAGCCAGGACAGGACGGACAACACGTTGAGCACGGTGCCGCCGCCGTTGGACTCGATGACCGGGGCGAAGGCCCGGGTCACGGCGAGCGGGCCGAAGAAGTTCACCTCCATCTCCAAGCGCACCGCGTCCGGGCTGCCCGTCATCAGGGGCGTTCCGGTGGAGATGCCCGCGTTGTTGACCAGCAGCGTCGCGTCGGAGGCGGTGCGGGCCGCCTCCCGGATCGACTCCGCGTCCGTCACGTCGAGCCGCAGCGGGATGACACCCGGAAGGTCCACCGTTTCGGGGCGGCGGGCCGCCGCGTACACCTTGGCCCCGCGCGCCATGAGCTGGGCGGCCAGATGCCGCCCGAGCCCCCGGTTGGCGCCGGTGACCACCGCGACCGCGTCCTTCAGTTCCATGAGCACTCCCAGCGTCGAGGGCGGCGACGACCGCAAGATAGATTACAGCCGTCATCTAAATATCAGTCTAGAATAGATTTCACTCGACATCCAACTGGGAGGGGTGACCGATGGGCCGCGTATCGCAGGCACAGGCACAGGAGAACCGCCGACGGGTCGTGGAGACCGCCTCCCGGCTGCTCCGGGAGCAGGGCACCCACCTGAGCGTCGCCGACCTCATGAAGTCGGCCGGCCTGACCCACGGAGGCTTCTACAAGCAGTTCGCCTCCAAGGAGGCCCTCATCGACGAAGCCACCGCCCACGCGTTCGCCGAACTCGCCCAGCACCACGAGGACGGGCTCGATCAGTACGCCGGGCAGCGCGACGCCGCCCAGCGGGCGCTGATCGACGCCTACCTCTCCGTCGAGCACCGCGACAGCCCGGCTGACGGCTGCCCCGCCGCCGCACTCGCCACCGACATGGCCCGCGACGGAGGAGAGACCGAGGCCCGCCGCGTCTACACCCAGGGGGTGGGTGACTTCGCCGACTTCCTCGCCGCCAAGGACCAGGACGGCATCACCCGGCTGTGCACCATGCTCGGCGCACTCGTCCTGTCCCGAGCCACCAACGGCACCCCGCTCTCCGACGAGATCCTCACCGCCGCACGCACGGCACTGATCGGCACCAACTGACCGCAGAAACGGTGCAGGGCGGCACGCCGCAGGAAGGGCGCGCTTCTTTGCACCCTGTCGCCCTCCACTTCTCGTGAACGGCTCTCCCGCGTTGCATCGCACCGCCGCACGCACCCGGGCACCCTGCCGCCCAGATCGAGAAGCGCAAGGTCCGCAGCCGAGTCCACTCCGAAACGATCAGTAGTCGGTGGGACGGGTTCTGTGGCGGCGCCACTCGCTCGGGGTGGTTCCGTAGGCGGCGCGGAAGCGCCGGGTGAAGTGGCTGGGGCTGGTGAAGCCGCACCGGGCCGCGACGGCTGAGACGGGTAGTGCCGCGTGACGGGGTGAGACCAGGAGTCGGCACGCCGCTTCCAGTCGCTCGGCGATGAGCCACTGTTCGAGCCGGATGCCCGCGCGTGCCAGCACGACGTAGAGCTGCCGTTTGGAGATGGCGTGTTCCGCGGCGATGTGTTCCGGCCCGAGATCGGGATCTGTGAGGTGGCGGCGTGTGTACGCCATGATCCGGGTAGCCAGGGAGTTGTCCATGGCCTCTCTGACCCGTTGGTCCCGTTCGTCGTGTGCAGCCGAGGTCAGCAGGGCGCGTACGAGGTCGGTGGTGGCGTTGGCGAGGGCGCCGGCTCCGGGGTCCGCTTCGAGACGGCCCGGATCCCGGAACAGCGACCGCAAGTGCCCCAGCAGCAGGTCGTGCACGGGGCTGGAACGAAGTCGTACGGAGGCCCGGATCACGGTGTCGACCGGCAGGCCGAGATGCTCCATGTCGACGGTGAGGGCCTGCGAGGCGCCGTGCCCGGACCAGCCGTAGGTGCGGGGTGCGAGTTCGTGGAAGACGCAGATGTCCTGCGGCCCGAGGGTGAACCGGGTGCCCGCCTGTTCGGCTCGGTGGATGCCTTGGGTCTGGAGTGAGACCGACACCACGGGGCGGTCTCGGTGCTGGCGCACGTGCTTGGCCGTGCGGCGGACCTCGAGCCCGGAACTCCGCATGTCGAAGAGGTCCAGGCCGCCCATTCGCCAGCCTTCGATGCGGGCGCTGATACCCGTCTCGCATTCCTCGTGGACGATCTCGTTCGGCACGGAGTTGTCCGTCATCGCGTGGCGGAACGCGTCCACCCTGTCGCGTGGCGCGAGGTCCTCCAGGTCCAGCAGCAGCACGAACCAGCCCTCCAGCGCGGTCTTCGGGTGCGGCGGCGCCCATCCTCCCGGTGACACCGGGCACCCGGTTGCCCTCCCGTGCACGGGTCTGTTCCTTTCGTGCCCGCACGCCTGTGAAGGCCTGCGTCGAGGGGCAGCAGGCCAGCACGTACAGGCAACCGGTCCTCTCGCCTGGCCTCTAGCTTCGGATGTGCGCCGCCTGACCCGCGCGGCGTGCACCCTCGATCCGCAGAGAGGTCCGATCCGTGACTGACCACGCATTCGTCGCGCCGGTTCTGGAGCCGCTGGCCGCAGCCTTCGCCGAGGCGACCGGAACGCCGCCGTTCCTGTTCGAGCTGGCTCCGGTGGAGGGCCGTAAGACCGTCGAGGAGGTGCAGTCCGGCGATGTCGAGCTGCCCGCGGTCGACGAGGAGTGGGTGACCGTCGAGGGCGGGCCGACCGGCGAGGTGCGGGCCAGGATCGTGCGGCCCGCCGGCGCGCAGGGTGACCTGCCTGTGATCGTCTTCGTGCACGGCGCCGGCTGGGTCTTCGGCAGCGCCCACACCCACGACCGGCTGGTGCGTGAACTGGTGGTCGGAACCGGTGCCGCGGTGGTCTTTCCCGAGTACGACCTTTCCCCCGAGCACCGTTACCCGGTCGCCGTCGAGCAGGTCTGGACCGTTGCCCGCTGGGTTGTCACCGACGGTGGAGCGCACGGGCTGGACGCCGGCAGGATCGCGGTGGCCGGCGACTCGGTCGGTGGCAACATGAGCGCGGTGCTGACCCTGCTCGCCAAGGAGCGCGGCGGCCTGACGCTCGCTCACCAGGTGCTGTTCTATCCGGTGACCGACGCCAACTTCGACACCGGCTCCTACCGCCAGTTCGCCGAGGGCTACTTCCTGCGGCGCGACGGTATGCAGTGGTTCTGGGACCAGTACACCACCGACGACAGCCAGCGCGCCGAGATCACCGCCTCCCCGCTGCGAGCCACCGTCGAGCAGCTCGCCGGCCTGCCCCCGGCGCTGGTGATCACCGCGGAGGCGGACGTGCTGCGCGACGAGGGCGAAGCGTACGCCGCCAAGCTGCGGCAGGCCGGCGTGGCCGTGACCGCCGTCCGCGTCCAGGGTGTGATCCACGACTTCGTCCTGCTCAACGCCCTGCGCGGCACCCAGGGCGCCGAGGTGGCCATCGCGCTGGCCATCGCCACGCTGCGCAAGGCCCTCGCCGCCCACTGACACCCCCCGGTCGGACGGCGGGCAGGGGATCGGAGCGCCGCCACGGCCCGGGCCCCGGCCGCCGACCGCGCCCGTGCCCAGCCCGAGGAGACCCCATGGCCACCAGCGACAGCAGCCCCGAGGAACCCGCGGCTCCAATCCCGCCCGCCGGAGGCCGCCACCACGAGCCTGATCTGCGCGGCATGACCCGCATCACCCTGCGGCCCATCGCCTCGCCGATGCCGCTCGGCTTCTATACCGTGGCCATCGCGTCGACCATCGTCGGCTGCCTCCAGCTCGGCCTGTTCGAGGACGGTGCCGAGCGCGCCGTCGCCCTTACCATCCTCCCTGCGTTCGTCCTGCAACTCCTTGTCGGATGGTTGGCGTTCGGCGCCCGGGATGTCCTGGCGGCGACCCTGATGGCCTGCTTCTCCGGTATGTGGCTGGCCAGTTCGCTGGTCCTGGCCACCGCGCCGACGGGTGGCTCCCGGGTGCTGGGCGTGCTGAACCTCTGCTTCGCCCTGTTCGCCCTGCTGATGGCCGGCGTCGCCAAGCCCAAGCGTGCGCTGTGGCTGGTGCTGTGCACCGCCGTGCCGCGCTTCTCGGTGGCCGCGGCCGCCAACCTGACCGGCGTGCACTGGCTTCTCAACCTTTCCGGCACGCTCGGGCTTCTGCTGGCCGCGGTCGCGATGTACGCCGCCTTCGCCCTGATGCTGGAGGACATGCGCGGCCAGGAAGTGCTGCCGCTCGGCCGCACCGGCCCCGCCCGCCAAGCCGTCGACGGCGACCTGACGGTCCAGCTGCGCAACCTCGAACGCCACGCGGGCGTCCGCCGCACCCTCTGAGCCCGCCAGCGGGCCGGCCAAGCAGCGCGCGGCCGTGCTTGTGCCCGCGCCCCTTTGACGTGACCCCACCGAGAGTGAGAGCCCCATGTCCACGATGCCGGTCAGCGGTGTCACCCCCGCACCCGGGACCGGCGAGCGCGCCGACATCGTCCTGCGCAACGCCAGGATCCACACCGGTGACCCGCTGCGCCCGGCCGCCACCGCGCTCGCTGTCCGCGCGGGCAAGATCACCGCCCTTGGCGACGACGCGGCGGTCGCCGCCCACGTCGGGCCCCGAACCAGAGTCGTCGACGCGCTGGGCCGACGCGTCGTCCCCGGCCTGAACGACTCGCACCTGCACGTCATCCGCGGCGGCCTCAACTACGTGCTGGAGCTGCGCTGGGACGGCGTGACCTCGCTGCGCCAGGCGTTGGCGATGCTGCGTGAGCAGGCCGGACGCACCCCGAAGGGGCAGTGGATCCGGGTGGTCGGCGGCTGGTCGGCCGACCAGTTCGCCGAGCGGCGGATGCCCACGCCCGCCGAGCTGAACCAGGCCGCCCCCGACACCCCGGTGTTCGTCCTGCACCTTTACCAGTCCGCGATCCTCAACCGGGCCGCCGTCCAAGCCGCCGGCTTCACCCGGGACACCCCCGACCCGCGCGGCGGGCAGATCGTCCGCGACCGTCACGGCCGGCCCAACGGGGTGCTGCTGGCAGCGCCGAGCGCGCTGATCCTCTACTCCACCCTCGCCGCCGCGCCGACCCTGGACGCAGCGGACCGCAAGGTCTCCACCCGGCACTTCCTGCGCGAGCTGAACCGCTTCGGCCTCACCTCCGCCGTGGACGCCGCCGGCGGCTTCCAGAGCTTCCCCGACAACTACGCCACCGTCATCGACCTGGCCCGCGAGGGCGAGCTGAGCGTGCGGATCGGCTACCACCTCTTCCCGCAGACCGCCGGGCAGGAGATCGCCGACCTCACCCGCTGGGTGGAGAGCGTGCGGCCCGGCGACGGCGACGAGTGGCTGCGACTCAACGGCGCCGGGGAGAACCTGACCTGGGCCGCGGCCGACTTCGAGAACTTCTCCGAGCCCTGCCCCCAGCTGTCCGCCGACTACGAGGGCGAGTTCGAGCGGGCCGTGAGGCTGCTGCTGGAGCACGGCTGGGGATTTCGGCTGCACGCCACCTACGACCAGACCATCCGCCGGGATCTCGCCGTCTTCGACAGGCTCGCCGCCGAGGGCCTGTTCCCCGGCGGCAACCGCTGGCTCTTCGACCACGCCGAAACGGTCACCCACGACAGTCTGGAGCGGATCGCCGCGCTCGGCGGCGCGATCAGCGTCCAGAACCGGATGTCCTTCCAGGGCCAAGCCTTCACCGACCGCTACGGCCCGCAGGCCGCCGCGCACACCCCGCCGCTGAAGGAGATGCTCGCCAGCGGCATCCCGCTGGCGGCCGGCACCGACGCCACCCGGGTCTCCTCCTACAACCCCTGGGTCGCCCTGCACTGGCTGGTCACCGGCCGCACCGTCGGCGACCTGGCGCTCTACCCGCCGGACCGGCTGGTCTCCCGCGAGCGCGCCCTGGAGCTGTACACGCGCGGCGGCGCCCGGATCACCGGTGAGGACGACGTCAAGGGCGTCCTCAGGGAGGGCTGGTACGCCGACTTCGCCGTCCTCAGCCACGACTTCTTCGCCGTGCACCCGGACGACATCGCGCACATCGAGTCCGTCCTGACCGTCGTCGGCGGCCGGATCGTCTACGCATGCGGCGAATACGAAGGCCTCGACGAAGCCCTCCCGCCGCTCAGCCCTGCCTGGAGTCCGGTCGCCCGCTTCGGCGGCTACCAGGCCACACCACCGCCGTCGGCCGGCGTTCGCCAAGCCGATCTCCTGACGCAGGCGGCCGCAGAAGGAGAGCAGCACCGGCAGTGGAGAGCCGCCCGCGGCCTCGCCGCCCCCGACGAGCAGCCCGCCGCCCTCGACCCCTGCTTCGGCCCCTGACCCGACCTGGGCAGCTACCCGCCGAGCCCCTGCCGCACCACCACAACCACCAGTCACCCAAGGAAGGGCCCCTCGTGTCCGACTTCAGCTTCGACCTCGACGCCGTCACCGCCGCCCCCAGCCGTGACCTGCTCACGCCCGACAACGCGATGATGCTGTTCGTCGATCACCAGCCGCAGATGTTCTTCGGCGCCGCCAGCGCCGACCGCGTCGCCGTCATCAACGCCACCGTGGGCCTGGCCAAGGCCGCCAAGGTCTTCGACGTCCCCGTCGTCCTGTCCACCGTGGCCGCCGCCTCCTTCTCCGGCCCCATCCTGCCGCAGCTGCGCGAGGTCTTCCCCAAGCACGACATAGTCGACCGGACCTCCATGAACGCCTGGGAGGACGCGGCCCTGGTGGAAGCCGTCAAGGCGACCGGCCGCCACAAGATCGTGCTCAGCGGCCTGTGGACCGAGGTCTGCCTGGTCCTGCCCGCCCTGTCCGCACTCAGCCAGGGCTACGAGGTGTACGTCGTCGCCGACGCCTCCGCCGGCGTCACCCCGGCCGCCCACGAACACGCCATCCAGCGGATGACCGCCGCCGGCGCCGTCCCCGTCACCTGGCTGCAGGTGCTCCTGGAGCTCCAGCGCGACTGGGCCCGCACCGAGACCTACGCCGCCACCACCGACGTGGTCAAGGAGCACGGCGGCGCCTACGGCCTGGGCATCGTCTACGCCCGCACCATGATCGACCCGCACGCCGCCGGCTGACCGGAGCCATCCGACCATGGACACCGACACCGGACTGCTCCTGCTGCGCCTCCTCGTGGGTCTGCTGATCGCCGCCCACGGAGTACAGAAGGTCAGCTTCCTGCTGGGCGGCAGCGGACTGGCGGGCGGCACCGAGGAGTTCCGGCACGACGGCTTCCGCGGCGGGACCCTCACCGCCCTCACGGCGGGAGCCGGCCAGATCGGCTCCGGCCTGCTGCTGGCCGCCGGAGCCCTCACCCCGCTCGCCGCCGCCGGAGCCATCGGCGTGATGACCGTCGCGCTCACCGTCAAATGGCCCAACGGCCTGTGGGTGCAACACGACGGCTACGAGTACCCCCTCGTCCTCATCGGCACCGCCACCACGCTCGCCCTCACCGGACCCGGCCGCCTCTCCACCGACCACGCCCTGAACCTTCCCCACTGGCCCGCCTGGTCCGCCCCGGCCGCACTGGCCCTCGGCGTGGCCGGCGGCCTGGCCGTGCGCGCCCTGCTCCACCACCCGCCCTCACCCCAGACTCCGCCGAGGTCCCCGTGACCCCACCCACGCACCACGCGTTGGTGCCCGCCCCGTACCCGGAAGGATTCCGATGATGACCGGCCGTCCGCTGAGCCGACGCCACACCCTCAAGGGCGCCGTCGGTGCCGCCGCCGCCCTCACCCTCGCCTCGGCCACCGGGGCCCCGTCGGCTTCGGCTGCCGACGGGGCCGGAACCGAGGCCGACGGGGCCGGAAAGGCGACCGTGGTCCTGGTCCACGGCGCGTTCGCCGACGCCGCCAGCTGGAACCCCGTCACCGAACGGCTCCAGCACCAGGGCTACACGGTGACCGCCGCGGCCAACCCGCTGCGCGGCCTCGCCCACGACGCCACCCACGTGGCGGCCCGGCTCGCCGCGATTCCGGGCCCCGTCGTCCTGGTCGGCCACTCCTACGGCGGCGCCGTCATCACCCAGGCCGCCGCCGACGCGCCCAACGTCAAGGCCCTCGTCTACGTCTCCGCGTTCGTCCCCGACGCCGGAGAGATCCTCGGCGAACTCGCCGCCCGGTTCCCCGGCTCACAGCTCGACGCCGCGCTCACCCCCGTCCCCGTCCCCGGGGCCGACGGCACCACCGCCACCGACCTCTACATCCGCCCCGACCGCTACCACGACGTCTTCGCCCAGGACGTGGCGCGCTCCACCACCCGGGTACTCGCCGCCGGGCAGCGCCCGCTCAGCGCATCCGCGTTCACCGACCGGGTCAGCGCCGCCGCATGGCGCACCCTTCCATCGTGGAACCTGATCTCCACCCAGGACCGGGGCATCGTCCCCGCACTCCAGCGGTTCCAGGCCGCCCGGGCCCGATCCCGGACCACCGAGGTGCCCACCTCCCACCTGCCGATGCACAGCAGGCCCGACGCCGTCACCGCCCTGATCCGCGCCGCCGCCCGCACCGTCCGCCCCTGACCCCCGCACTTCCGAGGAGCTTCCCCGTGTCGTCCCCCGAATCCACCGCGCCTCACGCGCGTGACCTAGCCCAGGTCGAGGCCGCCAACGCCACCGGCCGCATCCCCGTCGTCTTCATCCACGGCCTGTGGCTGCTGCCCACCAGCTGGGACCGCTGGGCCACCGTCTTCGAGCAGGCCGGCTTCGCCCCGGTCCTGCCGGGCTGGCCCGACGACCCGGCCACCGTCGAGGAGGCCCACGAGCACCCCGAGGTCTTCGCGGGCAAGAGCGTCGGACAGGTCGCCGACCACTTCTGCGACCTGATCGGCCGTCTGAAGCGCAAGCCGGTGGTGATCGGCCACTCCTTCGGCGGGCTGATCACCCAGATCACCGCCGGACGCGGCCTGTCCCAGGCATCAGTGGCGATCGACCCGGCGCCCTTCCGGGGCGTGCTCCCCCTGCCGCTGTCCTCCCTGCGCGCCGCGAGCGCCGTGCTCGGAAACCCGGCCAACTACCACCGCGCGGTGCCGCTGACCTTCGACCAGTTCCGCTACGCCTTCGCCAACGCCGTCAGCGAAGAAGAGGCACTGCGGCTGTACGGCACCTTCGCGGTGGCCGCCCCAGGCGAGCCGCTCTTCCAAGCCGCAGCCGCCAACCTCAACCCCTGGACCGAGGCGAAGGTCGACACCCACGCGGCCGGCCGCGGACCGCTGCTGATCATCTCGGGCCAGAAGGACAACACCGTGCCCTGGGCGATTGCGAACGCCGCCTACAAGAAGCAGGCGCAGAACGAGCACGCCGTCACCGAGATCACCGAAATCCCCGGCCGGGGCCACTCCCTGACCATCGACAGCGGCTGGCGCGAGGTCGCCGACACCGCGCTCACCTTCGTCCGCCGCTTCGTCGACCCGACCACCTGAGACACCCCCGACCACAACCGACCAAGCCGGACCCACACGGTGCCAGCCCCCCCGCCCACCGGACCTTCCACGAGGCGCACCGGCGGCCGAACAACCATGACAAGGAGAACCGATGGACCTGCCCAGTCAGCCGCCAGCAGCCAGGCGACCGGGAGCGCGCCGGGCGGCACGCCTGCCGATCGTGGCGCTCACCACCCTCACCCTGCTCCTCACCGCAGGGCTCTCGCCCGCGACGGCGACCGAAGGGCAGTGGCTCAACGAGGGAGGCCCGGCCCGCTCCCCCGAAGCCATGGCCTCCGACTGGTTCCGCGGCGACAACTACCAGTTCGTCCGCGGCGAGGACAACCAGATCTGGTGGCGCTACGCCAACGGCAGCTGGCGCGTCATGCCGGGCAACGGCCGCACCCACCACCGCCCCGAGGTCATGGTGATCGAGGACGAAGCCGGCCCCCACCTGGTCGTCTTCCACACCGGCGACAACGGGGAGGTCTACTACAGCCTCCTGGGAGGCGCCGCCGGAAACATCTGGTCGCCCTGGACACAGCTGGGCCACGTCGGCACGAGCAACGGCATCTCCGCCGCCGGATTCCGCAACAGCGCCCGGCTGACCACCGTCGTCGGCGACCGGGTATGGGTCGCGGAGATGACGATGTCCAACGGCCGGGTCACCACCGGCCCGTACTGGCGCCCGCAGACACACCCCCGGGTCTTCACCGCCTCCCGCTACATCCATGCCCCCATCATCACCAACGACGGCGTGTCGATCGCACGCGAGGTCGAACTCATGGATGCCATCATCGGGTGGGACCGCAACGTCTGGATCTCCCACACGAGTCTGGACAATTTCACCAATGCCACCTACGCCGCCGTACCCGGCAACGCCCAGTGCGAGTCCGTGAGCCTGGGCCGTGGCGGCCCGGAGCAACTGGTCACCGACCGCAACAACCCGGCCTGGAGGGCGCAGCGGAACGTGGTACTCGGCTGTATCAGCCCCAACGACCACCAACTGTGGCTCAACCGCTCCACCGACGGCGGCTACACCTGGCAGGGCTGGAACCACAGCACCGGCGGTCCCTCGCCCTCCGACGCCGCCCCGTCGATCGAAGGCGCACCCGGGGGAGAGGTCTTCGCCGGCATCTCGTGGGGGAACGACACCGCCCCCTTCTCGCGGCACATGGTCGTCAACAAGCGCGTCCTGTGACCATCCTCCGCTCCGCGATGGTGCCCGTTGGCGGTGTGGATGCCGCTTCGGTCATGGCAATCGAGCTGGTGGGTCCGCTGGACGGCCACGTGATCCCGGCCGTCCGCTCGCCTGCCATCGAAGAGGGCCGCAACCGGCGGCCTATGCGGCCCCCTGCCACCCCGGGTCACGGGTGGAGGGAGCGCGGGCTCCCACCGCTGCCCGCGTGTAGCGCCCGCCAGTCGCTGGGGGTGATTCCGAAAGCACCTTTGAAGGCGCGGCTGAAGTAGGCGGCGTTCGGGAAGCCCCACCGGTGCGCCACCGCCGCGATCGAGCGATGCTGTGCCCAGGGGGCCGCAAGTTCCGCGCGGCAGCGTTCGAGGCGCTGCGACCGAACCCACTCGCCCAGGTGCACACCGTTTCGGGACAGGACCTTGTACAGCTGCCGGAGTGAGACGTGGTGGTAGGCCGCGACACGGGCCGGCGTCAGGTCGTGATCACCGAGGTGAGCCCGGACGTAGTCGATGACTCGCAGGCACAGGGTCTCGTCCGCAGTCTGACAAGCCGTGCGGTGGTTGCCGAGCCGGGCCGTGATGAGGGCGCGCAGCAATTCGATGCCCGGCCTGCCCGCTGCCTGCAGGTCGTGCGCGGGAGACGCCGCGGGCCGGGCCTGCTGGCGCGCGATCCGCCGCAGGCACGTGGCGGTAAGGTCGGCCAGCGGGTCCCGGCGGCTGAACGGCACTGCGGTAGCCAGATTCAACAACCGTTCAGGTAGGGCGAGTTCGGTGCGCGGGATGCGGAAGTAGTGCTGATGGATCCCGTCCCTGTTCAGGAGCGTGTAGGGGCGCGTGGTGTCGTAAAGCGCCAGGTCACCGGGCCGCAGCACAGCTTCCCTGCCATCCTGCACGACCACGCTGCTGCCGGTGACCTGCAGCCCGACGAACACGCTCGGCTCCATGTCGTCCCGGGCAAGTGCGGGAGTGCGCCGAACGACGGTGGCGTTGGCTCGCACCGAGCAGACGGTCAACGGTCCGACACGGCTGATCACCCCTGCGGTGCGGATAAGCCGCGGGTCGGGCTGGTGGGTGATCTCCACCCGCACCACGCTGCTCCAGATCACCTCGCGAATCGCCTCCGCCCGCTCGCCAGGCGCCATGGCCGTGGTGTCGATCAACATCTGCTGGTCGCCTCCCCTTGGGCCCGCTCGACAGGCTGGCGCCTGAGCAAAGTCAAACGGGTGGCGGCACTGTTGACAAGGCGCGGCCTGGCTGACCACCTCAGAGTGAGCCCGACTGAGGGCCTTGTGCTTGCCGTTCATGGGCGCCAGGGTGTCCGGGTGCGTGCTGACCCTGTTCCTGACGGCCTGTGGGAACGGGTGGCCCGCTGCTGCCACCCGCTCCCGAACGTCGCCATCGGTATCCCGGTCGGCTTCGCGTTCCGGACCGGGCGGCTCTCGCCGGCATCATGTACGTCCTACGGACCGACGTCGCCTGGCGCGATCTCCCGGCCGAGACCGTGGGCTGCTCCGGAGTCACGGCCTGGCGCCGACTTCGGGACTGGACCGAGGCCGGCGTCTGGCCACGTCTGCACGCCGCCCTGCTGACTGAACTCCGCCGCGCGGACTCGTTGGACCTGGACGACTGTGGGCGTGCGGTACGGGTGGGCGGTGTCGGCGGCGTAGAGGCGGGCGTGGTGGTTGAAGTCCTCTTGGACGTGGACGATGTCGTACGGCGCGATCCGCCGGCCGATCTCGGTCGTCGCGGGCTCGCGGGGCGTCGGCGCGCTGGAGATGCTCTCGGGCAGCCCGGCGATGTTGTAGGTCAGCACGCTGAAGGTGCCCGATTCGGTGGTGCCGACGGCCGTTGCGGGTGGCACCGTCGCGGTTGGTCCGACGAGGGCGGCTGCCACGGCCGCCAGTCCGGCGAGGAGTCGGCGCATGGGCATCTCCTGGTGAGCGGGGCCGGCGGTGGCGGGGCGTCGGCCGGGCCCGACGGAGGTGCCCGTCCGGGCCCGGCCGGTCGGGTCAGGCGCAAGCGTCGGCGTTGAGCGTGAAGGCCGTGGGGGAGGGAGCCGAGCCGGTATGGGTTCCCTGGACTCCGAAGCTCACGGTCGCCCCCGGGGCGATCGTCCGGTTCCAGTCCGTGTGGCGGGCGCTGACGGCGGTGCCGCTCTGGGTGACGGCGGCGTTCCACGAGCTCGTGACGCGCTGGCCGGCCGGGTAGGTCCAGGCCAGCTGCCATCCGTCCACGGCCGTCGGACCGGTGTTCTTGACGGTGATGTTCGCGGTGAAGCCGGTGCTCCAGACGTTGCTCACCGCGTACGTCACCGTGCAGGAGGCGGTGGGCGGTTCGCCGCCGGCGGAGGTCCGCTCGGCGGCGTAGGCGGCGAGCCAGGCCAGCGGCGCGTTCCAGTTGACCGCCACCTCGTTGGTCGAGTACGAGTCGATGTGGTCGACGTAGCAGGCGGCGGGGGCGCAGCCGCGCAGCGTCTCCTGGGCCACGGGGTCCTGGAGCGCGCTGTTGGGGCCGCCCGCGAGCGAACCGGCGGGCGGGTGGGGCAGCGAGGCGTCCAGCTGGTGTGCCCAGAAGCGGTGGTGCTGGTTCTGCGAAGACGTCTCGCCGTGGCCGGTGACGTAGGACACGCCCAGGGCGTTGCGCCCCAGCAGGTAGTCCATGGTCTCCAGGGCACCGGCGCGGTAGCGCGCGTCGCCCGTCAGCTCCCCGGCGACGGCCATGACGATGGCGTCGTTGGCGACCGCACCGTTCGATCCCCAGAAGTAGCCGTCGGCGGGGACGGGTACGGCGTACCCCTGGGCGGCCATCCTGGACAGGTAGCCGTCGGCCGCGGCGGTCACCGAGGTGCGGATCCAGGCCGTGTCGGCGGCGGGCAGCCCGTTCGGGACGGTGGCCAGGACGAGCCGGCCGAGTGCGGCGGTGTCCGCCCAGCCGAAACCGTACGGGCTGAAGGCGTCTGCGGAGGTGTGCCAGGACGAGGAGGTGACCGCGTCCCGGTAGGCGCTCTCGCCGGTCGCCGCGTACAGCTCGGCCGCGGCCCAGTAGAACTCGTCGGTGACCCGCGTGTCCCCGTAGGCCCCGCCGCCGGTGCTGTCGGAATCCGGTGCGTACATTGCCGGGCTGGTCCGCGCGGCGCTCCACGCCCGGCGTGCGGCCGACAGGCAGCGGTCGGCGTAGGCGGAGTCGTACGGCCGGAAGACCCGGGCGCACTGCGCGGCGGCTGCCGCGAGGTTGAGGGTGGCCGCCGTGGACGGGCGGTGCAGCTCGCGTGGCTGGGAATCCTGTTCGGGGCGCGTCGGCATGCCGGTCCAGGCGGCGTCATGGATCTTGTGGAACGCCATGCCCGCGTGCGGCTCGCCGTCGGGCACCTGCATCCGCATCAGGAAGTCGAGTTCCCACCGCGCCTCGTCGAGGACGTCGGGTATGCCGTTGCCGCGCTCGGGGACGCGCAGGGTGGAGTCACCCAGCGCTGCGTCCTTGCCCGCTCGCTCGGCCCGCTCGAAGGAGTTGACGAGCAGCCAGGTGGAGATGCCGCCGTTGACCACGTACTTGCCGTGGTCGCCGGCGTCGTACCAGCCGCCCCTGACATCCTGGGTGTAGTCGCACACTCCGGCCTGACACGGGACGGAGACGTCGCCCTTGTTGGGTGCGACGCCGAGGTGTCCGGCCGGGCGTGCGTAGGCGGAACCCACGAGGGAGGCGTCGATCGCGATGCCGCTGCGCTGGTGGTGGAAGAACGCCATCGTGTCGGAGCGCAGCGTGTCGTAGAGGTCCACGCGGATGTCGAAGGGAGCGCTGCTGCTGCCGTCCACGGTCAGGACGTATCCGGTGCCCGCCGTCCGGTGCGAGGAGAAGTCCGCCACCTGGACGGACTGTCCAGAGGGGGCGTCCGCGCCGCGCGGGACGGTCGAACCGGAGGCGACCACCGCCCCGGACGCGTTCCGCACCTGCCAGCCGAGTGCCTGCGTGGCCGTGGTGACGACGGTGGCGCGCTTCGGCCCGTCGGGCAGATAGCCGACCTGGTTGACGCGTACGACTGTGGCCGCCGCCGTCGCGGCGGATGCGCCCGCAGCAGCCTCAGCCGGCACAAAACCCCCGATGAGGAGCGCACCCGTCAGGAGCGTGGCGGAGAGGCGTGCGGGGCGGCGCAGTAACGAAGCCGTGGTGGGGGGCATGGGCGGCTCCTACGGGATGTGGGGGTCAGCAGGAAGAAGCGCTGGTGGCGTCGCGAGCCGGCGGAGAGCCGGGGGTCATCTCGGATGAGCAGGTACTGACTCCCGCCTGCGGCCCACTTCTCCTTCGCCGGCGCCGCTGGTGGGGCACAGCCGGTGGGAGCGCTCCCAAGAAGATCTGCAGCGGACATTAGTGACGCCCGGAGCCGTCGTCAACGGTCCCGACGCGGGCACCACGAAGTCGGCTGCCCGTCGAAGCGCGACGCGCGAGATCCACCGGGGTAGCGTTCGGCGCGCTGGTGCAGGTGACCCACCCGTCGCGAGGGAAGGAACGGACACTGGCCCCCCAGCCGGCGGAGACGCTCTCCGTGGCCCTGCTCGTTCTCGTGCTGGCCTGTGCGGTCACGCGCCCTTTCGGGTGGCCGGAGGCGGTCGTGGCCGTCCCGGCCGCAGTCGTGGTGATCGCAACCGGAGCCGTCTCCTACGGCGACGCACTGGCGGAGGCGGAACGGCTCGCGCCGGTGATCGGGTTCTTGGCGGCCGTACTGGTGCTGGCCCAGCTCTGTGACGACGAGGGGTTGTTCCAGGCATGTGGAGCCTGGATGGCGCGTACGGCGGCGGGTCGGCCACGCCGGCTCCTCACCCAGGTGTTCCTGGCCGCGTCGGCGATCACGGCGGTGCTCAGCCTGGATGCCACGGTGGTGCTGCTCACGCCTGTGGTGTTCGCCACCGCGGCCCGGATCGGCGCCCGGCCGAAGCCACACGTCTATGCCTGCACCCACCTGTCCAACACGGCCTCCCTGTTGCTGCCCGTCTCCAACCTCACCAATCTGCTCGCCTTCGCCGCCAGCGGGCTCAGCTTCACCCGGTTCGCCGCGCTGATGGCCCTGCCGTGGGCGGTGGCGATCGGCGTCGAGTACCTGGTCCTCCGGCGTTTCTTCGCCACCGACCTGGACGCCGGGGCGCGGGCGCCCGCCGCCGTCGAACCGCCGCCACTGCCGCTGTTCGCCCTGGTGACCGTGGGATGCGCGCTCGTGGGCTTCGTGCTGACCTCGATGGCCGGCGTCGACCCGGCGTGGGCCGTCCTGGCACTGTGGCTCTCGCTGACCGTCATCGGAGGAGGCTGATACCCATGGCCGTGGTCGTCTGGATCGCCGAGGGCACCTGGCCCGCCTGTGTGGACGCCGCCCGCGCGCACACCCCGGCGGACGCCGAGACCGTCCTGCTGCACGTCACCTCGGTCGACGTCCCGGGTGCGGCCCATGGCGCTTTCGCCGGGCTCATGGGCCGTGGCCACCCCTCGGGGAACCGTCCTGCCGAAGGCTGGGGGAGGGACCCCGGAACGCACCTGGAACACCTCGCGGCCGACTCCGCGCGGCAGTTGCTCCAGGATGCCGCCGACCGTCTGGGGCGCCCCTGCACGCGTACCGAGCGCACCGGACGAGTCGAGTGCGAGGTCGTCGCCGCGGCCGAGGGGTGTGACCTGCTGATCCTGGCCCGGGACGGCGACCGTGCCCACCTCGGACCGCACAGCCTCGGTCCCGCCGCACGCTTCGTCGTCGACCACGCCCCCTGCCCGGTGCTGCTCGTGTGGCCCGAACCGCCGCCGGGACCGCCCACTTCGCCGCCTCCTCTTCCGCGTCGTACCGGCTGACGGGCGACGAACCGCCGGCCGGCGGGGCCGGTCACGCGCCCTGCTTCCGCGCGAGGCCGGCCGCGAGCGGGAGGCTTGCTGTGGCCGATGTGGCCGATGTGGCCGATGTGGCCGATGTGGCCGACGTGGAAGGGGGCTGAGCGGGACTCAGCGGTTGAAGGTCAGCCGGGGTGCCGCGTTGCGGGCCAGCGTGTGGGCCTGGTCGGGCCACCAGGTGCCGGCCGGCGGGTCGACGATGCCGTACTCGGGGTCGATCGTGCCGCCGGTGTTGCGCGTGCAGCTGCCGTCGGACTCGCCGGGGATCTTGACCCACAGATAGGCGTCGACGAGCGGGACACCGGTGTCGGCGGTCGGGCGCGCGCCGAGGCCGCGGCCGGGCGCGTTGCACCAGATCTCCGGGTCGCCGGTGTACTTGCCGGGCTCCGGGGTCCAGGCGCCCAGACCGTTGCGGCTGGTGTCGATGACGAAGTGGTGCAGGGCGTCGTTCGGCGGGGTGCCCACGTTCTGGTCGAACCAGGCGTCGGTCCAGCGCCAGGTGGCCGGGTCGGCGGAGTCGACCGCGTTGCCCGGGGCGCCGTCGTTGGGCGCGGCGGGCGAGTAGTACTGGGTGGCGCACCAGTCGGTGTGGCCGCGGGCGTGCTCGGGTCCTTCGGTGGCGAACCACATGCACTTGGCTATCCAGCCGCCGTAGCGCGCGTTGTGATCGGTGGGGTGGGTGTTGGACACGTTGAGGGCGAAGCCGTCGCTGTCCTGGACACCGGCGTCGAGCAGTCGTCGCGCCATGTCGCCGACGGGCCGCCACAGGACGTTGCCCGCGTCGAGGTAGACCGCGGTGCGGGCCTTGGCCTTGATGGTCCTGACGGCGTACGCGAGGTCGGCGACGCGGGTCGCCGTGAGTTCGCCGGTCGGGTCCACGCCCGGCCCGCAGTCGCTCGGGAGGAGGGCCAGGCCGTCGGGCTCGACCACGACGACGGCCTTGCTGTCGCCGATGCCGGCGGCGAAGGCGTCGATCCACTGCCGGTAGGCGGCGGAGGACGCGGCGCCGCCGCTGGAGTACTGGGTGCAGTCCCGGCCCGGCACGTTGTAGGCGACCAGGACCGGCGTCCGGTTCACCAGCCGGGCCTCGCGGACGAGGCTTCTCACCTCGGTCCGGACCTCGTCGGGTGTGCCTTCGGTGAACCAATCGGCCTGCGGCCAGCTCGCGAGCCTGGCCATGTTCAGGGCGTTCGCGAAGTCGCCGTTCCCGAGGTCGGTGAGCGCCTGCTTGGCGGCCTTGCTGTGCGGGTCCACGTAGAACCTCGTGGCCGGGGTGAGCGCGTCCGCGACGGGTGCGGCCTGCGCCTGCGCCTGCGTCGCGATGAGGGCGGCACAGGCCGCGAGCGCCGCGAGGGCGGCGGTCGTACGGCGCCGGAGGCTGCGTGGATTCATGGGGGCTCCTGGTCGGAGGGATGGGGCGAGGAGGGCCGGTGGTGCCTGTGGCCCGGTCGCGGGGCGGCGGATACCGGGCCACAGGAGTCGGATGTCAGTAGCCGTAGATCATCTTGTAGGCGGCCTCCGGGAGGAACTGGCCGGCCGTGGAACCGGTTCCGACGCCACAGTTGCCGTCGGACTCGCCCGGGGCCTTGATCCACAGCAGCATCTCGGCGCCGCCGCCCAGCCGGGTGGGCGTGCCGATGCGGCGGCCGGCCGCGTTGCACCACTCGCCGTTGGAGCCGTTGCCGTTGCGGCTGGTGTCGACGACGAACGGCTTGGTGTAGCCGTAGCGGGCGGCCAGTTCGCTGTTGACGGCGTTGCCGTAGGCGGTGTTCTGGGCGGTGGTGTAGTAGTTCGAGATGTTGAGGGAGAAGCCGTGCGCCTGTCGGAGCCCGGCTTCGTGGAGGCGCTGGGCCATCGTCGCCGCGCTCACCCAGCCGGGGTTGCCGGCGTCGAGGTAGACCCAGGTGTTGGGGGCCTGGCGGTTGAACTCGGCGAGGGCGCCGCTGATCATGCCCTGGCGTTCGCGGATCTGGGTCTGGTTCAGGCAGCCGTAGTCCGCGAGGGAGTCGGGTTCGAGGACGACGACGGCCGGGCGGTTGGCGATTCCGCCGGCGAACTGCGCGATCCAGGTCGCGTAGGCGGAGGCCGACGAGGCTCCGCCTCCGGAGTGCCCGCCGCACGAGTCGCGGAGGTAGATGTTGTACGCGACCAGGACGGGCAGCTTGTCGTGGAAGTCCGCTGCGCCGACGTACGCGCCCGCCGCGGTGCCGATCGTGCCGCTCCAGGCGCCGAACCAGCGGGCCATGGGCGTGTTGGCGAGGGAGGTGTTGATCGCGGGGGCCCGGCCGTCGCCGGGGTTGGCGGCGACCCACTTCCTCGCGCTGGAGTCCGGGTCCGTGTAGAACCCGCTGGTCATGGTGGTGGGATCCGCAGCGTGGGCGGACGGGGCGACGGCGAGCGCCAACGGCAGTGCGGAGAGGGCTGCGACGAGGGCGCGGATTCTGCGGCGCATGGCTGTACCTCGATTTCCTGACGGCGGACGCGTCGACCGCTCTCGTCCCGAGCGGTGCGACGCGGTGAGGAATTGCGGTGGTACGAAGTTCTCCGTGCGGCGGCTCACGGAGGCGGCGCCCCGGCGGGGACACCAGCGCACTCCGGACGCACAAGAGCCGGTGGAAGCGCTCCCACTGGAAGCGTTCCCAGGCCATGATCTGTGGGGCCGAGGTGTGGCCGTATCGTGTGATGCGCCCATCGAGACTGTCAAGTGCGCCCACTTGAACAGCACTTCACAGGACGAGGGGAAGGGTTTACAGTCCTGAAACTGGAAGCGCTTCCAGCCTTCCAGGTGTTCAGATGGAGGGAGGAGGGCAGCTCATGGCGCAAGGTGCGCCGAACCGGCAGTCGACACTCGACGAGGTGGCCGAACTGGCCGGCGTCTCGCGATCGGTGGCCTCGCGTGTGCTCAACAACGCCCCGCACGTCAGCCGCGCGAAACGCGAGGCCGTCGAGCGGGCGGTCCTTCGACTCGGATACGTGCCGAATCCGACCGCCCGGGCGCTGGCGACCCGTCAGACCGGTGCGGCCGCCCTGGTCGTCTCGGGAGAGGATCCGTCGATCTTCGCGGACCCGTTCTTCGCTCAGGTGATCGTGGGTGCCTCGGCCGCGCTGGAGGAGGCCGAACTGCACCTGATGCTGTGTCTGGCGGCCTCCGACCGGGGGCGCCGGCGCGTGGAGCGGCTTCTCCGGTCCAAGGGGGCCGACGGAGTGATGCTGATGGCGCTGCGCGAGGACGATCCGCTGGCCCGCATGGCGGAAGAGGCGGAGATTCCCGTGGTGTTCGGCGGGCGCCCGGTCGGTTTGGACCCGCGTTGGTATGTGGACGTGGACAACCTCGGAGGAGCGCGTGCGGCGACCGAGTACCTGATCTCGCTCGGCCGGACCAGGGTCGTGACGATCTGCGGGCGGCTGGACACCGAGGTGGGGCGCGCCCGTTACCGCGGCTACCAGGACGCCATGCTGGCGGCCGGCCTCGAACCGTATCCGCCGGAAGCCGGTGACTTCACCGAGTCGAGCGGCGCGGCCGCCATGGCGGCGCTGTCGGCGCGGCACCCGGAGCTGGACGGAGTGTTCACCGCCAGCGACAACATGGGGGCCGGGGCGTTGCGCACACTGCGTGATGCCGGCCGCCGCGTCCCCGTCGACGTCGCCGTGATCGGCTTCGACGACCTGGCCGTGGCCAGGATCTCCGATCCGCCGCTGACCACGGTGCATCAGCCCGTAGAGGGTCTCGGTCGTGAGATGGCGCGCATGCTCGTCGCGCTCATCAACGGGCAGGCCCCCACCCCACTGATCCTCCCCACGCGTTTGGTCACCCGCGCCAGCGCCTGACGAACCGCCTCCCGACGGGGCCTGGCGTACGGCCCCGTGCTCCGGCCCGCGCTCTGCGTGCGCCCCCCTTCCCGCTCACCCGTGCGCCCTTCCGCGCTCACCCGCGCCCCGCGTACGGCCTGCCCCCTGCCAGCCGGCTTGACAGACCGTCAAGGTGGCGGCAGGGTTTCGACGCCACCTTTTGGGAGCGCTCCCACTCTGGGAAGGAGCTCCAAAAGCATGGCTTCACCCCGGCCTTCGAAGGCCGCCTCCCACGCCGACCGCCATCGAAGCGACCTGTCGGCGTACCTCCAGCCCCCTGACGCATCGAGGAGATGCCATGTCCCGCTCGTCCGTGCCGCGCGCCCGTATCCGCTCCGTCGTACTCGCCTCCGCCGCGGCGACGCTGGCCCTCGCCCTCACCGGCTGCTCGACCTCCGGCGACGCTTCCGCCTCCGCCGACGGGAAGATCACCCTCACAGTCGGCACCTTCGGGACCTTCGGATACAAGGAGGCCGGCCTGTACGACGCGTACATGAAGCAGCACCCGGAGATCACCATCAAGGAGAACCCGACGACCGCCGAGGGCAACTACTGGACGGCCCTGCAGACCCGCCTGTCCGGCGGCGGACTCGACGACGTCCAGGCCCTGGAGGTCGGCCGCATAGCCCGCGCCACCTCCGAGGACCTCGCCGACGCCTTCGCCGACCTGTCCGACGCCCCCGGTGTCGAGAAGAAGAACTACCTGCCCTGGAAGTGGGACCAGGCCACCACTGCCGACGGCAGGACGATCGGCCTGGGCACCGACGTCGGCCCGATGGCCATCTGCTACCGCCAGGACCTGTTCAAGGCCGCGGGTCTGCCCTCCGACCCCGAGTCCGTCGGCAAGCTGTGGGCGGGCGACTGGGCGAAGTTCGTCGAGACGGGCAAGCGGTACCAGGCCAAGGCACCCAAGGGCACCTCCTTCATGGACAGCGCCACCGGTCTGTTCAACGCCGTCGTCTCCAGCAGCACCGTCCAGTACTACAAGGACGGCAAGCTCGCCTACAAGGACTCGCCCAGCGTCAAGACCGGCTGGGACCTGGCCGTCAAGGCCGTCCAGGGCAGGACCAGCCAGGGTCTGAAGATGTTCGACACCCCCTGGCAGACCGCGTTCTCCAAGTCCACCTTCGCCACCACGGTCTGCCCCTCCTGGCAGCAGGCGAACATCCAGCAGTTCTCCGGCCCGTCCAACAAGGGCAAGTGGAACATCGCCCAGCCCCCGGCCGCCGGCAACTGGGGCGGTTCCTTCCTGGCCGTACCGGCCTCCGGCAAGCACGTCGACGAGGCCAAGAAGCTCGTCGCCTGGCTCACCGCGCCCGAGCAGCAGGCGAAGGTCTTCCAGAAGGTCGGCAACATCCCCGCCAACCAGGCTGCCCATGACCTGCCGGGCGTCGTCGACTACAAGAACGCCTACATCGGCCCCGACGCCGCCACCGGACAGATCTTCTCCACCGCCGCCAAGGCCATCCAGCCCGCCGAGATCGGCCCGCACGCGCAGGACCTGACCGGGGCGTTCAGCACCGGCGTCCAGCTGATGGAGCAGAACGGCAAGAGCCCGGAGGAGGCGTGGAACGCCACGGTGCGCCAGATCGACAGCACCATCCAGTAGCGCTCCCCGCCCTCACCTCTTCCGGGCCGCCGTAGCGGGGGAGCGGGTGGCCGGCCACCGGGGAGCCGGCCGCCCCCACCCCGTAGCGACGCGACCGGCCGTGACCACCGAAGGAACCGCCCGTGGCCTCCACGACCGCACCCAGCCGCAACGGCCCAGCAGGCCGTCAGGACACTCCACCGCCCCACGCCCACCCCTCCGGCCCCTCGGTCCGGCGCAGCCGCCTGCACCGCTGGGACACCAAGGGCACGCCGTACGCCCTCGTCGCACCCTTCTTCCTCGTCTTCGCCGCCTTCGGCCTCTTCCCGCTGCTCTACACGGGGTGGCTCTCCTTCCACCGGGTGAGCCTGTACAACGTCGACCGCGCCGAATGGGTCGGCCTGCGGAACTACACCGACCTGTTCACCGGTCAGGTCAGCCACTACTTCTGGAACGCGCTCCTCAACACCTTCACCCTCGGTGTCCTGTCCACCGTCCCGCAGCTGCTGATGGCACTGGGTCTCGCCCACCTGCTCAACTACCGGCTGCGCGCCCGCGGGTTCCTGCGCACGGCGCTCCTCGCCCCGTACGCGACCTCCGTCGCCGCCGCCACCCTCGTCTTCGCCCTGATCTTCAGCCCCGAGGGGGGCATGGCCAACTGGTTCCTCGGCTTGTTCGGCGCCGGGCCCGTGCACTGGGAGGCCGGTCGCTTGAGCTCGCAGTTCGCGATCTCCGTGATCGTCACCTGGCGCTGGACCGGCTACAACGCCCTGATCTACCTCGCCGCCATGCAGGCCGTGCCGCGCGAGCTGTACGAGGCCGCCGCCCTGGACGGCGCCAGCCGCTGGCAGCAGTTCCTGCACGTCACGGTCCCCGCCCTGAAGCCCACGATCCTCTTCACGGTGATCGTGTCGACCATCGGAGCCACCCAGCTCTTCGGCGAGCCCTATCTGTTCGGTGGCCAGAGCGGCCACCAGGGCGGCACCGATCACCAGTACGAGACCCTCGGAATCCTCATGTACGACCAGGGCTTCCACTCCAGCATGCTCGGGCGCGCCAGCGCGGTCGCCTGGATCATGTTCGGCCTGCTGCTGCTCATCGGGCTCGTCAACGCGCTGATCACCCGCCGCCTGCGCGCCTCCCAGTGACGTGGAGTACGACATGACCACCACCGCCCCCGTGTCCGACCGTCCTCACCGGACGGCGACGCGACCGTCCGTCCGCGCCGGCAGGGCCGGCGGACAGCACCGGGCCGGGCCACTCGCCCACATCGTCCTCGGACTCGCTGCCCTGGCCTCGCTGTTCCCGCTGTACTGGACGCTGGTCGCCGCGTCCACCGACAGCCACGCGGTCGTCTCCAGCCCGCCCCCGATGCTGCCCGGCGGCAACCTCTTCGAGAACCTCACCTACGTCTGGCACAACGCCGGCGGGCGTGGCATGGGCGTCGCCCTGCTCAACTCCACGCTCGTCGCGGGCGCCGTCACCGTCACCACGGTGACCTTCTCCGTGCTCGCCGGCTTCGCCTTCGCCAAACTCCGGTTCCGGGGGAAGAAGGTGATGCTCGGCCTGGTCCTGTCCACCCTCGCCGTGCCCGCGCAGCTCAGCGTCGTACCCCTGTTCATCCTGACCAAGAACCTGGGACTGGGAAATCACCTCGGAGCGCTGATCCTGCCCGTCCTGGTCACCGCCTTCGGCGTCTTCTTCATGCGGCAGTTCCTCTCCCAGGCACTGCCCACCGAACTGCTGGAGGCCGCGCGCGTCGACGGCGCCAACTCGCTGCGCGTCATCTGGCACGTCGTCTTCCCCGTCGCCCGCCCGGCGATGACGGTCCTGGGCATGCTGACCTTCGTCCAGTCCTGGAACGACTTCCTCTGGCCGATCATCGTCATGAACGGCTCCACCAACCCGACCGTGCAGGTCGCCCTCGCCGGACTGGGAACCGGCTGGTCGACCGACTGGTCCGTCATCACCGCCGGAGCGCTCATGGGCACCCTGCCGCTCCTCCTGGTCTTCGCCCTCTTCGGCCGGCACATCGTCGGCGGCATCACCCAGGGCGCCATCAAGGGCTGACCTCTGCCTCCTCTCCTCGTCCCACACCTCCGCCAAAGGGAGACTCCGCCATGCCCGCAACCCCCGCCACCGCCCCCGCCTCCACGGCCGTCGACCGCCTCCACTTCCCGCCCGGCTTCCTGTGGGGCGCGGCCACCGCCGCCTACCAGATCGAGGGCGCCGTCGCCGAGGACGGCCGCACGCCGTCCATCTGGGACACCTTCTCCCGCACCCCCGGGAAGGTCGCCAACGGCGACACCGGCGACATCGCCTGCGACCACTACCACCGCTACCGCACGGACGTCACCCTGATGTCCCACCTCGGTCTTCAGGCGTACCGCTTCTCCCTGTCCTGGCCCCGCATCCAGCCCCGCGGGCGGGGCCCCGCCAACGCCGCCGGCCTCGACTTCTACAGCCGGCTCGTCGACGAACTCCTCGACGCCGGCGTCCAGCCCGTCGCCACCCTGTACCACTGGGACCTTCCCCAGGCGCTGGAGGACGAAGGGGGCTGGACGGTACGCGAGACCGCCGAGCGCTTCGGCGAGTACGCGGCGCTGGCCGCCGACGCACTGGGCGACCGGGTCGCCCTGTGGACCACGCTCAACGAGCCCTGGTGCTCGGCCTTCCTCGGCTACGGCTCCGGCGTCCACGCCCCGGGCCGCACCGACCCCGCCCTGGCCCTGCGCGCGGCCCACCACCTCAACCTCGGACACGGCCGCGCCACCGCGGCCCTGCGCGCGTCCCTGCCCGCCCACGCCCGGATCGCGGTCTCCCTCAACCTGCACCACGTCCGGCCGCTTACCCAGGAACCGGCCGACCTCGACGCGGCCCGCCGCATCGACGCCGTCGCCAACCGAGTCTTCACCGGCCCGATGCTCTCCGGCGGATATCCGGCCGACCTCCTCGCCGACACCGCCCACGTCGTCGACTGGGGCACCCTCGTCAAGCCCGGCGACGAGTCCGCCATAGGCGCCCCCATCGACCTCCTGGGCATCAACTACTACACGCCCGCCGTCGTCTCCGCCCCGATGCCCGGAGCGGCTGCGGTCAACCACGCCCACGGCGAGAGCGACCACTCCCCGTGGCCCGGCTCCGAGGGCGTCAACTTCCACCTCCCGCCCGGCGACACCACCGACATGGGCTGGACCATCGATCCCACCGGGCTCTACGACCTCCTCATGGCCACGTCCCGCGCCCACCCCGGCCTCCCCCTCGCGATCACCGAGAACGGCGCCGCCTTCCCCGACATCCCTTCGGCGGACGGCCAGATCCAGGACCACGACCGGATCGACTACCTCCACCGGCACCTCAAGGCCGTTCACCAGGCCATCGCCGACGGTGCCGACGTACGCGGCTACTTCCTCTGGTCGCTGCTCGACAACTTCGAGTGGGCGTACGGGTACGAGAAGCGCTTCGGCGCCGTCCACGTCGACTACACCACCCAGCTGCGCACCCCGAAGCGCAGCGCCCGCTGGTACGCCAGGGCCATCGCCGCGAACGCGATCCCGGGTCTTTGAGCCTCAAGGACGGAGCAGGATCCTCCCGACGCGGGGATCGCCGCTGCCCGTGAGTTCCATGGCCCGCTCGAACTCGTCGATGCCCAGCTGGTGCGTGACGAGTTCGAGCGGCGTCAGCCGTTCCGCGGAGAAGGCGCCTACGGCGTAGGACCAGGCGCCGGAGGAGGCTCCGAAGGCGGTGCCGATCGACAGCTGCCGTGCGACCACCTCGGTGGGATCGAGTCCTTCCGCTCCCTGGACCGGGATGCCCGTGAGAACCAGACGTCCTCCCGGCCGCAACAAGGACGTCGCGGCGCGCGCGCTCGACGTCGCGCCCGCGGCGTCGATCACCACGTCGAAGTCCGCGAGACCGGAGGCGCGGTCCCACGTCCGGTAGGCGGTGGCTCCGAAGCGACGGGAGAGATCGGCTCGGTCGGGGCTCGTACCGACGACCGTCAGCTCGCTCGGGGAGAAGGCGCAGAGGAGCTGTGCGGCGAGCAGCCCGAGGGCGCCGGAGCCGATGACGGCCACCCGTGAACCGGGCAGCGGGCGCGCCTTCAGGACAGCGGCGGCCGCGCAGGCGGCCGGCTCGAGGAACGCGGCGGCGGTGAGATCGGCGTCCGGCGCGAGCGTGTGCAGCAGACGAGCGGGGAGGACGAGGGTGGGGGCCATGGCGCCGGGAAGGGTGAACCCCGTCTCCTCGTAGCCGACGGTGCACAGGTTGGTGTCGCCGTCGCGGCAGGGCGCGCAGGTCTCGCAGTTCCGCAGCCCTTCGCCCACGACCTTGCGGCCGAGCAGGGAAGCCGGCGCGCCCTCTCCCACGGCGGTGACGGTGCCGGACCACTCGTGGCCAGGGGTGACCGGATAGCGCACGTACGGAACGGGGCGGCGACCCAGGTAGACGTCGCGGTCGCTGCGGCTGATCCCGACGGCATGCACGCGCACCTGGGCTTCGCCGGGCCCCGCCTGACGAGGCACGTGCTGCACGAGGCGAATCGTCTTGGGAGCGTCGAGGACGACAGCCTGCCCCCGGCGGCTCACAGGAAGCCGCCCTGGCCGGTGGGCGGAGTGGGACACATGGGGCGACTCCTGTCGTTCGATATTTCGGGCATCGTTCGAAATTGTGTCGCGACGATACGAAGCATGGTGGGGTGTGTCAACGGGCCTCATTCTGCGGGGCCTTCTGTGCCGCAAGGCGCCTCAGTAGCCTGTTAACGCTCACATCCTCGAGTCGCGACTGGCTGTGCAGCGACTGGTCTCTCTGCATAAAAAACCAGTAACCGCCGTACGAACCCTTGAGTTGCGAGTCTGTTAGCGCTCACAATGTGTCGCGTTCGACAGCCCGCCGGTCGTCGGGGGCCTACGCACACTCCGCCTCCGCCCAGCGCAACCACCGCTGCGCAGCCGCACCTTCGCCGGGCCCGGCCCCTTCAGGGCACCGCCCTGTACGACGCACGTCCCCGAAAGGAACCACGACATGGCCCACAGAGCCCTCCGTGTCTTCACCGCCGCCGTTCTGGCCGCTGGTGTGCTGACCGCCTGCACCACCGAGCCCGCGCCCACCGGTACCACCGGCGGCACCGGCAAGGGCTCCTCCGACGGCAAGCTGGTGCTCGGGTTCGCCCAGGTGGGAGCCGAGAGCGGCTGGCGCACCGCCAACACCAAGTCCGTACGCGAGGCGGCCGAGAAGGCCGGCATCACGCTGAAGTTCTCCGACGCGCAGCAGAAGCAGGAGAACCAGATCAAGGCGATCCGCACGTTCATCCAGCAGAAGGTGGACGTCATCGCCTTCTCCCCGGTGGTGGAGTCCGGCTGGGACACCGTCCTCAAGGAGGCCGAGAGCGCCGGCATCCCGGTGATCCTCACCGACCGTGCGGTCGACTCGCAGGACACCTCCCTCTACCGGACCTTCCTCGGCTCCGACTTCGTCAAGGAGGGGCAGGAGGCCGGCAAGTGGCTCGTGAAGGAGTACGAGGGGACCTCCGAACCGGTCAACGTCGTCGAGCTCCAGGGCACCACCGGCTCCGCACCCGCCAACGACCGCAAGGCCGGCTTCGCCGAGGTCGTCAAGGGCGACTCCAAGTTCAAGGTCGTCGCGTCCCAGACCGGGGACTTCACCCGCGCCAAGGGCAAGGAGGTCATGCAGGCCTTCCTCAAGTCCCACAAGGACATCGACGTCCTGTACGCCCACAACGACGACATGGCCCTGGGCGCCATCCAGGCCATCGAGGAGGCGGGCAGGAAGCCGGGCACCGACATCAAGGTGATCTCCGTCGACGGCATCAAGGACGCCTTCGTCGCCATGCAGGAGAAGAAGATCAACGTGGTGGTCGAGTGCAACCCGCTCCTCGGCGACCAGCTGATGGAACTCGCCGAGAAGGTCGCGGCGGGGGAGAGCGTCCCGCGACGGGTCGAGGTCAAGGAGGGCGTCTTCACCCAGGACCAGGCCGCGGCCGCCCTGCCCGGCCGCCAGTACTGACCCGACGCCCGCACCAGACCGGGGGCGGTCCTCGCGCCGCCCCCGACCCCTCAGGAGAGGAGGGCGGATGGCAGTCCCACCCACCCCCACACCCACCCGCACCGACCGGCCGGTCCTGGAGGCCCAGGGCATCCGCAAGGTGTTCCCCGGCGTCCTCGCCCTCGACGGCGTGGATCTGCGCCTCTTCCCCGGCGAGGTCCACGCCCTGATGGGCGAGAACGGCGCCGGGAAGTCGACCCTCATCAAGGTGCTCACCGGCGTCCACCCGCCCGACGCGGGAACGGTCTCCGTCGACGGCGGCTTCCAGCGATTCGCCGAACCGCTGGAAGCGCAGCACGCCGGAATCAGCACGGTGTACCAGGAGGTGAACCTGTGCCCCAACCTCTCGGTCGCGGAGAACATCCTCATCGGCCGTGAACCCCGGCGCCTGGGGCTGGTCCACTGGTCGGCCCTCCACGAACGCGCGGCACGGCTCATCACCGAACTGGAACTCGACCTCGACGTCCGCATGCCGCTGGGCACGTACTCCCTCGCCGTCCAGCAACTGGTCGCGATCGTACGGGCCGTGGACGTCAAGGCGAAGGTCCTCATCCTCGACGAGCCCACCTCCAGCCTCGACCGGGACGAAGTCGCCCAGCTGTTCACCCTGGTCCGCAGACTGCGCGACCGGGGTGTCGCGATCCTCTTCGTCACCCACTTCCTCGACCAGGTCTTCGACCTGTGCGACCGGGTGACCGTCCTGCGCAACGGGCGCCTCGAAGGCGAGTACCGGATCGACGAGCTGACACCCGTCACCCTCGTACACCGCATGGTCGGCAGCGAACTGGGCATTCTCGACGAACTGGCCGAGACATCCCACACCGGCACCACTGACGGCCCCGGTTCCGGGGACGCGCCCTTCCTCAGCGCCCGCGGCCTCGCGCGGGCCGGTGGCGTCCAGCCCTATGACCTGGACATCCACCGCGGCGAGGTCATCGGCCTGGCCGGGCTCCTCGGCTCCGGACGCACCGAGGCGGCCCGGCTGCTCTTCGGCGCCGACCACGCCGACGGAGGCGAGCTGCGGATCCACGGCAAGCGCGCCGTCCTGCGCTCGCCGCGCGCCGCGATTGCCCACAAGATCGCCTTCTGCTCGGAGAACCGCAAGGCGGAGGGTCTGATCGGCGAACTCACCGTCCGCGAGAACATCGTGCTCGCCCTCCAGGCCGCACGCGGCTGGACCAAACCCGTTTCCCGCACCCGGCAGGACGAGATCGCCGCCCGGTGGACCGAGGTTCTCGACATCCGCCCGGCCGACCCCGAGGCAGAGGTCCGCAACCTCAGCGGGGGCAACCAGCAGAAGGTGCTGCTCGCCCGATGGCTGCTCACCGACCCCGAGCTGCTGATCCTGGACGAACCCACCAGGGGCATCGACATCGGTGCCAAGACGGAGATCCAGAAACTGGTCACCAGCCTGGCCGCGGAAGGCACAGCGGTCCTCTTCATCTCCGCCGAACTCGAGGAGGTGCTGCGGCTGAGCCACCGCGTGGGCGTCCTGCGCGACCACCGGCTCGTCGCCACCCTCCCCAACGACACGACCCTGACGCCCGACCGGATCCTGGGCGCCATCGCCACCGGAGCCACCTCATGACACCACCTGACGACACCGGCGCTGGGGGGCGCCCGGTCCGGGCGCCCGGCACCCGGCGGCTCATGGAGCACCGCCTGTTCTGGCCCGCCGCCGTGCTGGCCGCCCTGCTGGTGGGGAACGTCGTGTTCACCCATGACTTCCTCGCCGTCCGCGTCCAGAACGGACACCTGTACGGCAGCCTGATCGACATCCTGCAGTTCGGTGCCCCCCTGATCCTCGTCTCGCTCGGCATGACGCTCGTGATCGCCACCCGGGGCATCGATCTCTCGGTCGGCTCGACGGTCGCCATCGCCGGCGCCCTCGCGTGCGAGCACATCGCCACCGCGAAGGACCCGGGGAGCCTGTCCACCGTCCTGTCCGCGATCGCGCTGGCGGTCGGCGTGGCCGCCGCGATCGGACTGCTGAACGGCTTCCTCGTCGCCCGGCTCGGCGTCCAGCCCATCATCGCCACGCTGGTCCTCATGGTCGCCGGGCGCGGCGTGGCCCAGCTGATCACCGACGGCCAGATCATCAGCGTGTCCAGCAGCGCCTACAAGATGATCGGCGGCGGCTACTGGCTCACCCTCCCCTTCGCCGTCCTCCTCGCCGCGGCCCTCGTCGCCGTCACCTCCCTCGTCACCCGGCGGACCGCGCTCGGGCTGCTCATCGAATCGGTGGGCGGCAACCCGGTCGCCAGCCGACTCGTCGGCATCCGGGCAGTCGGCCTCCTGGTCATGGTCTACGTCGTCAGCGCCGTGTGCGCCGCGGTGGCGGGCCTGATGATCAGCTCCAACGTGTCCAGTGCGGACGGCAACAACGCCGGCCTGTGGATCGAACTGGACGCGATCCTCGCCGTCGTCATCGGCGGCACCGCCCTGACGGGCGGTCGTTTCTCCCTCGGTGGGACGGTCCTGGGCGCGCTGATCATCCAGACCCTCTCGACCACGATCTACACCCTCGGCGTACCGCCCGAGACCACCCTCGTCTTCAAGGCCCTGGTCGTCATCGTCGTGTGTCTCGTCCAGTCGCCCGCGTTCCGCGCGCGACTCTCACGCCGTCGCCGAACGGCCGCCCCGGACCCGGCATCCGCGGCCGGCGACCTGACGGCCCGCCGGCAGGAGGTCCACCCGTGAGCACCACCCTCACCAAGCCGCTCCACCGCTTCTCGGCACGGCACGCCGCCCACCTGCCGCTCATGGTGACGGCCACGCTGCTGGTCGCGATGTTCTCGATCGGGTCCGTGCAGTACGAAGGCTTCTTCTCCGCGCAGGTCCTGCTCAACGTCCTGATCGACAACGGCTTCCTGCTCGTCGTGGCGATCGGCATGACGTTCGTCGTCCTCACAGGCGGGATCGACCTCTCGGTCGGCTCGATGGTGGCCCTGTCGACCATGCTGACGGCCTGGCTCGTCGAACAGAACGGCCTGCCGCTCGCGCTGGCGGTGCCGGTGGTCCTGCTGGTGGGAGCAGGGGGCGGTGCCCTCATGGGCTGGGTGATCCACGCCTTCGAGATCCAGCCCTTCATCGTCACTCTCGCGGGCATGTTCCTCGGCCGCGGCCTCTGCTACATGATCAGCACCGAGTCCATCTCCCTCACCGACCCGACGACCACGCGGATCGCCCAGACGCGGGTGCTCCTGCCCGGGGGCCTGTTCGTCTCACCCGCCGTGATCATCGCCCTGGTCGTGCTGGCACTCGCCTTCGTCGTCCTCCACCACACCCGCTTCGGCCGCACCGTCTACGCCTTGGGCGGCAACGAGTCCTCAGCCCGTCTCATGGGCCTGCCCGTAGGGCGCACCAAGGTCGCGGTGTACGCCGTGAGTGGCCTGTGTTCCGCCCTCGGCGGTCTGCTGCTGACCTTCTACATGCTGTCCGGCTACGCCCTGCACGCCGTCGGCATGGAACTCGACGCCATCGCCGCCGCCGTGATCGGCGGGACGCTGCTGACCGGTGGTTCCGGCTTCGTCCTGGGAACCGCCCTGGGCGTGACGGTCCTCGGTCTGATCCAGACCATCATCAGCTTCCAGGGCACGCTCAGTTCGTGGTGGACCCGCATCGTCATCGGCGGTCTGCTGTTCGTCTTCATCCTCCTCCAACGCCTCTTCGGAGGATCGCGCCAGGCGGAATAGACCCCTCGCCGAGTGCGAACCCCGAGCCGTCCGCCGCGTATGAACGCGCCCGGGGCGGGGGCAGGGCCATCCCTGCCCCCTTTCCGGCTGCGCCCTCTCGCCGACAAGGAACCTCCATGAACCCAGCACCGTCCCCCTTCACCGGGGTCCCTCCGGTCTGCCGTCCCGAACCGTACGCTGGACAACGATGGACCTTCGGCTTCCCCGGCGGACTCACGGCGGAGGTGCACACTCGCGGCGCCCGCCTCCACGGGCTGTGGGCGCCGGACCGGAACGGCACCCCGGCCGACATCGTCCTCGCTCCCCACGACCCCGCCCGGGCGGCCGACACCGCCCGGTACTTCGGCTCCACCGTCGGCCGCTACGCCAACCGCATCGCACACGGCCGGTTCTCCCTGGACGGGAAGCCGTACCAGCTGACCACGCAGGAGAACGGCCACTGCCTGCACGGCGGCACCGACGGCTTCGACCCCCGCCTCTGGGAAGCCGAGAGCGTGCACACCCCGGAGTGGACCGGTGTGCTCCTGCGCCTCCGGAGCCCGGACGGAGACCAGGGGTTCCCGGGAAACCTGGACGTCACCGTCAGCTGTCTCATCGGCCGCGTCGGCGAACTCGCCTTCACCTACTCGGCGGTCACCGATGCGGCCACCCTGGTCAACCTGACCAACCACGCGTATTTCAACCTCGACGGCGAAGGCGCCGGCGACATCCTCGGACACGAACTCGCCGTGCACGCCTCCCACTACACTCCGGTCGACAACGACCTCCTTCCCCACGGGGACCACCGCCCCGTGTCCGGCACCGCGTTCGACCTCCGCCGGCCGCTGAGGATCGCCGACGCCCTGGCCCGCCCCGGCGCGGACGGCGGGTACGACCACAACTTCGTCTTAAGTCCGCACGGCGACGAGGCACTGCGCCCCGCCGCCGTCCTGTACGCGCCGGCCACCGGCCGCCGCATGGAGGTGCTGACCACGGAGCCCGGGCTCCAGGTCTACACCGCGGGTCAGTTCGACGGCACGGTCCTCGGCAAGAGCGGTATGCCCTACGGGGCGGGCGCCGGCATCGCGCTGGAGACCCAGCACTTCCCCGACTCGCCGAACCGCACCGGTGACCCGTCTCCGGTGCTTCGGCCTGGCGAGGAGTACAGGTCGAGTACGGTCCTGAGGTTCGGCACCTGTGACTGACCGTGTGGACATGGCTGTGCCCGCCGGCGGAGGAGCCGGCGGGCACAGCCATGTCCGGAGCGGTGTCAGGCACCCGCCCTGCGCTTGTTCCACACGTCGAAGCCGACCGCCGCGAGCAGCACGAGGCCCTTGATGACCTGCTGCCAGTCGGTGCCCACCCCGACGAGGTTCATGCCGTTGTTGAGCACGCCGAGGACCAGGCCGCCGATGATGGCTCCCAGGACGGTCCCGACTCCACCGCTCATCGACGCCCCGCCGATGAACGCGGCGGCGATGGCCTCCAGTTCGAAGTTCACGCCCGCCTTCGGCGAGGCCGCGTTGAAGCGCGCGGCGAAGACGAGCCCGGCGAGCGCCGCGAGCATTCCCATGTTGAGGAACACGGCGAAGGTCACCTTCTTGTCCTTGACTCCGGACAGCTTGGCGGCCGGCAGGTTCCCCCCGATCGCGTACACGTGGCGGCCGATCACCGCGTTGCGCATCACGTAACCGAAGCCGACCAGCAGCGCGGCCAGGATCAGGAGGACCACGGGGGCGCCCTTGTAGCTTGCGAGCAGCAGGGTGGTGACCAGGACAGCGGCGACCAGTGCCGTCAGCTTCAGCGCGAACAGGCCCGTGGGGAGCGGCTCCAGAGCGAATTCGCGCTGGCGACGGCGGTCCCGCACCTCCTGGAACACCACGTAGGCGACCAGTCCCAGGCCGAGGAGCAGGGTCCCGTTGTGGTAGTTGGTCTGCGGTCCCACCTCCGGCAGGAAGCCGTTGGCGACCTTCTGCAGTCCGTCCGGGAACGGGCCGAGCGTCTGACCCTTGAGGAAGATCTCCGTGAACCCGCGGAACAGCAGCATGCCGGCGAGGGTCACGATGAACGACGGTATGCCGACGTACGCGATGAAGAAGCCCTGCAGGGCGCCGGCGACGGCTCCCAGCAGCAGGGTGAGGAGCACCGCGACGGGCCAGGCCACATGGTGCTCGACCATGAGCACCGCCCCGATGCCACCGACCAGCGCCATCAGGGAGCCCACGGACAGGTCGATGTGCCCGGAGATGATGACGATCATCATGCCGATGGCCAGGATGAGGATGTAGCTGTTCTGCAGCACCAGGTTGGAGACGTTCCGCGGCAGCAGGAGGTCGCCGCCCGTCCAGATCTGGAACAGGAGCACGATCAGGCCGAGTGCGAAGAGCATCCCGTACTGGCGCATGTTCCGCCGGACGCCGTCCAGAAGCACCCGGGCCAGCGGTGCCCCGGTGGACGGAGCCCCGCGGCCCGGGGGCGCCGGTGTGGTCGTCTTCGTGCTGACGTCGGTGCTCATGCCTGGTGTCCTTCGCTGGAGGCGGCGCCTGCGGTGACCGCCGGTAGTACGGGGGTGTCCTGCGTCATGTGCCGCATCAGGACTTCCTGGGTGGCGTCCTCGCGGGCGACTTCGCCGGTCAGCCGGCCTGCGGCCATGGTGTAGACGCGGTCGCACATGCCGAGCAGTTCGGGCAGCTCGGAGGAGATGAGGAGAATCGCCTTGCCCTCGGCGGCGAGCCGGTCGATCACGGTGTAGATCTCGAACTTGGCTCCCACGTCGACTCCGCGGGTGGGCTCGTCGAGGATGAGGACGTCCGGCCCGGCGAGGATCCACTTGCTGAGAACGACCTTCTGCTGGTTGCCGCCGGAAAGGCGGCCTACCGGCTCGAGGACGTTCGGAGCCTTGATGTTCATGGTCCGCCGGTACCGTTCGGCCACCTTGCGCTCCTCATGCCCGTCGACGACGCCGCGGCGGGCGAGGGCGCCGAGGGACGCGAGCGAGATGTTCCGGCTCACGGAGTCCCCGAGGTTGAGCCCGTAGTGCTTGCGGTCCTCCGTGACGTACGCGATGCCGTGGGCGACCGCCTCGGGGACCGTGCGTGTCCGTACCTCGCGGCCGTCCTTGAGCACGGTGCCCTGCTCGTAGTGGCCGTAGGAACGGCCGAAGACGCTCATCGCGAGTTCGGTCCGGCCGGCACCCATGAGGCCCGCGACGCCGACGATCTCCCCGCGGCGGACCTGGAGCGAGACCCCGTCGACGGCCTTGCGGCCGCGGTCGAGGGGGTGACGTACGGTCCAGTCCCGGATCTCCAGGACAGGGTCGGCGTCGGCCGGGCCCTCGTACGGCGTGCGGTCGGGGAACCGGCTGTCGAGGTCCCGCCCCACCATGCCGCGGATGATGCGTTCCTCGGTGGTGGCGGGGTCCCTGACGTCGAGGGTCTCGATGGAGCGCCCGTCGCGCAGGATGGTGACGGAGTCGGCGATCTGGGCGATCTCGTTCAGCTTGTGCGAGATGATGATCGACGTGATGCCCTGGCTTTTCAACTCCCGCATCAGCCGCAGCAGTTTCGCGCTGTCCTCGTCGTTGAGCGCCGCGGTGGGCTCGTCGAGGATCAGCAGGCGGACGTTCTTCGCCAGCGCCTTCGCGATCTCCACGAGCTGCTGCTTGCCGACACCGATGTCGGCGACCCGTGTCTCGGGATGTTCGTCGAGCCCGACCCGCCTGAGCAGTTCGGAAGCACGGCGCAGCGCCTCGTGCCAGTCGATGATCCCGCGCCGGGACGGCTCGTTGCCGAGGAAGACGTTCTCGGCGATCGACAGATAGGGAACGAGTGCGAGCTCCTGGTGGATGATGACGATGCCGCGCCGCTCGCTGGCCCTGATGTCCTTGAAACGGCACGGCTCGCCTTCGAAGAGGATCTCGCCCTCGTAGGTGCCGTGCGGGTGGACGCCGGACAGGACCTTCATGAGCGTCGACTTGCCGGCACCGTTCTCTCCGCACAGGGCGTGCACCTCGCCGCGCTCCACGGACAGGGTCACGTCGGACAGTGCTCTGACCCCGGGGAAGGTCTTCACGATGGACCGCATCTCGAGGACGGGGCCGGACGGGGACGAGACGGAGACGGGAACCTTGGGGGAGTCGGCCGGGGCGGGCGTCATCGCAGTTCCTCGGCGTTGATGTAGCCCGAGTCGACCAGGACCTGCCGGTAGTTCGTCTTGTCGACGCTGACCGGATCGAGCAGGAAGGCCGGGACCACCTTCTTGCCGTTGTCGTAGGTGGCGTCGTCGTTGATCTCGGGCTTCTTGCCGGCGAGGACGGCGGTCACCATGTCTGCGGCGACCTGCGCGAGTGCGCGTGTGTCCTTGTAGACGGTCTGCGTCTGCTGGCCCGCGATGATCGACTTCACGGAGGCGACCTCCGCGTCCTGGCCGGTGACGACCGGCAGCGGCTTGGCGGCGCTCCCGTAGTCGTCGGACTTCAGGGCGGACAGGATGCCGATGGAGATGCCGTCGTAGGGGGAGAGCACGGCGTCGACCCGGGCGGTGGAGTACGAGGAGGTCAGCAGGTCGTCCATGCGCTTCTGCGCCGTCCCTCCGTCCCACCGCAACGTGGTGACCTGGTTGAGCTGGGTCTGCTGGGAGCGTACGACCAGCTGCTTCTTGTCGAGGTAGGGCTTCAGCACCTTCATGGCACCGTTGAAGAAGTACTTGGTGTTGTTGTCGTCGTTGGACCCGGCGAACAACTCGATGTTGAAGGGACCCTTCTTCGAGCCGGCCTTCAGCCCCAGCTTCTCGACGATGTACGTGGCCTGGAGCTCGCCGACCTTCTCGTTGTCGAAGGAGGCGTAGTAGTCGACGTGCGGGGAGCCCAGGATGAGCCGGTCGTAGGAGATGACCGGGATGTGGGCGTCGGCCGCCTGCTGCAGGACGTTGGACAGCGCCTCGCCGTTGATGGCGGCCACGACCAGGGCGTCGACGCCCTGAGTGATCATGTTCTCGATCTGGGCGACCTGCTGGTCGGGGTCGTCCTCGCCGTACTGCAGGGTCGTGGCGAAGCCGGCCTTCTTCAGACTTTCGGTCATGTTGCGGCCGTCGGCGATCCACCGCTCGGAGGATTTGGTGGGCATCGCGATGCCGATGGTGAGGTCCTTCGTGTCCTTCGACTCCTGGCTGCCGCCCTCGCTGTTCTGCCCGCAGGCTGTCAGGAGCAGGGCACAGCCGGTGGTCACGGCCAGGAGGGCGGATGCGGATCGGAACTTCTTCATGGGTTACCTGGCAATCCCGTCGTCGAGTGCGGCTCCGGCCGAGGGACGGGTCCGGCGGCGGCGCGTGAGCTCGCACCACCGGGACGGCGCCGTTCCGGCTGGGTGGCCGGGGCGTCGGCGCCCCGGTCGAGGTTGATTGTTAGCGCTCACAACAGCGTGATACAAGAGGCGCTAAGGTTTTTCTCGCATCGATGTACAGCCGTAAACACGGAGAAGGGAGGCGAACGTGGCGAATCCCGCGGAAGACGTCCGCCCGCCGACGATGGCCGACGTCGCACGAGAGGCGGGGGTCTCCCACCAGACCGTCTCCCGGGTGCTGAGCGATCACCCCAACGTGCGCGCGGCCACCCGGGAACAGGTCACCCTGGCCATCGAGCGGCTGGGCTACCGTCGCAACTCCGCCGCACGCGCCCTGGTGACGCGCCGTACGAGGACGCTGGGTGTCATCGCCGTCAACACCGCCCTGTACGGCCCTGCCAGCACCCTGACCGGCCTGGAGGAGGCGGCCCGGGAGCAGGGCTACCTCGTCTCGACCGTCAGTCTGCGCACCGGAGAGGGGCAGGGGCTCAAGGACGCCATCGACCACCTCGCGTCCTGGGGCGTGGAGGGCGTTGTCGCCATCACCCCGCAACGCTCGCACGTGCAGGCGCTCGCCGAGCTGGACGCACCCTTCCCCGTGGTCACCGTGGAGGGTGGACACCAGCTCGACCTGCCCGGCGTCTCCCTCGACCAGGAGCTCGGCGCCCGCATGGTCACGGAGCACCTGCTCGCCGCCGGGCACGGCAACGTCTGGCACGTGGCGGGTCCCGACGACTGGCTGGAGAGCGAGGCCCGCACCGCGGGATGGCGCACCGTCCTGGAGGAGGGCGGCATCCGCCCTCCGCGCGTACTGACGGGGGACTGGAGCCCGCTGTCCGGGTACCGGGCGGGACAGGAACTCGCGGGACTCGCCCTGGCCCGTCGCGGGGCGACACCGGTCACGGCCGTCTTCGTCGCCAACGACCAGATGGCGCTCGGCGTCCTGCGGGCGCTGCGCGAGGGCGGGATCCGCACCCCCGGACAGGTCGCCGTCGCCGGCTTCGACGACATCCCGGAGGCCGAGTTCTTCCCTCCGCCGCTGACGACGGTCCGCCAGGACTTCGCCGCCATCGGGCGCCGGAGCATCGGGCTGCTGGTGGACCACATCGAGGGTCGCGCCCGGAAGGTCGAGCACCTCCTGGTGGAACCGCAGCTCATCATGCGTGCGAGCACGCGCCCCTCGAACGAATCCTGACGCGGGGGGCCGGGCTCTCCCACCACCTCCTGGCGGCCGGACTGGAGGCCGGTGACAGGTCTCCAGTCTGCTGTGTCTGCTGTGTCTGCTGTCTGGGGCCTGCCGTCTGATGTCCGGCGTCCGGCGGCGCACGCGCGTCGGTCCGCCCGCGCAAGCGCTCCGTCGACCGTTCCGTCCGCTCGGCCCTACCGCCTCCCGGCAGGCCGGGCGCGACGCCGGGGTTGCCCCCGGGACGGTAGGTGAGCGCTCACTTCAGAGGCCCTTCTTCTTGCCGAATGTTCGACAGAACTGCACGCAGCTCTTGCCCAGTCAATTGTGAGCGTTAACAATCAGGGTGCTCCTCTGGCCCTGTTCATGACGAGAGAGACCGCATCGTGACCACACACGCCCTTTCCGGCCCCGCAGCCCCTCACCAGTCCGAGGCATGCACCATCGGAGTCGACTTCGGCACCCTCTCCGGGCGCGCCGTCGTGGTCAGGGTCCGGGACGGCGCAGAACTCGGTTCGTCGGTCCACGAGTACCGCCACGCAGTCATCGAAGACCACCTTCCCTCCACCGGCGCCCCCCTGCCCCCCGACTGGGCCCTGCAACACCCCGAGGACTGGCGCGACGTCCTGCGTACCGCTGTTCCGGCGGCGCTCGCCGACGCCGGAGTCGACCCGGCCCGCGTCATCGGCATCGCCACCGACTTCACCGCGTGCACGGTCCTGCCGACCGCCCAGGACGGCACTCCGCTCGCCCTGACGCCCGAGTGGGCCGACCGCCCGCACGCCTGGCCCAAACTATGGAAGCACCACGCGGCCCAGGCCCATGCCGACCGCATCAACGCCCTCGCTCACGCACGCGGCGAGAAGTGGATCGCACGGTACGGCGGCAAGATCTCCTCCGAGTGGCAGTACGCCAAGGCCCTGCAGGTCCTGGAAGAGGACCCGGCCGTCTACGCCGCCTGCGCCCGCTGGATCGAGGCGGCCGACTGGATCGTCTGGCAGCTGACCGGAACCGAGTCCCGCAACACCTGCACCGCCGGCTACAAGGGCATCCACCAGGACGGGACCTACCCCTCGCCCGACTTCCTCGCCGGACTCCACCCGGACTTCGCCGACTTCCCCGCCACCCGCCTGGAGCACCCCCTCTCCCCGCTGGGCTCCCGCGTCGGCACCCTGAGCAGCCGGGCCGCACACTGGACCGGTCTCCCCGAGGGTATCGCCGTCGCGGCGGGCAACGTCGACGCCCACGTCGCCGCACCCGCGGCGGGCGCCGTGGAGAACGGCCGGATGCTCGCCATCATGGGCACCTCCACCTGCCACGTACTCAACGGCGCCACCCTCGCCGAGGTCCCCGGCATCTGCGGGGTCGTCGACGGCGGCATCGTCGAGGGTGCCTACGGTTACGAGGCCGGCCAGAGCGCGGTCGGCGACATCTTCGCCTGGTGGCTCCGCCAGGGCGTCCCGGACCACTACCGCGCCGAGGCCGAGGCAGCGGGCGAGGACCTCCACCGACTCCTGACCCGCAAAGCCGCCGACCAGCCGGTCGGCGCGCACGGCCTGGTGGCCCTGGACTGGATGAACGGCAACCGTTCCACCCTGGTCGACCACCACCTCTCCGGAGTCATCGCCGGCCTCACCCTCGACACCCGGCCCGAGGACGTCTACCGGGCCCTGCTCGAATCCACCGCCTACGGCACCCGGATGATCGTCGAGACCTTCGAGGGCGGCGGGATCCCCGTCGAGGAGTTCATCGTCACCGGAGGGCTGAGGAAGAACGCGCTGCTCATGCAGATCTACGCCGACGTGCTCCGCCGCCCAGTGTCCGTCGGCACCTCCGAGCAGGGTCCGGCGCTCGGCTCGGCCATCCACGCCGCCGTCGCCGCGGGCGCCTACCCCGACGTCCGTTCCGCCGCTTCCGTGATGGGCAGCGTCCAGCGCCACGCGTACGTGCCAGACCCCGCACGGGCGGACGCCTACGACGCGCTGTTCGACGAGTACCGCGCCCTGCACGACCACTTCGGTACCGGAGCGGACCTCCTCCTGCACCGCCTGCGACGGATCCGCAACACCGCACGCCTCGTCACCACCGGCTGACCGGGGCGCCTCTTCGCCCCGGCCTCCAGCGGCCCGACCTCTCCGCCCCAGCACCTCCGAGGAGCACACCCGACATGACGCTCGCCCAGCCCGACCGCGAGATCTGGTTTCTCACCGGAAGCCAGGCCCTCTACGGCGACGACACCCTGGCTCAGGTCGCCGACCAGTCCCGCGCCATCTGCGACACCCTCGCCGGGCAGCCCCGGATGACCGTCCGCCTGGTGTGGAAGCCGGTCCTCACCGACGCGGCCGCCATCCGCGCGATCTGCCTGGAGGCCAACGCCGACGACCGCTGCATCGGCCTTATCGCCTGGATGCACACCTTCTCCCCGGCCAAGATGTGGATCGCCGGCCTCGACGCCCTGAGCAAGCCCCTGCTCCACCTGCACACCCAGGCCAACCGCCAACTGCCCTGGTCCACCATCGACATGGACTTCATGAACCTGAACCAGGCCGCCCACGGTGACCGCGAGTTCGGCTTCGTCCAGACCCGCCTCGGTGTCCCGCGCAAGACCGTGGCGGGCCACGTCTCCACCCCCGAGGTCGTCGACCGCATCGCCGGTTGGGCCCGCGCCGCCGTCGGCCGCTCCGAACTCACCACCCTCAAGCTCGCCAGGTTCGGCGACAACATGCGCGACGTCGCCGTCACCGAGGGCGACAAGGTCGAGGCCCAGCTGCGGTTCGGCGTCTCGGTCAACACCTACGGCGTCAACGACCTCGTCGCCGCCGTCGACGCCGCCCCCGACGACACCGTCACCGCCCTCGTCAAGGAGTACGAGGACCTCTACGCCCTCGCGCCCGAGCTGCGGCCCGGCGGCGAGCGCCACGAATCCCTGCGCTACGCCGCCCGCATCGAAGCCGGCCTGCGCGCCTTCCTCACGGAAGGCGGCTTCCGCGCCTTCACCACCAACTTCGAGGACCTCGGCGGCCTGCGCCAGCTGCCCGGCCTCGCCGTGCAGCGCCTGATGGCGGACGGCTACGGATTCGGCGGCGAAGGGGACTGGAAGACCTCCACCCTGCTGCGCGCGCTGAAGGCGATGGCCCACGGCCTGCCCGGCGGCACCTCCTTCATGGAGGACTACACCTACGACCTCACACCAGGCCAGGAACTCATCCTCGGCGCCCACATGCTGGAGGTCTGCCCCTCGATCACGACGGCCAGGCCCGCCTGCGAGATCCACCCGCTCGGCATCGGCGGACGCGAGGACCCGGTCCGACTCGTCTTCGACGCCGACCCCGGTCCGGCCGTCGTCGTCGGCCTCGCGGACATGGGCGACCGGTTCCGTCTCGTCGCCAACCACATCGACGTCGTCGCCCCGCCCGAGCCGCTGCCCCAGCTGCCCGTCGCCCGCGCCGTCTGGCGGCCCCGCCCCGACCTCCGTACCTCCACCGAGGCCTGGCTGACGGCCGGAGCCCCGCACCACACCGTCCTGACCACCGCCCTCGGAGGCGAGGAGCTCGACGACCTCGCCGAGATGCTGCGGACCGAACTCGCCGTCATCGACGAGGACACGACCGTACGGCGCTTCACGCGCGAGCTGCGCTGGAACCAGGCCTACCACCGTCTGGCACAGAGCCTGTGAACGCCTCCGCCTCCACCCCGACCAGGACGGAGTCCTCCGTGAGCACCACCGTTTCCGAGGAGCTGCGCCGCGAGGTGCTGGAGGCCAACCTCCGCATCCCCCGGGCCGGTCTGGCCACCCTCACCTGGGGCAACGTGAGCGGAGTGGACCGACAAGCCGGCGTCTTCGTCATCAAGCCCTCGGGTGTGGCCTACGACGTGCTGAGCGAGGAGGACCTGGTCGTCGTCTCCCTGTCCGACGGAAGCGTCGTGGAGGGCCACCTGCGACCGTCCACCGACACAGAGACGCACCGGAGCCTCTACCTGGCCTTCCCCTCCATCGGAGGCGTGACCCACACGCACTCCACCCATGCCGTCGCCTTCGCCCAGGCCCGGCGCGCGATACCGGTGCTCGGCACGACCCACGCGGACACCTTCAACGGGCCCGTCCCCGTCACCGCGGCCCTCACCCCCGAGCAGTGCGCCAAGGACTACGAGTACAACACCGGCCAGGTCATCGTGGACCTGCTGGGCCGTGACGACACCCGGGCCAGGGAGGTCCCCGGCGCCCTCGTCGCCCACCACGGCCCCTTCACCTGGGGCGAGGACGCCACCGCGTCCCTGGAGCACGCCATCGTCTGCGAGGCGGTGGCCGAGATGGCGCTCCACACCATCGCCCTGGGCACGGTCGAACCCCCGCAGCACGTCCTGGACCGCCACTTCACCCGCAAGCACGGCCCGGATGCGTACTACGGCAACCGTCCCTCCCTCTGACACGCCGAAAGGGGAGCCAGGATCATCCTGGCTCCCCTCCGTCGGCGGTGTGGGATCAGCTGCGGGTCCAGCGCTGGTTGGTGCCGTTCCAGCAGGTGTAGAGCTGGATCAGCGTGCCGTTGGCCGTGCCGTTGGCGGCGGCGTCGAGGCAGAGGCCGGACTGGACGCCGACGATGGATCCGTCGGAGTTGAGGCGCCACTTCTGGTTGTCGGCGCCCCAGCAGTTGTAGATCTGGACCTTGGCGCCGTTGGCGGTGCCGGCGGCGTCGAGGCACTTGTCGCCGTAGACCCTGAGCTCACCGGCCGCGGTGAAGGTCCACTGCTGGTTGGTGCGGCCGTTGCAGTCCCACAGCTGGACCTGGGTGCCGTCCGTGGTGACGGCTCCGGGCACGTCCAGGCAGCGGCCCGAGGCGACTCCCTTGATCTGTCCGGCACCGGGAGAGGGGGTCGGCGTGGGCGTCGGCGTCGTGGAGACGGCGTTCAGCGCGTTGAGCACGGAGGTGTAGGCCGGCTTCTTGCTGCCGTCGCCGTTGAACAGGAGCGGAGTGTGCTCGGCCCGCCAGGAGTCGGTGTCGCGCACGCCCCACACGGTGATGCCGAGGCAGCGCGGGACCGCCAGGCAGTCGTTGGTCACGTTGGCGTAGGTGGTGCCCGAGGCGCCCTGGATGTCGAGCTCGGTGATGGCCACGTCGACGCCGAGGGCGGCGAAACTCTGGAGCGTGGTACGGAAGTTGCTGTTGTACGGGCTGTCGTTGTTGAAGTGCGACTGGAAGCCGACGCAGTCGATCGGCACGCCGCGCTGCTTGAAGTCCTTGACCATCGCGTACATGGCCTGGGTCTTGGCCCAGGTCCAGTTCTCGACGTTGTAGTCGTTGTAGCAGAGCTTGGCGGCCGGGTCGGCGGCGCGCGCGGTGCGGAACGCGACCTCGATCCAGTCGTTGCCGGTGCGCTGCAGGTTGGAGTCGCGCCGGGCACCCGAAGTGCCGTCGACGAAGGCCTCGTTCACGACGTCCCACTGGGGGATCTTGCCCTTGTAGTGGGCCATGACGCCGTTGATGTGGTTGACCATCGCCTGGCGCAGCGCGCTCCCGCCGAGGTTCTGCATCCAGCCGGGCTGCTGGGAGTGCCAGGCCAGGGTGTGGCCGCGCACCTGCTTGCCGTTCTGCACCGCCCAGTTGTAGACGCGGTCGGCGGCGGTGAAGGTGAACTGCCCCTGCTGCGGTTCGGTGGCGTCGATCTTCATCTCGTTCTCGGCGGTCACCGAGTTGAACTCGCGGTTGGCGATCGTCGTGTACGTCGAGTCGTTGAGCCGGCCCGAGGCGATCGCCGTGCCGAAGTACCGGCCGCTCTGCTTCGCCGCGCTGCCGAGCGTGGTCTCGGCGGCGTGCGAGGTCAGAGGTGCCACGATCACGGCGGTGGCACCGAGGACGCCGGCGATCAGCGCCGCGGACAGGCCGCCGGTCCTCCGGCGGAGAGCGGTCGGGGAAAGAGCGCGTGAGCGCATGAAAGAACCTCCTGGAGTGAATTCGCGGAAGGCTGTGAAGGCGGCAGAACGAATCCGCGTCGGTGCTGTCTTCGTGGATGAACAAAAGACCCGCGCACTAACTGGGCGTACCGAAAAGAGGGAGACGCCACCTCGGGAATCAGTGTGGAAACGCGGCGGAAACAAGTCAAGACTTTCGAAGATGTTTCGAAGGGCGGCCCGCTTCGAAAGAATTTCGATGCGGACCGCCCTTGATCTGTGCCTATCGTCAGACAGGGGTTTCCGGACAGGTGAGGTCGAACCACGGGAAATGGGCCTCATTGGTGGACGGACGGCCTTGGGAGCCGGCGTAGAGGCCGATATGCACACTGGTGAACAGCGGGGCGAGAAACGTCGCTTCGACGGTGGCCAGTTCCTTTCGGGAACCGCCGGGCGGCGCGTAGAAGAAGGAATGGCGGAAGCCGCGGATACGGACCTCCAGGCGGACAGGGCCCGGGGGGAGGGGAACGCCGGCGAGGACTTCGGTCCCGCGGCGCAGAGTCAACCCCTCCGTCGTGCGGAGGAACAGGAGGTGGGCGTCGTCGTCGAGGACCACGGCGAGGCCCGCCTCCTCACCCGGCGCACCGGGGGAGAAGCGCAGTTCGGTGGAGGCGTCGCAGTCGGGCTGCTCCTGCGGGCGGGCCAGGAGGGACGGGGTGGTGCGCTCGCCCAGGCGCTCGGGACGCAGCCGGAGCCGCAGCCCGTCGCCCGTGGACCAGAACCGCGAGCGCGGGGTGCGCAGGGTGCTCCAGTCGGCGGTGAGCGTCGCGAAGTCGTCGTGGAGGGGACTGTTGTGGCCGCGGTGGGCGACGGGGGCGAAGACCGGCCGGCCGTCCTCCCAGGTGACCCGGCTGAGGAACGTCTCCCGGCCGATGGCGGAGCCCGGCCGGACGCCCAGGAGGACGGCCCGCCAGTCTCCGTCCGGGGTCTGGACGAGATCCGCGTGCCCGGTGCAGGTGACCGGGCCCGCGGAGGGCGCGAGGACCGGATTGCCGGGGACGCCCGTGTAGGGCCCGGTCACCTGGTGGGCGCGGGCGGCCACCACGCTGTGGTCCACATCGGTGCCGCCCTCGGCGGTGAGCAGAAGGTACGTGCCGTCGATCCGGTAGAGGTGCGGGGCCTCCGACCAGCGGGCGCCCGGACGGCTCCCCGACCACAGGACGTACTCGGGCCCGGTGAGCCGCCGTTCGCGAGGCAGGTACTCGCGCATCCAGATCTCGGTGCGGCCCGCCGCCTCGTCGAGGACGCGGGCGGCGGTGAACCAGGCCCGCCCGTCGCCGTCCGGGCCGTCGTCGAAGAACAGCGACGGATCGAAACCCTCGCCGTCCAGCCGGTACGGCTCCGACCACGGCCCCGCCGGGTCGGTCGCCGTGACGACGAAATGGCCGGGGCCGTCCATCAGCGTGCAGACGAGATGGAAGACCCCGTCATGGTGCCGGATCGTCGGAGCGAACAGCCCCCGCGAGGGCCCGCACCCGTCGAGGTCGAGCTGCGACGCCCGGTCGAGCGCGGAGCCCAGTCGCCGCCAGTGCGTCAGATCGCGGCTGTGGAACACGGGAAGGCCGGGGAACCACTCGAAGCTGGACGTCACCAGGTAGTAGTCCGTCCCCATGCGGCAGACGGACGGATCGGGCCGGAACCCCGGCAGTACGGGATCGCCGAACCACCCGGTCACGGTACGGGGACGATCTCGACCGGCACGGACAGCACGCGGTCGGCCCCGGGGTGACGCACGGGACCGCGCAGGGTGAAGGAGCCCCGGAGCGGAAGATCGCCGCTGGACCGTCCGACGGCCACACCGATCTCCCCGGGTTCCACCCGCCTCCGCAGGTCGATCCCGGTGAAGGAGGTCCGGTCGGCATGGACGGAGAAGGTGATCCGGGCGGCCGCGCCCGGCTCCAGCTCGACCCTGCCGAACCCGGCGAGCCACTTCTCCGGCCGGACGACGGTCGCCTCGGGATCGGAGAGGTACAGCTGCACCACCTCCGTCCCGGCGACCTCGCCGACGTTCCGCACGGTCACCGAGACGGAGACGGCTCCGTCCGTCGCGGCGGCGGGATCCACGGAGAGGTCCGAGCAGGTGAAGCCGGTCCAGCTCAGCCCGTGGCCGAAGGGGAACAGCGGGGTCGGGTCCACCGAGCTCCAGTCGGTGGGCCCGCCGAGCCGCGAGCGCAGATACGTGCCGGGCTGGCCGCCGGCCTGGCGGGGGATGGAGACCGGCAGCCGCCCGGACGGCTCCGCGGCGCCGCTGATGATCCGGGCCAGCGCCGTCCCGCCCTCCTCGCCGGGGAAGAAGGCCTGCACCACGGCCGACGCGCGCTCCGCGAGCGAGCCGAGCGCGTACGGCCGTCCGGAGACGAGGACCAGGACGGTCGGCACCCCGGAGTCCAGGACGGCGGAGGCGAGCGCGGCCTGGTCGCCGGGCAGGTCGAGGGTCTCGGCGTCGCAGCCCTCCCCGGAGGTGCCCCGGCCGAACATGCCGGCCCGGTCCCCGAGGACGAGGACGTTCACGTCCGGCTCGTCCGCGGTGACCGTGAACCCGGCGGCGGCGAGTGCCTCGCCGAGCGTCGGTATCTCCACCCCGGGGGCCCCGGGCAGTGCGACATGGTTGGGGAAGGAGTAGCAGCCGAGGAAGGAGTGGGGGTCGTCGGCGTACGGCCCGCTGACGGAGACCCGGCACGGCCGCAGCGGCAGGATGCCGTCGTTGGCGAGCAGCACCGTGGACCGCTCGGCGATCAGCCGGGCCAGCTCCCGGTTCTCCGGCGGGTCGAGGTCGACCGGCTCGGGCTTGACGGGCTCCCAGTCGGGGTCGAGCAGGCCGAGTTCGGCCTTCTGCAGCAGGACCCGCTCCGCGGCCCGGTCGATGAGCTCCTCCCGTACCGCTCCTGCCCGTACGAGTGCGGTCAGCGGTTCGGCGTAGCAGCGGGCGGTCGGCAGCTCGACGTCGATCCCGGCGGTCAGCGCCAGCGCGCCGGCCTCGCCGCGCGAGCCGGTGACGCCGTGCCGGGTCTCCAGGAAGGAGACGGCGTAGTAGTCGGCGACGACCACCCCGCCGAAACCGAGCTCGCCCCGGAGCAGTTCGGTCAGCAGCCGCTCGTCGGCGGCGACCGGGACACCGTCCACGTCGGTGTAGCTGTTCATCACCGACCGGGCGCCCCCCTCGCGCAGCGCCCGGACGAAGGGCTCGACCAGCACGTCGGCGAACTCGCGCGGCCCCGAGGGCACGGGGGCCATGTTCCGGCCGCCGCGCGAGGCCGAGTACCCGGCGAAGTGCTTGAGCGTCGCCACGATCCCGGTGCCTTCCAGGCCCTGCACATAGGCGGTGCCGATCGCCCCGACGAGATAGGGGTCCTCGGCGATGCACTCCTCGGTCCTGCCCCACCGGTAGTCCCGGACCACGTCCAGCACCGGGGCAAGTCCCTGGTGGACGCCGACCCGTCGCATGTCGGTGCCGATGGCGGCGGCCATCCGGCGCACGAGACCGGGGTCGAAGGACGCGCCCCAGGCGAGCGGCCCGGGGAAGACCGTCGCCCCGAACGTCATGAAACCGGTCAGGCACTCCTCGTGCGCGACCGCCGGGATCCCGAACCGGCCGGACTCCGTCACCTGCCGCTGGAGCGCGGCGAGCCGCTCCATCCCGGCCTCGGCGGTGATCGGCGCGGTGCCGTACACCCGGGTCAACTGGCCGAGCCCGTGGGGGATGACGTCGTCGAAACCGGGCGCGGGCTCGCCGGAATCGTCCTCCATCGGCGCGACGGGTGCTCCCGGATTCGAGGGCAGCGCCCAGAAGCCGGCGAGCTGCCCCGCCTTCTCCTCCACCGTCATCCGTCTCAGGAGATCGGCGACGCGCTCGGACGCGGGCAGGAGGGGGTCACGCCAGGACTCGGTCAAGGGGTTCTCCTAGGAACGGGGCGGGGCGGTGGAGAGCCGGACCTTGAGCTCGGTCGACAGCTCCATCCGGGGGCTGACCAGGGGCTGGTCCTCCAGAAGCTGGAACAGGGTGCGGGCGGCGAGCCGGCCCATCTCCTCCAGCGGCTGGCGGACCGTCGTCAGCGGCGGCGACAGCCAGTCGCACATCGGCAGGTCGTCGAAGCCGACCACGCTCAGGTCCTCCGGGACGCTCAACCCGGCCTGCCGCGCGGCTTCGTAGACGCCCATCGCCTGCTGGTCGCTGCCGGCGAAGATCGCCGTCGGCGGGTCGGGGAGGGCGAGCAGTTCCTGGGCGCGCCGGAACCCGCCCTCGTGCTGGAAGTCGCCGAAGCGGATCAGGTCGCGGTCGACCTCGACCCCGGCCCGCTCGAGCGCCGCCCGGTACCCGTCGATGCGGGCCTGGCTGCAGAGCATCTCCTTGCGCCCGCCGATCGCGGCGATCCGGCGGTGCCCGAGCTCCAACAGGTGCTCGGTGGCGGCGAGTCCGCCGGCCCAGTTGGTCGCGCCGATACTCGGCACGCCCTTGTCCGGCAGGTCGATCGGGTCGATGACGACCAGCGCCACCCCGGCCCTTTCGACCTGGTCGCGCTGGGCCTGGGTGACCGAGGAGGTGACGAGGATGACGCCGTCGCTGTGGTGCAGGACCGGCAGCGCGGCCCAGCTCGACGGCGTGGCCTCGCCCGGCGGGACCAGCGACACGACGGTGCCGACGCTCCGCTGGGCGCACTCGGCCTCGACGCCGCGCAGGATCTCCACCGCCCACGCGCTGTCCAGACCACCCAGGATCAGGTCGACCAGGCCCGACCTGCGGGCCCTGGCCTGGCGGCCCGGGGGAAGGTAGTTGTGGGACCGCAGCAGAGCCTCGATCCGCTCGCGTGTCGACGGTGCGACATCGGAGCGGCCGTTGATCACCTTGGAGACGGTGGCCTGGGAGACGCCTGCCTCCGCGGCGATGACGGCCAGGGTCGGGCGCTGCTCGCTCAACTTCTCTCCTCTGCGCGGACGCCATCGACCGACGCCATGTACCGCAAACGTTTCGAAGAGTTTCGGATCACGTGACTGGCTTGTCAACCCTGGAAAACGCCGACGTTTCAGGGGAGTTCGGTGAGAAGTCTTGACCAGGACGTTGGTCGTTCCTAGTTTGTGGCCTCACAGAATTCGAGAGTATTACGAAAAGTTTTCGGGCTCGAATCGGCAATCCCCATCCCCGGAGGTCCCATGGCCAGCACCCACCCGAGCCGACGAAGCTTCCTCGCGCTCTCGGGCCTGACCGCACTGTCCGTCTCGCTGACCGCCGCCTGCGGCGGGGGCGGATCCGAGGGCGGAGCGTCGGCCGACGGCAAGGTGTCGTTCGAGTGGTGGAACATCGCCACGACGGAACCGGGCAAGTCCCTCTTCCCGCAGATAGCCACGGCGTTCATGGCCGCCCACCCGAACATCAAGATCCAGACGACCTCGTTGGAGAACGAGGCCTTCAAGTCCAAGCTCACCGCCACCACTTCGTCCGGCAAGCTCCCCGACGTCTTCCAGACCTGGGGCGGCGGCGTGCTGCAGCAGCAGGTCGACGCGGGGCTCGTCGAGGACATCACCGACGTGCTCGACTGGTCGACCCAGCTCACCCCGGTCTCGCTGGAGGCCTACCAGATCGAGGGCCGGACCTACGGCGTCCCGTACGACATCGGCATGGTCGGCTTCTGGTACAACAAGAAGCTCTTCGCCAAGGCCGGGGTCAGCACGCCGCCGGCCACCTGGGCCGAGTTCCTGGACACCGTCGGAAAGCTCAAGGCGGCCGGTGTCACCCCGATCGCCCTCGCGGGCAAGGAGAAGTGGCCGGGCCACTACTACTGGGCCTACCTCGCGATGCGCGTCGCGGGCCTCCCCGCCCTGCAAGAGGCCGCGGCGAGCAAGGACTTCACCGGACCCGGCTTCGTCCAGGCCGGTGCCCACCTCAAGGAGCTGGTCGACCTCCAGCCGTTCCAGCCGTCCTTCCTCGGCGCCGGCTACGCCACCCCGGGCGGCCAGGCCGCCTCCATGGGCAACGGCAAGGCCGCCATGGAGCTCATGGGGCAGTGGGCGCCCTCGGTGCAGAAGGACGCGGGCGCCGACCTCGGGGCGGACCTCGGCTTCTTCCCCTTCCCGACCGTCGAAGGCGGAGTCGGCAAGATCGACGAGGTGTTCGGCGGCGGCGGAGGCTTCGCCCTGCGCAAGGGCGCACCGAAGGAGGCCCTGGAGTTCCTGAAGTTCTTCGTCCTGGAGAACGAGTCCAAGCTGCTGGCCTCCAACGGCTACCTGCCCGTGGTCAAGGGCGCGGAGAGCCAGCTCACCGACGCCAACAAGAAGGTGGTGGCGGGCAGTCTGGCCAAGGCGACCGGCTTCCAGCTCTTCCTCGACCAGGCCTATCCGCCGGCGGTCGGCCAGGAGGTCAACGACAGCGTCGCCGACCTCATCGCGGGCAAGAAGACCCCCGAGCAGGTCACCCAGTCGATCACCGAGGCGGCGAAGAGTGCCTAGCTCCGTGGCCGCCCCGACCAAGGGCCCGGCCGACGAGCGGACGGGGGACGAGCGGACGGAGGGCGCCGCACCGGCGAGCCCGGCCGTCCCGGCCCGGTCGCTCCTGAGCGGCCTCGCCGGCTGGGCGTCGGTGGCCTGGTTCCTCGTCCCCGCCCTGGTCCTCTTCCTCGTCTTCGTCCTCGCCCCGATCGTCGTCGCCGTCCACAACAGCTTCTACAAATGGGGCGGGGTCGGCCCCATGGTCGACTTCGTCGGCCTCGAGAACTACGTCAGGCTCTTCGACGACCAGGTCTTCATCGGCGACATGGGCCGTGGCCTCTACCTGATCGTCCTGTCGATCACCGTGCAGCTGCCCTTCGCGCTCTTCACCGCGGTGCTGCTCAACCAGAAGCTGCGCGGCCGCGCCGTCTACCGGATGCTGTTCTTCGCCCCGTACATCCTCTCCGAGGTCGTCACGGCGGTCCTGTTCACCATGATCTTCCTCCCCGGCGACGGGATGGCCGACCACCTCGCCGGAGCCCTCGGCCTGGAAGGGCTCCAGGGCAAGTGGCTCGCCGACCCCTCGACGGTCATGCCGACCCTGTTCGTGGTCATGACCTGGAAGTACTTCGGCTTCCACATGATGCTCTTCCTCGCCGGACTGCAAGGCATCCCGCGCGAAGTCCTCGACGCCGCCTCCATCGACGGCGCCAACGCCTGGCAGCGCTTCCGGTACGTGACGCTGCCGCTGCTCGGTCCGACGATCCGGATCAGCGTCTTCCTCTCGGTCATCGGCGCGATCCAGCTCTTCGACCTCGTCTGGGTCATGACCGCCGGCGGCCCCAACCACTCCTCCGAGACGATGGCGATCTCGATGTTCCAGTTCGGGTTCAAGCGCTACCAGGTCGGCTACGCCAGCGCGATCAGCGTGGTGCTGTTCATGATCAGCCTCGTCTTCTCCCTCTTCTACCAGCGGTACGTGCTCCGCCGTGACCTGAGCGGGGCCGTCACCACGGGAGGTGGCCGATGAACGCCCGCAAGGCGGCACGCGGTCTGTCGCTGCACGGCGTGATCTGGCTGATCGGCGCCTTCGTCGTCGTACCGCTGATCTACGCGGTGATCTCCGGCTTCAAGAGCACCGGCGAGCTGACGACCAATCCGTTCGGCCTCCCGGAGCACTGGAAGACCGGCAACTACCTCGGCATCCTCGGCGACGGCATGTTCTGGCGGCAGATCGCCAACAGCGCCGGCATCGCGATCGGCACGACGGTGGTCACGGTGGCGGCCTCCGCCATGGCGGCGTTCGTACTGGCCCGCTACGCCTTCCGGGGCCGCGAGCTCTTCTACATGCTCTTCACGATCGGGCTGATGTTCCCGTTCGCGGTGGCCGTCCTGCCGCTCTTCCTGCTGCTGCGCACCTTCGACCTGCTCGACAACCCGCTCGGCGTGATCCTCCCGCAGGCCGCCTTCGGGCTCCCCATGACGATCATCATTCTCCGCGGCTTCTTCCGGACCGTCCCGGCCGAGGTCGAGGAGGCGGCCATCATGGACGGCTGCGGCAAGTTCCGCTTCTTCTGGAAGATTCTGCTGCCGATGGCGCGCCCGGCGCTCGGCACGGTCTCGGTCCTGGCCATCGTCGCGAGCTGGAACAACTTCTTCCTGCCGCTGCTGGTCTTCAACGACCCGAAATGGCAGACGATCCCGGTCGGCGTCCAGCAGTTCCAGGGCCAGTACTCGACCGACTACGCGCTCGTCCTCGCCTACATCGTGCTCGCCATGGTCCCCGCCCTGGCCTTCTACGCGGTCGCCGAACGCCAGCTGATCGGCGGCCTCACCGCGGGCGCCACCAAAGGATGACCCGCCCCGTGTTCCCCCCGTTCCGAGGAGCCCCCGTGAAACGTCTGACAGCCCTGACGGCCGTCATATTGTTAGCGCTAACATCCCAGGCGGTGGCCGAGCCCGCGCCACCCGCGGCCGAGCTCGTACGAGCCGAGGCCGGGCACGTGCGCCCCACCGTCGACTTCCGCACCGACCTCCAGCCCATCGACGGCTTCGGCTTCTCGATGGCCTTCCAGCGGGCCGACCTGCTCAACGGCGCGCGCGGCCTCAGCCCGGCCAAGCGGCGCGAGGTGCTCGACCTGCTGCTCAGCAAGGAGAAGGGCGCGGGCCTCTCGATCCTGCGCCTCGGCATCGGCTCGTCGACCGACAGGGTCTACGACCACATGCCGACGATCCTGCCGGCCGACCCCGGCGGCCCTGACGCCACGCCGACGTACGTCTGGGACGGCTGGGACGGCGGCCAGGTCTGGCTCGCCAAGGAGGCCAAGGCCTACGGCGTGAAACGGTTCTTCGCCGACGCCTGGAGCGCCCCGGCCTTCATGAAGACCAACGGGAGCGAGAACGACGGCGGCGAGCTCCGGCCCGAATGGCGTCAGGCCTACGCGAACTACCTCGTGCAGTACGCGAAGTTCTACCGCCAGGAAGGCATCGACATCACCGACCTCGGGTTCACCAACGAACCCGACTGGACGGCGACCTACGCCTCGATGCGGTTCACCCCGCAGCAGGCCGTGGACTTCCTCAAGGTGCTCGGGCCGACCGTCCGCGCATCCGGGCTGAAGACCCAGCTGGTCTGCTGTGACGCCGCCGGCTGGGACCGCCAGATCGCCTACACCCAGGCGATCGAGGCGGACCCCGAGGCCGACAAGGCCGTACGGACCGTCACCGGCCACCGCTACAGCGGTCCGACCGACGTCCCGCAGCCGACCGACAAGCACGTGTGGATGTCGGAGTGGTCGCCGGACGGCACCACCTGGAACGAGAACTGGGACGACGGCAGCGGCTACGACGGCCTCACCGTCGCCGCCGACATCCAGAACACCCTGACCGTCGGCAACGCCAACGCCTACGTGTACTGGACCGGCGCCTCCCTCGGCGCGACCCGGGGGCTCATCCAGCTCGCCAACCCCGGCGACGCCTACCGGGTGTCCAAGCGGTACTGGGCGCTCGCCGCCTTCAGCCGCTTCATCCGCCCCGGCGCCGTCCGCGTACCGGTCACGAACGCCGACCCTGACCTGCGGATCACGGCCTTCCGCAACACCGACGGCAGCCGCGTGATCGAGATCCTCAACACCGGGACCACCGCGACCACCACCGAGCTAGCCCTGCGCGGCGGGCGCGACCGGAGCCCCGAGGCCTACGTCACCGACGAGACCCGCTCGATCACCCCGGCCGCCGTCGCCACCACCCGCGGCACGACCCTCTCGGCCGAGCTCGCCCCGCGCGCGCTCACCACGATCGTCCTCGACTGAACCGATTCCGACCGAACCGTCCTTGAACGAACCGTCCTTGAACGAACCGCCCCACCCCACCAGGAGTCCGACCATGTCCACGTCCCGGCTTCGCACCGCGTCCCGGATAGTCGCCGCCCTCTCCGCCGCGGCCTGTCTCGCCGCCGGCCTCGCCTCCTCGCCCGCGGCCGCCGACCCCCGCCCCAAGACGCTCGGCGAACTGGCCAAGAAGCACCACAAGTACTTCGGCTCCGCCACCGACAACCCCGAGTTCACCGACGCCGCCTACATGGAGCTCCTCGGCAGCGAGTTCGGGCAGACCACCCCCGGCAACGCCATGAAGTGGTACGCCACCGAACCCGAGCGCGGCGTCTTCGACTTCACCGCCGGCGACGAGGTCGTCTCCTTCGCCAAGGCCCACCACCAGAAGGTCCGCGGCCACACGCTCGTCTGGCACAGCCAGCTCCCCGACTGGCTCACCCAGGGCACCTGGACCGCCGACGAGCTGCGCGCCGTCCTCAAGAACCACATCCAGACGGTGGCCCGGCACTACAAGGGCAAGGTGATCCACTGGGACGTCGTCAACGAGGCCTTCAACGAGGACGGCACCTACCGCGAGTCGATCTTCTACAAGACGCTCGGCCCCGGCTACATCGCCGACGCCCTCCGCTGGGCCCATGAGGCCGACCCCCACGCCAAGCTCTACCTCAACGACTACAACGTCGACGGCATCAACGCCAAGAGCGACGCCTACTACAACCTGATCAAGCAGCTGAAGGCCGACGGCGTCCCCGTCGAGGGCTTCGGCCTCCAGGGCCATCTGGCGCTCCAGTACGGCTTCCCGGCCGGCGTCCAGGAGAACATCCAGCGCTTCGCCGACCTCGGGGTCGAGGTCGCGATCACCGAGCTCGACATCCGCATGGAGCTCCCCGCGACCCCGGAGAAGCTCGCCACCCAGGCCGACTGGTACGCCGACTACGTCAAGGCCTGCCTCGCGGTCGAGAAGTGCGTGGGCGTCACCATCTGGGACTACACCGACAAGTACTCGTGGATCCCCTCCGTCTTCCCCGGCGAGGGCGCGGCGCTGCCCTACGACGAGAACCTGAAGCCCAAGCCCGCCTACCAGGCGATCAGGGAGGTGCTGGGCGGATGATCCGCACGGCGATCGTCGGTACGGGCGGGATCGCGGGCATCTGCCACGTCCCCGCCCTCCGGGCCCAGGCACACCGGGCCGAGATCGTGGCCGCCGTCGACGTGGACGCCGCGCGCGCCGAGGCGTTCGCGGCCGAGCACGGCATCCCCGCGGTCCACACCGACCTGGAGACGATGCTCCGGGAGGAGCGGCCGGACCTCGTCCACCTGTGCACGCCTCCGTTCCTCCACGCCGACCAGGCGGTGGCCTGTCTGGAGGCGGGGGCGTGGGTCTGGTGCGAGAAGCCGGTGGCGCTGTCCCTCGCCGAGCTCGACCGGATCCGCGCCGCCGAGGGGCACGCCGTCGCGGGCGCGGTGTTCCAGCACCGGTACGGCACGGGGGCCCGGTACCTCCGCGACCGCATCGCCGCCGGGACACTCGGCCGCCCGCTCGTCGCCCAGTGCGTCACGGCGTGGTACCGCGACGACGCCTACTACGACGTGCCCTGGCGCGGCACCTGGGAGAGCGAGGGCGGCGGCCCGACGCTCGGCCACGGCATCCACCAGATGGACCTGATGCTCGCGGTGCTCGGCGAATGGGCCGAGGTCCGCGCGATGGCCGGCCGGCTGGAGCGCGACGTCGAGACCGAGGACGTGTCCACGGCCCTGGTCCGCTTCGAGAACGGAGCCGTCGCCACGGTCGTCAACAGCGTCCTCTCTCCACGGGAGGAGAGCTACCTGCGCTTCGACCTCACCGAGGCCACGGTCGAGCTCCGCCATCTCTACGGCTACTCCAACGCGGACTGGACGTTCACCGCCAGGACGCCCGACGTGAAGTGGGACCCGCCGGGCGACGTGCCCAGCTCGCACACCGCCCAGCTCGCGGACTTCCTCGACGCTTACGAGGCGGGGATCCGCCCCGACCTCGGCAGGCACACCATGGAGCTGGTGACCGCCCTGTACAAGGCGGCGATCACCGGACTGCCGGTGCGGCGCGGGGAGATCGACACCGACGACCCGTTCTACCGCTCGCTCAACGGAGGGCTTCCGGGGGTGTTCCGATGACCTTCGAACTCGTCCAGCACGACGACACGTTGACCGTACGGGCCCGCGGTACCGACCTCTTCCGGTACGTGCACCGGCCCGTCATGGACCCCTTCGAGGCACCGAAGCCCTATCTGCACCCGGTGCGCACCCTCGCCGGCGACGTGGTCACCGGCTACCGGCCGCACGACCACCGCTGGCACAAGGGCATCCAGCTCACCGCCTCATGGGTGTCGGGGCAGAACTTCTGGGGCGGCGGCACCTACCTCCGCGGCCAGGGCTACGTGGACCTGCCGAACCTCGGCACGATGCGCAGCCTCGCCCTCTCCGCCGAGACGGGCCACGGCCGCGCCGTGATCACCGAGGACCTCGCCTGGCACACGATGGCGGGCGGGCACTGGATCGACGAGCGTCGCACGCTGACCGCGCGCGACCTCGAAGCCGACTCCTGGACCCTGGAGGTCACCACCGAGCTGACCAACGTCCACGGCGCCGACCTGGTGTTCGGCAGCCCGGGCACGCAGGGCAGAGAGCTCGCCGGATACACCGGCCTCTTCTGGCGCGGCCCGCGCGACTTCACCGGCGGCGCCGTGATCGGACCCGCCATGGGGGAGAAGGGCGACTGGCTGGCCTTCGTCGGCACCCACGACGAGGTCGACCGGTCCTCCACACTCCTCTTCCTGGACGATCCGGAAGCCCCCTGCCGGTGGTTCGTCCGCAGCGAGCCCATCCCCGCGGTCAACCCGTCCCTGGCGTTCGAGGAGGAACTGCCGCTGGCGCCCGGCGCCACCCTCGCGCGCCGCTACCGGATCGTCGTCGCCGACGGCGTCTGGACCCCCGAGCGCCTGGCCCGCCACGTCGAGGAGCACCCGTGGTGACCCCGTTCCCCGGCGGCGTGGGGATCTCCGGGGTGACCGTCTACGACTGGGAGACCGCCGACGGACTCTGCGGCGGCACGCCCCACATGCACCTCGTCTGCTCGGAGGCGTATGTCGTCATCGGCGGCGAGGGCAGCGTCCAGACGCTCACCACCACCGGCTTCGCCGAGACCCCGCTGCACCTCGGCGACGTCGTCTGGTTCACCCCCGGCACGATCCACCGCCTCGTCAACGCCGGCGGCCTGCGTCTCGTGGTGCTCATGCAGAACAGCGGGCTCCCCGAGGCGGGCGACGCCGTCTTCACCTTCCCCGCCCCCGTCCTCGCCGACCCCGAGGCGTACCACGCGGCGGCCGCTCTCGTCGGCGACCAGGCCACGGCGGCGCGCCGCCGCCGCGACCTGGCGCTCGAAGGATTCCAGGCGCTGAGGGAAGGCGGGCTGCCCGAGTTCCACAGCGCGGCCCACCGCCTGAAGCACGAGCTCCTGGACGACTGGGAGGCCCGCTGGCGCCGCGGCCCCCTGGCCGCCGCCCGCACCACCGGCCGCCAGCTGCAACGGCTGAGGGCCGGCGACCTCACCCACCTCGGCCACGGCGCGGTGTCGCGCCTCGAACGCCCGGAGCGCCCCCGCTTCGGCATGTGCGGCCTCCTCCACCCCTACTCCCTCCCGGCCGGACCGCGCAGCGGTCCGTCGGGATCACCCCACCCCCGTCCCCCGAAGGAACACTGATGCGATTCCGCCATCCACCCCTGGTCCTGAGTCTCGTCCTCGCGGTCCTGTCGTCCCTGCTGCTAGGGGCGTCTCTCCTCGGAGCCCAGCCCGCCGCCGCGGCGACCGTCGACACCAACGCCTGGTACGTCCTGGTCAACCGCAACAGCGGCAAGGCCCTCGACGTCTACAACCTGGCGACCGGCGACGGCGCCCGCATCACCCAGTGGACCAGGAACGACCAGAACCAGCAGCAGTGGCAGTTCGTCGACTCCGGCAGCGGCTACTACCGCGTCAAGTCCCGCCACTCCGGCAAGGTCCTCGACGTCCAGGGCGCGTCCACCGCCAACGGCGCCGCGATCACCCAGTACACCGACGCCAACGGCACCAACCAGCAGTGGCGCCTGGCCGACAGCGCGGACGGCCACGTCAGGCTCGTCGCGCGCCACAGCGGCAAGGCCCTCGAAGTCCAGGGCGCCTCCACCGCCGACAACGCGAACGTCGTCCAGTACGACGACTGGGGCGGCGCCAACCAGCAGTGGCAGCTCGTCAAGGTGGGCGGCGGCACCCCCGGCACCTGTGCCCTTCCCTCGACGTACCGCTGGTCGTCGACGGGCGCGCTGGCGCAGCCCAAGGCCGGATGGGCCTCGCTCAAGGACTTCACCGTCGCCCCCCACAACGGCAAGCACCTCGTCTACGCGACGACCCACGGCACCACGGGGACGGGAGTGGGCTGGGGCTCGATGAACTTCACCCCGTTCACCGACTGGTCGCAGATGGCCACGACGGGCCAGAACAAGATGTCGAATTCCGTCGTCGCACCCACGCTCTTCTACTTCGCGCCGAAGAACATCTGGGTGCTCGCCTACCAGTGGGGCAGGACCGCCTTCTCCTACCGGACGTCGAGCGACCCCACCAACCCGAACGGCTGGTCGGCGGAGCAGGAGCTCTTCTCCGGAAGCATCGCCGGGTCGGGCACGGGCCCCATCGACCAGACGCTCATCGGCGACGGGACGAACATGTACCTGTTCTTCGCCGGTGACAACGGCAAGATCTACCGGGCCAGCATGCCGATCGGGAACTTCCCGGGCAGCTTCGGCTCGTCGTACACGACGATCATGAGCGACACGGAGAAGAACCTCTTCGAGGCGCCCCAGGTCTACAAGGTCAAGGACCAGAACCAGTACCTCATGATCGTCGAGGCCCGGGGCGCGAGCGAGCAGCGCTACTTCCGCTCGTTCACGGCCTCCAGCCTGAGCGGCTCGTGGACGCCGCAGGCCGCGACCGAGAGCAACCCCTTCGCCGGCAAGGCCAACAGCGGCGCCACCTGGACCAACGACATCAGCCACGGCGAGCTGATCCGCGCCGGCGCCGACCAGACCTTCACGATCGACCCCTGCAACCTGCAGTTCCTCTACCAGGGTCGTGATCCCAACTCCGGCGGCGACTACGGCCAGTGGGCCTACCGCCCGGGTCTGCTGACGCTCCAGCGCTGACCACGTGGCGGGCCCGGTCGTCACCCGGGCCCGCCATGGTCGCGGGCCAGGGCCGCGTCCGGGACCGGCGTCACCTGTGCCGGCCGCCCACCGGGCGACGCCGGCGGACCGACCCCGTCTCACGTCGTATTCTTTGCCGACGCAGAGGCCGGTCGCCGTCCGCCGGTGGACCGCTTCCCTGGAGAGGGTGGGAATGGGGCTCATCGACGTGGACCACGCGGGGCTGGTCGTCGCGGCGCAGGCCGGTGACGACCGGGCGCGCGAGGAACTGATCGCCGCGTACCTGCCGCTGGTCTACAACATCGTCGGGCGAGCACTGAGCGGCCATGCAGACGTCGACGACGTCGTCCAGGAAACCCTGCTGCGTGTGGTGCGCGACCTGCCTGCCCTGCGCGCCCCCGAGAGCTTCCGGTCCTGGCTCGTGTCGATCACGCTCCGCCAGATCAACACCCACCTGCACCGGAAACACGCCTTCGCCGAACGGACCACGGCCATCGACGAGGCGCACCGGATACCGGATGCCGGCGCCGAGCCCGTGGACACGGCGATCCTCCGGCTGCATGTCTCGGACGAGCGCCGTCGCGTCGTCGAGGCCAGCCGGTGGCTTGATCCGGATCATCGGGTGCTGCTGTCGCTCTGGTGGCAGGAATGCGCCGGTTCGCTGAGCCGTGACGACATCGCCGCCTCGACGGGGCTCACGGTCGCCCATGTCGGCGTACGCCTGCAACGCATGCGCGAGCAGCTGGAACTGTGCAGGACGATCGTCGCCGCGCTGGAGGCCGACCCGCGCTGTCCCCGATTGGACGAGGTCGTCGTCGGCTGGGACGGCCTGCGCGCATCGGTGTGGCGCAAGCGCATGGCGCGGCACACCCGTGACTGCCCGGTCTGCACGGCGCCGACGGCGGAACGGGTTCCGGCCGAGCTGCTCCCCCTCGGCCTCGCGACACTGGCCGTGCCGGCCGGACTGGTCTCCGCGCTCGCCGCCAAGGGCCTGCTGTCGGGTACCGCCGCGATCGCCGCCGGGCCGGCCACGGCACACCTCGCTGTCGGCACCGCGACGGGGGGAGGTGGCCTGCCCGTCGCGCTGACCGGCAAACTCGCGGCGATCACCGCTCACCCGCTGGTGAGCCTCGCCACCGGCGCGGTGCTCATCGCCGGAACCGCCGCCTATGTGACCTGGCCCGAACCGGCGCCTCGGGTGCCCGCCGTCATCGCCGCCCCCACGGCCGGCACCGCCTCGCCGGTCCCGTCGCGCGCCACGACGTCGGACGAACCGTCCCCCGTGAGTCCGTCCGCCGCCGCAGCCACTGTTCCGCTCGGCGCGGGGTCGCTGGAGTCCGTGGACGAACCCGGCCTGTTCGTCACCCATACCGGCGACCACGCGACGCTCGGTCGGGTCTCCGCGTCCAGCGGCGCGCAGACCCGCAACCGGGGCACCTTCACGGTCATCGCGGGGCTGGCCGACACACGGTGCGTCACCTTCCGCGCCGCGGACGGCCGGTATCTTCGCCACTCCTACCTCCGGCTGCGGCTGAGCGCCGACGACGGCAGCAGTCTGTTCCGTGAAGACGCGACCTTCTGTCCGCGCCCTGGGTCGGTCGCGGAGTCGGTGACCCTGCATGCGCACAACTATCCCGGCTCCGTCCTCCGCCACCGTGACGGAGGCATCTGGCTCGACGGCTCCGACGGAACACGGGCCTTCGCCGGGCAGGCATCCTTCATCGTGCGCCGGACCTGGTCCTGAGAGTCGCTCCTGCACCATGCCGTTTCCCACCAGGCAGTGAGTCGGGTGCCTCGCACCGCCTCCGCGGGGACGACCGAACCGCGGGGCTCGGCATAACGCTTTCTGCCTGCGACATGCGTCACTGAGCGAACTTCCGGACGGCGCGACTTTTCTGTTACGCGACCGCGAGTTCGGCAGCCTCCACTTCAGGGGTGACTTTCCCCCACTGGCGTATCCCCCTGAAGAGAGGTCTCCCATGACGCAACGCCCCCACCTGAACCGCGACCCGCGAGGAAAGGCATGAAGGGCCTGCACCGGCTCCGCCGCCGTCGCCGGACCTGGGCGATAGGACTGTCGGCCGCAGCGGTGATCGCCGGTGCCCTTACGCTCCTCCCCAACTCCGCCGGAGCCGCGGCCCTGGGTACCGAGGCGGCCCCCTCGGGCCGGTACTTCGGCACGGCTGTGGCCGCAGGCCGGCTCGGCGACTCGGCGTACACCGCGATCGCCGACCGGGAGTTCAACATGATCACCCCGGAGAACGAGATGAAGTGGGACGCCATCGAGCCGTCCCGCGGCCGTTTCGACTTCGGTCCCGCGGACCGGATCGTCGACCGTGCCCTGGCACGCGGTCAGCGCGTACGCGGCCACACCACGGTCTGGCACTCGCAGCTTCCCTCCTGGGTGGGCTCCATCCGCGACGCGAAGACGCTGCGCGGCGTGATGAACCACCACATCACCACCCAGCTGACCCACTACAAGGGCAAGATCTACGCCTGGGACGTGGTCAACGAGGCGTTCGCCGACGGCGGCGGCGGCCGGCTCCGCGACTCGGTCTTCCAGAAGGTGCTGGGCGACGGCTTCATCGAGGAAGCGTTCCGCACCGCCCGCGCGGCCGACCCCTCGGCCAAGCTCTGCTACAACGACTACAACATCGAGAACTGGTCGGACGCCAAGACCCAGGGCGTCTACCGCATGTTGAAGGACTTCAAGTCCCGCGGCGTGCCCATCGACTGCGTCGGGTTCCAGAGCCACTTCGGGTCGGGTGGACCGCCGGCGAGCTTCAGGACCACCCTGGCCGCCTTCGCCGCCCTGGGCGTCGACGTCCAGATCACCGAGCTGGACATCGCCCAGGCATCACCCACCCACTACGCGAACACGGTCAGCACCTGCCTTTCCGTGGCCCGGTGCACCGGCATCACGGTGTGGGGCGTCCGTGACAGCGACTCCTGGCGGAGCGGCGAAAGCCCCCTGCTGTTCGACCGGAACGGCAAGCCCAAGCCCGCCTACACCGCCGTCATGAACGCTCTCACGTCCGGCTCCGGCACCACGCCGACCAAGCCGACCGACCGTGCCGGGGAGATCAAGGGTGTGGCCTCCGGCCGCTGTATCGACATCCCCGGCTCCGCCACGGCCAACGGCACCCGGGCGCACCTGTGGGACTGCGGCGGACAGGCCGGCCAGCGCTGGACCCACACCGCCGCCAAGCAGCTGAAGGTCCACGGCGACAAGTGCCTGGACGCCAAGGGAAAGGGCACCGCCAACGGCACCCCGGTGATCATCTGGGACTGCAACGGCGGCGCCAACCAGCAGTGGGACATCAACGCCGACGGCACGATCACCGGCATCCAGTCCGGGCTGTGCCTCGACGCCGTCGGCGCGGCCACCGCGAACGGCACCACGATCCAGCTGTACACCTGCGCGTCGGTCGGCAACCAGAAGTGGACCGCCCCTTCCGCGACGGGCAGCGGCGTGTGTGCTCTTCCTTCGACGTACAAGTGGAGCTCGACAGGTGCCCTCGCCCAGCCGGCAAACGGATGGGCCGCGGTGAAGGACTTCACCCACGCCATGCACAACGGCAAGCACCTGGTCTACGCGTCGAGCGCGTCGGGAACCTCGTACGGCTCGATGGCGTTCAGCCCCTTCACGAACTGGTCCGACATGGCGTCGGCCGGCCAGACGAAGATGAGCCAGAACGCGGTGGCGCCCACGTTGTTCTACTTCGCGCCGAAGAAGATCTGGGTCCTTGCGTACCAGTGGGGTGCGTCGCCCTTCAGCTACCGCACGTCCAGCGACCCCACCAACCCCAATGGCTGGTCCGCGCCCAAGCCACTGTTCACCGGCGGCATCCCCCGCACCGACTCGGGCACGGGCCCGATCGACCAGACCCTGATCGCCGATGAGAAGAACATGTACCTGTTCTTCGCCGGTGACAACGGCAAGATCTACCGGGCGAGCATGCCGATCGGGAACTTCCCCGGAAGTTTCGGCTCGTCGTACACGACGGTCATGAGCGACACGGCGAAGAACCTGTTCGAGGCGCCCCAGGTCTACAAGGTCAAGGGCCAGAACCAGTACCTCATGATCGTCGAGGCCCGGGGCGCGAGCGAGCAGCGCTACTTCCGCTCGTTCACGGCCTCCAGCCTGAGCGGTGCGTGGACGCCGCAGGCCGCGACCGAGAGCAACCCCTTCGCGGGGAAGGCCAACAGCGGAGCCACCTGGACCGACGACATCAGCCACGGTGACGTGGTCCGCAGCAACCCCGATCAGACCATGACGATCGACCCCTGCAACCTGCAGTTCCTCTACCAGGGCAAGTCCCGCACCGCGGGTGGCCCCTACGACCGACTGCCGTACCGGCCGGGCGTCCTCACGCTGCAGCGCTGACCCGCCCGATCCACGGTCACACAAGGAGAACACCCCCCTCATGAACAACCCCACGAACGGCGCGCGCCGCGGGCGTCACCGTCGTCGCTGGAGCGCCACCGCCCTGCTGCTCGGTGTGCCCGCCGCCGTCGTCCCGTACCTCCTGTTCACCCAGGAGGACTCGCAGGCCGCGACGGTCGACGCCAACGCCTACTACCGGCTGCTCTCCGTGCGCAGCGGCAAGGCCCTGGACGTCAACGCCTTCTCCACCGCCGACGGCACCCGCATCCAGCAGTGGACCGACCAGAACACCGCCAACCAGCAGTGGCGGCTGCGGCCCACCGGCGACGGCTACTACGAGCTGGTGAACCGCAACAGCGGCAAAGTGCTCGGCACAGCGGGCGATTCGACCGCACCGGCGGCGGCCGTCGAGCAGCAGACCGACAGCTCCTCCGCCTCCCAGGAGTGGCGGATCGACGAGGTGAGCGGTTCCGGCGCCGTCACCTTCACCTCCCGCAGGAGCGGCCAGGTCCTGGACGTCTCCGGAGGCTCCACGGCTCAGGGCGCGGCGATCATCCAGTATCCCGGCAGGGGCAGCGCCAACCAGCAGTGGAGGCTGCTGAAGGTCGCCGACGCGCAGGCGGCCGCGGCCGGACCGTACACGTGGCGGAACGCCCAGGTGGTCGGCGGCGGTTACGTCACCGGGCTGGTGTTCAACCCACGGGAGAAGGGGCTGCTGTACGCGCGTACCGACATGGGCGGCGCCTACCGCTGGGACAGCGCGGCCGAGCAGTGGATCCCGCTGACCGACTGGCTCGGTGAGAAGGACTGGAACCTGCTGGGCATCGACGCGCTGGCCACCGACCCCGTCGACCCCGACCGGCTCTACCTCGCGGCCGGCACTTACACCAACGAGTGGGCCGGCAACGGCGCGCTCCTGCGCTCCACCGACCGGGGCCGCACCTTCCGGCGCACCGACCTGCCGTTCAAGCTGGGCGGCAACGAGGACGGCCGCGGGGCGGGCGAACGGCTCGTGATCGACCCCTCGGACAACCGCACCCTGCTGCTGGGCACCCGCAAGAACGGCCTGTGGCGCAGCACCGACAGCGGTGTGACATGGCGGCAGGTCTCCTCGTTCCCCGTCAAGGACGGGGCGAGCAGCGGCGCGGGCATCTCCTTCGTGACGTACGGTCCGGCAGGCAGCAACACGGTCTACGTCGGCGTCGCCGACAAGTCCACCTCCCTGTATCGGTCCACCGACGGCGGCACCACCTGGCAGGCCGTCCCCGGACAGCCCACCGGCCAGTTCCCGCAGCATGGTGTCCTCTCCGGCGACGGCTCGCTCTACCTGACGTACACCAACGCCCCCGGACCCAACGGCGTGACGGCGGGCTCGGTGTGGAAGCACACGCCGAGCGGCGGGGTCTGGAAGAACGTTTCCCCCTCTCAGGGCAGCTACGGCTTCTCCGGACTGGCCGTCGACCCGCGCAAGCCGTCCACGGTGATGGTCACCACCCTTGACCGCTGGTGGCCCGAGGACGAGATCTACCGCACCGCCGACGGCGGCACGACGTGGAAGGCGCTGGCGGACAAGTCGGTGCGGAACGCCTCCGCCGCTCCCTACGTCGGCACCCACACCGGGCACTGGATGACCGCCCTGGCCATCGACCCCTTCGACTCCGGGCACGTGCTGTACGGCACCGGCAACGGCATCTGGCGCAGCAAGGACGCCACCGCCACCGACAGCGGCGGCACCAGCCACTGGACCGTCGGAGCGCGCGGCCTTGAGGAGACCGCGCTGATGGACGCGATCGCCCCACCGGGCGGCGCCACCGTCCTCACCGCCATGGGCGACCAGGGCGGATTCCGCCATGACGACCTGACCAAGGTGCCCGCCGGGCGACTGGGCAACCCGATGATGACCAACAGCACCGACATCGACTTCGCTCAGGCCAACCCCTCGATGATGGTCCGGGTCGGCCGTGGCGGCGCGCAGGACGGCGCATACTCCACCGACGGCGGCACCAGCTGGACCGGCTTCAAGGCGGAGCCGGCGCCCGGCGCCCAGGACGGCCATGTCGCGCTCGCGGCGGACGGCTCCACCATCGTCTGGACCCAGGCCGGCCAGGCCCCGTACCGCTCGACCGACAAGGGGGCGAGCTGGTCCAAGGCCCACGGCCTCGGCACCGACGCGGTCGTCGTCGCCGACCGCTCCTCGGCCAGGACCTTCTACTCACTGTCCGGCGGCACGCTCCACGCCAGCACGGACGGCGGCGCGACCTTCACCGCCCGCGCCACGAACCTGCCCGCCGGCCGGCTCACGGCCGTCCCCGGCGTCGCCGGAGACCTGTGGATCGCCGGCGGCGGCCAGGGGCTGCTGCACTCCACCGACGGCGGCCGCACCTTCACCACGCTCGCCACGGTGCGGTCCGCGTCCGCCCTCGGCTTCGGCAAGGCCGCACCCGGCGCCTCCTACCAGGCCCTCTATCTGATCGGTACGGTCAAGGACGTCACCGGCGTCTTCCGCTCCACCGACAAGGGTGCCACCTGGCTCCGCGTCAACGACGACGCCCACCAGTGGGGCGCCATCGGAGGCGTCGGCGTCGTCACCGGCGACCCCGACACCTACGGTCGCGTCTTCGTCGGGACCAACGGACGCGGCCTCCAGTACGGTGACCCGTCCTGACCCTCCCCCCGAGCGGGGCCGCAGGCACGATGCCTGCGGCCCCGGCAGGTGCTACGGCCTCCACCCGGAGGGCCGACCCGTTGGCGACACGCCTCGCGGGCTGCTTGCGCGGCCGGCTCAGTCGGACCGGGCGGGGGCTCGTAGTTCGACCTTGTACCCGCCCTGTGGGGTGGATTCGGCGGTGAGGATGCCGTCGAGCAGTTCGGCGCGTTCCTTCAGACCGATGAGGCCGTGGTGGGCGCTGGGCAGGGCGACAGACGGGCGGGTGGGGGCGGTGTTGGTCACGGTGACGCCGAAGTGGTGTGCGTCGTGCCACAGGCGTACCTCGGCGCGGGCGCCGGGGGCGTGTTTGCGCACGTTGGTGAGTGCTTCCTGGACCGTACGGTAGACGGTGCGCTGAGCGGTGGTGCTGATGCCGGCGGGGAGCTCCCCGGCCAGGGTGGTCTCGATGCCGCTGTTGGCGATGAGCTGCTGGAGTTCGGCGAGGGTGGGCTGGGGGGTGAGTGCGGTTTCCCTGCCGCCTGAGGCGCGGAGCAGGGTGACCATGTGGCGAAGTTCGTCCAGGGTGTTCGCGCTCAGGGTGCGGATGGTGCGAGCCGCCTCTCGGGCGTCGGGGTCCTTGGCGGCCACCTGCATCGCTCCGGCCTGTACGGCGATGAGGCTGACCTGGTGGGAGACGACGTCGTGCATCTCGCGGGCGAGTTGGGCGCGCTCGCTGGCGAGGACGGTCTGGGCGTGCAGGGCACGTTCGTGTTCCCGGGCCTCTTCGACCTCGACGAGCTGTCGGGCCACGTCGTGCCTGGCCTGCACGAGCTGGCCGAACAGCACGGGGGCGACGGCCGTGGCCAGCGTGTAGACGAACTGGACGAGCGTCCATGTCCGGTCGCCGTCGAACGCGTCGGACAACGGCCAGTCGAGGGTGTCCACCCCTGCGTTCAGCAGGGCACAGCCGGCCAGCATCGGTCGGTTGCGGGTGGACGCGGCCAGTGTGTACAGGGCGGTGATCGGCGCGACCGCGACGTCCATGAACAGGGTCATGGGCAGGGTGAACAGGAAGACGGCGAGCGGGAAGCGCCTGCGCAGGAACAACGCCGTGCTGCCGAGGGCGACGCAGGCCCAGACGAGAGGGGTCCCCTCGCCGTAGAGGTTGATCCAGGCGTCGAGCACGGCGAGGACGACGAGACCCCCGTCGACGACCCAGGGGGGTACGCGCCGCCACAGCGCCCGGCCCGTGCTCATCGCCCGTTGTCCCGTGACGGGTCGTCGCCGTTCCTGCCGAGCAGTCCGGCGCGCTCGGCGAGCAGTGCGGCCTGGACACGGCTGGCGACCCGCAGTTTGTTCAGGATCGAGCTGACGTGGTCCTTGACGGTGCCCGCGCTCAGATGGATACGGGTGCCGATCTCGGCGTTGGACAGTCCTTCCGCGACCAGGACGAGGACGGCGCGCTCCCGGTCGCTGAGCAGGTTCACCCGTGCCACCTCCGCGTCCTGGGGTGCTCCCGCCCCAGGGTGACCGCGCAGCAGCGCGCGTGAGGCTTTCGGGGACATCACCACTCCGCCGGCGGCCAGGGTGCGCACGAGCTGGGCGAGCTGCTCGGGCTCGGTGTCCTTGAGCAGGAAGCCGGCGGCACCCGACCGCAGCGCGGTGAGGATGTACTCGTCGGTGTCGAAGGTGGTCAGCATCGCGACGTGCGGCGGTGCGGCCAGTTCCTGGATCTTCCGCAGGACGGTCAGGCCGTCCACGTCCGGCATGCGGATGTCGAGGAGTACGACGTCCGGCCTCTCGCGCCGGATGACGTCGGCCGCCTGCGCCCCCTCCGCGGTCGCGACGACCTCGATGCCATCGGACGCGTTCAGGATCATCTGGAAACCGGACCGCACCAGGGCCTCGTCATCCACCACCACTACCCGGATCACCGGCGTTCCGCCTCACACTCGTCTGCTCCGTCCGGCCTCTCGGCGATCCGTGTCGGCACCCGCACCGGGGCGTCCACGCTCTCGTACGGTGATCGCCTGCCGTCGACAGTACGTCCGGCAGGGTACGCGGTGGCGCGACGACCGTGGAGTGTGGACATCCGGCGGGTCGGCTCCAGCCGTTCGGGGGGAACGATCCCGTCCGTCGGCGGGCAGGTGCACGAAGGACGGCGGATGGTGTCGGCCGTCCTCGTCCGCTGGAGTCGGTCCATGGGCCCGCACGAGTCCGCGGGCCGCAGCCGTTTCCCCACCATTCGAGGACGACCCCGTCATGCCCCGCCCGTTCCTGCGTCAGCCCGTCCGCGCTCTGCGTCGCTGTGCGGCGCGACCCCGTGTGCTCTTCGGGGGTGTGTACGGGGCGGTGCTGGCCAGTTCCATGGTGGCCGCCCTGACGGAACAGGGTGAGACGGCGCCCGCCGACCGGTTCAACAGCGCCCAATGGCTCCTGGTGACGGCTTTCGCCTCGGCCTTGGCCCACGGCTACGCGCATCTGATGGCCCTGCGTGGCGACCGGACCCATCACGGTGTGCGCGCCGGGGTGCGGCTGTTGCTGTCCGAGTGGCCGTTGGTGGTGGCGACGGTGCCGACGCTGGGCGTGCTGCTCGGCGCCGCCTGGGGATGGTGGCCCACGGCGGACGTCGAGTGCGTGGTCTTCGCCGTGAACGTGGTGCTGCTTTTCGCCTGGGGTCTGTCCGCGGCCCGCGCCGCCGGTCGCACCTGGGGCTCCGCCGTGAGGATCGGCACGGTGGACGCGTTGCTCGGCCTCGTGGTCGTGGTGGCCAACGCCGTCATCAAGTAGGACGGTGGGCCGTCCGGGCCCGCGAACCGTCCTGGGCGCTGTTCCGCCACTCGGCGGGGCTGGTCTCCGCCGGTCGGCGGGGATCTCATCGAAGCCCGTCGGATGGTCCGCCTCCTGGCGGCGCCCGGAGATTGTCCGTATGACACAGATACAGCCGCCGCAGGAGAACTCGCCTCCGCTGCCCCGCACTTCGACCGAGTCCGCCAGGAAGCTCTCCGGAGGTCCCTCGACGGGGCGCCTGGTCGGGGTGGATCTGGCCCGCGCGCTGGCGGTGTTCGGCATGTACATCGTGCACATCGGCCCGCCACTGTCGGCCACGGACGGCGTCGCCAGATGGGTCCGGTACCTTGCCGACGGCCACTCGTCGGTTCTGTTCGCCACCCTCGCCGGGTTCTCGCTGATGCTGATCGCCGGGCGCCGTGAGCCGAAGACCGGCCTGGCGGGCCGGCAGGCGAAGGCCCGGCTCGCGATCCGCGCCGTGGTCCTGCTGGCGCTGGGCACCGTGCTGGCGATGGAGTACGGGGAAGTGATCATCCTCGGCTTCTACGGTGTCTACTTCCTCCTCGCCCTGCCCCTGCTGCGGCTGTCCGCCAAGGCACTGGCGATCACCGCGGCCGGGCTCGCGCTCGTCACACCCCAGCTGGCGTTCGTCCTGAACGCGCGGCTCAGCGAGTCCGTCCAGCAGACCGTCGACTCCTACGACCCGCTCAAGAAGATCAGCGAGGTCGGCGTGCTCGACCTGCTGCTCACCGGCTTCTATCCGACGATCACGTGGATGTCGTTCGTGGTCGCCGGCATGGCGCTGGCCCGCCTCGACCTGTCGGCCGTCTCCGTCCAGCGTCGCCTGGCCGCGCTCGGTGCCGCTCTGACCGTCGGCGCGTACGGCCTGTCCCTGGTGCTGGCGGGCAAGGACGCGCTGCACAGCACGGCGGAGGACGGGAAGTCGTCCGCCGGGTTCGAGAAGGCCTCGTCCTTCGGCAGCGGATCCTTCGAGGCCCCCCGGCGGGCGGCCTCGGAACTGCTGTCCGCCGGGCCGCACAGCGGCACCACGTTCGACATCGTCGGCAGTGTGGGCGTCGCCATCCTCGTGACCGTGGGCGGGACGGTGCTGATGGACCGCCTGCCGCGCCTGCGCTGTCTGGCCAAGCCGGTCATCGCCGTGGGCACCATGTCCCTGACGGCCTACGTCGGTCACTTCCTCGCCCAGCCCATGCTCGGCATATCGGCTGGCGAAAGCAGCCAGACGTCCTGGATCCCCGTGCTCCTGTTCATCCTCGGAGCGATCGCGTTCGCCGCGGGCTGGTCCCGCTTCTTCCGCCGCGGACCGCTGGAGGCGTTGCTCAACGCCGCCACCAAGCCGGCGAAGCACATCCGATGAGGCCGGGCCGGGACGGTCGGCACGCATGGCCCGTCCCGGCTGCGCCGATCCACGTGACCCGCAAGGGCTGTTCCCATCAGCCCTTGCGGGGGCGGTGCCCGGCGCGGGCGTGCCGGTCACGGCTCACGGCGCAGCAGCGTAGCCCGGTGTCGGCGGCACGCCGCCGACTGGACCCCCGCTCGATCAGGCGTGGCACTCCTCGTGGTCTCTGCGTGGACCTCCGCCCCGCCGTGCGGCGGGGGCGGCCGGTGGGACACCCGCGCTACCCGCCGGGGCGCCCCGCCGGGGTCAGGAGCTGGGTCGCGGCCAGCTGTGCGTAGAGCTCGTCCCTGTCCACCAGTTCCTCATGGGTGCCGATCGCACGGACCGTGCCGGCGTCCATGACGACGATGCGCTCGGCGTTCGTGACCGTCGACAGGCGGTGGGCCACCACCAGGACGGTGGTCTCGCGTGCCGTCTCGGCGATGACGTCCCGCAGCGCCAGCTCGTTGACGGCGTCGAGCTGCGAGGTCGCCTCGTCCAGGAGTAGCAGCCGGGGCCTGCGCAGCAGTGCGCGGGCGATCGCGACGCGCTGGCGTTCGCCGCCGGACAGCTTCGAGCCGCGGTGCCCGACCAGGGTGTCCAGGCCGTGCGGGAGACGGTCGACGAGCGTGTCGAGCCTGGTCCGGGCGAGGACGGCGCGGATGTCGTCGTCCGTCGCGCCGGGCGCGCTGAAGACCAGGTTCTCCCGCAGGGTGCCGGCCAGCACCGGCGCGTCCTGCTCGACGTACCCGATGGCGGACCGCAGCTCGGCCAGCGGCCACTGGCGTATGTCCTTGCCGTCTACCAGGATCCGGCCGCCGGTCGTCTCGTAGAACCGCTCGATGAGCGAGAAGACCGTCGACTTGCCCGCGCCCGAAGGCCCGACGAAGGCGGTCATCCCGGCGCCCGGCACCTCGAAGTCCACCTGCTGGTGGATGGGCGGCAGCCCCGGTCCGTAGCGGAAGGACACATCCTCGAAGCGGACCGACGCCGGACGCGCCTCGGTCCGCACCGGCTTGTACGTGGCCGGCCGCTCCGCCGCGAGGCGGTCCACCTCCTTGATCCGGGAGATCGCGGCCGCGCCCTCCTGGTACGCGGAGGCGGCCTCGACCAGCTTGTACACCGGCTCCATCAGGTAGAACAGGTACAGCAGGAAGGCGATGAGCGTGGAGACGGGGATGTCCCCGGACGCCACCCGTGCCCCGCCGACCGAGAGCACGGCGAGGAACGCCAGCTCGACGGCGAGGTTGTCCGCCGTTCCCAGCAGGGCCTCCCACTTCGCGCCGCGCACACCGTGGCGCCACGCCCGCCGGGCCGACGCCTCGATGCGAGCGGCCTCCCGCTGCTCGGCGCCGGATGCCTTCACCGTGCGGAACGCGCCGAAGGCCCTCTCCAGGCCGGTGGACATCTCCCCGACCGCTGCCTGGGAACGCTCGGCGGCCTGCCCGATCTTCGGCATCACCAGGGCGGCGCCCGCGCCGACGGCCGCGACCACGACGAGGGTGACGCCGAGCAGGACGGCGTCCAGGAACGCCATCACCATGACCGCCGCGATCAGCGTGAGCGCCCCGGTCGCGGCGTTGACCACGTCCTGGGTGCTGACGGCCCGCAGGAGTGTGGTGTCGGAGGTGACCCGTGACATCAGATCGCCCGGCTGCATCCGGTCCACCGCCGTCAGCCGCAGGTGCAGCAGTCGGCCGATCAGGCTGCGGCGGGCGGCCAGGACCACCGACTCCGCCGTCCGCTCCAGGACATAGGCGCCGAACGCCTCGGCCACCGTGCTCAGCAGCACCAGCACGGTCAGCGCCAGCAGAATGGTGGCGAGCGTGTCACCGGACGAGAGCCGGTCGACCAGCGCCTTCGTGGCCAGCGGCTGCAGCAGTCCTCCGGCGGCCCCGACCAGCGCCAACAGCAGACCGAGTACGACGGTCCACCGGTGCGGTCGGACATACCCGTACAGCGCCTTGAGCGTCTCGCGGACGAGCAGGGACTCGACACCCGTCGTCTCCGGGGCGGATGCGGTGTTCACAAGAATCCTCTCCTGGTGGTCTGCCGCTATGGCAGGGCGAGCGCCCCGTAGCTGGCGTCACGACGGTCCGCCGCACCGGCCGCTGAACCGGTGTGAGATGGCCAGCTCATGCTCGTGTGTACGGCGTGTCATGCCCCAGCCTGCAAGGCGGGACGTCTCTTCGACCATCCGACGATCGTCGGGCGGGCCCCGCCGAGTGGCTGGGAGAGGAGATCCCCCAAGAGGCGAGAGAGCAGGGGAAGAATCCCCGTCCCTCGGCGGAGAGCAGTCGCATGGCCGCTGGAAGGAGCGCATCGCCGGTAGTACCTGGAGGTGAATGGAGCCCTGCCGCGGTGCTGACCACTGGGAACTACCGTTGTGTCAGGTGACGTGTCGGTCGACGCGGGCATCCCGCTCAACATGGATCGGCCGGGCGCCGTCTCGCCGAGCTCCTCGATCTGATCGTCAAACGGTGAGCATGGCCTGTAGTTGGGCCGGACAGCGGCCGCGAGTGCCGTGGCCACCGGTGTGAGGCCCGGACGGGCGGGTCACGCCTGGCCAGGAGCCCCCCGCCCTCAGCTCGAGACGGCCTCGGCCCAGCCGCGGTTGACGGTCTCTCTCGCCATCTCCGTCTGCGCCTCCGTCGGAAACGTCGGCGTGCCCTCGACCGTCGGCAGTTTCTCCGCGGCGGCCTTGTCGAGGGTGCCGTCCTCCTCCATGGCGTCCATGAGGACGGGGCGTGCATAGGCGCCGAGCCGGAGGTTCTGGCCCTCCGGGCTGAAGACGTACTCCTGCCACAGACGTGCCGCCGCGGGGTGCGGAGCGTCTTTGTTCACCCCGTTCGCGTAGTACTGAGCGAAGCTGCCGTCGAAGGGGATGGCGGTCCGCCAGTCGACGTCCGTGCCATTCTCGCGGAATTCGTCGGCGTATCCGAGGTTGAGGAAGTCCCAGTCGATGCTGATCGGGGTCTGGCCCTTCGCGATCGTGGCCGGGGTGGATTCGACCGGGATGAAGTTGCCGTTCTCGCTGAGCTCGGCGAAGAAGTCGATGCCGGGCTGGACGTCGTCGAAGGAACCCCCGTTCGCCAGGGCCGCCGCGTAGACCCCGGCGAAGGCGGAGCCGGACTTGGTGGGGTTGCCGTTGAGCGCGACCTTGCCTTTGTACTCGGGCTTGCGCAGGTCGGCGAAGGTCGCGGGGCAGGTCTTGACGCGCTTGGCGTCACAGCCGATCGAGATGTAACCGCCGTAGTTGTTGTACCAGCGGGCCCGGTCGTCCTTCTGTTCCTTGGGGATCTCGTCGTACGCGGCGACCTCGTACGGAGCGAGCAGGCCCTGCCGTGCCGCGGACTGCGCGAACGAGCCCCCCACGTCGATCACGTCGGGGGCGCGGCCTTCCCCCCTGTGCTCCCTCAGGGCGTTGATCTCGTCCTGGCTGGTACCTTCCGGGTTCTCCACGATGACCTTGATCCCGTACTTCTTCTCGAAGCCGTCGATCAGTGCGCCGTAGTTGGCCCAGTCGCTCGGGAGCGCGATCGTGTGGAGCGAGCCCTCCTTCTTCGCCGCTGTGGTCAGTGCTGCCATGCCGCCGGCGTCCGCGGCGGAGGTGGCCACCGCGGGTGCACTGGGCGCGGTGGTGGGCTTGTCTCCGCAGGCGCCGAGGGGCGCCGCGAGGACCAGGCAGGCGGCGACGAAGGCTGTCCGGAGACGAGGTGCGGGCACAAAGGCTCCATAACGGGCGGTCGCGTACTGATCGAGGCCAGCGTACGTTCGGCGGCCTCGGCAGCGCAGTCCCAGACGGTGGTGTCCGCTGTCTTCCCTGCGGCCGCCGTACCGGCGCGTTCTCAGAACCCTTCGTCGTCCCACCCGGCCAGGAGCGCCTCTCCGAGATCCATCGCGGGCGGTGCGGCCCCGTCGTGGAGGGCCTGCTCGCTCCAGATGATCTTGCCGCGGGCGGTGTAGCGGGTGCCCCAGCGCTCGGCGAACTGCGCGACGAGGAACAGGCCGCGACCACCCTCGTCGGTGGCCTCGGCCCGGCGCAGGTGCGGGGAGGTGCTGGACCCGTCGGAGACCTCGCAGATCAGGCTGCGGTCGTACAGCAGCCTCACCCGGATGGGCTCGGTGCCGTAGCGGATGGCGTTGGTTATCAGCTCGCTGAGGATGAGTTCCGTGGTAAAGGCGATGTCCTCCAGGCCCCAGTCCGCCAGTCGGCGGGCGCAGGCGTTGCGCACCGGGGACACCGCCGCGGGGTCGGGGGGTACGTCCCACTCGGCGATCCGCGCGGGGTCCAGTCGGCGGGTGCGCGCCACCAGCAGCGCGACGTCGTCGCTGGGCCTGGTGGGCGGCATCGCGTCGATCACCACGGTGCAGGTTTCCTCCGCGGTGCGGGCGGGCCCGGCCAGAGCGGCGCGCAGCGCTGCCAGGCCCGCGTCCGGATCGCGGTCGCGGCTCTCGATCAGCCCGTCGGTGAAGAGTGCCAGCCGGGAGCCTTCGGGCAGGGTGACCGTCATGGTCTCCATGGGCAGGCCCTCGCCCAGGCCCAGCGGCGGGGAGACCGGCACCTCGGGGAAGGACACGGTTCCGTCGGGAAGGATCAGAGCGGGGCCCGGATGCCCGGCGGTGGCGGCCGTCACCTGTCCCGAGACGGGATCGTAGAGGGCGCACAGGCAGGTGGCTCCGGTGATCCCCTGCCACTCCTGCTCGTCGGTGTCGATGTGGGCGACGAGCTCGTCCAGGTGGCTCAGGAGTTCGTCCGGGGGCAGGTCGAGGGTGGAGAAGTTGTACACGGCGGTGCGCAGGCGGCCCATGGTGGCGGCGGCGTGGAGACCGTGGCCGACGACGTCGCCGACCACCAGGGCCACGCGGGCGCCGGGCAGCGGGATGACATCGAACCAGTCACCGCCCACACCGGCCTGGGCGGCCAGATAGCGGTGCGCGACCTCGACGGCGGACTGCTCCGGTACGCCCCGGGGCAACAGGCTGCGCTGCAGGGTGACGGCCATGGTGTGCTCGCGGGTGTAGCGGCGGGCATTGTCGACGGACAGCGCCGCCCGGGCGGTCAGCTCCTCGGCGAAGGACACGTCCTCCTCGTCGAAGGGCGGGGAGTCCTGGGTCCGCCAGTAGCCGGCCATCCCCAGCACCACGCCCCGGGCCCGCAGGGGCACGGCGATCAGGGAGTGGATGCCGCGGTCCAGGATCTGCAGGGCGTTGGCCGGGTCCTGGGTCCGCCAGCCGTGGGTGGCGCGCAGGTCCGCCTCCAGGACCGCGCGGCTGTCGGCCAGCCCGGCGGCCATGGGGCTGGTGGGAACGAACCGGATCAGCCGGCCGACGGGGTAGAGGGGGTGGTCGCCCTGAAGGCCGACGCGGGCGGTGCGGCGCATCTCGGTGGTCGCTTCGGGCGGCTCCTCGCCGCGCAGCACCGGGTCCAGCAGGTCGACGGTGACGACGTCGGCGAACCGTGGGACCGCCACCTCCGCCAGTTCCTCCGCGGTGCGCTCCACGTTCAGCGTCGTTCCGACCTGCATCCCCGCGTCGTAGAGCAACTTCAGCCGCTCGCGGGCCACCTCGGCCCTGCCGGAGAGTGCCCGCAGCTCGGTGGTGTCCCGCAGCGTGACGACGGTCCCGGCCTGCCCGTAGGGCGCGGTGGGCCGGATGTTCACCGCCAGCAGCCGATCGGCTGCCATGTGTAGCTCGTCGGTCGCGGAACGGCCTGATGCGATCGGATCGGCGATCCCCTCTTCCAGACCGAGGTCCGTGACGGGGAGCCCTTCCGCGTCCACCGGCAGGTCCAGCAGCCGCCGCGCCTCGTCATTGGCCAGCAGCAGCCGTCCACCGCCGCCGACGATCAGTACGCCCTCTCGCACCGCGTGCAGCACCGCGTCGTGGTGCTCGTACATCCTCGTCATCTCGGCCGGTCCCAGGCCATGCGTCCGGCGCAGCAGCCGACGGCTCACCAGGGCGGTTCCGCCCGCGGACAGGGCGAGCACCGCGGCCGCACTGCCGAGGACGACCGGCAGCTGCCGGTTCACCATGCTCTGCACGTTCTGCACCGTGACCGGGGAGGAGACGATGGCGATGACGCGGCCGTCGGAGTCCTTGACGGGGACCACCGAGACCACGGACTTCCCCAAGGACCCTTCGAAGGTCTCGGTGAAGGATTGGCCGGCCACCGCCTTGGAGAAGGGGCCGACGACGTGCTTCCCGATCTGCCGTGGGTCGCTGTGGGCGAGGGTGACCCCGGAAAGTGTGTACACGTTGATGCCGTCGACCCCGGCGATCTTCCGGGCCGCCTCGGCGCTCGGCTGTAGCACTGCGCTCGGATGGGGGCTGCGCAGGGCCGCGACGATTCCCGGAGATTCCGCGAACGTTCCGGCGGCGGCGAGCGTACGGTGCCGGGCGTCCACCATGCCGGCGCTCCGGGCTTGGACCACGAGCGCCACCACCGCGGCGGCGACGAGCAGCACCACGACCGCCAGCTGCAGGAGGAACACCTCGCCGGCCACGCTGCGCACGCTCAGAAGGGAGGACAGACGCTGCGGCCGCCGCGCCTCTCCCTTGGGGTGCTGGGCGTGCTCCTGACGCTCCTGGTGGCTTCCTGGGCGGGGACGCCGAGAGGGAGAGGAAGAGCTCGTGGTCGAGCCGAGCAGCCGACGTCGGACGTGTCCAAGTAGGTCGCTCATACTCCATCTTCTAACCTCTATGGGCCGTCGGCAGCGGGGAGCGACGGTCGCCGAGCCGGCGATCCGGGCCCTTCCGCGGAGCGAGGGTGTGGCGCGGCGCGTGGGGGACGTGCAGGCCGCCGTTACCGCCCTGCTGCGCTGAGCCGGCCACCGGCGGCCGGGGCGTTTCTCTTGGCTCAATCCTCGCCACGGCGCACTTCGCGCCGCGGAATGCCCATGGTGTCCGGAATAATGGATGGAACGGCGAGTGGAAGGGGACATCTCGTGCCATCGGCTCGGCCGGGGGGCGAGGAGACCCACGGCCCGTTCTGGTCCGAGCCGGGAACGCTGCTCGAGCACGTGCCCGTGGCCGTCTTCGGCCTCGATGACGGGGACCTCGTCCGTTACTGGGGGCCCGGCGCGCGGGACCTCTTCGGATATGACGCCACCGACGTCCTGTCGAGGCCCGGCGCCGTTCTCTTCGCCGACGGGCCCCGGGGCGCCCCCGATCCGTGCGCCCGGCTGACCGAGCGAGGCCGGACCCAGGGTTACTGGAGGGGGCGGCTGACGGCCCGGCATCGTGACAGCACCGTCTTCGACTGCGGCTTCCGGGCCTTCTCCGTGACCGGATCCGGCGGACCTTCGGTGGTGATGGTCCTGGCGAGCCGTAGCGACGAGCTCGATCGGGTCAAGACCAACCTCGCCTTCCTCGACGCCCTCTTCGAGACTTGCCCCATCGGTCTGGTCATGCTCGACCAGGACCTCCGGTACGTCCATCTCAACCGGGCGCTCGCCGACATGGACGGTCTGCCGATCGAGGCCCACCTCGGGCGGCGCATGGACGAAATCATGATCATGTCCGACGATGGTGAATACCAGCGCATGCTCCGCGGCGTCGCCCTGGGCGGAGCACCGGTCGTGGGGACCCTGGTGGGCATGCGTCCGCGGGGGCATCCGGACCGTGACCAGGTGCGGTCGGTGAGTTTCTTCCCCCTGAGCCAGGCGGTCGGCTCGCGCCCCGGAGTGGGCGGGCTGATGTTGGACGTGACCGACCGGGAACAGGCCATCCTGGAAGCCACCGCCAGCCGTCGACGGCTGGCTCTGCTGGACGGGGCCTCCACTCGCATCGGGACCACCCTGGACGTGAACGTCACCGCCCAGGAGCTGGTCGACGCTGCAATGCCGGACTTCTGCGACGCCGCCGTGGTCGAAGTCGTGGAGTGGATGGACGAGGCAGAGGTCTTTGACCCGGCGCGACCGCTGTTCACCCGCAGAATCGCCTCCGGGACGATCCTGCCCCCTCCGGCCACCGAACTCGTGAGTGGGGTGGAGACGGTGCGGTATCCGCCCGGCTCCGTCATCCACGACATGCTGAGGACCGGTCGCGCCCTCTCCGCCGTGGTGGACGAGGAGTTCCTGGCCCGGACCGTCCTCATCGAGTCACGCGCACGGCTCTTCGCCGAGAGTGGGTTGGCCTGCGTCCTCGTTGCCCCGCTCATCGCCAGGGGCACGGTCCAGGGAATCGCCATGTTCGGCCGGTCCACGGGCCGGCCGGCCTTCACCCGGGACGATGTCAGCCTGGCCAGTGAGCTCGCCTCACGGGCTGCGATCTGCCTGGACAACGCCCGTCTGTACAGCCGCGTCCAGGACATCGCCCTCACTCTGCAGCGGGCGTTGTTGCCCAGCGCGTTGGCGACCAGCCCGTACGTGGACGTGGCCCACCGGTACGTACCCGGCAGTCGGATCACCGAGGTCGGCGGCGACTGGTACGACGTGATCAGCCTGCCCGACGGCCGAGTCGTTCTCGTGGTGGGCGACGTGATGGGGCACGGTGTGTCGGCCGCCGCCGCCATGGGCCGCCTTCGTATCACCACCAAGGCTCTGGCCAGGCACGACAGCGAGCCCGACGACCTCCTCACCGAGCTCGACGCATGCGCCCAGGAGGCCGGCATCGAACTGGCGACGTGCCTGTACATCGTCTACGACCCGAAGAGCGGAGTAGCCCGCATCGCCAGCGCCGGCCACCCCCCGCCCCTGGTACTCCGGCCGGACGGCACAGTGGAGACCATCGACGACGTCCTGGGAGTCCCTCTCGGCGTCGGCGGCTGTCCTTTCCGGACGATCGAGATCGAACTCCCCGGGAACGCGAGTCTCGCCCTGTATACCGACGGCCTCATCGAGACACGAGGCGCGGACCTCGAGGTCGGTCTGAAGGCATTGCGCGCCGAACTGGGCAGGACCTCAGGCCCGTTGGAAGCAATGGCGGACCGCATTCTTGCGAGCCTGCTGCCCGCCCCGCCGGCCGACGACGCGGTTCTGGTCCTCGCCCGCGTCCGCCGCGCCCATTGAGGAGGCGTCGAGTCCGGTGTGTCTTGGCGGCCGCTTCATCGCTCGTGTGCAGCTCCGTTCAGGACAGCGAGCCTGGCTCGTCCACCAGCTCGACACCCTTGTGCGCGTCGACCAGCACCGAGCCGCCGTACCGGCCCTTCCGGGGCTGGTCGGCGGCCTTCACCGGCCCACCCCTGGGCCTCGATCGTGCGGCCTGCCGCCTCCAGCTCCCTGGCGATCAAGAGGTGGGTGTGGCCGTTCGGGGCGCCCGGGCCACGCCCGGCTCACCCAGCACCTACCGGTAGTCGAACAGGTCCGTGTCCGACGCCTTCGACCTCCGCGCTCGCCTGGCCTTCTGTCGGCCACGGCAGGTCCATCGCCCGGCTCAGGTCGGCATCCGGTTCGGTGCCTGCGGCGCCGAGGCTGGAGGACTCTTCTCTGCCGAGGTCGGTGAGGTCTTTGCCCCCGAAGGTGTAACAGCCGGCCGTGCCGCTCATGAGGAGGGCGGCGGACAGGTACAGGGCGGCGGGCCGACGGAGACGGGGGCGGTAACGGCGGGGGCTGTCGGACATGGGGTACCTCCCAGGCGGGTCTGGTGCGGATCCCGCACCTGAGTTCACCTTCGAGGGCTCGTGCTTCCGGTCTCGTGCGCCCCTGTTTCCGCCGCCGCGGGGTCGTATCGCGGTTACGTTTCAGACTGGATCGAGGCCAGGTCGAGGGTGGCGGTCGCGCCTCCGCCGGGGGCGTTGGCGAAGGTCAGCCGCGCTCCGAGGACATCGGCCTGCCCCAGCGCGATGGTGAGTCCGAGGCCGTGGCCGCGCCCCCGCTCGGAGGTTCCCGTACGGAAGCGCTGCGGTCCTTCGGCGAGGAGCGTGGTGGGCAAGCCGGGTCCGTGGTCCCGTACGACGATCCGCGTGCCGGTGACGGTGACCTCGACAGGGGTGGCTCCGTGCCGGTGTGCGTTGGTCACCAGGTTGACCACGATCCGCTCCACCCTTCGCGGGTCGGTCTCCACGACCTGGGCGTCCCTGGTCGTGACGACGGTCTGCGTCCCGGTCCGGCGCACGACGTCGGCGACCAGGTCCCCCAGGGGTACGACGTCGGTCCGGGCCCGTTCGGCGCCGGCGTCGAGCCGGGAGATTTCCAGGAGGTCCTCGACCAGACCGTTCAGTGCCAGGGCCCGGTCGCGTACGAGTTCCGCCGCTTCGTCGTCCTGCGGGAGCAGTCCTGCGGCGGTGGACAGGCCCATCAAAGGGGTGCGCAGTTCATGGGCGACGTCCGCGGTGAACCGCCGCTCGTTCTCCAGCTTGCGCTGCAGGGCTCCGGCCATCACGTCCACGGCGGCCGACATCTCGGTGATCTCGTCACGGGCTCGGCCGCGGGAGCCGATCCGGGCGTCGAGGTCGCCGTCGGCGATGGCCCGGGCGGTGCGGGAACCGTGGCGCAGTCGGCGGTTCATCGGTTCGGTGGCCAGCGCGGCGAGCGGCACGACGACGGCGAGGGCGGCGAGCACGGCTTTGATGATGCTGCGATCCAGGAGCTGGAGGCTGCGTACCTCGGTACTCATGTCCGTCCGCGCGACGAGTACCCGGTTGCCGGCGACGGGCTGGGCTGCCCACAGCCAGTACCAGTCGGGGGGTTCCCGGTCGTACCAGGTCACGTACAGACCTCTCGGGTCCTTGGCTGCCAGTGCCCGCGCGAGGGGCGCTTCCAGCTGTTGTGGGGACCTGATCTCGACGTCGATGGGTGTCGTGCCCGTGCGGGTGTACTCGCGCTCTGCGGCGGTCAGCCGGGCGGCGACGCGCTGCTCGCCGGTGCGGTCGCCGCGTTCGGATATGGCTTGGTGGACGAGTACGCCGATCACTGCGGCCACCGCGCAGCAGGCGGCCGCGGTCAGGGCCGCGATCTTCCAGCGCAGGGCGCGTGGGTTGAGGAGTGCCATGGGCCGGTTCGGTCTCTCAGTCGCGGACGAGTTTGTAGCCGAAGCCGCGGACGGTCTCGATCCGGCCGGTTCCGATCTTCTTGCGCAGGCGCAGTACGCACAGGTCCACGACCCGGGAGTCTCCTTCCCAGCCGTAGTCCCAGACGTCGCGGAGCAGACGTCGGCGGTCCAGCACGGTGCCGGGTGCCGCGGCGAACTCCAGGAGGAGGCGTAGTTCGGTGGGGGTCAGCGGGACGGGCCGGCCGTCGCGGTGCACTTCCAGACCGACGGTGTTCACGGTCAGGTCGCCGAAGACCAGCACTCCGGGGATCACCGCACTGGCTTGGGTCGCGGGTACGTGCGTGTCCGGGGAGCGGGTCGGCGGCTTCTCGGCCTCTTCGGGTCGTCCGAAGCTCGCGCGGCGCAGCAGCATGCGGATGCGGGCGACGAGGACGGCGGTGTCGACGGGTTTGACGACGTAGTCGTCGGCGCCTGCTTCCAGGCCTGCGACGACGTCGAGGGCGTCGCCGCGGGCGGACATCATCAGGATCGGTACCAAGCTCTCCTCCCGGATGCGCTGGCACAGCCCGATGCCGTCGAGCTCGGGCAGCATGACGTCCAGGATCAGCAGATCATGGGCATCGGCTCGGAATGCCTCCAGGCCGGCGAGGCCGTCCGCGGCCACTGCGACCTGATAGCCGTAGCGCTCCAGGAAGAGCTGGACGGCGCGGCGGATGACGGCGTCGTCCTCGACGACGAGGACGCTGACGGGGCCTGGTACTCGGATGGCCGACATACCACCAATCTGCTCATGGGCGGTCATATGTTCCTCGTCATCGTAGTCAGCGGGTCGGGTGGCGTGGTCACAGCCGCAGCGAGGCCGCGACGGGGAGGTGGTCGCTGCCCGTGGCCGGGAGCGACCAGGAGGAGGCGGGGCCGACTCCCCGGACGAGGATCTGGTCGATGCGCACCAACGGGAACGATGCCGGCCAGGTGAGGCCGAAGCCCGCGCCCGCTTCGCCGTGTGCGGAGCGCAACTGTGAGGTCAGCGGGCTGAGCGCGGTGTCCTCGTTCGTCCCGTTGAAGTCGCCCATCACGATGACTCGGGGCAGTTGCTCGGCCCGCACGGCCTCGGCGAGATTCCTTCCCGCCTCGTTGCGGCGGGCGGTGGCGAAGCCGAGGGAGGTCACCCGTACCGACGCGAGGTGAGCGGCGAATACGGCGACGGGGCCTTGCGGGGTGTCGACCGTGGCCCGTACCGCACGGGTCCAGGGCATGATCGGCACGGGTTCCACCCGGCGCAGCGGGTACGTGCTCCACAGCCCGATGCCGAGGTGCACCGAGTGGTACGGGTAGGCCTCGGCCAGCTCGCGCTCGTACGCGGGTGTGCTCTTGGAGGACAGCTCTTCCAGGGCGAGGACGTGCGCCCCGGACCGGGCGAGGGCACGCGCGGTGCCTTCGGGATCAGGGTTCGCCTCGTCCACGTTGTGAGTGACCACGATCAGGTCTCCGCCCTCGGAGCTCTTGCCGGCCACCACACCGTGAAAGAGCGAGCCCCAGACGACCGCGGGCGCGATCACGGCAACGGCCGCGATCCGGGAGCGTCGAACCGCCGCGAAGGTGAGCAGAACCGGAACGCTCAGTCCAGCCCACGGCAGGAAGGTCTCGAACAGGCTGCCGAGCTGGCCGACCCCGTTGGGGATCTGGGCGTGCAGCGCCATCAGCAGGGCTGCGCAGAGCGCGAAGCCGGCGATCAGCCGTCCGCGACGGCCCGCGCGGGCGCGGGCTTCACGCGACCCGGCACCATCCTGGGGCGGGTCGGCGGGCCCCGTTCGGGTGGCGGGACTGGGGCGGTGGGGAGTGCTCAACATGACAACGGCCTCCGGCGGTCACGTACACCGGGAATCGGGTACGGGCACAGAGTCGCGTGGGCACGCTTCCAGCCGACCTGATCACTGCTTCGAGCGCCCCACGGCTCTGTTTCAGGTACGTATCGACCCGAGCTGATCGGGCAGGCAGTGCGCCGGCGACGGTGTGCCGGGTGATCCAGCGGCTGCGGCCGCTGCTCGCGATCGAGCCGGCCGCCCGTCCGGCCGACGCCCTCGAGCGGCTGTGGATCGTGGACGGCACCCTGATCCCGGTCCGAGACCGGAAGACGGGGGCGTCCTCGCGCAACCACCGGTTCTCGGCGAACGTGCAGGTCATCATCGACGCCGGCGCGAAACTGTGCGTTCGCGGCGCGTTTGGCTGCGCGGACGTTCTGACCCGGCGACTTCGGTGGACGGCGAATCTCCCGGCAATGGCCGGCACCGCTGCTCCGAAGGCGGGCTCCAGGGACGTGAGCCTGCATGCGGGCTTTGTAGAACGTGGTGCTGTAGGGACGGGCCGTCGTCCGCGGCGGTGACCAGTCACATGCTCAGGGTTGTGGCCCTGCAGCTGACGCAGGCGAGGCCACTCGAGCGGCCGTAACGGTGGATCGGCTCCGCGCAGAGCGTGCATGGTCCGATCTCCCATACCGGACAGCCCAGTTCGTCTGCGATGGCTGCGCGCTCGCGGGTGGACAGGCGGCGCATCTGCACCGGCCGGCTGGGGGCTCGGTAGGGGTGATCGGGGGCGGTGTCGAAGGTGTGGAGGCCCGTAGCGGACATCATGTCCCGCCGGGGACGCGGGTCGCTGAAGTACTGGCGGTCCTGGTTGCCGTAGCGGCAGGAGCTGTCGAGTTCCTCTTCGGAGTAGGTGACCGGCTCGTCATCCGCCGGCAGGTCCTCCGGCTCGCCTTCGCCGTGGCCGGTGAGGTCGCGCCACCGCTGCACGTCTTTGGCAAGCGCCCAGAGGTAGGAGGCGCGCCTTGGGTCCTGGGTGTTGCGGACACGCACGGCTACGTGTTCGCCGTCGGCACTGGTGACGACGAGTTCATCCAGAGCGGTGGCGCGTTCCTGTGGGACGCACAGGGCGGGCAGGAACCAGCCGCTGTGGAACTTGCCGCAGTGGGAGCCCGTTTCAGGGCAGGATCGCTCGCTGCTCGCGGTGCACTTCCAGATCTGGAGGTGCCGCACACCACCTCGGACGATCATCGCCAGGGGCGAGACGATGCGCTGCCAGGGCACGTCATCCACCCTCGTCCATGGTGCACGATCGATGATCTCCGACGACGCGTCGCCGGTCACCCAGAGGGGCGCTATGCCGTTCTCCCGGGCTCGCCCGGAGCGCCGCCGTACTCGGCTCGCACTGATGGGGGAGTACTGCGCCTCCCACCCCACCCGTCCGCCGGCACCCGACACCAGGACGTCGGTGACGATCCGGCCGTCCGACGACCGAGCCTCGACCTGGACGTCGAGTCCGTGACGGAAGGCGGAGCGGGCTATGCGCTCCTTCATGGCCTTGTGCTTGTCGCTTTCCTCGGGCGTCGCGGCATGCGTCAGCGGAAGGTGCGCGGCCACCCACACGACACGGCCGGCGCGGCGCTGCCGACGTACGAACATCCACGGCGTCTTGTCGGCGAGTGCGCACTGGCAATCGCCGCCCCGGTAGTCGGTCAGGCACTGCAGAAGATCACGGTCCCGCTCCCCGACGGGCTGGGTGATTTCGTCCAGCAGTCCAGGGCGGTCCGGGTGGCCCAAGTCCTCGAAGGTCAGATTGATCGTGATGCCGTACTTGGTGTGGTACACCCCGTTGGCCATGGAAAAGACGATAAGCGCTCGCGCGAAGTGCTGGAAGGACGCCCGCAGTTGGCGGAGGCAGCAGTCCTGATGGTCGGCGTCCACGCAGCGGATCCCGTTGTCCTGGCACGGCCAAGGGCGTGTCTTCCTGAAGCATGGGGCTGTGGCCACGCTGATCGGCCGGAACTTCCACTCCCGCAGACCACGCCACGCCCTAGACTGCGACCGCTCCAAGACCTGGAGATCATCGGGAGGGCGCGCAAGATGAAACGAACACTGATCAGCGCATTCGCGGCCGTGGCGTTAGTCGTGTCCGGGGGGAGTGTCGCCACCGCTTCCGACAGCGCTCCGCCACGCACCACGCACGGCCCTTGCCAGTACACGCAGACCCCGGACGAGCCGCCGGCGCGCCCCGTTCCGCTGCCGCCCGACCCGCGGCGCACCCCCAGTCGCGGCACGGTGGATTTGGCGGTTCCGACCAGCCAGGGCTCGGTCCCGCTGCACGTGGACCGGGCCAAGGCGCCGTGCACGGTGCAGAGTTTCCTGCACCTGGCACGGCACGGGTTCTACGACCGTACGGTGTGCCACCGTCTGACGGCGTATCCGACGCTGAAGGTCCTGCAGTGCGGCGACCCGACCGGTACCGGTGAGGGCGGCCCCGGGTACAAGTACAAGGACGAGCTGCCGGTGGACCTGCCGCCCGCACCCACCGATCCCACCGGCACGCGTCGCCTCTACGGGCGCGGCCTGCTGGCGATGGCCAACGCCGGTCCGAACACGAACGGCTCACAGTTCTTCGTCGTCTACGGCGACTCCGCACTGCGACCGAACTACACGGTGTTCGGCACGGTCGGACCCGACGGTCTGACGACACTCGACAAAATCGCCGCCGCAGGCATCGAGCCGACCGCGGAGAACCCGGCACCGGTCGACGGCACACCCGTCCTGCGGACCGAGCTGCTCCGCGTCCGGCCGTCCTGCCGGCACTGACGCACCGCGACGTGGCCACGTCCTCGATGAGCATGCCCGGCGCCTGCGGCCGCTCCAGGCGAGTGAAGCGTCCGGGTGCGGAAGGGGAGGGCTTTGGACCTTGTGCCCGGACTACGTGAAGCGCCCAAGGCCCAACCTCCGCACTCCGTACGATGCTGCCCGTGGACATAGCACCGGTTGTCCGGTCCCGGCTCCCTGCCGGGGCCGGACTCCGTCTTGGGCGTACGGGTGGCCCGACCCGCGTAACTCCGAGCGTATTCAGCCACCGGCCGCCGCCGATGCACTTCCGGCTGCCCGGCTGCCCGGCTGGCGTCCGGGAGGCCCGAATCGTCCGCCGCGACGCGCCTCCCGTCAAAGAGATACGCGCTGGCCAGGAGACCCCAGCCGGCTGCTCTCGCGGGGCAGTCGGGCCCTGGTCAGATCGTGACCGGGCCGTGGGCGGTGGCGAACTCGACCGAGACCAGGCCTGGTTCCTCATCTTCGACCCAGGTGACGTCAATCTGGTCGAGGGGGTGGTCGGCCGGTTCGCCGAGGAATTCGGCGATGGAGGCGGCGTCGCCGGCGATGGAGACTCCGTGGATGGTGGTGGAGGTGCGCGGGTCGGCGCTCGGGCGCTCCTCGCTGGGGACCAACCAGTGGAGGAAATAGGGTAGTTGCGGGTCCTCCAGTAGTTCCAGCAGGCCGATCTGCTTCCACCTCAGGTCGAACCCGTCGGGGCGGACACGGTGGCCCTCGGTCGAGGTGCGGCCGAGGCGGGCCTCGACCGAGGCGATGTCGTCGACGGAGACCACCCAACCGAGCCAGCCGCCGCCCTCGGCGGCGCGGCGCGCGACCGCCTGGCCGAAGGGTGCGCGGTCGGCGGCGGGGTGGTCGAGTGTGGTGACGACCTCGACGTAGGTGCCGCCGCTCAGCGGGAGAATGAAATTGCGGGTGCCGAATCGCGGGTGCACGCCGCCGTCGACGAACCCGGCGCCGAGGGCCGATCCGATCCGCTGGACGGTCGAGACGAAGCTGTCGCGGGCCACCGCATAGGACACGTGATCAAGTCGCACTTCGGCATCATCACCCGACAACCCGTCCACATCCCGACGCCACGCCCGCCGCCCCGGCCGCGTCCGCCGTGGAATCAGCCGTGGAGCGGATCGATCATCGTCATCCCGGCTGGGGAGGCCCGGTTGAAGCCGGGCAGCAGCACCGCAGCCTCGCCGAGGCCCCGACCCGCTCGATCAGCCGCTGCCACGATTGCCGTGCCACTGGCCGGCTGTATCCGAGATGCAGCCGTCAGTTGCCTCTCCGTAGCCAAGGGTCGTTGCGTCAGGTGCGCCGTCGGATGTCTTCCAGTAGATGGCGAAGCGGCCGTAGGGTCAGGTGGTCGGGTCGTTCTGGAGACGGTGTGCGAGGGGCGGAGCAGGCCGCCGTCTCACCGGCTCTGCGGAACACCTCCTGCTAGTTCTCGGGCAACTGCGGGAACGGCCCCCGATCAGCGCTTCTGGAACCACGGCTGCCGGCACGCCTGCGGTAACCCCGTCCGCTCCCGTGGTCGATCCGCGGACCACCAGGATCCCCAAGTCGGGCGTCGCCGGCAGATCAGTGCGCGTCCGAGGGCGAGGAAGGCTTCGTGGGATGTCGTCGCGGAGCGGGTGCCGTCGAGGTGCGACTGCGGTTCCACGGGCAAATTGGCCTTACAGCCGGCCTGAGCGCGATCGCGGCAGCGGCTCGCGCTCTGCTCTGGCCGAGATCCCAAAGTCCTTGACGCCCGCCCTGTGCCACCGCCACGAGTCACCGGACGAGCTCTGGCCATGGTCGTGAGAATCGCCGGTTTGGTTAACCGGTGATCCGCTGCTACGTTGCCGCGTCGCTTCAGCACCTCAGATCCCTTGTTCAACCACGGGGGCTTCTCCTTTGAGGTGGCGGCATAGAGAGGCCGTGGGCCGGCTGCCCATGGCGGTGCCTCGCCTCCCGGCCGACCGCCCTCGCTCCTGACCGTCGCCCAGACCGCCGGAGTGACGGTGATCACGGACGCCATTCGGAGGGTGCTGCGTAGGCTTGTGCACTCGTCGCGGTGGGTCTCGGCAGGGCGATCGAAGCCCTCTCGGAGCACCTGGCGATTCGTCAGGAAAGTCGGCAAGTGGTCAGCACGAGTCCTGAAGACCCTGGGGAATGCTGCCCGAACATGCGACTCGTCGTAGGGTGAGAAAACAGCCCTTGACCTGCAAAAACGCAGGCAGGGAGCCTACGTCCAGGAGTACCTCGATGATACGTACCATGTTCAAGTCCAAGATCTAGCAAATGGATGTTTGCGCAGGTCAGGGCAGTGATGGCCGGGCCCAGGTCAGCGAACGGTCAGCATCGGTCCCATGAGGTCCCCGGTGGCTGACCAGGGGCACGGCACGGGGCTCGGTCGCGGACTCGAGACCGGCTGGATCAGCCCTTCAGGCCGGCCGTCCACGCCTCGACCTCGTCGGAGCGGCGCGGCAGCGCCTCCGACAGGTTCCGGTTGCCGTCCTCGGTGACGAGGATGTCGTCCTCGATCCGGACGCCGA
>NZ_JNWK01000014.1 GCF_000716445.1 Streptomyces wedmorensis
GCGGCCAGCACCTCCGAGCGCAAGTTCCCCGAGTACTACGACAAGACGCCGTTCTTCTATGAGTGGAGCCGCAACTTCATCAAGGAGTTCCGCCTCGACGCGGCGGGCGACCTCCTGAAGATCAACCCCTTCGTCGCCGAGCTCGGCCTGCGCTCGCCGATCGACATGAAGTTCGGCCCGGACGGCGCGATGTACGTCGCCGAATGGCCTACACCGCCAACGGCACCTACTCGGCCCAAATGACGGTCACCGACAGCGGTGGCAAGTCGGCCGGCGTGAACGTGCCGATCATCGTCGGCAACACCCGCCCCACGGTCACCTTCACCTCCCCCGCCAACGGTCGCTTCATCGACTACGGCGACACCATCACCTACCAGATCAGCGTGACCGACCCCGAGGACGGGGCCGTCGACTGCTCCCGGGTCGTCGTGACCGCCGCGCTCGGCCACGACAGCCACAGCCACGACACCGGCCAGTACACCGGCTGCTCCGGGACCATCACCACCGGCGCCTCGGGTCACGACGCCACCGCCAACACCTACCTCGTGCTGTCGGCCGACTACACCGACAACGGCGGTCTGCAGGGCACCACCTCCATCGTGCTCCAGCCCCGCCACAAGCAGGCCGAGTACTTCACCGGCAAGTCCGGGGTCCGGGTCGTCGAGCAGAGCGGCGCCGAGAACGGCAAGCGCATCGGTGACATCTCGAACGGTGACTGGATCTCGTTCAAGCCCCTGAACCTGGCCGGCGTCGAGTCCGTGACCTTCCGGGTCTCGGCTCCCTCCAGCACGGGCGGCTCCATCGAGCTCCGGGCCGGCTCGCCGACCGGCGCGCTGATCGCCACCAGCCCCGTCCCGTCCACCGGCGGATGGGACAACTACGTCAACCTCGACCCCGTCGCGGTCACCGACCCCGGCGGCACCCAGACCGTGTACGCGGTCTTCAACGCCCCGACCGCCGACTCGTTCGACGTGGACGCGCTCGTCTTCAACGCTCCCGGTACGGGCTGGACCCCTCCGCAGAGCGGTAACAAGTACACCGTGACCAGCGCCCACAGCGGCAAGCGCGTGGACGTGCGGAACGGGTCGACCGCCGACGGCGCGGCCGTCATCCAGTGGACGGCGAACGGCGGCACCAACCAGCAGTGGCAGCTGACCGACGCGGGTAACGGCGCCTACACCCTCACCGCGCAGCACAGCAACAAGTGCCTGGACCTGGCGTCGAAGACCGCCGCCAACGTCCAGCAGTCGGCGTGCGTCGCCGGCGCGTCCGACCAGAAGTGGAAGCTCGTGTCGGCCGGGCTCGGCAACTACCGGATCGTCTCGGTCCTCAGCAACAAGTGCCTGAACATCCCGCAGGCGTCCACCGCGGACGACGTGCAGCTGGTCCAGTCGACCTGCAGCACGACCGCGGCCAGCCAGAAGTGGAGGTTCGGCCAGGTCGGCTGAGCCCCCTCCCGACACCCGGTGCCCGCCCCCACCTGACCGAGGGCGGGCACCGGGCCCTCAGCACCTCGAACCCCCCACCCCTCACCCCCTTCGACATCCGAGGTGGATACGCCATGACACGTCCGATCACCCTCTTCACCGGGCAGTGGGCCGACCTGCCGTTCGACGAGGTCTGCCGACTCGCCGCGCAATGGGGCTACGACGGCCTCGAGATCGCCTGCTGGGGCGACCACTTCGAAGTCGACCGCGCACTCGACGACCCCGACTACGTACGACGCAAGCGCGAGGTCCTCGACCGGCACGGACTGTCGGTGTGGGCGATCTCCAACCACCTCGTCGGCCAGGCCGTCTGCGACCACCCGATCGACGAACGCCACCGGGCGATCCTGCCGGCGCGCCTGTGGTCCGACGACCCCGAGACGGTACGCCGCAACGCCGCCCGCGAGATGGCCGACACCGCCAGGGCGGCGGCGCTCCTCGGCGTCGACACCGTCGTCGGGTTCACCGGCTCCGCGATCTGGCACACCGTCGCCATGTTCCCGCCCGCCACCCCCGGCATGATCGAGGCCGGCTACCGCGACTTCGCCGAACGCTGGAACCCCGTTCTCGACGTCTTCGAGGAGCAGGGCGTCCGGTTCGCGCTGGAGGTCCACCCGAGCGAGATCGCCTACGACTACTGGACGACCCGGAAGACCCTCGAGGCCATCGGCCACCGCTCTTCGTTCGGCCTGAACTGGGATCCGTCCCACATGGTGTGGCAGGACATCGACCCCGCCGACTTCCTCCTGGAGTTCGCGCACCGGATCTACCACGTGGACTGCAAGGACACCCGCGTCCGTGTCGGCGACGGCCGCCGCGGCCGCCTCTCCTCCCACCTGCCCTGGGGCGACCCCCGCCGGGGCTGGGACTTCGTCTCCACCGGCCGCGGGGACGTCCCCTGGGAGGACTGCTTCCGGGCGCTCAACGCCATCGGCTACGAGGGTCCGGTGTCCGTCGAGTGGGAGGACGCCGGGATGGACCGCCTGGACGGCGCCGCCGAAGCGGTCGGGTTCATCCGCCGCCTCGCCGAGACGAGGCCCCCCGCCGCGTCCTTCGACGCCGCTTTCGCCACCCAGGACCCGAAGGAAGGAACCAGCCATGAGTGAGACCCCCACGCGTGAACCCGGGCGCACCGGCGTCTGGTTCGTCGGCGCCCGCGGCTCGGTGGCGACGACGGCCGTCGCCGGCGCCGCCGCGGTCGGAGCGGGACTGGTGCCGCCCGTCGGCATGGTCGCCGAGCTGGACGAATTCACGGACGCCGGACTGCCGCCGGTCGACGGGCTGGTCTTCGGCGGCCACGACGTGACCGACACGCCCCTGCCCAAGCGCGCCGAGCAGCTGGCGGCGGCCGGAGTGTTCCCGCCGGCCCTCCTCTCCGGCGTAGAGGCGGCGCTCCGGGCCGCCGACCGGGAGATCCGTCCCGGAGCCCGTCCGGCTCCGGACCGGCCCCAGCGGGAGGCGGCCGAGGCGCTCACCGCGGACATCGTCTCGTTCCGTGACCGTCACGGTCTCGACCAGGTCGTGGTCGTCAACGTCTCCTCCACCGAACCCCCGGCCGCACCCCACCCCGCCCACGACGGCCTCACCGCCCTGGAGGCGGCCCTGGCCGACACCCCCCACGTCCTCCCCACGAGCTCCCTGTACGCCTACGCGGCCCTGCGGGCCGACTGCGGATACGTGGACTTCACCCCCTCGCCCGGCATCCGCCTCCCCGCCCTGCGCGAACTCGCCGCACTGCGAGGACTGCCCTACGCGGGCAGCGACGGCAAGACCGGCGAAACCCTGGTGCGTACGGCCCTGGGGCCGATGTTCGCCCACCGCGGCCTGCGGGTGCGGTCCTGGTCCGGCACCAACCTGCTCGGCGGCGGCGACGGCGCGACCCTCGCCGACCCCGAGGCGGCCCTCAGCAAGAACACCTCCAAGCGCAGCGGCCTGACCGCCATCCTCGGCGACCAGGTGGAAGGCCTCACCCACATCGACTACGTGCCGAGCATGGGTGAGCTGAAGACGGCGTGGGACCACATCGCCTTCGAGGGGTTCCTCGGCACCCCGATGACCCTCCAGTTCACCTGGCAGGGCGTCGACTCGGCGCTCGCCGCACCCCTCGTCCTCGACCTCGCCCGCTTCCTGGCCCGCGCCCGCGGCGACGGCGCCACCGGGCCCCAGGAACAGCTCTCCTTCTTCTTCAAGGACCCCGTCCGCGCCGACGGATCACCGGCCGAACACCGACTGGTCACCCAGTTCGAGACGCTCCGGGCCTGGTACAGCGGAGACGGGCGATGACGGCCGCCGCGGCCGTGACCGGCGCGGGGATCGGGGCCGGGGAGCCCGGGACCGAGACCGGCGCCGCGATCGGGGAGGGACCCGGGACCATGACCGGCGCCGGTGCCGGTGCCAGTGCCGGGATCGCGACCAGGGCCCGGACCCTGCTGGAGCTCGTACGGGCCCCCGCGGCGCTCACCGTGCTCGGCGACACCCTCGCGGGCGCCGCCGCGAGCGGCCGGCATGCCGCACCGGGACGGACGGTGCGGCTCGCGTTCGCCTCCACCTGCCTCTACTGGGCGGGCATGGCGCTCAACGACTACGCGGACCGGGAGGTGGACGCCGAGGAACGCCCGCACCGCCCCCTGCCGTCCGGCCGGATCAGCCCCCGCACCGCCCTCGCCACCGCCGCCGCGCTCACCGGCGCGGGGCTCGCCGCGGCGGCGGCCGACGGCCGGGACAGCCTGGCGGTCGCCGCGCCCCTCGCGGCCACCGTGTGGGCCTACGACCTGTCCCTCAAGAACACGCCGTACGGGCCCGCCGCGATGGCCGCGGCCCGGGGCCTCGACGTCCTGATGGGCGCGGGGGCCCGCGGAGCACGACGAGCCCTCGCCCCGGCCGCCCTCCTCGCCGGGCACACGTACGCGGTCACGGCCGTGAGCCGCAAGGAGACCCTCGGCGCCGGCGCCTCCCTGCCCGCCGGCGCGCTCGCGGCCACCGGCGCGGTCGGCCTGGTCGCCGCCGCACTCACCCCGGCGACCGCCGGCCCCGTCCGGCGGGCCACGTCGACCGTGCTGCTCGGCGGCTACGTCCTGGCGGCCGGATCCGCACAGCTGACCGCGACCGTCCACCCCGACGCCACCCGCCTGAAGCGCGCGGTGGGCGCCGGGATCCACGCCATGATCCCGCTCCAGGCGGCCCTGACAGCACGCGGCGGTTCCGTCCGCGCCGCGCTGACGCTCCTCGCCGCGTACCCCCTGGCCAAGCGCCTGTCCCGGAAGGTGTCCCCGACATGACCGCACTGCGATTCGGATACGGCACCAACGGGCTCGGGGACCACCGCCTCGACGAGGCCCTGGAGGTGATCGCCGGCCTCGGGTACACCGGAGTGGCCCTCACCCTGGACCGTGGCCACCTGGACCCGTACACCTCCGGCCTGAGCCGCCGGCTCGCCAGGACCCGGCGCAGGCTGACCGCGCTCGGCCTCGGCGTCGTGGTGGAGACCGGAGGGCGCTATGTGCTCGACCCCTGGCGCAAGCACGCCCCCACCCTGCTCGACAGCGAACCGGAGGGACGCGCGCGCAGACTCGGCTTCCTGCGCCGGGCCGTCGGGATCGCCGCCGACCTGGAGGCCGAGGCGGTCTCCTTCTGGAGTGGCGTCCCCGAACCCGGCATGGACCACGACGAGGCCTTCAAGCACCTCCAGGAGGGATGCGCCACGGTCGTCGAGACCGCGGGCCTCGTCGGCGTCCGGCTCGGATTCGAACCGGAACCGGGCATGCTGGTCGCGGACCTGGACGGCTACGAGCGCCTGCGCCACGCCCTCGGCGACCCGGACGTCTTCGGACTGACCCTCGACATCGGGCACTGCCAGTGCCTCGAACCCTTCCCGCCGGCCGAATGCGTACGGCGGGCCGCGCCCTGGCTGGTCAACGTCCAGATCGAGGACATGCGCCGCGGCGTCCACGAGCACCTGGAGTTCGGCGACGGCGAGATCGACTTCCCGCCCGTCCTGGCCGCGCTGACCGAGGTCGGCTACCGCGGCCTCGTGTCCGTCGAACTGCCCCGGCACGGTCACAGCGGCCCCCGGACCGCCGCCCGTTCGCTCGACGCCCTCCGGGCCGCCTCGGCGCTGCCCTGGACGGCCGAGGCGGTCCAGCGCGTACGGGCCGATCCGCGCTCCCTGACCACGCTGTTCCCCATCGCGGCCCGCCACGCCGGTACCGAAGCCGGGGAAGCCGTCCGCGTCCAACTGCTCCAAGCCCTGCCCGGTTCCGCGCCGGAACGGATCACGGCCCTCGAACGGCTGTACCGGCAGGGGGACACGGCCGAACGCCTCGCGGTGCTCCGCGCCCTCGCGCCGCTCGACCGGGACGGCGACCTCGGCCCCGCGGCACTGCCGCTGATCGCCGACGCCCTGCGGACCAACGACATCCGCCTCGTCACGGCCGCCGTCGGCCCGTACACGGCCCGGCACCTCGACCAGCCCGCGTGGCGCCAGGCCGTCCTGAAGTGCGTCTTCATGAACATTCCGCTGGACGCCGTCGCGGGCCTCTCCAGGCGCACCGACCCCGAACTCGTCCGCATGTTCCACGCCTTCGCCGCCGAGCGCCTCGCCGCCGGCCGACCCGTCCCCGACGACCTCCTGACCCAGCTCGACCTGCACGACACCGGAGAGCGACATGCGCATCTTTGACCCCCACATCCACATGACCTCCCGCACCACCGACGACTACCGCGCCATGCGCGCCGCCGGCGTCCGGGCCGTGGTCGAACCCGCGTTCTGGCTCGGCCAGCCGCGCACCTCTCCCGGCAGCTTCCACGACTACTTCGACTCGCTCCTCGGCTGGGAGCCGTACCGCGCCGCCGAGTACGGCATCCGGCACTTCTGCGCCCTCGCGCTCAACCCCAAGGAGGCCAACGACCCCCGCTGTCTCCCCGTCCTCGACGACCTGCCCAGGTACCTCGTCAAGGACAACGTCGTCGCCGTCGGCGAGATCGGCTTCGACGCGATGACCGACGCGGAGGAGCACGCCTTCACACGGCAGCTCGCACTCGCCCGCGAACACGGCCTGCCCGCCCTCGTGCACACCCCGCACCGCGACAAGGCCGCCGGCACCGCCCGCACCCTCGAACTCGTCCACGCCGACGGCATCGACCCCGCCCACGTCGCGGTCGACCACCTCAACGAGGTCACCGCCCCGATCGTCGCCGCGTCCGGCTGCTGGATGGGCTTCTCCGTCTACCCCGACACCAAGATGGACCCGGACCGCATGGTCACCATCCTCAAGGAGCACGGCACCCGCCGCGTCCTCGTGAACTCGGCGGCCGACTGGGGCCACAGCGACCCGCTGCGCACCCACGCGACCGCCCTCGCCATGCTCGACGCCGGCTTCACCGAGGACGACGTCGACCAGGTCCTCTGGCGCAATCCGGTCGAGTTCTACGGCCAGAGCGGCCGGCTCGTCCTGGACGACGCCGAACACCCCGCGCACGAGGAGTCGTTCGCCGGAAACTCGATCCGGCGGGGCGGCAGCTGATGCGACTGCGCCACCCCGGCGGTGAACTCGTCCACCTCGGCTACTGCACCAACGTGCATCCCGCCGAGGACCTCGACGGCATCCTCGCCCAACTCGACACCTACGCCCTGCCCGTACGCGAGCGCCTCGACGAACCGGTCCTGAACATCGGGCTCTGGCTCGCCCACGAGGTGGCCGCCGCCCTGGCCGCCGACGCCGGCCTGACCCTCAGGCTCCGCGACGAGCTCACCGCACGCGGCCTGGAGGTCGTCACCCTCAACGGCTTCCCCTACGGAGGCTTCCACCGGCCCGTCGTCAAGCACGCCGTCTACCGTCCGGACTGGACCTCCCCGGAGCGCCGCCGCTACACCGCGAACCTCGCGCACGTGCTCGCCGGGCTTCTCCCCGACGACGTGGGGGAGGGCACGATCTCCACCCTCCCGCTCGGATGGCGCGCCCACTGGCAACCGCACCACCTGGACCTGGCCGGCCGGCAGATCGGCCGTCTCGGCGAGGAACTCGCCCGGCTCCACCAGCTGACCGGACGCACCGTACGGGTCGCGTTCGAGCCGGAACCCGGCTGCCTCGTGGAGACCACCGGCGACGCCGTGCGGTACCTGTCGGACCTGGACCCGCGGTACTTCGGCCTCTGCCTGGACATCTGCCACCTCGCCGTCGCCTTCGAGACGCCGAAGGAAGCCCTGGACCGGCTGGCCGGCGCCGGGATCCCCGTGGTCAAGGCGCAGATCTCCTGCGCCCTGCACGCCGAGGATCCGGCGGACCCCGCGACCCGCGCCGCACTCGCGGCCTTCGCGGAACCCCGCTTCCTCCACCAGACACGCAGGGACGGGAGGCCCGCCAGAGGCACGGACGACGTGCCGGAAGCACTCACGGGACCGGCGGCCCTCGCCACCGGCAGCCCCTGGCGCACCCACTTCCACATCCCCGTACACGCCGACCCGGTCCCCCCGCTGACCTCGACCCGGCCCGTCCTGCGCAGCGCGCTCGCCGCGCTGCTGCACACCGAACACCCCGTCACGCGGCACCTCGAGACGGAGACCTACACCTGGTCGGTGCTGCCCGAACCGCCGCACGGCAGCGCCGGTCTCGCCGCGGGCATCGCCGCGGAACTGGAATGGACGCGCCGCGAGCTCCTCGACCTGGGCCTCTCCCGGCCGGTCGCAGGACGGCCGGCCCCCGACTCCTCCGGCCCCGGAACGGGACAGCCCGACCGGGAACACGAACTCCGACCGAACGGGAGCACCCCATGAGCGTCGTCGTCCTGAACGTCGTGGGCCTCACGCCCCGCACCCTCGCCGACATGCCCCACCTGCGGGCCGCCGTAGCCCAGGGCTTCACCGCCGGACTGGACACGATCCTCCCCGCGGTCACCTGCTCGGTCCAGTCCACCTTCCTGACCGGTGAACTCCCCACCGAACACGGCATCGTCGGAAACGGCTGGTACGACCGTGACATGGGCGAGGTCGCCTTCTGGCGCCAGCACCACGCCCTCGTCCACGGCGAGAAGGTCTGGCAGACGGCCCGCCGCACCCGCCCCGGCCTCAAGGTCGCCAACATCTGCTGGTGGTACGCCATGGGCGCCGACGTCGACATCACCGTCACCCCGCGCCCCGTCTACCACTACGACGGACGCAAGTCCCCCGACTGCTACACGGTCCCGGCCGGGCTGCGCGACTCCCTCACGGCCGAACTCGGACCCTTCCCGCTGTTCGACTACTGGGGCCCGAAGGCCGGCATCGCCTCCTCCCGGTGGATCATCGACGCCACCCGGCGCGTCCTCGCGGACCACGACCCGGACCTCACCCTCGTGTACGTCCCCCACCTCGACTACGACCTCCAACGACACGGCCCGAAGTCGCCCCAGGCACGCACCGCGGCACGCGAACTCGACCGTGCCCTTGCCCCCCTCCTCGCGACCCTCGCAGCGCGGGGAAGCACCTTGGTGGCACTCAGCGAATACGGCATCACCGAGGTGCGGCGACCCGTCGACATCAACCGCGTCCTCCGCCGCGCGGGCCTGCTGAACGTGTACACCCAGCAGGGCATGGAATACCTCGACCCCTGGACCTCCCGCGCCTTCGCGACCCCCGACCACCAGCTGGCCCACGTCTACGTGCCCGACCCCGAGGACCTCCCATGGGTGCGGGACCTGCTCCTCCGGACCGAGGGCATCGAGCAGGTCCTGGACGGGGACGACCAGCTGAAGGCCGGCCTGCGGCACGCGCGATCCGGAGAACTCGTCGCCCTCGCCGCCGCCGACAGCTGGTTCACCTACTACTACTGGCTCGACGACGACCACGCCCCGGACTTCGCCCGCGGCGTCGAGATCCACCGCAAGCCCGGCTACGACCCGGCCGAACTGTTCTTCGACCCGGCCGACCCCCTGGTCATGGCCAAGGCCGCCATGACCCTGGCCAAGGTGAGACTGGGCATCCGCACCGCCGTCTCCGTCGTACCGACCGACCCCTCCTGCGTCAGAGGAAGTCACGGCCGACTCCCCGACGACCCCGACGACGGCCCCCTCCTGCTGTGCTCCAGCCCCGCGCACGCCCGCGACCGCTTCCACGCCACCGAGGTCAAGCAGCTCCTGCTCTCCTGCCTGGGCGAAGCACCGGCGACCTGAGCGACGGCCACCCCACCGACGGCCCCCCACTCACCGACCCCTGTGAACAGTATTGAAAAGACATGTGACATGTGCCATTTTACTGCGCAGCCCGTCGCCGACGGGACCACTACTCCCTTCCCCAGGAGTGCACTTTGCGCACCAAGGCGCTCGTCACCGCCCTGCTCATCGCCGCCTTCGCGGCCACCCCCGCCCACGCGGCCCCGGCCGACCCCAAGCCGGACCACGCCTTCGCCGACCCCGGTCAGCGCCCGGCCCACGGCACCGCCAAGGGCGCTCCCGGGGCGACCGGCGCCACCGGCGGCAAGCTGGAATCACGCATCCTGCCGATCGTCCACGACTGCAGCCCGTCGCTGCGCATACGCGCCCAGGAGATGACGTTCACCCAACTGGCGGCGACCTGCGCGAGCCTGGCCAACCAGGACGCCTACTTCCACGGCGTCGTCAAGGACTCCGGGCCCGTCGCGAACGACCGCAACACCACCCTGGAGGTCGACGTCTTCAACTCCAGCGCCGACTACAAGGCGTACGCGGGCAGGATCTACGGCATCGACACCGACAACGGCGGCATGTACCTGGAGGGAGACCCCGCCAAGACCGGAAACCAGCCCCGCTTCATATGCTACGAGCGCACCGACGTGAGCCCCGGCTGGCAGATCTGGAACCTCAACCACGAGTACACCCACTACCTCGACGGCCGCTTCGACCTGTACGGCGACTTCGGCGCCAGCCAGACCACCCCCACCGTCTGGTGGGGCGAGGGCATCGCCGAATACGTCTCCTACTCCTACCGCGGCCTCATCTACGACAAGGCCGTCGCCGAAGCCGGCAAGCACACCTACTCGCTGCGCACCCTCTTCGACACCACCTACGCCAACAGCGACGTCAACCGCACCTACAACTGGGGCTACCTCGCCGCCCGCTACATGGTCGAGCGGCACCCCGCCGACGTCGCCACCGTCCTCGGCCACTACCGCACCGGAAACTGGGCCGCCGCGCGCTCCCACCTCACCGCACTCGACTACGAGGCCGACTGGAACACCTGGCTGGACGCCGTGGCCGCGGGCGCCTGACCCGTACGCCCGCCGCCGGGGCCCGCTCGGTGCCATCCGGAATGACGAAGTCCCGCCCTCTCGTGTTCGGGCGGGACTTCGTCCTCCGACGAACGGGCGGGTTCAGAGGTGCTGCTCCAGGAACTCCCGGACCTCGACGGTGCTCGCCGGCCCCGTCCCCTGGGTCACCGCCTCGCCGCCCCTCAGCAGTACGTAGGACGTGGCCCCGGTGATCCCGTACCGCTCGGTCGCCACCGGATGACGCGTGATGTCGACGCGGACGGCCGTCAGACGGCCCGCGTACTCGTCGGCGATGCCACCCATGACGAGGTCCATCACCCGGCTGGGCTCGACCGCCTTCGGCCAGCTTCCGGTGAAGTACGCCAGGACCGGGCCCTCGCTCACCCTGAGGATGAAATCGAACTCGGCGTCCTCACGGGGCTGGTGAACCCGCTTTGCTGCCATGGAAGCTCCTGACCTCACGTTTCTCGCTGTCCACGCCCATCATCTCCCGTGAGGTACGCCCAGCCCGTCACGGAGCACTGCGCCGACCCTGCTGTGGACCGTCCTCCTGGGACCACCCGGACAACGCAGCGTTCACGGCGGCCTCGGCATGGAGACGCGCGGTGGGAAAGACGGGCACGGGACTGTCCCCGGCATCGATGAGCAGCTCGATCTCGGTGCAGCCCAGAACGACGCCCTCCGCGCCGCCCGCGACCAGGTCCGCGATGATCTCCCGGTACGCCGCGCGTGACTCCTCCCGCACGATGCCCAGGCACAGCTCCTCGTAGATCACCTGGTGAACGGCCTTCCGCCCCGCGGCATCCGGGACGAGCACCTCCAGCCCGCAGGCCTCAAGGCGACCCCGGTAGAAGTCCTGCTCCATCGTGAACGCCGTCCCCAGCAGGCCGACCCGGCGCAGTCCCGACGCACGCACCGCCTCCGCGGTGGCATCCGCCAGGTGGAGCAGCGGGACGGAAACCGCCTCCTCGACCCGGTCGGCCACCTTGTGCATGGTGTTGGTGCAGATCAGCACCATGTCCGCCCCCGCCGCCTCCAGCGCCCGCGCAGCCGCGGCCAACACGTCCCCGGCCTCCGCCCACCGCCCCTGGACCTGCAACCGCTCGATCTCCGCGAAGTCCACCGAATAGAGCACACACCGCGCCGAATGCAGCCCCCCGAGCCGATCGCGCGTGAACTCGTTCACCAGCCGGTAGTACTCCGCCGTCGACTCCCAGCTCATCCCGCCGATCAGCCCGATCGTCTTCACCGCCACGCCCCTCGCCTCGACTCCCGCCGGCATGCCCAGGTAGGCCACCGGACGCGCACCCATAAGGCATTCAGCATGCCAGGCAGTCCGGCATAAGCCTCACTTGGAGGATCCTGTGGATGTGGATGTGGATGTGGATGTGGATGTGGAGGTGGAGGTGGAGGTGGAGGTGGAGGTGGAGGTGGAGGTGGAGGTGGAGGTGGGCGTGGGCGTGGGTGCGGGTGCGGGCGTGCTCGTCTCGGGATCCCAGTCCCAGTCGCCGACGTAGGCCGCCACCCCTGACCGGCGCGCCTCCGCGAAGGCGGTCAGCCGGGCGAAGTCCCGCACCGGCATCAGTGCCCGCCACTCGTCCAGCGGCAGGACCCGCACCTCGTCGTGCTCGTCAGGGGCGAGCGTGAAACTCGCGATCTGCCGGTCGGTCAGCCGTCCCCCGTCGAAGACGAAGCCGACCGTCGCGAGCGGCCACGACGCGCCGGGCAGCCCGAACACGGCCGCCAGGAGACGCGGCGGCCCGGACACCAGCAACCCCGTCTCCTCCTCGGTCTCCCGCACCGCCGTCTCCCACGGTCGCTCGCCGTCCTCCGCGGTCCCGCCGGGCAGCTGCCAGGGATGCACGGCGCTGTAGACCGCGTGCAGCTGCACGGGCCGAACGTCCATGTCGGTGAAGAACAACGAGCCGGACACACTCGCCTTCGGCAGCAGCGCCGCGTACTCCTCGGGCGGGAGGAACTCGCTTCTCATCGCGGCAGACCTCCTTGCACACGGCTGGAAAAGGGCCAGACGTCGTCACGGGTCCGCAGACGGACCAGAGTGCGGCGGCCGCGCTCGACCAGCTCAGGGTCCCCGGCCCGGGTCCCGAAGGCGATACCGGAGACCGCGTCCAGCGCCGCACTCGCCACCAGATGCGTCTCCTCGACGCCGGTGAGCGGGCGGCCGTAGCCGCCGAGGAACGCCTCGGCGAGATCGGCACGGCCGTCGAAGCAGCCGAGGAGCCGGACGAAGTCCCGTACACGGGAGTGGGGTTCACTGCGCTCGACGTCGATGAAGCGCACGGCGCCGTCATCCGCGAGCAGGAGGTTCCGCAACTGGAGGTCGCCATGCGTCACCACCTGCTCCAGCGGTGGCGACTCCCGCGCCGCGGCGACGGCCGAGCGAACGCACTCCTCCTCCCCGGGTTCGAGCAACGGCCGAGCGGCCGCGAGATGTCGTTCCGACCGGTCGTACGGCCCCGTCGGCAACGGCACATCGGCATCGGGGGACGGCAGCGGACTCGCATGGATACGCGCCGCGAGCGCGCCGATCGACCGGAACACCTCTCCCTCCTCGGCGACGGTCAGCACAGCCCCGTGGAGCGACCGCCCCTGGACGGCGCTCACCACGACCGCCCGGAGCTCCGCGTCGGCCGCCACGAGCCGGGGCCCCGAGCTGCCCAGCCGCGGGACCCACCCACGCAGCGCGGCCGTCTCCCGACGGTGGAACCTGTCGTTCTGGTGGACCTTGACGAACCACAGACCGCCGCCGACGCCTTCGATCCGCCAGACGCGGCTGTTCTCGCGCGACCACGACACATCCGCCCACGCGGCGATCCGGCCCGCGGCGCGCTCGGCGAAGTCCCGTACCCCCGGTTCCGGAACCTGCTCCGGTACCCGCTGCGGCACCAGCTCCGGCACCTGCTTCTCGCCCCCCGGAGCCGGGACGAGGCACCTCCGGTCGAGACGAGGCTCGTAGGCGATCGGATCGTCGGGCTCCTGGAAATGCAAGGCGACAGGAGCACCGGCCCGATAGGCGTCGAGGCCGGCCCGGCAGTACGCGACCATCGGCTCCGGCAGCGCACCGAACGGAAACCACCCCATCGCGTCGCACTTGTCCGGTTCCGCGATCCGCGGCGTGCCCCGCCAGCGACGGACCTCGAAGAAGAACCCGACCCGTTCCCGCCCGCCGGGCGGCCGATGGTGCACCGTGACGGCCGCCCGCACATCGGCCGGATCCACCACGAGACCGGTCTCCTCGAACGTCTCGCGTACGACGGCGTCGACGACGGTCTCCCGCTCCACGTGCCCCGACGGCGCATGCCACAGACCGGCCGCGTACACCTCACCGGCCCGCCGCGACAACAACACCTCCGGCCCTCGCTCCCCGTCCCGTACGGCGATCAAGTGCACGTCCACCGGAACGGTATGCCGCCCTCCGCCGCTCACGCGCCTCCTCCCGCTCGCCGCATCGGCGGCACGATCGACTCCGCCTGTTCCACCGGTCCGGCCCCTTCGCCGTATTGCTCGGGCAGTGATCGTGCGTGGGCGGAGCTCGCGGGAGCGGCGGTGGCGAGCGCGGGCAGCGTCCACTCCAGAGCACGCGCGCCGCCGCCGGAGGTGACGTGCTGCGGCCCGCCGCCGTCGGAGAGGTCCACCTGGTACGCGTCCGGCCGTCCCGCGCGTTCCCACCGCTCGTGAACGGCTTCGAGGTCGGCCCACACATCCCGCCGTCCCCGCACACGCACCGTCCCCTCTCCGGGGCCGGGTACGGCCCAGGAGTCGTCGTCGGGCGCGACGATCCTCATCACGCCCTCCTGGAAGTCCCACACGAGCCCCTCGGCGAGGTACGCGGCCGCGAGCCAGAAGCCGTACGCGTCCCGATCCGGCGGCGCGAGCCGCGTGGCGCGCGGCCGACCGGGGTCCGCCTCGATACGGGGACGGTGGTGGACGGAGGTCAGCCACCGGTAGCCGAGCAACGGCCGGGTACCACGCTGACCGCCCTGAAGCACGGCCTCGGGCCGGCCCCGCGGTGTCCGGGTGACCAGCAGCTGTCCGGGCCAGCTGGGCGTCCTGGTCGCCAGCGTCGTCACCAACCTGCCACCCGGAGCGAGTTGGTCGATCCACGCCGCCGGAACACTGGGAACCCCGAACCCGGAATGGACCCGGTCGTACGGACCCGAGGCCGGATGCCCGTCGATCGCATCACCGGTCACCACCTGCACGCCGAGCCCAAGCCGGTCCAGGTTCCGCTGCGCGAACGCGGCCATGTGCCGGTCCCGTTCGACGCCGAAAGCCCTGCCGGGGCCGACGACGGCGGCGGCCAGCGCGAGGGAGACGCCCGGACCCGGCCCGAGATCCAGGAATCGCTGCCCGGGCTCGATCCGCAGCGTCTCCAGCGCCTTCACGGTGGCCAGGAGCCCAGTGGACATCGAGGTCATGTGGCCGCCGGTGACCGGCCCGCGCCCCAGCGCGTCGAGGGGTTCACCGTCCCGCTGAAGAAGGACGGAGTCCCCGTCGTACACGAGGTCGAGCCACTCCTCCCGGTCGTCGGGATGGCCGCCGTCGAGGAGCCGCCAATCGATCGGATCCGCGGCCGGACCGCTGACCCGTACATAGGCGTGCGGAAGCAGGACCTCCCTGCGCAGCCGCAGCAGGGCGTCCCGCAGACGCGGGTCGCTGAGCTCGCCCTCGGCTTCGAGACTCCGGACCAGCGCGGCACGCCGACTGCTCGGGTCGGCGGAGGCCCCGGACAGACCAGTACTCCCTGAGTCGGTCAACGCACCCACCCCATCTCCGTGTACGGCCGTCCGGCCCGGATGCCTTCGATCGCCGCACGCGTGTAGGGGACGATCGGCTCGGGCAGGTCCTCGGCGCTGCACCACTGCCAGCCGACGCACCTGTCCGGCTCCCGAACCTCCGGCACGCCCTCCCAACGGTCGGCGCGGAAGAACAACTGGACTCTCGGCAGGCCACCGTGCTCCACCATGTGCACCGTGTGAACGAGGCGGAGGTCGCACGGGTCGACGACCAGCCCGGCCTCCTCGTACGCCTCGCGAACCAGACACGCGGTTGCCGACTCCGCCTCGCAGTGACCGGCGAGGGTGTGCAGGAACCCGCCCGCGTACACCGAATCGGGATGTCGACGGCCGAGCAGGACCTGACCGTCGCGCTCCACGTACAGGTGAACGCCCACGATGTGCGGCACGGTCCCAGGCGGCCCCGCCGCAGGCGCGACTGGACCCGTGTCCGCCTCCACCGCGGACGGGCTGAGGCCCGCCGGCTTGAGCGAGCCGACTCTTCCGGGGGCGGGCTGCCTCGGTGCGGGCACCGACGGGTTCGTGAACTGGCGGGCCTGGAGCTCGTACGCCTCCCGGAACGCTCCCGTGCTCGTGGCCGGGTCCATGAGCTCGGCGAACGTACCGTGCTCGACGACCCGACCCTGATCGAGGACGTAGATGAGGTCGGCGTGGCGCACGCTGTGGAGGCGGTGGGTGATGAGGACGGTGGTCTGGCCGGTGCCGGCGAGCCGATGGATCTGGTCGAAGACACGCTGTTCGGCGGCCGGGTCCAGCGCACTGGTCGGCTCGTCGACGATCAGGACCTGACCCTCACGAGCCTTCCCCCGAGCCAGACCGATCCTCTGCCACTGGCCGCCGGAGAGTTCCTGCCCGCCCCGGTAGCCGCGGGCCAGCAAGGTACCGAGGCCGCGGGGGAGCCCGGCGATGACCTCGTCGGCTCCCGCGTACGCGGCCGCCGCCCCGATGGCCGTATCGTCCATGGCGACACTGCTGCGGCCGATGCCGATGTTCACGCGGGCGGTGAAGGGCCACCGCTGGAAGTCCTGCGCGACCAACGCGACCCGGGAGAAGATCCGGGCGCGGCACGCGTCGGCGGCACTGACGTCTCCCCACATCACCCGCCCCTCGGCCGGCAGGTGCAGACCGCACAGGAGTTTCGAGACGGTCGACTTGCCGGAACCGTTCTTCCCCACCAGGGCCACCGTCCGGCCACGGGGAATGACGAGATCGACCTCCCTCAGAGACGGCTCGTCGGCACCGTGATACGAGAAGCCGACCTTCTCGAACCGAATCTCGTCGAAGTCCTCCGGCACGTCCACGCCGGTCTCCGGGATCGCACGCCGCTCGGCCTCGACGCACAGCCGCTCCAGGTCGGCGACGAACAGGGACTCCTCCTGGATGTCGGTGACCCGCAGCACCAGGTCCGTGATGCTCGCCGATCCGGCGCGGATGGCCAGCACGGCGGTGCCACCCACGGCGAGTGCCATCTGTCCGTTCCACAGCAGCAGCCCCAGCACTCCGTACGCGGCCACCGTCGCCACACCACGAGCCCCGTCGGCCAGCAGCCCGGTACGAGCCGCCACCCAGGCGAGCCGGGTCTGCTCCCGCTCACTCGTCTCCGCCATGCCCCGGAAGTGCTCCAACAGGAAGGGACCCACGTCGTGGACCCGCACCTCGCCCGCCGCCTGCTGGTCGATCAGCAAGCGGCTGATCAGCTTCGCGGCACGCGTGTGCTGCACGAACCGATGCCAACTCGCGTACCGCGCCCTCGCCATCGTCAACGCCCCCCACGCACTGGGCAGCGCCATCGCGGTCAACAACGGCAACAGCGCCCAGTGCAGCACCGTCAGCACACTCGCCGCCGCGACCAGCGAGATCGCCGAAGCCACGACGGCCGTGCAGTAACCCACCATCCGGCGGGCCCCGTCGGCCCCCCACTGCGCCGAGTCCATCAACTTGTGAAACGCGTCGTCCTCGATCGCGTCCATCTCCACCCGCGCGACCAGCCCCAGATACCGCTCGGTGGCCACCCGCTGAACCTTCGGCTCCAACACCCCCGTCGAAGCGGTCGACGCCGACTTCAACAGCGAGGACACGACCGCCATCACCGACACGACCACCAACGCCGGCACCGACGCCCTCAGTCGATCCACCAACGCCCCCGCCGCCAGCAGCTCACCCAGCAGCCCGTTCACCGCCACCAGGCTGAGCGCCTGCGTCAACCCCCGCCCGACCTCACTGACCCCCACCGTGTACAGCGCCCTGCGATCCGCCGCCCTCGCCAACCGAACAGCCACCGCAACCTGCCTCGGAAAGCCCACGGCCATGCTCCACATGCCCAACTTCACCCAGGTCCCGCGGTACTGATTCCACCCCTGCTCATAGTCGAGCCGCCCCCCGAACAACACCTCCTCGGACGCCGAATGCCCGCCCGCCTCGCCCCCCGACGCACTCTCCCCGCCGTTCCTCACACCCCCCACCTCCCCTCCGCGCGCCCCGAGCTCAACGCCCCATCACCTCGACGAGACCTCGAACCGCCCCCAAGGCCCCCGGACCGCCCAAGCGGCCGACCACCAGGACGATCGGGAACGGGATTCATGACGTCCTCCACAGGAACTTGGCTCGGGTTGTCGGATAACTCAACGACCACCCCCAGTCCGTCGAACACACGTCTTTCGGACGTCGTACGAACCCCGAGACGGAGCGAATCCATGTTCGTGCCAAGTGCACCGACCCTTGCGACAAGAGGACCGTGCCCTGGCGAAGACATGGCCGAAACGCCGCCATGGAACCGGCGCGGCGCCGGGCTGCGCAGGGCGAGACGTCGACGCCGGCCTCGCCTTCGAGACGGGGCGCGTGACCGTTCTCAACGCACTCGACGAGAACGGGCCGAGCTTCGAGCCTCCCGGTCCGAGCCTGCGGTCCCACGCGTTCCGTTGACGCACCCGGATCCGCCCGACTCGGACTCCGCTACCTCGTCCCCTACCGTCCGCCGCGGCCGAGCCGTGACAGTGCTTCGGTGGGCGCACAGAGCCAGTCGAGCAGTCGACTGCTCAAGACGAAGTAGTGGATGCTCACCCGCCCGTTGGCCTTGTCGACGACGGCCGGGGCGGCTTCGCCGTAGACGTGCCGCAGGTAGCGGCGGCGGATCGGAGCCCCGGCCACCAGCAATATCGGCGCAGCAATGATGATCGCTACGGGTATGAGCACCCTGGTCAGGGTCGGTTTCATCGGCTCGTCGACTCGCATGGGCACAGTGTGGACGCCACCCCGTTGCCTGTCATCCGGCCTACGGGGTCCGGCGCCCGCCTGTGGTGTCCGGGCCGGTTGCACGTAGGTTCCCGAACGCGCGGGACGGCCGTCCGCGACGCGACCGTGGCCCGCTTCGACGAGCTCGCCGACACCCTCCGTACCGGATTCGTCCGACCTTCCGTGCCCCGCCCTCCCGGACCGAGCAGGTGATCGCCCACCGGACACTCCGCAGCAGTGTCCACCCGCCCCTCACCACCCCAGCTGCGGCTCGCCCAGGACCTCGCTGCCGATGCGCGCGGCAAGTTCCTGGGCTCGGGTCAGGCCCCCGGGGTGACTACCGCCGTGGACGAAGACGGTGTGGTGTTCGGTCCACCGGCCGATCTGGGCTTCGTCGGCGTGGAACACGATCTGGACTCCGTCGTCGTTGGCGCTCGCGTATTGGCCCGTCTCCGGGCGTGCCGGCCACAAGCCGCGCCAGCAGACATCGGCCAGGCCGTGGCCGAGCGCAGCCATGAAGCGCTCCTCCACCGTCCCCGTCGGAACCTCCGCCATGACGTCCAGTGGCAAGTGCGCCTCCAGCGAGGCGTCGTCCGCGCCGGCCACGTCGAGGTCGAACGAGAGGGCCTCGCCCGTCGGACCGATGCGCATGTCCGCGTAGTCGAAGATCCCCCCGGGCAGGATCGGGAGCATCCGCCGTACGTCGTCGACCGTTCGCAGCTCGGCGTAGAGATCGGCCCTGCTCTCGCACTCCGCCATCAACGAGCGCAGATGCTCGGCCCGCGCGTACGCCGCTGCCGCGTCGGTGGTCTGGAAGACGGGATAAGCCCTGGAATTGCCCATGGCCGAACCGTCACACGTGCTCGCACGACTCCGCCACCGCGTTTCGGCGATCGACTGCTACGAGAAGGCCGACGCCATTCTGGTCGAGCTCGGTGACCACCAAGCGCGGACCATGGTGATGAGCAACCTCGGCACCGCTCACCGGCAGGCGGGAAGGGCCGAGGAGGCGGAGACCTGCCGCAGGTTCGCTCTGGCCCTCATCCGGGAATTCGGCATCGACCGTCACAGTGAGGCCACGGCTCTGAACAACCTGGGCACGGTCCTGACGGACAGGGGCAAGTTAGAGGAGGCGATCGCCGCCCACGCCAACGCGGTCGTCGTCTTCGGCGAGGGCCGCCGTGCTCTCCGCTGGGGGCGGTTTCGCTCACTGGCGCGGCGAAGCGGGGGACCCGGAGGCGGCGGCAGCGGCGTTCGCCGAGCCGCTCGTGGTCATGACGCGAGTCCTCGGTGAGGAGCACCCGCACGTCCGGATCATCCGGCGCAATCTGATCCACTTCAGGGAACAGGTACAGGGCTGACGTTCGGCGTCTCTCCGCGTCTGCTGTGGGGCTTCGCGTAGGGGAGGCGTACTCGCCGTCCCGTTCGCGCGGGGCGTGCTTCACGCCGTCGTGCCCGTCAGGCCGGGTGCCCCGCCGCATTTGTGGTCCCGACAGGCTTGCGGAATATGTAGACCGGTCTATTCTGGGTTCATGGTTGGAACCAAGGGAGCCGAGACCAGCTCGCGGCTGGCGGAGTCGATGCTGGAGCTGATCCAGCGGCACGGGTACAGCGGTACGGGACTGAACGCGGTGGTGGAGCACGCGGGTGCCCCGAAGGGGTCGCTCTACTTCCACTTCCCGCAGGGGAAGGAGGAGTTGGGGGAGAGGGCGGTCGAACTGGCGGCCGCGCGGTTCGGCTCTCTCGTGACCGGCTCGTCGACGGCCACGGCCACCGCCACGGCGTCCGCGTCGGCCACGGTGGGTGAGGTGCTGGGCCGTGTGATCGACGAACTGGCCGGGATGCTCGAAGGAAGCGACTTCCAGCTGGGGTGTCCCGTCTCGGTGGTCACTCTGGAGATGGGGGCGGAGAGCGAGCGGCTGCGCGGCGCCTGTGCCGACGCGTTCGAGTCGTGGATCGCGCCGGTGAGCGAGTTGCTGGTCGCGCACGGACGGCCTCGTACCGTCGCCCGCGTACTGGCGACCGCCGTGGTGAGCATGGTGGAGGGGGCGGTGATCGTGTCGCGTGCGCAGCGGTCCACCGACCCGCTGCGCTGCGCCGGCCAGGCGATCGACGTACTGCTGGCGGCGCAGGGTGTGGAGGCCTCGGAGTGAGCACGGACGAGCGGCACGCACTGGTGCTGGGAGCGAGCGGTTTCATCGGGCGCCATGTGGTGCTCGCGCTCGGGCAGGCCGGTGTACGAGTGAGTACGGCCAGTCGGAGCCGGGAGTCCTACGAGCGGCTGGCTCGGTGGCTGGCTGGGCGCGGGCACGGCAGCGCACCGGCCGACCTTCGGGTCGACTACAGCAGGGCGTCGCTCATCGAGGGGGAGTGCGGCGACGTCACCGAGATCTACAACTGCGCCGGTGCCTTCCGGTTCGGGATGCAGGTGGAGGAGGCGCGTCGCGCCAACGTCGACAGCGTGCGCACGGTCGTCGAGTTCGCGGCGCGGCTGCCGTCGCTGCGCCGGCTGGTCCAGGTCTCCGGGTACCGCGTCGGCGGGATGGAATCCGGCGCGTGGAGCGAGGAACGCCGACGCGAGACCTATCGGACACTGGGTCCCTACGAGGCGTCGCGGGTGGAGGCGGACGCCGTCTTCCGCGACCTGGCGGAGCGGTTGGGCGTCCCCTGGTCCATCGTCAACCCGGCCAGTGTCATCGGGGACAGCGCCACCGGGGAGTCCGACCAGTACCTCGGGCTCGCCTCCAACGTGAAGGATCTCTGGGAGGGCGCGCTCCCCGCGCTCCCGGGCAACGGGCAGACATTCGTCCCCGTGATCGCGGCCGACCACCTCGCCCGGTTCATGACCCTGCTGCCGACGGAGTCGGCCACGGAGGGCACCGCGTACTGGCTGCTGGACGACGACACGCCCGCGCTCCCCGACCTGCTCACGCTCGTGGCGGAGCACTACGGCGTCAAAGCGCCCCGGGCGCGGATACCGGCGTCCCTGCTCAAGCGGCTTCCCCGCCGGCTCACCAAGGCGGATCCGGAGACCTTGACGTTCCTGTCGACCGACCGCTACCCGACCGGTTCGGCCCATGCCTTCGCCATCCGGCACGGGCTCACCATGCCGGACACCGCCACGACGGTACGCCGCTGGGCCGACCACCTGGCAGCCCACCGCTTCGGCGGCGCCCCCGCGAGTGACAGGCGGTTCATCACGCCGGGCGGAATACGGACGTTCGAACTGGGCGGGTCAGGCGCACCGACGGTGGTGCTGCCCGGTCTGCCGGTCAACGCCGACACCTGGGCACCCGTCGTCGCAGCGATCGGGCACGCCCGCGCCGTCGACCTGCCGGGCCTGGGCATGAGCTCGGGGAGCCGCGACGACTGGCCGACGTGGTCGACCGCGCTGGTGACCGAGACCGGCGCCCGTCACCTGGTGGGCCACTCCATCGGCGCCGCCGCCGCCGTCGAGGCCGCGACCGCGCACCCTCAGGCGGTGGAGCGACTCACACTCGTATCACCGTTCTTCCTCCAGGCCCGCCCGCCGCGCGCCGTCCAGTGGACGCCCCTGACCCGTCTGCTCCTGAGCCGGGCGACTCCCACAGCGCTGGCCGAGCGGCTCACCGGCACCACGGACCACGCGCCGGCGCTCCGATCCGCTGTCTCGGACCTTCGCCGCGGCACCGTCGCGGCCACCACCGCCCGGCTCCTCGCCGCCACGGCGAACGCGCGGTGGCGCGAAGACCTCCGGGCCAAGCTGCGGAGCCACCCCGGGCCCGTCCACGTCGTCGTCGGCTCCCGCGATCCGCTCGCCGCCGACGGACGGGCCCTGCTGGACGCCCTGCCGCACGCCACCGTGACGGTGATCGACGGCGCGGGGCACCACCCCCAGCTGACCCACCCGGAAGAGGTCGCTCTGGCCATGGGCGGGGTGCGCCGGGGTCAGGCGTAGGTCTCGCGAGCGTCGTCGTCGCCGTCATGGGTGGCCTGTTCGTTCTGCATCGCGCCGCGCGGCCCGGAGCACGCGACCCCCGCGGTCACGGACGAGCCGGAAGCCGCCGAGGCCGTCGGCGCCCGTCGAGCGTGGGCGGGGCCACGAGGACGGGGCCGCCCGTCCGGCCCGCGCGACGAACCGTGGGCTCCCGCCCATACTGAGGAGGACGGCAGCCGTCCAGGGGTGCGTACCGACGAGAATCGCGGTGGCGATGGAGCAGGTGCCCTTCGACGAAGTGACCACCAGTGCGGCCCGGGACGCGGGCGGCTGGCTGGGGGCCCTGCCGGTCGCCGTGGTGGCCACTGGCGCGGACGGGGCGATCGTCCGCTGGGACCACGCGGCGGAGGGCCTGCTCGGCTACACCCCGCACGAGGTGCTCGGCCGGCACATCGCCGACCTGCTCCACCCGGGTGCGGACCGCAGCCTCGGCCGGTCGCTGTGGGAGGGCGCGGCCACCGGGCGCGGGGTCATGGGAACGGTGACCGCCTGGCACAGGGAGGGGCGCCCGCTGGACCTGGAGATCTGGGCGTGTCCGGTGCCGGCCCGGCACCGGGGCGGGACGACGGTGCTGGTGTTCGCCGCGGAGGCGGAGGCCGCACGACGGATCCGGGGCTCGTCGGCCGTGTGGGACGGACTGTTCACCCGTTCCCCGGTCGGCATCGCGGTCCTGGACACCCAGCTGCGGTTCCTCCGCGTCAACCCGGCGCTGGTGGCTATGAACGGTCTTTCGCAGGCCGCCCACATCGGGCGGCGCCTGGCCGAGATCCTGCCCGACGTCAACGCCGCGGACATGGAGCGAGCGATGCGGCGGGCCCTGGACGAGGGTAAGCCCGTCCTGGATTCCCGCCGTACGGGCCGCACGCCGGCCGACCCGGACCACGACCATGTGTGGTCCGGGTCGTACGTCCGGCTGGAGGACACCGACGGACGCCCGATCGGGCTGGCCGCCACCCTGATCGACATCACCGCCAAGGAGCAGGCGCAGCTCGAAGCCGAGGCGAGCCGGCGCTACCTCGCCCTGGTGAACGAGGCCACGCTGAAGATCGGCACCAGCCTGGACCTGGAACGCACCGCGCAGGAGCTCGCCGACATCGCGGTGCCCGACCTCGCGGACGCCGTCACCGTCGACGTTCTGGAGACCCTGGCCGCCGACGGCGAAGTCGGCGCGGGCCTGCTGGGCGGCGCCATGCTGCGCCGGCTGGCCAAGGCCCCGCTGACGGGATCACCCGTCACCACCGCTCTCGCCCCCCTGGGACGCACCCTCGTGTTTCCCGCCAACGCGCCCTACACCCGGGCACTCGGCGAGCGCCGCTCCTATGTCGTACCCGAGTTCGACGAGCAGGCCATCGCACCGGCGACGGGCCACTCATCGAGGCCCGCGGAGCTGCTCGGGCTGGGAGTGCACTCGTTCATGATGACCCCGCTGCTCGCCCGGGGCGTGGTGCTGGGCCTGGCCACCTTCTACCGGACCCGTCCGGTCGGCCCGTTCACGAAGGACGAGGTCGACCTCGCCGGCGAACTGGCGGCCCGCGCCGCGGTGTGCGTGGACAACGCGCGCCTCTACCACCGTGAACACGACACGGCCGCCGTGCTGCAACGCAGCATGCTGCCGCAGCACATCACCCCTCCGCCGGGCATCGAGGTCGCCCACCGGTACCTGCCCGCCAGCGATGTGAACGAGGTCGGCGGCGACTGGTACGACGTCATCGCGCTGGAGGACGGCAGGGCCGTCCTCGTCATCGGGGACGTGATGGGGCACGGCACCGCCGCCGCCGCGGTGATGGGACGGCTCTCCGCGACCGTCAGGGCCCTGGCGCGCCTCGACCTCGACCCCGAGGACGTGCTCTACCAGCTGGAGGCCGCCCTGCGCGACCTCGCCGAGCCGATGATCGCGACCTTCCTGTCCGTGGTGGTCGATCCGGCCACCGGCCGCTGCCGCATCACCCGTGCGGGTCACCCGCCCCCTGTGGCCGTCCTTCCCGACGGCACCGTGCGCCTGATCGACGTACCGCCGGGCCTGCCGCTGGGTGTCGGCGGCGTCGCCTTCACGACCACCGAGGTCTCCGTGCCCCTCGGCAGCGTCCTCGTCCTGTACACCGACGGCCTCGTCGAGTCCCGGAACAGCGACATCGACGCCCGTCTCACCGAACTGACCGATCTGCTCGCCGGACCCGTCCCGTCCCTGCCCGCCCTCTGCGACCGCCTGCTCACCCACCTCGTGCCGGCGTCCTCGGACGACGACATCGCCCTTCTCGTCGCCCGCGTCGGCACCCCGCCCTGAGGCGGTGGGACGGGCCACCCGCCGTGAATGTGCGGAGCGCTCCGACGAATGCTGCAATGGGTTCGGTACCGGCTCCGGTCACGCCCGCCGAGATGCGACGGGGACGGGGGTTGGGCTCGGTCAGTCCTCCCAACAGTGTGTGGAGCGGTGATGAGCAACGAATTCCAGGACATGGGTCCCGTCGATTACCTGGTCATCGAGTTCCCGGGCAACCGGATGACGGGCAAGGGAATGTCCCTGCTCCTCGATCTGGTCGACCGGGGCATCGTCCGCATTCTCGACTTCACGTTCGTCCGCAAGGACACCGACGGCAGCGTCATCGCGCTGGAACTGCGGGATCTCGACGCGGACGGCGAGCTGGACCTGTCCGTGTTCGAGGGCTCCTCGTCCGGACTCCTCGGGCAGGACGACCTCGACGAGGCGGGGATGGCCCTCGAACCGGGCAACTCGGCCGGTGTTCTCATCTACGAGAACCTCTGGGCCGCGCCCCTCGCCCGGGAACTGCGGCGCGGTGGTGCGCAGCTCGTGGCCGGCGGGCGCATCCCCGTACAGGCTCTTCTGGCCTCGCTGGAGGCCGCGGAGGCGGAGGGCGGCAGCGCGGCCGCCTGACGTCCCCGGACCCTCAGGACCAGGACAGCGATCCACTAGAACAACGGCCAAGGAGGAACGACATGCCAGGACTTCTCCGGGGTGTGGCGCGTACGGCAGTGGTGGCAGGGACGGCGACCGCCGTCTCCAACAGGGTCTCGCGACGCCAGGCGGGCCGTTGGGCCCAGCAGGAACCGGCCCCGGCCGAGCAGTACGCGCCGCCGCCGGCCGCGGCGCCCGCCCCTGCCGCACCGGCACCCGACATGAGCAGCAAGATCGAGCAGCTCAAGGAACTCGGACAACTGAAGGAGCAAGGCGTACTGACCGAGGAGGAGTTCGCGGTGCAGAAGAACAAGATCCTCAACTCCTGACCGGCCGACGCGGTGCTGTGGCGGGTGGTGCTCACCGCGGCCCGTCGTGGCGTCGGTCGTGGGGTACGAGGGCGACCGGCGCGCGGCTGTGGTGCAGCACCGCGTGGGCCACGCTGCCGATGTGCGCGCCCAGGGTCGAACGCCGGGTGCGCCGGCCGACCACCACGAGGGACGCGTCGCCGGAGGCCGCCAGCAGTTCCGCTCCGGCCGAGCCGGTCCGTACACGGCCCACCACCGTCACCTCGGGGTACTTCGCCCGCCACGGCGTGAGGAGCTCGTCGAGCGACCGCTCGATCTCGGGCGCGACGGCGAGCCGGATGTCCGGCACCATCGCGGGGCCGAGGCCCGCGAAGAGCGGCAGCTGCAGGGCGAACACGGCGTGCAGCCGCGCATGTCGCCGATCGGCCTCCTCGAACGCGAACCCCAGGACCGAGTCGGCGGCCTGCCGCACGTCCACGCCCACCGCCACCGGTCCCTGCGGAGCGGTCGCGCCGTGTGCCCGTACGAGAACGACGGGCCGGTCGACCGCACCGGCGACCGTCAGACCGGTCGAACCGAGCAGATAGCCGGCCATGCTGCCGAGCGCACGCGAGCCGAGCACCAGCAGGTCGCCCTCCTCGCCCGCGGCGACCAGGGCCGGAACGGGCCCGGAGGCCGCCGACAGCCGGGTGGTGACCGAGAGGCCGGGATGCCGCGCGCGCAGACCGGCGGCCGTACGGGCGAGCAGGTCCTCGGCCCATGACTCGTCGGGTTCCCGGGCGACGAGCGGCAGCATGACGTCCGGCGAGGGCTCCTTCGCGTGCACCAGCCGTACCCCGGTGCCCCGCAGCACGGCCTCGTCCGCCGCCCACTCGGCGGCGGCGCGCGCCTGCTCCGTGCCGTCCACGCCGACCACGACGCCCCGTGTCATGACCGCCCACCTCCCGGTGAGACGGCGTCCTTCTCGTACGTGAGCCGGGTGCGGGAGAGCGAGACGCCCCCCACCAGGCGTGGTCCTGCGGCATCACCTCGAAGACGGCGCGGCATGAGCTCCTCCTTCACGGGACGGGCGGTCCCCATGGATCCACCCTGACGCACGGCCCCACCCGGCAGAAGTGCCGAACGGTCCCCTTCCGTGACCGCCGGCTCCCTGGGGGTGCGGTCGGTCCGGCCGGGTCGAAGCCGGGACCGACCGGCCCATCCCCCCGGCACCGGCACGGTGCCACTGTGGGAGGTGGCCGCTCCAGGCCGCTGCTCCCGGCGCCTGGGCGTTCCGGAGGAGGAACCATGAACAGCGGGAGTCCCGTCCGGCCGGAGCTGGGCGATCTCGTCGTGGGAGTCGACGGGTCCCCCTCCGCGCACACCGCCGCCCACTGGGCTGCCGAAGAGGCGCACCGCAGGGGCCGTTCCCTGCGTCTCGTGCACGCCGCGGACATCGACCGGCGCGCCTTCTGGTCCGACGCCGAGACGATGGAGGCGGTGCGCCGAGCGGGACACGACCTGCTGACCAGGACGACCGGTTCGGTCCACGCACGCCATCCCGACCTTCCCGTGACCAGGGAACTCAGCCGTCTGGAGCCGGTCGCGGGGCTGCGGGACGCCGCCGGCGCCCGGGGGACGATCGTGGTGGGCAGCCGGGGTCTCGGCGGCTTCTCCGCCCTCCTGCTCGGCTCCGTGGGTCTGGGCGTGGCGGCCCGGGCCGAGGTGCCCCTGATCGTCGTGCGCGGGGAGAGCGAGCGGCCCGAGGCGGGCTCGGTGACGGCGGCCGTACACGACGAGACGGACCTCGACTGGCTCCTGCTGGCCGCCGCCGAAGCCGATGCCCGCAAGGCGGCGCTGCGCATCGTGAGCGTGTGGAACGTGCTCACGCACGTGGGCAGCGTCGCCACCATGGTCGACGACCTCGACGGGATCGCCCGTCGGCGCGTGCGGGAGGTGAAGTCGCTCGCCGACCGGGTGCGCGAGCTCTACCCCCAGCTGATCGTCGCGCACCACGTGGAGACGGGTACGAGCACGCCGGGAATCCTGATCGACGCGAGCAGCCGCACCGACCTGCTGGTGATGGGCCGCAGCCGTCGACGGTTCGGCGTCGGGCCCTCCCTGGGCCGCGTCGCCCACACCCTGATCCATCACGCCCACTGCCCGGTGGAGGTCGTTCCGTCCGGCTACGCGTCGAGGGGTGAGGGGCCGTGAGCGAGGTCCTGGTCGGCATCGACCCCCGTGAACTGTCCGTCCCGGCTCTCGTCTGGGCCGCCGACGAAGCCGTTCGCAGGGCTTCCCGGCTGCGCCTGGTCGTCGCCGTCCCGCCGGTCCACGACCGGCCCCGCCACGGTGCGGTCGCCCACCAGAGCTCCTTGCGCATCCGCGCGGAGTCGGCGCTCGTCAACGCCGAGGACCTCGTGCGGGAACTGCACGAGGGGCTGTGGACCGCGACGGATCTCGCCGACGGGGCCCCCGCCACCGTGCTGCTCGACAGGACACGGGGTGCCGCACTCGCCGTGGTGGGCTCACGGCGCCTCGGCAGGGTCGCTGAAGTCCTCAGCGAGGGCTCGGTGATCGTCCCGCTGGCGGCACGCGCCGAATGCCCGGTCGTCGTGATCCGCGAACCGGAGCACACGACCGTCCATCCGCCGGTGATCGTCGTCGGCGTCGACGGCAGCGGGGACTGCCGTGCCGCCGTCTCCTTCGCCGTGGCGGAGGCGAGCCTGCGCGGGGCACGGCTCATGGCGGTCAGGGCCTGGCCCCGTCCCCTGCTGTCCCGCGGTGACGAGATCGAGGACTCCGCCGACCGTCGGCGGCTGCTCGCGGAGTCGGTCGCCGGCTGCACCGAAAGCCATCCGGACGTCGCCGTGGACCACGTGATCATCCGGGGACACCCCGTCGAGGAACTCACCCGTGTCTCCCGCGAGGCCCTCGCGGTCGTGGTCGGACGCAGGGGCCGCGGCGGGTACTCCGGCATCCGGCTCGGATCCACGGCGCGCGGACTGCTGCACCACGCCGCCTGCCCCGTGATCACCGTCCCCCTTCCCGGCGCGGGAGAGGCGGGCGGCACCCCTCCCGGGGCCGGACCCTCGCGGCACAGGAAGGACCGACAGCCTCCGAGGGGCTGACGCCTTCGGCACGTCCTGGCGATCGCAGGAAGGGGCCGAGGACCCCGTCTCTCAGGACTGTCCGCTCCCGTCGGCCGGGGGAGGGCCGCCAGGCCCCCGCGAGCGCCGGTGGTCGTCGGCGTAGGCCGAGAAGACGTGCTCGGGTGTCCCGCCGGTGCGCAGGAAGCGCTCGTCGAGCACCGTGGCCAGGTCGTCGAGAGCGGTACGCAGCACCGCCGCCGAGAGCTGGACGTCCGGGTGGCGCGCCGAGGCGGCTCGGTTCGCCAGGTCGGAGGCGTAACCGAGCTGGCAGGGCAGGGACGTGTTCTCGTCCCCGTCGTAGAAGTAGTACGACTCGGCGTACTGGAGGAAGTCGACCGTGATCGTGGACAGGGCGGAAGCGAGGCCGTCCAGGAGCGCGGCGCCGCCGTCGGAGTCGATCGCCCGCGCGGAGCTCGGGCTGCGCCGCACGTGCGAGAGCCTCAGGGCGAGGGCCCTGCGCCGGGCCAGCGCCGGGTAGACGCCGAGGATCCAGGCGACGGTGGCCGACAGCAGGACGAAGCCCACCAGGGCCTCCATCGGGGCGAGGGTGCGCAGCCACCCCGAGGTCGGCGCGATGTCGCCCAGGCCGAGGGTGGCCAGGGTGACCAGCGAGACGTACAGCGCGTCGACGGGACCGGCGTGTTCGGCGGGGTCGAGCCCCGTGGCGTAGGAGAAGTCCTCCGGCATGCGGGGCCAGTAGACGAGGCCCCAGCCGACGGCCACCGTGAGGGCCCACACGGCGACGACGGTCATCATCCCCATGGGGCCCGCGATCCCCGCCGACCGCCACCGGGTGGCGCGCAGGGCCGACAGACGCCAGACCGACCGCATCACCGTGCGGCTCAGGCCGCCGTGGCGCGTGGGGTGCCACAGCGTGTGGAACACGTCCCGGAGGATGAACAGCACCAGCGCGGCCCCCGCCAGCGTGGACAGCCATGTCATGCCGGCTCCTCGTCGGTGGTCGTCGGCCCGGACGTCCTTCGAGCATGCGCGACCGGGCAGACCTCCGCACGGGGGCCACGCGACGCCGCTGACCGCCGTCCTCCTGGGGGCTCAGGCGAAGGTGAGCACCTCGGAGACGGGCCGCCGAGGGGTGGCTGCGCCGCGGGGCCCGTAGCCGAGGCGGAGCACCATGTGGACGTAGCCGCTCGTGGAGGCTGGATCACGCGCGTCGGAGCGCAGGTCGGGCCATTCGAGGAGCTGGGACATGAGGGAGGTGGACAGGCCGTCGAGCGTGGCGCGGAGCAGCACGTGCTGCAGCGCCTGTCCGGCCTTCAACCAGTCCCTCGGGGTGTCGTCGGCCGTGCCCAGAAGTGCGAGCTGGGGGCGCCTCTCGAAGCGGGCCGAGCGGCGGTCGGCCACGCGGCGGGGCGCGTCGAAGTCCCGCACCGGGGAGGTCACGTCGTACTGGCGCGGGCCGAAGGCATACGCCGGGATTCCCTCGGAGGCGGAGCCCTCACCGCTCGCGCCGGTACGGATCCACGCGGCGACCTCCGCACGGACCGCTTCGTCCGCCGTCTCGAACAGCTCCGACGCGTGCACGAGGCCCATGACGGTGTCGGTGTGCCAGGCACCCGGCACGGCGAGTCGGCAGCCTTCCAAGAGGGCCGCGGCACGGAGGCCGTCCAGGATCTCGGCCGGGACCTGCTCCTCCGTGAAGGGGAACCGACTGGTGTGCCGCTCACGCAAGGCGGGCCGGAGCGCGGCCAGGTCCTCGTCGCCGACGGCCTGCCGGATGCGGACGTCCGCGAAGTGCCAGGGGTCCTCACGGACCGGCAGCAGCACCGGTACGGCCTCCCGGCCGTGGTGGGCGGCGGAGACGCGCATGCCGAAGAGGGCGGCGCCGCAGCCGAGGTGGAGGGCGCGGTGGTCGGGGTCCTCGCGCGGCATCTCGCGCGACGGGTCGCCGTAGAGCTCGATCACATCGGTGCCCGCCCGGTGGACGAACCTCCACGGCTGTGCGTTGTGCATCGACGGCGCGGTCACGGCGTCCTCGACGAGCGAGGCGACGAGCGGCCGGGGCAGAGGGGTGGTGGACACGGTTCGTCCCGTCTGTGAGCGCGGATTCATTCACAACCGTCGTCGGTCCGCCGGCGGCGGGCGAGGGCCGAACGGGCCACCGTGGGGCCCGACCGGTCCCGCGTCGGGGAGGGCCCCTGCGACACCCGCCGCACGGCCGGGCAGGCAGCCGCCCCTCGCGGTACGTCTCGTCCGGACCGGTGATGCGGACGATTCGAGCAGGAACGGGCCCGGCATCCGGACTACCGTGAAGGAGGGTGCGACGGGTGCCGTTCGCGCCTTCGACGCGACCGGAGGTTTCGATGGCCCGGGAGGACGCCGCGTCCGCGTCCGCGCGGCTGCCGCGCTTGAGGCTGGACGAACTGCTCGACGAGCTGCAGGCGCGGATCGACGAGGTGAGGGGAACCAGGGACCGGCTCAACGGGCTGCTCGAAGCCGTCATGTCGGTGGGCCGGGAGCTGGACCTGTCGCAGGTGCTGCGCGGCATCGTGGAGGCCGCCGTGTCCCTCGTGGACGCCGAGTACGGAGCCCTGGGCGTCATCGGTGACGACCGGAGGCTCTCCGAGTTCGTCCCCATCGGCATCGACGACGACCTGCGGGCGCGGATCGGCGCACTGCCGTCCGGGCACGGCATCCTGGGCGAGCTGATCCGCAACCCCGAGTCCCTGCGCCTCACGGAGCTGTCCGAGCACCCGGCCTCGTACGGCTTCCCACCCCACCACCCGCCGATGCACACGTTCCTCGGTGTGCCGATCCGGGTGCGCGACGAGGTGTTCGGCAACCTGTACCTCACCGAGAAGCGCGGCGGAGGAGATTTCGACGCCGAGGACGAGGCCGTGGTGACGACCCTGGCCGTCGCGGCGGGCATCGCCGTCGAGAACGCCCGGCTGTACGGCGAGGGACGACTGCGCCAGCGCTGGTTGGCCGCGAGTTCGGACATCACCAGCGCCCTCCTGTCCGGCGCGGAGGAGACGGAGGTCCTCGGCGGGATGCTGGAGCAGGCCGTGGACATCGTCGCCGCCGACATCGGGGTCTTCTACCTGGTCGGCCCGCGCGGCGAGCTGCGCGGATCGCTCGCCACCGGTGAGGGCGCCGAGACCCACCGAGGTGTGGTGCTGCCCAGCAGCGACGGCACTCTGGCCGCCGCGGCCCTCACGCAGGACGGCCTGATCACCGTCGTGGACGTCGAGAACGACCCCCGCATCACCGTGCAGCCCGAGCGCTGGAAGGGCTTCGGCCCCGCGGTCGCCGTCACGGTCGGCACGAAGGAACGGCTCAGCGGTGTGCTCATCCTCGCCCGACGCCACGGACGGCCCCGCTTCGAGGGCGCGGAGATCGTCGCCCTCCCCGGATTCGCGGGACAGGCGGCGCTCGCCCTCGAACTCGCCGAGCGCCGCCGTGACGCCGAACAGGTGAGCCTCCTCGAGGACCGTGACCGGATCGCCCGCGACCTGCACGATCTCGCCATCCAGCGACTCTTCGCCACCGGCATGACGTTGCAGAGCGCCCGCCGGTTCGTCGTGCACCCGGAGGCCGCCGACCGGCTGACCCGGGCGATCGACGACCTGGACGCCACCATCAAGATCATCAGGTCGACCATCTTCGGCCTCCGCGAGCACGAGGCGCCCGGCTCCGCACCGAAACTCAGGAACCGCGTCGTCAAAGCGGTGGACCAGGCCGTCGCGACGCTCGGGTTCGCCCCGGCCCTGCGCATGGAGGGCCTCCTCGACACCGACGTGCCGGCGGCGGCGGCCGAGGAGGTCGTCGCGGTCATCGGCGAGGCGCTCACCAACGTGGCCCGGCACGCCCTGGCCCGCCACACGGAGGTCGCGGTCGTCGCCGAGGACGGCGTCCTCGCGGTCACGGTGAGCGACGACGGGGTCGGCGTTCCCCCGGGCAGCGCCCGCAGCGGACTGCGCAACCTCGCCGAGCGGGCCGAGCGCTGGGGCGGGGAGCTGTCGGTTCGCGCGCGGCCGGACGGCGCGGGCGGCACCGTACTCGAATGGCGCGTCCCGCTGCCGTCCGACCGGGAGTGAGAGGGCTACCTCCCCCGGCTTCGTGCTCGTGCACCCGCGCGGCGATGACGGCCGCCTGGACCCGACGCTCCACACCCAGCTTGGCGAGCAGCCGTGAGATGTGGTTCTTGACGGTCTTCTCCGAGAGGTACAGCCTTTCGGCGATCTGCCGGTTCGTGAAGCCCTCTCCGATCAGCTCCAGCACGGACCGCTCCCGCTCGGAGAGCGCCGCGAGGCGTTCGTCCTCCGGCGGTCCAGCCGCCTCCGGGGTCCGCAGCGAACGCATCAGCCGGGCGGTGGCGGCCGGGTCGAGCATCGACTGCCCGGTGGCCACCGTCCGTACCGCCGAGACCAGATCGGCGCCCTTGATCTGCTTGAGGACGTGCCCCGCCGCCCCCGCCATGATCGCGTCGAGGAGCGCGTCCTCGTCGTCGAACGACGTCAGCATCAGGCACGCGATCCCGGGCATCCGCGTCCGCAGCTCCCTGCACACGGCGATCCCGTCGCCGTCGGGAAGCGGCGCGTCGAGAACGGCCACATCGGGCCGCAGCGCCGCCCCCTGGCCAGCGCCTGGTCCGCCGTGGACGCCTCCCCGACGACCTCCTCCATGGCCCGGACCGCCTCTTGCTCCTCGCCTTCCCGCGGAGCGCGGCTCAGGCCCGCTCCGGCGTCCTCACCCGGACGGCTTCAGACGGCCGCGTCCTCGCCGGGGCCGGGTGCGTGCACGTCCTGGATTCGGCCCAGGCGCACCGATCGCGTGCGTTCGCCCGTCCGCAGTCGAAGCGCGAGTGCGGCACGTCCGGAGCACGACGGAGACGAGTCGCCATGACACGTCGCCCCAACATCCTTCTGGTCGTCACCGACGAGGAGCGCGCGGCGGTCCCGTCGGGGCGCGGGACCGCCCGACGGGCATTCGCTCCCGGCACGCGAGCGGCTCGGTGAGCGCGGAACGACCTTCGAACGGTTCTACTCGGCGTCGGCGATGTGCAGCTCCGCCCGTTCCGTGCTCTACGGCGGGCAGCACCTGCCGGTGACGGAGATCTACGACAACGACAACATGCCGTACATCCGGCCGCTCGATCCGACTGGAGATCGACCCCGTGATCGCAGGGCAGGCCGTACGGTGGCTGCGCGACCGGGCGTCCGTGGTGGCGGAGGACCAGCCGTGGTTCACGGCCGTCGACTTCGTCAACCCGCACGACATCATGAGCTTCGACTGCGGCGGCCGTGCGCAGGTCGAGTTGCCGTTCGGGCTCGCCCACGCGGTGGTCGCCGAGGCCGCGGCGGACATCCCGGTGTACCGGAAGCGCTGGGACTTCGACCTGCCCGCGAGCCTGCACGACGACCTGTCCGGCGCGGCGCCGGCCGTCGCCGAGTACGCGCGGATGCTCGACACCGTCTTCGGGCCCGTGGCCGACGAGGCGCACTGGTACGACGGCCTGAACTTCTACCTCAACGCGCTTCGAGACGTCGACCGCGGCGTGGAACTCGTCCTCGACGCGCGCGAAGCGTCCGGCCAGGCCGACCGCACCGTCGTCGTCTTCACCACCGACCACCGCGATTCCGCCCTGATCGGCAAGACGCCTCCTAGATCCGGGACGGCCCCGGTGGGGTGCGCAGGCGGTCGAGGAGTGCCGCTTCGGCGGCTTCGGAGCGCGGGTCGTGCCAGGGGCCGAGGGGGACGGCGCGCAGGTGGCGGCCCTGCGGGTCGAGGAGGTGGCCGCCCAGTTTGATCGGCCAGAGGGTCAGCGCCCGGTCCGCGACGGCGAGTTCGGGGAAGCGCTCGGTGAGGCGTGACTCGAAGGAGGCGATGTCGTCGACCGAGCGCAGCCAGGCGGCGAGCAGCAGGTTGTGCGGGCCGGAGAGGGACGCGCAGAGGCGGATCTCGCGCAGGGCGCCGATCCGTTCGGCGAGGTACCGGGCCCGGCTTTGCGGTACGGCGGCCCACATCGACACCGAGACCGGCCAGCCGGAGAGGGTCCGGGCCACCTCGCAGCGGTAGACGAGGGAGTGCTCGGCGTCGAGCCGGTCGAGCCGGCGGCGGACGGTGGTGGGGCTGAGGCCGGTGCGCTCGGCGAGCCGCGCGGCGGGCTGCCGGGGGTCCTCGCTGAGTGCTTGTACGAGTTCAAGGTCCCGGCCCCGGAGCAGCTTGCCGCCCTGCGGTCCGGGCCCGGCGGTCGTCGCTGGTGCGAGTCGTCGGCGCTGGTCCTCGGTGAGCCGGTCGAGGCGCCATCGGCTCCCCTCGGTGTGGAGGGCGGTGGCGACCTGGGTGCGTGAGGAGACCACCCCGGCGAGGGCTCCGAGGCGGAAGCCGACGTAGCGGGCGAGTTCGGCCTGGTCGGTGAAGACGGCGGTCACGAGCAGGTCCCGGCCGCCGCTGACGTGTTCGAGGGTGAACACGTGAGGATCCTCGGCGATCTCGGCGGCGACCTCGGGGAGCCGGCCGGCCGCGCAGTCGACCTCGATGAAGGCGACGACCGAGGGCGCGTGGGCGTGCGCCGCCGGATGGACGCTGATCCACGCGTGGCCGGCCCGCGTCAGCCGCGCCCACCGGCGTCCGACGGTCGACGCGTCGAGGCCGAGGGCGTCGCCGATCGTCTGCCAGTCCGCTCGGGGGGCGATCTGGAGCGCGGTGACGAGGAGGTAGTCGAGTTCGTCGAGCACGGCCGCTTCTCACCTTCCGTGGTTCGGCTGTTTCCTGCAAACGATCAGCCCTATCCGGTGGATCCCTGCGCCTGGGTGGCGGTGACCGGGGGGATCGGCACTATACCCGCCATGTTCAAGCACAGCGACGTCCTCGTCCTCGAAGACTCCCTCATCCGGCTGCGTCACGACCTGCATCGCGAACCCGAGCTGGGCCTCGACCTGCCGCTCACCCAGCGGAAGGTCCTCGACGCGCTCGACGGTCTGCCGCTGGAGATCACGCGGGGGAAGCGCCTCAGCTCGGTGACCGCGGTGCTGCGCGGTGGCCGGCCCGGCCCCGCGGTCCTGCTGCGCGGGGACATGGACGCCCTGCCCGTCCAGGAGGACAGCGGCGTCCCGTACGGCTCGGAGGTCCCCGGTCGGATGCACGCGTGCGGGCACGATCTGCACACCGCGGCTCTCGTCGGTGCGGCGCGGCTGCTCGCCGCGCGGAGGGACGAGCTCGAGGGCGATGTCGTCCTCATGTTCCAGCCGGGGGAGGAGGGCATGGGCGGTGCCGCCCTGATGATCGAGGAAGGGGTCCTCGACGCCGCCGGAAGCCGGGTCGTGGCGGCGTACGCGCTCCACGTGACCTCGACGCTGCTCCCCACCGGTTTCGCGGCCGTCCGCCCGGGCCCGATGCTGGCGGCCTCCGACGCGGTCACGGTCCGGGTCTGCGGTTCGGGAGGCCACGGTTCGTCGCCGCACTCCGCGAAGGACCCGGTGCCGGCCGTGTGCGAGATGGTCACGGCCCTGCAGACGATGGTCACCCGCACCGTGGACGTCTTCGACCCGGCGGTGGTGACGGTCGGTTCGCTGCACGCCGGCTCCGCGGGCAACGTGATCCCCGAGCACGCCGAGTTCGAGGCGACCGTACGATCCTTCTCCGTCGAGACCCAGGCCCGGGTCAGGGCCGGGATCGAGCGGACGGTCCGCGGCGTCGCCGCCGCGCACGGCGTCGACGCCGAGATCGACTACCGGGAGAACTATCCGGTCACGGTCAACGACCCGGACGAGGCCGCCTTCGCCCTCCGCACCGCCCGGGAACTCCTGGGCTCGGACCACGCCTTCGAGGCGCCGCGCCCGCTGACCGGGGCGGAGGACTTCTCCTTCGTACTGCGCGAGGTGCCCGGCGCGTACCTCGGCATCGGCGCCTGCCCACCGGACCGCGACCCGGCCACCGCCCCCATGAACCACTCGCCCCGAGCCGTCTTCGACGACCGCGCCGTCCTCGACGCGGCCGTCCTGCTCGCCGACCTCGCCGCCCGCCGCCTTCAGGGAACCACCGAGGAGCGCCCGTGAGACCGACCGGTTCCCTTCCTCCCGCGCCCCCGACCGCCGTGGCGCCGGAGCGTCCCGCGTCCGTGGGCGCCGTCGTCGGCCTCCTGGTCCTCTTCGAGCTGACGAGCGGCTTCCTCCAGGGCGGGATCGCTCCGCTGCTGCCGGAGATCGGGCGTGAGCTCGGCATCCCCGACGCCGAGCTGACCTGGGTGATCTCCGCGCAGCTGCTCGCCGCCGCCGTGTCCGTACCGGTCCTCGGCCGACTGGGCGACCTCTACGGGCACCGGAAGGTGCTGCGCGGCGCGCTCGTCTGCGTCGCCGCCGGCACCCTGCTCGTGGCGCTCGCCCCGTCCCTCCCGGTGCTGCTCGCGGGCAGGGTGCTGATGGGGCCGCTGGCCGCGCTGCTGCCCCTGGAGATCGCGCTCGTCCGCGACCGGCTGCCGCTGGACCCGGCCCGCTCCGCGATCGCGCGGCTCGTCGGGGCGCTCGCCCTCGGAACCCTGCTGGGCGGGGTCGTCATGGGCGCGGTCCACGAGGCCACCGGGGACGTACGGACCACGCTCCTCGTGCCGGCCGTGCTCGCCGTACTCTGCGTCCCCGTCTCCTTCCTGGTCATCCCGGAGTCCGCGCGCACGGGCGGCGGCCGGCTCGACTGGCCGGGGGCGGCGCTTCTGAGCCTGACCATGGTGCTGCTCCTCTCCGGTGTCTCCGCCGCGAAGGACGCCGGCTGGCTGTCCGGGGCGGTGCTCGGCCAGCTGCTCCTCGCGGTGCTCCTCGGCAGTGCCTGGGTGGTGGTCGAACTGCGCACGGCGGAGCCGCTGGTGGACGTCCGAGCGCTGGCCGACCGCAGGGTCGCGCCGTTCTTCCTGTGCGCCGTCGCCTTCGGAGTGGTGTACTTCGGCAGCCTGTCGCCGGACGCCACGTTCCTGGCCGCAGACCCGGGCCGTACCGGGTACGGCTTCGGGCTCTCGGCCCTGGAGATCTCCCTCGTGGCCCTGCCCGCGGCCGTGACGGCGGTCGTCACCTCCTCGCTCACGGCGCGCATCGCGGGACGTCTCGGCTACGTTCCGGCGCTGGCCCTCGCCTTCGCCCTGATCGGCGCGAGCTTCCTCGTCACGGCCGTCCTGCACGCCGAGGTGTGGCAGCTGGTGGCCGCCAAGGTGCTCGCGGGACTCGGGATGGGGGTGGCGCTCGGCGCACTGCCCACCGTGATCGCGGAGAGCAGCGACCCCTCCCGTACCGGTGTGACCACCGCCCTGTACAACAACGCCAAGACGCTCGGCGGCGCGGTCGCGGGCGGAGTGATCGTCACCCTGCTGGCCGCGTCGGCGGGGCCCGGCCCCGGCGACGGGACGCCGGCGGAGTCGGGCTACGTGACGGTCTGGCTGCTGTGCGCCGTCCTCGCCTTCGGCGCGGCGGCGGTCACGGTCGTGGCCCGGCGGGCGGGACGCGACTGACGGGACGGCGCACGGCGGAGAAGCGCGCCGTGCGCCACGGCCCTGTCCTTGAGACGCCCAGGCCGCCGCGGCCGGCAGCCACACCTCCACGGCCCCGGTACGGCCCCTGTTCCGAGCGGCTCCCTACGACCGAGCCCGCTCTTCCGACGCCTCCCGCTCCCGCGCCACGGAATCGGCCGGTACGGCCCCGGTCCTGCCGCCGCGCCCGGCGGCGACGGCCGTGAGGCCTGCCGCCAGCGACACGAGACCGCCGGCCGCGAACCCCCACCGCACGCCCCAGTGCTCGGCGAGCGAGCCCACGAGCAGGGCTCCCAGCGGCGTCGACCCCTGGAGGATGAGGGTGTACAGGGCGAGGACCCGGCCGCGCAGCTCGGGGGGAACGCCCAGTTGGACGCGGTGGTTGGCGGCCTGGGCGAAGTAGATCGCGGCGCCGCCGGTGAGGAACAGCAGGACCATGGACGGCCCGTACGACGACACGACGCCCACCGCGGTCTCCAGTACGCCGAAGCCGATGGCGGCGCCCGCCACCAGTCCGGCCGACGGACGGCCCCGTCGCATGGTCGTCATCAGTGCCGCGACGAGAGACCCGGCCGCGAACACGGCGGTCACCACGCCGAACGTCGAGGCGTCGGCGTGATGCACCTGCGCCGCCAGCAGCGGAAGGGTCAACTGGAAGTTGAGACCGAACAGTCCCACCACCGCCACCAGCACCAGTGGCACCGCCAGATCGAATCGGCCCGCCGCTTTCAAGCCGTCCCACACCCGCACCCGGTCACCGCGCCGCGGTGCCCTCGCGGAGCCGCCCCGCATCAGGCGCAGCGCGACGACGGTGGCCGTGTAGCTCGCCGCGTTCACCAGCATCACCCAGCCGACACCGGCCGCCGAGATGAAGAGACCTGCCAGGGCGGGGCCCACGACCCGGGCGACGTTGAAGTACGCGGCGCTGAGCGCCGAGGCGTTGGGCAGCAGGTCCGACCCCACGAGTTCCCCGACGAAGGCCATCCGCGTCGGCACCTCGACCGAGTTCACCACGCCCAGGACACTCGCGAACACGTACACGTGCCACAGCCGGACCTCACCGGACAGCACCAGCACCGCCAAGGCCAGCGAGACCACGCTCGACAGCACGTTCACGACCGTCAGCAGGGCCCGCTTGTCATACCGGTCCGCGAGTCGCCCCCCGTACAGCGTGAACAGCAGCAGGGGCGCGAACTGCAGCGCCGTCACCGTACCCAGCGCGCTCGCCGAGCCGGCCGTCAGTCCGAGCACGAGCCAGTCCTGCGCGACGACCATCATCCACGTACCGGCGACCGACACGATCTGGCCGAGGACGAACAACCGGAAGTCCCTCACCCGCAAGGCACGGAAGACCCCGCCGCCCGCGCTCGCGGTTCCGGTACGCCCGGCGAACGCGAACCGCCCGGGAACCCGCACGCGCCCGCGCCCCTCCACGCCGCCACCGGCCCCCCAGCCACCCACCGGATCCCTCACCCTCCTCGGCATCCGCGTCACCGCGGACCGGCCGACGCGAGATGTACCCGGAGGCTACGGACCTCGGGTCGGGCGCCGGTCGAGCCGCCGCGCACACGGCGAGGCGGCGCCTCCCACACCTCCGGCCCGGGGAACGCGATCAGTCGATGCAGAACTCGTTTCCCTCGATGTCGAGCATCGGGATGCACGCGTCATTGCCGTCGTACAGCGTGCGCACGTGCACCGCGCCGAGAGGGACCAGTCGCGCGCGTTCGGCCTCAAGAGCGGCGAGGCGCTCCTCGCCCACGAGCCCGGTGCCCACGCGCACGTCGAGATGCAGCCGGTTCTTGGCGGCCTTTCCTTCGGGGACGCGCTGGAAGTACAGGCGCGGGCCCACACCCGAAGGATCGACGCAGGCGAACCACGCATCCCGCTCCTCCGGCGGCTGCGAAACCCTGTACTCGTCCCACGTGTCGAACCCCGCCGGCGGCGGCGGTACGACGTACCCCAACACCTCGCACCAGAAGCGAGCGAGACGCTCGGGTTCCGCGCAGTCGAAGGTGACTTGGAACTTCCTGATCGCTGACATCGGCGCACCATATCAACGGGTCTCCGCGGCACCCTCCCCATTTTCTCCAGGGCGCTCCGACCGCACTTGGCAGGGGCACGGCCGCTGCCGATCGCCCCTGTCCGGGGGCCTCAGCCGCTAGCCGGGGGTTCCGGAAGCCAGTCGCGTGTCGGGTCGTACTCGAGCCAGCGGCTGCGCCCCGCTTCCTCCGCGCAGGCGGCGGCGAGGCCGGCCAGCCCCGGGTGTCCGTCCCCGCTGCGCCACAGCAGTGACCAGGCGTACAGGGGAGTGGGGTCGACCAGGGGGACGGAGCGCAGGCCGGGGACTTCCGGCAGGGGCACGTCGGCGGGCACGAGTGAGAAGCGCCGCGGGTCTTCCGCCACCTCGGCGAGGAAGTGGGCGAGCCCCAGGTTGACGCTCGTGGCCGTGTTCCGGATGGCGAATCGGTCGGCGAACCGGCCGAGGAAGTCGAGCCGGTCCAGGGTGCCGGGGGCCCACAGGGTACTGTCGCGCAACTGGTCGGGCCGCAGGGCCGGTTCGGCTGCGAGCGGGTGACGGGTGCTCAGTACGGCGTCCATCGGTTCGAGGCGGACGAGGCGGTGCGCCAGCCCGGCGGGCAGCGGGGGGTGGACTCGGCCGAAAGCCGCGTCGATGTCACCGCGCAGCAGTGCGGCCGTCACCGACGGCAGGTCGCGCCCGTGCCCCAGCGCCAGTTCCCCGGCTCGTCCGGCGACTTGGGCGAGTGTCCGCATCGGCGCGTAGAGGTGCCCCCAGACGTCCACCCGCAGCGGATGTTCCCGCCCCGAGACCGCGGCGACCGCGGCGTCGGCGGCGGCCACGGCCTGCCGGGCCGGTGGGAGGAAACGCCGTCCGGCCTCGGTGAGGCTCACCCCGTTGCCACCGCGCTGAAAGAGCTCGGTGCCGAGCAGGGATTCCAGCCGCGCGATCCGCTTCGACAGCGCCTGCTGGGAGATCGCGAGTGTCCCGGCCGCCCGGCCGAAGTGCAGTTCCTCGGCGGTGCGAACGAACGCGCGTACCTGCGCCACGTCGAGATCCATGGCTCTCACCTTAGGTGACAACCGATGGTTGTCGACAGTGCTCGATCGTTGTTGGATCACGGGGTGACCTCGGAGGTTGCATCCTCCCCATGCAGAGACTGATTCCCACGGGGGAAGCGGCCCGCCCGGTCGCCTTCGCCGACGTCCCCCAGCCCGTGCCGCAGCCGGACGAGGCACTGATCAAGGTCGAGGCGTTCGCCCCGAACCGGGGTGAGCTGTTCCTCCTCGAACGCCCCACGCCGGAGCTGCTGCCCGGCAAGGACATCGCGGGGCTCGTCGTCCAGGCGGCAGCCGACGGCTCCGGCCCCGGCATCGGGACCCGCGTCGTCGGACACCCGGCGCAGGGTGGTTGGGCCGAGTACGCCGCCGTGCCCACGCACTCCCTCGCTGTGCTCCCGGACGGCGTCGACAGCGTACGTGCGGCGGCCCTGCCCCTGGCCGGGATCACCGCCCTGCGGCTGCTGCGCACCGCCGGTTCCCTGGCCGGCCGACGGGTGCTGCTGACCGGCGCCTCAGGGGGCGTCGGCCACTACGTCACCGAGCTCGCCGTCGGGGCCGGAGCCGAGCTCACCGCCGTGACGGCCACGCCGGAGCGCGGCGAGCGGCTCGTCGGACTGGGCGCGAAGGTCGTGCACGAAGTCGCGGCGGCTCGGGGTCCGTTCGACGTCGTGCTGGAGTCCACGGGTGGGCCAGATCTGCCGCTCGCGCTGTCGAAGGCGCGCCCGGGTGGTCTGCTCGTCTGGTTCGGCCAGGCGAGCCGCACTCCTGTGTCCCTCGACTTCTTCCAACTCCTCGGCGGACCACAGCGCGTGACGATCCAGCACTTCCACTACGCCGGCGCCCCGTACGGCTCCGATCTCGCGGCGCTGGTGAGTCTCGTGGCCCAGGACCGGTTGCACCCGGAAGTCGGCCGTACCACCGACTGGGCACGGACCGCCGAAACCCTGGTCGACCTGCGAGAGCGCCGGATACGCGGCAAGGCCGTCCTGCTGACCGGAGGAGCACGATGAGCCCCGACGAGTTCGCCGCCGCCCAGTGGTCCCGCGCCACCGGTGCCGGCGTGGACCCTCACGAGTACCGGCGCGTCACCGACGGCCTCACCTCCGTCGCCGACTGGGGGCCGTCCTTCCTCCGCACCGGACACGCCTGCCTCCGACGCGCGCAGGACGCGGGGTCGGCACGCTCGGCGGGCGAGCACCTGCTGGAGGCGGCCCGGTGGTTCCACCTGGCCACCCTGGCGCCGTACGCGGAAGCACCTCGTGCCGCCGCCGAGGCGGATCGCGCGTCGGGCCGGGCCCTCACCCTCCTGGAGCCCGGTGCGCGGCGGGTGAGCGGCGGGGGGTTCACCGGTTGGCTGCGCGGCCCCTCCGACGCACCGGGGACCGTGGTGATCGTCCCCGGCCTGGACTCGGCCAAGGAGGAGTTCCTCGACCTGGCGTCCGCGCTGCTGGCCAGAGGGCTGGCGGTGTTCGCGATGGACGGGCCGGGACAGGGTGTGCTCGCGGCCACCACGACCTTCGTGCCGGACTACGAGCGGGTCGTGGGCCGGGTCGTCGACGCCCTCGGCGTCGCACGCATCGGGATCGTCGGTATGAGCCTGGGCGGCTACTTCGCGGCCAGAGCCGCGGCGCTCGAGCCGCGCGTGGCGGCCGTCGCCTGCGTCAGCGGTCCCTTCCGCCTCGACTGGGATGAACTGCCCCCGCCGGTACGGGACATCATGGCGCTGCGCGCCGGGGGAGCCGAGGCCGCCCGCGAGTTCGTACGGCACGTGGACCTCACCGCCCTGGCTCCCCGCATCGCGGCCCCGCTGCTGGTCGTGGACGGCGGTCAGGACGTCATCCCCGGCGTGGCGAACGGCGAGTCCCTGGCCCGCCTCGCGCCGCACGGCACCTACCTGTCCGTCCCGCACGGCGACCACCTCCTCGGCAACGCGCGACCGGATTGGCTGCCCCACCTCGGCGACCACCTCACGCACACCCTGACGGGAGCACCGGCATGAACCGCTTCACCGGCAAGACCCTGCTCATCACCGGCGGCACCAGCGGCATGGGGCTCGCGACCGCACACCGCCTCATCGCCGAAGGCGCGCACGTCATCGTCACCGGCCGCACCCGCGCACGACTGGACGCCGCGGTCGGACGGCTCGGCCCCCGTGCCTCGGGCATCGTGGCCGACGCCGCCGACCTCGGCGCGACGGACACGCTCATGGAGACCGTCCGGGACCGCCACGGCCGGCTGGACGGGCTCTTCGCGAACGCCGGCACCGGCACGTTCCTACCGTTCGAGAACATCACCGAACAGGACTTCGACCACGGCGTCGACGTCAACTTCAAGGGCGTCTTCTTCACCGTCCAGAAGGCACTGCCGCTGTTGGCGGACGGAGGCTCGATCGTCATCAACTCCTCCTGGACCCTCCACCGCGGCAACAGCGTCCTGACCCTCTACTCGTCGACCAAGGCCGCCGCCCACAACCTCGCCCGAACGCTCGCCGCCGCCCTCGCCCCGCGCGGGATCCGCGTCAACTCCGTCAGCCCCGGCTACATCGACACCCCGATGTACCCCGCTGCCGCCCTGACCCCGGCGGAGACGGAGGCGGTCACCGGCCGGATCGTCGCCGGCCGCTTCGGGCGCCCGGAAGAGGTGGCCGCCGCCGTGGCCTTCCTCGCCTCGGCCGACGCGTCCTACATCAACGGTCAGGACCTCGTCGTCGACGGCGGCCTGCTCGGTGCCGTACCCGACTGAGGGCCGGTGGCCAGGACTCGCGACTCAGCCGGTCGCCTCCGCGAGGCGGGTCATGGCGGACCGCTCCCTGATCTTCGGAACGAGCAGCCACTGGCCGGCCGCGGCGCCGAAGCACAGGAGCACGCAGACCGCCCAGAGCCCGGTGGCCCGCCATTGCAGGAGCCACGTGCCCATGAGGGGGGCGGCGAGTGCGGCCGTGGACCACGTCATGCCGTAGAGCCCGAAGTAGCGTCCGCGCAGCGAGGGGGGTGCGAGGGACGCGATGACGGCCTGGTTCACCGAGCTGACGGCGACTTCTCCCAGGGTCCAGACGGCCACGGTGACGGCGTAGCCGACCGGGGTGGACACCAGGGCCGTGGCGCCGTACCCGGCCCCCAGGACGAGGATGCCGCCGATGAGTACATGGCTGTGGTCCAGTCCGGAGAGCAGTGGGCTCGCCACGGGCTGGACCATGATGATGACGACGGCGTTCGTGGCCATCACGTACCCGAAGGTCGACGGTGCGATGCCGTCGGCCTTCATGGCCAGGGGAAGCGTCGACAGCCCCTGGCAGAAGACGACTCCGTAGGCGAACCAGGATCCGAGGTAGGCCAGCATCAGCCGGTCCCTCGCGACGTCCAGATAACTGCCGGAGGGGGCATCCGATGCGTCCGGTCGCCTGGGAGCCGTCGTCGGCCTGCTCGTCGGCCTGCCCATGAACCACACCAGGAGACCCGCGACCACACAGGCGACGGAGTTGACCCAGAAGAGCAGGGTGAACCCGTGGCGGACCAGCGAGCCTCCGAAGACCATGGAGAACGCGTAGCCGAGGTTCACGGCCCAGTACAGCAGGCCGAAGGCCTTCGGCCGGTCGGCCGGGGCGTAGTGGGCGGCGATCATCGACGCCGAAGCGGGTCTGTGCATCTCCGCCGCCAGACCGACCAGGAAGGCGAACACGGCGATCAAAGCCACCTGGTCCACCGCTCCCAGGAGGAACAGGAAGACTCCCGTTCCGGTCATCCCCAGCATCATCGTGGCCCGGTAGCCGATGCGGTCCACCAACAGCCCGCCGCACAGCTGCGAGATGATCCCGCCGAAGCCGGACGTGGCGAGGACCAGACCGACGACGGAGAGCGAGACGTTCTGCTCCTGTGTCAGGTAGTAGCTCAGATAGGGGATCACCATGGATCCCAGCTGATTCGTCAGGGTGGCGCCCCAGACCACCCAGAACTGGCCTGTGAGGGCGCCGGTCCACTTCCGCCACACGCCGCCGCTCGGGACGGATCGTGCGGTGGTCGCCTGGCTGTCCGGTGCGAGCTCCTCTTGCGGATTCGTCATGCCTCACGCTTTCCGCCGGACAACGACCTCCGGCCTGTACCTTCCCGAGAACCGCATCGCCGGTGACGCGGTGAGCACCCGCGTCACCGGCGGAATCAGTCGGAGACGTAGGTGAAGGCCTTGTCCGAGGCCAGGAAGTCCGCCAGATCGAGGAGCGGTTCGGGGGATTCGGACGTCGCGATGAGGCGGGCCAGTTTGCCGCCCGACGTTCCCCGCGCCCAGTCCGGGCGATCTCCCGCCTGATAGAACAACTCGGCCTCGACGACCTCCTCGAACGCCATCAGCTGTTCGACGGTCGGCACCTGCGCGAGGGTGACGTCCCTCGCGGGCGCCTGCGGCACGTACTGGCCGGTGCTGCGCAGACGGGGGCCCATCGGTGCGATGGGGCGACCGGTGGCGATGTCGGCCATCGCGGTCACGACGTCGTAGTCGAAGCTGAGCTGGAGCATTTCGATGGCGGCTCCCCCCAGCCGGCTGTTGACCTCGATGATCCGCGGTCCGGCCGCCGTGAGCATGACCTCCGTGTGCACCATCGAGTTCCTGATCCCCAGGGCCTGGATGGCCTGTGTGGCGCACTCCAGGATCGAGTCGATCCGGTGCCGGGGGAGGTTCGAGGGAAAGACGTTGCCGTTCTCACGGAAGGGTTCCGACAGCGGGAACTTGTCGGTCACCGCGCAATGGGTCACGGAGCCGTCCTGGACCAGCGACTCGACGCTGACGTAGGGCGCGTAACGGGGGTCGTCGTGCCACCGCTCGCCGATCAGCATCTCCTCCAGCACGAAGTGCACCGAGCCGTCCCCGCGCGGATCCGCCGTGTACCGGGAAGTCGCCGTGTCCCACAACCCGGACAGGTCGACGTCCTCCGTGACCGGGTACGTGGCCATGCTGCCGACGCCGGCCGACGGCTTGAGGACCGCCGGCAGGCCCACCTCGGCCACCGCCCTCACCAGATCGGACAGCGAGAACACGGAAGCGAACCCCGGCACCGGGACCCCGCCCTTCGCCAGCGCCGTGCGCTGCGCCTCCTTGCTCCGCAGCGCGGGCAGGGATTCGGGGGAGTTCGCCGGCAGCCCCAGTTCGAGGGCCGCGGCATGGGTCTCCGTCACGACCAGCTCGCTGAACCCGAGGATTCCCTCCGGACGCCACTCCCGGGAGAAGTCGACGATCGCACGCACGGCGTCGTCGCCGCCCAGCAGCGGCGAATGGGCGCAATACCGGTCCAGGGTCCCGGCGTGTAACGCGTCCCTCTCGGCGTCTCCTGTCGGGGCCCAGAGGACGTGTACCTCGAAGCTCTTCGTGAGCTTCGGCAGGTACCACTCCGGCGGCGGCGGGCCGGGGCCGTCGAGGAAGACGAGCCTGGGCAGGTTCTTCTGAGCGTCCACGCGTAACTCCTGCAGGACAGACGGGGAGTTGAGGCTACCGGCGAGCAACTTACGAGGGTCTGCACACCTAGTCAACATCCGAGTCACATCGATGACTCCGCTCCTCGACGAAAGAGCGGCAATCCGAACCATCCAGGTCAAGAGGTACGCCCGGTCGGCCTGGAGGAAGCCCGTCGGACGCGGGGAGGGGTAGGTTCTCGGCCTGGGGTGTCAACTGTCAGTCAAATGCATGACTCCTGCATTGACTCTGCTTGCGAGGGCTATCTAGCTTGAGGGCCGCAGCTCCCGAAGGACTCCACTCCACCCATCGATCCCGAGGTGTTTCGTGTCCTTGAACATCACCCTCCTTGTTGGCGGTCGGAGCACCGAACATGATGCGTCCCTCCACGGCTACCACCATGTACTGAGCGAATTACGCAAAGAGCCGGATCGGGTCACGGTCGATTCCGTCTGCTACGTCGACCGCACCGGCGCGGTCCACTTCTTCGGCAGCGGACCGTGGCCGGAGGACGAGAAGGACCTCCTCGCGGGGGAGGCCCTGTCGCTGGGTGCGGCCATCGAACGGCTCAGGTCGGGCGGCTCGTTCGTCTTCTCCCTGCTGCACGGGAACGAAGGTGAGGACGGAGGCTGGCAAGGGCTGGCCGAAGTCGCGGGGATCCGCGGGAACTTCGGGCCCGTACTCGCTTCCGCTCTGGGCATGGACAAGTACCTCCAGGCCGCCCTGGCGACCGCTCTGCTGCCCGGATTGCGTGCCCCGCGCTCCGTCCTCGTCCGCGCGGACTCGTTCGACGCACAGCGCGTCCTGCAGGAGGCCGGGCCCGGTTCCCTCGTGGTCAAGCCCAATCGCATGGGTGCTTCGCTGCTCACCACGTGCCTGCGCGATCCGGACGAGTCGGAGCTGGCGAAGGCGGTCGCGGCAGCCGCGCCGTACGACAACCAGGTCCTGGTGCAGGAGTTCGTCAGCGGCCGCGAGTACTCCTGCAGCGTGTACCGGGAGAACGGGCGCCTCGTCGAACTCCCCGTGGCGGAGGTGGTGTCGCAGGGCTTCTTCGGCCACGAGGAGAAGCACGTCAAGGGGCGTGCGCGCATCGAACTGTGCGCCGAGGACCCCACCACCAAGGCCATCCGCGACTACGCGCAGGCGCTCTTCGAAGCCACCGAGGTGGCGACCTTCGCGCGATGCGACTTCCTGGTCAGGGACGGCGAAACGTACTTCCTCGAAATCAACACCCTGCCCGGCCTGATGTCCGGAAGCATCTTCCCGATGGCGCTGGCGGCAACCGGCCGCACCATCACCGACCTCGTCGTCGCGGCGTCCGGAGACTACGAATCCCGCCCCGCACGCGACAAGGTCAAGGAATACGACATCAGTCACTGACCGGGCGATCGGACGAACGCACGCATTCGGTCACGACACTGATGGGACGGTCATGTCCGTACAACTGAAAGAACGACTCCAGCCGATTCGCACCCGCGTCGTCCGGCTCCAGCCGCACGGCTGGCGGGACATCCTCGTGAAGGACGAGACGCGCCAGATATCCGGGGCGTTCAAGTACCGGGGAAACGCCCATAAAGTGGCGGGACTGCCGGCCGGAAGCACACTCGTCACGGCCTCCACCGGGAACCACGCCTCCGGTCTGGCGGAAGCGGCCTCGGCCCGCGGCCTGCCCCTGCGGGTGTTCGTTCCGCGGACGACACCGCTGGCCAAGCGGCAGCGAATCACCGGCGCCGGCGGCGACGTCGTCCTCGTGGACGGCGGCTACGACGACTGCGAGGTCCTCGCACGCAGGTACGCGGACGAGAACACCGCCGTCTTCGTGCACAGCTTCGACGATCCCGACATCATCGAGGGTCATCGAAGCCTCTACCGCGAGGTACGCGAGGAGGCCGGCCTGCCCGACGCCGCGTTCGTGCCGGTGGGCGGGGGAGGCCTGGTGGCGGCGGGCATCGCCGAATGGGGCGATGCTGCCACCAGGATCACAGGCGTCGAGTACCAGGGCGCACCGGCGATGCAGATGTCGCTGCGGGCCGGCCGCCGGATCACGCTGGAGACCGCCAAGGGCCTGCCGGAGGGACTGCTGGTCCGGCGCATCGGCGCCCGGTCCTTCCAGGCCTGCAAGGACTACGGCCTGGAGGTGCGCACGGTCGACGACATGGAACTGCATCGGGCGATGCGCATCCTGTGGGCCGAGGCCGGCATCCGGGCCGAAGGGGCGGGGGCGGCGGCGTTCGCGGCCGCGCTGCGGAATCCCGACCCCCGCAAGGTGGCGCTCTGCGTGGTCTCCGGTGGAAACATCGACGATCAGACCTGGAGCGACTGCATCCTCGGCTGAGTGGGCGTGTCCCGTCGATCAGGCCGGATCGGCCGGGCCGCTCGTCGCGGTCGCCGCACGACGGCGACCGCGACCCACCACCGGGCCCGGCCTCTACCGGCCGCTGATCCCCAAGGTGACTCCTCGTTGCGCGAAGAACCGTGGCAGCGCCTGCCAGGGCACCTCGGCGAATCGCTGCGACACCCCGGGCAGCCCGGACGGGTTGTGGATCAGCAGGTGGTCGGGCGTGCAGCCGACGGCAAGGACCAAGTGCCCACCGCGGCCGGGAGGCGTGCCGTCCGGCTCCCGGATCGACGGGTGGACGGACAGCATGACCAGCCTGCCTTCCTCCAGGTGGCCCGGGATCTCCTCGATCGCCAGCGTCCCGTGGACTTCGGCCTCGATGTCCCACCGCTGTGCGGCGTACTCGGCGAACGGAGCGTAGATGAGGCCGTCCACGCCGTCCTCGCGGCGTACGTACGCGCCGGCGTCCAGGAACTCCCGAGCCAGCGTCAGGAGGTTCGGCGGCTTCAGGTCCCAGTGCTCCAGGGCCATGCGCAGACAGGCCATGCCGCAGATGCGCCAGGACCAGAAGGCGTATTCCCCGGCGGTGTCCGCCCCCGAAGTACGCCAGGAAGGATCGTCCTCGGCCTTTGCCCGGCCGGAAAGCAGATCGGGGACGAGATCCGCGGATTCCCATTGCGAGTAATACGGCACATCATGCCGGACTGAAATGTTCCTCATATTCCTTCCATGTGCCGGTCACGCGCGTGGGATTCGCATGTCGGGCGGAGTGGATCAGGACGATAGCATGGCGTCCGGCGTCCGCTGCCGGCGCGGGGCCCGTCAAGTCACCCCTTCCCGGAATGAGTCGACGATTTTCGGCCACTTCTGTTGTGCGCCTGACGCCTACACAAAGGAACAGTCATGAGGGTATACATCAGCGCGGACATGGAGGGCATTACCGGACTCGTGGACCCGGAGGACGTACAGCCGCCGGGCAGGGATTACGAACGCGGCCGCCTGATGATGACCGAGGACGTCAATGCCGCGATTTCCGGGGCTCTCTCCGGCGGCGCGACAGACGTTCTGGTGAACGACGCCCACGGTCCGATGCGCAATCTGCTCCTGGAGGACCTGCACCCGCGGGCCCGTCTGATCAAGGGGCGCCCGAAACCGATGAGCATGCTGGAAGGCCTGGAGGCCGACTTCGACGTCGTGCTCTGTGTCGGCTTCCACGCGCGGGCCGGGTCGCCGGGGGTCATGAGTCACAGCTTCATGGGCCACGAGATCGAGGACATGTGGCTGGACGGCCGCCCCGTGGGCGAGATCGGCCTCCTCCACGCCACGGCGGCGGCCATCGGTGTTCCCGTCGCCCTGCTGACGGGCGACGACGCCGCGTGCGCCGAGATGGCGGAGTGGGACGGCGGCGTGACGACCGTCGCCGTCAAGACGGCTCGGGACCGGTTCGCCGCCGAGCTGCGCCCCCCGGCCGAGTCACGTGCCGCCATCCAGGCCGCCGCGCACAGCGCCGTCGCCGACCGGCCGGACTCCTCGCGCGAGTCGGTCCCGGCGCAGAAACCGAGGACACTCGCGGTTCGCTGGCAGTCCGCGGCGGTGGCGACGCACCTGCTCGGCATCCCGGGCGTGACGCGCAGCGACAGCAGGACCGTCGAGGCGACCGCGCAGATGCCGGACCTCTACCGGCTGTTGGGAATCTTCCTGCGAGTGGCCGCGACCTTGACGAACCAGGCCCCCTACTGCTGAAAGGCCGTCACACCCACCTGGTGGTCCGATATGTGAAATAGGGCCGTGTTTCGCTCCGCACTCTGTGAAGAGACCATGGGCCGGCCCCGTACGAGTCATGGACGAGGCATGAACTTGCCTCGTAATATGTCTGCCCTTGACGCATTCGGAGAGCCAGCCCCGTCGAACACTGTCCACTGGCACGTCGACTGCCCCGCTTCGGCCCACAAGGCAACCATCGGAGTGGGATTCAGGAGTCATCGAGCACACGCATTGCGCTACGGCCACTCGATCTCGGCAGGCATCCGGGACGTCCCTTCGATGCCGACAGCAGCGCCGCTGTCACTGATCATCGCGCCGGCGGCGACCTGCGCACGTGTGGACTGTCGAACTTTGCGGGGCATGTGACTCTCCTACCGGATCAGAGGACGTTGCATGGAGATCGAGCAGCCTGCCTTCGGGCGGCGGCTGAGAAGACTTCGTCTCGAAAGCGGACTGACGCAGGGAGATCTGGCCGGTGGGCCGGTCTCCACGAGCTACATCTCGCGCATCGAAAGCGGCAGTCGCCTGCCCTCCGCGGAGACCCTGCGCCACCTGGCCGGGAAGCTCGGACTCGGCGTCGCCGAACTGGCGTCGAGCGACGGCGTCCAGGAGTCCTGGGGTGCGACCATGGCCGAGGTCTCCACGGCTCTGGCGGACAACGACCTTCCAAGGGTCATCGACCTGCTGGAGTCGCGCTCCGAGCTGCCGGCGCGGCTTCCGGAGGACTGGGCCTGGCAGGCACTGTGGGCCCGCTCTCGTGCTCGCTGTGAAATGAAGGACCCCGTCGGCCGGCGCGAGGATCTGCGCCAGTTGGTGGTACTCACCAGGAAATGGGAATCCCCCTGTCTACTCGGCAGGCTGCTCGTCGAGCTCTCCGGAGCGGAACGCAAGCTAGGTGGCATCACCGAAGCCCGAACCGCCGCCCAGGAGGCGGTGTGCCTGGTCGACGGGTTCCCCTCCGGCACTCATGCCCTGAAGGTGAGCGCCCGTCTGGCGCTCATAGCCGCGGAAACCGAGGCCGGCCTCCTGGCGCAGGCCGCCGCACGCATTCCCGACGTCCTGCGCATGGCGGCGGAAGTCCCCTCGGAACTGGGAGTCCAGGCGTACTGGACGTGCTCCGGTGTGAGGATCCGGCAGGGGCTCTTCCAGGAGGGCCGGACGCTGATCGAGCAGGCCCTGGCCGCGATGGACAGCCGGCGCGACCTGCTCGGCTGGGCGCGCCTGAGACTGGCCGCGGTGTCCCTCCAGCTGCGTTGCCCCGACCCTTCCTCCCCCGAGATCCAGACCTGGCTCCAGGAAGCGGCCGATGCGCTGCGCTATGTGGGAGAACCCATCCATCATGCCGAACTCACGGCGGTGTCCGCCCGAGTGCACCTCATGGAAGGTCGACCGGCCGACGCCCGGCGAGAAGCCGCGGCCGCGGAGGACACGGGGCTTCTCACCTTCCATGACAGATTGCGTACGACGCTCCTGCGTGCCGAGGCCACCATCCGGCTTGGCCGGAACCAACAGGGGGTCCGGCTGGCCCAGAGCGTCGCCGAGGAAGCCGAAGCCGCCGGATACCTGGACTTGGCAGCGGAGGCGTGGAAGGCGGTAGCGGTGGCCAAAGAGCTCCCACCGGCTATGTGATACACCCCGCCCCCTCTTCCGTGTGCGACCGGTTTTCCGGGCGCAGCGCTGACGATCTCAGGTCGCACAGGTTTCAACATATTCACTGCACTGTGAACTGAGAACAGTGATTCAAGTCAGTGAATCATGGCGAGAATCCTTCGCGGTCGCCGTTGTCCCCCGTCGGCCCAAGCGGCTTCCACAACACCCCTCACCCTTCGGTGCGTTCGCGTCGAAGGGATGTGCACGGCGCCCACCTGCGAAGACCTCACAGGATTTTCTCGACACGGCCGCTGCCGTGTCGCATGTGGGAGAGGGGCAGGGTGGGCCCCTGGGCTGTTTGCGTGAAATGCCTCATGACTCGAACTCGCCAGCCCGGGAACCTCGGCAGTGCCCAGATCCTGGCGCAATCGAGGGTCAACTCGCCGGGCTGGTCAGGGTGCGGTGGGGATCGTCGTGGTCCGGATCGCCGACGCGGGTCCAGGACTTCCAGACCTTGCCTTGCCGCAAAGCGGCCCAGGAGTCGGGCTTCCGCTCACCCGTTTCCGGGTGGGCGGCGTCGAAGGTCACGGAGACGACGCTCTAGTCACGGGAGCGAGATCAGCGCAGTGCGACAGCGACGCGACACGGTCCACCCTCAGCGGGTTCCGAGGTCGCGTGCGCGACCGGTGGGGCAAGTGCCTGTGCCGTACCCTCGCATGGAGTTTGAACGCGTTCAAGCCGCAGGTGCCGCAGGCGTCCTCAGACCGCGCCCGCCCGCAGGTCGTCAAGGACCGTGCGGGCCGCCCGCGCCCCCGACGCCAGCGCACCCTGGAGGGAACCGGTCGCCCGGTGGTCCCCGCACACGTACCGGCCGGGAGCCCACCGCACCGCCCGGGACAGCGGAGCGGGCCCCGGCATCGCCGGCAGGGCGTCGGTGACCGTGACGCGGTGGACCGGCTCCCAGTCGCCCGTGTCCGTGGCGTACACCTCGCCCAGGGCCCTCAGGACGGCGTCCGTGTCCGCCGGGCCGGGGGAACCGAGCACGGAGGTGGACACGAGCGCCCGTCCGTCGGTGGAGAAACCGGGCTGAACGGCGGTGAGGACACAGGTGTTGAGGAACCTCCGCCCGGAGTCGACGACCAGCACGGGCTCGTCCAGGGGAGGCCGGGTGGTTGCGTGGTACAACGTGGTCACCGTCCGGCCGCCCGGGACGCGAAGCCCCGGAAGCAGCCCGGCCGCGACCCGTTGCCCGCTCGCGACGACGACCGTACGGGACCGCACCTCACGTCCGCTCTCGAGGGCCACGCCCTCGGGCGTCACGGCGGAGACGGTCGTTCCGGTCCGCAGCACGTCCTGCGGCAGCCGTGAGGCGAGCTGCGCGGGCACCGCCCCGACCCCCTCGGCCGGCAGACACAGGCTGCCGCGCAGCATGCTCCGCCACACCAGGTGGAAGAAGCGCGCAGAGGTCTCCAGCCGGTCCTCCAGGAACACCCCGGAGAGGAACGGCCGGAAGAACGTCTCCACCAGGTGTGTCGACACGCCTGCCGAGGCCAGGGCGTCGAGCGTGGTCCCGTCGGCGCCGCGCCGCAGCACGGAAGCCGGTGCGAGGACGTCCCGTGCGGACAGGGCGGAGAGGGCCAGCAGATCGCGTCCCGACGCGAGCCGCCCCGGCAGCAGATCCCGGCTCTCCCTCGGGCGACGGCTCGGATCCGTGAACCGGCGCAGCCCCCGGTCGGTGTGCACGAGCACCCCCGGCGTGAACGGTCGCAGCCGCAGCGCCTTCAGGTCCAGACGCCGCTTCACCTGCGGATACGACGTGTTGAAGACCTGGAAGCCGCGATCCGCCGTGAAGCCCGCGACCCGGTCGGTACGCATCCGTCCGCCGACCACGTCACCCGCCTCGAGGAGCAGCACCCGCACACCTGCCGCGCACAGATCACCGGCGCAGGCGAGACCCGCGGCCCCGGCTCCGACCACCACCACGTCATACCGTGTGCCGTCCGTCGTCTTCTCCATGCCGTCCTCGTTCCATGGGTTTCCTCGTGAGGCGCCCCGCTCGTGCGCCCGCGGCGGACCGGTGGCGGGGGCGGGCTCCAGGGCCCGGAGCGACGTCAGGGCGGTGCGCCGCCCCGTGCCCGTTTCCGTTCCAGGAGGGCGGGCAGGTCCCGCAGCCGTTCGAGGCCCCGCACCGGCCGGGACGTGCGGGCGTTGCGGCCGAGCCTTTCGCGGTGCCGGTGGAGGGAGGCCCAGTACCCGGCCGTGAACGGGCAGGCGTCCTCGCCGGCTCGCCGGTCCGGGTGGTACGGGCACGGACCGCACAGGTCGCTCATCCGGTCGATGTAGGCGCCGCCCGAGGTGTACGGCTTGGTCGTCATCCGGCCACCGTCGGCGTACTGCGACATGCCGACGACGTTCGGCGGCATCACCCGGTCGTAGCCGTCGACGAAGCTGCGGTGGAACCAGTCGGTCACCGCGGCGGGATCCCAGCCGCGCTGGAGCGCGTAGCTGCCCAGGACCATCGGACGCGGGATGTGGTGGGTCCAGCCGGTGTCCCGGACCTGGCGCAGGGCCGTCGCCACGCAGCGGGCCGGCACGGCGTCCTCCTGCGGCCGGTAGGCCGCCGGCGCGCCCAGCGAGCGCGCGCCGCGCGGTGGCGGCCGGCGGTTCTCGTGGTCGAGGTTCCAGGTGCCCCCGGCCGGGTCCCCGCCCTCCGTCAGAAGGTCGTGGGCGCGGCGCACCTGCCGGTAGAAGCCCTCCGTGCGGAGGGTGCGCTGCCCGTCAGCCCAGACGGCGAACTCCTCCGGGCCTACCAGGAACCCGCGCGGCGGCGGCACCGTGACGTTGTCGAGCGACCGTACGAGACGCAGCGCCGCCCGCGACTCGATCCTCACCACGGGGGCGTCACGAGCCGGGCCGCCGCTGGACGCCAGGAAGGAGGGCCCCAACTGGTCCCCGAAGAGCCGGTGCGTGTCCGTCATGCCCCAACCGTCCTCGTCAGCGCGGTGCTCCGTCGCACCCGTCACTTCGCATTCGTCCGGAGGGCCTCCGCCGGATGCGGTGGACGTCCGCGTTGTCCGCGTTGTCCGCGTCGTCCGTGTCGTCGGCGGGACTTCCGGGAGACCCCCTACGCCTGAGACAGGGCTTCCAGGACGGCGTCGATGCCGAGGGCCAGGTCCGCGTGGAAGCTCTGGTGGAGGTCGAAGTTCCGGTTCATGTCGACGTAGTAGCCGTCCGGCAGGGTCGACTCGGCACGCGAGAGGTCGCTGTTCAGTTCGTCGAGCTCGTGGATCATCCGGTGGGTGTCGCTCAGGGACTGCGTGAGGGCCTCGGCGAGCGCGCCGCCGGACCGAGAGGAGGCGTCCGTACCGGGCCGGTGCGACGCGACCAGCGCCGCCCGCACCGCCGCGCGCCGGAACCGCGCCAGGGCGAGGGACGCCTCGATCCCGTCGTAGGAGACCTCGTTCGTCCAGGGGTCGTCATGGACGAGGCCCGCCGCCAGGAATCCGACGCGGCGCGGGACGTCGAGGTCCTTCACCGCGTCGAACATCGGCGCGGCGAGCGCGGCGTCCTGTGCCAGTGCGACCGCGAACTCCCGGGCGTCCTCCCTGCGGAAATCGTCCCTGGTGGCCCGTGTCCCGGACCTCTCGGCCTCCCGCCGGAATCGCTCCACCTGGAGGGCGAGCACCGCTCCGAGCCGTACGGCCGCCAGCTCGACCGCGGGGAACCCGATGAGGGCAGCCTCGCGGCCCTGCGCGTCGTACCGGGCGAGGCCGGCCGCGTACGCCCGTATCCCGGACGGCGCGGGCTCGGCGAACGAGTGCAGCAGGGGCGCACCGAAGGGCGGCACGGGGAGCGAGGGGGAGAGGTTCCACAGAGGCGGTACGGAGGCACGGCGAGCGGTGGTCCCGTCCGCGCCGATGGAGCCGCTCACCTCGTCCAGCCCGGCCCCCAGGTCGAGGACGGGATCCAGCGCGGCGGCCAGCTCGCCCAGCAGCTCCGCGAACCTGACGTCCGCCTCCGCGGACCCCCCGGACGCCCCGGACCCCTCAGCCTCCCCCGGCGCCTCGGCACCTCTCTCCTGCCGTGGCCCCGTCTCCGCTCCGAGCAGCTTGCCGACGTGGCGCAGGGTGCGGTGCACCTTCGGCATCGACAGGCCCAACTCGTAGCCGATCGCTCCCGGCGCACAGCCGGCCAACCGAAAGGCCGTGACGTTGAGTTGACGCTCGTTCAACTCTCTCAGCGGAGCGAGAGCCACCACCGTCCGGGCCTGCACCAGGGCGTCGGTGCTGCCCTTCCCCAGAAGCGCGGGCACCGTCCCGTGCGCCGGGCGGAGCACTCCGCAGCCGCCTCCGACCGCCATCCGGCACGTCCAGGACCGCAGTGCCTGCGCGCTGACCACGGGGGGCCTGGTGCCCTTCGCGCCCCCGCCCACGTTCGCGACCGGCAGGTCCATCCACAGCCGGGCCACCGTCATCGAGTCCTGGGCGAGTCGCGCCGCCTCCACGAGGTCCGCGCCCCGCAACAGCGACAGCGCGACGAGCGGCCCCGCATGCGCCCGGTAGTAGTCCCCGAAGCCGACCCCGCTGACGGACACTGTATCCGCCGGATCTGCCGTCACTAATCCAACTCCCCTGTTTTTACCGCAACTTGTCATCTCCGCCGGAGTTCAAGGTAGAGGTTCGACGCGGGGGTGGCGGAAACTGCCCCGCCCTGGAGCGAGGGCGGGGCAGTAGCAGTGGATCGCGAAGGCCTAGTCTCCGTGGCCGACGCCACCGCTGCCGAAGCCGCCGCTGGAGATGCCGCCCCACTTGCGGCGTTCCTCGCTCGGCGGTTCCGTGGACGTCTCGGTGCTGCTTCCCTTGAGCTGGTGCGGGGTGAGCCGGTGCGCGCCGTCGGTGCTGGGTACCTCCGCGGGCCGCCGGTACTCCGACATCTCGCCGGGCGGACGGTCGGTCTCGGGCCGCTGCGGCTGGGAGCCGGGGTCGGGCGGGGGCACCTCCTTGTCCCTCAGACGCATGCCGAGGGCGAAGGCTCCGATGAGGACGGTCACGAGGACGAGTCCTCCGAGGACCTGGGCGAGCCCCGTCTGCCAGACACCGGCGGTCTGCGTGAGGGGACCCGCGTCGATCGGGTGCGTACCCATTGCTCACCCCTGATCTGAGAGGGCGGAGGGGGACCGGCCGGCTTGCCCGCTGGTCACCCGTCGCCCCTGTCGGCTGATGTTCAGGTCGGTGGATGCCGTTCGACATGCGTTTCTCCCGCGAGCCACCGGTCGGATGCGCCGGTCCGGCGTCCGACGTCCGACGTTCGGCGTCCGACGCGGGCCGGTCCGCCTGGCCACGTGGTGCCGGCAATCGATGCGGACGGGCCGGCTGACCGCACCGGGTGGGCATCCAGATGTGGACGGTCCGGCGACCGCGCCGGGTCGGCATCCCGATGCGAACGGTCCGCCCGCGCGGTGCATCCCCGCGGGACGCCGCGGGAGAACCGTCCTCGGCAGGTGTGAGAGCCCGGTACGGAGGAGTGCGGGAGGTGGAGGCGGTGGACGGTGGGAAGGCCCTCGTCGTCGGGGCGACCGGGATGATCGGAGGGCTCGTGGTGCGGCGGCTGGCCGAGCGGGGCGGAGCCCCGGCGCTGGCGGGCCGTGACGCGACCCGGCTCGCGACCCTTGCGCGTGAATCGGGCGGCGGTCCGTGCCGTGCCTTCGATGCCTACGACCTGGACGGATGCGCCGACCTGGCGCCCTGGGCGGCCCAGGCCCTCGGGGGGCTCGACACCGTCGTCGTCGCCATCGGCGTGGCGGGCTTCGGGCGCGCCGAGGAGGTCACGGAGGCCGCCGCGGAGCATCTCATGACCGTGAACGCCCTCGCTCCCATGGCGGTCGTCCGGGGAGCCCTTCCGGTTTTGGAGCCCGGCGGCACCGTCGTCGCCGTGACGGGGGCCGTCGTCGACCGGCCGCTCGTCGGCACGGCCGACTACGCGGCGGCGAAGACGGCGTTCGCCACCTGGCTGGGGATCGTGGGGCGAGAGCAGCGCCGACGTGGTGTCACGGTCGTCGACGTGCGGATGCCGCACCTCGCCGGAGGGTTCGCGGACCGGGCGGTGACCGGCACCGCTCCCGGCCTTCCCCCGGGAGCGGACCCCGCTGACGCGGTGGAGCGGTACGTACTCGCACCGATCCTGAACGGGACCGAAGCGTCGCTTTGAGGCGTACGGACGCGGAGACGGTCCTGCGGGACCTCGGCCGCGTCGCGTACGTCAGGGGCCGGGTTCTCCGGTTTCGACGCACAGGACAACCGTGTCCCCGGCATTTCGATGCGAAAGCGATGCGGGTTGTGCCAGGTGGTGCATCGGTCGGACCGTGAGGAGGGACGGGGTCACCGAGGTCCCGGAGCCGCCGCTCTCGCGGCGACGGCGGAAGATCCGGTGGACGCCCGTGCCACCACCCGGAGGAGGAAGCGTCATGACCGCACACCGGAGGACCGAAGGCCTCGCCCCCACCGCGACCGACGTGATCCCCACCGCGACCGATGCGACCGCCGTTAACGATGCGACCTCCGCCACCCCCCAAGCGGCCGCCATGTCCGGGGACGCCGACCCCGACCCCGACGCCGATGACCGGATCGCACGCGGCCTGGCTCGGGGCGACGAGGACAGCCTGGCCGCCGCCTACCAGCGCTGGGGCCGACTGGTCCACACTCTGGCGGCCCGGGCCCTGGGAGACCCGCGTGAGGCGGAGGACGTCAGCCAGCAGGTGTTCGTCGCCGCCTGGCGAGGCCGGGCCAATTTCCGTCCCGAGCGCGGCAGCCTGCCGGCCTGGCTCACCGGCATCACCCGCCGGAAGATCGCCGACGCCCTGACCGCCCGCACCCGCCGCACCGAGCTCGCGGCGACCCTCGGCGCCTCCCTGGAGCACGAGGACCGGACGGACGAAGAGCCCGAGCGGATCCTCGACAGGCTGGTCGTCGCCGAGGGTCTGTCCAGGCTGCCCCGGGTCCAGCGCGACGTCCTGGAACTCGCGTACTTCGCGGACCTGACGCAGGTCCAGATCGCCGACCGCACCGGCATGCCGCTCGGCACGGTCAAGAGCCACGCCCGCCGCGGACTCCAGCGCATGCGGCACAGCCTCGAACCCGCCGGTGCCGGCGTCGGCAGCTGACCGGCCCGGATCCGACCACCACCCCGACCGCCGCCCCGTCCGCCGATCCCGCACATCCGACCGGCCGACGGCTCCGAACAACCGACAACAGCGCGTACCGCAGGACCGAACAGCAGGTCGTCGTCACCGCACCGGTCGACGGCCGTCACACGAGGGGTGGAGAACGATGAACGGACGAAGCGTCGCCGTGGTGGGGGCGGGGGTGGCGGGCCTCACCGCCGCCCACTTCCTCTCCCGCACGCACGACGTGGTGCTGTACGAGTCGGAGGACCGACTCGGCGGCCACGCGCACACCCACGAACTGCCCGCCCCCGAAGGCGGCACGCTCCACGTCGACACCGGCTTCATCGTCCACAACGAGCGGACCTATCCCCACCTCCTGGGCCTCTTCCGCGAGCTGGGGGTGACGACACAGGACGCGGAGATGAGCATGTCCGTCCGCTGCGACGGGTGCGGTCTGGAGTACGCCGGCGCGCGGGGCGTCCGCGGCCTCCTCGGCGGCGGCAACGTCCGTCGGCGCCGGCACCTGTCGATGCTCGCCGACGTCCCGCGTTTCCACCGCGCCGCACGTGGCCTGCTGGCCGCCGAGGACATGACCCTCACGCTGGGCGGCTTCCTGCGCGCCCACCGCTTCTCCGCCCATTTCGTCAGCCACTTCGCGATCCCGCTCGTCGCCGCCGTCTGGTCCTGCGCTCCCGACACGGCCCTGCGCTACCCGGCCGCGTACCTCTTCCGCTTCCTCGACCACCACGGACTGCTCTCGGTGGCCGGGTCCCCCCAGTGGAAGACCGTCACCGGCGGCTCCGCCGCGTACGTGGAACGCGTCGCCAAGTCGATCGCGTCCGTACGGACCGCGACCCCGGTGCGGGCCGTGACGCGGGGCAGTGACCGTGCCACGGTCGTGACCGCCGACGGTGAGTCCACGGAGCACGCCGCCGTCGTGGTCGCGGTCCACCCCGACCAGGCCCTGCGGCTCCTCGCCGACGCCACCGGGCAGGAGCGGCGCGTCCTCGGCGCCTTCACGTACTCCCGCAACCCCACCGTCCTGCACCGTGACACGAGCGTCCTGCCGCGCTCGCCGCACGCCCGCGCCGCCTGGAACTACCTGCTGCCCTCCTGCGCCGCCCGCCCGGGCGCGGTCCAGGTCAGCTACGACATGAACCGGCTCCAGCGACTCCGCACCGACGAACCGCACATCGTCACCCTCAACCCCGGCGACCGTGTCGACGACTCGACCGTCCTGGCCCGCATGACGTACGAGCACCCCGTCTACACGCCGGAGTCCGTGGCCGCCCAGCGCCTCCTGCCCACGCTCCGCACCCCCGTCACCGCGTACGCGGGCGCTTACCACGGCTGGGGCTTCCACGAGGACGGCTGCCGCTCGGGCGTCGAGGCCGCCCGCCACCTGGGAGCGCCGTGATGACTCCCGCCGCCGCACCGGCCCTGTACGAGACCGAGATCGCCCACACCCGCGTGACCCCGATCCGTCACTCGCTCCGCCACCGCACCTACATGTGGCTGGTCGACCTCGACGACCTGCCCGTCCTGCCCCGTCCGCTGCGCCCGCTCGCCCGCTTCGACCCGGCCGACCACTTCGACGGCGACGCACCCACCCTGCGGGCCGGCCTCGACGCCTGCCTCGCCGCACATGGAGAGCGGGCGGCGGACGGGCGGGTCCTGATGCTGGCCCACGCGCGCGTGCTGGGCCACGTCTTCAACCCGCTCACCCTGTACTGGTGCCACGACCGCGCGGGCCGCCCCGTCTGCGTCGTCGCCGAGGTGCACAACACGTACGGCGGACGCCACGCGTACCTGCTGCACCCCGACGAGCACGGTCGTGCCGAGACGGCCAAGGAGTTCTACGTTTCCCCGTTCCTCGACGTGGAAGGCGCCTACCGGATGCGTCTGCCGCTTCCGGGCGACCGCCTCGACCTGACCGTGCAGCTCCGCCACACGGACGGTTCCCGGCCCCTGACCGCCACCGTCCGCGGCACCCGGAGGCCGCCCGGTCCGGGCGCCCTGGTCGCGGCCGCACTGCGCCACCCGTGGTCGACCGCAGCCGTCTCCCTCGGCATCCGCCTCCACGGCGTCCGCCTCTACCTCAAGGGGCTTCCGGTCCGGCCCCGCGCCGCCGGAACCCCTCCGACCGTACCCACCCAGCAGGAAGGCACCCTGTGACCCTCATGCCCCTCCCGTCCGCCGTGCGCACCGGCCGCGTTCCGGTCGACCCGCACCGCTGGCCCGAGGTCGCCCGCCTGCCGCGCGCATCCGCCGCACGCACCGCCTTCGCCCGCCTGCTCGTGGAGCGCGCCCTCGCCCGGCTGCCCCTGCGGATACGGAACGCCCCCTCCGTCTTCCTCTCCGAGGGCGGTGGCGTGGATCTCGCGGACCGGCGGGCCGGCGACGGCAGCTCCGCACCGTCGCTCACGCTCCACGACCCGGACGCCTTCCACCGCCGTATCGGCGCCGACGGGCTGATCGGCTTCGGCGAGTCGTACATGGCCGGAGAGTGGGACGCCGACGACCTCGTCGGCGTCCTCACCGTCCTCGCCCGCCACGTCGACGACCTCGTTCCCGCCCCGCTGCGCCGGCTCCGGGGAGCCTGGGTCCGACGCAGGCCCGAGGCCGACCTCAACACCCCCGACGGGGCCCGCGAGAACATCCACCGCCACTACGACCTCTCCAACGAGCTGTTCGCCCTCTTCCTCGACCCCGGCCTCAGCTATTCCTCGGCGGTCTTCGACCCCCTTCCGCACTCCTCGGAAGTCGTCTGCGACGCGGACTTCACCGCCGCCCAGCACCGCAAGATCGACCGGCTCCTCGACCTGGCGGAGACCGGCCCGGGCACCGAACTTCTGGAGATCGGCACGGGCTGGGGCGAACTCGCGATCCGCGCCGCCACCCGCGGCGCCCGCGTCCGCACCGTCACCCTCTCCGAGGAACAGCTCGTGCTCGCCCGCCGCCGTGTCGCTCTGGCCGGCGTCGCCGACCGCGTCAGCGTCGAACTGCTCGACTACCGGCACGTCCGGGGGCGTTACGACGCCGTCGTGAGCGTCGAGATGATCGAGGCCGTCGGCGCCGAGTTCTGGCCCGACTACTTCACCGCGCTCCGCCGCCTCCTCGCCCCGGGCGGCCGCGTCGCGCTCCAGGCCATCACCATGCCGCACGAACGGATGCTCGCCACCGCCCGCACCCACACCTGGATCAGCAAGTACGTCTTCCCCGGCGGCCTGATCCCCTCCCCGGAGGCACTCGCCCGCGAGAGCGCCGCCGCCGGACTGCGCATCACCGACGACACGGGGTACGGCGACCACTACGCCGAGACCCTCGGCCAGTGGCGGGCCCGCTTCCGCCACGCGGAGGCCGACGTGGCCGCGCTCGGCTTCGACCCCGTCTTCCAGCGCATGTGGGACTTCTACCTCGCCTACTCCGAGGCCGGATTCCGCTCCGGGTACCTCGACGTCCGCCAGCTCCGGCTCACCGCCGCCGACCGGGAGACGACCCCGTGAACCCCGCCCGCCCGGGCCCGCCCGTACGCCCCCTGGCAGCGACCGCGGCGGCAGGCGCCGAGGGACGGCAGGCGAGCCGGTACGGGGAGGCGTCATGAGCGTCGTCGACGCCGGGGCCCTCGGACTCGTCCTCGGGTCCTCGGCGGCCACCGCGCTCACCGTCATGCTGGTGACCTTCGCGATCGGCACCGCGAGACGGCTGCACCGGATCGTCGACATCGCCTGGGGGATCGCCTTCGCGGCGGTCGCGATCGTGGCCTGGTCCCTGGCGGCCGGGCACGGCGACGACGCCCGCCGGACCGCCGTCGCGGTCGCCACCGTCGTCTGGGGGCTGCGGCTCGCGGTCCACATCGCCCGGCGAGGCCGCGGCCACGGCGAGGACCCCCGCTACGCCCGGATGCTCGCCCGAGCCCGTGGCAACCGGACCCTCTACGCGCTGTGGAAGGTCTACGTCCTCCAGGGCGCCCTCGTCTGGCTCGTCTCCCTGCCCGTCCAGGTCGCGGTCCTGCTGCCCCTGCCACTGGAGGCGACCGCGTTCCTCGGCCTCACGGTGTGGGCCGCCGGCCTCGGCTTCGAGGCGGTGGGGGACCACCAGCTCGCCCGGTTCAAGGCGGACCCGGCGAACAGGGGACGCGTCATGGACCGAGGGCTGTGGAGCTGGACCCGTCACCCCAACTACTTCGGTGACTTCCTCGTCTGGTGGGGCCTGTACCTGACGGCCTGCGCCACCTGGCAGACCGCCCTGTTCTCCCTCGTCTCGCCGCTCGTCATGAGCGCCCTGCTCATCTGGGGCAGTGGCAAGCGGCTCCTGGAGGCCCACATGGCCGACCGGCCGGGGTACGCGGCCTACCGGGCGCGCACGAGCGGCTTCATCCCCCGGCCGCCTCGTACCCGGCAGACTCCTCGTACAGCCGGGAGATGATGCCGAGCGCCGAGCGCAGGCCCTCGGGACGCGCCGTGCCCGGACCCGGCGGCCGGCCGAGCCAGCCGGGCCCCGCGAGCAGGACCAGGGGAGCGGTGCGTGCTCCCCGTACCCCGAACGTCGTACCCGCGACGTGGCGTGCCAGCGCGTGGTTCGCGGTGGACCGGGCCTGGGACCAGAGGACGACGGCGGCCGGACCGGACCGTCGTACCGCCGCGTCGAGGGCCTCGGCGGGCACGGCGGCGCCGAACATCCTCGTCGGTATCCCGCGCTCGGCCAGGCCTGCGGCGAGCGCCTCGAGGGGCAGCGTGTGCTGTTCCGACGGGACGCAGGCGAGGACGACGGGAGGGGCCGGGGAAGCGGCTGCCGGGCCGGTGACGGCGGCCCGCCGCAGCGCGGTGGAGATGTGCCAGGAGAGCAGGTGTTCCACCTCGACGTAGCGGTCGTCGGACGATTCCCACTTCCGGCCCACCGCGTGCAGCGTCGGAGACATGATCTCCTCCCAGGCGGTGACCAGCCCGTACTCCTCCAGCACCGTCTCGAGCAGGCTTTCCATGGCCGGACTGTCGAGGCGCACGGAGGCACGGGCGAGCCCGCGGCACTCCTGCCACACCTCACCGAGAGGCAGCCCGCTGCCGGCCGCCGCGCGCCGGGCCGGCGCCGGCGACGGTTCCCCGAGGGACGCGGCCGGCTCGACGGCCACCGGGGCCGGTGGGCCGCCGACGGACACGTCGCCGCCGGCCGGTGCCCCGGACCGCACTTCCAGTGCCGCTCGCGCCGCCTCGGCGGGCGGTACGCCCGCGGCCGTGAGACGGCACATCTCCTCCAGCATCGAGACGTCCGCGGGACTCCACCGCCGGTGCCGACCGCCGGCGCGGACGGCGGGTCCGACCCCGTACCGCCGGTCCCAGGAACGCACGGTGGTGGGGGAGACCCCCAGCCGCCGGGCCACGGCGCCGGTGGTCATCCCATGGGCGGTGTCGTACATGCTCACCACCTTACGATGCGGAAACGATGCGAGCTTGGGGGCGCGGCGCGAGGGGACAGCGTCAGGACCGCCATGCCTCGGCGGCCGTCGGAAGGCGGGTGACCACCTCGTCCGCCAGCCGCTCGAACTCCCCGCGCACGAACGGCGCGGCCAGCCGGGCGAATCCCTTGAACCTCAGCGAAGCGCGGTACGTCAGCCGCGTGGCCGTTCCCTCCGCGGCGAACCGGAGGTCGTCCAGTGCCGTCACCGTCCTGTTCTCCCCGACGAACATCAGCCGGGCGGACTCCCTCAGCACGAGCTCGTACCGCAGGTCCGTCGTGCGGCCCCGGAACCGCGACGTGTTCCGCCACCGCGCACCCGGCCGCACCGGCCCGTCGTCGAGCCGTACGCAGCGGACGGTGCCGGGGTCCCACTCCTCGGTGCGGCCGAAGTCCTCCAGGTATGCCACCACCTCGGCCAAGGGCCGGCGCACCATGATCACCCGCTCCACTTCGATCACCGCAACGGCCTTCCTCCCGCGCTTCCACCGGCGCAAGCGACGCCGGCCGGTCACCTGGGATTCCGCCCCGGCGGCCGGTCCGGATGCACCGGACGGCGGACGACGGCACCAGGGTCGAGGGAGGTCGGTCCTGGAAGGGTTCCGTGTCGAACATCACTTCGGGTACATGGTCTTTTGATGATCTATGTGTGATTTCTGTGAAGCTGTCTCCCCTGGTTGGCCAGAACTCGCCCCAGTTACGCTCCCGTTCGTAACTGCTTTCACAGCCCGTACACAGGTGGCTCGTGGAGAGCTGCCAGGGGGAAGGACAGCGCGTGACTGCGCAATTCAAGGGGGGCCGGTGGCTGGGCGTTCTGCTCGGCTCCGCGCTACTGATGGGAATGGCGGCACCCGTTGGGGCCGCCGAGGAACCGGAACCGTCGATTTCCGGCCTCAACGCCGTGACTCAAGAGGCCGTCGAGGAGGCCAAGGAGACCGGTCGACCGGTCGAGGACATGTCGCAACGCGGCGTCGCCGAGCGGGTCTTCGCCGAGCCTGAGGGCGGCTTCACCGCCGAGCTCTCCGCCGCGCCCCGATGGGTGCCGCAGGAGGACGGGACCTGGAAGGACCTCGACACCACACTGGAGGTCAAGCCGGACGGGTCGGTCGGACCCCGAGCCGCCCTCATCGACGTCGAGTTCTCCGGCGGTGGCACCGACCCGCTGGTCGAGGTCGCCGACGCCGGGCGCAGCGCCGCCCTGAAGTGGCCCGAGCGCCTTCCGGCCCCGGTCCTCGTCGGCGACGTCGCCGAGTACCGCTCGGTCATCCCCGGCGTCGACCTCCGGATGAAGGCCACCCCCGAGGGCTTCCAGCAGGTCCTCGTCGTCCGCACCGAGGAGGCCGCCGCCGACCCCGCCCTCGCGGGCATCCGCCTGGAGCAGAGCAACGACGGCCTGGAGATCGGTGAGAACGCCGACGGCGGCCTGCTCGTCAGCGACGACACGACCGGCGAGGTCCTCTTCTCCGGAGCGGCTCCGCTCATGTGGGACTCCGGCAGCGAAGAGGCGGCCCGTACCGCCCCGGCGGGCGACCCGAAGGACGCCCTCCAGGAGGACCCGGCCGTCGCCCCCATGCCCGGCGACGACCACGCCGAGGTCGGGATGACGGTCGACGGCGACACGGTCACGCTGACGCCCGACCCGGAACTCCTCGCCGCCGCCGACGCGTCGAGCCTGCCGCTCTACATCGACCCGCCGCTCAGCGTCGAGAAGCCCACCGCACCCGGCAAGCGCTCCTTCTACACCTGGGCGAACAGCGGCTCCCCGAGCACCGAGTACGCCGACTTCGACGACGACAAGGGCGTCGGCCGCTGCACCAGCGCCGGCTGCGGCTCCGCCTACGTCGGCCGGATGTACTTCGAGTTCAACCTCGACGGCTGGGAGAACCGGAAGATCTACGACGCCACCTTCAGCGTCTACGAGACCTTCTCCTACTCGTGCAGCCCGAGCTGGGTGAACCTGCACCGCGTCGACGAGACCGACCTCTCCACCGGCACCAACTGGGGCAACAAGCCCGCCGACGGCGACCTCATGGGCGACCGCCACGTCGCCTACGGCAACGAGGACTTCGGCTGCGAGAACGGCACCGTCAACTTCAACGACAACCCGGAGGAGACGAACGAGAACCTCACCTCCACCGTGCGCTCGAAGGCCGCCGCGGGTGCGTCGGTCGCCTTCTCCCTGCGCGCGGCGGACGAGGACGCGGCGAGCGGCTGGAAGCGCTTCAAGGGCGACACCGGAACGCTCCGGATCTACTACAACACCCTCCCCGCCAAGCCCGTCGGCGAGAAGACGACCAGCCCGACCACCGCGTGCGTCACCGGCTCCGGCCGACCGTGGCTGAACCAGAACGACACCACCCCGGTGCTCACCGTCTCCGCGAGCGACGCCGACCCGCACAACATCCGGGTCCTCTTCCGCGCGTGGGACATGCTCCCGAACGCGACCGACGTACAGGTGTACGGGGACCTGGTGACCGGCTACGAACCGGACGGGTCGTTCGAGAAGGCGATCCCGAGCGGCCACCTCAAGCACGGGCACACGTACAACTGGCACGCCCAGGCGAGCGACGGCATCGACTCCGGAGCCTGGTCGGACTGGTGCGAGTTCTCCGTCGACACCGAGGACCCGGACAAGCCCGCCGTGGACCTGCCGCCGCTCGCGGACATCAAGGCCGGCCAGTCGATGCCCTTCACCCTCAAGGCGAACGGCAACCGCGACTCCGTCTACGGCAACGACGTCCAGTACTACCTGTGGGGCCTCAACGACTCCACCCCGTCAGCCAAGGTCGACCCGGCCACCCTCGGCGCCGACGGCACCGCGTCGGTGGCCATCCCCAAGTTCGGCCTCCACACGCTCTACTTCCAGAGCGTCGACCGCGCCGGCAACGCCAGCACCGTCGAGAAGGTCACCTTCCAGGCCGGACGGGCCTGCTCCGACCCCTCGGCCGAGTCCTGCACCGTCGGCTCCTACCGCTTCGACGAGACGGCGGGCACCGTCGCCGCCGACTCCTCCGGCGTGGGCACGGAGGACAAGTCCCCGCTCACCGTGAGCGGCGGCACCTGGGTCGCCGGCGCGGACACCGCGGTCGCCACCGACAAGGCCGTCCGCTTCGACGGCGTCGCCACCGACTACGCCACCGGTCCCAGTCGCGTCGACACCAGCAAGTCCTTCACCGTCTCCGCCTGGGCCAAGGTCACCGACGTCACGGTCAACCGGGCCGTGGTCAGTCAGTCCGGGGCCGTCGGCAACGGCTTCGCGATCTACTGGTCCACCACCAACGGCTGGACGCTCTCCCGGCACCGCCTCGACTCCGGCACCGACTCCGCCCGCGCCTACGCCGGGCTCGCGCAGAGCACCCCGTACGTCGGGCAGTGGGTACACCTGGCCGGAGTCTTCGACCCCACCCGGAACAGCATCACGCTCTACGTCAACGGGGACGAGGTCGCCTCCGACCAGGTGATCCCCTCCACCGACGGAGGCACGACCTGGGACCCGACCAAGAGCTGGAACGCCACGGCCGGATTCCAGGTCGGCCGGGGCAAGTGGGCCGGCGCGTACGCCGACCCCTTCAAGGGCGACATCGACGACGTCCGGACCTACCCGACCGTCCTCGAACGCAGCGACATCGGCCGTCTGGCGTCCCAGCGCTGACCGGTCCTTGACCCGGACCGGCCGACATCTGGGCCGGCGATGGGGGACCTCCCCCACCGCCGGCCCTCCGGGCAGCCCCAGAGCCGCCCGCACCGATCACACAGACCACACCGCGCACCGGGCCCGCCGCCCGGCGCGGTGGACAAGGACGGGCCGCCCCCACGCGGGTGGCTCGTCGGGGGAGGCACGGCGGCATGCCGCCGTGCCCTGAACCGGCCCCGTGGACCGCGGTGGCCGATGAGGAGTCGCGCCGATGCGCATCGGAGCAAGGGGCCTGAGGGCCCGCAGAACGTTCCTGAGAAGGAGCGGCGGAGTCACGGCCTGGGGGGTGGTGGGAGCCGTCACCCTGACCCTCCTGCAAGCTCCCGCCGTGGGGGCCGCCGACGGAGTCGACGAGGCGGCGCGGGAGAAGCGGCGGCCGAAGACGGCCGTCATGGACTCGGTCGACGTCACCCCGCTGGCCTGGGAGAAGGACGGCGAGAAGGACGCCGCTGCCCAGGCGGCCCGCGTGCCGTATCCGAAGACCGTCTGGCCGGCCGCCGGCAAGGGCGTGGCGGAGCTACCGGTCGAGGGCCTGCGCGCGCAGGCCCGCGCCGGCAGCCTGACCGCCGCCGAGGCGGCGGTCGAGGACCGGGCGGGCACCCTGCCGGTCCGGATCGTCACCCCGGCCGCCGTACGCGGAAAGCTCGCGTCCCGGAACGCCGCCGCCCGCGAGGCCGGCGTCGAGGCCCTCGGCACCCAGGTGCCGGGACGGGTCGACGTCGAGGTCATGTCCCGGGCCAAGACCGAGCGGACAGGCGTCGACGGCCTGCTGCTGACCGTCGCCCGCGCCGACGGCGAGACGGCCGCCGGACGCGTCACCGTCGAGATCGACTACAAGGCCTTCGCCGCGGCCTACGGCGGCGACTGGGCCTCGCGCCTCCGGGTCGTCCAGCACAGCCCGTGCCTGGTCACCTCGGCCACGCCCGGGGCGTGCGCCGACGGCAAGGTCCTGCGGACCTCGAACGACCGGAAGAACGGCACGCTCACGGCCGAGGTCGCCCTCCCCGAGGGCACCGCCGGCGCCAAGGCCCCCACCGGCGCCGCGGCGCGCTCCGCCGCGGCGGCCACCACCGCCTCGGCCGCCGCCGCAGGCCTCTCCGTGCTGTCCGTCTCGGCCGGTGCCGCGGGCAGCTCGGGCAACTACGCCGCGACCTCGCTCACCCCGTCGGGCACATGGTCCGTCGCCGGCAACTCGGGCTCCTTCACCTGGCAGTACCCGATGCGGGTCCCGCCGTCGATCGCGGGCCCGTCGCCGCAGCTGTCGCTCTCGTACAGCTCCGGCAGCGTGGACGGCCGTACCGCCTCCACCAACTCCCAGACCAGCTGGGTCGGCGAGGGCTTCGACCTGTCCCAGGGGTACATCGAGCGCTCCTACCGTTCCTGCAAGGACGACGGACACGACACGGAGGGCGAGGAGAAGTACGACCTCTGCTGGCACTCCGACAACGCCACCATGTCCTTCGGCGGCCGCAACGGCGAGCTGGTGAAGAAGTCCGGCGCCGACGCGAGCCGCACGCTCGACGGCAACCCGGACATGAAGCTGGAGGGCACCTGGCGGCTGAAGACCGACGACGGCACGCGCGTGGAGCGCTGGTCCGGCGGCTTCAACACCGGTGACAGCAAGGAGTTCTGGGTCGTCACCACCACGGACGGCACCCGCTACTACTTCGGCCGCAACAAGCGCTCCGCCGCCGACGGCGAGTCGCAGGAGTCGGCCTGGCAGGTCCCCGTCTACGGCGACGACTCGGGCGAGCCCTGCCACGAGTCCACCTTCAAGGACTCGCGCTGCGACCAGACCTGGCGGTGGAACCTCGACTACGTGGTCGACGTCCACGGCAACTCCATGACCCTGTACTGGGAGAAGGAGACCAACCGCTACGGCGCCATGCGCGACGACGTCTCGGTCGCCTACGACCGGGGCGGACACCTCAAGCGCATCGAATACGGCGAGCGCGAGGGCAGCGACCTCACCACCGACGCCCCGGCCAGGGTCGTCTTCGGCGTCGCCGAGCGCTGCGACGGAGCCGCCGCCGACTGCGAGCCCGGAGACCTGAAGGAGGACACCGCCACCCGCTGGCCCGACGTCCCCTTCGACCAGATCTGCACGGACACCGACTCCTGCAAGGAGCAGTGGTCCCCGGCCTTCTTCTCCCGCAAGCGGCTGACCTCCGTCACCACCCAGATCCTGAAGTCCGGCAGCTACACCCCGGTCGACACCTGGACCCTGGACCAGTCCTACCCGGCGACCGCCGACACCTCGCCGCGCTCCCTGTGGCTGCAGAGCATCACCCACGTCGGCAAGGCCAACGGCGGGACCAGCGAGAGCCTGAAGACGGTCTTCTGGGGCGTCAAGAACACCAACCGGGTGCACGCCGAGGCCCAGGACCGCGACCCGATGTACAAGTGGCGCATCCGCGCCATCCGTTCGGAGAGCGGCGGCGAGGTCGCCGTCACCTACAAGCCCGTCGAATGCACCGTCTCCGACCTGCCGACGCCGCACACCAACACCAAGCGGTGCTTCCCGTCCTTCTGGTCGAAGGAGGGCGCGATCGGCGAGGACGAGGACTGGTTCCACAAGTACGTCATCGACACGGTGATCGAGGACGACCGCACGGTCGCCGGTCTGAACAAGACGACGAAGTACGAGTACTACGGCGGTGCCGCCTGGCGCTACGACGACAGCGAGCTGGCCAAGAGCAAGAACAAGACCTGGAGCCAGTTCCGGGGCTTCCAGACCGTCCGCACCGTCACCGGTGACGCCGGCACCGCGCAGCTCAGCTCCGAGGCGACGTACCTCCGGGGCATGGACGGCGACCGGACGAACGGCGACGGCGGCACCGAGGACGTCTGGGTCACCGCCTCCGACGGCACCCGGATCGAGGACAAGGACCGACTCCAGGGCTACCAGCTGGAAGCCCGGACCTACTCCTCCGTCCCCGCCGCCACGGCCGCCGACCGCGCGGCCAAGGAGATCAACGGATCGGTCAACACGCCCTGGATCTCGGCACCGACCGCGACCGAGGGCAGCGACAACGCCACCCTCGTCGGCACCGACCGGATCGACACCCGCACCGCGGTCACCGGCGGGATCCGCCGTACCGCGATCGACCACACCTACGACTCCTACGGCATGATCTCCTCCTCCTCCGACCTCGGAGACGTGGGCGAGGACAAGGCCAACGGCAACACCGCGGACGACTCCTGCACCCGCTACGAGTACGCCCGCAACACGGACAAGACCCTGCTCACGCTGGTCAAGCGCGTCCACACGGTCGCGGTCGACTGCGCCACCACCCCGAGCTACCCCGGTGACGCGATATCCGACGTCCGCACCCTCTACGACGACCTCGCCTACGGGGCGGTCCCGACGAAGGGCGACGTCAGCTCCAGCCAGCGGGTCACCGGCTACAGCGGCACCACCCCGGTCCTGCAGACCACCACGAGCAGCGACTACGACGTCCACGGCCGCGTCACGGCGGTCCAGGACGCCAGGAACAACCGGACCACCACCTCCTACACCCCCGCCACCGGCGGGCCGGTCACGGGAATGAAGGTCACCACCCCGCCCGCCGTCACCGGCGGCACCGGGCAGACCACCTCGTCGTCGGTCGACCCCGCCTGGGGTCTGGTCACCGCCACGACCGACGCCAACAACCAGCGCACCGACCTGGCCTACGACGCGCTCGGCCGCCTCGTCAAGGTGTGGCTCCCGGGCCGCGCCAAGGCCACCGACATCCCCAACACCGAGTACGCGTACGACATCAACGCGGACGCGGCCACCGTCGTCACCACCCGGACGCTGAAGCCCAACGGCAACGTCTCGGTCTCCCACCAGCTGTACGACGGGCTCCTGCGCGCCCGCCAGACCCAGACCCCCACCCCCAACACCGGGCGGGTCCTGAACCTCGTCGAGTACGACTCGCGGGGCCTGGCGGTCGTCCAGCACGGCCCGTTCTACAACCTGGACGACCCCGGCACGACCGTCGTCGAGCCGCAGTTCGCGGTCGGCGGCAACCCGCCGGCCACCGAGACCGTCTACGACGGCGCGGGCCGTGCCACGGCCTCCGTCTTCAAGGTCGGCGGCGCCGAGAAGTGGCGCACCCGGACCGTCTTCCACGGCGACTGCACGGACAGCGACCCGCCCACCGGCGGCACTCCGACGCGTGTCTGCACCGACGCCCAGGGGCGCCGGGTCTCGCTCACCGAGTACGAGTCCGACTCCGTCTCCGGCACCGGGCTCACCACCACCTACGCCTACGACAAGGCCGGCCGTCTCTCCTCGGTCAAGGACCCGACGGCCAAGAACGAGTGGAAGTGGACCTACGACGCCCTCGGCCGGCAGCGCACCGCTGACGACCCGGACAAGGGCCTCAGCACGATGGCGTACGACGAGCTGGACCGTCTCACCACCGCGACGGATCCGCTCGGTGTCGCCGTCACCTACCACTACGACAACCTCGGCCGCACCACCAAGATCACCAAGGGGGGCGAGACCCTCAACTCCTGGGTCTACGACACCCTCCCCAACGGAATCGGCCGGGTCACCTCCGCCTCCACCTTCAGCGGGGGCAACGAGTACAAGTCCGCCGTCAACAGCTACGACGTCAACGGACACCCCACCTCCACCGCGGTGGTCATCCCGGCGGCCGAGGGCAGGCTCGCCGGCACCTACACCACCACCGCGACCTACAAGGCCGACGGCTCCGTGTCCGGCGTGACCGTCCCGGCGGCGGGACCGCTCCCGTCGGAGAAGATCACCACCGGCTACGACCTCACGGGCCTGCCGGTCTTCACCTACGGCACCACCGACTACGTCAGGGAGACCCGCTACTCGAACTTCGGCGAGACCGAACAGCTCACCCTCGGCGTCTCCAGCGCCGCCAAGCAGACCTGGCTGACCAACTTCCACGAGGACGGCACCCGCCGCCTCACCGGCAGCCGGATCGACCGCGAGTCGATCGCCAACCCCGACGTCGACGCCACCTACGTCTACGACGCGGCCGGCAACATCAAGACCATCGCGGACGCGCCCGCGGGCAAGACCGCGGACGTCCAGTGCTTCCAGTACGACTACCTGCGCCGGCTCAAGACGGCGTGGAGCCAGACCTCCGCCACCTGCGAGGCGCCCCCGGCGGCGAACAGCGTCATCGGCGGCCCGGCCCCGTACTGGCACTCCTACGAGTACGACACCGCGGGCAACCGCACCAAGGAGATCCGCAACCCCGTCAACCCGGCGGCCGGCGGAGCCTCCGCCCTGCGGGTCACCACCACCGCCGCGATGCCCGCGGCCGGCGCCGACCGCCCGCACGCCCTGCCCACCGCAGCGGTCGCCACCGAGACCGTGAACAGCGCGGGAACGGTCACCGCGAGGACCGACACCACCCAGAGCCACGCCTACGACGCGGCGGGCAAGACCGTCCGCCGCACCAAGGCGGCCACCGCTCTGAGCCCGGCCGTCGACCAGCTGCTGCGCTGGGACGCCGTGGGCAGGCTCGCCGGCACCTCCAAGGCGGGGGAGAAGGGCACGGTCACCGGAAACGGCGGCCTCTGCCTCGACCTCAAGGGTGGCGCGACCGCCTCCGGCACCGTGATCCAGGGCCTGACCTGCGCCTCCGGCAGTACCGCGCAGGCCTGGGAGCTCAACAAGGACGAGCAGCTCGCCGCCCTCGGCGTCTGCGCCGTCCCCAACGGCACCACCAGCGGCAGCGCGATCCTCGCCCGCCCCTGCTCCTCCACCGACGCCACGCAGAAGTGGAAGATCCAGGACAACGGCACCGTCAAGCACACCGCCACCGGCCTGTGCCTGACCCTGACCGCCACCACCAGCGGCACCGCGGCCACCGCCGTCACCTGCTCCACCTCCGCGACCCAGCGGTGGAGCTTCGCCAAGCACACGACCAACGTCTACGGCTCCGACGGCAACCGGCTGATCCGCAAGGAGTACGGCAAGGCGACGCTGTACCTCGGCACCACCGAGCTCACCGTCGACACCAAGAACACCGCCGCCACCACGGACGACACCACCAGCGCCGTCCGCTACTACCGCCACGGCGGCAGGACCGTCGCCGTCCGCAGCTCCACCACCCAGGTGCACTGGCTCGCCGGCGGCCTCAACGGCACCGCCGAGCTCGTCATCGACGCGGTGGGCGCGGGCCAGACCGTCACCCAACGCCGCACCCTGCCGTTCGGCGAGGTCCGCGGCGCCAACCCGTCGACGTGGCCGGGGCAGCAGGGCTTCGTCGGGGCGGTCAACGACCCCGGCTCCGGCCTGGTCCACATGGGCGCCCGTCAGTACGACCCGGCCCTCGGCCGGTTCCTCTCGGTCGACCCGGTCCTTGACCTGTCCGACCCGCAGCACCTGAACCCGTACGCGTACGGGCGCAACAACCCGGTCATGTTCCCCGACCCCACGGGCCTGTGGTGGGGCTGGTCCGACTGGGGCCACGCCGCGCTCGACGTCGTCGGCCTGGTGCCGGTCGTCGGCGAGGCCGCCGACATCGCCAACGGCATCTGGTACACCGCCGAGGGCAACTACGTCGACGCGGGTCTGTCCTTCTCCTCCGCGATCCCGATCGTCGGATACGGCGCGAGCGCCGCCAAGGGTGCGAAGTACGTCGACGAGGGCATCGAGGCGGTCCAGGCGGTCACCAAGACCACCGACAAGGCCGCCGACGCCAAGGGCGCGGCCAACGCCGCCGACAACGTCACCCCGCCGGCCACACCCAAGCCCAAGGAGGCACCCAAGCCCGACCCGCCGGCCAAGCCCAAGGACGACGCCGGCAGCGGCTCGGGGACCAAGGGCGACGGAGCCGGCGGCAAGAAGGACGGCGACGGCGGTGGCGGCGGCGGAGACGAAGGGGAAACCCTCTTCCGCGGCACCACCAAGAACTACGGTGGAGGCGCCGGAACCAAGACGAGCGGTTCCACCCCGTCGAGCTGGCACCCCGGAGTCGCCACCGCCTACGCGGTGCACTCCGCCAGCCGGGGCTCCGACGCGGTCGTCCACGTGATCCCCTCGTCGAACCTCCAGCGCGCCGGAATCGAGACCGAACGGTACTGGGGCTCCCTGCCCCAGGACCGCGAAGTGGTCATCAACGCGCTGCCGGGCGACGTGGCGAACGCCGCCTCGCTGTCCATTCCCGTGGACCGCGCCCGGGAGATTCTCAGCGGAATCGGAATCGACATCCCAGCGCATCTACCCGATCCGAAATCACTCGACGAGTTCCTCAAACTCGATCTGCCCGACATGACGCCGGGGCAGATTTCGGACTTCGTCCAGCAGGCGTCCCGATGATAGGCTGCAAGGCCTGAATCCCCAGCCGTGCGGTCGTTCTGCGACGACCGCACGGCTGGCTTCTGTCGACCATGAAGTGATGTAAGGATTCACGATGGAAAGCGATGTCCAGGAGGAATTCCCCCGGCGCCTCCGAGAGCTCTGGACCAGGTCCGGCCTTTCGCTCGAAGACCTCCTGGCCTTCGGCCGCAGGCCGAGGGTAGGCGGCGAGGACTGGACCGAGACCGAGGTCCGCTCCTGGCTCGAAGGATCAGCCCTCCCGGCGAAGGACTGGCAGTTCCGCCTCCTCGTCGAACACCTGGAGGAGACTGCGCGATCCCGGAACTCCGACCACGTCGGGAATTCCGTCGAATCCTGGTACATGCTGTACTGGCACGCCGTCGCGGCCCGCCATGGCGTTCCTCCGAGAAAACGGTCGGGAACCCCTCCGCGCACCGCGCGGGAACGCGACAGAAGAAGCTCGCTGGCTTTCCTGAGCGACTGGCGATGGAAAGCCGACTGGTTCTCCGCCCTGCGGAAGGCGGAACACTTCGACCGCGTACCCGAAGACGTCGCCTCGTCCCTCTGGGGATGCCTCCAGCGGCACGGTTACCGCCTCCCCGTCGCCTACGCCGACGGCGAGGTCGACCCCACCACGGCGTTCTTCGCCGACACGGAGCTGGAACGCGCACACGAGCGCCTGCTCACCGCGCTGAAGCGCTTCGCATCCCACTCGGACGCCCTGGTCCGGGACACCCCGGACCACCCCGACGTGCTCGTCCTCCCCGCCTCCCTCGAAGGCCGGCACGAGGCCGCCCGCGGCATGCGAACGGCGGCCGACGCGATGCTCTCGGCCTACTTCGCCCTCGTGGAACTCATCAGGGACCGCCACCTGGTCGACGACACCTTCCGCTTCGAACCGACCGAGTACGGCAAGCTCGCCGCGTTCCCCGCCTGATTTCAGCGGGACTACGGCGCGTCCGGCGGATCAGGGCCGGTTCGTCCATGCCCGGGGTCTCTTGACAGGCCCTTCTCGTGCTTTCAAACTCTTCCCAACACCCCGCGTTAACGTAAACAAGACGAGGCGACACGCAGCCGTAACACGGCGGCCACCTCCCTCCGCACGGGCCGCGTTGCTCTGACCGTCATTCCGCATCCACGGGTCCGGTCGGCCATCGCCTTCGCGTACACCTCCTCTGTATGCATCCACTCGCTCAACCCACCCCCCTCGCAGGCACATCCGGTTCGCCGTGGACGGCACGTCGTCCGTGTCGGATCCGCACAGCAAGAGGCAAGTGATCATGTCGCGTACAAGAACCGGGGCATCGGTGGTCTTCGCCGCTCTGTCCGCTCTCCTCCTGTCCCTCGTCGGTGCCATGGGTACGGCTCATGCCGCGTCGGTGTCCGTCTCCAATGCCACCCAGTTCACCGATCCGGCGGGAAATCCCGTTCACGCTCATGGCGGTGGGGTCGTGAAGGTGGGTGAGTACTACTACTGGTTCGGCGAGGACCGCAATGCCGACAACAGCTTCCGGTACGTGTCGGCCTACCGCTCGACGGACCTGAAGACGTGGGAGTTCCGCAACCACGTCCTCAGCCAGGAGACCGATCCGGAGCTCCAGGGCGCCAACATCGAGCGGCCCAAGGTCATGTACAACGCTTCGACCGGGCAGTTCGTGATGTGGATGCACAAGGAGGGGAGCGCCACGGACTACTCCGAGGCGCGTGCTGCCGTGGCGGTCTCCTCGACCGTCGACGGTGACTACTCCTGGCGTGGCAGTTTCCGTCCGCTGGGTCACATGTCCCGGGACATCACGACCTTCGTCGACACCGACGGCGCGGGATACATGATCTCCGCGGCCAACGAGAACGCCGACCTGCACGTCTACCGTCTCACGGCCGACTACACGGGTATCGCCGCCCAGGTGCAGAAGCTGTGGGCGGGGCAGTCGCGAGAGGCTCCCGCGATGTTCAAGCGCAACGGCGTGTACTTCCTGCTCACCTCCGGTGCCACGGGCTGGGCGCCCAACCAGCAGAAGTACGCCACCGCCACGAGCGTCACCGGCAGCTGGAGCGGCCTGAAGGACGTCGGCAACTCCACCACCTACCGGAGCCAGACGGCCTACGTCCTCCCGGTGCAGGGGACCAGCGGGACGAGCTACCTCTACATGGGCGACCGTTGGGGCAATTCCATGGGCGGCATGGTCCAGGACTCCCAGTACGTCTGGCTTCCGCTGAAGTTCCCCACCAAGACCACCATGACCATGGACTACTCGCCCAAGATCACGATCGACGCCGCCGCCGGCAAGGTCACCGGAATGAACGTGATCTGGGAGACCCTGTCGGTCCGCAGCAGCGGCAAGTGCGCCGACGTCTCCAACTTCGACTCCGCCGACGGCGCTGCGATCGTCCAGTGGGGCTGCGGTGGAGACATCAACCAGCAGTACTGGTTCAAGGACGTCGGCACCAGCGGCTACGTCCAGATCATGGCCCGCAACAGCGGCAAGTGCCTCGAGGTGAGCGGAGCGTCCACCGAGGACGGCGCGCCGGTCGTCCAGAAGACGTGCGGCTCCGTGAAGTCCCAGCACTGGAAGATCGAGCCGACGGGTGACGCCGGCTACAGCCAGCTGGTCGCCCGACTCGGCGGCAAGTGCCTCGACGTCGCGGACTACTCGTACGCCGACGGCGCCAAGCTCGACCAGTGGACCTGCAACAGCGGGCAGAACCAGCAGTGGATCCGGACCATCGCCTGACGGTCGGACCCCTTCCGAGTGCCCCTCCACCCTCGCGGTGGAGGGGCACTCGTCTGTGCGTGGGCGATGACTTCAAGTGATTACAAAAGCGTAACGGGTCTGAACCAAGAGTCGCCGACTGTTCACCTGCGATGAGTTTTGAGGAAATCTGCTGATCCTTGGCCGGGCTCAGGCTCATCAACGCCCGGCCGAGACGGCCGTGCACCCCAACCACAGTCATTCCAAGGAGCTTTCGTGCGCCTGTCCCGTTCTGTTCGCGCTGCCCTCGCGGGCACCGTCGCGGTAGCCGTGCTGCCGCTTGCCGCCTCCGCCCATGCGGCGAGCGCCGAGGAGGGGGCGACCGCCGGCGCCGCCGCGGTCGTCAAGCAGCCCAAGTCGCTGGTGATCGGTATCGACGGCGCGACCTTCGCCAAGTTCGAGAAGGCGAAGATGCCCAGGGTCAAGGGCCTCATGGCGGCCGGCATGACCGCCACCAGCAACCTCTACGCGAACCCGATGGCCCCCACCTCCTCGGGCCCGGGCTGGTCGACCATCGCCACCGGCACCTGGCCCGACAAGCACAAGGTCGTCGACAACAGCTTCACCGGCGCCCGGTACGACCTCTACCCCGACTACGCCACCCGGCTGGAGAGCGCCGACGCCGCGCTCGACACCCTGGTCGTGGGCACCTGGGGCCCGATCCCCACCACCGTCTTCGGGCCCGCCGTCGACACCCGCCTCGGCGGCGTCAGCGACGCGGACACCACGGCCACCGCCGTCTCCCGGCTCACGACCACCGACGCGGACGCCACCTTCGTCCACCTCGACGAGGTCGACGGCGCCGGCCACTACTACGGCACCGAGCACCGGGCCTACCTGGACGCCCTGAACGTCGCCGACACCCAGATCGGCCGGATCCTCGACGCCGTCACCTCCCGTACCACGTACGCCGACGAGGACTGGCAGATCGTCATCACGGCCGACCACGGCCACGCGCCCGGAGGAGGTCACGGCGGGAACACGCCCGCCGAGCGTCAGACGTTCGTCATCGCCAAGGGCACCGGCTTCGCCCCGGGCTCGGTCCGCCACGACGTCAAGGTCGCCGACATCGCGCCGACCGTCCTCTCCCACTTCGGAGTCGTCCCCGACCCGGCATGGCAGCTCGACGGCAAGGCCATCGGAAGCCTCGCGCCCGACGCGTTCGACGCGCTGCGCCCCGCGCTGAACACCCGGGTCGACGAACTCGCCCTGTCGTCCACGCTCAAGGGCTGGACGACCACCGCGCCCAGCGGCTGGACCGTCGACAACTCCGCCATGCCCACCGGCGGCGTGACCGAGTGGCGCGGCTGGTCCTTCGCGACCGACGAGTTCTGGACCAACACGGACCGGGGCCAGGGACGCGAGACCAACGTCCGGGCGCGCAACGTCTTCGCCGTCGCCGATTCCGACGAGTGGGACGACAAGGCCCACGGGGCCGGACAGTTCGACTCCACCCTCGTCAGCCCGGCCTTCGCCGTGACCGGCGGTGCGACGGCGACCGTCTCGTACGCGACGAACTACAAGGTGGACGGCCCGCAGACCGGAGACGTGTACGTCTCCTTCGACGGCGGCCCCCAGCAGCTCCTGCAGTCCTACCGCGCGGACCGCAACGCCTTCGAGAAGCTCACCGTCACCGTCCCGGCCGGCGCCGCCACCGCCCGCCTGTCCTTCCGCTACACGGGCACCAACAGCGCCTTCTGGACGGTCGATCAGGTCACCCTGACCTCCTGACGTCCCGGCGCGCCCAAGAGGCGTGCCAGGTGGTTACGCAGCCTTCTATGGTTGCGTAACCATCGTCGTCTCGGCAAGGGAAAACGCCGAGAACTTCCCCTCTTGTCCTCCAGTTCGCAACGGGCCGTGCGCGCAAGGAAGCTACGGCCCGGTAAGCCTTGACGCCTGCACTCCGCTACTGCGACGGTTCGTTCGAAAGTGCTCGGTAGGCGGCCTGATCATGCATTACTGAGCATGATCAGTGTTCTCAACTGTCCTTTCCAGTGTCGTCACCGCACTCCTGGCGTGATGCGCGTGTTCAGCCGCGCCCACAGGTGTGCGTCCCTTCCAACGAAGGAGTCATCCATGCGTTCGTCGCGTTGGCGGAGGAGAAACCTCTCCACCCTCGCCGCTCTAGCCCTCGCTCTCGCCACACCCCTTCCGGTGATGGCAACGGCGACAGCCGCAACAGGCTCGGTCGCCGAGGCCGCCGCCGCACCGGCGGTCGTGCCCCAGCCCGTGTCACAGACGAACCTGACCGGCAGCGGCTTCGCCCTCACCGCGCAGACGCCGGTGAACGTCATCTCCTCCGGCGACCCCGACGCGGCGGGCGTGGGCACGTACCTCGCGGGACTGCTGGCCCCGGCGACCGGCTACACGCTGCCGGTCACCACCACCTCCCAGCCCGCGAGCCAGGCCATCGTCCTCAACCCCAACGGTCCGAGCACCCTGGGCGCCGAGGGCTACACCCTGAACTCGAGCAGCACCGGGGTGACGGTGACCGCGTACGGAGCGCAGGGCCTGTTCCGCGGGGTTCAGACCCTGCGTCAACTGCTGCCGGCGGCCATCGAGTCCACGACGGTCAAGCCGGGCCCCTGGACCGTCGCCCCCGTGCAGATCTCGGACACGCCCCGGTACGCCTACCGGGGCGTCATGGTGGACGTGGCCCGGCGCTACTTCCCGATGGCCCAGCTCAAGAAGTACATCGACCAGGCCGCTACCTACAAGATCAACACGCTGCACCTGCACCTGACGGACGACCAGGGCTGGCGCATCGCGATCGGGGCCATACCGAGCCTCACCACGATCGGCGCGAGCACGCAGAGCGGCTTCACCGGCGGGACCACCTGGTACTACACCGCGGCCGAGTACCAGGAGATCGTGGCCTACGCCAAGTCCCGCTTCATGACCGTCGTCCCTGAGATCGACGGCCCCGGCCACACCAGCGCCGCCCTGGCGTCCGTCGCCAACCTCAACTGCGACAACAAGGCGATCAAGCCGTACTCGGGCTTCGACGTGGGCATCAGCCTCTACTGTCTGAGCGACGCCCAGCACATCTCCAACGTCAGCGGCTTCCTCACCACCGTGATCGACACGGTGGCGGCCATGACGCCCGGACCCTACGTCCACCTCGGCGGCGACGAGACTCCGCAGGCCACCTCGTCCCAGTACAACGCCTACGTCTCCGCGGCCACCGCGGCCGCGACCGCGCGGGGCAAGACCGTGATGGGCTGGCACCAGCTCGGACAGTCGACGATCCCCGCGAACAGCGTCATGCAGTGGTGGGGCGACGCCGACGACCGGGCCAGCATCGGCACCGGCGGTGAGACCGAGGACATCCAGTTCGTCCGCAACGCCGTCCAGCAGAACGCCCGTTTCGTCATGTCCCCCTCGGACCACGCGTACCTCGACATGAAGTACGACTCGTCGACGCCGTACGGGCTCTCCTGGCAGGGCTACGTCCCGGTGAGCAAGGCCTACGACTGGGACCCGTCCACCTCGACGGCCAAGCCCAACGGCACCGGCTCGCTCGTCCCGGCCGACAGGATCGCCGGCGTCGAGGCGGCCCTGTGGGCCGACCGCGCGTACGCGGGCAGCCAGAGCCTGCCCCAGTCCACCAGCCAGTTCCCCGAACCGTACGTGTACGCCGAGTACATGACCTTCCCGCGCCTGCCCGCCATCGCCGAGATCGGCTGGTCGCCCCAGTCCACCCACGACTGGACCGACTTCAGCCGCCGCCTGGGCACCCACGGACCGCGCTGGACCGCGGCGGGAATCGGCTACTACGCCGCCCCCGACGTCCCCTGGAGCAGCGCCTCCGGCGGCAACCTCAACGGCGTCCACACCCTCGCCACCGGCGGCCAGGCCCTGGACGTGCCCGGCAGCTCCACGACTCCGGGCACGCGGCTCACGACCTGGGCCCTGCACGGCGGCAACAACCAGAAGTGGACCCTCACCGAGCAGTCGGACGGCTCCTACACCCTGGTCAACGTCGCCTCCGGGCTCTGCGCCGACGTCAGCGGCGGCTCCCTGTCCGCAGGCGCCCCGGTCGTCCAGTGGACGTGCACCGGCGGCACCAACCAGCGGTGGCGGATCACGCCGGTCGCCGGCGGCACCCACACCCTGGCATCGGTCAAGAGCGGTCTCCTGCTGACCACCGCCTCGACGGCCAACGGCGCACTCGTCGCCCAACAGCCCGACAGCGGATCGGCGTTGCAGCGCTGGACCATCGGATGACCCGCCGAGCCTGACGGCTCGACAGCGAAGAGGGCCCGGCTGCCACCGCAGCCGGGCCCTCCTCGCGTCACACCCCTCGGGTCAGCGCCCGGCGAGGACGCACAGCAGCCGGGCCACCTCCGCAGCCACCGCCTCACGCGCCGGACCCAGGTACCTGCGCGGGTCGGCGACCGCCGGTGCGGCGTGGAGCTGCTCCCTGACCGTGCGGGTGAAGAGCTGGTTGAGGTGGGTGGAGATGTTCACCTTCGTCATGCCGGCGGCGACGGCCTTCTCGAGGTCCGAGTCGTCGACGCCGGAGGAACCGTGCAGGACGAGAGGGATGTCCAGAGCCTCCTTCAGGCGCGTGATGAGGTCGAGGTCGAGCACGGCGTCCCGGATGATCATGGCGTGCGAGCTGCCCACGGCGACGGCGAGCGCGTCCACCGCCGTCGCCGCGGCGAACTCGCGGGCCTCGTCCGGGTCCGTACGGACATCGGGGGCGTGGGCGCCGTCCTTGCCACCGACCTCGCCGAGCTCCGCCTCCACCCAGACGCCGGCCCGGTGGCAGTGGTCGGTGATCATGCGGGTGGTGTCGACGTTCGCCTGGTACGGCAGCTTCGAGGCGTCGAACATGACCGAGGTGAAGCCGAGTTCGACGGCTTCCCGGACGAGCTCGGCGGACTCGGCGTGGTCCAGGTGGACCGCCACCGGCACAGTGGCGGCACGGGCGATCTCCAGCGTGGCGAGGGCGAGGGGGGCGAGGGCGCCGTGGTAACGGGCCGTGTTCTCGCTGATCTGCAGGATGACCGGCAGGCCCGCCTGCCGGGCCCCGGCGACGATCGCCTCGGCGTGCTCGATCTGGACGACGTTGAAGGCGCCGACACCGGTGTTCGCGTCGCGGGCGGGCCCGACGATGTCGTCGGTGGGGGTCAGGGGCATGGGAGTTCTCCACGGGGCGGTGACGGATACAGAGGGGCGGCGTGTGAGGTGGACGGCGGTGTCCACCTCACACGCCGGGCAGCGGGAGGAGCGGTGGGCCTCAGACTCCGGAGTCCTCGAGGATCACGGAGCGGGTCAGGTTGCGAGGACGGTCCGGGTCGTAGCCTCGGGCCTCGGCGAGGTGGACGGCGAGACGCTGGGCCCGGATCAGGTCGGCGAGCGGGTCGAGAGCGCCGGACTCATCGCCGGACCCGGCGGCGTACAGACCGCCGACGCGGGCGATGTCGTCGGCCAGGCCCTGCGGCGCCTCGCCGAAGAGCCAGACGACCCGGCCGGGGCCGGTGATGCTGATCGGACCGTGGCGGTACTCCATGGCCGGGTACGCCTCGGTCCAGGCCCCGGCGGCCTCCCGCATCTTGAGTCCGGCTTCGAGGGCGAGGCCGTAGGTCCAGCCGGCGCCGAGGAAGGTGAACTGCTCGGCGCCGCGGACCTCCGGGTCGAGAGGCTCCGCGACGGCACGCTCGGCGTCCTGGGCCGCCTGAGCCAGCGGACGTACGCCTGCCGGCAGGGCGTCCTCGGCTTCGAGGTGGGCTCGCAGGAGAGCGAGGACCGTGGTGGCGAACCTGGTCTGGACGACGGACTGTTCGTCCGCGAAGTCGAGGACCGCGACGGCGTCGGCGGCCGCCATGACGGGGGTGGCGGGGTCGGCGGTGATGGCGCCGGTGGCCACGGACCCCTTCATCCGGGTCAGCAGGTCGAGGACCTCGGTGGTGGTGCCGGAACGGGTGATCGCGAGGATGCGGTCGTAGCTCCGGCCGTGCGGGAACTCGGAGGCGGCGAAGGCGTCGGTCTCGCCGTGTCCGCCCGCTTCGCGCAGTTCCGCGTACGCGTGGGCCATGAACCAGGAGGTACCGCAGCCGACGACCGCGACGCGCTCACCCCGGCGCGGCAGGGCAGCCGAGAAGGAGGCGACCGAGGCGGCCGCGCGGCGCCAGGTGTCCGGCTGGGAGTCGATCTCGACGGACGTACGGGAAGTCTGGAAGGTGGTCATGCGATTCCTTGAGGTGCGTAGGGCGGGATGTGCGTGCTTGGTGGCGCGCTGGAAGTGCCGTGGTCGGTCGAACGGATGCGTCTGTACGCGGCGGCAGTCAGGCGGGTCGGTCGTGCCTCACCGGTGACACGGCGGCGCGAGTTCGGTCACGCGGACCTCTTGCCGGAACTGTGAGTAGACCGAGGGATCGACCTCGCCCGCGGTCGCACAGGGCACGGCCGCGGCCGACAGGGCCACCGCCTCGCGCAGGATGTCCGGCCAGGCCGCGCGGGCTGCGAGACCGGACGCGATCGCAGCGACGCAGGCGTCTCCCGCGCCCGTCGGATTGCCGGAGAGCAACGCGGGAGGAGCGGCCAGCCACGCGCCGTTCGGCGTGACGGCCCGCAGACCGTCCGGGCCCGCCGACGCCACGACCGTTCGCGCGCCGCGGCGACGCAGCTCCGTGACGGCGGCCGCCGGATCATCGCACCCCGTCACCTCCGCGAGTTCGGCCGCGTTGGGCTTGATCACATCCGGGCCCGCCTCCAGAGCGGCGGTCAGGGCGGGTCCGGAGGTGTCGAGGACGGTCAGGGCTCCCGCTTCGGCGGCGACCCGGATCAGGACCGCGTAGGCGTCCGGTGGCAGGCCCGGGGGAGTGCTTCCGCTCAGGACGACGACGCTCGCACCTCGGACCGTGGTGGCGTAGTGCGTGACGAAGGCCGCCCATTCCGTGGGGGTCACCTCTGGGCCAAGCCCGTTGAGGACGGTGGCATCGCCGTCGTCGCGCGAGACGACGGCGACCGTACGCCGGGACTCGCCCGCCACCGGGACGAAGGAGGCACGGATCCCGGCGGACCGCAGACCGTCGTGGATCAGGCGGCCCGTCGGCCCCCCTGCCAGGCCCGTGACGACCGGCGAGTGCCCGAGAAAGGCGAGTACCCGGGCGACGTTGATTCCTTTCCCCCCGGCCCGCTCGTGTGCCGCGAGGACACGGTGGGACGTGCGGGGCCTCAGCTCGGCGACCTCCCAGGTGACGTCGAGGGCGGCGTTGAGCGTGACGGTGACGATCATGGTGTGCGGACTCCTGTGAAAGAAGCGTGTGCGTGGCGGCCGGCCGTGCTGCGGCCCTGTCCGTTCGGGGGCGGCGGTGACCGGGCGTGAGGTACCGACAGCAGGGCCGGTGACCATGAAGAGTGCTTGATTCTGCTCTCATGAAGCATAAAGCGAGCATGTTCAATCAGTCCAGACGCTTGGAGCTGCTGTCGAGCGGACCCGCTCGGGGAGCGGTGCAGGGCGGGAAAGCTCTTCACGAGCGGTGGCGACCGATCCACCGTGATGCTCGATGCAGGCGCGCTACGATCAACTTCGCGCATGGAGCACCGGTCCGACGGCTCCATCAGGGCCGGCGGACCGTCGGGGACTCGGGCGTGCGGTTCGGACGTCTCAGGGCAGGGAAGGGTTGCGGCACATGTCCAAGCAGGAGCGGTGGAGCAGGTTGCTCGAGTTGCTGGCGGTGGAGGGCAGGCTGGACGTGGAACAGGCCGCTGTCGTCGTCGACGTGTCACCCGCCACCATTCGCCGTGACCTCGACGAACTGGCCGAGCAGCGGCTTCTCGTCCGCACCCGCGGCGGGGCGATCGCGCACGGTGTGTCGTACGAGCTCCCGTTGCGCTACAAGTCCTCCCGTCGGGCCTCCGAGAAGCAGCGCATCGCCAGGGCGGTGGCGGACCTGATGACGGCGGGAGACGTCATCGGTCTCAACGGGGGGACGACGAGCACCGAGGTGGCCCGTGCGCTGGCCCTGCGGACGGGTGGAGGCGCGGGCGACTCGGGAGACGGGCATTCCGGCCCCTTGTACACCGTGGTGACCAACGCGCTGAACATCGCCGGCGAGCTGGCGGTCCGTCCGCAGTTCAAGATCGTGGTGACCGGCGGGGTCGCCCGGCCGCAGTCCTACGAGCTGGTGGGGCCGCTGGCGGCGGGAGTGCTGAACGAGGTGGTGCTGGACGTCGCGGTCCTGGGCGCCGACGGTGTGGACGCCAAGCTGGGCGTCATGACGCACCAGGAGGACGAGGCCAGCATCAGCAGGCTCTTCGCGGAGCGCGCACGCAGGGTGGTCCTGGTCGCCGACTCCTCCAAGATGGGCAAGCGCGCCTTCGCCAGGATCTGCGGCCTCGACCGTGTCGACTCCGTCGTCACCGACTCCGGGATCGCCCCGGAGATGGCGGCCAGGCTCACCGAGGCCGGCATCGAAGTGATCACCGTCTGAGGGCACTCGCCACCGAACACACCCACACCGCCCCCCGCGCGTCCCAGGACGCGCGGGGGGCGGTGTGCTGTCCGGCCCCAGGAGCCATCCACGACGCCCAACATCCGGACGATTCGGCATCGTTCGCGTAACGGCCCCTGGCATCCAAGCCCCGTCATCGTGTTTACTTCCACCACAGCAGATGCTCGTTACTGAGCGAAAGCCTGGAGCAGCGCCCAGGTTCATGCACGCTCCGAGCTGCTGTCGTTCCTGCACCCCACCGGCCGCACATCGCCCGACGGCCGGTACACACAAAGGCGGTACTGACGATGAACAAGCGGATGTTCGTGGCGGCCTGCACCATAGGCGTGCTCACTCTCACGGCCTGCGGTGGCAAGGACGGCGGCGCCTCGGCGAACGGCGAGGTGACCCTGAAGCTCGTCGCAGCGGACTACGGAGACAAGGCGTCGAACAGCTCGACCGCCTACTGGAACGACGTGGCACAGCGCTTCACCGCCGCCAACCCGAAGATCAAGGTCGACGTCCAGGTCATCAACTGGAACGACATCGACTCCCAGGTGAAGACGATGATCCAGAGCGGCAACGTGCCGGACGTCCTCCAGACGGGCGGCTACGCCGACAAGGTCGCCGACGACCTCCTGTACAAGGCCGACGAGGTGCTGTCGGAGCCCACCAGGAAGAACCTCATCGACAGCTTCGCCAAGGCCGGCGAGGTCGACGGCACGCAGTACGGCATCCCGTTCGTCTCCTCCGCGCGTGCCTTCTTCTACAACAAGACCTTGTTCGCCAAGGCCGGCATCACCGAGGCGCCCAGGAACTGGGACGAACTCAAGGCCGCCGCGCAGAAGATCAAGGCCAAGGTCCCCGGCGTCACCCCGTACGCCCTTCCCCTCGGCCCCGAGGAGGCACAGGGCGAGTCCCTGATCTGGGAGCTCGGAAACGGCGGCGGCTACACGGACGCCAAGGGCGGCTACACCCTCGACGCCAAGGCCAACGTCGAGGCGTTCTCCTGGCTGAAGACGAACCTCGTCGGCCCCGGCCTCACCTACGCCAACCCCGCCACCACCGACCGCAAGACCGCCTTCGCCGACTTCGCGGCGGGCAAGACCGCCATGCTCAACGGACACCCCTCACTGATCCAGATGTCCAAGGACGGCAAGGTCGACTACGGCGTCGCGCCCATCCCCGGCAAGTCCGGACCCCTGGCGTCCACCCTCGGCGTCGCCGACTGGATGATGGCGTTCAAGGACGGCGGCCACAAGGAAGAGGTCCGCAAGTTCCTCGACTTCGCGTACTCCAAGGAGAACACGCTGAAGTTCGACGAGACGTACAACCTCATGCCGGTCACCGAGGACACCCTCAAGGAGATGACCGCGAACGGCAAGCACAAGGACCTCGAGCCCTTCTTCACACTGCTGCCGAACGCCGTCTTCTACCCGCTCGGCGACACCACCTGGGACGCCGTCTCGGCCGAGATCAAGAAGAGCGGCGGCACCGCCGTGAACGACCCCGCGAAGGTGCTGGGCGAGCTCCAGAAGAAGGCCGAGGCAGCGGTCGCCGACCAGTAGGCCCGCGCCACGTCACGGAAGGCACCTCGTGTCCACCACCTCATCCGCCACCCGCCCCGGCCGCAAGGGCCCGGGCGGCCTGGCCCGCCTCGGCCCACTGCCCTGGATCGGACCCGCGACCCTGCTCATCGTCCTGGTCGTGCTCTGGCCCGTCTACGAGATGGTCCGGACCTCGTTCCTGAAGATCAGCAGCAGCGGTTTCGTCCGCGGCTCGGCCGGAACCGACAAGTACAAGCAGCTGTTCGAGGATCCGGCACTGCCCTCGGTCGTCGTCTCCACCGTCATGTGGACCATCGTCGTGGTCACCACGACGATGGTGATCTCCCTGGCACTGGCCCAGCTGTTCAACCAGCGGTTCCCCGGCCGCCGCGTCACCCGCTGGGCGCTCATCGCACCGTGGGCCGCCTCGCTGGTGATGACCGCGATCGGCTTCAAGTGGATGCTCAACCAGACGTCCGGCGTCCTCAACACCGTCATGAAGGACCTCGGCCTCATCGACGGCCCCAAGGACTGGCTGGGTGACCCGTCCACCGCCTGGCCGTGGATGATGTTCGTGGCCGTCTTCGTCTCGCTGCCCTTCACCACCTACACCCTGCTCGCCGGACTCCAGACCATCCCCACCGAGGTCTACGAGGCGGCCAAGGTCGACGGTACGAACACCTGGCAGACGTATCTGCGGATCACCCTGCCGCTGCTGCGCCCGGCGCTGCTCGTCGGCATGGTGATCAACCTGATCAACGTCTTCAACTCGTTCCCCATCATCTGGAGCATGACCCGCGGCGGCCCGGACAGCGACACCGCCACCACCACGGTCTTCATGTACCAGCTCAAGAACGCCGACATCGGCCAGTCCGCGGCGATGTCCGTCGTCAACTTCGCCCTCGTCGTGGTCATGGTCGTCCTCTTCCTCAAGGCCGCCCGCTGGAACCAGGAGGAGAACCGATGACGCAGCGCACCCTCACGGCCGTACGGTCCACGGCCCCCGCCCCCCACCCCACGACCCCCTCCGCACCCCCGCGGGCCCGGCGCCCGCGGGCCGTCACCCCGCGCGTCCTGCTGACCGCGGCGGCCGCGTGGCTCCTGGCCGCGGTGTTCCTGCTGCCGTACCTGGAGATGGTGGTCACCGCGCTCCGGCCGGCCCACGAACTGCGGGACGCCACCTACCTGCCGAGCGACTTCGAGTGGGCCAACTTCATCGACGTGTGGCGCGAGTCCCACCTCTGGGACAACCTCCGCGTCACCCTGCTCGTCTCCGCCGGATCGACCCTGCTCGTCCTGCTCGTGGCCATCCCCGCCGCGTACTACACCGCCCGGATGAAGTTCCGCGGGCGCAAGCTCTTCCTGCTGCTGGTGCTCATCACACAGATGTTCCAGCCGACGTCGCTGCTGGTCGGCCTCTACCGCGAGTTCTACCAGCTGGACATGCTCAACTCGGTCTGGACCCTGATCCTCTGCAATGGGGCCTTCAACCTGGCCTTCGCGATCTGGATCCTCACCGCGTACTTCTCCTCGATCCCGGAGGCACTCGAAGAAGCCGCCATGATCGACGGACTCGGGCGCGGAGGCGCGCTCCTGCGGATCACCCTGCCGCTGGCGATGCCCGGCGTCGTCACCGCGATGATCTTCACCTTCATCGCCGCGTGGAACGAGTTCGTCATGGGCCTGACCCTCTCCACCGTTCCGGAGAACCAGCCCCTCACGGTGGGCATCAACAGCTTCATCGGCAACTACACCGTCCAGTGGAACTACCTGTTCGCCGGCTCGGTCATCGCCATCGTGCCCGTGGTCGTCCTCTTCGCGCTCATCGAGCGCAAGGTCGTCTCCGGCCTCACCGCCGGCTCCGTCAAGTAACCACCGCCCGCCCGCTCCCTGCCGCCCGCCCGACGACCGGCAAGGGGCGGGCCTTCACGTCGCGCACAGCAAAGGGAAGAACCCGTGCCCCAGCACCGACATGCCCTGACCGCAGCCGCCACCGCTCTCGTGCTCTGCTTGACGTCGGCGGGCTGCGTGGACACCTCCGGCGAGGTCACCCTGCGGCTGGTGGCCGCCGACTACGAGGTGGCCGCCGGCCGGTCCGACAGCACCGAGCGGTACTGGGCAGAGGTCGTCCGTGCCTACGAGTCCGCGCACCCCGGCGTCAACATCGAAGTGGAGATCGTTTCCTGGGACCACATCGACCGCCAGGTGGCGGACATGGTCAAGGCCGGCGAGGCCCCCGACATGGCGCAGATCGCCTCGTACGCGGAGTTCGCCGAGCGGGGCGACCTCTACCGCGTCGACAGCCTGCTCTCGATCCCCGTGGAAACGAACTTCCTGCCCGCACTCGCCGAAGAGGGGCGGTACCGGGGGACGCAGTACGGCATGCCGTTCACGTCCTCGACGCGGCTCCTCTTCTACAACGAGCAGGCGTTCGACCGGGCGGGCATCGAGAAGCCGCCGACGACATGGGCCGAACTGAAGTCCGCAGCCCAGCAGTTGAAGGACCGCACCGGCATCGCGTACCCCATGGCAGTGCCGTTGGGTCCCGAGGAGGCGCAGATCGAGGCGATGGCCTGGATGCTCGGAGGCGGCGGTGGCTACACGGGACTGAACGGCTCCTACGAGATCGACTCACAGAAGAACGTCGACAGCCTGGACTGGGTCAAGGAGAACCTCGTGAAGACGGGACTCACGGGTCCCGTCCCGCCCGAACGCCTCAACCGCAAGGACGCCTACTCGGCGTTCGTACGCGGTGAGGTGGGCATGGTCAACGGGCATCCCTCCCTCCTCCAGCCTGCGCGGGCCGCCGGCATCGACGTCGGCAAGGTGCCCGTGCCCGGCCGCGACGGCAAGTCCCGTGCCGCACCCGCGGTGGTCGACTGGATCATGGCGTTCAAGCGCAACGGGCACCCCCGGGAGATCGGCAGCTTCCTCGACTTCCTCTTCAGCGACGAGAACGTGCGCGAGTTCGCGGCACGCAACAACCTCCTGCCGGTCACCGTCTCGGTCACCCAGCAGATGGAGGCGGACGACCGGCACCGGGACCTCCGCGAGTTCCTGCACGAGCTGCCGACGTCGGTCCTGCCACCCGTGGGCAAGACCTCGTGGGGCGCCGTGGGAGACAGCACCAAGAGAACCATCGGCAGCGCGATGACCGACGGGGGAAGCCCCGCCAAGGCCCTGCGCCGGATCGCCGGCGACGCCTCCCTGGCCGAGCAGGCACACGAGGAATAGGGGCGGAAGGCCCCGGCGGCCACGGATCGCCGCGCCGAGCCCACCCACGCGCGCCACCGTCGCCGCCGCCGTCAGGCGGCGGCGACCTCGCGCTGAAGCTCCTGGGCGAGGAGGGCCGCTCCCATGCACCCCGAGCGATCCCCGAAGGCGGCGGGCAGCACCTCGGGCATGGCCTGGAAGGTCAGCCGTCGGGCCAGGGCATCCCGGAGCGGGGCGAGGCGTCCCCCGCCCGCGCCGCCCAGTTCTCCGCCGATGACCAGCCGTTCGGGGGCGTACAGGGTGACGGCCGTCGCGAGGGTGGCCGCCAGCGCCTCCACGGCCTCCGCGCAGACGGCGCGGGCGACGGCATCGCCCGCGTCGGCGCGGTGGTACATCTCGCCCGCGCCGACCCCGCGCCACCTCGTGAGCAGGGAGTACCGACGGGTGAGCGCGAGGGAGGAGGCGACGGTCTCCAGGCAACCCCGCCCACCGCAGTGGCAGAGTTCGCCGCCGGGCCGGACCACGAGGTGCCCGAGCTCGCCTCCTCCGCCTTGAGCTCCCGGCACGACCTGACCGTCGAGCACCCACGCGGCGGCGATTCCCGCGCCGACGGAGACGAACAGGAAGTTCCGGCTGCCCCGGCCGGCCCCGAGGCGTGCCTCGGCGAGCCCACCGGCGCGCACGTCATGGCCGAAGGCCACGGGCATCTCCAGGTGCTCGGCGACCCAACCCCGCACCGGCATCTCCCGCCATCCCAGCGCACCGGCGAGAACCGCGCTGCCGGACCTGTCGTCCACGACGCCGGGCACCACGATCCCTGCCGCCACCGCGCGGCTGCGCCGGGCAAGGGTGGCGGCGCATTCCAGTACCGTCTCGAGCACGGCGTCCGGCCCTCGCTCCGGGCGGGTGAACCAGCGCTCCCGTTCCCGCAGGACGCCGTCGGGTCCGAGCACACAGCCCTTGATGTACGCCCCGCCAACCTCCAGAGCGACGACGTTCATACACCGATCCGTTTCTTGCATCAGTAGTGCTCGAACATGGGCTATTTATAGCCCTAGTGAGCACTACTGAGCAATTCTGGGCGCGTGGGGCCCGTGACACGCCATCGCCTCGCTCCTGCCCCACCCGCCGGAACTCGCTACGTCACGGGAGCGCCGTAGACGGCCATCTCGTAGAGGGAGTAGCCCCAGGAGGTGGCGCGCGCAACGCCTTGCATGCGGACGTGGGTGACGGGGCGGTCGGAGGCGAGTCGGATGACGTCGTTGCCGCAGGCCGACGGTCGGCGGGTGGCGGCGGAGGTCCAGTTCACGCCGTCCTCGGAGGTCTCGATGCGGTACTCGGCGGCGCACGCCGCCTCCCAGGCGAGGGTCACCGCGGCGATTCGGGCCGGCGTCGCGAGCCTGACCTGCACCCACTCGTCGTCGCCGTACCCGGAGGCCCATCGGGTGCCGGTGGAACCGTCGTTGACGTGACGGGCGGCCAGCCGGTCGAGGTCGGCCTCGACGCTGGACGCCGTCGCGGTGCCCTTCAACGCGAGGTTCTCGCCGCCGCCGGCCACGTCCCACAGCTCCAGCATGACGTCGGACCGTACGAGGAAGGCGTCGAGGACGCCGTCGCCGACCTTGGTCCGGGCCTTCCCCCAGGTGTTGCGCGCCGGGTCGACCCGTACCGCACCGGCCTGTTCCTGGAGGTCACGGGAGTGGGCGAGCAGCTCCTGGGAGCGATCTCGGTCGCCCGTCCGGCGCGCGGAGACGGCGTCCACCATGGCGACCGTCGCGCGGCCCCACAGCTCCGTGGCGTCGAGCCACGCGTCCGCGTCGGCCACGAAGCCCTCCTGCACCGCTCCGGCGCGGATCCGTGCCGGAGCCTCTGCGACGGAGACGGCGTACATCCGCAGTGCGGCCAGGGCCTCGGTGCGCAGACCGGCGTTCCAGTCCGTCCAGAAACGCTCGACCCTGCGGCTCAGTTCGGGCGCCTGCTCCTGCCACGGCGTCGCTCCGAAGGTGGGCGCGAGGTGCTCCAGGTCCGCGAAGACGCGGAGCGCCGCGGCCGCCGCGCCGTCGCCGCCCGCGAGATAGTCCATGGCCCGGGTCCAGCTCGCGCCGGCGTCGTAACCGCGGTCGTTCCACGCGAAGTCGGCGGCGCCGAACACCGCGATCTTGCTGGCGTAGGGCTGGTTCATGGGGTTGGCGACGATGCCGTTCAGATGCGCGGACAGTCCGGCCTCGCGCTTGTCGTACGGGGCGAGCAGCAGCCGGCCGCTGGTGGCGCCGAAGTCGTTGACCGGGTAGTTGTCCCAGACGAAGACCTTGCGGCCGAACAGCTTCGAGGCCGCGTCCGCCTGCGCGTTGGTGATCGACGGGGGAACGACGTCGGTGCCGGTCCACATGACGACGACCGCGGGGTCGAGGGAGGCCCGCACGGTCCGCTTGTACGCCGAGTCGCCGAGGTCCCCGTACTCCGTGGGCACCATCTGCAGGGGCCGCGTCCCCGGGCGGGCGGCGACGAAGGTGCGCTGGAGGTCGTTGAGCAGGTCCACCTGTGCCTGTGCGGCGGCGGCACGTCCGGGAGCCCCGTAGGCCTTCCGGTCCCCGTCGCAGTTCCACGACGTGTAGTCGATGTCGTCCAGCGGGATGGAGAACGCCCGGGCACCCAGGTCGTGGACGGTCTCCAGCTTCGCCTTCAGCGCGGCGCGGTCCGCGGGGTCCGAGTAGCAGATGGACGCGCCCGGCGACACGGCGAAGGTGAACGCCACGTGGTTGGCGTTCGCCCGCTCGATCAGCCCGCCCAGCTCGGCGAGCTTGTCCGACGGGTACGGCTGACGCCACCTGTCCCGGTGGTACGGGTCGTCCTTCGGGGCGTACACGTAGGTGTTGGCCTTGACGTCGCCGTAGAAGTCCATCTGGTCCAGGCGCTCGGCCGGGGTCCACGGCGCGCCGTAGAAGCCTTCGATCGTGCCGCGCAGGGGCATGGAGGGATGGTCGCTGACGCGGGCGCCCGCGATGCTCCAGCCGCCGTCGGCGGTGCGGACGAAGAGCTGCCGCAAGGTCTGGACGGCGTAGTACTGCCCGGAGCCGTCCGTGCCGCCCAGCGCGACCTGCCGCTCCGGGGCGTCCGCGGTCACCCGCAGCGCGTAGCCCTCCGGGTGGCCGGGAACGGTCGTGCCGGCGAGGGCCGCGGCGATGTCGGGCCTCGACGCGGGCCCCAGCCGTACGGTGAGCAGACCGCGCGCGCCGGTGTGACCCGGCGCCACGACGTCCACCCTCTCGGCTCCGTGGGCCCGCAACTCGCTTACGAGGCGGTCACGCGCGGCCCGGTCGGTGCGGTCGTCGGCGGCCACGAGGACCCGCCCGGTGACCACGGCGTCCGTTCCCGACCTGTCGATCGACCGGGGCGTGGGGGAGACGGAAGGAAGTGCGGCGGTGACGGAAGGTGCGGTGTGGGCCGGTTGTCCCAGGCTCATCTGTCCGGCGACGAGTGCGACGAGGAGCGAGGTGCTGAGTAGGGAGCGGGGTCTCTTCACGGCTGCCTCCGACGGGGGAGAGGCAGGGCTGCCTGACCGGGAGCCCTGCACAACTGCTTGAATTGACAGGGTTGTTGGAGAAATCTGGGCGGTACACGCTCGCACGGGCTTGATTTGTTGTCTAGACCACTTGTCGGGAGTGGTCGTCCTGGCGAGCTCCCGTGGGCACCATGACCACTCCGCTGCCCACCGTGACAGGCGCGCAGCGGAGCGGTCGGGTGTGATGCGGCGTGATCGGTTTCCGGTCGGTGATGCGGCCGGCGTCAGAGCTCTTCAGGCGTTACGGAGTGCCGTCGGGCGCGAGACGCGAGGCTCGACCCGTTCCGGGGTGATCGGTCGGCGGCCGGTTCAGTTGTGGACGGTGAGCGCGGTGTCGTCGAGCAGGAAGTAGGTCGGCGTGGCCGTGTCCTCCGTGCTCGTGAACTTCAAGGTGACGTTCTGTCCGGCGACAGGGGCGAGGTCGACCGTCTTCTGCACGTAGCCGGTGGACGCGTTCAGGTTGGAGTACGTGGCCAGGGTGGTGCCGTTGGCCGTGACGGTCAGCTGGTCGTACGGGGTGGTCGTGGTGCTCTCGTTGGTGACGACGCGCAGCCAGAAGCTGACGGTGGCTTTGCAGCCGTAGGGGACGAACACCGTCTGCGTCAGCGTGTCGCTGACCCTGGCACCGTTGCCGCCCACCAGCGCCTTCCAGGTGCCGGTGCGGGGGAACAGCCAGGAGCTGTCGTTGCTGATGACGGTGCCGTTGCCGGTCGTGGTCCACGCGGTGTTGCCGGACTCGAAGCCCGCGTTGCCGAGCAGCTGCGTCGTGGTGCAGGCGCCGATGGCGTAGGTGAGCCAGGAGAACGAGACGGTGTCGAGGGCGCCGGTGGAGTCCGTGGCGGTGAGCGTGATGGTGTGGTTGCCGGCCGTGGTGGGAGCGCCGGTGATCTTGCCGGTGGAGGCGTTGAGGCTCAGGCCCGCGGGCAGGCCGGTGGCCGTGTAGGTCATACCGCCGGCGTTGCTGGTGACGGCCTGGATCTGCAGGCTCACCGCCGTGCCGGTCTGGGAGACCTGGTCACCGGGGTTGGTCAGCGTCACGCCCTGGGTGATGCGGGGGCCGACGTTGACCGCGGCCCAGGCGTTGGCGGCGTTCTTGTACGTGGGGCTGCTCGCCCCGTACAGGTCGGCGGCGGCCTGGAGGGTGGCGGTGCGGGCGCCTGCGTAGTTCGTGTTGGAGGTCATGTAGGTGGTCAGCGCCCGGTACCAGATCTTCGCGGCCGTGTCGCGGCCGATCGGGTTGACCGGCAGGCCGTCGGAGGTCGGGCTGTTGTAGCTGACTCCGTTGACCGTCTTGGCGCCGCTGCCCTCGGAGGCCAGGTAGAACCAGTGGTTGGCCGGGCCGGAGGACCAGTGGACGTCGATGCCGCCGATGCCGGAGTACCAGGAGTCCTTGGACGCACCGTCCTTGGACGGCCGGTCCATGTAGCGCAGCGGCTTGCCGTCGAGGTCGATGTTGATCTTCTCGCCGATGAGGTAGTCACCGGCGTCGGCGGAGTTGTGGGCCCAGAACTCCACGGTGGTGGCCATGATGTCGGACGTGGCCTCGTTCAGGCCGCCGGACTCGTTGCTGTAGATCAGGCCGGCGGTGTAGCCGGTGACGGCGTGCGTCATCTCGTGCGCCGCGACGTCGATCGAGGTGAGCGGGTTGGCGTTGTAGTAGCCGTCGCCGTAGGTCATGCAGAAGCAGGCTTCCCACCAGAACGCGTTCCGGTAGATGTTGTCGTAGTGGACGCGGGAGTGGGGCGCCACGCCGTCGTTCCTGACGCCGTTACGGGCATGGACGTTCTTGTAGTAGTCCCAGGCCAGCTGCGCGCCGTAGGCGGCGTCCACACCGGCGGTCTGCGCGTTGCCGGGCGCGCCGGTGCCCCAGACGTCGTCGGGGTCGGTGAACGTCGTGCCGACGGGAATGTTGCCGCCGAAGGGGTCGTCGTAGGCGTGGTCGAGGTCGGTGGTCTTGTGGCCGCCGCGGGTGTTGTCGATCATGCTGTAGTTGCCGGCGGACCCGGAAGTGCCGAGGGTGACCTGGCCGGCGTACTGGCTGTTGCCGGTGCCGTTCTTGACGGCCTGGTACTCGAAGAGCTTGGCGCCGGTGGCCGCGTCGGTGATGACGTGCAGTTCGGAGGGGGTCTTGTCGTGCTGCACGCCGCCGACGACGGTCTCCCAGGCCAGGGTGGGTCTGTCGGCGGCGGCCCAGACGACCTTGCGGACCGAGTCCGCCCTCGGGGACGTGGCGCCTTCGGAGTTGGCGCGCCCCAGTGCGAAGGACTTCGCCGAATCGGCCGTCTTGACCGCGGTGGTGGAGGCGACGGCGATCGTCGCCCGGGTGGCCTTGGTGACGCTCTTGACAGCGCCGTTGGCGGCCGAGTGCACGACCAGGTCTCCGCCGAGGACCGGCAGGCCGGCGAAGGTGCGCTCGTAGCGGGTGTGCAGCGTGCCGTCGGCGTCCTTCAGGACGGACTTCGGCAGCAACTGCTCCTGCGCGCCCAGGCCCAGGGCATGGGCGGTGGTGGCGCGGTGCGCCTGCGCGTCGGCGAGCAGCGCCGCGTGCTGGGCCGGGGTGAGCGCCGCCTTCAGAGCGCCGGCTCGGGGCGCCGGGCTGAGGGAGGCGGCCGGTGCTTGGGTGCCCGTGGCGGCGGGGGCGGGAAGTGTGGAGGCGGGAAGCGCGGAGGCGGGAAGCGCGGCGGCGACCATGGCGACGCCGGCTATCAGGGCACCCGCGGCGACGGCTTTGCGGGGGGAACGTCTCACAGTGAACTCCTAGGACGGTGGCCGAGGGGCTCGGCCGGACACCGGGCGGACGACGGAGCCGCCCGGGGAGCGGCGCCGATGTTCAGCGCCGGGGCATCGGTCGTGCGCGAAGTCAGGGAGTGACGGTGAGGGTGACGTCGTCGAGCATGAAGGACGTCTGGAAGGCGTAGTCCTCCGCGGCCGTGAACTTCAGGGTGACGCTCTGTCCGGCGAAGGCGGAGAGGTCGAAGGTCTTCTTCACGTAGTCCGTGTTCTTGTCCAGGTTGGAGTACGTGGCCAGGGTGGTCCCGTTCACCTGGACCTTCAGCGTGTCGTACACCGTGCTCATGATCTCGTCGGTGTTGATGTGCAGCCAGTACGTCAGGGTGGCGGGGCACCCGGCCGGGATGGTCACCGTCTGAGACAGGGTGTCGGTCTGCGTCCGGCCGTAGCCGGCCATCCAGGCCTTCCACGTACCGGTGCGCGGCTGCGTCTTGATGCCGTTGTCGATGACACCGGCGGTGGCGGTCCATGCCGTGTCGCCGGACTCGAAGCCGGAGTTGCCGAGCAGCTGCACCGGGTTGCACGGGCCGGGAGTGTAGATCTTCCAGGGGAACGCGGCGGTGGAGGAGGCGTTGGTGGAGTCCTTCACCGTGACCGTGACGTTGCTGGTGCCCAGCGTGGTCGCGGTGCCGGATATCAGGCCGGTGGAGGCGTTGATCGACAGTCCGGCGGGCAGGCCGGTGGCCGAGTAGGTCAGCGGGCCGGAGTTGGTGCTGATGGCCTTGACCTGCAGGCTCCCGGCGGTGCCGACCGCCGTGTACTGGTTGCCCGGGTCGGTGATCCTCACGCCCAGGGGGAGGCGGGCGCCGACGTTGACGGCGGCCCAGGCGTTGGCTGTGTGGACGTAGGTGGCGCTGCCGTCGCCGTACAGGTCGGAGGCGGCCCGGAGGGTGGCGAGGCGGGCGCCGGCGTAGTTGGTGGAGCCGGTCATGTAGGTGGTCAGCGCGCGGTACCAGATCTTCATCGCGGCGTCCCGGCCGATCGCGGTGACCGGCAGCCCGTCGTAGGTCGGGCTGTTGTAGCTGACTCCGTTGACCGTCTTGGCGCCGCTGCCCTCGGAGGCCAGGTAGAACCAGTGGTTCGCCGGTCCGGAGGAGTAGTGGACGTCGACCTCGCTGAGGGTGGAGTACCAGTAGTCCTTGGACTTGCCGTCCCTGGAGGGCTGGTCCATGTAGCGCAGCGGGGTGCCGTTCCCGCGGATGTCGATCTTCTCGCCGACCAGGTAGTCGCCGACGTCGTTGGCGTTGTTCGCCGAGAACTCCACCGCGGCGGCGAAGATGTCGGAGGTGGCCTCGTTCAGGCCGCCGGACTCGCCGCTGTAGATGAGGCGGGCGGTGTTGCCGGTGACGCCGTGCGTCATCTCGTGGGCGGCCACGTCGATAGAGGTGAGCGGATGGGCGTTGCCGTCACCGTCGCCGTAGGTCATGCAGAAGCAGGACGAGTCCCAGAAGGCGTTGACGTAGGCGTCGCCGTAGTGGACCCGGGAGTAGGCGGCCACACCGTCGTTCCTGATGCCGTTGCGGGCATGGACGTTCTTGTAGTAGTCCCAGGTCAGCTGGGCGCCGTAGTGCGCGTCCACGCCGGCCGTCTGCGTGTTGGCCGGCAGGCCGTTGCCCCAGACGTCGTCGGCGTCGGTGAACAGAGTGCCCTGTTGGCTGTCGTTGGACGAGTGGCCCATGTCGTAGGTCTTGTGACCGCCACGGGGGGTGTCGTTCATGGTGTGGCTGCCCGCGGATCCCGAGGTCCCGATGGTGACCTGGCCGCTGTACTGGCTGTTGCCGACGCCGGTGTGGATCTCGTCGTACGCGAAGATCTCGGCGCCGGTGGTCGCGTCGCTGATCACGTGCATCCGGCTGGGGGTGCCGTCGTGCTGGAGCCCGCCGACCACGGCCTCCCAGGCCAGGACCGGCTTGCCCGAGCCGGCCCAGACCACCTTGCGGACCAGGCCGGCCTTCGGGGCCTTCGAGCCCTCGGCCTTGGCCTTGGCCAGCGCGACTGCCTTCGCCGACTCTGCGCTCCTGGCGGCCTTCGTGGAGGCGACGCTGATCGTGGCCTTGGTGTCCTTGGTGACCTCCCTGACGGTGCCGTTCGCTGCCGCGTGCACGATCAGCTCGCCGCCCAGGACCGGAAGGCCGGCGTAGGTGCGGTCGTAACGCGTGTGCACCGTGCCGTCCGCGTCCTTGAGCACGGACTGGACCACCAACGCCTCCTGCGCACCCAGGCCCAGGGCTTTGGCCGTGGCAGCGCGCCTGGCCGTGGCGTCGGCGACCAGGGCGGCACGCTCGGCCGGGCTGAGCCCGACCTGCAGCGCACCGGCCCGGGGCGTGGCGCCGGCGGAAGCGGCCCGCGCCCCCGCCGGGGCCGGAGAGCCGGCGTGCGCGGTGCCGGCCGGAAGCGTCGCGGCGACCATGGCGGCACCGGCTATCAGCACTCCCGCGCTGACAGCCTTTCGGGAAGAACGTCTCACTCTGAGCTCCTTGACTGACGACCGAGGGTCTCGGCCGTTGATGAATCGGGCGGCTCGGTCCGAGCCGCCTCGACGGAACCGACGAAGTGGTGCGCGATCAACTGCCGCCGAGAGACTGCGCGTTACGAGCATGTTCTCTGCGTCAGATTGCTCAGAAGAGTGCCATGGTTGCGTTAACTCGTCATTACGCCGACGCAGGTTGGCTGGAATCCACGCCTCCAGATGTCCTGTGTGGTCTGGACCTGCGAGTGGTCGCACCTACGGCATAGGACCGTCGGCGCTGCTTAAGCGGGGCTGCGCGAAGGAAAAGGGTCAAGCGGCCGGCTCGCGCGCTGCGGCAAGATGTCGCCATGCGCGATCAGCCTTCCGGATGGGTGACCCTCTTCTGCTTCGAGAACGTCGCCGGCCACCCGCAGCCAGGCCACCTGACGGCGGTTTGACTGCGGGACCGCGGTATCGACTGGTACCCCTTCGCCGACGACGAGGTCGAGATCGACTTGATGTGTGGTGTGCGCCCGGATGGCCACTGGCACGGCACCGTCGCCGTCCGCTTCCGTGCCGATGCCCTTCAGCGGCTCGGCCTGCACCCCGACCAGCCCACCTCGGCGCCGGCGGACCCGCCGCCGCCACGGTGGTGGGGACCCTGGGCTCGATGAGCCTCGATCATTGCCGAGCGAGGACGCGAGAGCGCAGACGCCGTCGATCCCCACGAGATTCCCTACGGTCGTCCTGGCCTTCGACCGGCGGCCCGACCGGCCGGCGATGCCCTCGCTGCTGCGGGTCTACGTCCCCGACGCGGACGCCGCCATGGCGACCGCCGTCACGCACGGGGCGCAGGTGATCACCGAAGCCGCTGACAGCGCGTGGGGAGATCGCGACGGCCGGGTCCAGGATCCCTTCGGCGACATCTGGTGGGTCATGAGCCGGGTCGAGGACATCGCACCGGACCGGGCCTGGCAACGCATGTCCGAGCCGAAGTACGCCGACGCGATGCGCATGGCCCAGGAGACCCTGGACGCCGCGCTCAGTGGACAGGCGTCAGGGGTGGCAAGCGTCCCGCAGCACCCGACCAAGTGAGCCTCCGACCTGACTACGAATGAGTGAGCCTCCAACCTGACTACGAATGGCGGGAGTCGGGGGGCGACCGCGCGGCAGGGAAGCGACGAACCCTCCGACGGCTGCCGTCGGTCACACCCCCGCTCCGCCCGGCCCCGTCCCCCTCACCGCCGCCGCCCCCAAGGCGCCGTCGACACTCTGGTCGTACCAAGAGACCGGCCGCCCCTACCCGCGCTTGGCGCGCCACCTGAACGTCGAGGATCGCGGGAGATCACGGAAGTCGTGCCACGAAGACGAACTCTCCCCCTGGGCGGTCGGGCGCATCGAGCACGTCCAGGCTGACCTTTCGGGATCGAGAGAATGTCCGGCATGGGTACAGACATGAGCGGATTCCTCGAATATCGAGCGGCGCAGGGCGGTCGGGAGGCTGCCTGGTCCACCGCGCACGACCTCTCCTCCCTCAACGACATCCGCAACTACGATGCGTTCGGCTGCCTCTTCGGGGTCCGCAACTACGCCAACTTCCGCCCCCTGGCTGCAAACCGAGGCCTGCCCGCCGACGCCTCGGCCACCGTGACCGCACGCTTCGCGCAGCTGACCGAGTGGTACGGCGAGGATGGTTTCCACGGCACCACGTGGATCACATGGGCCGAGGTGAAAGCCGTCGACTGGGACGAGCTCGCAGAGAAGACCGACAGCCGGCTTCACCAGTACCGCCAGACCCCGGACGGCCTCAGGATGACGGGCAAAGCCTCCTGGAGCCCTGCCTTCGCCGAGGCTGTAGGTCTCGAAACCGGTGAACACCGGAACTGGCCCGAAGGAAGTCAGTGGCTCGTCGGGGACACGCTCTACAGAGCAGTCACCATCCGCCGCAGACACGCCGTCACCGAAACCGGCGAGTGGCAACCCGTCTGGAAGGCCATGGAAGCACTCGCAGCACAGCATGGTGACGACAACGTGCGCCTCGTAGTGTGGTTCGACGACTGAGCGAGTCGCTGTCGTCCAGTGTGCTTCACCCCGACCCACGACTCCTGGGCCAATCCGATCGAGGCGCACTTCGGACCGCTGAGGCAATTTCACCATCGCCGACTCCAACCACCCCAACCACACCGTCCAGACCCGGGCCCTGCACGTCTACCTGCGCTCGTGCAACGCCAACGCCCGTCACGCCGACATACTCGCCGCCCAACGCCGAGAAAGCGTCCGCATCCGCGGCGAGAAGGGCATCCTCCGGGGAGGTCACCCCATCCTCGAGGCCGTGGCCTGAACCGTCCTGAGCATGCGGCACACCGCACACGTTTCCCGGATCACCGCCTCGGGCGGCCGCTGTCGCCGTCGGGGGCTTCGGCGAGTTCGGCGCGCAACTGGTTGCGGGTGCGCACCAGAATCCGCCCAAGCATGTTCTTGCCGTTCCCGGTCCTGCCCCGACCCCAGTAGTGATCGGTGGTGGTGTCTTCGACGATCTCTTCGTCACCGGTGGACAGGAGAATGTCACGGATATCGGCATGCGCGCGGAACTTGGTTGCCACCGCACGGCGCATCACGTCGTCCTTGACCCGCTCCCAGTCCCTCCGCAGAGGTCTGGACGAGTCACGGCCCAGCTCCGCCGCCCGAAGCGGCGTGCGCGCACGCCGGATGAGATCAGCGTGACGAGTGCCCTTGAACTTCTGCGCCTGGAAGTAGTGCTCCGGGGTCGGCCACCAGACCCCGTCGAGGTCAAAGCCGTGATCGGAAAAGTTCGAGAAGCATCCATAAGGGACTTCGTCGGCGCCATAGAAGTAAATCGTCATGGGAACCTCACGCGTGTCACGGAAGCCCGCACCGTGTCAGGAACGCCCCAGCCCCCGCAACCGGTTTTCGTCGCCAGAGTCGGTCGGTGACCAGGCATCACGACGCGCGCCGTGGAGGGGAGAAACACGGTGGTCCCGGCCGGAAGGCACCCATAGCATCCGCCTATGACCGAAGACATCAGGATCGCGGGCGACGAGCATGAAGCGGAGGCTGAAAGGGAGCTTTCCTGGCGGGCTGAATCCGTCGGCCTCGCAGTACTCGACATGGACGACGCAGAGCTCATGCACAGCTGGCGATCCGATCCTGTAGTCGCCCACCAGATGGGCATCTGGCCACGTTCACTCACCGCCGGCTGAACCGTCCTCGTGCCTGGGATGCCTGACCCGGGACGGCGTAGGGATCCCGCTCCGTGGACCGCCCCTCGTCGAACCGCCGAGAATCGGCTGGTCAGCGGCGGGTGGTGCTGGCCATCCTGTCCTCATGGGAGACAGAGCCAACGTCATCGTGGTCCGCGAGAACGGAACGCACGAGCTGTACCGGACGGGCTGGGCGGTGGGGATCGACCTCGACCTGCTGGACGGACCGGAGGCCGTGCTCGCCATGCTCCCCGAACTCCGTCAGGACGACTGGTGGTTGGACGAGGAATTGGCCCAGGCGGGAGTGCTGCTCGACCTCGGCCAGAAGGTCCTGCTGTTCTTCGCAGGGGAGGGGCCGAGCACCGAGCTCCGGCACCGCGCGGCCACCTTCGAGCTGATCCGGGCGGCGTGGCAGGGCTGGAAGGTCCACTGGTCGTACGACGGCGCGGCTGAGCTGCGTAAGTACGTCGGGCTGGATCCGGAGTACGTCCGCCGGCCCGGATCCGCCCTCTCCACAGCCCCGTTTCTCGCCGCCGACGACGAGGACCTGGCGGGGCCGGACCCGGGCGATGTGGTAGTCACCGTCGGCACCGTCGGCACCGTCGGCACCGTCGGCACCGACCACTGCCACGTCGCCTCCGGCGCCTTCGGCCACCCCGTTCGTGAGGGTGTCTCCCTGCTCGACCGCCTGGCGGACGCCCCCGAACACGGACTGTGCCGCCTGCACGTGAACTCCGGAATCCACCTTGATCCGGAACGCCACCGCCTGGGCTGGTGGTCCCTCGCCTCCTCCACGCAGGCGTACGAGATACCGAAACTGTGGCCGGGCTGGACAGTGGAGTTCTGGCAGGACGACTGGGAACGGCACGTCCGGGCCTCCGGCGGCCGCTTCTCCCCGGCACCGTTCGACCCCGCGGGGGAGGAGGCCAGGGCCGCAGTGCTCGCGGAGGCCGAGGAGCGCCGGATCCAGCGGTCCCGTCACCGCGCCCAGGTCGCCCAGCTCCGCACCGCACCGGCCCCGCCGGCCGGCTGACCCTCCACAGGCGTGACTACGCGGGCGCCGACTACGCGCGCCGACTACGCAGGGCCCGGCGCGGCCGGAGGTCGTACACGTCACGGTTCGACCGGCACGCAGGTGAGTGGCCGTCCCATCCCGGAGCCCGAGCCCGAGCCCGAGCCCGTCGCCTTGCTATCCGATGGGGACGACACGTGCCCAGGCGGGTGGGACGTCGGGGGTGTAGTCCGGGTCGTTCTCGTCCACGGCGTGGGGGGCACGCGGGAAGAGCCCGACGACCGTGCGGCAGGGTGGCTGCGCGGAGGGCCACGGCGTCTGGCCGTCCGTCAGGGCGACGATCACGTCCGGGCGGGGATTGGACCGCAGGGCCCGGGCGAAGCCGGACCGGAGGTCCGTACCGCCGCCACCGATCAGTTCGAGGTTCTCGGCGCGGCACAGGGGTACGGCGACGCCCGCGGCCGCGTCGCAGGAGATGACCGAGACGAGGTCGCGGCGTCCGCCCACGGCCCGTGAGATCGCCGCCACCTCCAGGAGCGCGCTGCCCAGTTCCGCGTCGCTCACCGAGCCGGAGGTGTCGATCACGACGCAGACGCGGGGCGGCATCCGGCGCAGGCTCGGCAGCACGACGCCGGGCACGCCGGCCGAACGCCGGGACGGGCGCCGGTAGCTGTGGTCCTCGCCGGTACCCGGGGCGCCCGCGGCCGCGCGGACCGCGGCGCCGAGCAACTGCCGCCACGGCTGCGGGGGATGGAAGGCCTCGTCCGCCCACCGCCGCCAGCCTTCCGGAGCTTCCCCCGGCCGGCCGGTGATCGCCTCGGACACCCGGAAGCGCACCGCGTCCCGCTGCTGTCGGCTCAGCCCGTGCGCCCCCTCGGGCCCCAGTTCCCAGGGCCGTGCGTGCCCGTCCGCACCGCTGCCGCAGTCCAGCCAGGCCAGCCGCGAGGTGCGGCCGGCCATGGAGGACGTCCGCAGGTATTCCTCCATCAGGAGTCCGTCCGGCAGGCCCAGCATCGACGGCCGTACCGCCCCGGTCGGCATCGGCAGACCGTCACCGTAGATGTCGTCGTTGATCTCGAAGTCCGCCGCGATGTTCTGCCGGAGCCGCTGCCCGGGCCGCCCGTCCTCCCCGTGCTCCCGCGCATACCGCTCGCTCCGGCCGTGATGGTCACGGAGCAGGTGGGAGACCTCGTGCACCCACACGCCGGCCAGCTCTTCGAGCGGGGTGCGAGCCACGAACAGCGGGGAGACGTAGCAGCGCCAGTACGCGTCCACCGCCATGGTCGGCACCGACCCGTCCTCCACCACGTGCAGTGCGAAGAGCGCAGTGGCGAGGTACGGGCGGACCGCGACCGCGTGCAGCCGGGCGGCCAGCAGCTTCTCCATGTCCAGAGGAACGACGGGTCCCGGCGGCAGGCCGGGCACGGCGGCCCGTACCGGCCGCGGCGGCGGGGGAGGGGACATCGGACGTGGCAGCGGGCGCGCCGACGGGTTCGCCGGCCGCTGCTTCGGCTGCTTCACGGCCCCGGTCATGCGCATCCGCCAGCCGCGCTCCCGGCACCGGCACCGGCGGCGGCCGCGGTCCGGACCACCGAATTCTCCGCCCGTCGGGCGAGGCCGACCACCGAGGAGAGGCGTTCCACCGCCTCCGGCACCTCCCAGCCCTCGCGCCGCAACGCGGCCAGCGCCTTCGCCGGGCCGACCAGCAGATCCGGTGCACCGGTCTCCAGCGCCCTGACCAGCACCGCCCAGCCCGCCTCCCAGCGGTCCCGCGCCGGGTGCGCGCCGACGGCGGCCACCACCGCGTCCAGCGTGGCCTGGCGCAGGTCGCCTCGCTCGGGCAGCTCGGCGACGCCGGGGTCGGCCAGCAGCACCTCCGGATCGGGCAGCTCCATCCGGTCGATGTGGGCGAGCAGTTCGAGGCCGGGCCCGTCCCCCACCGCACCCCGGACCAGCAGCGCCAGCACGTCCCGGGAGACGGAAGCGGCCGTGCCGAAGGCGAGCAGCGTCATCGCGGCCTCCCAGCTGCGGGGCGACGGCCAGGCACCGCCGCGCCGCGTCTCGGTGGTCGGCAGCCGGTGGATCAACGTCGGCCGGGTGTTCAGGAAGCCGCACACCGCACGGCGGGCGAACGCCACCGCGTCCGCCAGCCCCGCCGCGTCCAACCGGGGCAGCTCCGCGCTCGGCCACACCCCGCCCAGACCGCGCACCACCACCTCCCGGTCGTGCACCCAGTACAGGTGCACGAACCGGTTCGCCAGCGGCGGGCTCAGCTCCCACCCGTCCGCGGCCGACGCGCGGGGATTCGCGGCGGCCACGATCCGCACCCCGGGCGGCAGTTGCAGCGCGCCGACCTTCCGCTCCAGGACCACCCGCAGCAGCGCGGCCTGGACCGCGGGAGTAGCGGTGGACAGCTCGTCCAGGAAGAGCAGCCCCCGCCCGGCGCGCACCAGCTCCACGGCCCACTGCGGCGGGGCCATGGGCACCCCGTTCACCGCCGGGTCCTCGCCCACGATCGGCAGCCCGGAGAAGTCGGTCGGCTCGTGGACGCTGGCGATCACCGTGGTCAGCGGCAGGTCGAGGGACGCGGCGAGCTGGGTCAGTGCGGCCGTCTTGCCGATGCCCGGCTCGCCCCAGAGCAGCACGGGCAGGTCCGCGGCGACGGCGAGGGTCAGTGCCTCCAACTGCTCGTCGGGGCGCGGCTCGGTGGTGGTCGTCCGCAGGAGGGTCAGCAGGTCTTCGGCAAGGCCGAGCTGCGGCCGGTCGGGGTCGGCCGCCGGCGATACGGATGCGGGCACGGGTACGGGAGCGGATACGGGTACGGGAGCGGGCACGGGTACGGATACGGAGAGGACGGTGCTGGAAGTCATGGGCATCACCTGGGTGGATTCGTGGACGGGAGCCCCGGCGTGGTCGAGCGGCGTGCGGTGCACGGCGCGCCCGCACAGCGCGGTACTGGCCGGGGGTTACGGGCGGTGCGCCGGACATCCGGCGCAGGGGCGGTCGAGCCGCCGGGTGCGGTAGGGGCCCGGACCGGTCGGGCCCGGGGTGTTCGGTCGGGGGCGGGGGGCGACAGGGCGGTGCGGACGCTTGGTCGGCCACCCCCCGGATGAGGGGGCCGGGGCGACCGGTCGTCCTGCGGATGGCGGGTCCCCGCAGGCGTTCAGCCGTGCAAGCCGGTCCGTGGCCGGGTACGGCTGCCGCGCTTGCGGTGCAACTCCTGCGGTAGACGACGGTCGAGCCGTGGCCGGTAGCCGTCGTCCCCCGTCACATCCGCGGCAGGGTGCACCGGCACCAGGCCCGAGCGGAAGAGCCCGTGACCGAGGCGACCGGCCACCGCACCCTCCAGGGCGTCACGCAGGGGCCCCTCGCGCAGGACCGCGCCGGGACCGAGCAACCCCTCGACCACGGCCAGGGCGCCGGTCACGTCACCGTGGCCGAGTCGCTCGCGGACCGCGGGCAACGCCTCTGGGCTGCGGTGCACCGCGTCGATCGCCCGCAGGCAGGGCAGCCCCGGCCCGCCCAGCGCCATGAGCAGGCCCTCACGGGCCAGCTGGGCCGGGTCGTGGTCGACCGCCGCCAGGACCCCGTCCCGCAGCGCGATCCGGTGTACCTCGCCCAGACACTCGACCCGGTGCGGGTCCGCCGACCCGCCGTCCAGGCCTGCGTCCCGGACGAAGTCCGGCCCGGGCCCCCAGCGTTGAGCGCCTGCCGCTGACCGGTCGGGTGGCGACGAGCCCGAAGGGCCCGCGTGTCCCGACGTCGACAGCGCCGCCGCGACCAGCGGGTGGAGCCGTTCCGCACGGAACAGCCCGGCTCGTACGAGTTCCAGGTCCGGAAGGGCACGGGCCGCGGCCTCCGGAAGCACCGGGAGCTCCGCGATCTGCTGCGGCGACAACACCTCCCGTACCGGACGGAGCACCGGGACGTGGCTGTCGTCGGGGGCGACGAGTTCGAGCACGGCACGACTGCGCGCACCCAGCCGTACGGTCAGGGCGCCGCGCGAGCGGCCCTCGGCCCGCAACAACAGCTCCGCCTCCGCCGCCCAGCGGTCCGGCGGCCACGCAACGTCGTGGCCGACGGGCCCGTCCGGTGCGTCCACGCCGCACCGCCGGGCCAGTTCGGCGCTCCGCGTGCCGTCCCAGAGGTGACGATGCAGATCGAGACGGAAGTGCCGGTCGGGGTGGGGATGCGGATGGTGTCTGGGCACGTCTCCCCGGCACTCCTCCCAGAGCGCCAGGGACATCCGCTGGCCCGCGTCGGCCCAGGCAGGCGGCGTCCGCACCACCAGCTGCGGTCCCGGTGCGCCGGGACCTCCGTAGCGGGCCAACGACAAGGTGAGGCCGGGCCGCAGCCGCCCGTCGGGGGCGATCCGAGGCATGTGCCAGCGCAGCAGATCCGGCACCAGCCGACGCAGATCGTCCCGGAGACGGGCGACGAGATCGGTGCCGTGACGGACGCGCACGGCGCGCAGATCGAGATCGACGTCGATCCGGGCGACGGCGCAGGCTCCCGCCCAGTCACCGGTCGCACGGCGTGCGGTCGCCATTTCGATCATGGACGGTGGCACGGCGTACTCACGTACGCGCTGCCACATCAAGAGGCGGTCGGGAATCGATTCCGCGAAGTGAGCTGCCATCAGCACTCACCTTGCGCGGACGATTCCCCCAATCCGATAAGGGAGATGTTCTTCATCGCCCGCATCATAAACACCTCCCGGATGATCTGTCAGCCGCGAATCGCAGTGCCCCGCCCACCCTGCGACACGGCTCCGCTCTCCGCCCCGGCCGCCGCGCGACTCGATATGACGAGAGGCCGCCCGTCCTGGTCGGCGTCCAGGACGGGCGTTCGGGCATCTCAGGGAGCTTCGGGGCCGGGCTGCGGGCCCTCCTCGCCCTGCGCGTGGACGGGGCTGTCCTTCACGGTGGAGTGGTCATCGAGCGTGCGGGACGCCTCTGCGTCGCCCTGGGCGGTCGTGGGCGAATCGGTCAGGGACGATCCGCCCGTCACCCGTACCGTCACCTCGGCTCCACGGGTGGCCCGACCGGCGCTTCCCGTGACCTGGGAGTGTCCTGTGACGTGCTCTTCGTAACGCGTGCGGCTGGTCGCTTGCGGCGCGGCCGCGGGCGCGGGAGTGCCGGAACGGCTCCAGTACTCAAGGCCGATGATGCCGAGCACGCACACCGCAAGGCCGCTCACCAACGGCCAGGTGATGGTCTGGGTCAAGGCGGTGGCGACGGCTCCGACCACGGCCCCGGCGGCGGTGGACGGTCCGGCTCGTGCGGCAGGTCCGAGTCGTGTCATCCACTCTCTCCCGCTTCTGCGGATCGGCCGATCCGCTTGTCTGCCGCCAAGATGGACAGGGCGGCGGGCGGGCGGCCAGAAGCGGATGAACAACGTTCATAAAGAGGCCAGTTGAAGCCAGAGAGGTGGGTGGGGTGAGCACGTACGGGGAACCGACGATGGGGACGTTCACCGATCGGGTGGAGGCTCTCGCAGCCGTCGAGGACCTGGAACGCGAGGGGATCGCCCGCAAGGTCACCCTGCGGCGCCGCCCGCACGCCCGCGTACGCGCTCACCGAGGCCGGCGAGGAACTCGGCCCCGCCGTCCTGGCGCTGGCCCGGTGGGGCCTGAAGTGGGCCATGGGCGAGCGACGCGGGGGAGAGACCTTCCACGCGGGCTGGGCCGTGCTCGGGCTGCGGGCCTGCTTCGACCCGGACGCCGCCGTGGGACTGCGTGCGGTGTACGAGTTCCACGTCGACGACGAAGTCCTCCACGCCCGCGTCGACGACGGCACCGTCGAGACGATCCACGGCCCTGCGCAGCACCCGGACGTGACGATCACCATCACGGAGGAGGCGTTCGTCGAAGTGACCGCCCGCACGCTGACCTTCTCCGACGCGATCGACGCGATCGAGGCGGGCACCGCGGCAGCGACCGGCGACGCGGAAGCCCTGCGGCGACCGCCGGTCCTCTTCCGACTCCCGGCCCGGCGTTCCCGCCCGGCGGGCTGACCTTCGTACACCGGCTTCCACCCACCGACGACTGCCATCGGCTCACGGGCCGTCGGCAGTCCCGCCGGAGGTCCTCGTCAACGGCGCCCGTATCTGGCCGCCATCGTGTGGAACACCTTCTTCGGTTCCCAGCGCCTCTCGTCGAGCACCCGGACGACGCCGTAGGAGCCGAGGTCCAGTTCCCCGGGCCTGCTGTACCCGGCGAAGGTGAACCAGAACGCGGAGTCGACACCTTCGTCCTCGAAGACGTCCAGCAACTCGGTCAGGTAGCGCGCCTGTTCGTCTTCGTCCGGGGCCGCGCCGTCCGGCACCTGCCAGGCCATGCCGCCACGCTCGCCCGCGCCCCGGTACGCACAGGTTCCGTACTCGGTCACCGCGACGGGCTTGCCGTGCGCGAGGTGTCCGCGCAGCTCGTCCCGGAAGCCGTCGGCGTTGTAGGCGGCCCGGTAGGCATCGATGCCGACGAGGTCGAACGCGGTCCAGTCGACGAACTCCCAGGGACCCGAGGCGTAGGTCACCCGACCGCCGAAGTGCGTCCGCACGGTCGCGGCGACCTGGGAGAGGAAGTCGTTGAGGCGTTCCCGCACCGGTCCGAGGGAGGACCACCACTCCATGTCGGCGGCGGCCATGGCCCGCATGCGGTCGCCGTAGGTGTCGCCCGGAAGGAAACCGCAGCAGAACGCGCTGATCTCACAGCCGGCGACGAACACCACATCGGCACCTGCCTTCCGTACGGATTCGGCCCGAGCCGCGCAGTCGGCGAAGAACGGGAGCAACCGGTCGCGGGGAAGGTCCACGGGGAACGGGGCGAACCAGACCTCAAGGCCGGCCTCCGCGGCGAGCCGGGCGGCGATGCTCAACCGTTCGGGCTCTCTTCCGGAGACGCGAACGGCGTCGCAGTGGAGAACCTCGGAGATCACCGCCATGTCCTGCCGGACCGTCTCAGGGGTGAAGCTCTTGCGGGAGAGTTCTTCCCCGGGGAGGAACCCGGTGTCGTAGTTGATGCCCCGTGCGCGCACGCCCCTGTCCCTTCAGTGAACCGTCGCCGTGTACGAGCCAGGACTTGTCCAGTCGGTTTCGCCTCCTGGGGACTGCCCGCGCCGACCTTCATCCGGCAGGACACCCTCCGCCGGCTCTACGCTCCCTTTGAGCCCTGACTGCCTTACAGGAGCAACAGTGAACAAGTGGACTGCCCACGGAGCCATTGTCATGGGCGCAGTGCTGATCGGTCTCGACATGGCAGAGACGCTTGCGTCCCCCTATCCGGTCTTCGCCGTTCTCGCCGGAACCGGCCTGCTCGTCGACGGCGTGCGAAGGATCATCCGGCTCCGACGTGCCGGCGCGGGTACGTCGAGCGGCGACCGCACCCCGCCGCCGGCCGCCGCAAGCTCGTCGTCCTGACGGGACGGCCGGGGCGTGGGGGTGGGCCGGTCGGGAGTTCAGTGGGCCGCCGCCGGCTCCAGCCAGGGGCGTCGTCCCGGTCCGGTCGGGTGCGTGCCGGTGACGGCCATGACGACCGAGTACAGGCTGGTCTCCGCGGCGATGAAGAGGCGGTTGCGCTTGGCGCCGCCCCAGGAGATGTTGGCGACCGCCTCCGGGACGTTCAGGCGGCCGATCAGGGTGCCGTCGGGGTCGTAGCAGTGCACGCCGTCGTCCATCGCGGCCGCCCAGAGCCGGCCGCCGTCGTCGAAGCGGAGGTTGTCGAATCGGGCCTTCTCGCGGGCCCCGGCCTCGGCGAAGACCTCGCCCTCGGACAGGGTGCCCTCGTCGTGCACGTCGAAGACCCGGATGAAGCCCGCGCGGGTGTCGGAGACGAACAGCTGCCGCTCGTCGGCCGAGAAAACCAGCCCGTTCGGCGCGCCGAAGCAGTCGGCGACCAGGCGCACTTCGCCGGTGGCCGGGTCGATCCGGTAGACGTTGTTGGAGCCGATCTCGCTCTCGGCGCGGTAGCCCTCGTAATCGCTGGTGATGCCGAAGTCCGGGTCGGAGAACCAGATCGAACCGTCGGACTTCACGGCCGCGTCGTTCGGGCTGTTCAGCCGCTTGCCCTGCCACCGGTCGGCCAGCACGGTGACGGTGCCGTCGTGCTCGGTCCGGGTCACGCGGCGGTTGCCCTGCTCGCAGGTGATCAACCGGCCCTCGCGGTCGAGGGTGTTGCCGTTGGTGTGTCCGGCGGAGCGGCGGAAGACGGCGACCGCGCCGGTCTCCTCGTCCCACCGCAGCATCCGGTCGTTGGGGATGTCGCTCCAGACCACCTGACGCCAGGCCGGCAGGTAGATCGGCCCCTCGGCCCAACGGCAGCCGGTGTACAGGACCTCCAGCGCTTCATCGCCGTTCATGCACCGTCCGGTACGGAACCGGTCGTCGAACATCTCGTACAGCCCGGGGCGCTCGCTGCTCATGGGGTTCACTCCTCGCCGAAGACATCATGCGCCGAATGTGAATCGGTCTGAAGTGAACATTGCAAGATGAGATATCGTCCCGGCAACAAGATTCCGAAGGGAGAGTTGTGGATCACATCGACCGCGTACTGCTGGCCCAGCTCCAACAGGACGCCACCCAGCCCTATGCCGCGCTCGGACAGGCCGTCGGCCTGTCCGCCGGGGCCGCCCACGAGCGGGTGCGGAAACTGCGGGAGCGCGGCGTCATCCGCCGCACCGCCGTCGACGTGGACCCGGCCGCCGTGGGCAGTGCCGTCCTCGCCTACGTGATGGTCGACTCGACGTCCTGGATGGGGGACGCGGCGCAGGACTTCGCCGCCCTCCCCGAGATCCTGGAGGCGCACGTCATCGCCGGCAGCGCCTCGGTACTGGTGAAGGTCAGGACCGCGACCACCGAGCAACTGCAGGACGTGCTGCGGCGGATCTACGCCATCGACGGGGTCAGCGGAACACAGGCGACGGTGGTCCTGGAGACCTTCTTCGAGCGGCCCGTCTCACCGCTGACCGCGGATCAGACGTGATCCCCGCGCGCCTCCGCACCGACGCCGCGGGAACGACGACCACCCTGCTCGAACCCATGAACTCGTGATCCTCGACGGCGACGGCGTCCTGGTCGACACCGAACGCCTCGCCGTACGCCTCGCCGTACGCCTCCAGATCGCGCTCGGAGCGGAACCGGGCTGGCCGCTCACCGCCGACGAGGTGGTCGCCCACTTCATCGGCCGCTCCGAGAAGTCCATCGTCGACCAGGTCACCGAGCGGCTCGGCGCGGAGACCGCAGGCCTCTGCTGGACCCGCTTCCTCCAGCACCACCGCCGAAGCGGTGGATCTCGGCCTCGCCCCGGTGGACGGCCTGCCCGAAGCCCTCGCCGCCCTCGCCGTCCCGACCCGCGTCGCCTCCAGCGGTTCACACGAGAAGGTGCGCCACATCCTGGGCCGCACCGGTCTGTACGACCTGTTCGCCGGCCGGATCTACAGCGCGAGCGAAGTGGCGCGCGGCAAACCCGCACCCGACCTCTTCCTGTACGCCGCCCAGCGCACGGGCGCCGACCCGTCAGCGTGCGCGGTCGTCGAGGACAGCGGCCCCGGCGTCGCGGCGGCCCGCGCGGCGGGAATGCGGGCCTTCGGCTACGCCGGCGGCCCGACCCCCGCCGAACGACTCGAAGGCCCGGGCACCATCGTCTTCGACGACATGCGCGAACTGCCGGCCTTGCTCAGCGGGCGGGCCCGGACCTGATCGCCGCCTCGCCGGCCGTCCTGACCTGCCGGCGGTACTGCTCGGAATCCTGATGTCCGATCGTGGCGACCGCCGGCGGTGTCGGCATCGGCCCCGGGAGGAGTAGGGGCGCGGAATACGGTCGTTGGTGGACTCTCGCTCCACCAAAGGCGTGGGGGTGATTCCGAGTGGGTGGTGGGGCGTGCGGGGTTCCTCCATCAGCGGATGACGGGGAGGGGGCGGGTCCCGAGGATCGGTGGTTGTTCGGCTGAGGAGGCCGAGTGCATCCCAGGCCCTTGGGGGAGAAGTGAACGAGTACGCAGCACCCCGTCGCATATCCGTCTTCGACACCACGCTCCGCGATGGTGAACAGGCGCCCGGCAACGCGATGAACCCGGAGCAGAAGCTCGAACTGGCGCAGCTGATAGCGGGGTTGGGGGTGGACACCATCGAGGCGGGCTTTCCCGCCTCCTCGCCCAGTGACTTCGAGGCGACCCGCCTCATCGCGCGGCACCTGAAGGGGACCAAGTTCGCCACGTTCTCGCGGACGACGCGCCGGGACGTCGAGATCGCCGTCGAGGCGGGCGGGGTCGACAACCATCAGGTGCAGATGGTGGCCACGGGCAGCCAGATCCACCTGTCGCACAAGCGGGGCATCACCCGGCAGGCGGCGGTCCGGGAGGTGGTGGACACGGTGAGGTTCGCCGTGTCCCTGGGCGTCACCGACATCGCCGTCGGCATCGAGGACGCCAGCCGTGGCGAGGACGACCTGCTGCGGGCGCTGACCGAGGCGGCCGTGGACGCGGGGGCGACCTGCATCATCCTGGCCGACACGACGGGATGCCACACTCCCGAGGAGTTCGGCAGCCTCATCGGCAAGATACGCCGATGGGCGCCGCAGCCCGTCAAGGTCTCCACCCACTGCCACAACGACTTCGGTCTGGCGACCGCCAACACGCTGGCCGGTCTCGCGGCCGGCGCGGACGAGATCCAGGTGGCGCTCGGCGGCATCGGCGAGCGGGCCGGCAACACCTCGCTGGAGGAGGTCGCCGCCGTCCTCGCGTACAAGACCGAGTTGCTCGGGATGACGACCGGCGTCCGCCTGGAGGCCATGTACGCGGCGTACAACCGGCTGCGCGAGATCATCCGCCTGGAGGAGCCCCGCAACAAGCCGATCTTCGGCAAGTACGTCTTCGGTACCGCCGCCGGCATCCACCAACAGGGCATGCTCAGCGACCCGAGCACCTACGAGTACGTCGAGCCCGCGCGGTTCGGGCGGGAACGCTCCCTGCTCATCGGGCGCCACTCCGGACGGACCGTGCTGCGCCACCTCATCGAGCAGCTCGACGTGGACGTCGACGAGGCCGAGCTGGACGAGCTGTACCGCGTCCACATCGCCGAGCGGGAACAGGGCGACTGCGAGGACCTGTCGGTCGTACGCGAGCGGCTCGCCATGGAGCTCGGCACGCGCCTGGCGGTGGCAGCCGCGCGATGAAGTATTCGTATCTGGGCCCGGAGGGCACTTTCACGGAGTCCGCCGTCCGGCGGCTCGCGCCCTCCGCCCGGCAGACCGTTCCCTTCCCGACCGTCCCGGCGGCGGTGGAGGCCGTGCGGTCCGGCAGGTTCTCCAGGGCGGTGGTCCCCCTGGAGAACTCCGTCAGCGGCGTGGTTCCGCCGACGCTGGGGGAACTCGTCGCGCACGCCGGACAGCTCAGAATCGACGCCCAGGTGACGATCGGGGTCACCTTCGCCTTGATGGCGGGGGAGGGCACGAGGCTGTCCGAGGTACGGCGGGTGGTGAGCCATCCGCACGCGCTCGGGCAGTGCCGGCAGTGGGTGGAGCGGCACCTGCCGCACGCGGAGACGGTCGTCGCCGACTCCACCGCGGCGGCCGCCGCGGCACTGGCGGACGGCGGCGCGGCCACCGACGCCGCGATCGCCGCCCCCGAGACCGCCGCACGCTACGGGCTGACCGTGCTGGCCCACGACATCGGCACGCGCCGCGACGCCATGACACGTTTCGTGTCGCTGCGCCGCAGCGGCGCCGACGGGCCGCCCACGGGCCAGGACCGTACCGCGCTGCTGATCACCTCCGACCGCTCGGATCCCGGCGTCCTCACCGGCGTGCTCGGCGAGCTGAGCCGGCGGCAGGTGTCCATCGCCTGGATCCAGTCCTGGCCCCGGCAGACCGCGCGGGGCCGCTACCACTTCCTGGTCGAGGTCGACCGGCACATCGCCCATCCGGGGCTGGCGGAGGCCGTCGAGGCGATGCGCAAGGGCGTCGACTCGCTGACCCTGCTGGGGAGTTATCCGTACATCGTCGACCGTGAGGTCAAGGGGGAGAAGGCAGCCGCATGAGTGCGACGCGCATTGCTGTGATCGGCAGCGGGCCCAGGGGAATGATGGTGCTCGAGCGGCTCGCGGCCCGTCTCGGGGAACACCCGGGCCCCCTGGACGTCCGCATCTTCCTGGTCGACGCCGTGGAGCCGGGGGCCGGCCAGGTCTACCGGACCGACCAGCCCGACTGGTTCCTGATGAACACCGTGGCGGGCCAGTGCTCCGCCTACTCGGGCGAGCCGGACGGCGGCCCGGCACGGGCCGGGGCCGGCCCGTCGTTCGGCCAGTGGTGGGAGTCCGTCGGGGACTACCCCGGCCCGGACAGTTACGCGCCACGCGGCCAGTACGGCAGGTACCTGCGCTCGGTGCTCGACGCGGTGACGGAGTCCCTGCCCACCGGCGTACGGCTGCGGAGCATCAAGGAACGCGTCGAGGAGGTCGTCCGCGTCGACGGCGACCGGTACCGGATCGCCCTGTCGGGCGGCGAGCGGCTGGACGTCGACCGGGTCGTCCTGGCCACCGGGCACTCCAGGCACCGGCTCACCGGGCGGGAGGGCGACCTCGCCGACCTCGCCGCGCAGAACCCCGAACTCCGCTACATCCAGGGCGAGTCGGCGGCCGACATGCCCCTTCACGAGATCGCGCCGGGCTCCGGCGTCGGCGTGATCGGTCTCGGGCTGTCCTTCTACGACGTGATGGCGGCCCTCACCCTCGGCCGGGGCGGTCGCTTCACCCCGGGCGACGGCGGCAGGCTCGTCTACCACCCCAGCGGCGAGGAGCCGGTGATCGTGGCCGGATCCCGCAGCGGAATGCCGCTGCCGGCCCGGGGGCGGAACCAGAAACCGCCCCAGTACTCCTACCGTCCGGTGCTGTTCACCCCGGGGCGGATCCGGTCCCACCAGCCGCGCGGCCCGCTCGACTTCACACGCCACGTCCTCCCGTGGCTGAAGGCCGAGATCGAGCTCGTCTACTACCGAACGGCCCTGCGGCGCGCCTTCGACGGAGAGGTCGCCGACCGGTTCGTCGCCCAGGTGGTGCACGACGCCGAACAGGGCGTGCCCTCCGTGGAGGCCATCGCCGCACGACTGGGACTTTCGGGCGTGCCGCCGATCGACATCGACGCGCTCGCCCGGCCGTTCGCGCACCGTGCCTTCGCGGACCCGGAGGACTTCGGGCGCGCGCTGCGCGAGGAGATCGAGCGGGATCTCGAGCATGCCACCGAGGGCAACGTCGACTCGCCGCTCAAGGCCGCGCTCGACGTCATGCGCGACACCCGCTGGGTCCTTCGCGAGCTGGTCGACTTCTCCGGGCTGACCGGGCGCTCGCAGAAGGAGGACTTCCTCGGCTGGTACGTGCCCAGGGCGTCGTTCCTCGCGGCGGGGCCGCCGATGGAGCGCCTCCAGCAGGTGCTCGCCCTGCTCGACTGCGGGCTGCTGCGCATCGTCGGCCCGCGGACGCGCTTCGACGGCGATCCGGCCGACGGCGTGTACGTGGTGTCCTCGGCCCAGGTCCCCGGCTCCGCCGTTCCGGTGACGACGCTGGTCGACGCGCGGATCCCCAGCCCCGACCTGCACAGCGACCTCAGCCCGCTCACCGCGAGGCTGCGTGAGTCCGGCGCGTGGACGAGCTACGTCAACCACAGCGGCGGCGCCGGTTACGACACCGGCGGCGTCGCCGTGACCAAGAGTCCGTTCCATCCCGTGGCCGGTGACGGCAGCGTCGACGAGGACATGTACGTCCTCGGCATCCCCACCGAGCACACCAGGTGGTTCATGCAGGTGGGCAGCAGTCGGCCGGGCATGTGGAGCGACTTCGTCCATGACGCCGACGCCATCGCGGCGCACGCGCTGCGCCCCGTGTCCCGGGGCGACGTGTCCCGGGGCGACGTGTCCCGGGCGCAGACGCCCGAGCTGGTCGGCTCGGGCGCGGAGACGGCAGGCGAGCGATCGCCGGAGAGGAAGGCGGGATGAGCGTGCGTGTCGCACAGCGGTTCGCGAGCGTGGAGCGGTCCGCGACGGTCGCCCTGTTGGAGACGGTCCAGCGGCTGCGCCGGAGCGGGGTCGAGGTGCTCGACCTCAGCGGCGGCGAACCGGACTTCCCCACGCCGGAGCCCGTGGTGGCGGAGGCCGTCTCGGCGCTGGAGAGCGGGGACACCCACTACACCCCGAGCCGGGGCGTTCCCGAGCTGCTGGGGGCGGTGGCGGACAAGCTGGCCGTCGAGAACGGCATCCATGTGGATCCGGCCACCGGCGTCATCGTCACCCCCTCGGCCAAGCAGGCGCTGTTCACCGCGCTGATGACCGTGCTCGACCCGGGTGACGAGGTCATCGTGCCCACGCCGGCATGGGTGAGCTATCCGGCGATGGCAGGCCTGCTCGGCGCCCGCGCGGTGTCGGCCGAACTCGGTGCGGAGGACGGTTTCAGGCTGTCGCGGCGGGTCCTGGACGGCCTGGTGACGGACCGCACCCGGGCGCTGGTCGTCAACACGCCGGCCAACCCGACGGGCCACGTACTCGACCGCGAGGAGGCCGAGGAGATCGTCGCGTTCGCGGTCGAGCACGACCTCGTCCTGATCGTGGACGAGATCTACGAGAAGATCGTCTACGACGGCCGGGTCCACCTCAGTCCGGCGAGCCTGCCCGGCGCGGCGGAGCGGACGCTCACGGTCAACGGCTTCTCCAAGGCGTACGCGATGACGGGCTGGCGGCTCGGCTATCTGGCGGGACCCGAACCGCTGATCTCGCAGGCGCTCAAGGTCCAGGAGCACACGGTGAGCTGCGCCGCGTCCTTCGTGCAGCGCGGCGGTGTGGCGGCGCTGACCAGGACGGCCGACGACGTGGCGGCGATGCTCAAGGAGTACGCGGTGCGCCGGGACATGACGGTCTCCGCCCTGGACGCGCTGCCCGGCGTCACCTGTGCCTCCCCCGAGGGCGCGTTCTACGCGTTCGCCGACATCCGGGGGACGGGGCTGACGTCGGCCGCCTTCGCGCAGCGGCTGCTCGACGAGGCCGCGGTCACCGTGGCCCCGGGCTCGGCCTTCGGACCGGGCGGCGAGGGGTACGTGCGGCTGTCGTTCGCGGCGTCCCGCGAGGTGCTGCAGGGTGCCGCGGAGCGGCTGTCGCGGCTGGCCGCCCAGTGGGACGGGAACTGACGGGAGTCGACACGGACGCCGGGAGGCCGGCAGCCCCGAGTGGGGCTGCCGGCCTCCCGGCATGTCTGCGCCAGGTCCGGTCCGTGGGCGTCGTCGGCCACTTCCCCGGACGCGCGGGCGGACTTCAGGCCACTTCGACGGGACGGGCCGGGGCGACGGGCAGGGTTTCCCCCTCCGTCGCGTAAGACCGCTGGAACAGCAGCACGGCCTCCAGCCGGTTGCGGGCACCGAGCTTGGTCAGCGCGTGGGAGATGTGGCTCTTGACGGTGGCGGGCGAGACCCTGAGGCGGACCGCCGTCTCGGCCGTCGACATGCCTTCCGTGAGGTTGCGCAGCACTTCTTGTTCGCGGGAGGTGAGGGTGTGGAGGAGATCTTTGGAGCCGGCGGTGGAGGGGGCGGGCGCGGTGCCGGTGGGCCGGGCGTGCAGGGTGCGCAGCTCGGGGGAGAGCACCGTGTGGCCGGAAGCGACCGCACGGACGGCCGTGGCGAGCTTGGCGACGTTGATGTTCTTCACCAGACAGCCGGTGGCGCCGGCCGCGAAGAAGGCGTCGAGGCGCCGCTGGGTCCAGCCGGTGCCGACGACCAGCACCCGTACCCGGCGCAGGTCCAGTTGGCGGATCAGACCGGTGGCGTCCTCACGGGGCGCGACCGCGAGGACGGCCACGTCGACGCGGTCGAGCGGCCACTGCCGCAGCGGCTGCTGGTTGTTCACGCTGCCCACCACGTCGAGGTGGGGCGAGGCGCCGAGGACGCGGGTCAGGACGTGACGGGAGATCGGGTCGTGATCCGCGACCAGCACGCGAGCTGTGTCGTCTTCGGCGTGCTCCGCGCCGAAGAGATCACGTTCCAAAGTCATGAGGTATGCCCTTCGTCAAACTGTTCGATGCCTGTCGAGCCTAAATTCGAGAACGCTGTTCAGCAATGATGAACAGCGTTATGGCTAATTTTGAGCGCTCGACCAGAGAGCTCCGGGCGCTGATGTGTGAAGACCCCTCATTTCTAAGGTGATCGCTTGATCGTTCCTTGGTCTGTCGTTTGTTGACGCCCGACAGAGTCCACACCTACGGTCGGGCATCGGGGGCCGCCCGCCACCGCCGTCGGGTGTAGGGCTTCCGTGTGCCGCTGCAGCGGAGGGGGAAGCATGCAGGACGATGCGCTGGCCAGGGCGTGGCTCCGAGGGTTCGCACGGGCCGTCGAGGAGGACGAGGAGAAGCTCACCGCTCTCGATTCCGCGATCGGGGACGGAGACCACGGCATCAACATGCGCCGGGGCACGGCCCAGGTCCGCCGCATGCTGCTGCGGGACCGGGCGGCGACCGAATCATCGGGCGAACTGCTTGGCGAGGCAGGGCTGTTGCTCCGGGACCACGTAGGAGGAGCCGCAGGCGTGTTGTACGGCAGCGCGTTCCAGGCGATCGGCGCCGCGCTGGGCGACCGGACCGGGGTGGCCCAGCTCGGCGACGCGCTCCAGGCGGGACTCGACGCCGTCGTCCGACTGGGAGCGGCGGCCGCGGGCGACAAGACCATGGTCGACGCCTACGGGCCCGCCGTGACCTCGTTCCGAGCGGTCTGCTCCCAGGGCGGCAACCTGGGCGAGGCCACGACGGCAGCCGCCGCGGCCGCCGAGGCGGGCGCCCGGACCACCATCCCGATGCAGGCGCGCAAGGGCCGTGCCTCGTACCTCGGCTATCGCAGCATCGGCCACCTGGACCCCGGCGCCGCCTCCACGGCGATGCTGTTCAGAACACTCGCCGAGGAGGTCACGGCCGGCCCGGAACGGGACCTGTCCTTCGTGCGGATCGCGTGCATGCCCGGGGTGTGAACGAAAGCCGGCCTTCCGGACGGTGACTGCGCCCGGACGTGGACGCGGCCTCCTCGGTCACACGCCGACGTCGAGCCGGGGAGGCCCCCACGCGCCCACCACCGTGAAGGCCTGCTGGGCATTGAGCCGCGGATCGCCGGGTGAGGCCGATCGCCCGGCCACCCGGTCCACGTCGGCGAACCCCCAGGCGCACTCCGTCACCGAGTCCGGGGTGGTCAGCAGACGCAGCCCCGCGGCCACTCCGCCCGCCTCGACGACGGCCCGCTGGAAGGCCACGACCTCCTCGATCACCATCGACACCAACGAGGACCGGTGGCCCGAGCGGGCGGTGAACGTGTTCCCGCCCATCGGGTCGCACAGCCACGCCGACGGATGCCCGGCCCGCCGCACCGCGGTCACGAGACGGGGCAGCTCCGACGCCACGTGGGAGACGCCCATGCGCGAGACGAGCGTGAGGCGCCCGGGCGTCCGATCGGGATCCAGCAGGCGGCACAGGCGTACCAGCTCGTCGGGGGCGGTGTCGGGGCCGACCTCGCAGGCGAGCGGGTTCGCGACGCGGGCCAGCATCCGGGCGTGCGGCCCGTCCGGCCGGAGGGCGCGTTCGCCGAGCCACGGCAGATGCGTGGACGCCAGCAGGATCCGGCCCGTCGGTGTGCCCCGCAGGAAGGGCAAGTCGTCGTCGGGCGCCAGGACGTGACGACTCGTCCACACAGGCTCCCCGGCCGGCCGAGGGCCGTCGTCCGCCCGCTCCCGGCCGATCCGCACCACCGGTCTGCCGCTGTTCACCCTCATGATCCCGGCCAACGCGTCGAGGAGACCCGTCTCGCGGGCGACCGCGGGGTCACCCGCGCGCCGCGGCTCCTCGACTCGGTCCCCCGCCTGGAGCACCTGGTACTCGCCGGCGGCGGCCCGGGCCAGCAACAGCCGGAGGACCTCGGTCTCCTCGCGGGTGACCGGACCTGGCAACCCGACCGGTTCGGCCCGTGCCGTCGCGTCGTCCACGGGGGAATCGGGCGAGGACACCGTCAGGCCTCCACCGACCCGGCGGGCGCACCCGTGACCAGGTCCGGGCGCAGCGAGGCCGCGCCGTGCAGGTAGACGTGCGCGGCCTCGGCCCGCGGCCGGGCGGAATGGGTGTGGATCAGCACGCGCACCGCGCGCGGACTGCCGCCCGGTACGTCGATCTCGCTCGCACACATCAGCGGCACGTCCACGAACCCCATCTCCCGGGCGGCGCGCGCCGGGTACGCGGCGGTGAGGTCCGGGCTCGCGGTGAACCAGATGCTGATCAGGTCGGCCGGGTCGAGCGCGTTGCGGGTGACCAGCTCCCGGAGCAGCTCGGTGGTGGCCCGCACGATCTCGTGCGGATCGTTCGACGCCACCTGGGTGGCACCGCGCAGCGCCAGCACCCGGGAGGCGGGTGGTGCCGCCGTCGGGCCCGTGGGCTCGACGGCGGGGTGTCCGTTCACTTCACTTGTCCCGTTCACTTCTTCTCCGGAGATGCCGACGGCGGACCGAACAGGCGCGAAACCCGGTGTCATCCTGCTCGGCTCCATGCGCCACGTCATCCACCGACGGAGGACCCGTCCGGCCGCCGCGGCGCGGGTGCGCGGAAGGAGGAGTGCCGTGCACCGTCGAAGGAGGCCTCCACCATCGGCCGATGCCCGGGCACGGCACGTGCCAGGAGCATGGCGGTCATGGGTTCAACGCTTGCGCAAAAGGTCTGGGCCGACCACACGGTCCTCAGGGGCGAAGCAGGGGGGGACGACCTGCTGTACGTCGATCTCCACCTGCTCCACGAGGTGAACACGCCGGCGGCGTTCGACGGCCTGCGGGCAGCCGGACGCACCGTGCGGCGCCCCGAGTTGACGGTGAGCACCGAGGACCACAACGTGCCCACCACATCCCCCCTCGACGGATTCGACGACCCCGCGGGCCGCCGGCAGTCCGTCCAGCTCCGGGACAACTCCGACGCCTTCGGGATCCCCATGTACCGGCGCGGTGACGAGGAGCACGGCATCGTGCACGTCGTCGGTCCCGAACAGGGCCTGGTCCGGCCCGGCATGACGGCCGTGTGCTGCGACTCGCACACCACCACCCTGGGCGCGTTCGGAGCCATCGCGTTCGGCATCGGCACCAGCCAGGTGGAGCACGTACTGGCCACGCAGACGCTGTGGACGCGCCGCCCGAAGGACATGGCGGTCAACGTCACCGGCGCGCTCCCGGCGGGCACGACGGCGAAGGACCTGGTGATGGCGCTGATCGCGGCCATCGGCACCGGCGGCGGCCAGGGGCACATCATCGAGTACCGGGGTCCGGCCGTCGAGGCGCTGTCGATGGAAGGCCGCATGACCCTGTGCAACATGTCGGTGGAGGCCGGCTCCAAGGCGGGCCTCGTCGCCCCCGACGAGACGACCTTCGCCTACCTGCGCACCCGCCCCGGCATGCCGCAGGGCGCGGAGTGGGACGCCGAGGTCGCGTACTGGACCTCCCTGCGCACCGACCCGGACGCGCGGTTCGACAAGGAGGTCACCCTCGACGCCTCGGCGATCCGACCGTACGTCTCCTGGGGGACCAACCCTGCCCAGAGCCTGCCGCTCGACGGCCGCGTGCCGAGCCCGGCCGACTTCGACACCGCCACGCAGCGCGCGGCGGCCGAACGCGCCCTCGCGTACATGGACCTGAAGCCCGGCAGCCGACTCACGGACATCGGCATCGACACCGTGTTCGTGGGCTCCTGCACGAACGGCCGCATCGAGGACCTGCGCGCCGCGGCCGAGGTGCTGCGCGGCCGCCGGGTCGCCGACGGGGTGCGCATGCTGGTCGTACCCGGCTCCGCCGCCGTGCACCGGCAGGCCGTGGACGAGGGGCTCGACCGGGTCTTCACCGGTGCCGGCGCCGACTTCCGCCCCATCGCCGGCTGCTCCATGTGCTGCGGCCTCAACGAGGACCGGCTGCGGTCCGGACAGCGCGCCGTGTCGACCAGCAACCGCAACTTCGAGGGCCGGCAGGGCAAGGGGTCGCGCACGCACATCGCCTCCCCGGCGGTGGCCGCGGCCAGCGCCGTCGCCGGCCGGATCACCGCACCCACCGACCTGTGAGGCCACGCACCTACATGGAACAGTTCACCGTGCACGTCGGTACGGCGCTGCCGCTCCGGCGCAGCAACGTCGACACCGACCAGATCATCCCCGCCCGCTTCGTCCCCTACTTCAGCCCGACCGGCCAGGGCAACGGCCTGTTCGGTGACTGGCGGGACGATCCGTCGTTCCCCGCGAACCTGCCCCAGTACCAGGGCGCGACCGTCCTCGTGGCGGGCAACGAGTTCGCCACCGGCTCCTCCCGGGAGTCCGCCGTCTGGGCCCTGCAGAAGTCCGGATTCCGGGCCGTGGTCGCCGCGAGCTTCGGCGACATCTTCCGCGAGAACGCCCTCATGCGCGGCCTGCTGCCCGTCGTGCTGCCCTCGGACGCCGTGGAGCGGCTGTGGGAGCTGACCGAGGCGGACCCGACCACACCGGTCACCGTCGACCTGGAGCTGCGCCAGGTCCGCTTCGCCGGCCGGACCGAGACCTTCCGGATCAACGAGGGCGCACGCGACCGCCTGCTGCGCGGCGCGGACACCATCAGCGACACCCTGCGCCACGAGGCGGAGATCAGCGCGCACGAGCGGCGGCGCCGACCGCTCCTGCCCACGACGACGAGGAGCGCGTCATGACCCGACGCCCTGCCCTGCTGGTGCTCGACCTCATCAACGAGCTGGTGCACCCCGACGGGAAGTACAGCGACGTCTGCCTCGACCAGATCGAGAGCAGGGGCGTACTCGGCCACACCCGCCGTGCCATCGACCACGCCCGTGAGCGCGGCATACCGGTGGTCTACGTGGTCGTCGGCTTCTCCCCGGGCCTCGCGGACTGGCCGCCGACCTCGCCGCTGTTCGCCGAGGCGGCCGACGGCGACCGGCTGATCCTGGGGACCTGGGGCACCGAGGTCCACGACTCCCTCAAGCCCGAGGCCCACGAGCCGGTCATCGCCAAGCGCCGGGTCAACCCGTTCCTCGGGACGCACCTCGAACTGACCCTCAGGTCCCTCGGCGTGAACACGCTGCTGCTGACCGGGGCGACCACGGACCTCGTCATCCTGTCCACCGCCCGCGAAGCCCACGACCTGGACTTCCGCGTGGAGGTGCTGGAGGACGCCACCGCCACGTCGAGTCAGGAACTGCACGAAGCGGCGCTGACCCTCGTCCGCCGCACCGCCGAAGTCACCACAGTGGACGAGGCGTTGGGGCGGACGCGGGCCGCCGACGAGAACGAGACCGAAGAGAAGGATTGACGCCGATGCAGCCGTTCTACCTCATGACCGACCGGGAGAAGGACGAACTGTACGGGGTTCTCGAGACCATCGACACCAACCCGTACGACGACTACCACGCCTTCTCCGCGGCCGTACGCCGGGCGACCGAGGGCAACGTCCCCGAGTCGCTGCTCCGGGCCGCCGAGCAGATCCGGACGGAACGCGAGGCGGGCGTCTCCGACACGCACGTGCTCCGCAACTGCCCGGTGGACAAGGACCTTCCCGAGCTGGGGCACGACGACCCGCAGGCGGACAAGTACGCCCACAAGCTGACCTTCGTCGGCGAGGGCTTCCTCGAGCTCGTGGCACAGCTGACCCGCACCCCCGTGATGGCGTACGCGACCCGCTTCAACGGGGACTTCTTCACCGACGTGTACTCCATCAGCAAGTACCACGGGAAGCAGACCGGATACAGCGACGGCGAGCTCGTCTACCACAACGACCGCACCGCCCACCCCGTGCGCGCCGACTACATCAGCCTGCTGGGCATGCGCTGCCCGGTGCAGGAGTACACCTGCACCAGCCTCGTCGAGGCCCGCACGCTGCGCGCCGGACTGTCCGAGGACACCCTGCGCGTCCTGGGAGAGGCACACTTCGTCACCCCCTTCGACGTCGTCTCCCGGGACAACAACAGCAGCCTGACCCTCTCGGACAAGCACGCGATCTTCCAGGGCGACTACGGCATCCGCTACCTGGACACGCACACCACCGTCGCGCCGGACGCTCCGGGCGAGGCCAAGGACGCCCTGATCGAGCTGAAGAACGCGCTCACCCGGGCGGAGAAGAAGCGGCACCGCATCCTCGAAGGCGACCTGCTGATCTTCGCCAACCAGAACGGGCTGCACAGCCGCGAGCTGATCGAGGTCAACGACCCCGAGCGGTCGCGCTCGCGCTGGCTCCTGAAGACCTACACCCTGCGCAGCCAGGCCGTCGCGGACGGCTTCGCGGACCGCTGGGTGGAGGGTGTCGCCGGCCGGGTCGGCGACTGACCGTCGGGCGGACCGCAGGATCCGAGGGGCAGGTACGCGGGAGGTGTTCCCGCATACCTGCCCCTCGCGTTTCCGCGTCCGTGAGGCGGCCGGAGCCCGCGGTCAGTCGGTGACGCGCCAGGCGACGCCGCGGCCCGCCCCGAGCTCTCGGGAGAGCAGGGTCGCCACATCGCGTACGGCGATGGCGTGCCGCTGCCGGTTCGCCTTCGACAGGAGCCGCTCGACGGGGCCGATCACGCCGATCGCGCCCGCCGGCTCGCCGGACCGGTCGAACACCGGCGAGGCGATGCAGGCCTCGCCCAGCGTGCTCTCCTGGTCCTCCAGCGCGTAACCGGTCTGCCGGACCGCCTCCAACTGGTCCGCCAGCACCACGGGGTCCACCACGCTGTGCCCGGTCAGCCGGGCCAGATCGCCCTCGAGGAGTTCCCGCTGCCGCTGCGAAGGAAGGAACGACGCGAGCGACTTGCCGAGCGCGGAGGTGTTCCACGGAACGCTGGCGCCGAGGTCCGGGATCTGCACCCCGCTGCGGGGCCGGAAGGCGTGGTGCACGACGAGGATGTGCCGGTCGTCGAGCACCGCGACCCACACCGCCTCGCCGGTGCGCTCGGCCAGGGTGTCCGCCCACGCGACCGAGTGGGACCGCAGTTCCTGCGTCTCCAGATACGAGTTGCCGAGGCGGAGCAGCGCCATCCCGAGGAGGTACTTGCTCGTCCCCTTCTCCTGCCGGACCAGCCCCTCGGCTTCCAGGGTCTGCAGCAGTGCGTGCACGGTCGGCTTGGACACTCCGATCCGGTCGGCGAGCTCGGTGACACCCAGGCGGGGACCGTGGGTCGCCAGTTCCCTCAGGATGCGTGCGGCACGCTGAACGGACTGCACCATGCTTCAACTCGCAATCAGTATGGCGGAACGCCGTTCAGAATAATGTCGCGCCGTCGACGCACCTGCTGACCGATCGACGGGCGAAGTTTACGCCCTGGTGGCGCGGAAGGGGAGATTCCTGCCGAACGATGATCAACCGCGGAGTACGAGGCGAGATGCCAAGGCGGCGGCCCCGGCCGGAGACGCGCTCGGACAGCGAAGCGGGCGGCGCGCCCCTCGGCCGCCGGACCCATGCCGGCGGCGTCGGAGCCCGCCGCCCGAGGCGACCGGAAGGGCTGACGATCGGATTCCGGCGACCTCACCCGGCCCGGACTGCGTCTGCACGGCGCCCGGTGACCGCCGCCAGCACCGACGCCGACAGGAACGCCACCGCGGCGATGACCGCCGACACGTGCAACCCGCCGACCATCCCGTCCGACGTGCCGACCAGCGTGCCGAAGAGGGCCACGCCCATCGCGCTGCCCACCTGACGGGACACGTTGAACACCGCGGACGCCGTACCGGCCTTCTCCGCGGGGCTCGCCTCCATGACGGCCACGGTCGCCGCCACCACGGTCACCGGTGTCGCCAGCCCCGTCGCCATGAGCGCGAAGAGCAGTACGGGATAAGGGGTGTCGGGACCGGCGGCCAGCCAGCCCAGGAAGCCGACGCTCCCGAGCAGCAGCGCCCCCGCCATGGGCACGTACGGACCGCTGCGGGCGGTCAGCCGGCTCGACAGCGGCGCCGCGAGGAAGCCCATGCAGACCGAGGGCAGCAGGGCGAACCCGGTGCTCAGCGCGCTGAGTTCACGCTCCTGCTGGAAGTACAGCGTGGCGACGAAGAGCAGCCCGTAGTAACCGAAACTGAGCAGCAGCCCGATGACGTTCGTCGCCGTGAGCCGGACCTCACGGAAGAGCGACATCGGCAGCAGCGGCCGCCGGCCCTCCGGCCTCACCGCCGCGTTCTTCTCCAGGCGCAGCTCGACGGTCACGAAGGCCGCCAGGCACACGACGCCACCCGCGAACAGCGCCAGCACCTCCGGCGACGACCAGCCCGCGGACCCCGCCTCGTTGAGCGCACCCGCCACGCCGAGCAGACCGAGCACGCCCAGCAGCAGACCGGCCGGGTCCATCCTTCCCGGCCGGTCCTTCCGGCCCGGGGCCGGTACGTGGCGCAGGGTCAGCAGCACCGCCACCGCGGCCACGGGCAGGTTCACCCAGAACACCGCGCGCCAGTCGAACCCGGCGACCAGCAGTCCGCCGACCGCCGGCCCGGCACCGAAGGCGACCGCCGAGACGAGCCCCCAGTAGCCGACCGCCCGGGCGCGCTGGGCCCGGTCGGGATAGGCCGCCTGCAACAGGGCGAACGACGCGGGAACCAGCAGCGCGGCCCCGGCGCCCTGGGCCAGCCGGGCGCCGATCAGGACCCCCGCCGAAGGCGCCAGCGCGCAGCCCACGGACGCGGCGGCGAACACCCCCAGGCCGGAGAGGAACAGCGTCCGGTGCCCGAAACGGTCACCGAGCCCGCCGCCGACCAGGAGCAGCCCGGCGAAGAAGGCGCTGTATCCGTCGACGATCCACTGCAGGTCCGACGGACCGGCGTCCAACGAGTCCTGGATGGCGGGCACGGCCACGTTCACGACCGTGACGTCGAGCATCACCAGGAAATAGCCCAGGCTCAGTGCGATGAGCGGCGGAAGGGAAAGAGAAGGGCGCTCGGCCACCGGGTCGGCTGAGGCACCGGGCGCGCGTGCGGGGGAGAGCGAGGGATCTGTGGACGTCATGCGATCCAGTCTCGGGTCGCAACATTTAGTCGTCCGTCAAAGTGTGGTCGGACTACGCTTGCCGCATGGCAAGGACGACGACCGGTCGACGCCGGAACCAGGACCAGGTACACCACCAGCCCGACATCGCCCGGGCCGCGCATCTCATCGCCGACCCCTCCCGTGCCCGGATGCTCAAGGCGCTCAGCGACGGCCGCGCCCTGGCCGCCGGACTGCTCGCCACCGAGGCGGGCGTGAGCGCCGCGACGGCCAGCGTCCATCTCGGCAAGCTCGTCGAGGCGCGGCTGGTCGTCATGGAGAGCGCCGGCCGCTGCCGCTACTACCGCCTGGCCAACCCCGACGTCAGCCTCGCTCTGGAGGCCCTGGCCGTCATCGCACCGCCCCTCCCGGTCACGTCCCTGCGCGAGAGCAGCACCGCCGGCGCCCTGCGCCGCTCCCGCACGTGCTACGACCACCTCGCCGGCCGACTCGGCGTGAGCCTCCTGGAATGCCTGCTCAAGGACGGCCTGCTCGCCGGGCACGACGGCAGCCACCACCCCGAGAAAGCGGTCCGCGACGGCGCGTCCGGATACGGGCACGACATCGACTACCGCCTCACCGCCACCGGCCGCGACACACTGGCCCGGTTCGGCGTCGACCTGGACCGGCTGCCCGCCCGCCGCCCCCCGATCCGCTACTGCGTGGACTGGAGCGAACAGCGACACCACCTCGCGGGCGCGATCGGCGCCGCGCTCACCGCGCGCCTCTTCGAGCTGCGCTGGCTGCGTTACGGCTCCAGCCCCCGCGTCGTCCACGTGACCGAGGACGGCGCCGACGGCCTGGCCGGCACCTTCGGCCTCCACGTAGCGGACTGACCGGCGCATCGGCCGGCGAGGACGCGGATCTCGGCCGATCGGTGTACTCCTCCGGAGGAGCGGGCCCCGCCGCTTCCTCTGATGAGCGATGACGTGCGGCCTTCTTCCGCCGAGCCTTGGTCGGGCCGAAGTACCACCGCACGACGCCGGCCGGCGGAACGCGCCCACCGGCAGAAGCAGAGGGAGAACACCGACGTGCCCACGACGCCGAACCCCGTCGCCGACCGAACGGACCGCAGCGTGACGGTGCTGCGCGACCTGCTGTCCCCCGAGGCGCTGGACTCCGTCGAGTGGCGCCGCTGGCACGAGCCGGGGCGTACCGGCACGGCGATCCACGCCCTGTACGAGACCGCCGACGACCAGCCGGCGACCGCCCAGCTCATCCGCTTCGACCCCGGGGCCCACGGAGACCTCCACGAACACCTCGGCTACGAGCTGATGTTCGTCCTCCAGGGCGAGCTCCTCAACGACAACGGCGACCGCTACGGCGTCGGCGACCTGGTCATCGAGGAGCCGGGAAGCGTCCACCGCATCAGCACGGAGACCGGGTGCACCCTGCTCGGCATCCGTGAGGCCCCCGTCGTCCCGACGAACTGAAGAGGACCGGGCGTGAACCTCCACGGACCGAGCAGATCCTGGCAGTCCCTGCCCGCGGCGCAGCAACCCGATTACCCCGACCCGCAGGCCCTGCGCGAGGTGGTCGCGGACCTCGCGTCGTACCCCCCGCTCGTCTTCGCCGGCGAGGCCGACCAGCTGCGTACCCGGATGGCGGCCGTCGCCCGTGGCGAGGCGTTCCTGCTCCAGGGCGGCGACTGCGCGGAAGCCTTCGACGCCGTGTCCGCCGACCAGATCCGCGACAAGCTCAAGACCCTCCTGCAGATGGGGGTCGTGCTCACGTACGCGGCCTCCGTGCCCGTGGTGAAGGTCGGCCGCATCGCCGGCCAGTACTCCAAACCGCGCTCCAGCCCGACCGAGACCCGCGACGGGGTGACCCTGCCCAGCTACCGGGGCGACTCGGTCAACGGCCAGGCCTTCACCGAGGCCGCCCGGACGCCCGACCCACAGCGCCTGAAGCGCATGTACCACGCCTCCGCCTCGACGCTCAACCTGGTGCGCGCCTTCACCACCGGTGGTTACGCCGACCTGCGCCAGGTGCACGCCTGGAACCAGGACTTCGTGAAGTCATCCCCCTCGGGCCGGCGCTACGAGGCGCTCGCCCGCGAGATCGACAACGCGCTGAACTTCATGCAGGCCTGCGGCGCCGACCCGGAGGAGTTCAGGACCGTCGAGTTCTTCTCCTCCCACGAGGCACTGCTCCTCGACTACGAGTCCGCCCTCACCCGGGTGGACTCCCGCACCGGCCGGTTGTACGACGTGTCGGCGCACATGGTGTGGATCGGCGAGCGCACCCGACAACTGGACGGCGCGCACGTCGAGTTCGCCTCGAAGATCCGCAACCCGATCGGAGTGAAACTCGGCCCGACGACCACGCCGGACGACGCACTCGCGCTGCTCGACCGCCTCGACCCGGACCGCGAGCCGGGCCGGCTGACCTTCGTCGTCCGCATGGGCGCCGACAAGGTCCGCGACAAGCTCCCCGAGCTGGTCGAGAAGGTCACCGCGTCGGGTGCGGTCGTCGCGTGGGTCACCGACCCGACGCCTCAACCGCAGCCAGTCCCTCGACCTGGCGTTCCTCGTCGCCCAGATGTACCGGGAACAGGTTCGGGGGTTCTGAACCACGCGTGGCCTCGTCGCCCAGATGTACCGGGAACAGGTTCGGGGGTTCTGAACCACGCGTGGCCGCACCGGTGTGAAACCGGTGCGGCCACGCGTGGCTGCCGTCAGTCGTCGTACGCACTTCTGCCTGCGTGTCATTCGGTGACGCGGACCGCCGGCGCGGGGCGGATGGGGGCCGCGCGGCGCGCGAAGGCGGCGCTGTTGCTGTACATCAGCCAGGTGGTGAGCACGCCGAGGAGTGAGCCGAGGGCGATTCCCTCCACGGCGATGAAGGTCGTAGTAGTCGCCGGCCGGGCCGCCGGTGCTGCCGAAGAAGCCGTCGAGGACGACGTAGCGGGGGTCGGAGGCGAGGGCCTGCCACACCGCGGGGTCGCCCACCGTGCCCTGCACCACGCCTCGTGTCCGGTCGCCGTCGTACCCGAGCGGAATCCGGAGCCCGCGGAAGGAGACCTGTGATGAACCCGGCCGGAAGTGCAGCGGCGCTCCTGCGGGCGCAACGGAGCGGTCCAGCGGGAGAACCGGTTCCTTCGCGCCGAGGCGATGCTCGGGAGCGGCGCCGACGAAGGGAGGAGTGGCCGAAGCCGCGGCGCCATGGGCCGGTCGGTCCGGGTGCGGCCCGTTCGGCCCCGTCGGACAGCCCCCTTGGCCGCTGGGGCGCGCCGCCTCGCGGGCGGACGATGGGGTTACGGAGTCGGACCGGCCCCGTATCCCGGTCCACCGCCCGTCCGTACCGACTCAGGTCCACGGCGACCGCCGTGGGCCCCGGGAACGAGGAGCAGAACAATGGCCGGAGGCAAGGTGGAACGCAGGCACAGCCTCTTCCCCGACTTCAACGACTGGTTCAACAGGGAGTTCCCAGGGCTGCCCGGATGGCGCCCCGCGACCGCTGCCCACTCCATTCCCGTGGAGGTGACCAGCGGCGCCGGCGCGTACGTGCTGCGGGCCGAACTGCCCGGGATGGACCCCGACGATTTCACCATCACCGTCGACGACAACCTCATCACGGTGAGTGCGGAGCACAGTGAGAGCACGGAGGACAAGGAGCACTCCGAGTTCCGCTACGGATCGTTCCGCCGGACCGTGCGCCTCCCGGCCACGATCCCGGCCGACGACGTCGAGGCTTCGTACGCGGACGGCATCCTCACCGTGCGAGTCCCCATGCCCGACGAAAAGACCGGCACCGCACGCACCATCCCGGTGAAGCGAGGCGGCACCTCTCCCGAGGGAGCCACGTCGTGAATCCCTAGCGAGCCCACCGTCCCCTTGGCGGTGTCGGGGATCCCTCAGCGAGCCACCCCCGACGGGAGGTGCGGCGTGTCTCACCAGGAGCATTCGGACAGCAAGTCCATCGGGCCGGTGAAAGGATCCCGCGGACGTGCCGACTTCGCCCTCGTCCTGATCGTCGCCCTCGTCTGCGGAGCCGTGGCCGCCGGAATCCTGTGGAACGCCGGGGCCAGGACCGATCGCGAACTGGCCGCCCAACGTCATCACCGCCCACCGTCATCAGGTGAAGGCGACCACCACAGGGCCCGCAGTGGACCCATCCGGCGCAGCCCGGTACGGCACGAACCCGCAGGCCCTCGCACCGGCGGTGTGGGAACACCCGGAGCACGTCCGCCGCTCCGGGACCGTCCACGTTCCGCCCGGTACGCCCCCGGGTGGGTGACGATGAGTGACCGCGCCCCAGAGCGGCCGGACCGCGGCGAGCCGGCCGGCGCCGTCAGCTGCCGGCCGCGGCGCGGCCGGGCCCGGCCGTCTCGGTGCCGCCCTGGTCGAGGCGGAAGGGCGGGTAGGCGTCCGTCATGAGGCTCGCGTAGGCGGCGACGCGCAGGACCCAGCGGTTCAGGCCGACGATCAGGGCGAACAGATCGCGCGGATAGCGTTCGGTGAAGGTCACGGCGAAGCCGGCGATGAGCGTGAGCAGGGTGATGAGGCCGCTGCTCCACCATCCTGCGTGCATGCCGCTGGTGAAGAAGGCAATCACGAGGTAGTGGGGGATGGCGAGCAGCCACCACTTGACCAGGACCAGCGAGCGGGAGAGCCGCTCCGGGTAGGCGATGTCGAGTCGGGCCGGGTAGTCCGGCTCAGGGCCCAGGCTGAAGGGCGGGTAGCGGTCGGTGCCGAGGGCGCCGTACGAGTAGTACGACACGCGCCAGGACCAGCGGAGCACGCCGAGATTGAAGTCGAAAAGGCCCCGTGGGAAGCGTTCGGTGAAGAGGATGGCGAAGAACGCGATGACCGTCACCACGAAGAAGGCGATCCAGAGGAAGATCAGCACGATCCAGTGGGGGATCACCAGGATCCACTTGACCAGCCACAGCCAGCGCGACAGCGGCTTGTCGAGATCGGCATTCACCGCCACGGGAGCGTGCGATGCGGTCGGGGCGTCCATGGTCGTCACTTCCTCGTCAGGTCGTCGTCCTCGTACGCGAGCCGGTCGACTACCCCCACCGCACCGGTTCCGCGACACTGCCGGTGCCTCATCGCTCGTCACCTCCTACACCCTGCGCGGTGAGCTCGCACCGTACGTCGACCACACCTTCGACAGCGCGGGCCAGGCGCTCAACCTTCCACCGCTCCATGGCGGCGACGATCTCCTTGAACTCCGCGCCGGGCCGGACGGCGACGACCTTCTTGGTCATCACGTCGGCGACGGTGAACGGCCGGGTGGTCATGGCTCTCTCCTCAGCGGGCGTACGCCAGGGATTCCGCGCCGACGCGCGGCAAGAGGTCGTCCGGAAGACGAGTGGTGCTCATGGTGTCCTCCAGCCCTTCTCTCACAGACTCCCGCGCCCCGGGCGGGAGCGCGAGGGCTGCGCAGCTCGCACCAGTGGGCCGAAGCGCCTGCCTCAGCGGACCAGGACGGCCTCCCCGGAGCGGGGTACGACGGCCGTCCAGCCGACCGGGCGGACTCCTGGTCGTGGTGGCGATCGCCGTAGGTGGACTCCATGAGCAGCGTGTCGGCGCCCGAGAACGGTTCCGGCGGCGGCAGCAGCGGGTGCCCTGGGCGGAGCCGCAGTGGTCCAGGTGGGCATGGGTGACGACCACGGCGTCGACGTCGGCGGCGTCGCGGGCGAACCGCTCCCGGTTGCGGCGCCGCAGGGTCGCGAAACCCTGGAAGAGACCGCAGTCGAGGAGGATCCGGGCATGGTCGCTCTCGACCAGGAACTTGCTGCCGGTGACCGTGCCGGGGGACTCCGCCAAGGCTGGTGGACGAGGACCGCAGCGACGCGCGAAGGGAAGTGGGTGGGCGCCATGAAGGCACTCGTCTTCCAGGGCCCGGGACGGATCGCCTGGCAGGAGGTGCCCGACCCGGTCGTCGGGGATCCCGCCGACGCGATCGTGCGGGTCGACGCCGTCACCATCTGCGGCACGGACCTGCACATCCTGAAGGGGGACGTCCCGGAGGTGACGCCCGGCCGGGTCCTTGGACACGAGGCGGTCGGCACTGTGGTGGAGACCGGGGGCGACGTCCGCACGGTGCGGCCGGGGGACCGGGTCCTGGTCTCCTGCATCAC
>NZ_JNWK01000015.1 GCF_000716445.1 Streptomyces wedmorensis
CGTGAGGTGAGTTCCTAGACAGCTCCCACCACACCGGAGGTCTTCGCCATGTTCAAGACCAGACCAGTGTCAACAACGCTCGTGATCAATACACCTAGGCCCTGATCCCCCCTGACACGGCCTGGCGGCCGGCGGTCGCCGGGGCGGCCGGCTGTACGCGGTGGGCGGGGTCGCGGACCTCGCCGACCAGCATCTCCAGGACGTCTTCCAGGGCGACGAGGCCGAGGACCCGGCCGGAGCCGTCCGCGACCTGCGCCAGGTGGGTGGCGGCGCGGCGCATCACGGTGAGGGCGTCGTCGAGCGGCAGCTCGGCGCGGAGCGTCGCCATCGGCCGCCAGAGCCGCTGTGGCACCGCCCGCTCCCGCTCCTCTAGGTCGAGGACGTCCTTGACGTGCACGAAGCCCATGAAGGTGTGATGGGCCCCGGCGCGGACCGGGAAGCGGGAGTAGCCGGTCCGTACGGTGAGCTCCTCGATCTCGCGCGGGGTGACGGACGGCGGGACGGTGACGAGGGACGCCGGGGCGATGAGGACGTCCGTCACGGGGCGGCTGCCCAGCTCCAGGGCGTCTTCGAGGCGTTCCTGCTCGACCGGGTCGAGCAGTCCGGCCTGTCCCGCGTCCTCGACGAGCCGGCCGAGCTGGGCGCTGGTGAAGACCGCCTCCACCTCGTCCTTCGGCTCGACCTTGAACGCCCGCAGGACCAGCCGGGCGCAGGCGCCGAGCGCGGTCGTCACCGGCCTGCAGAGCCGGGCGAAACCGACCAGGCCGGGGGCGAGCCAGAGCGCGGTCCGCTCCGGCGCGGCCATCGCCAGGTTCTTCGGCACCATCTCGCCGATGACGAGGTGGAGGAAGACGACCGCGGCGAGCGCGATGACGTAGCCGAGCGGGTGGATCAGCGGCTCCGGTACCCCGACCGAGTGGAAGACGGGTTCTAGGAGGTGGGCGACGGTCGGCTCGGCGACGGCGCCGAGCGTCAGCGAGCAGACCGTGATGCCGAACTGCGCGGCCGCCATCATCTGCGGCAGGTTCTCGAGACCGTACAGGACCCGCTTGGCGCGGGCGCCGCCGAGCGGCTCGATCTGGCTGCGCCGCACGGAGACGAGCGCGAACTCGGCGCCGACGAAGAAGCCGTTGGCGAGGACAAGGAGCACGGCGAAGAGGAGTTGCAGGGTGCTCATCGGGCGCCTCCCGTGACCAGCGGGGCGGTGGCGGAGGACCCGACGGGGTCCGCGTCCGGGTCGGGTTCCGTACGGACGATCCGGACGCGCTCGGCACGGTAGCGGTCGACCTGGCGCACCGAGAGGCGCCAGCCGGGCAGTTCGGCCCGGTCGCCCGCGGCGGGGATCCGTCCGAGGAGGTCGGCGACGAGGCCGGCGACCGTCTCGTACGGCCCGTCGGGTACGTCGAGGCCTATCCGGCGCAGGGTGTGGACCCGGCAGGAGCCGTCGGCCTCCCAGGCGGCGCGGCCGTCCTCGGCGGGGGCGGCGGCCAGTTCGGGGCGGCCGTCGGCGACGGTGTCGTGCTCGTCGCGGACCTCGCCGACGAGTTCCTCGACGATGTCCTCCAGGGTGACGACGCCGGCGGTGCCGCCGTACTCGTCGACGACCACGGCGATCGGCTGTTCGCGGCGCAGCCGCTCCAGGAGGGTCTGCACGGGCAGCGTCCCGGGGACGAGGAGCGGCGGGACCGCGATCCGGCCGACGGGGGTGCGCAGCCGGGCGTGCGGGGCGACGGCCAGCGCGTCCTTGAGGTGGACCATGCCGACGACCTCGTCGATGCGGTCGCGGTAGACCGGGAAGCGCGAGAGGCCGGTGGCCCGGGTGAGGTTGAGGACGTCGGCCGCGGTGGCGCCCCACTGGAGGGCGCTCACCTTCACGCGCGGGGTCATGACCTGCTCGGCGGTGAGGCCGCCGAGGGACAGGGTCCGTACGAAGAGGTCGGCGGTGTCCTGTTCGAGCGTGCCGGCCAGCGCGGAGTGCCGGGCGAGCGAGACGAGCTCGCCGGGGGTGCGGACGGAGTCGAGCTCGTCGGTGGGCTCGACGCCCAGGAGCCGGACCAGGCGGTTGGCGACGCGGTTGAGCAGGGCGATCACCGGCCGGAAGAGGGCGGAGAAGCGGCGCTGCGGGGTGGCCACGAAGCGGGCGACCTGGAGCGGCCGGGAGACCGCCCAGTTCTTCGGTACGAGTTCGCCGACGACCATCTGGACGGCGGAGGCGAGCAGCATCCCGATCACCACCGCGATGCCGGAGACGGCCCCTGGGGGCAGTCCGGTGGCGGTGAGCGGCCCGTGCAGCAGTCCGGCGAGCGCGGGCTCGGCGAGCATGCCGACGACGAGCGAGGTGATGGTGATGCCGAGCTGGGTGCCGGACAGCTGGAAGGAGAGCTCGCGCAGCGCGCTGACGACGGTGCGGGCGCGCCGGTCACCGGCGGCCGCGGCCCGTTCGGCCTCGGCCCGCTCGACGGTCACGAGGCCGAACTCGGCGGCCACGAAGAAGCCGTTGGCGAGGATCAGGACGAAGGCCGCGCAGAGCAGCAGAAGGGAGATGATCATGCCGCCGCCTCCTGGGAGGGGGCGGCGCGGGTACTACCGGACGATCCGTCCATTGCTGGAGGGAGTCACTCCTCGGGTCGAAGGGTGGTCTCGCGGGCCGCGGCAGCGGCCCTGCACACGCGAGACGGTGGTGCCGCTCGGCACCACCGTCTCCAGAGTAGTCACGTGAACGCCCCGAGGGGCAGGGGGTCGGCCCCGGATGGGGGACGGATCGGGGTGCTTCCCTGGTGATCCGCCTGCCGGAACGCGGGTACGAGCAGGGGTCCGAGGGGGGTCAGGCCCCTTCCGCGACCGTCCCGCGGCTCTCGGCCAGGGCGCGCAGGGCGCGCGCGTCACGGATCGCCGCTTCCTTGGCGATGCCGGGCTGGATGCCGAGCGCGGGCATGCTGGTGCCGTCGCTGAGGTCGAGGAAGACCCAGGGGTCGCCGGGGCGGAGGTTGACCTTGAGGATCTCCGCCCAGGCGAGGCGCCGGGTCCTGGTGATGTTGACGACCGTGACGCCCTCGTCGTCTGCGACGACCTTGGGCCGGCTCAGCAGGACGAGGACCCCGGAGAGCAGCGCGGCGGTGAAGACGAAGCTGACGCGCTCCCCCGGTCCCAGCCGCTCCAGCATCAGCGCGACGCCGGTGACGACCACGAACATCGCCGCGCTCATGGTCAGCAGGACGGCCCGGGTGCGCCCGGGACGGAAGGTGACCGGGAGTGCGGGCGTCGTCGGCTGGGACATCGGGGGTTCCTCAGTGCCTGGTGGGATGTGCGGGCCGGACCGTCAGAGGCGGCAGGCGTGGATCGCGGTGGTGAGGATGGCGCGGGCGCCGATCTCGTACAGGTCGTCCATGATCCGCTGCGCCTCCTTGGCGGGGACCATCGCGCGGACCGCGACCCAGCCCTCGTTGTGCAGCGGGGAGACGGTCGGCGACTCCAGGCCCGGGGTGAGGGCGACGGCCTGCTCCAGGTGCTCGGCGCGGCAGTCGTAGTCCATCATCACGTACGAGCGGGCGACGAGGACGCCCTGGAGGCGGCGGAGGAACTGCTGGACCTGCGGGTGGTCGTCCGAGGCGCCGTGGCGGCGGACGACGACGGCCTCGGAGGTCAGGATCGGCTCGCCGATGACCTCGAGACCGGCGTTGCGCAGGCTGGTGCCGGTCTCCACGACGTCAGCGATGACCTGGGCGACGCCCAGCTGGATCGCGGTCTCGACGGCGCCGTCGAGGTGGACGACGGAGGCGTCGATGCCCTGGTCGGCGAGGTGCTTGGCGACGATGCCCTCGTAGGAGGTGGCGATCGTCATGCCGCCGAAGTCCTCGGGGCCGTTCGCGGTGCCCGGGCGGGTGGCGTAACGGAAGGTGGAGCGGCCGAAGTTCAGCGGGAGGATCTCCTCGGCGCTGGCGCCGGAGTCCAGGAGCAGGTCACGGCCGGTGATGCCGATGTCCAGCTTCCCGGACGCGACGTAGATCGCGATGTCCTTCGGCCGCAGGTAGAAGAACTCGACCTCGTTGTCGGGGTCGATGACCACGAGTTCCTTGGACTCTTTGCGCTGGCGGTAGCCGGCCTCATGGAGCATTGCCGACGCAGGTCCGGAGAGGGAACCCTTGTTGGGGACGGCGATGCGCAGCATGGGATGAGCTTCCTTTGCCTGGGAGTTTCGGGGACTGTGGGACGGGTGTGCTCAGAGGTGGGCGTAGACGTCGTCGAGCGAGATCCCGCGGGCGACCATCATCACCTGGACGTGGTAGAGCAGCTGCGAGATCTCCTCGGCGGCGGCTTCCTTGCCCTCGTACTCGGCTGCCATCCAGACCTCGGCGGCCTCCTCGACGACCTTCTTGCCGATGGCATGGACGCCCTTGCCCACCAGTTCCGCGGTGCGGGAGGTGGCCGGGTCGCCGGTCTCGGCCTTGAGCCTGAGCTCGGCGAAGAGCTCTTCGAAGGTTTTGTTCGCCATGATGGTCCTAAGAGTACGGGGTGAAGGTCGCGTGCCTAGCGCCAGGGCTCGCTCACTGTGCGCAGCGTGGTCGCGGTGGCGACGGCGGCGGTCACGGCCTCGTGGCCCTTGTCCTCGTTGGATCCTTCGAGGCCGGCCCGGTCCAGGGCCTGCTCCTCGGTGTCGACGGTGAGGACGCCGAATCCGACGGGTACGCCGGTGTCGATCGAGACCTGGGTGAGGCCGTGGGTGACGCCCTGGCACACGTACTCGAAGTGCGGCGTTCCGCCGCGGATCACGACGCCGAGCGCCACGATGGCATCGTAGCCCCGCCCGGCGAGCACCTTCGCCACGACGGGGAGCTCGAAGCTGCCGGGGACGCGCAGCAGCGTCGGCTCGTCGATGCCGAGCTCGCCGAGGGCGCGCAGGGCGCCGTCGACGAGGCCGTCCATGATCTTCTCGTGCCACTGGGCCGCGATGACCGCGACGCGGAGGTCGCCGCAGTTCTTCACGCTGAGGACGGGTGCGCCCTTGCCGCTCATGATTCTCCTAGCCGGTCGTACGTACGTGATTACTGGTTGCCGCAGGTGGAGGCCGGGGAGCCGTCCAGCCAGGGCAGGTCGTGGCCCATCCGGTCCCGCTTGGTGCGCAGGTAGCCGAGGTTGTGCTCGCCGGCCGTGACCGGCATGGGCTCGCGGCCCTCGACCGTGAGGCCGTGGCGGGTGAGGGCCTGGATCTTGTCGGGGTTGTTGGTCATCAGGCGCAGGCTGCGGACGCCCAGGTCGGCGAGGATCTGCGCGCCGGCCGCGTAGTCGCGGGCGTCGGCGGGCAGGCCGAGCTCCAGGTTGGCGTCGAGGGTGTCGCGGCCGCGCTCCTGAAGCTCGTACGCGCGCAGCTTCGAGAGCAGTCCGATGCCGCGGCCCTCGTGGCCCCGCAGGTAGACGACGACGCCGCGGCCGGCCTCGGTGATGCGGTCCATGGAGGCGTGCAGCTGGGGGCCGCAGTCACAGCGCTGCGACTGGAAGATGTCGCCGGTCAGGCACTCGGAGTGGACCCGGACGAGGATGTCCTCGCCGTCGCCGATCTCGCCGTGGACGAGGGCGACGTGCTCGACGCCGTCGACGGTGGAACGGTAGCCGTACGCGGTGAAGTCGCCGTGCGCGGTGGGGAGCCGGACCTCGGCCTCGCGGCGGACGGTCGGCTCGGCGGAGCGCCGGTAGGCGATCAGGTCCTCGATGGAGATGATCGTGAGGCCGTGCTTGCGGGCGAAGGGGACCAGTTCCGGGAGTCGCAGCATGACGCCGTCCTCGCCGGCGATCTCGACGATCGCGCCGGCCGGGCGGAGGCCCGCGAGGCGGGCGAGGTCGACGGCGGCCTCGGTGTGGCCGTTGCGGACGAGGACGCCGCCGGGCTTGGCGCGGAGCGGGAAGATGTGGCCGGGGCGCACGAAGTCGGACGGCTCGTGGCTGCCGCTCGCCAGCATCCGCAGGGTGGTGGCGCGGTCGGCGGCGGAGATGCCGGTGGTGACGCCGTGCGCCGGGCTCGCGTCGACGGAGACGGTGAAGGCCGTCCGCATCGACTCGGTGTTGTTCTCGACCATCTGCGGGAGGTGGAGGCGCTCCAGCTCGTCCTCCTCCATGGGTGCGCAGATCAGGCCGCGGCACTCGCTCATCATGAAGGCGACGATCTCGGGGGTCGCCTTCTCGGCGGCGATGACGAGGTCGCCCTCGTTCTCGCGGTCCTCGTCGTCGACGACGACGACGGGGCGGCCGGCCGCGATGTCCCGGATGGCCTGCTCGACGGGGTCGAGGGCGAGGTCGGTGGCGTCCCAGAGGTGATGCGCGTTCATGCGTGTGCTCCTTCCAGGACGGTGGTGCTGCGGGAGCGCAGCCACCAGTCGCGCATGCCCCACAGGACGAGCGCGCCGTAGATGACGTAGACGAAGCCGGAGAAGGCGTAGCCGTTGGCGAAGTTCAGCGGGACGCCGACCAGGTCGACGAGCAGCCAGGCGAACCAGAACTCGACCATGCCGCGCGACTGGGCGTACATGGCGACGATGGTGCCGACGAAGATGTACGCGTCGGGCCACGGGTCCCAGGACAGCTTCGGGAAGGCGGTGAAGAGCATCGCGACGGCGACGGTGCCGAGGGCGGCGCCGCCGACCAGGAGGCCGCGCTCACGCCAGGTGGCGAAGCGGACGGCGATGGAGCCGTCCTGGGCGCCCTGGCGGCCGCGGTTCCACTGCATCCAGCCCCAGGCGGCGACGAGCATGACGACGACCTGCTTGCCGGCGCTGCCGGAGAGGTGTCCGGCGGCGAAGGCGACGAAGAGGATGACGCCCGAGAGGAACTGGGCGGGCCAGGTCCATATGGACCGGCGCCAGCCGAGCGCGAGGGCGATCAGACCGATCGTGTTGCCGATCATGTCGGACCACAGGATGTGCTGGTCGAGGACGGTGAACGCCTCGGAGTTGAGCCAGTTCACTTCCCGTTCTCCTTGGCGTCGGTGCCGAGCAGCCGCTCGACGTACTTGGCGATGACGTCCACTTCGAGGTTGACCGGGTCGCCGGAGCGCTTGATGCCGAGCGTGGTCAGGTCGAGCGTGGTGGGGATGAGGCTGATGGTGAACCAGTCGTCGGCGACCTCGACGACGGTGAGGCTGACGCCGTCGACCGTGATCGAGCCCTTCTCGACGACGTACCGGGAGAGGTGGGCGGGCAGGCCGACCTTGACGAGCTCCCAGTGCTCGGAGGGGGTGCGGTCGAGGATGGTGCCGGTGCCGTCGACGTGGCCCTGGACGATGTGGCCGCCGAGGCGGCCGCCGACGGCCATGGGGCGCTCCAGGTTCACCCGGGAGCCGACGTCGAGGGCGCCGAGGCTGGACCGCTTCAGGGTCTCGGCCATGACGTCGGCGGTGAACTCGCCGTCGCCGAACTCGACGACCGTGAGACAGACACCGTTGACGGCGATGGAGTCGCCGTGCTGGGCGCCTTCCGTGACCAGGGGGCCGCGCAGTCGGAAGCGGGAGGCGTCCTCCAGCTGCTCGACGGCGACGACCTCTCCCAGTTCTTCGACGATTCCGGTGAACACGGTCAGGCTCCCTTGAAGGTGGCGGTGATGCGGAGGTCGGGGCCGATGCGGACGGTCTCGGTGATGTCGAGCCGCAACGCTTCGGTGATGGTGCTGATTCCTGCGTCGGCGAGTGCCTGGGGTCCTGCGCCGAGGAGGACGGGGGCGAGGTAGCCGACGACCTGGTCGACGGCGCCCGCCGCGACGAAGGCGCCCGCGAGGGTGGGGCCGCCTTCGAGGAGGACGGAGCGGACGCCGCGCGCGTGCAGGGCGTCCAGGAGGGCGGGGACGGAGAGGCCGCGCGCCGCCCTGGGGAGGCGTACGACCTCGGTGAGCGTGGTCTCGGCGTCCTCGGCGATCGCGATGAGGGTGGGTGCGGCGTCGTCGAGGATCCGGGCGCCGGGCTTCACGGCGGTCGCCTCGGTGTCGACGACGACCCGCAGCGGCTGTACGGCCTCGTCGATGCCGCGTACCGCCAGATGGGGGTCGTCGGCGCGGGCGGTGCCGGAGCCGACCACGACGGCGTCGGCCTCGGCGCGCAGCCGGTGGACGTCGGCGCGGGACTCGGCGGAGGTGATCCAGCGGGAGGTGCCGTCGGCGGCGGCGATGCGGCCGTCGAGGGTGGCGGCGTACTTCCAGCGGACGAAGGGGCGGCCGCGGCGCACCGAGGTGAGCCAGGCGGTGTTGACGGCGTCCGCCTCGTCCTCCAGGAGGCCCTGCTCGACGGTGACGCCGGCCTCGCGCAGGGTGTCGGCGCCGCCGGTGGCCTGCGGGTTCGGGTCGCCGACCGCGTAGACGACGCGGCTGACGCCGGCCTCGATGAGGGCCTGGGCGCAGGGGCCGGTGCGGCCGGTGTGGTTGCAGGGTTCGAGGGTGACGTACGCGGTGCCGCCGCGGGCCAGGACGCCGGCCTCGCGCAGGGCGTGGACCTCGGCGTGCGGGCCGCCGGCGCGCTGGTGCCAGCCTTCGCCGACCTGGTGGCCGGAGGCGTCGGTGATGACGCAGCCTACGACGGGGTTGGGGCTGGTCGCGCCGAGACCGCGTGCGGCGAGCTCGACGGCGCGTCGCATGGCGGTGATGTCGGCCTGCTGGGCCACCGGGTCCTCCTGCCTCTTCGGGCACGGACTCCGGGGCCTGTCGATGACGACAGAGAGCGGGTGGGACGCCTCGCGCAGGGTGCGCCGGAGGCCGTGTCCTCGCGGGTACGCCGATCTGTTGCGATACGGCGACCAGCGGACATACGGCCGGCACACCCCTGAGAGGGGTCACCCGCCGCGCACTGCCTCCCATCCGGACTTTCACCGTCGGTCCAGGAATCTCACCTGGTCAACCGGCCGCTGGCTGCGGACGGGTCGCGGACTATACCGCCGGTTCGGAATTACACCGACCCCGGAGTGCGCTGCTGCTGATACAGGGCCAGTGTGCCACGGACGCCGCGAGGCATGTGGTCGAGTCCCTGTGGGCTGGCTCACAGCATCCCATGAACACCTTCCATGGTCCAGACCTATTGACGCACTGGTCTAGTCCTCTTAATCTCCGTGTCACCTCAGAGGTAACGGTCCGCCGGCGTGCGCACTCCACGGGCCCAACACGACCCACCCCCTTGTTCGTTGTGTTTGCTCAACCTCCCCAGGAGGAACCGATCGTGTTGTCCCCCACCACGAAGAGAGCGTCGCTGCTCGCTTCCGGCGCGGCCGTCGCCGGACTGCTGCTCAGCTCGCTGGCCGGCGGCGTCTCGTACGCGGCCGACAACGAGTCCTGTCGCCCCGACGGGCTCTACAAGACCCCGGGCGTCGACGTCCCCTACTGCTCGGTCTACGACACCGAGGGCCGCGAGAAGATGGGCGCCGACCACCAGCGCCGCGTCATCGGCTACTTCACCGGCTGGCGGACCGGCAAGAACGGCCAGCCCGCGTACCTGGCCAAGGACATCCCGTGGGAGAAGATCACCCACGTCAACTACGCCTTCGGCCACATCGGCGGCGACAACAAACTGTCCGTCGGCACCGACGGCCCGGACAACGCCGCCACCGGGATGACCTGGCCCGGTGTCGCGGGCGCCGAGATGGACCCGGCGTACGCCTACAAGGGCCACTTCAACCTGCTCAACAAGTTCAAGAAGCAGCACCCGAACGTCAAGACGCTGATCTCGGTCGGCGGTTGGGCGGAGACCGGCGGCTACTTCGCGGACAACGGCGACCGGGTCAACTCCGGTGGCTTCTACTCGATGGCCACCAACGCCGACGGTTCGGTCAACCAGGCCGGGATCGACACCTTCGCCACCTCGGCCGTCGACTTCATCCGGAAGTACGGCTTCAACGGCGTCGACATCGACTACGAGTACCCGACGACCATGAAGGACGCCGGAAACCCGCTCGACTGGCAGCTCGCCAACGCCCGCCGCGCCGGACTCGTGCAGGGCTACGCGGCCCTCATGAAGTCCCTGCGCGAGAAGCTGGACACGGCCGGCGCCACCGACGGCAAGCACTACATGCTCACCGTCGCCGCCCCCTCCTCCGGCTACCTGCTGCGCGGCATGGAGACCTTCCAGATGCAGAGGTATCTGGACTACGTCAACATCATGTCGTACGACCTCCACGGCGCCTGGAACGAGTACGTCGGCCCCAACGCCTCGCTCTTCGACGACGGCAAGGACGGCGAGCTCGCCGCCGCCAACGTCTACGGCTCCTCCCAGTACGGCGGCATCGGCTACCTCAACACCGACTGGGCGTACCACTACTTCCGCGGCTCGATGCCGGCCGGCCGCATCAACATCGGCCTGCCGTACTACACCCGCGGCCACAAGAACGTGCAGGGCGGCACCGACGGTCTGTGGGGCAAGGCCTCCGCGACCACCTGCCCCGCCGGCGCCGGTCTGACCAAGTGCGGTGACGGCGCCACGGGCATCGACAACCTGTGGCACGACAAGGACACCAACGGCGTCGAGTCGCCGGCCGGCTCCAACCCGATGTGGCACGCCAAGAACCTCGAGAAGGGGATCGTCGGCGACTACGTCACCCAGTACGGTTTCCCGGCGAACACCGCCCTGACCGGCACCTACGCCCGCAAGTACGACTCGACTCTGGTCGCGCCGTGGCTGTGGAACGCGCAGAAGAAGGTCTTCCTCTCCACCGAGGACGAGCAGTCGGTGGCCGCCAAGGCCGACTACGTGGTCAGCAAGGGCATCGGCGGCACGATGGTCTGGGAGATGGCCGGCGACTACGGCTGGAACGCGACCAAGGGCCAGTACGAGATGGGCTCCACGCTCACCTCGCTGATGTACGACAAGTTCAAGGCGGCCGCCCCGTACGGCGCGAAGAAGTCCAACGCGACGCTGCCGACCCAGGCCGTGAAGATCGACGCCCAGTTCACCGAGTTCAAGCTGGGCGACTCGAACTACCCGATCACGCCGAAGATCAAGATCACCAACAACACGGCGGCGACGCTGCCCGGCGGCACCGAGTTCCAGTTCGACTACGGCACCTCGGCCCCGGCCAACGCCTCCGACCAGTCCGGCTTCGGCACCAAGGTCATCAGCAGCGACCACACGGGCAACAACGTCGGCGGACTGAAGGGCGACTTCCACCGCGTCTCCCTGAAGCTCCCCGCCTGGCAGTCGCTGGCCCCGGGCGCGACCGTCGACCTGGCGTTCAACTACTACCTGCCGGTGTCCACCCCCTCCAACTGGACGGTGAACATCAACGGCACCACGTACGCCCTCGCCGGCGACCTGGCGCGCGGTACGACGGTCGTGGAGCCGGGCACCACCACCCCGCCCACCACGCCGCCGACGACCCCGCCCACCACCCCGCCGACGACTCCCCCCACCACGCCTCCGACGACGCCGCCCACGGGCTGCACCGCTCCGGCGTACGTGGCGGGCACCATCTACAACGCCGGCAACGAGGTCTCCCACAACGGCCGCAAGTACAAGGCCCAGTGGTGGACCCAGAACGAGACGCCGGGCACCACCGGCGACTGGGGTGTCTGGAAGGACCTCGGCGCCTGCTGATCCCCACCCCCTGAATCCCCCCGGCGGCGGCGCTCACGGCCCTTGCCCGCCGCCGGGCCCCACCGCGCCGCGCCCCCCTGTCCGGGGCGCGGCGCGGTCGCGTTCCCGCTCCCGAGCGGTCAGGCTGAAGCCATGAGCACGATCCTGGTGACCGGCGGCACGGGAACCCTCGGCCGGCCCGTCTGCGAGCGACTGCGCGCGGACGGCCACGAGGTCCGGGTGCTCAGCCGGCACTCGCCGCCCTACGCCGTCGACCTGCGGCAGGGCGGACCACTGCTCGACCGGGCGGTCGACGGGGTGGACGCGGTCGTCCACTGCAGCAACATCCTCCGCGGCGACAAGGACGCGGCCCGCGTCCTGATCGACGCCGCGCGGCGGGCCCGGGTGCCGCACCTGGTGTACATCTCGATCGTCGGCGTCGACCGGGTTCCCCTCGGCTACTACCGGACCAAATACGCCGTGGAGCGCATGATCCGCTCCTCCGGCATCCCGTGGACCCTGCTGCGCGCCACCCAGTTCCACGACCTGATCCTGCAGTTGCTCCAGGGCCTCGCGAAGCCGCCCGTGATGCTGCTCCCCAAGGATGTCCGGGACCAGCCACTGGAGGTCACGGAGGCGGCCGCACGCCTCGCCGAGCTGGCCGTGCGGCCACCGGCGGGCCGGGTGGAGGACATGGGCGGTCCGGCGATCCTCACCTTCACGGAACTGGCCCACGCCTATCTGCGGGCGACCGGGCGCCGGCGCCGCCTGGTGGAGGTGCCACTGCCGGGCCGCGTGTACCAGGGGCTGCGCCACGGTCTCCATCTGGCACCGGAACGGGCGGTGGGCCGAACGACCTTCGAGGAGTTCCTCGCGCGCCGCCTCAACCCCTGATCCCGCCGGACAAGCCCTAGGGGAACAGCTCCTCCTGGACCGCGTCCCGCGCTCGGAGCAGGGCGCCCCGGAGGACCGCCGCGTCACCGAGGGCCGTGGCGCGGACCTCCGTGCGCAGGGGGGAGAGTGCCGCGAGGTCGGCCTCCACGCGCGCGGCGAGGCCGGGGCCGCCCTGGTGGCCGGTCTCCCCGGCCAGGACCACACAGCCCGGGTCGAGGACGGAGACGACTGCGGCCGCGCCGACGGCGAGGCGGCGGGCGAGGGCGTCGAGGAAGGGGCCGTGGCCGGAGGTGAGCGCGTCGGCCGGGTCGAGGCCGTGGGCGGCGGCGAGGGAGGCGACGGCGGCGGCGCAGGCCAGCTCGTGGAAGCCGCCGTCGCAGCCGGTGGCGGAGGGGAGGCCGGAGGTGCCCGGCACGGGGAGGAAGCCGATCTCGCCGGCGCCGCCGGAGGCTCCGCGGCGCAGCCGTCCGTCGAGGACGACGGCGGCGCCGACGCCCTGGCCGAGCCAGAGCAGGACGAAGTCGTCGCGGTCGCGGGCCGCGCCCTCGCGGAGTTCGGCGACGGCGGCGAGGTTGGTCTCGTTCTCGACGAGGACGTGGGCGGGCAGCCGTTCCTGGAGCACGCCGACGAGCCGGCGGTGCCAGGCGGGGAGCCCCGAGGAGTCGCGCAGTTCGCCGGTGGCGGGGTCGATGAGACCGGGGGCGCCGACGGCGACGCTGTGGAGCCGGTCGGCGCCGGCCTCCGCGACGGTCCGCTCCAGGAGGGCGACCGCCTTCTCGACGGCGGAGCCCGTCCCGTCGTCGCCGACGGGCGCGGTGGCCTCGGCGAGCGTGGTGCCGAGGAGGTCGGCGACGGTGACGGAGACCGAGCGGGTCCGGACGTCCAGGGCGGCGAGGTGGGCGCGGTCGGCGACGATCCCGTACAGCTTGGCGTTGGGGCCGCGGCGCTCCGCTCCGGCCTCCCCCACGACGTGGACGAGGCCGGATCCCTGGAGCCGCTCGACGAGGTCGGCGACGGTCGGGCGGGAGAGTCCGGTGAGCGTCTTGAGCTGAGTGGCCGTCAACGGACCTTCGTCCTGGAGCAGGCGCAGGGCGGACCGGTCGTTGATGGCCCGTGCGGTGCTCGGGGATGCGGCCATGGGGCGATCCTCTCAGACTCGTCCCCGGGCTCGATCCGGCCCGGAAGCACCCCGCGCACTATTTATCAGGCAGGGTTCCTGATAGTTTACGCGACACACCACGACACGGGGAGGGGCCCATGGCGGCAGAGACCGTCACCAGCACCGAACGCCTGCGGCGGGCGCGCTTCGCCGTCGCCGCCGTCTTCTGCGTCCACGGCTCGGTCACCGGCAGCTTCGCGACCCGGATCCCCTGGATCCAGGAGCACGCGGGCGTGAGCGCCGGTCAGCTCGGGCTCGCGCTCGCCTTCCCCGCGCTCGGCGCCTCCCTCGCGATGCCGCTGGCCGGGGCCGTCTCCCACCGCTTCGGCGCCCGCACGGCGCTGCGCGGCCTGCTCACCCTCTGGACGCTCGCGCTGATCCTGCCGTCGCTCGCCCCGAACGTCTGGGGGCTGTGCGGCGCGCTCTTCGTGTACGGGGCGACCGCGGGCATGTCCGACGTGGCGATGAACGCGCTCGGCGTCGAGACCGAGACCCGGCTCGGCAAGTCCATCATGTCGAGCCTGCACGGCATGTGGAGCGTGGGCGCCCTGCTCGGGTCGGCCGCCGGCACCGTTGCGGCCCACCTCGGCGGCGACGCCCGGATCCACCACCTGATCGCCGCCCTCGTCCTCACCGCGCTCGGCCTGGTCTTCTGCCAGGGCGTCCTGGACGTGCGCAGCACCCCGGACGAGGAGCCGCCACCGCGCTTCTCGCTGCCGCCGAAGTCGGCACTGATCATCGGCGCCGTCGGCTTCTGCGGGGTGTTCGCCGAGGGCGCCAGCCTGGACTGGTCGGCGGTCTACCTGCGGGACGAGCTGGGCAGCTCGGCCGGGCTCGCGGCCGCCTCCACCACCGCCTTCGCCCTGACGATGGCCGTGGCGCGGCTGGTCGGCGACCGGGTGGTGGACCGGTTCGGCGCGGTCCGTACGGTACGGGTCGGGGGCGCCGTCGCCACCCTCGGCGGGCTCATGGTGGTCCTCGCTCCGCACGCCGCCGTCGCGATGGCCGGCTTCGGCCTCATCGGGCTCGGGATCGCGGTCGTCGTCCCGCTCGCCTTCGCCGCGGCCGGACGCAGCGGCCCGAACCCCAGCCAGGCCATCGCCGGCGTCGCCACCATCACGTACACCTCGGGGCTCATCGCGCCCTCGGCGATCGGCGGCATCGCCGACGCGACCTCGCTGGTGTTCTCCTTCGGTCTGGTCACGCTGCTCGCCTTCGGCCTCGTGCTCGGCGCGGGCGTGCTCAGGACCGGCGGGCGGGAGACGGCGTCGGCGACGCCCGCGGCCGCGCCCGCGAAGAGCTCCGGGCCGGTGGGATAGGGCCCTGCCGTGCGCGCGTACGACCGCTCCCGGGCAGCGGTCGAACGACTCCGCCGGGTGTGGCGCATAGCATGTGGCTGATCTTTTGCGGCCACGACACGGCCGCCTGAACCGGAGAACGGGAGCGACCTCATGAACCTCGGCGTGCGCTGGACCCTGCACGGCGACGGGAGAACACCCGCTCCGGGAGCCGTCGTCCGGCCGGACGAACGGCTCTCCTGGCCCCGTACGGTCGGGCTCGGCGCCCAGCACGTCGTGGCGATGTTCGGGGCGTCGTTCGTGGCTCCGGTCCTGATGGGCCTCGACCCGAACCTCGCGATCATGATGTCCGGTGTCGCGACCGCGATCTTCCTCCTGGCGACCCGCGGCACCGTCCCGTCGTACCTGGGCTGCTCGCTCTCCTTCGTCGGCGTCGCCGCCGCGATCCGCGCCTCCGGCGGCACCAGCGCCACCGTGACCGGGGCGGTCCTGGTCGTCGGCGCGGTGCTCTTCCTGGCGGGTCTGGCGGTGCGGAAGTTCGGCGCGCGGATCATCCACGCGGCGATGCCGCCGATCGTGACCGGCGCCGTCGTGATGCTGATCGGCTTCAACCTGGCCCCGGTCACCGCCTCCACCTACTGGCCGCAGGACCAGTGGACGGCGCTGCTGGTGATGCTGTTCACCGGTCTCGCCGTGGTCTGCCTGCGCGGCTTCTGGTCCCGGATCGCGATCTTCCTCGGCCTGGTCTTCGGCTACGCCATATCCTGGATCCTCGACCTGGTCTTCGGCAAGATCCACTCGATGTCACCGTCCGGCCAGGTCACCGACCACTGGCGGCTCGACCTCTCCGGCGTCTCCGAGGCCGACTGGATCGGCCTGCCGTCCTTCCACGGACCGAGCTTCGAGTGGTCCGCGATCCTGGTCGCGCTGCCGGTGGTCATCGCGCTGATCGCGGAGAACGCCGGCCACGTCAAGGCCGTCGGCGAGATGACCGGCGACAACCTGGACGACAAGCTCGGCACCGCGATCGCCGCCGACGGAGCCGCCTCGATGCTGTCGACCGCCGTGGGCGGCCCGCCGAACACCACGTACTCCGAGAACATCGGCGTCATGGCCGCCACCCGGGTCTACTCGACCGCCGCCTACTGGGCCGCGGCCGGCTTCGCGCTCCTCTTCGGCCTCTGCCCCAAGTTCGGCGCCGTCGTCGCCGCCATCCCCGGCGGTGTCCTCGGCGGCATCACCGTGATCCTGTACGGCATGATCGGCCTGCTCGGCGCCCAGATCTGGATCAACGCCAAGGTCGACCTGCGCAACCCGCTCAACCTGGTCCCGGCCGCCGCCGGCATCATCATCGGCGTCGGCGGCGTGAAGCTGACCTTCACCGACAGCTTCGAGCTGGGCGGCATCGCGCTCGGCACGATCGTCGTCATCACCGGCTACCACGTGCTGCGGGCCTTCGCCCCGGCCCATCTGAAGGAGCAGGAGCCGCTCCTGGACTCCGGCACCAGCTCGTACGAGACGAGCGCGGACGGCACGTCGAAGAACTGAGTGATTCGCCCGTTCTGGGTAAGCCGGGCCCGGGAGGTTCCCTCCCGGGCCCGGCGCCTGGGAGCCTGCCCCCATGGCGCAGACCCAGCAGATCGGACAGCGGAGCGAGCGACTCGGGCCGTTCCTCGCGGTCGACCCCGTGGTGGACCGGATGCGGTCACTCCGCTCGGCCTGGCATCCGGCCGACGGGGTCGCCGTCTTCAACCGGGTCTATCTGACCGTCACCGAGGAGATCGGCCACGCCATCGAGGCCGGCACCTTCGCCGACCGGCGGGCGGCCGCCACGCTCGACGTGCGGTTCGCCGAGCGGTACCTTGCCGCGGTCGACGCGGTCGCCACCGGCATCCCCGCGCCCGCCTGCTGGCGGCCGCTCTTCCACTACCGGCGCCATCCCGGCGTACGGCCGCTGCAGTTCGCGCTGGCCGGGATCAACGCGCACATCGGCCACGACCTGGCCCTCGCGGTGGTCGACGCCTGCCGGATCCTGGACTGCGCGCCCACCGACCTGGAGGACGAGTTCGACCGGGTCGGCGACATCCTGGTCCTCCTGGAGGAGCGCATCCGGGAAGAACTGATGCCGGGCCCGGACCTCCTGGAGATCGCGGACCCGCTGACGCATCTGCTCGGCTGCTGGAGCCTGGACCGGGCCCGGGACGGAGCCTGGCTCGCCGCCCGTTCGCTCTGGCAGCTGCGCGGGCTGCCCGAGCTCGCGGCGGAGTTCACGGAGCGCCTCGACCGGTCGGTGGGCCTGGTGGGGCGGATGCTGCTGACGCCCCTCACCAGGCCCTGACCTCGCTCCGTACGCCGGATCAGTCCTCCGGCAGCTCGACCGGGGCGATCTCGTCGTACACGTCGCCCGGACCGGGGTTGGTGGCGTCGGTGGAGCCGCCGAAGTGGTGCATCACGCCCCACACCGCGTTGAGCGCCGTCTGCACCGCGCCCTCGGCCCAGCCGGCCGTCCAGGAGATGTCGTCGCCCGCGAGGAAGATGCCCCGCTTGTCCTCGGGCAGCCGGTCCTGCATGAAGTGCGTGAACAGGCGCCGCTGGTAGCGGTAGTGGCCGGGCAGGTTGGCCTTGAAGGCGCCCATGAAGTAGGGCTCGTTCTCCCAGGAGACCGTCACCGGGTTGCCGATGATGTGCTTCCGGATGTCGACCTTCGGGTAGATCTCGCCGAGCGACTTCAGCATGACCTCCATCCGCTCGTTCGCGGAGAGCGGCAGCCACTTCAGGCTGTCGTCGCACCAGGTGTACGAGAGGCAGATGGTGGCCGGCTTGTCCGGGCCGTCGTCGAGCAGGTACGTGCCGCGGGTCATCCGGTCGGTCAGCGTCATCGACATGACGTCGCGGCCGGTCTCCTCGTCCTTGTCCAGCCAGAACGGCCGGTCCACGGGCACGAAGAGCTTCGACGACTCCATGTAGTGGGTGCGCTCGATCGCCGTCCAGTGGTCGATCGGGAAGAGCGAGTCGTCGCAGGCGATCTTGGAGAGCAGCATCCAGGACTGGGCGGTGAAGATCGCCGCCTGGTAGGTGCGGATGTCGCCGGAGGCGTCGGTGACCGTGATGCGGTTGCCGGCGGTCCGGTTCAGCCGGGTCACGGCCGGCTTCGGGGCGCCCTCGTGCAGGGAGCTGAGCGAGGTGCCCTGCTCCCAGTGGATGATCTTCCCCGGCTCGCGCTCCCACAGGCGCAGCGGCAGCTGCTGCGAGCCGCCGACGATGCCGCGGTGGTGGTCGTCGGCCTCGGTGTAGACGACGCGGAGGATCTCCAGGATGGAGTTCGGGAAGTCGGTGTCCCAGCCGCCGGTGCCGAAGCCGACCTGGCCGAAGATCTCGCGGTGGCGGAAGGACTTGAAGGCCTCCGACTCGCAGAGGAAGCCGTAGAAGGTCTGGTTGTCGAGCTTCTCGACGAGCTTCGACCAGATCTCGCGGATGCGCGGGACGTCGCGCTCGCGCATGGCCTGGTTCATGTCGGAGAAGTCGGCGCCCTCGTCGAGACAGGCGTTCCACGCGTTCATCACGTCGCGGTAGACCTGCGGCAGGTCGTCGACGGTGGTGGCGTAGTGCGACTCGCCCTTGAGGTCGACGACGGTCGACGGGGTCGACTCGGCCAGCGGGTTCGGGAAGGGCGTGGTCTCCAGACCGACCAGGTCGATGTAGTGCTGGAGCGCGGTCGAGGAGGGCGGGAAGCGCATGGCGCCCATCTCGGCGGTCAGGCCCTCGGTGGCGGTGCCCTCGAAGCCCACGGTGCGCAGTCGGCCGCCGATCTGGTCGGCCTCGTAGACGACGGGCTTGAGGCCCATCTTCATCAGCTCGTACGCGGCGATGATGCCGGAGAGACCGCCTCCGATGACCGCGACCTCGGTGCCGTGCTCGGTCGCCGGTATCTGGCCGAGTCCGGCCGGGTGGGCCAGGAAGTCGTCGTAGGCGTACGGGAAGTCCGGACCGAACATGGTGATCGGCGGCTGGCCGTCGCTGTGGGGGACGGCGGTCGTGGGCACCGTGGACGTCATGGGGTACGGACTCCTTGCACGGAAAAAAGAGATGAGGCGGGAAGCTGTGGGGGCGGCTCAGACGAGGGAGCCGTAGAGGCCCGGGCGCCGGTCGCGGAGGTAGGGGTTCTCCTTGCGGGAGGCCGCGAGGAAGGCCGGGTCGACGTCGCCGAGGACGAGGTCCTCGCCGCGCCCGGCACGGGCGCGGGCGGTGCCGTCGGGGCCGGCCAGCGTCGAGAGGCCGACGAACTCGAAGTCCCCCTCGGGGCCGGTCCGGTTGGCGTACGCGATGTACAGCTGGTTCTCGAAGGCGCGGACCGGCACCACGGACAGGGGCACGACCTCGGCGGGGTGCATGAGCGCGGTCGGCACGAGGAGGAGGTCCGTGCCGGCCAGCGCCTGCGCCCGCACGTTCTCCGGGAACTCGACGTCGTAGCAGATCATCAGGCCGACGGTGAGTCCGCCGAGCTCGGCCTGGACGACGGCCTGGTCACCGGGGGTGAACCAGGTCGCCTCGAAGTCGCCGAAGAGGTGCGTCTTGCGGTAGTTCGCGAGCGGGGCCCCGTCGGCTCCGATCAGCTGGGCCGCGTTGTACAGGACCCCGTGCCGCTCGGTGTCCCGCTCCGGGTAGCCGTAGCCCACGGCCAGTCCGTGGCGTACGGCGACGGCGGCGACGGCCCGGGAGGAGGGCCCGTCGACCGGCTCGGCCAGGCGCGCCATGTCGGCGCCGATCGCGTACCCGGTGAGGAAGAGCTCGGGGGCGAGCAGCAGGTCCGCTCCGGCGGCCGCGGCACGGGCGGCCGCCTCGTCGAGGATCTTGATGTTGGCGGCCACGTCACCGAGCTCACCGGAGCTCTGGAGCAGGGCGGTGCGCAGCGCGGGCATCAGCGATCCTCGGGGGTCGGAGTACAAGGGGAAGACGTCAAAAACGGTACGGTTTCGGGCTCCGTCCGGACAAGGCGGGAGCGTTGCGGACCGACCGTCGAAGCGTTGCGCGATTGCGCGGGTCGGCGGCGATTCGTTGCGCGGGGTTCCGCCCCCGGGCGTACGCCTTCCCCGCCGCGCGGCGGAGACGCGAACCCTCCCCCGGCCCGACGTCCGGCGGCGAGCCGGCCGGAAGAGTGGTGGTCGTCCGGTTGACCTGCCGAAAGGACCCCATCATGAACCGCCGTACGAAGATCGCCGCCGTGGGCTTCGCCCTGCTGCTGACCGTGGGGGCGGGCGGCTCGGCCGTCGCCATGGCCGACTTCGCCGCGCCCGGCGCGGACGGGCGGCCGGTGGTCCGCGAGGCCGCCGCGCTGACCGGCACCGCCAAGCTGTACCGGCCGGCCGGGGACGACATCACGTTCTCCTTCGACGCGCACCTGGCGGCGAAGGACAACACGGATCCGCAGGCCGCGACCGGCACCTTCCGGGTCAGCCACTACAAGGACGGCAAGGGCGGCTACGCGGTGGCGAAGGTCGACTGCCTCACCACGGGCGGCAAGGTCGCCGTGGTGACGGGCAAGGTGATCGAGACCGACCTGGACGCCTTCCGGAACAAGCGCGTCGGGGTCTCGGTGCACGACGACGGCAAGCGCGACCGCCTGGGCTACAGCTGGGTCGGGCGGGACACGGACCTCGAGGTTCCGCCGTGCCTGAGCTCCGCCCCCTTCGAGAAGGTCCTGCCCGGCACCGGCGACTTCAAGGTGCTGCCCTGGCAGCTCGACTACCCGACCGAGTAGTCACCCGCGACGGCCGCGGGGACGGTACGGGAACCACGGCTTGCACCGCCCCCGCGGCTCATCGACAGGACCTAGGCGGGCGAGCCCGAGGAGAAGCGGCGCAGCAGCGGCGACAGCACCAGGACCGACTTGGTGCGCTCCACGAACGGCTCGCCCGCGATGCGCTCCAGGACCCGCTCGAAGTGGCGCATGTCCGAGGCGAAGACCTGTACGACGGCGTCCGCGTCACCGGTGACGGTCGACGCGGACACCACCTCGGGATACCGCTCCAGACCCCGCCGGATGTCGTCCGGCGAGGTGTTGTGGCGGCAGTAGATCTCGACGAACCCCTCGGTCTCCCAGCCGAGCGCCGCCGGGTCCACCCGTACGGTGAAGCCGGTGATGGCGCCCTCCGCCCGGAGCCGGTCCACGCGCCGCTTCACGGCGGGCGCGGAGAGACCTACGAGCGAGCCGATGTCGGCGTAGCTGCGGCGGGCGTCCTCCGCGAGGGCGTGGACGATGCGTTCGTCGAGGTCGTTGAGTCGCACTACGGGTGGATCACTTCTCTGCTGATGCTGCTGACGCTGCGGTGGCCAGTCGGGAGCGGCGCATGCCGTACAGGAAGTAGAACACGAGCCCGGCGGCCATCCAGCAACCGAAGACCACCCAGGTGGTGGTGCCGAGGCTGAACATGTTGTAGACGCAGAAGCCGAAGCCGAGGATGGGGAAGGTCCAGCCCAGCGGCACCTTGAAGGTGCGGTCCATGGTCGGGCGGGTCTTGCGGAGGATGATCACCGCGATGTTGACCAGGGCGAAGGCGAAGAGCGTGCCGATGCTGGTCGCGTCGACGAGCTCGCCGAGCGGGATGCAGGCGGCGAGGATGCCGCAGAAGAGCGAGACGATGACCGTGTTGACGCGGGGGGTGCCGGTCTTGGTGCTGACCTTGCCGAAGACCTTCGGGACGAGACCGTCGCGGGACATCGCGAAGAGCACACGGGTCTGGCCGTAGAGGACGGTCAGGACGACGCTCGCGATGGAGATGACGGCGCCGGCGGCGAGCAGGGTGCCCCAGAAGGTCTGGCCGCTGACGTCGTTCATGATCGCCGCGAGGGAGGCCTCGGAGCCCTCGAACTTCTTCCAGTTCCACGCGCCGACGGCCACTGCGGCGACGAGGACGTAGAGGGCGGTGACGATGATCAGCGAGAGCATGATCGCCCGCGGCAGGTCGCGCTGCGGGTTCTTCGCCTCCTCACCGGCGGTGGAGGCGGCGTCGAAGCCGATGTACGAGAAGAAGAGGCTGGCACCGGCGGCGCTCACGCCGGCCATGCCGAGCGGCATGAAGTCGGCGTAGTTGCCGGACTTGAAGCCCATGAAGCCGATCGTGCAGAAGAGCACGAGCGCGGCGATCTTCACCACGACCATGATCGTGTTGGCGCGGGCGGACTCCTTGGCGCCGCCGAGCAGGAAGACCATCGCGAGCAGGACCACGATCAGGGCCGGCAGGTTGACGATGCCGCCCTCGCCGGGCGCGGAGGAGAGCGCGTCGGGGATCGTGACGCCGATGGTTCCGTCGAGGAGCTCGTTGACGTACTCGCCCCAGCCGACGGCCACGGCGGCCACCGAGACGCCGTACTCCAGGACCAGGCACCAGCCGCAGACCCAGGCGACGAGTTCGCCCATCGTTGCGTACGCGTACGAGTACGAGGATCCGGCGACCGGGATGGTGCCGGCCAGCTCGGCGTACGAGAGGGCCGAGAAGAGCGCGGTCAGGCCGGCTATGACGAAGGCCACGGTGACCGCGGGACCGGCCTGCGGAACGGCGTCGCCCAGGACGACGAAGATGCCGGTGCCGAGCGTGGCACCAATGCTGATCATGGTCAGCTGCCACATGGAAAGCGAGCGGCGGAGGCTGCCGCCCTCACCCTGCCCACCCTCCGCGACCAGGCGTTCCACCGGCTTGCGCCGGACGAGTGCGCCGAGAGCGGAGGTCTTCGGGGTGGCCGTGTCGACGACCGGCGGGGCTGCGCCTTGATCCAGCACTGCGGAGGCTCCTTATCGCTGCCTGTGGGGCGGAGCGGGGACCGCGGCGGTGCGAGGGCATGACTGAGCAAGCCCACGGGGGACGGAACCGCCGAGCAGGCGGTCGCCGCCACTCCTGGTACGGGGCACGAGCCTAAGGGGCAGAGGTTCGCACTCGTAATGCAGGGTTGTTGCGCAGTGCCGGATGATCATTGCGCGCTTCGGGCACAGACGGGCAAACATTGCGCTCCCCCGCATGAATCGACACATCAGGTGTGAACCGGCACTCGCACGCGTATGGACTCCTCAGGGCCGATGACCGACCCTGCGAGCTCCTGACGACCGCACGATCGGAGGCCCCGGTGGGCTGGCTCGACCCGGCACCGTTCCTGCGCGGCACGGCCTGGCTGGACGGACGGCGACCCGTGCGCGCGGACCCGGACGACCTCGAACGACTGCCCTGGGACATCGCCGCGCGGGCCGCGCTGCCCATCGGCGTACGCATCGAGTTCACGGCCGCGCCCGGCACGCGCGCGGTGCGACTGCGCTACCGGGCGGACGTCCCGCGACCGGACGACCCCCTGGCCGCGCTGCGCCACTGCTTCTCCCTCTGGCAGGGCACCCGGCTCGTCCGCGAGGCCTACGCCGCCCCGGCCGCCGAGGCCACCGTCACGCTGCCGCTGCCCGCCCACGGCGGCGACTTCGCCGTCCACCTGCCCGAGGGCCAGGCTCCCGTGCCGCTCGCCCTGCGCGCCGTGGGCGGCGCCCTGTCGCCCGCCCCTGCCCGCCCGCGCTGGCTCGTGCACGGCGACTCCATCACCGAAGGCTGGTGGTCGACCCGCCCCGCCCACTCCTGGCCCGCCACGGCCGGCCGCCTCCTCGGCCTCGACCCGGTCAACCTCGGATACGCCGGCGGCGCGCGCGGCGAGCTCCCCCTCGCCGAGCACCTGGCACGGCTTCCCGGCGAGGCCATCACGCTCGCCTTCGGCACGAACTGCTGGTCCAAGGCGCCCGCCACGGCCGACTGGCTCTACGCCACCGTCCGCGCCTTCGTCGGGCTCGTCCGCCGGGGCCATCCGGCCACCCCGCTCCTCATCCTCTCCCCCGTCCTCCGCCCCGAGGCCGAGCACACCCCCAACGCGCTCGGCACCACGCTCACCCAGCTGCGGCGTGCCATGGAGCGGGCGGGCCACGATCTCGCCGCGGAGGGCGACGCGCATCTCCACGTCCTCTCCGGCCGCTCGCTGCTCCGCCCCGAGCACCTCGCCGACGGGCTTCACCCCGACGATCGCGGCCACGCCCTCATCGCCTCCGCCGTCACCCAGGCCCTCCACCCCCACACCCCCCACTGACCCCCGCGCCCTGCGCCCGCGCCCCGCCGTGTGGGCCGGCACCCATGCGGGCCGTACCCGTCGCCCACCCCCGTGTGGGCCTGCGCCCATGCGGGCCGTACCCTTCGCCCCCCGTGTGGGCAATCGTCCCGCTGGGGCGGGACGGATGGGCACACGGGACGGCGCCCTCGGCGGCGCCTCCGCCCCTTGTGCCTGGACCCGCACTCGTTGCGCACCGCACTGTTGGTGCGGGTTCGGGCGCGGAAGCCTGGGCCCGGCAAGGGGCGCCGTCCGTTGTGCCCACCCGTTCCGCCCCAGCGGAACGACTGCCCACAACGAGGCGGGGCCGGGGGGCGGAGCCCACAACGGGGCGGCGGCGCGGGGGTGGGCACCGCCCCGGCGGAAGGGCTGCCACGCGGGCGGGCGGATGCCGAAGGGCCCCCGGGAGTGGTGTCCCGGGGGCCCTGGGGCGTGGAGCGACTAGCTCCAGCTGGCGTGGAGGGGCTTGCCTTCGGCGTAGCCGGCGGCGGACTGGATGCCGATGGTGGCCTTGTCCTCGAACTCGGCCAGCGAGTTGGCGCCGGCGTAGGTGCAGGAGGAGCGGACGCCGGCGATGATCGAGTCGATCAGGTCCTCGACGCCCGGACGCTGCGGGTCGAGGAACATGCGCGAGGTGGAGATGCCCTCCTCGAACAGACCCTTGCGAGCGCGGTCGTAGGCGGACTCGTCCGAGGTCCGGTTCCGGACGGCGCGGGCCGAGGCCATGCCGAAGGACTCCTTGTACGCACGCCCCTGGGCGTCGTGCTGGAGGTCACCCGGGGACTCGTACGTCCCGGCGAACCAGGAGCCGATCATGACGTTGGACGCGCCGGCGGCGAGCGCCATGGCGACGTCGCGCGGGTGGCGGACACCGCCGTCGGCCCAGACGTGCTTGCCGTACTTCTTGGCCTCGGCGGCGCACTCCAGGACGGCCGAGAACTGCGGGCGGCCGACGCCGGTCATCATGCGGGTGGTGCACATGGCGCCGGGGCCGACGCCGACCTTGATGATGTCCGCGCCCGCCTCGATGAGGTCCTTGACGCCCTCGGCGGCGACGATGTTGCCCGCGACGATCGGGACCTGCGGGTCGAGCGCCCGCACGGTACGGATCGCGCTGATCATCGACTCCTGGTGGCCGTGCGCGGTGTCGATGACGAGCGTGTCGACGCCCGCGTCGAGGAGCTGCTTGGCCTTGCCCGCCACGTCGCCGTTGATGCCGACGGCGGCGGCGATGCGCAGCTTGCCGGCCTTGTCGACGGCGGGCTTGTACAGCGTCGCGCGCAGCGCGCCCTTGCGGGTGAGGATGCCGACGAGCTTGCCGTCCGCGTCCACGGCCGGGGCGTACCGGCGGTTGGCGGCGTCGAGCGTGTTGAAGGCCTCGCGCGGGTCGATGTCGGCGTCCAGGAGCAGCAGGTCCCTGGACATGACCTCGGAGAGCTGGGTGAAGCGGTCGACGCCGGAGAGGTCGGCGTCGGTGACGACGCCCACCGGGCGGCGGTTCTCGTCGACGACGACACCGGCGTCGTGGGCCCGCTTGGGGAGCAGCGAGAGCGCGTCGGCGACGGTCTGGTGGGGCTCCAGGACGATCGGGGTGTCCAGGACGTGGTGGCGGCTCTTGACCCATGTGATGACGTCGGTGACGACCTCGATGGGGATGTCCTGGGGGATGACGACGAGTCCGCCGCGGCGGGCCACCGTCTCGGCCATCCGGCGGCCGGCGATCGCGGTCATGTTGGCGACGACCAGCGGGATCGTCGTGCCGGTTCCGTCCGGCGAGGAGAGGTCCACCGCCTGGCGGGAACCGACGGCCGAGCGGCTCGGCACCATGAAGACATCGTCGTACGTCAGGTCGTAGGGCGGCTTGACGTCATTGAGGAAACGCACGTGCTGACATCCCAGTCGTTCGGATCGGCCCCTAGGCATTTCAGCCAGGGGAAAAAGCACGTAGTTCATTGTCCCACGTCAGGTGCGTGGGGCGATGCGGGCGGATCGTCCGAGCCTTGCGGGAGCGTGCCTGTCGGTTCCTCCAAACCGCCGAGCGAGAGGAGGACTGCGAGGCCGTGGACGCTGACGCGCGCCGCCGCGGAGAACACTTCCTCGGCGGTCGCCCATTCGTCCGGGCTGGCCTCCTCGTAAGCCTGCCAGCCGGTCACCACGATCGCCATGGGTTCGCGCATATCGGCGAGGCAGTCGGCGAGGGCGTCCCAGTTGCGCCCGAACCACACCGGCAGCGGCAGGGCCCGCACGCAGCGGTTCATGAAGGCGGTCTTGTCGGTGACTCCGTGCAGGTCCAGTACGACGGGGCGGGAGAGGTCGGGGGCCTCGTGGCCCGTGCGGTGGGTCGCGTTCACGGTGCGACCACCTCCCGGAAGCTCTGGTAGTGGTCGTCGGTGTAGTACGTCTCCCCGCCCCGCCCGGTGACGATGCGCCGGGCGCCGCGATCACGCTCGCCGGGCGTCCGGACCGTGTACTCGTGGTAGTAGCCGCGTGCGCGCCGCGGCAGGACCCGCTCGAAGTTGCCGAAGACGGCCCCGTCCTTGGCGTACGGGAAGGGCCCGCCCTGTTCGATGAGCCTCAGCGTCTCCCGCGCCTCGGGCGGCAGGTCCGCGACGCGTACCACCGGCAGCGTGGACGCCCGGGACGGGGTGGCGGCGGAGGCGGGCGCCCGGGACGGGGTGGGAGCCTCCGGCGGCGTGGCCGCCGCGCTCGCGGGTGCGGACGACACGGCCGTCCCGGCTCGCGGGGCCTGGGCGGCCTCGCCGCCCGAGCAGCCGGTGAGGAGCAGCGAGACACCCGCGAACAGCGCGAGCACGGCCCGCGCGCACCTGAGGATCACGGTCCCGATGCTGCCACCGCGCCCCAGCTCCCGCGTCGCGGGCGCGCCGCGGGCCTACGGCCCCGGCCGCGGGCCCGCCGGGCGTCGGTCCGTTCAGCCGCCGTCGGGGTCCTTGCGGTCGAGGGCCGGGTGGGTGCCAGGGCTGGACTCGGTGAGGAGGTAGTCGGCGGCGGCGCGGTCCGTGACGAGGCTGGTGACGAGGCCGGAGCGGAGCACCGCGCCGATCGCCGCCGCCTTGCGCTGGCCGCCGGCGATCGCGACGACCTCGGGGATGCGGCGCAGCCGGTCCGCCTCGACGGTGATGCAGCGCTCGCCGAGGTCGCGGCCGACCCGCCGGCCCTCGGTGTCGAAGAGGTGGGCCGACATCTCGGCGGCGACGCCCAGGGAGGCGTAGTGGGCCCGCTCGGCGTCGGAGAGCATGTCGTGGACGGTCGAGATGCCCGGCTCCCAGGAGCCGATGGAGACGCAGGCGACGGTCACCTTGTCGAAGTACTCGAAGGCGCGCGCGATGCCGGTCTGGCTGCGCAGGGCGGCCGCGGTCGCCGGGTCGGGGAGCAGCATGGGCGCGTAGATGGGGTGGGCCTCGCCGCCGGAGACCTGGGCGGCGCGCCGGACGGCCTCGACGGAGCCGCGCTCGGCGGTGCCGGCGTCGTACACGCCGGTGAGCTGGACGACGGTGCAGGGCGGCAGCCGGTCGAGGGCCGCGGCCATGTGGATGGTGGAGCGGCCCCAGGCCAGGCCGAGGACGTCGCCCTCGGTGACCAGTTCGCCGAGGAGGTCGGCCGCGACCTCGCCGAGGTTCTCCGGGTCGGGCGACTCGTCGTCGCCCTCCGCCGGGGACTCGACGACGACGGCGTGGCGGAGCCCGTAGCGGGCGCGCAGCGCGTCGGAGCGCTCGGCGTCCAGCTCGGCCGGTACGCGGATCTCGATCCGTACGAGGTCGCGCTCCAGGGCGGTCTCCAGGACCCGGGCCACCTTGAAGCGGCTCACGCCGAACTCCTCGGCGATCTGGATCTTGGACTTGCCCTCGAGGTAGAAGCGGCGGGCCATGGCCGCCGCCTGCACCAGCTCCGCGGGGCCCATCCGCAGGGCTGACCGTCCCGCCGACATTCCCGCCACCGCGATCTCCTCACTGCTGTTCACGTACCGCTGTTCACGTACGGAAGTCACGTACCGATGCCGTTCACACTCTGGACTCGCCGTTCATCCTGTCAGATCCGGCGGCCCTTGATCAGTCCTGTCGGCGGCCCGATGGACCCCGTTCATCCGCCGGAGGCTCAGTGGCCACACGCCCACGGGGCGGAGGCCGTCGCGGCCTCCGCGCGGGCCCGCAGCGAAGCGACGGCGGCGGCCGGGTCGGCCGCGCCGTACACCGCGGAACCCGCGACGAAGACGTCGGCGCCGGCCTCGGCGCACCGCTCGATGGTGGACTCGGCGACCCCGCCGTCGACCTGGAGCCACAGCTCCAGACCGTGCTTGGAGATCAGCTCCCGAGTACGGCGGATCTTGGGCAGCATGATGTCGAGGAACGCCTGGCCGCCGAAGCCGGGCTCGACGGTCATGATCAGCAGCATGTCGAGCTCGGGGAGCAGGTCCTCGTACGGCTCGATGGGCGTGGCCGGCTTGAGTGCCATCGAGGCGCGCGCGCCCTTGGCCCGGATCTCCCGCGCGAGTCGCACCGGAGCGGCGGCCGCCTCGACGTGGAAGGTCACCGACCCGGCGCCCGCCTCCACGTACTGCGGGGCCCAGCGGTCCGGGTCCTCGATCATCAGGTGGCAGTCGAGCGGCGTGTCCGTCGCCCTGGCCAGGGACTCCACGATCGGCACGCCCAGCGTCAGGTTGGGCACGAAGTGGTTGTCCATCACGTCGACGTGCAGCCAGTCGGCACCGCCGACGGCCTTCGCCTCATCGGCGAGCCGGGCGAAGTCCGCGGACAGGATGCTGGGGTTGATCTGCGCCATGTGCCAAGCCTCCCACGTTCTTGGGTACTTCTTTGCCGCTGAGCGGTTTCGGTTCCGGTCCAGACCAATTTCGGTACGAAACGACGAGCCACGGACCGGGACGGACCGGGAGATTGCGGTCAGGCGGTACGGCGCAGCAGTGCCAGGTACATGGCGTCCGTACCGTGCAGATGCGGCCACAGCTGTACGTCCGGGCCGTCACCGAGGGCCGGGACGCCGGGCAGCAGCGGGCGGGCGTCGATCAGTTCGGCGCCGCCGACCTTCTTCAGGACGTCGTCGACGACCACCCGGGTCTCCGCCAGATGCGGCGAGCAGGTCGCGTACCCCACCACTCCCCCGACGCGCACGGCGCTCAGCGCCTCGGTCAGCAGCGCGCGCTGGAGCGGGGCGAAGCCGTCCAGGTCCTCGGGGCGGCGGCGCCAGCGGGCCTCCGGGCGGCGGCGCAGGGCACCGAGGCCCGAGCAGGGCACGTCCATCAGGACCCGGTCGAAGGACCCGGGGCGCCACGGCGGCCGGGTGCCGTCCGCCGCGATCACCTGGTACGGCCCCGGGTTGCCGGCGAGCGCGCGCTCGACGAGCCGGGCGCGGTGCGGCTGCTTCTCGGAGGCGAGCAGCGCGGCGCCGCGCTCGGAGGCCAGCGCGGCCAGCAGCGCGGCCTTGCCGCCGGGTCCCGCGCAGCCGTCGAGCCAGCGGGTGTCGGAGCCTTCCAGGGGCGCGTTCGCCAGGGCGATCGCGACGAGCTGGCTGCCCTCGTCCTGGACGCCGGCGCGGCCCTCCTTCACCGCCTCGATGGCGCCGGGCTCGCCGCCCTCGGCCATCCGGAGGGCGTACGGGGACCAGCGGCCCGGCAGCGTCTCGGTGGCCGCCGCGAGCTCGTCGGCCGTGGCGCGGCCGGGGCGGGCGACGAGGGTGACCTCGGGACGCTCGTTGTCGGCCTCCAGGAGGTCCTCGATGCCGGCGCGGCCGCCGCCGAGGGAGTCCCAGAGCGCCGAGACGACCCAGCGGGGGTGCGAGTGGACGACGGCGAGGTGGTCCTCGGGGTCCTGGTCGTACGGCGGGGCGACCTGCGCCACCCAGGCGTCGAGGTCCTGCTGCGAGATCTTCCGCAGCACGGCGTTCACGAACTTGGCCCGGCCGTCGCCGAGCACCACGCGGGCCAGCTCGACGCTCGCGGAGACGGCGGCGTGCGTCGGGATCCGGGTGCCCAGGAGCTGGTGGGCGCCGAGCGCGAGGACGTCGAGGACGGGCGGGTCGACCTCCCGCAGCGGCCGGTCGATGCACGCCGAGATGATCGCGTCGTACGTGCCCTGGCGCCGCAGCGTCCCGTATACGAGCTCGGTCGCCAGCGCCGCGTCCCGGCCGTCGAAGTCGCCCTTCTCCCGGGCCTTCCTCAGCAGCGGCGGCAGCACCAGGTTCGCGTAGGCGTCCCGCTCGTCCACCGCCCTCAGCGCCTCGAAGGCCAGCATCCGGACCGGGTCCTTCTGGGGCCTCCGGTAGGGCTTGTGGGGACGGCGACGTGCCTGCTCGCTCAAAGGTGCTCCGCGTGACGAAATGACGAGGTCGAACATGCCGGCCCTGAAGCGGCCGGTCCCACCAAGCCTACGTCCGCCGTCTCCCCGGCCGCGCCACAGGCCTGGGGGCCTGCCCGGTCGGGCCGGGCGTCGCGCGCCCGGCCCGACCGGTGGGACGCCGTCACGCGCCCAGGCGCTCGCCCGCGGCGATGCGGACGCCTCGGGCCCAGTCCGCGGCCTTCATCGGCTTCTTGCCCTGGGGCTGGACCCAGAGCAGTTCGACGGCGTGGGAGCCGGTGCCGGCGTAGACGTTGTTCTTGCCGACGGAGAGCTCGCCGGGGGCGAGGTCGGTGCGGTCCGGGAGGGGGGCGACCTGGATGAGCTTGAGGCGCTCGCCGCGGAAGACGGTCCAGGCACCGGGTGCGGGGGTGCAGCCGCGGACCACCCGGTCCACCCGCATGGCGGGGACGGCGAAGTCGACGTGGGCGTCCTCGACCTGGATCTTGGGGGCGAGGGTGATGCCCTCGACGGGCTGCGGGACGGCGTGCAGGGCGCCGTCCTCGATGCCGTCCATGGTCGCGGCGAGGAGTCCGGCGCCCGCGAAGGCGAGCCGGGTCAGCAGGTCGCCGCTGGTGTCGGTGGGACGGATGTCCTCGGTGACGACGCCGTAGACCGGGCCCGAGTCGAGGCCCTCCTCGATCAGGAAGGTGGACGCTCCGGTCACCTCGTCGCCGGACATCAGGGAGTGCTGCACGGGGGCGGCGCCGCGCCACGCGGGCAGCAGCGAGAAGTGCAGGTTGACCCAGCCCCGGGCGGGGATGTCGAGGGCGACCTTGGGCAGCAGCGCGCCGTAGGCGACGACCGGGCAGCAGTCCGGCGCGATCTCCCGCAGCCGGGCGAGGAACTCCTCGTCGCGGGGCCTGGCCGGCTTCAGGACCTCGATCCCGGCCTCCTCCGCCCGCTGGGCCACCGGGCTGGCGACGAGCCGCCGGCCGCGTCCCGCCGGGGCGTCCGGCCGGGTGAGCACGGCCGCCACCTCGTGCCGGCCGGAGGCGAGCAGGGCGTCCAGTGCGGGTACGGCGACCTCGGGGGTGCCTGCGAAGACGAGCTTCATGAGTGGCGACTGCCTGTCTCTCCGGGGGCTTTACGAGCAGCGCACCAGTCTAGGGGGTGTCCTGTCGGTCGGCCCGGGCTCACGGCCTGACCGACGGGACACCCCCCGGCCTCCCGTGACGAAGGGGGCGTACGTGAGCACGAGCGCCCCGCGCATATGCGTGTACGCCCCCGCAGCGTGACCCAACTCCGGGTGGCGCGTTGGTCAAGAGAGATTGACCGAATCGGGTCGCCGTTCCCCCCGCGACCCGCCCCTTACACGCCGGTTCGAGAGGCTTTCACATGGCCGACCACGCAACCCACGACGCCCAAGCCCGGGCGAGTCTGCACCTGTTGGTGCGGGACATCGAGCGGGTCCGGCGGCAGGTGGACGCACTGCGCACGCTCACGGCCCAGCTGGGCAATGTCTACCGCCCTCGCCGCTCCGGCCCGTCGACGGGCTTCGTCGTCTACGGGCGCGCGCCCGCCCCCACCGTACGGCTCGCCCAGGAGCTGCGGGACAGCGTCGAGACCCTGGTGACCGCGGCGGTCGACTTCGACCGCTCGCTCGGGTTCTCGTGGGACGCGGTCGGTTCCGCGCTCGGAGTCACCAAGCAGGCCGTCCACCGCCGCTACGGCGCCCGGCGCGCACCCCAGCAGGGCGTCGCCGTCGACCAGGACCACGCCGTGGAGCCGGGCGTGACCCGCACGCTCCCCGCGGTACCGGCCGCACGCTCGATGCCCCCGCAGCCCACCTCGGGCAGCGCCACGCTCCGCGAGGACCCCCGCCCGCCCGCCTTCCCCGGCCTCCGCAACGGCTGACCTGTCCGATCCCGACGGCCGCCCGCCCCGCACAGGGGGCGGGCGCCGTCGCCGTCCGGGCGCCGTTCAGCCGATGTCCGGCGGGTCGACGCGGATCCGGACCGGCTCCCCGCCGCCGCGCGCCATGCGGGCGGCCCTCGCCTGCTTGAGCGCGGCCGCCAGGGCCGCGCCGCTCCCCGGCGGGACCCGGACCAGGGCCCTGTCCCACTGCTCGCCCGGCGGCGGGTCACCCGGCCTGCGGGGCCCGCCGGGACGGACGACGGGCAGCGGCACCGGGCCGAGGATCTCGGCGTCCGCGGGAAGCCCGGCCGCGGCCAGGAACCCTTCGACGGCCTCGGGCGGGCCGCTCACCGCGGCCATCCGGGAGACCGGCGGGAAGCCCAGCTCCGCCCGCTCTGCCAGCTCGCGCTGCGCGTGCCCGACCGGGTCCCAGCGGACCAGCGCCTGGACGGGCCGGAGCGTCGGCTCGGCGACCACCACGACCGTGCCGCCCTCCGCCTGGCCCCGCACCAGCGAGGCCGCGTCGATCCAGCGGCGCAGCGCCTCCTCCCCGGCCCGCAGGTCGGGGCGGCCGAGCATGGCCCAGCCGTCGAGGAGCAGCGCCGCCGCGTAGCCGCCGTCGGCGACCGGTTCGGCGCCGGGGGTCGAGACGACGAGGGCGGGACGCCCGGGCACGCTGTCCAGGACGTGGTCGCGTCCGGAGGTCCGTACGGGAACGGCCGGGAACGCCCGGCCCAGCTCCTCCGCCGTCCGCCGCGCGCCCACGATCCGGGCCCGCAGCCGGTTCGACCCGCACGCCACGCAGTGCCAGTCGGGCGCGCCCCGGCCGCACCAGCCGCACCGGAGCTCCTGCTGCTCGGGTGCCTCCAGGGGCCCTGCGCAGTGGCGGCAGCGGGCGGGCGTCCGGCACCGCTCGCAGGCGAGCTTCGGCACGTATCCCCGCCGGGGCACCTGGACGAGCACCGGGCCGGTCTTGAGTCCTTCCCGCACGGCCTGCCAGGCGAGCGAGGGCAGCCGGGCCGCGCGCGCGGCCTCGTCGCGAGCGAGGTCGCCGTCGCCGACGGTCCGGATCAGCGGGGCGGCCTTGCGGACCTGTTCGCGGCCGGCGGTCAGCGCCTTGGCCCAGCCGGACTCGACGAGCTGGGCAGCCTCGACGGTGCAGCTGGTGCCGCCGAGCAGGAAGGCGCACCGGTCGTGACCGGCGCGCAGGACGAGGACCTCGCGCGCGTGGGGCTGGGGGGCGTGCGGTTCGCTGTGGCTGCCGTCGCCGTCGTCCCAGATGACGACGAGCCCGAGGTCCCGGACGGGGGCGAACATGGCGGCCCGGGTGCCGACGACCGCCCGCACCGCTCCGCGCCGCACGGCCAGCCACTGGGCGTACCGCTTCTCCGGTCCGGCCTCGGCGGTCAGCAGCGCGTGCCGCCCCTCCCCCAGGACGTCGCTCAGCGCCGCGTCGACCCTCGCCGCGGCCCGGCCGTCGGGGACGACGACGAGCGCGCCCCGGCCCGAGGCCAGGGTCGCGGCGACGGCCCGGGCGATCTCATCCGCCCAGTACGGCCCCGGGAGCGCGTTCCACACGGCCCGGGGCGCCCCGCCGCGGGCCAGCGAGTCGAGGAACGCGGTCCCCCGCTCGTACCGCGTCCAGCTCCCCGGCTCCGGCGGCCCCGGTGGCGGGAGCGGCGCCGGGGAGGGGCGGCCTTCGGCGCGGGCGCTGCGGGGCGGCACGGCGAGCTGGAGCACGTCCGCGAGGCTTCCCGCGTACCGGTCGGCGACGGCGCGGGCGAGGCCGAGCTGCTCGGGGCCGAGGACCGGTTCGGGCGAGACGACGTCGGCGAGCGCGGCCAGCGGTCCCGAGTAGTCCGAGGTGGCCCGGCGCTCGACGAGGAAGCCGTCGATCAGCCGGCCGCCCTCCCGTCGACCGTTCTTGACCTGGTGCGCCCCGGCCCCGAAACGCACCCGCACCCGGACCCCGGGCCGTGCCGCCTCGTCCAGTTCCTCGGGCACGGCGTAGTCGAAGAACTGGTCGAGGTGGAGCGCCCCCTTGTTCACCACGACCCTGGCGACGGGCAGCTCCTTCGCCAGCGCGGCCCCGCGCCAGGTCCGCGGCTTGGCCCGCGGCACCTTCGCCGTCCGGACGGTCTCCCGAATGAGCGCGAGCTGCTCGGGTTCGTCGGACTTCTCGTTCTCGCTGCTCACAGCCCCATACCTACCAGACGCCACCGACAGCCGGGCATGGCCGAAGCCCGGCACCCCTTCGGGGGTACCGGGCTTCGGTCGCGTACGCGCGATTACAGGCCGGCGGCCTTCTTCAGCGCGTCCACGCGGTCCGTGCGCTCCCAGGTGAAGTCCGGCAGCTCGCGGCCGAAGTGGCCGTAGGCGGCGGTCTGGGAGTAGATCGGGCGGAGCAGGTCGAGGTCGCGGATGATCGCGGCCGGGCGGAGGTCGAAGACCTCGGCGATGGCGTTCTCGATCTTCTCGTTCTCGATGGTGTTGGTGCCGAAGGTCTCGACGAAGAGACCGACGGGCTCGGCCTTGCCGATCGCGTAGGCGACCTGGACCTCGCAGCGCGCGGCGAGGCCCGCGGCGACGACGTTCTTGGCGACCCAGCGCATGGCGTAGGCGGCCGAGCGGTCGACCTTGGACGGGTCCTTGCCGGAGAAGGCGCCGCCACCGTGGCGGGCCATGCCGCCGTAGGTGTCGATGATGATCTTGCGGCCGGTGAGGCCGGCGTCGCCCATCGGGCCGCCGATCTCGAAGCGGCCGGTCGGGTTCACCAGGAGGCGGTAGCCGTCGGTGTCGAGCTTGATGCCGTCCTCGACGAGCTGCTTGAGCACGTGCTCGACGACGAACTCGCGGATGTCGGGCGCGAGCAGCGACTCCAGGTCGATGTCGGAGGCGTGCTGCGAGGAGACGACGACCGTGTCGAGGCGGACGGCCTTGTCGCCGTCGTACTCGATGGTGACCTGGGTCTTGCCGTCGGGGCGCAGGTACGGGATGGTGCCGTTCTTGCGGACCTCGGTGAGGCGGCGGGACAGCCGGTGCGCGATGTGGATCGGCAGCGGCATCAGCTCGGGGGTCTCGTCCGAGGCGTAGCCGAACATCAGGCCCTGGTCGCCGGCGCCCTGCTTGTCGAGCTCGTCCTCGTCACCCTCGACCCGCTTCTCGTACGCGGTGTCGACACCCTGGGCGATGTCCGGGGACTGGGATCCGATGGACACCGACACGCCGCAGGAGGCGCCGTCGAAGCCCTTCTTGGAGGAGTCGTAACCGATCTCCAGGATCTTGTTCCGGACGAGGGTCGGGATGTCAGCCCACGCCTTGGTGGTCACCTCACCGGCGACGTGCACGAGGCCGGTCGTGATCAGCGTCTCGACGGCGACGCGAGAGGTGGGGTCCTCCCGCAGCAGTGCGTCGAGGATGGTGTCGCTGATCTGGTCAGCGATCTTGTCGGGGTGACCCTCGGTGACGGACTCCGAGGTGAACAGACGACGGGACACAACGCTCCCTGGGGTTGCAGCGGCTGCTGGCTACTCGTGACGCGGACCGGCAGGGGGCTGCGCCCCGCGACGTTCCACGAACAGTCTATCGGTCGTGGTCGGGCTATGGACCAGGTGTCTCGACAGACGAATGGCACAGGAGCCGTGGAACCGGCCTCCTGCGAGGCGAAGATCACCCTTTCGGTGGGACGTAGATCACTCGCGACCCGGCGTTTCTCGCCTCCGGTGCGTCACCCACGGCCCGCCGAGGGACGGCAAAGCCTGTCAGGTCACAGCCCGGAGTCGCGGCAGGACGAGGTCCCAGACCGTCTCGGCGAGCGCTTCCTTCGGCCCGTACGGCACGGGGGTCTCGGCGCCGTCCGCGGCGAGGACGACCGCCTCGTTCTCCTCGGACCCGAACGTCTTGCGCTCCCCCACCTCGTTGACCACGAGCAGGTCGCAGCCCTTACGGCGGAGCTTCGCGCGTCCGTTGGCGAGGACGTCGTCGGTCTCCGCGGCGAAGCCGACGACCACCTGGCCGGGCAGCGCGCGGTCGGCGGACAGCTCGGCGAGGATGTCGGGGTTGCGGACGAGCTCCACGGTGGGGGCGCCGCCGTCGTCCTTCTTCTTGATCTTCCCGGCGGCGTAGACGGCCGGGCGGAAGTCGGCCACGGCCGCGGCCATCACCACGGCGTCGGCGTCCGCTGCGGCCTTCAGCACGGCCTCGCGGAGCTGGACGGCGGTGCCGACGTGGACCACGTCGACGCCGGCCGGGTCCGGGATGCCGGTGTTGGCCTCGACCAGGGTCACCCGGGCGCCACGGGCCACGGCCGCCTTGGCGAGCGCGTAGCCCTGCTTGCCGGAGGAGCGGTTGCCCAGGTAGCGCACGGGGTCGAGGGGCTCACGGGTGCCGCCCGCGCTGACCACGACGTGCCGGCCGGCCAGGTCGGGGGCGGTGACGCCGCGCGCGAGGATCCGCCGGCAGACCTCGAAGATCTCCGCGGGGTCGGGCAGCCGGCCCTTGCCGGTGTCGACGCCGGTGAGGCGGCCGACCGCGGGCTCGATGACGACGGCGCCGCGGCGGCGGAGGGTGGCCACGTTCTCCTGGGTCGCCGGGTGCTCCCACATCTCGGTGTGCATGGCGGGGGCGAAGACGACCGGACAGCGCGCGGTGAGCAGCGTGTTGGTGAGGAGGTCGTCGGCGAGGCCGTGGGCCGCCTTGGCCAGCATGTCGGCGGTGGCGGGGGCGACGACGACGAGGTCGGCGGCCTGGCCGATCCGGACGTGCGGCACCTCGTGGACGGACTCCCACACCTCGCTCGAGACCGGGTTGCCGGAGAGCGCGGACCAGGTGGCCGCCCCGACGAAGTGCAGCGCGGAGTCGGTCGGCACGACCCTGACGTCGTGGCCCGATTCGGTGAGCCGACGCAGCAGCTCGCACGCCTTGTAGGCGGCGATGCCGCCGCTGACCCCCAGAACGACCTTCGGCTCGGCCACGACTTCCACGACTCCCCGCACTCGGACGCGCACTCGGATGCGTACGACTCCATGAGACACCACAGGCCCGGCGGATGTTCCGCCGGGCCTGTGGTGACAAGCGTTACAAGCGATACGTGCTTACTGCGCCGGACCCTCGATGGCCTCGGACGTCAGCAGACCCGCGTTGATCTCCCGCAGGGCGATCGAGAGCGGCTTCTCGTGGACGTGGGTGTCGACGAGCGGACCCACGTACTCCAGCAGGCCCTCGCCGAGCTGGGAGTAGTACGCGTTGATCTGACGCGCGCGCTTGGCCGCGTAGATCACGAGGCTGTACTTCGAGTCCGTGGCCTCGAGCAGCTCGTCGATCGGCGGGTTGATGATGCCCTCGGGCGCAGTCATGGAAGAGGACACGCTCTACCTTCCGAAGATGGAGAAAAAATCAGACATGCTGTGGCGTTCGGGGACCTCTGGCGTCAGCCGTTGTGGTCCTGGTCCCCAGATGACAGCTGCATCAACGTTAGCAGCTCACGTGCGACGTCCTCGACGGAGGTGTTGACGAGCGTGGTGTCGAACTCCGACTCGGCGGCCAGTTCGACCTTCGCGGCCTGCAGCCGGCGCTCGATGACCTCGGGCGACTCGGTGCCCCGGCCGGTGAGCCGGCGGACCAGCTCCTCCCAGCTCGGCGGGGCCAGGAAGACCAGCTGGGACTCCGGCATGGAGTCCTTGACCTGGCGGGCGCCCTGGAGGTCGATCTCCAGGAGGACGGGCTCCCCGGAGTCCAGGCGCTCGAGGACCGCGCCGCGCGGGGTGCCGTAGCGGTTGCCCGCGAACTCGGCCCATTCGAGGAGCTCACCATTGGCGATCAGCTTGTCGAACTCGTCGTCCGCCACGAAGAAGTAGTGGACGCCGTGCTTCTCGCCGGGGCGGGGCTTCCGTGTCGTCGCCGACACCGAGAGCCAGACCTCGGGGTGGACCTTGCGCATATGAGCGACGACCGTGCTCTTGCCGACCCCTGAGGGGCCGGAGAGCACGGTCAGCCGCGGACGTACCTCTGCTGCCATGCAGCGATTATTCCAGCTTTACCGGTGTGCCCGGGACGCGCGTCCCGGATCAGGCGCCGGTGCTGCCGAACTCCCGCTCCAGGGAGGCGATCTGGTTGGAGCCGAGACCACGGACGCGGCGGCTCTCGGAGATCCCGAGGCGCTCCATGATCTGCTTGGCGCGGACCTTGCCCACGCCCGGCAGGGACTCGAGGAGCGCGGAGACCTTCATCTTGCCGATGACGTCGTTCTCCTGGCCGGTCTTGATGACCTCGTGGAGGGAGGCGCCGGAGTGCTTGAGTCGATTCTTGATCTCGGCCCGCTCCCGGCGAGCCGCGGCGGCCTTCTCGAGCGCGGCTGCGCGCTGTTCAGGGGTAAGGGGCGGAAGAGCCACGCCTACGTCACCTCGGATGTCGATCTGTCGGATACGGACCGGTGAGGACCAGCGCCCCACACCAGTGGAGCAACGCCCAACGGAGTAATCGCTGAACGCCTGCTCTGCCCCGGAGACTAGCGTCCGAGGCCGCTCCCGTCAGCGAGAACAGCGGAAAAGTCCTGGTCAGCATCGACCGACCAGGACTTTTCCGGCAAAACGACCCGGTTTTGAGCCAAGTTTTCGTCAAGTAGTGGGACGGCCCGGCGAGACGGGTCGTCCCACCGGGCCGAAACGGCTCCCACCTGCGGCTTGACCGGAGACCCCGAAGAGGATCACCCGGAAGCCCGTGCGGGATCGTCCGCGGACCCGCTAGGCGCCGACCGCCGCGCGGACCTCGTCCGCGTACCGGTGAGCCGAGTCCCGCAGAGCGGCCGCGTCCGGACCGTGCTTCAGGACCCCGCGGCTGACGTTCGGGACGACGTTGCGCACCGCCGCGCCGAAGACGGCGGGGAGGTCGGCCGCGGTCGCGCCCTGGGCACCGATGCCGGGGGCGAGCAGCGGCCCGTTGATGTCCAGGTCGAACGAGGACAGGTCGCCCAGGGTGGCGCCGACGACCGCGCCGAAGGAGCCCATGGGGGTCTCCCCCGCGTTCTCCGCCGCCAGGTGGGCCAGCATGGTCGCGCCGATGGTCCGGCCGTCCTCGCGGACCGCCCGCTGGACCTCGGCGCCCTCCGGGTTGGAGGTGAGGGCCAGCACGAAGAGCCCTGCGCCGGACTCGCGGGCCAGCTCGACGGCCGGCGCGAGGGAGCCGTAGCCGAGGTACGGGGAGACCGTGAGGGCGTCGGAGAAGAGCGGGGAGTCCTTGCGCAGGAAGGTCTCGGCGTACGCGGCCATGGTGGAGCCGATGTCACCGCGCTTGGCGTCCATCACGACCAGGCCGCCCGCGGCGCGCAGATCGGCGACGGCGCGCTCCAGGACGGCGATGCCGCGCGAGCCGAAGCGCTCGAAGAAGGCGGACTGCGGCTTGAAGACGGCCACGGTCTCGGCGAGCGCCTCGACCACGGTGAAGGTGAAGCGCTCGAGACCGGCGATGTCGTCGGTCAGGCCCCAGGAGTCGAGCAGGGCGGCGTGCGGGTCGATGCCGACGCAGAGCGGGCCGCGCTCGTCCATGGCGGAGCGCAGGCGGGTGCCGAAGGAGAGAGTCACTGAGCGGCCTTTCGGTTGTCGGCGCCGACGGCCTCGGCGAGGGTGGCGTACGGGGAGGCGGCGAGGCGCGCGGCGAGGCCCTTGTGGATCGCGCGGGCGTAGAACGGGCCCTCGTAGATGAAGGCGCTGTAGCCCTGGATCAGGGTGGCGCCGGCGAGGATGCGCTGCCAGGCGTCCTCGGCGTTCTCGATGCCGCCGACGCCCACGAGGACCAGGCGGTCGCCCACGCGCGCGTGGAGGCGGCGCAGGACGGCGAGCGAGCGCTCCTTGACGGGCGCGCCGGACAGGCCGCCGGTCTCCTCGACCAGGGCGGGGTCGGACTTCAGTCCGAGGCCCTCGCGGGCGATGGTGGTGTTGGTGGCGATGATGCCGTCGAGGCCGAGCTCGAGGGCGAGGTCCGCGACCGCGTCGACGTCCTCGTCGGCCAGGTCGGGGGCGATCTTGACCAGGAGCGGGACGCGGCGGCCGGTGACCGAGCGGTCGGCGGCTTCGCGCACGGCCGTGAGCAGCGGGCGCAGGGACTCGGTGGCCTGGAGGTTGCGCAGCCCGGGGGTGTTCGGCGAGGAGACGTTCACCACGAGGTAGTCGGCGTGGGCGGCGAGGCGCTCGGTGGACTTCACGTAGTCGGCGGCGGCCTCGGCCTCCGGGACGACCTTGGTCTTGCCGATGTTCACGCCGACGACGGTCTTGAAGACCGGCACGCGCGCGTGGAGACGCTCGGCGACGGCGGCGGAACCCTCGTTGTTGAAGCCCATGCGGTTGATCAGGGCGCGGTCCTGGACCAGCCGGAAGAGGCGCTTCTTGGGGTTGCCCGGCTGGGCCTCGCCGGTGACCGTGCCGATCTCGATGTGGTCGAAGCCGAGCATCGACATGCCGTCGATGGCCACGGCGTTCTTGTCGAAGCCGGCGGCGAGGCCGAAGGGGCCGTGCATGCGGAGGCCCAGGGCCTCGGTGCGCAGCTCCTCGTACCGGGGCGCGAGGACGGCGGCGACGAAGGTGCGGAGCACGGGGACGCGGGCGGCGAGGCGGATCCAGCGGAAGGCCAGGTAGTGGGCCTTCTCGGGGTCCATGCGCTTGAAGACGAGGGCGAAGAAGAACTTGTACATGCGGGGAGTCCAGGTGTGCTCATGAAGAGGGGGACACCGCGGTGTTCCGGTGTCCCCCTCATTCGTACGGGCTGCTAGTCGCGGGCCGCGGTCAGATGCTCCGCGTGTTCCTGGAGCGAGCGGACGCCGACGTCGCCGCGGTTGAGCGCGTCGATGCCCTGGACGGCGGCGGCGAGCGCCTGGACCGTGGTGAGGCACGGGACGCTGCGCGCCACCGCGGCCGTACGGATCTCGTAGCCGTCGAGGCGGCCGCCGGTGCCGTACGGGGTGTTGACGATCAGGTCGACCTGGCCGTCGTGGATCAGCTGGACGATGGTCTTCTCGCCGTTCGGGCCCTCGCCCTCGCTGAGCTTGCGCACGACGGTGGCGTTGATGCCGTTGCGCTTGAGGACCTCGGCGGTGCCGGAGGTGGCGAGCAGCTCGAAGCCGTGGGCGACGAGCTCGCGCGCCGGGAAGATCATCGAGCGCTTGTCGCGGTTGGCGACGGAGATGAACGCGCGGCCCTTGGTGGGCAGCGGGCCGTAGGCGCCGGCCTGCGACTTGGCGTAGGCCGTGCCGAAGACCGCGTCGATGCCCATGACCTCGCCGGTGGAGCGCATCTCCGGGCCGAGGACGGTGTCGACGCCGCGGCCGTGGATGTCGCGGAAGCGCGACCACGGCATGACGGCCTCCTTGACGGAGATCGGCGCGTCGATCGGCAGGGTGCCGCCGTCGCCGTTCTTCGGCAGCAGGCCCTCCTCGCGCAGCTCGGCGATGGTGGCGCCGAGCGAGATGCGGGCGGCGGCCTTCGCGAGCGGGACGGCGGTCGCCTTCGAGGTGAAGGGGACGGTCCGGGAGGCGCGCGGGTTGGCCTCCAGGACGTAGAGGATGTCGCCGGCCATGGCGAACTGGATGTTGATCAGGCCGCGGACGCCGACGCCCTTGGCGATCGCCTCGGTGGAGATGCGCAGGCGCTTGATGTCGAAGCCGCCGAGGGTGATCGGGGGCAGGGCGCAGGCCGAGTCGCCGGAGTGGATGCCGGCCTCCTCGATGTGCTCCATGACGCCGCCGAGGTAGAGCTCGTGGCCGTCGTAGAGGGCGTCGACGTCGATCTCGATGGCGTCGTCGAGGAAGCGGTCGACCAGGACCGGCCGGGTGGGGCTGATCTCGGTGGACTCCGCGATGTACGACTCCAGGCGGGTCTCGTCGTAGACGATCTCCATGCCGCGGCCGCCGAGCACGTACGACGGGCGTACGAGGACGGGGTAGCCGATCTCGTCGGCGATGGCCTTCGCCTCGGAGAACGTGGTCGCGGTGCCGTGCTTCGGGGCCGGGAGGCCGGCCTCGGCGAGGACGCGGCCGAAGGCGCCGCGGTCCTCGGCGGCGTGGATGGCCTCCGGGGAGGTGCCGACGACCGGCACGCCGTTGTCCTTGAGCGCCTGCGAGAGGCCCAGCGGGGTCTGGCCGCCGAGCTGGACGACGACACCGGCGACGGGGCCGGCCAGCGTCTCGGCGTGGACGATCTCCAGCACGTCCTCGAGCGTCAGCGGCTCGAAGTACAGGCGGTCGGAGGTGTCGTAGTCGGTGGAGACGGTCTCCGGGTTGCAGTTGACCATCACGGTCTCGTAGCCGGCGTCGCTGAGGGCGAAGGAGGCGTGGACGCAGGAGTAGTCGAACTCGATGCCCTGGCCGATGCGGTTCGGGCCGGAGCCGAGGATGATCACGGCGGGCTTCTCGCGCGGCGCGACCTCGCTCTCCTCGTCGTAGGACGAGTAGAAGTACGGGGTCTTGGCGGCGAACTCGGCGGCGCAGGTGTCGACCGTCTTGTAGACCGGGCGCACGCCGAGGGCGTGCCGCACCTCGCGGACGACGTCCTCGCGCAGGCCGCGGATCTCGGCGATCTGGGCGTCGGAGAAGCCGTGGCGCTTGGCCTCGGCGAGGAGCTCGGGCTCGAGCTTCTCGGCGGCGGCCAGCTCGTCGGCGATCTCCTTGATCAGGAAGAGCTGGTCGACGAACCACGGGTCGATCTTCGTGGCGTCGAAGACCTCCTGCGGGGTGGCACCGGCGCGGATGGCCTGCATGACCGTGTTGATGCGGCCGTCGGTCGGGCGGACCGCGTCGCGCAGCAGCTCGGCCTTGTCGCCGGGCTCGCCGACGAAGGTGAACTGCGAGCCCTTCTTCTCCAGGGAGCGCAGGGCCTTCTGCAGGGCCTCGGTGAAGTTGCGGCCGATCGCCATGGCCTCACCGACCGACTTCATGGTCGTGGTGAGGGTGGAGTCGGCCTGCGGGAACTTCTCGAAGGCGAAGCGCGGGGCCTTGACGACGACGTAGTCGAGCGTGGGCTCGAAGGACGCCGGGGTCTTCTCCGTGATGTCGTTCGGGATCTCGTCCAGCGTGTAGCCGACGGCGAGGCGGGCCGCGATCTTGGCGATCGGGAAGCCGGTCGCCTTGGAGGCGAGCGCCGAGGAGCGGGAGACGCGCGGGTTCATCTCGATGACGATGATCCGGCCGTCGACCGGGTCGATCGCGAACTGGATGTTGCAGCCGCCGGTGTCGACGCCGACCTCGCGGATGATCGCGATGCCGATGTCGCGGAGGCGCTGGTACTCGCGGTCGGTGAGGGTCATCGCCGGGGCGACGGTGATGGAGTCACCGGTGTGGACGCCCATCGGGTCGAAGTTCTCGATGGAGCAGACGACCACGACGTTGTCGTTCTTGTCGCGCATCAGCTCCAGCTCGTACTCCTTCCAGCCGAGGATGGACTCCTCCAGGAGCACCTCGGTGGTGGGGGAGAGCGTGAGGCCCTGGCCGGCGATGCGGCGCAGCTCGTCCTCGTCGTGGGCGAAGCCGGAGCCGGCGCCGCCCATGGTGAAGGAGGGGCGGACGACGACGGGGTAGCCGCCGAGCGTCTCGACGCCCTTGAGGACGTCGTCCATGGAGTGGCAGATGACCGAGCGGGCGGACTCGCCGTAGCCGATCTTGGCCTTGACGGCCTCGACGACGCCCTTGAAGAGGTCGCGGTCCTCGCCCTTGTTGATGGCCTCGACGTTGGCGCCGATGAGCTCGACGCCGTACTTCTCCAGGACGCCCTGCTCGTGCATGGAGATCGCGGTGTTGAGCGCGGTCTGGCCGCCGAGGGTGGGCAGGAGGGCGTCGGGGCGCTCCTTGGCGATGATCTTCTCGACGAACTCGGGGGTGATCGGCTCGACGTAGGTGGCGTCGGCGATCTCCGGGTCGGTCATGATCGTGGCCGGGTTGGAGTTGACCAGGATCACCCGCAGGCCCTCGGCCTTGAGGATGCGGCACGCCTGGGTGCCGGAGTAGTCGAACTCGGCGGCCTGGCCGATGACGATCGGGCCGGAGCCGATGACCAGGACGGACTGGATATCGGTGCGCTTAGGCACGCTCGGCCTCCATCAGGGATACGAAGCGGTCGAAGAGGTACGCGGCGTCGTGCGGGCCCGCGGCCGCCTCGGGGTGGTACTGGACGGAGAAGGCCGGCTGGTCGAGCAGCTGGAGGCCTTCCACCACGTCGTCGTTCAGGCAGACGTGGGAGACCTCGGCGCGCCCGAAGGGGGTGTCGGAGATCTTGTCGAGGGGCGCGTCGACGGCGAAGCCGTGGTTGTGCGCGGTGACCTCGACCTTGCCGGTGGTGCGGTCCTGGACCGGCTGGTTGATGCCGCGGTGGCCGTACTTCAGCTTGTACGTGCCGAAGCCGAGGGCGCGGCCGAGGATCTGGTTGCCGAAGCAGATGCCGAAGAGCGGCGTCTTGCGCTCCAGGACGGCGCGCATGACGGCGACGGGGCCGTCGGCGGTGGCCGGGTCGCCCGGGCCGTTGGAGAAGAACACGCCGTCGGGGTTGACGGCGTAGATGTCCTCGGCGGTGGCGGTGGCGGGCAGCACGTGGACCTCGATGCCGCGCTCGGCCATCCGGTGCGGGGTCATGCCCTTGATGCCGAGGTCGACGGCGGCGACGGTGAACTTCTTCGTGCCGATCGCGGGGACGACGTAGGTCTCCTTGGTGGCGACCTCGGCGGAGAGGTTCGCGCCCTTCATCTGGGGCTGCTCCTGCACCTTGGCGAGGAGGGCCTCGTCGCGGACGCCGGTCCAGGCGTCGCCGGAGAAGATGCCGACGCGCATGGCGCCGCGCTCGCGCAGGTGGCGGGTGAGGGCGCGGGTGTCGATGCCGGAGATGCCGACGACGCCCTGGCGCTCCAGCTCCTCGTCCAGGGAGCGCTGGGCGCGCCAGTTGGAGGAGACGCGGGCGGGGTCGCGGACGACGTAGCCGGAGACCCAGATGCGGCCGGACTCGGGGTCCTCGTCGTTGACGCCGGTGTTGCCGACGTGAGGGGCGGTCATGACCACGACCTGGCGGTGGTACGACGGGTCGGTGAGGGTCTCCTGGTAGCCGGTCATGCCGGTGGAGAACACGGCCTCGCCGAAGGTCTCCCCCACGGCCCCGTAGGCGCGGCCGCGGAAGATGCGGCCGTCCTCCAGGACGAGTACGGCGGGAGTCTTGGCGGCTCCCCTGGTGGAGGTCGTCATCGTGCGATGCCTTCCGTCGTGTTGATCATGGAATTGATGGCTTCGACCCAGGCGGTGTGCTCGGCCGCCCGGTCGGAGCGGAAGCCGGAGTCGAGCAGCTTCTCGCCGTGGGCCCAGGTGACGATCAGCAGGCCGCCCTCGGCGAGGACCTTGCCCGCGATGCCCTTGTCGAGGCGGGCCTCGCGCAGGGCGTCGGCCGGGACGAAGAAGTCGTTCGCCCCGGGGCGTACGACCTCGATCCCGGCGTCGGTGAGGGTGAGCTCGACCCGGCTGCGGGTGCCGAGGCCGTGGGCGACGATCCGGTCGAGCCACTGCCCGGCGGTCGTGGACCCGTGGTAGCGCCCGCTGAGAGTCAGTGTCGCCGCACCGGGCTCCTGCGGCGCGGTGGGCAGCTCGGGCAGGTCCGACTGGAGGCTGCCGCGCCATTTCCACCCCTGGCGCATCAGCCAGTAGACGAAGACGACGAAGAGCAGCAGTCCGGCGACCCAGCCGATCCTGCCGGCCCAGTCGGTCACCTCCGCCGACTTCTGATCGGCTGCCTGTGCGGCGATTGTGATGAGTGGTGTCACGCCAGCTTCCCGTCCACGACCGTTGCCCGGCCCCGCAGGAAGGTGTGGGTGACGCGTCCCGGCAGCTCACGACCCTCGTAGGGGGTGTTGCGGCTGCGGGAGGCGAAGTCCGCGGGGTCCACGACACCACGGTAAGCCGGATCGACCAGCGTCAGGTTCGCGGGCTCACCAGCCGAGACGGGGCGTCCGTGGCCGCTCGCCCGTCCGATGCGCGCGGGGGCGAAGGACATCCGGTCGGCGACGCCGGCCCAGTCGAGGAGGCCGGTCTCGACCATCGTCTGCTGGACGACGGAGAGCGCGGTCTCCAGGCCGACCATGCCCATGGCGGCGGCGGCCCACTCGCAGTCCTTGTCCTCGTGCGGGTGCGGGGCGTGGTCGGTGGCGACGATGTCGATCGTGCCGTCGGCCAGCGCCTCGCGCAGGGCGAGGACGTCCTTCTCGGTGCGCAGCGGCGGGTTGACCTTGTAGACCGGGTTGTACGAGCGGACCAGCTCGTCCGTGAGGAGGAGGTGGTGCGGGGTGACCTCGGCGGTGACGTCGATGCCGCGGGACTTGGCCCAGCGGACGATCTCGACGGAGCCGGCGGTGGAGAGGTGGCAGATGTGGACGCGGGAGCCGACGTGCTCGGCGAGGAGGACGTCGCGGGCGATGATCGACTCCTCGGCGACGGCCGGCCAGCCGCCGAGACCGAGTTCGGCGGAGACGACGCCCTCGTTCATCTGGGCGCCCTCGGTGAGGCGGGGCTCCTGGGCGTGCTGGGCGACGACGCCGTCGAAGGCCTTCACGTACTCCAGGGCGCGGCGCATGATCACGGCGTCGTCGACGCACTTGCCGTCGTCGGAGAAGACGGTGACGCCGGCGGCGGAGTCGTGCATGGCGCCGAGCTCGGCGAGCTTCTTGCCCTCCAGGCCGACGGTGACGGCGCCGATGGGCTGCACGTCGCAGTAGCCGGACTCCTTGCCGAGGCGGTAGACCTGCTCGACGACGCCTGCGGTGTCGGCGACCGGGTGGGTGTTGGCCATGGCGAAGACGGCGGTGTAGCCGCCGGAGGCGGCGGCGCGGGTGCCGGTGAGGACGGTCTCGGAGTCCTCGCGGCCGGGCTCGCGCAGGTGGGTGTGGAGGTCGACCAGGCCGGGCAGGAGGATGCGGCCCTCGGCGTCGACGACGGTGGCGCCCTCGGCGGAGAGCCCGGTACCGACCTCGGCGATGGTCTCGCCGTCGATCAGGACGTCCTGGACGTCGCCGCCGAGGACCTTCGCACCGCGGATAAGGATCTTGCTCATGGTTACTTGTTCTCCTCGGTGCGGGTGGTGCCGGTGGCGGGGGTGGCGGACTCGTTGCCGCCGAGCAGCAGGTAGAGGACGGCCATCCGGACGGAGACGCCGTTGGCGACCTGCTCGACGACCGTGCAGCGGTCGGAGTCGGCGACCTCGGCGGTGATCTCCATGCCGCGGACCATGGGGCCGGGGTGCATGACGATGGCGTGCTCGGGCATCTTCGCCATCCGGTCGCCGTCCAGCCCGTACCGGCGCGAGTACTCGCGCTCAGTGGGGAAGAAGGCGGCGTTCATCCGCTCGCGCTGCACACGCAGCATCATCACCGCGTCGGACTTCGGCAGCACCCTGTCGAGGTCGTACGAGATCTCGCAGGGCCAGGTCTCGACGCCGACGGGGACCAGGGTGGGCGGGGCCACCAGGGTGACCTCGGCGCCGAGGGTGTGCAGCAGGTCGACGTTGGAGCGGGCGACGCGGCTGTGCAGGACGTCGCCGACGATCGTGATGCGCCGGCCGGCCAGGTCCTTGCCGAGGCCCTCGTCGCGGCCGACCAGGCGGCGGCGCATGGTGAAGGCGTCCAGGAGGGCCTGGGTGGGGTGCTGGTGGGTGCCGTCGCCGGCGTTGACGACGGGGGCGTCGATCCAGCCGGAGGTGGCGAGGCGGTACGGGGCGCCGGAGGCGCCGTGCCGGATGACGACCGCGTCGACGCCCATGGCCTCCAGGGTCTGCGCGGTGTCCTTGAGGGACTCGCCCTTGGAGACGCTGGAGCCCTTGGCCGCGAAGTTGATCACGTCGGCGGAGAGGCGCTTCTCGGCGGCCTCGAAGGAGATCCGGGTGCGGGTGGAGTCCTCGAAGAACAGGTTGCAGATGGTCCGGCCGCGCAGGGTCGGCAGCTTCTTGATGGGCCGGTCGGCCACCCGGGCCATCTCCTCGGCCGTGTCGAGGATCTGGACGGCGTCGTCGCGGGTGAGGTCGGCGGCCGAGATGAGGTGACGCATCATCGGGGTGTCTCTCCGTGGTGGGGAGGTGTGAGGACATGCGGGAGCGCAGGGGTGTGCCCCGGCCCCGCGGGGAAGCCGGTCCGGCTAGGAGGCGGTCCTGGTGCCGAGCAGCACGGTGTCGCGACCGTCCTCCTCGGCGAGCTGGACCTTGACCGTCTCCCGCAGCGACGTGGGGAGGTTCTTGCCGACGTAGTCGGCGCGGATCGGAAGTTCGCGGTGGCCGCGGTCGACGAGGACCGCGAGCTGGACGGCGCGCGGGCGGCCGATGTCGCCGAGGGCGTCGAGGGCGGCGCGGATGGTGCGGCCGGAGAAGAGCACGTCGTCGACGAGGACGACCAGACGGCCGTCGACGCCGTCACCGGGGATCTCGGTGCGGCCGATGGCGCGGGCGGGCTTCAGCCGGAGGTCGTCCCGGTACATGGTGATGTCGAGGGAACCGACCGGGATCTTGGCGCCGGTGATCGATTCGAGCTTCTCGGCGAGCCGGCGGGCGAGGAAGACACCGCGGGTGGGAATGCCGAGGAGGACCACGTCGTCGGCGCCCTTGGCGCGCTCGACGATCTCGTGGGCGATGCGGGTCAGGACCCGCGCGATGTCGGGGGCCTCGAGGACGGGCCGGGCGTCATCGCCGTCGTACTGCTGAGTGTCCATGAAAAACGGACCTCCTTCTCCGCCTCACGGGACGGTTCTTAAAGGACGTCGGAATTGCGCCATTCACTTTACCAGGGGCGGACGGCGGAGCCGCTCGCACCCCGGTCGCCACTTCGGGCGCCGTCCCCCGGGAGGGGGCGGTACGGACCATTCGGCTTGACGGGAAAGAGTAACGCTGCGTAACCTCACAGTGAGTTACCAGCCGCGCGGCGCAGCCGCATGTCGTCACAGCGTCCGGGAGCGTTATGTCCAGCGAATACGCAAAGCAGCTCGGGGCCAAACTCCGCGCCATCCGCACCCAGCAGGGTCTGTCGCTCCACGGGGTGGAAGAGAAGTCCCAGGGCCGCTGGAAGGCCGTCGTGGTCGGCTCGTACGAGCGTGGTGACCGTGCGGTGACCGTGCAGCGCCTTGCCGAGCTGGCCGATTTCTACGGAGTGCCGGTGCAGGAGCTCCTGCCGGGCACGACCCCGGGCGGGGCCGCCGAGCCGCCGCCGAAGCTGGTCCTGGACCTGGAGCGCCTGGCGCACGTCCCCCAGGAGAAGGCCGGCCCGCTCCAGCGCTACGCGGCGACGATCCAGTCGCAGCGCGGCGACTACAACGGCAAGGTGCTGTCGATCCGCCAGGACGACCTGCGCACGCTCGCCGTCATCTACGACCAGTCCCCCTCGGTCCTCACCGAGCAGCTGATCAGCTGGGGCGTCCTTGACGCGGACGCGCGCCGCGCGGTCGCCCACGAGGACAACTGACCCCTTACGAGGGCACAGCAGAAACGTACCGCCACAGGGCCCGTGGACGTCACCGACGTCCACGGGCCCTGTGCCGTACCCCCGAGCTCTCCGCGGGCCGTACGAGAGCCGAGAAGGCCCCCCACGGCCCCGTGAGAGAGGGGCCGGTCCCGGGGAAACGCCGAAGGGGCCCGCAGCACGTGCGCTGCGGGCCCCTTCGGCTGCCGGTGGCGGCTGCGGGGACTCAGTCCTCCGCGTCGCGGCGCAGACGCGGCTTCAGGTCCTTGAAGCGCGCCAGCAGACCGTTGACGAAGGTCGGCGACTCGTCGGTGGAGAACTCCTTGGCGAGCTGCACCGCCTCGTCGATCGCGACCGCGTCCGGCGTGCCGTCCTCCCAGATCACCTCGTACGCGCCGAGGCGCACGATGTTCCGGTCGGCGACAGGCATCCGGTCGAGGTCCCAGTCCACCGCGTAGGTCGCGATGAGCTCGTCGATCCGCGCCACGTGTGCCGCGTACCCCTCGACCAGCTGCATGGTGAAGTCGCTGACCGGCGGCTGGCGGTCGTCCGACCGCGCGTGCCTGACCTGGTCCGCGAGGACCTCCTGGACGGAGGCGCCACGCTGGTCGGCCTCGAAGAGGATCTGGAAGGCGCGCTTGCGGGCCTTGCTCCGAGCGGCCACGGTTAGTCGTTCACCCGGCCGAGGTAGTCGCTGGTGCGGGTGTCGACCTTGACCTTCTCACCGGTGGTGATGAAGAGCGGGACCTGGATCTCGTGGCCGGTCTCCAGCTTGGCGGGCTTGGTGCCACCGGTGGAGCGGTCGCCCTGGACGCCCGGGTCGGTGTGCTCGATCGTCAGCACGACGGCGGCCGGCAGCTCGACGTAGAGCACCGAACCCTCGTGCTGCGCGACCGAGGCGGTGAAGCCCTCGATGAGGAAGTTGGCCGTGTCGCCGACCGACTTGCGGTCGACGTGCAGCTGGTCGTAGGTCTCCATGTCCATGAAGACGAAGTAGTCGCCGTCCATGTAGGAGAACTGCATGTCGCGGCGGTCGATGGTGGCCGTCTCGACCTTCACACCGGCGTTGAACGTCTTGTCGACGACCTTGCCGGACATGACGTTCTTGAGCTTGGTGCGCACGAAGGCCGGGCCCTTGCCGGGCTTGACGTGCTGGAACTCGACGACGGACCAGAGCTGGCCGCCTTCGAGCTTGAGCACCATGCCGTTCTTGAGGTCGTTCGTGGAAGCCACGGTTGCGGAATCTCCTGGACTGACGTGGGACCTGGGAGGCGTACGCGCCTTACAGCGCGAGCAGCTCCTTGGTCGTGATGGTGAGTAGCTCGGGTCCGCCGTCCGCCTCCTGGCGCACGACGAGCGTGTCATCGATCCGGACCCCGCCCCGGCCCGGGAGGTGGACCCCCGGTTCGACGGTGACCGGCACACAAGCGTCCAGTTTACCCATGGCGGAGGGTGAGAGCTGCGGGTCCTCGTCGATTTCGAGCCCCACCCCGTGCCCGGTGAGCGGCACGGCGGCCTCCGCGTGGCCCGCCGCGTCCAGGATCTGCCGGGCCGCGCGGTCCACGTCCCGGTACCCGGCGCCCGGCGCGAGGGACTCCCGTCCGGCGCGCTGAGCGGCGAAGACGAGCTCGTACAGCTCGATCTGCCAGTCGGCGGGGGTGGTGCCGATGACGAAGGTGCGGCCGATCTCGCACCGGTAGCCGCGGTAGTCGGCGCCGAGGCAGACCGAGAGGAAATCTCCCTCCTCGACACGGCGGTCGGTCGGCCGGTGTCCACGGCGCCCGGAGTGCGGGCCGGTCGCCACGGAGGTGGGGAACGCGGCCCCGTCGGCGCCGTGGTCGACGAGCCGGCGCTCCAGCTCCAGGGCGAGGTGGCGCTCGGTGCGGCCCACGAGGATCGACTCCAGAAGCTCGCCGAGGGCCTGGTCGGCGATCTCGGCGGCGATCCGGAGGCAGGCGATCTCGTCCTCGTCCTTGACGATCCTGAGCTGCTCGACGGCGCAGGCGAGGTCGGCGAGGTGGAGTCCGGGCGCGGCGGATCCCATGGCCCGGTGCCGGGCCACCGTCAGGTCGTGCTCCTCGACGGCGAGCGCGTCCGCGCCAGCCCGGCGGGCCAGGTCGACGGCCGTGACCGCCGGATCGCCTCCTCCTGGGGGCAGGACCTGCTGTCTCAGCAGTTCGTCGAGCCGTCCGTCGGCCGGTTCGACGCCCGGAGCGACGGGACAGAGCAGTACGTCCGCGTCGGGCTCGGAGCCGACGAGCAGTACGGCGCCCGGCGGCGAACCGCCTGCGAGATAGCGGACGTTGGCGGGGCGGGAGACCAGGGCCGCCGGGCTGCCCGCGGCCGCGCAGCGGTCGCGCAGCCGCACACGGCGGTCCGCATACACCTCTGACATGCTCCGAGCGTACGAGCAGAGCGCCGCGGCGGCCTGTTCTGGGCGGCCGACCGGGCGCCGGACGCCGGGGTCACCAGGTGGGCGGGCTCGCGATCGCGCGGGCCAGGACGTCGTCGAGGACGCGGGCGGTGGTCTCGACGTCGTACGTGGAGTTGTCGATGATCGGCAGCCCCGAGCCGTACCAGCCGGCCATCCGGCCGTGGATGGCCGCGACCTCCTCGTCCGAGAGGCGCCGGTTGCCGCTCCGCTCCGCGTTGCGCTCCAGGACGACCTCGAGACCGGGCAGCAGGACCACCGGGAGCAGGCCGGGCCCGACGTGCCGCTTCCAGCCGCCGAGCCCGACGACGGGCCGGTCGGGGAAGACGGCGTCGTCGACGATGCAGGAGATCCCGTTGGCGAGGAAGTTGCGCGCGGCGAAGCCGCAGGTCCGGCGGGCGAGCCGGTACTGCGCCTCGGAGTGCTCGTTCCACCCCGACTGCGGGTCGGCGAACCCGGAGCAGACCCACTCGCGGACGTCGTCGAGGCTGATGTGCGCCGTGGGCACCCGCCGGCGCTGCGCCCAGTGGCGCGCGACGGTCGTCTTGCCGGCCCCCGCGGGCCCGATCAGCAGGACGGCGAGCGTGGCCGTGCCGGTCCCCCCGCCGTGCTCCGCGGGCGCCGGTGGCGCGCCCACGGGCGGCAGCGGTACGTGCCCGGTCAGGTCCGCACGCTGCGGCGGCGCGGCCGGGTACGGCGCCGCGGCCTGCCGCTGCGGTACGGCCCCGGACCCGCCCCACCCCGGTCCTCCCGGGCCGGCCGGCGGCGCTCCGGGCGCCGGGTGCGGAGGCGGTGCCTGCGGATGGCGCGGGGCGCCCCCCTGGACCGTCGGGTGCACTCCCGGTCGCGTACGGGGTCCCCTGCGGCGGGGTCGGGGGGACGGGGGGCGCGGTACGGGCGCCTCCGTCCGCCGCCGGTCCCGGCGCGGGGCCGGGGTCGGGTGCCTGCCCCGGCCGTTCGGGCGGTGGCAGCGGACCCCCCACTGCGTGCTGCATCCGGTGCCACTCCGTCTCGTACGTCTGTCGGCCTCTGGAATCCGTGGACGCCGGAACGTTACCGTCCCCGACCCCCACAAGGGCAACGGCCGGGGACGTCCCCTGGTGCCCCGTCAGCCGGTGAGTTCCTCGGCGAGCGCCCGCAGCGCCAGCCGGTAGGAGCCGATCCCGAAGCCGGCCACGGTCCCGGTCGCCACGGCCGCGACGACCGAGGTGTGCCGGAACTCCTCCCGGGCGTACGGGTTCGAGATGTGCACCTCGATCAGCGGCGCGGTCCGCTGGGCGGCCGCGTCCCGCATCCCGTACGAGTAGTGGGTGAAGGCGCCGGGGTTGATGACCACCGGGATCGAGCCGTCCGCGGCCTCGTGGAGCCAGCGGATCATCTCGCCCTCGTCGTTGGTCTCGCGCACGTCGACGTCGAAGCCGAGCTCCGCGCCGAGCGTCCGGCAGGACTCGACGAGACCCTTGTACGAGGTGGCGCCGTAGATGTCGGGCTCGCGGGAGCCGAGACGGCCCAGGTTGGGGCCGTTGAGCACCAGGACCGGACGCGCCTCGGTCACGCGGACACCTCGCCGTACGCCGCGATCAGCACGGCCGGGTCCGGGCCCTCCAGGACGGTCGGCTTGCCGATGCCGTCGAGCACGATGAAACGGAGCAGGTCGCCGCGGGACTTCTTGTCGACCCGCATCGTCTCCAGGAGCTTGGGCCACTGGTCGCCGCGGTAGGTGAGCGGCAGGCCGACGGACTCCAGGATCGCGCGGTGCCGGTCGGCGGTGGCGTCGTCGAGGCGCCCGGCCAGCCGGCCGAGCTCGGCGGCGAAGACCATGCCGACGGAGACGGCGGCGCCGTGGCGCCACTTGTACCGCTCGTTCTTCTCGATGGCGTGCGCGAGGGTGTGGCCGTAGTTGAGGATCTCCCGGCGGCCGGCCTCCTTGAGGTCGCCGGAGACGACCTCGGCCTTGACCTTGATCGCGCGGATGAGCAGCTCGGCGGTGTGCGGTCCGGCCGGGGTGCGGGCCGCCTGCGGGTCCTCCTCGATGAGGTCGAGGATCGCCGGGTCGACGATGAAGCCGGCCTTGATGATCTCCGCGAGACCGCTGACGTAGTCGTGCACCGGCAGCGACTCCAGCGCGGCCAGGTCGCAGAGGACCCCGGCCGGCGGGTGGAAGGCGCCGACGAGGTTCTTGCCCTCGGCGGTGTTGATGCCCGTCTTGCCGCCGACGGCCGCGTCGACCATCGCGAGGACGGTGGTCGGTACGGCGATCCAGCGCACGCCCCGCAGCCAGGTCGCGGCCACGAAGCCGGCCAGGTCGGTGGTGGAGCCGCCGCCGACGCCGACGACGACGTCGCTGCGGGTGAAGCCGGTCTGGCCGAGCGCCTTCCAGCAGTAGGCGGCGACCTCTGCGGTCTTCGCCTCCTCGGCGTTCGGCACCTGGATGGCGACCGCCTCGTAGCCCTGCTCGGCGAGGTCGGCGCGGAGCGCCTCACCGGTGTCGGCGAGCGCCTCCGGGTGGATGACGGCGACCCGCTTGGCCTGGGTGCCGATCAGGGCGGGAAGCTCGTCGAGCAGCTGTCGGCCGACCAGCACCTCGTACGGATCCGTGCCCGCGCTGCCCGCGACGTGGATACGGGTCGTTTCCTGGTCCGTCATGCGTCCTTCTTCAGATCCAGTGCCGAGAGGACCGCGTCGGCGACCTCTTCGGGGGTGCGGTCGTCCGTGGCGACGACGGCCCGGGCGACTTCGGTGTACAGGTGGCGGCGCGCGTCCATCAGCTCGCGCCACTGGCGGCGCGGGTTGACGGCCAGCAGCGGCCGCGCGGTGTTGAGGCCGACCCGGCGGACCGCTTCCTCGACGTCCATCGAGAGGTACGCGACGGGCAGCCCGGCCAGCAGGGCGCGGGTCCCGTCGTCGAGGACCGCGCCGCCGCCGAGGGCGAGGACGCCCTCGTGCTCGGCGACGGCCGTGGCGACCGCGGCCCGTTCGAGGGCCCGGAAGTGCTCCTCGCCGTCCTCGACGAAGATGTCGGAGATCTCGCGTCCCTCGGCGGCGACGATGTCGGCGTCGGTGTCCCGGTAGGGCGCGCCCAGCTTCGCGGCCAGGAGCGCGCCCACCGTGGACTTGCCGGACCCCATGGGCCCGACGAGGACGACCAGTGGGCCGCCGGTCACCGGATGTGCAGGTTGTCGAGGTAGGACTGGACGTTGCGTCGGGTCTCGGGGACGCTGTCGCCGCCGAACTTCTCGACGACCGCGTCGGCGAGGACGAGCGCGACCATGGCCTCGGCGACGATGCCGGCGGCGGGGACGGCGCAGACGTCGGAGCGCTGGTGGTGGGCGGCGGTCGCCTCACCGGTGACCACGTCGATGGTGGCCAGGGCGCGCGGGACGGTCGCGATCGGCTTCATCGCGGCGCGGACGCGCAGCAGCTCGCCGGTGGTCAGACCGCCCTCGGTGCCGCCGGAGCGGCCGGAGGTGCGCTTGATGCCGTCCTCGGTGCGGACGATCTCGTCGTGCGCCTTCGAGCCGGGCACGCGGGCGAGGTCGAAGCCGTCGCCGACCTCGACGCCCTTGATGGCCTGGATGCCCATGAGGGCGGCGGCGAGCCGGGCGTCGAGACGCCGGTCCCAGTGGACGTGCGAGCCGAGGCCGACGGGCACCCCGTACGCGAGGACCTCGACGACGCCGCCGAGGGTGTCGCCGTCCTTGTGGGCCTGGTCGATCTCGGCGACCATCGCCTTCGACGCGTCGGCGTCGAGGCAGCGGACCGGGTCGGCGTCGAGCTTCTCGACGTCGCCGGGGGTCGGGTAGACGCCGTACGGCGCCTTGGCGGCGGCCAGCTCGACGACGTGCGAGACGATCTCGATGCCGGCGGCCTCCTTGATGAAGGACCGGGCGACGGCGCCGAGGGCGACGCGGGCGGCGGTCTCCCGGGCGCTGGCGCGCTCCAGGATCGGCCGGGCCTCGTCGAAGCCGTACTTCTGCATGCCGGCGAGGTCGGCGTGGCCGGGCCGGGGCCGGGTCAGGGGCGCGTTGCGGCCCGTCTCCTTGAGCTCCGACGGGTCGACCGGGTCGGCCGACATGACCTTCTCCCACTTGGGCCACTCGGTGTTGCCGACCATGACGGCGATCGGGGAGCCGAGGGAGAGCCCGTGGCGGACACCGCCGAGGAAGGTGATCTCGTCCTGCTCGAACTTCATCCGGGCGCCACGCCCATAGCCGAGGCGTCGCCGCGCGAGGTGGTCCGCCACCAGCTCAGTGGTGACCGGGACGCCGGCGGGAAGACCCTCCAGTGTCGCGACCAGCGCGGGTCCGTGGGATTCCCCAGCGGTCAGCCAACGCAACCTGCTCAACGATGCTCCTCATGCTCGCGCCTGGGCACTGCGACGGCACGGCCGGGTGCGCGGCCCTGGCCCGCCGCCCCCGATCCTTTCACGTCCCGGGGACGAACCCGGCCTCCGGTCCATCTATCGGACGCGGACGTCGAGTTCCTGGACAGGCTCGTCCTCGTCCGGGGACCCGCCGAAGCGGGTGCGCAGCCACCCGAGGCCCACGTGCACGAGGCCGGCGAGACCGGCGGCGAGGAGCGGATGGCGCAGCCACTCGGGCAGGTGGCCGAAGATCACCATCCTGAAGAAGAGCGCGATGTCGATCGCCGTGTCCCATTTGGACGCGAGCGTCAGTCCCTCACCCATGTCGCCGTGTTCCCCCGTGTTCCGCCGCTCGGCATGGCGGTTCAGCCTAGCGGGAGGCCAGCGCCTGTTCTCCCGCCGCCCGCATGACCGCGAGCGGGGCGGGCGTGCGGCCCGTGATCTGCTCGACCTGGAGGACGGCCTGGTGGACGAGGAGGTCGAGGCCGCCGACGACCTTGCCGCCGCGGTCGGACCAGGCGGCGGCGAGCGCGGTGGGCCAGGGGTCGTAGAGGACGTCGAAGAGGGTGCCGACGGCGTCCGGGACGGCGGCGGCGAGGGCGTCGGTGGTGCCGGCCGGGGTGGTCGCGACGACCAGCGGCGACGCGAAGGCCTCGGCCGCGCGCTCCCAGTCGGCGATACGGACGTCCACGTCGAGCCGCTCGCCCCAGCCGCGCATCTCCGCGGCGCGCGCCTCGCTCCGTACGTACGCGGTGACCGGGCCGCCGCAGATCCGGGCGAGCGCGGCGAGCGCTGAGGAGGCGGTGGCGCCGGCGCCGAGGATCGCCGCCGACTCCACCTTGTCCACGCCCCGCTCGCGCAGGGCTGCGATCATGCCGGGGATGTCGGTGTTGTCGCCGACCCGCCGGCCGTCCTCGCGGAGGACGACCGTGTTGACCGCCTCCACGGCGGCGGCCGTGTCGCTGACCTCGTCGAGGAGCGGGATGATCGCCCGCTTGAGCGGCATGGTCAGCGACAGGCCCGCCCACGAGCGGTCGAGTTCCGCGACGAAGCCCGGCAGGGCGGCCTCGTCGACCTCGAACCGCTCGTACGACCAGTCGTCGAGACCGAGCTCGGCGTACGCGGCCCGGTGCAGGACCGGGGAGAGCGAGTGGGCGATCGGCGATCCGAGGACCGCCGCACGGCGTGCTGCCGCCATCAGTTCTTCTTCCTCGACTCGTTGAACTTGTCGACCAGCTTCTGGTGCTCGGCGTTGGTCTTCGTGAACTGGGAGGTCTTGCCGTCGATCGAGATGAAGTAGTACCAGCCGTCGTTCGTCGGGCTGAGCACCCCCTGCACCGCCTCGACGCCGGGGTTGCCGATGGGACCGGGCGGCAGGCCCTTGACGAAGTACGTGTTGTACGGGTTGTCGTACTTCCGCAGCTCTTCGAGCGTGAGGTCGATCTCGCTCTGGTTCTTGATGTAGTTGTACGTCGAGTCGAACTCCAGCCCGCCGTAGGTCTGCGGGTTCGACGGCTTGAGCCGGTTGTAGACGACCTCGGCCATCTTGCGGAAGTCGTCGTGCGACACGCCCTCGGCCTGGACGAGGCTCGCGATCGTGACGAGTTCCCAGGGGCTCTCGACGCCGAGCGCCTGCGCCTTGGCCTCCAGGTCGAGCTTCCCGTACTCCTGGTTCGCGCGGCTCACCATCTTGCGGAGCACGTCCTCGGGCTTGTTGCCCTTGGCGACCGGGTAGCTCGCCGGGAAGAGGAAGCCCTCCAGCGGGTCCTTCACGTTCTTGTGGTTCTTGGCCCACTCCGGCAGGCCCAGGTCGTCCGCCTTCGCCTTCGCGACGCCCTGTGTCGTGCCCGGCTTGAGGTCGAGCTTCTTGTCGATCTGCTCGTACACCCAGACGTTCCGCCGACCCTCGGGGATGACGAAGTTGGTCTGGCTGGCCGGATCGAGCATCAGCGCGACCGCGCTCTCGGCCGACATCTCCTTCTTCAGCGTGTAGACGCCCGCCTGGATCGAGAGGCCGCGCGGGTTCTTCTGCTGCGCCGAGACGAAGGCGTCGACGCTCTTGACGACGCCCGCCCTCTTGAGGATGTTGCCGATCTCGTAGCCGCCGGCGGACTTGGGGATCTCGACCTGGACGTCCCCGCTGCCGCTACCCGTGTAGTCGGGTGCCGCGCCGAACTCGCCCTGCCAGAACTGGTAGCCGAAGTAGCCGATGCCGCCGACGCCGCCCGCGAGGACGAGCGCGACGACCAGGCAGGCCACGCCGTTCTTGCCTTTGCGCTTCTTCGCCTTGCTGCGGCGTTCGCGGTCGCCGCCGCGGGAGCCCCGGCCGGCCGGTTCCTCGTCGTACTCGTCGTCGTGGTCGTCCTCGCCGGTGAAGAAGGCGTGCTGCTCCTCCTCCGGCTCCGGGCTCGCCTCTTCCTCCGGGGCCCAGTCGATCACCGGCTCCGGCGGGGTCCGGCGGTGGCCGGGGGGCTGCGGCGGCGGGTAGGCCTCGGGGGTGCCGTAGAGGTCCGGGTTCTGGCCGCCGTACGGATCGGCCGGGGGCGCGCCGTACGCCATCGCCGCCTGGCCGGTCTCCCAGTTGCCGTCGTACTGCTGTCCGAGGCTCCCGGGCGTGTCGTAACCGCCCGGGTACCCCGTCCCGTACTGCTGCTGAGGCTGCTGCGCCTGCTGCTGGTGCTCCTGGTACTGCGACTGCTGCTGGTACTGCTGGTACTGCGGGTCCACGTAGCCCTGCGGCTGCTGCGACTGCTGCTGGTAGTGCTGCTGCTGCGACTGCTGCTGGTAGGGGTCGCCCTGGTAGCCCTGGCCCGCCTGGCCGTACGGGTCCTCGTAGCCGTGAGCGCCCTGGCCGTACTGGCTCGCCTGCTGCGGGTGCGGGTACTGCTGCTGGCCCTCCCACCCCTGGTCCCCGTACAGCGGGTCCCCGGGGTGCCACGGTTCGGAGCCAGGGCCCCGGCCATACTCAGTCATCGATCCCCAAAACAGCCGCGAGGCTTCCGGACGATCCGCCTCTACGTAGTGCGGCAACTATTCGAACACCGCCGCATCGCGCGGAACGTTACCGTATCGCGATCAGATGACCACTTCGACGCCCTCGCCGGGAGGATTACCTGATACCCGTTCGGACTCAAGAGCGTTCTGAAGGATGATCACAGCGGCGGCCTGGTCGATGACGGACCGCCCCTTCTTGGCCTTCACCCCGGAGGCCCGCAGCCCCTGGGTCGCGGTGACCGTGGTCATCCGCTCGTCGACGAGACGCACCGGCACCGGGGCGATGCCCTTGGCCATCTCCCGGGCGAACGCGCGGACCTTGGTCGCGGCCGGTCCCTCCCGCCCGCTGAGCGAGCGGGGCAGGCCCACGACGACCTCGATGGGCTCGTACTCCTCGACGATCTGGCGGAGCCGCCGGTGGGCGGCCGGGACGTCACGTCCCGGCACGGTCTCCACCGGCGTCGCGAGGACCCCGTCGGGGTCGCACGAGGCGACCCCGATCCGGGCGTCCCCGACGTCGACCGCGAGACGGCGGCCGCGGCGCATCGTCACGCCGTCTCCACCACGAGGCGCTCGACGGCGGCGATGGCCTCGCCGACGGCCTCCGGGTTCTGGCCGCCGCCCTGGGCGACGTCCGGCTTGCCGCCGCCACCGCCACCGAGGGTCTTGGCGGCGGTGCGGACCAGCTCACCGGCCTTGAGACCGCGCTCACGGGCGGCCTCGTTGGTGGCGATGACCGTCAGCGGCTTGCCGTTGACCGCGGTGAACAGGGCGACGACCACCGGGCGGTCGGACGGGAAGCGTCCGCGCACGTCGAGGACCAGCTTGCGCAGGTCGTCGGCGCCGGTGCCGTCCTGCACCCGGCCCGTGACCAGGGCGAGGCCGCGGATGTCCTGGGCGGAGTCGACCAGACCGGCGGCGGCCTGGAGGACCTTCTCCGCACGGAACTTCTCGATCTCCTTCTCGGCGTCCTTCAGCTTGCCGAGCATGGCGGAGACCTTCTCCGGCAGCTCCTCGGGACGGCCCTTGACCAGCTCCTGGAGCTGGGCGACGACCGTGTGCTCACGGGCGAGGAAGTTGTACGCGTCGACGCCGACGAGGGCCTCGATGCGGCGCACGCCGGAACCGATGGACGACTCGCCGAGCAGCTTCACCAGACCCAGCTGGGCGGTGTTGCCGACGTGCGTACCGCCGCACAGCTCCTTGGAGAAGTCGCCGATGGTGACGACGCGGACCTGCTCGCCGTACTTCTCGCCGAACTCGGCGATGGCGCCCTGGCGCTTGGCCTCGTTGATCGGCATGACCTCGGCGTGGACCTCGAGCTCGCGCGAGAGGACCTCGTTGATCTTCTGCTCGACGTCGGTGAGCACGGCGCCGGGGACGGCGTTCGGCGAACCGAAGTCGAAGCGGAAGCGGCCGGGCTGGTTCTCGGAACCGGCCTGGGCGGCCGTCGGGCCGAGGGCGTCGCGCAGCGCCTGGTGGGTCAGGTGGGTGGCCGAGTGGGCGCGGGCGATGGCCCGGCGGCGCTTGACGTCGATGGAGGCGTACGCGGTGGCGCCGACGGTCACCTCGCCGACCTGCACGGAACCCTTGTGCACGGAGACGCCGGGGACCGGCTGCTGGACGTCGCGGACCTCGATGACGGCGCCGCTGTGCAGCTTGATCCGGCCCTGGTCGGCGATCTGGCCGCCGCCCTCGGCGTAGAACGGGGTCCGGTCCAGGACGACCTCGACCTCGTCGCCCTCGGAGGCGGCCGGCGAGGAGACGCCGTTGACGAGGAGACCGACGACCGTGGTCTCGCCCTCGGTGTTGGTGTAGCCGGTGAACTGGGTGGCGCCGTTGCCGTCGGCGATCTCCCGGTACGCGGTCATGTCGGCGTGGCCGGTCTTCTTGGCCTTGGCGTCGGCCTTGGCGCGGTCCCGCTGCTCCTTCATCAGGCGGCGGAAGCCGTCCTCGTCCACGGAGAGGCCCTGCTCGGCGGCCATCTCCAGGGTGAGGTCGATCGGGAAGCCCCACGTGTCGTGGAGCAGGAAGGCCTTCTCGCCGGCGAGGATCGTGCCGCCGGCGGCCTTGGTCTCGGTGACGGCGGTGTCGAGGATGTTGGTGCCGCCCTTGAGGGCCTTGAGGAACGCGGCCTCCTCGGCGAGGGCGACGGTCTCGATCCGCTTGCGGTCGGTGACCAGCTCCGGGTACTGCTCGCCCATCGTGTTGATCACGGTGTCGACGAGGTCCTGGACGACCGGGCCGGTGGCGCCGAGCAGGCGCATGTTGCGGACGGCGCGGCGCATGATGCGGCGCAGCACGTAGCCGCGGCCCTCGTTGCCGGGGGTGACGCCGTCGCCGATGAGCATGACGGAGGTGCGCATGTGGTCGGCGACCACGCGCAGCGAGACGTCGCTGTCGTGGGCCTTGCCGTAGGCGACGCCGGTGAGCTCGGTGGCCTTGTCGATGACGACCTGGAGGGTGTCCGTCTCGTACATGTTCTGGACGCCCTGGAGGATCATCGCCAGGCGCTCGAGGCCGAGGCCCGTGTCGATGTTCTTCGACGGCAGCTCGCCGAGGATCGGGAAGTCGTCCTTGCCGGAGCCCTCGCCGCGCTCGTACTGCATGAAGACCAGGTTCCAGATCTCCACGTACCGCTCGTCGTTGACGGCCGGGCCGCCCTCGACGCCGAACTCGGGACCGCGGTCGTAGTTGATCTCGGAGCACGGGCCGCAGGGACCGGGGACGCCCATCGACCAGTAGTTGTCCTTCTTGCCGAGGCGCTGGATGCGCTCGGCCGGGACGCCGACGACGTCGCGCCAGATCTGCTCGGCCTCGTCGTCCTCCTGGTAGACGGTGATCCAGAGCTTCTCCGGCTCCAGCCCGTAGCCGCCGTGCTCCACCGGGGTGGTCAGCAGCTCCCAGGCGAGCTTGATGGCGCCTTCCTTGAAGTAGTCGCCGAAGGAGAAGTTGCCGCACATCTGGAAGAACGTGCCGTGGCGGGTGGTCTTGCCGACTTCCTCGATGTCGGGCGTGCGCACGCACTTCTGCACGCTGGAAGCGCGCGTGAAGGGCGGCTTGACCTCACCCAGGAAGTAGGGCTTGAAGGGCACCATGCCGGCGGGGACGAGCAGCAGAGTCGGGTCGTCCGCGATGAGCGACGCCGAAGGGACGACGGTGTGCCCGCGCTCCTCGAAGAAGCTCAGCCAGCGGCGGCGGATTTCAGCCGACTCCATCAGTGGTCCTCATTCCGGTTGTACGGGATCGTGGGAATTGAATGCGTGGTCTTGAACGGCGTGGTGCCGAGCGCGGCCCTGCGGCGGGGCTCCGGAAGCTCGCGGTCGAGGGCGGTGCCCTGGTCCACGGGGGCGTCGAGCCCGAGCGCCTCGCCCAGCTCGGCCTCGCGCTGGAGCATGCCCGCCCTCACGTCGAGGGCGAAGTCCTTGAGGCGGTGGCCGGTCTCGACGGCCTTGTTCGCCGCCTGGGCCGCGAGGCTCTCGGGGGTCAGCTGCTTCAGCTTGCGGTTGACCTTGGTGGTGGCCCACACACCGGCGGCTGCGCCGGCCGTGAACCAGAACGTGCGGCGGAACATCGCGGCTCAGCCCTTCTGCTTCCGGCGTCTCGAGGACGGCACGGTACGGCCGACGATCACAGTACGTCGCGCGGAGCCGCGCGGCGCGTCCTCTCCGTCCCGGCCGAGCGCCTTGCGCACGCCGTAGCCGAAGGCGGCCACCTTGACGAGCGGGCCCCCGAAGGTGGAGGCGACGGTGGAGGAGAGCGCGGAGGCGTTGGAGGTGACCTCCTGGACGTCCGACGCGATGGCGTCGACCCGGTCCAGCTGGGTCTGTGCCGACCGCACGGTCGCGGAGGCGTCGACCAGCAGGGGGACGGCCTGTTCGGTCACGTCCGCCACCAGCTTGGTGGTCGCCCTGAGCGTCTGCGCCAGCCTCACCAGCACGACGGCGAGGAAGGAGACCAGGATCGCCCAGAAGACGGCGACCAGGATGCCGGCAACCTCTCCACCGGTCACTCTGCACCGCTCTCTGTGTCGTCGGGTCTGTCGTCGGGTTCTTGCCAAAAGTAGTCCCCCGACCCTATCGCGCCCGTGCTGTCCCGCCGTACCGCATTACCGCTCGTGGGACGGGAGTTAAGGGAACCGATTGTACGGAGAGCGCGCGGATGGGTACGCTCCGTGTCCCATGCGACGGAGCAATCTCCCGGCGGAGCTGAACCGGTTCGTCGGACGGGCCGCGGAGCAGGCCGCCCTGGCGGCGCTCCTTGAGGCGTCCCGCCTGGTCACGGTCGTGGGTGTCGGCGGGGTCGGCAAGACCCGGCTGGCGCTGCGGGCTGCCGCCGGGGCGCAGAAACGCTACGTCGACGGAGTGCGCCTCGCCGATCTCGCGCCGCTTCGCGACCCGGACCTGGTGGCGTACGCCCTGGTCGAGGCCCTCGGCCTGACCGACCACACCCTGCGGGCTCCGCGCGAGGTGCTCGTCGAGCACCTCGCCGAGCGCCGGATGCTGCTCGTGGTCGACGGGTTCGAGCATCTCGTGGAGAGCTGCGCGCCGCTGGTACGGGACCTCCTGGCGCACGCTCCCGGGCTCACCGTCCTCGCGGTCGGGCGCCGGGCGCTGCGGGTGGCGGGCGAGGCCGTGTTCACGCTGGCGCCGATGGGCGAGGCGGACGCGGTGACGCTGCTCGCGGAGCGGGCCACGGAGGCCGGCGCCCCGATGACGCCGGCGCCTCCCGCCCCGGTCGAGCCGGCCCCGCCCACCCTGACGGCGCCGGGGGCTTCCCTCCTGCCGGGTCCTTCCGGGGCCGTGCGGGAGCTGTGCCGGCGGCTCGACGGCATCCCGCTCGCCCTCGAACTGGCGGCGGGGCGGCTGCCGCTCCTCTCCGTCGAGCAGATGCTGTGCCGTCTCGACGACCGGTTCCGGCTCCTCACGGACGGGGCGCGCGGGGCGCTCCCCCGCCACCAGACGCTGCGGACGGCGATCGGCTGGAGCCACGAGCTGTGCACCACCGAGGAGCGGCTCCTCTGGGCGCGGCTCTCGGTGTTCGCCGGCCCGTTCGACCTGGAGGCGGTGGAGTACGTGTGCGGGGGCCCGGAGCTCCCGCCCGAGCACATCCTGGACCTGCTCGGCGGGCTGCTCGCGCAGTCGCTGGTGGCGCGGGAGGACGGTCCCGCCGGTCCCGCCTACCGGCTCCTGGACACGGTCGCCGCGTACGGGGCGGAGTGGCTGGCCGCGCTCGGCGACACGGAAAGGATGCGTCGGCGGCACCGCGACTGGTACATGGGCCTGGCCACCTGGTGCGAGCTGGAGTGGTTCAGTCCGCGCCAGGCGGAGGTCGCGGCCCGCACGGACGCGGCGCTGCCCAATCTGCGGGCGGCCCTCGACCTGTGCCTCGAACTCCCGGAGGACGCGCATCTCGCCCAGCACCTCGCGGGCACCCTCTGGTTCGCGTGGGTGGGCTGCGGGCGGCTCTCGGAGGGCCGACACTGGCTGGACCGGGCGCTCGCCCTGGAGCCCGGTCACGAGGAGGCGCGGCTGAAGGCGCTGTGGGTGCTCGGGTACGTGGCCGTCCTCCAGGGGGACGGCACGGCGGCGGTGGCGGCGCTCCACGAGTGCGGGGAGCGGGCCAGGTCCTCGGGCAACGCGCTGGCGGAGGCGTACGCGACGCACCGGATGGGCTGTCTGGCACTGCTCTCGGACGACGTGCCGCGCGCCGAGGAGCTGATCGGGCAGGCCCTCGACGCCTACCGGGAGCTCGGCGAGCTGAACAGCAACGTGCTGATGGGGCAGGTCGAGCTGGCCATGGCACGGGCCTTCCGGGGGGACCTGGAGGGGGCGGTCGCGATCTGCCGTGAGGTGCGGGAGATCTGCGAGGAGCGCGGGGAGCGGTGGACCCGGGCCTACGCCCTCTACGTCCTGGGGTTCTCCGCCTGGACCCGGGGCGCGTACGAGGAGGCGCGGGAACTGCTCGACGAGTGCGTGTCGATCAACCACACCTTCCAGGACCTGGTCGGCCTCGTCCTGGCGATCGAGCTGCTCGCCCTGGTGACGGTGAGCGAGGGCGACGCGGCGGAGGCCGCGGTCCTCCAGGGGGCGACGGTGCCGGTGTGGGACACCGTGGGCATCCGGCTCTTCGGCTCGGCGACGTTCGGCGGGCCGAGGGCGCTGTGCGAGCAGCGGGCGGACGAGGCGCTGGGTGCGGAGGCGTACGGCGTCGCGTTCCGGGAGGGCCAGGGGCTCTCGCTGGACGCGGCGGTGGAACGCGCGCTCGCCGGCCGCCGGGATCCGGCGATCGGCGGCCCGGTCGGTCCCGTGGCCCCGCGCCCCTTCCGCACGGCCAGGTCGGCGGCGCTCCCGGGAACGCGGAAGCCCGCCGGCTCCCCCACCGGAAGGGGCGGGGAAGCGGCGGGCTGAACACCGCGTGGGTGGTACTACGTCCCCCGGCTGTCGCCGGGGGCCCGGATCAGCGGGCGTAGTACTCGACGACCAGCTGCTCGTCGCAGATGACCGGGATTTCCTTGCGGTTCGGGTCGCGGTCGAGGCGGAAGGCCAGGGCCTTCAGGTTGACCTGCAGGTAGCGCGGGGTCTCGCCGTCGGCGGCGAAGCCACCCTCACGGGCCATCTCGAACAGCGGCTTGGTGCGGCTGCGCTCGCGGACCATCACGACGTCGTCGGGACGGACGCGGAACGACGGCTTGTCGACCTTGCCACCGTTGACCTGGATGTGGCCGTGGACGACCATCTGGCGGGCCTGGTAGATGGTGCGGGCGATGCCCGAACGCAGGACCAGGGCGTCGAGGCGACGCTCGAGCTCGACGACCAGCGCCTCGCCCGTCTTGCCCTCGGCCTTCTTGGCACGGTCGTAGGCGCGCGCCATCTGGCGCTCGCTGATGTCGTACTGGGCGCGCAGACGCTGCTTCTCGAGCAGACGGACCTTGTAGTCCGAGTTCTGCTTGCGGCCACGGCCGTGCTCGCCCGGCGGGTAGGGGCGGGCCTCGAAGTACTTGACGGCCTTCGGGGTCAGCGCGATGCCGAGGGCACGCGACTTCTTGACCTTGGGACGGGACTGGTTCGGCATGAACCAACCTCTCTCATTGATACGAAAACGGCTTCACCAGGGTTAGGGGAGGTCGCATCCGCAGCCGGGAAACCCGCCGGGTCCTCACGGACCTGCCGGGCAGCCGCTCCCAGGTCTGGGCACATACGTGCAGCACGCGAACGACCCACCGCCGCTCCCGGGATCCGGGTGGTGATGGGTGGCCCGCGACACCTTCGAAGGTGCGCGACGCTCCTGGAAACCCCGCCCGAGGGCCGGGTCTCCGGCTGACTGTCCCGTTCTGGTGCGCCGACCGGAGTCGGACACGGGACGCAGCAATCCGCACCAGTGTACCGGTTCCGGAAGGTCCGCTCGCACGCAGGCCGCCCGCCCCCGCAGCGGGGGTCAGCCGCCCTCGCCCTTCAGGCGCTCGCGTACGCGCTCCACCACGTCCGCGTATCTGGCCTCGGCGCCGTAGCGGGTGGGTTCGTAGTAGTGGCGGCCGTGGATGGCGTCGGGGGCGTACTGCTGGGCGGCGATGCCGCCGGGGACGTCGTGGGGGTAGACGTAGCCCTGGGCATGGCCGAGTTTGGCGGCGCCCTTGTAGTGGCCGTCGCGGAGGTGGGGCGGGACGGAGCCGGCGAGGCCGTTGCGGACGTCGGCGAGGGCGGCGCCGATCGCGGTGGTGGCGGCGTTCGACTTGGGGGCCAGGGCCAGGGCGATGGTGGCGTGGCTGAGGGTGAGGGCGGCCTCGGGGAAGCCGATCATGGCGACGGCCTGGGCGGCGGCGACGGCGATCGGCAGCGCGTTCGGGTCGGCGAGGCCGATGTCCTCGCTGGCGGAGATCATGAGCCGGCGGGCGATGAAGCGCGGGTCCTCCCCCGCCTCGATCATGCGGGCCAGGTAGTGCAGGGCCGCGTCCACGTCCGAGCCGCGGATCGACTTGATGAGCGCGCTCGCCACGTCGTAGTGCTGGTCGCCGTCCCGGTCGTACTTCACGGCCGCCCGATCGACGGTCTCCTCGACGGTCTGGAGGGTGATCTCCCGCTCGCCCTTGGCGATCGCCGCGCCCGCCGCCGCCTCCAGGGCGGTCAGGGCCCGCCTGGCGTCGCCGCCGGCGACGCGCAGCAGGTGCGACTCGGCGTCCTCCGGGAGGGTCACGGCCCCGCCCAGTCCGCGCTCGCCGGTGAGGGCCCGGGCCATCAGGCCCTTGAGGTCCTCGTCGGTCAGCGGCTCCAGGGTGAGCAGCAGGGACCGGGAGAGGAGCGGGGAGATCACGGAGAAGTAGGGGTTCTCGGTGGTGGCGGCGATCAGCGTCACCCAGCGGTTCTCGACGGCCGGCAGGAGGGAGTCCTGCTGGGCCTTGGAGAAGCGGTGGATCTCGTCGAGGAAGAGGACGGTCTCCTTGCCGTAGCCGCCGACCGCGCGCCGGGCTCCGTCGATGACGGCCCGGACCTCCTTGACGCCCGCGGTGATGGCGGAGAGCTCCACGAACCGCTTGTTGGTCGCCTTCGAGACGACGTACGCCAGGGTCGTCTTGCCGATGCCGGGCGGGCCCCAGAGGATCACGGAGGAGGCGCCGGCGGGGCCGCCGTCGCCGTCTCCCACGAGCCGGCGCAGCGGTGAGCCCGGCTTGAGCAGGTGCTGCTGGCCCACCACCTCGTCGAGGGTGCGGGGACGCATCCGGACGGCCAGCGGGCTGCTGGCCGGGTCCTTCTCCTGGCGGTCTTCGGCGGCTGCGGTAAAGAGGTCGGGCTCCACAGTCATGAAGCCTAGGTCACCGCGCTGACAGCGCGGTCTCCGTCAGCTGGTCCAGAAGTCCCACCAGCGCGTCAGGATCAGCATGCCGATGATCCCGATGTGCAGGACGGGCAGGACCCAGGTGAACTCGTCGAAGAAGGTCCGCAGCCCGGCCGGGGCGGGGATGACGCCGTTGCGGACGTTGTGCGAGGTCACGTACCAGAACATGACGATGGTGGCGACCCAGGCCAGGCAGCACCAGAGGCAGAGCGAGTTGATCTCGTACAGCGACTGGTACATGAGCCAGGTGCAGAAGCCGACGCCGAACAGCGTGCCGGCGTTGAGGCCGAGCCAGTACCAGCGGCGGTAGCGCGCGCCGGCGAGCAGGCCCACGCCGATGGCGATCACCATGGCGTACGTGACGAGGCCGAGCATCGGGTTGGGGAAGCCGAAGACCGAGGCCTGCTCGCTCTTCATGATGTTGCCGCAGGAGACGATCGGGTTGAGGCTGCACCCCGGCGTGAAGTTCGGGTCCTCGAGCAGCTTGATCTTGTCGATCGTGATGACCCACGCGGCGAGCAGTCCGGCCGCTCCCGTGATCACGAGGAGCCAGGCGAAGGCCCGGCTCGCCCCGATCGTGCCGCCGCCGTCCCGGCCGGACGCGGTCTCGTCCACCGCTGCCTTCGTCATGTCGCCTGTTTCCCTCGCTCGCGGGCCTTGTGGGCACGGTCATTCTGCAACACCGACCTGTCGTCCGGCCGTTCGCCGGAGATAAGGACGGGCCCGGACCACGGTGTGGTCCGGGCCCGTCCTCACGACCGTCAGGCCAGCTTGGCCCGTACCGCGTCCAGGAGACCGTCCACGGGGACGGCCTGCTGCTCGCCGGACTCCATGTCCTTGAGCTGGACGACGCCCTCGGCGAGGTCGCGCTCGCCGGCGACGACGGCGAGACGGGCGCCCGAGCGGTTGGCGTCCTTCATGGCGCCCTTGAGGCCCTTGCCGCCGAAGGAGAAGTCAGCGGCGATGCCCTCCTTGCGGAGCTCGGTGACCTTGCCGAAGAGCAGGCGGCGCGCCTCGTCCCCGATGGCGACCGCGAAGACGCTGGTGGCGGCGGGGATGTCGAGCTCGACGCCCTCCGCCTCCAGGGCGAGGACCGTGCGGTCCACGCCGAGCGCCCAGCCCACCGACGGCAGCGCGGGGCCGCCGATCATCTCGGAGAGGCCGTCGTAGCGGCCGCCGCCGCCGACCGCCGACTGCGAGCCGAGACCACCGTGGACGAACTCGAAGGTGGTGCGGGTGTAGTAGTCGAGGCCGCGAACCAGCTTGGCGTCGTCCTCGAAGACGACGCCCGCCGCGGTGATCAGGGCGCGCACCTCCTCGTGGTACGCCTTGCACGCGTCGCACAGGTAGTCGCGCAGCAGCGGCGCGTCCGTCAGCTGCTTCTGCACGGCCTCGCGCTTGTCGTCGAGGACGCGCAGCGGGTTGATCTCGGCGCGGCGCAGGGTCTCCTCGTCCAGGTCGAGCCCGCGCAGGAAGGTCTGCAGGGCCTCGCGGTAGACGGGGCGGCACTCCTTGTCGCCGAGCGAGTTCAGCAGGATGCGGAAGTTCCGCAGGCCGAGCGAGCGGTACGCCTGGTCCGCCAGGATGATCAGCTCGGCGTCGAGCGCCGGGTCCTCCGCGCCGATCGCCTCGGCACCGACCTGCGAGAAGTGGCGGTAGCGGCCCTTCTGCGGGCGCTCGTAGCGGTAGTACGAACCGGAGTACCAGAGCTTGACCGGCAGGTTGCCCTGCTTGTGGAGGTTCGCCTCCAGAGCGGCGCGCAGCACGGAGGCCGTGCCCTCCGGACGCAGGGCGAGCTTGTCTCCGCCCTTGGTCTCGAAGGCGTACATCTCCTTGCTGACGATGTCCGTGGACTCGCCGACGCCGCGGGCGAAGAGGTTCACGTCCTCGAAGCCGGGGGTCTCGACGTAGCCGTAGCCGGACTTCCGCAGCGGTCCGGAGATCGCGTCCCGGACCGCCAGGTACTTGGCGGAGTAGGGCGGGATCAGGTCGTACGTGCCCTTGGGGGCCTTGAAGGTGCTCACGAAAGTCGTCACATTCCTCGTCGGGGAGCGTCCGTGCTCCCGAGGCCGGCCGCCACGTCCCGCAGATAGGGGTTGGTGGCGCGCTCCTGGCCGATGGTCGTCTGGGGACCGTGTCCCGACAGCACCACGGTCGAGTTGTCGAGCGGCAGGCACACGCGGGCCAGCGAAGCGAGCATCTCGTCCATGTCACCGCCGGGAAGGTCGGTGCGTCCGATGGAGCCGGCGAACAGCAGGTCCCCCGAGAAGAACACGGAGGGGATCTCCGTGGTCTCGGGCATCCTGAAGGTCACCGACCCCTTGGTATGACCGGGCGCGTGGGCGACGGAGAACTCCAGACCGGCGAGCTTCAGCTCGGCGCCGTCGGTGAGCTCGCGCACGTCGTCGGGCTCACCGACGGTCAGCTCGCCCATGAGGGGCATCCCGATGGAGCGGCCGAGGGCCTTCTCCGGGTCGCTCATCATGTAGCGGTCGGACGGGTGGATCCACGCGGGGACGTCATGGGCGCCGCACACCGGGACGACGGAGGCGACGTGGTCGATGTGTCCATGGGTGAGGACGACGGCGACGGGCTTGAGCCGATGCTTCTTCAGCGTCTCCTCGACACCCTGGGCGGCCTGGTGGCCGGGGTCGATGATCACGCACTCCTCGCCTGCGGCGGGGGCGACCAGATAGCAATTGGTCCCCCAGGCCCCGGCGGGGAACCCGGCAATCAGCACGTTCGTCCTTAGATGTCGTCCGGCACGGGGGCGCGGAACTCGTGGAAAACACGGAATGCGGCAGATCAGAGCCTACCGGCGGTGCCGCTTCCACAGCCAACCCGTATACGGTACGGGCACATCCGGCCCGGACAGGAACAGACGAGCGACAAGGAGCGGACCCGGTGGTCACCAGCGATCAGCGGCGGCGGCAGCTTGCCAGGGAGAAGTACGCACGGCAGCAGCAGCGGCGGGAGGAGAACCGGCTCAAGGCGAAGCGCCGCAACACCGTCATCGCGGCCTCCCTCGCCGTGGTGCTGGCCGCGGGCGGCGCCGTGTACGCCTCCGTGGCACTGACGGACGGCCCCGACAAGGGTTCGGACGACACGGCGAGCGACACGCCGACCACGGCCGCTCCCACGCCGACGCAGAGCGAGTCGGCGAGCCCGGAGCCGAAGCTGACCGTGGACACGAAGGCCACGTACGCGATGTCCCTGAAGACCGACGAGGGCGACATCACGATCACCATGGACGCGGCGAAGACCCCGCGCACGGTGAACTCCTTCGCGCACCTCGCGGGCAAGAAGTACTTCGACGGGACCAAGTGCCACCGCCTCACCACCCAGGGCATCTTCGTGCTCCAGTGCGGCGACCCCAAGGGCGACGGCACCGGCGGCCCGGGCTACACCATCCCGGACGAGAACCTGAACGCCCTGGGCAAGGCGGGCGCGGACGGCTCGGTGACCTTCCCGGCCGGCACCGTCGCCATGGCCAACACCGGGCAGCCGGGCACCGGCGGCTCGCAGTTCTTCCTGGTCTACAAGGACACGAAGCTGCCGCCGACGTACACCCCGTTCGGGAAGATCGACGCGGCCGGTCTCAAGGCCGTCCAGGACGTGGCCGCGGCCGGTGTCGAGGGCGGCGCCACGGACGGCGCCCCCAAGAAGGCCGTCACCATCGAGAAGGCGACCGTCGCGAAGAAGTGAGCCGGGCGTCCGCACACGCGTGACCGTCGAATCTCGGTCGCGCTGAGTGCGGACAGCCGGGGCGCGGTTCGCCTAGATTGGCGTTGTGCAGCGTGGGCCTTTCGGGCGCGCTGCGGAAGGCGGGCGAGGCCCGCCGGGAAACTGTGGACGATGCCCGGGGGGTACGCCCCCGCGACGGCATCATGGTGAGGAGGCGCTGTGAGCAGCGACCCGTGGGGCCGCGTCGACGAGACGGGCACCGTGTACGTGCGGACGGCCGAGGGCGAGAAGGTCGTCGGATCGTGGCAGGCCGGCACCCCTGAGGAGGCCCTGGCCTACTTCGAGCGCAAGTACGAGGGCCTGGTGGTCGAGATCGGCCTCCTCGAGAAGCGCGTGAGGACCACCGACCTGTCGGCGAAGGACGCCACCGCGGCGATCGAGCACATCCGGCAGCAGGTCGACGAGCACCACGCCGTCGGCGACCTGGCCGCGCTCGCCGCCCGGCTGGACAAGCTCGTCGAGACGGTCGACTCGCGCCGCGAGGAGCGCAAGGCCCAGAAGGCGAAGCAGACCGACGAGGCCCGCTCCGCCAAGGAGAAGCTCGTCACGGAGGCCGAGGAACTGGCCCAGAGCGAGCAGTGGCGCTCCGCCGGCGAGCGGCTGCGGGCGCTCGTGGACACCTGGAAGGGCCTTCCCCGGCTCGACCGCAAGTCCGACGACGAGCTGTGGCACCGCTTCTCGCACGCCCGCTCGGCGTTCTCGAAGCGCCGCAAGGCCCACTTCGCGTCGCTCGACGCCCAGCGCGAGGACGCCCGCAAGGCGAAGGAGCGTCTGGTCGCCGAGGCGGAGTCGCTGTCGAACTCCACCGACTGGGGTGCCACGGCTGCCCGCTACCGCGATCTGATGACGGAGTGGAAGGCTGCGGGCCGCGCCCAGCGCGAGCACGAGGACGATCTGTGGAACCGCTTCCGCGGCGCCCAGGACGTCTTCTTCGCCGCGCGTGGCGAGGTCTTCGCCGAGCGGGACGCGGAGCAGACCGAGAACCTCAAGCTGAAGGAGGAGCTCGCGACCGAGGCCGAGAAGCTGGTGCCGGTGACGGATCTGAAGGCGGCGCGCGCGGCCTTCCGTTCCCTCAACGAGCGCTGGGAGGCCATCGGTCACGTCCCGCGTGACGCCCGCCCCAAGGTCGAGGGCCGGATGCACACGGTGGAGCGGGCGATCCAGGAGGCCGAGGAGGCCGAGTGGCGCCGGACGAACCCGGAGGCGCGCGCGCGTGCCGCGGGCCTGACCGGTCAGCTCCAGGACGCCGTCGAGAAGCTGCGCAAGCAGATCGACGCGGCCCGTGCCGCCGGCAACGACTCGAAGGCCGACAAGCTCGCCCGCGAGCTGGAGGGCCGCCAGGCCCTGCTCGACCAGGCCCTGAAGGGCCTGGAGGAGTTCGGCGGCTGATGCCGTAGCTCTTCGCGTACGAGGAAGGCCCCCGGCATCGCGCCGGGGGCCTTCCTCGTACGTGCCCGGTTACGGGCGCCGGGCGCTGGTCACTCGGTAGACGTCGTACACGCCCTCCACGCCCCGCACGGCCTTGAGGACGTGGCCGAGGTGCTTCGGGTCGCCCATCTCGAAGGTGAAGCGGGAGGTGGCCACCCGGTCGCGGGAGGTCTGGACGGCCGCCGACAGGATGTTGACGTGCTGGTCCGAGAGGACGCGGGTGACGTCCGAGAGCAGCCGCGAGCGGTCGAGGGCCTCGACCTGGATGGCGACGAGGAAGACCGAGGACTGGGTGGGGGCCCACTCGACCTCCAGGATCCGCTCCGGCTCCCGGGAGAGCGAATCCACGTTGACGCAGTCGCTGCGGTGAACCGATACGCCGCTGCCCCGGGTGACGAAGCCGATGATCGGGTCGCCGGGCACGGGGGTGCAGCAGCGGGCCAGCTTCACCCAGACGTCCTCGACGCCCTTGACGACGACGCCGGGGTCGGCGCTGGAGCGGCGCTTGGAGCGGCCGCGGGTGGGCGGTGCCGCCTCTTCGATGTCCTCGGTGGCGGCTTCCTCGCCGCCGAGCGCCTGGACCAGCTTCTGCACGATGGACTGGGCCGTGACGTGCCCCTCGCCGATCGCCGCGTACAGCGAGGAGATGTCCGTGTAGCGCAGCTCGTGGGCGAGGGTGACGAGGGAGTCGCCGGTCAGGATGCGCTGGATCGGCAGGTTCTGCTTGCGCATGGCCCGCGCGATGGCGTCCTTGCCCTGCTCGATGGCCTCGTCGCGGCGCTCCTTGGAGAACCAGGCGCGGATCTTGTTGCGGGCGCGCGGGGACTTGACGAAGCCCAGCCAGTCGCGGGAGGGCCCGGCCCCGGCGGCCTTGGAGGTGAACACCTCGACGAGGTCGCCGTTGTCGAGGGTCGACTCGAGCGGCACGAGCCGGCCGTTGACCCGCGCCCCTATGGTCCGGTGGCCGACCTCGGTGTGGACGGCGTACGAGAAGTCGACCGGGGTGGCGCCGGCGGGCAGCGCGATGACGTCGCCCTTGGGCGTGAAGACGAAGACCTCGTTGCGGGAGAGGTCGAAGCGCAGGGACTCCAGGAACTCGCTGGGGTCCTCGGTCTCCTTCTGCCAGTCGAGGAGCTGGCGGAGCCACGCCATGTCGTTGAGGTGGTCGTCCTTGCCGGCCTTCTTGGGCACGTCGGCGCGGACCTTGGAGGCCCCGGCGACGGCCTCCTGCTTGTACTTCCAGTGGGCGGCGATGCCGTACTCGGCCCGGCGGTGCATGTCGAAGGTGCGGATCTGGAGTTCGACGGGCTTGCCGTTGGGTCCGATGACCGTCGTGTGCAGCGACTGGTACATGTTGAACTTCGGCATCGCGATGTAGTCCTTGAACCGGCCGGGGACCGGGTTCCATCGCGCGTGGACGGTGCCGAGGGCGGCGTAGCAGTCCCTCACCGTGTCGACGAGGACACGGATGCCCACCAGGTCGTAGATCTCCGCGAAGTCACGGCCGCGGACGATCATCTTCTGGTAGACGCTGTAGTAGTGCTTGGGGCGGCCGGTGACGGTCGCCTTGATCCGGGCGGCGCGCAGGTCGGCCTGTACCTCGTCGGTCACTATGGCGAGGTACTCGTCCCGCTTGGGGGCGCGCTCGGCGACGAGCCGGACGATCTCGTCGTACATCTTGGGGTAGAGGATCGCGAAGGCGAGGTCCTCCAGCTCCCACTTGATGGTGTTCATGCCCAGGCGGTGGGCCAGGGGCGCGTAGATCTCGAGGGTCTCGCGGGCCTTCTTCTCCTGCTTCTCCCGCTTGAGGTAGCGCATGGTGCGCATGTTGTGCAGGCGGTCGGCGAGCTTGATGACCAGGACGCGGGGGTCCTTGGCCATGGCGACGACCATCTTGCGGACGGTCTCGGCCTGGGCGGCCTCGCCGAACTTGACCTTGTCGAGCTTGGTGACGCCGTCGACGAGGAGCGCGACCTGGTCGCCGAAGTCACGGCGCAGGGTCTCCAGGCCGTACTCGGTGTCCTCGACGGTGTCGTGGAGCAGGCCCGCCATCAGGGTCGCCGGGTCCATGCCGAGTTCGGCGAGGATCGTCGTCACGGCGAGCGGGTGGGTGATGTACGGGTCGCCGCTCTTGCGCTTCTGGCCGCGGTGCCAGCGTTCGGCGACCTGGTAGGCGTGCTCGACCTGGCGGAGGGTCGCCGTCTCGATCTTGGGGTCGTTGGAGCGGACGATCCGCAGCAGCGGCTCGAGGACCGGGTTGTACGGGGAGGAACGCTGGACGCCGAGGCGGGCGAGGCGGGCGCGGACCCGGTTGGACGAGCCCCCCGAGCGGGTGGGGGCGGCCGGTGCCGGCCGGGCAGTCGAGGCCGGGGCCGGCGCGGGCGGCTCGGGCGCGGGCCTGGTCTCCGCGGGCTTGTTCTGGGGCGCGCCGGTTCCCGTCGCGGCCTTCTCGGCCTTCGGGTCGGGCTGCGCGGCGGAGAGTGACTGGGCCTCGTCTGGCAAGAGCGCTCCTCGTGCGGTGCCGGGTCCCCCGGTCAGGCCCGGAAAGGCCATGGTATCGAGCCAACAGTGCCCCTGCCCACGCGCCCGGGTTTCGGACGGCTCCCGAGGGGGCAGCGCCGTGCGGCCGGGGACCTACCAGGAGAACGCGAAGGGGCGCTCCGGGGATTCCCCGGAGCGCCCCTGTCAGGGCGAACCCCGATGTCAGACCGTGATCAGCGCCTTGAGCGGGGCGCCGCCCAGGGCCGGCTCCAGCCGGGCGCGGCCCGGGAGGAAGCTCAGCTCCATGAGGACGGCGACGCCCGCGACCTCGGCACCGGCGCGGCGGATGAGCTCGATCGAGGCCTCGGCCGTGCCACCGGTGGCGAGGACGTCGTCGATGACCATGACGCGGTCACCCGTGGCCAGGTCCTCGGCGTGGACCTCGATCTCGGCGGTGCCGTACTCCAGCTCGTACGCCTGGCTGAGCGTGGCCCCGGGGAGCTTGCCGGCCTTGCGGACCGGGATGAAGCCCAGGCCCGCGCGGACGGCCACCGGCGCGGCCAGGATGAAGCCGCGCGCCTCCAGGCCGACGATCTTCGTGGCGCCGTGCGCGGTGCACAGCCCGGCGAGGGTGTCGGTGAGGGCGGTGAACGCCTCCGGGTCCGCGAGCAGCGGCGTGATGTCCTTGAACAGCACGCCCGGCTTCGGGTAGTCGGGGACGTCACGGATGCGGCTGAGCAGGAGCTCGGTGACGTCCTGGGCCTCGGCGGTCATCCTCGGTGCTCCTGAGTGCCCCGACGGCTCGACCGGGGGCCCACGACGGCGGTCTCGGCCTCGACGGACAGCACGTCCGTGTCGTCCGCCGACTCGCCCTTGGCGGCGGCGCTCGCGCGCTTGGCCTGGATGCGCTTCCTCAGTGCCTTGATCGACGGCTCGCGTTCCTTGAGGTCGGCGACCAGCGGGGTGGCGATGAAGATCGAGGAGTACGCACCGGCGGCGAGACCCACGAACAGCGACAGCGAGATGTCGTTCAGCATGCCGGCGCCGAGGACGCCGCCACCGATGAAGAGCAGGCCGGCGACCGGCAGCAGCGCGACGACGGTGGTGTTGATCGAACGGACCAGGGTGCCGTTGATCGAGCGGTTGGCCAGCTCGCTGTAGGTGAAGCGGGTCTGCTTGGTGATGTCCTTCGTCTGCTCCTTGAGCGAGTCGAAGACCACCACCGTGTCGTACAGCGAATAACCGAGGATCGTCAGCAGACCGATGACCGTACCGACGGTGACCTCGAAGCCGACCAGCGAGTAGATGCCGACGGTGATCGTGAGGTCGTGGATGAGGGCGATCAGCGCCGCGACCGCCATGCGCCACTCGAAGGCGATGGCCAGGTAGATCACCACGAGGATCATGAAGACCGCGAGGCCGGTCCAGGCCTTGTTGGCGATCTGCTCACCCCAGCTGGGGCCGACCAGTTCCGCCGCGATCTTGTCCTCGGCGACGTTCAGGTCCTTGGCGAGCTCCGAGCGGACCTGGTCGGACTGCGCGGTGTCGAGACCGCCGACCTGGATGCGCAGGGAGCCGTTGCCGAGCTGCTGGACGATCGCGTCGTGGCCGGAGGCCTCTTCCGCGTACTCCTGCGCCTGGCTGACGGAGACTTCCGACTTCGGGGTCGTGAAGACGGCACCGCCCTGGAACTCGATGCCCATGTTGAGGCCGCGGACGGCCAGGGCCACGATGGCGGTGATGGTGATCAGGATGGACAGGCCGTACCAGATCTTGCGGTTGCCGATGAAGTCGTAACCGACCTCACCGCGGTGGAGCCGGGCGCCGAGATCGCCGAGCTTCGACATCTCACGCCTCCTTCGCGTCGACGGGGGCGTGGGCACGGCGGGTGCGGCGCAGCGGCGGCTTGGCGCCGAGCCGCTTCGGGTCCAGACCGGACCACGGGTGGCCGTTGCCGAAGAACTTGGTCCGCGCCAGGAGCGTCATGACCGGCTTGGTGAAGAGGAACACCACGACGATGTCGAGCAGGGTGGTCAGGCCGAGCGTGAACGCGAAGCCCTGGACCTTGCCGACGGTCACGATGAACAGCACGGCCGCGGCCAGGAACGACACGAAGTCGGAGACCAGGATCGTGCGGCGGGCGCGCGGCCAGGCGCGCTCGACGGCCGGGCGGAGCGTGCGGCCCTCGCGGAGCTCGTCACGGATGCGCTCGAAGTACACGATGAACGAGTCCGCGGTGATGCCGATGGCGACGATGGCGCCGCAGACGGCCGGCAGGTTCAGCGCGAAGCCGATGGCCGGGCCGAGCAGGGCCATGATCACGTAGGTGAGGAGCGCCGAGACGCCGAGGCTGAGGATGGCGATCAGCGACAGGCCGCGGTAGTAGGCGACCAGGTAGATGATGACCAGCGCGAGGCCGATGGCGCCCGCGATCAGGCCCGCCTCCAGCTGGTCGCCGCCGAGGGCGGCGGTGACGGTGTCGACGCTCTGCGTCTCGAACGTCAGGGGCAGGGCACCGTACGACAGGATGTTGCCGAGGTCCTGGGCCGTCTGCTGGGTGAAGTTGCCGGAGATCTCCGCGCTGGCGCTCAGCGTCTGGCGCACCGACGGGGCCGAGACGACCTCGCCGTCCAGGACGATCGCGAAGCGGTTCTGCGGGTCGGTCTGCGCCGACAGCTTGCTGGTGATCGCCTGGAACTTCTTCGCGCCCGCGTCCGTGAAGTCCATGGTCACGATCCACATGCCGCGCTGCTGGTCGAGGACGCCCTTGGCGTCGTCGACGTCACGGCCTCCGACCTCGGCCGGGCCGAGCAGGTACTTCGACCACACGCCGGGGGCGTCCTCGCCGCACGCGACGGTGGGCTGCTCGGCCTTGACGCCCTGGCCGGCGGCGGTGCGCTGCTTGGGGTCGAGGCAGTTCAGAGCGGTGAACTTCTGCTCCAGCGCCGCGGTGGCGGGGTCGGGCTTCGGAGTCGCCTGCGGGGTCCCGGTGGCCGTCGGCTTCGTGGAGGCCGAGGAGCTCGCGGTGGGCGTCGGGCTCGGAGCCTTGAGGGCTTCGGTGAGCGCCCGGCCCTGGGTGGAGGCGGTGGCCGTCGGGGTCGCCGACTTCTTCTCACCGGCGGTGGAGCCGGTGGCGGAGGCCGACGGCTTGGCCGAGGGGGAGCCCGAGGGCGTGGCGCTCGGGGCTGCCTGCGGCGCGCCGTTCGTCACGGCGAGAACGGGCCGGAAGTAGAGCTGGGCGGTGGTGCCGACCTGCTCACGGGCCTGCTTCTCGTTCGTCCCGCGAGGAATGTTGACGATGATGTTCTCGCGGCCCTGCGTCTGGACCTCGGCCTCGGAGACACCCAGACCGTTGACACGGCGCTCGATGATGCCGACCGCCGTGTTCATGTTGGTCTCGTTGACCGCCGACTCCTGGCCGGGCTCGGCCTTCGCCTTGAGCGTGATCGACGTACCGCCGGCGAGGTCGATGCCGAGGCGCGGGGTGGTGTGCCCCGACCAGAACATGCCGCCGGTGAGCGCGACCATGGCGATCAGGATGAGTGCCAGGGCGCGGCCCGGACGGCTCTGTCCCCCCGCCGGCCTTCGGCCCTTCTTCGGTGCTGCCACCTGTCGTATCTCCCTGTCCAACCGCCCCGCGCCGGGTGTGCGCGGGACGGCCACGAAGTGTGTGTGGGGACCTGCCCCCGCAGACGTGGAACCGTTCCGGGGGCCGCGCTCGCCCGTGGGCGTGCGCGGGGTCCCCCGGCCGCGACTACTTCGCGTCGGTCTCGCCGTCGGTCTTGCCGTCCTTCTGGACCTCGCCGGCGTCCTCGGCCACGTCCGACTTCTTCGTCAGATCGGCCTTCGGGGCCTCGGCGGCCTTGTCCGTGCCCTCGGCGTCGGCGGCCTCGGTCAGCGAGGACGCGTCGTCCGGGACGACGGTGTCGGAGTCGGACTCCTCCTCGTCGCCGTGGACGATGCGGTTGTACTCGGAGTCCTGGAGGACCGCGCCGATCGCGTTCTTCGCGTAGACGGCGTGCACGCCCGGAGCGACCTCGAGGAGGACGGTCTCGTCACCGATCTCCTTGACCGTGGCGTACATCCCCCCGATCGTGCGGACGCCGGTGCCGGGCTGCATCTCGTCGCGCATCTGCGCCGCCGCCTGCTGCTTCTTCTTGGCAGAGCGGGTCATCAGGAACATGGCCCCGATGAGGACGATGAAGGGGAGGAGGGTCACGATGTTCACGGGACGGGTTTCCTTCGCATGGTCGCGGAGAACCCGCGGCCTGATCTTCGGGGGTGGGCGCGCCGACCGGAAAGGGCGGCATCGGCGGAGTCTAGGCGAGTCCGCATCGATGGAACAACGTCCAGCATCGCACCCCGGTTCCTGTCCGGGCGAGTGTCGGCACCGTCACGCCCCGAAGAGCCCCTGTTGTCCCGATCCCGCGCCGTACCCTGCGCTCCCCGGGCCCGCTGCCTGCGGCGGAACGAGTCCGAGGTGCGCCCAGGCGGCCGGTGTGGCGACCCGGCCACGGGGTGTGCGGGCCAGCAGTCCTTCGCGTACGAGGAAGGGTTCGGCGACCTCCTCGACGGTCTCGCGCTCCTCCCCCACGGCGACCGCGAGGGTGGACAGACCGACCGGTCCGCCGCCGAAGAGCTTGAGGAGGGCCTCCAGGACGGCGCGGTCGAGCCGGTCGAGGCCGCGGCCGTCGACCTCGTACACGCTGAGCGCGGCCTCGGAGATCTCCCGGGTGATCGATCCGTCGGCCTTGACCTGCGCGTAGTCGCGGACGCGGCGCAGCAGGCGGTTGGCGATGCGGGGGGTGCCGCGGGAGCGGCCGGCGATCTCGGCGGCGCCGGCCGGGTCGATCTCGACGTCGAGGAGTCCGGCGGAGCGGTGGATCACGCGCTGGAGCTCGCCCGGGTCGTAGAACTCCATGTGGGCGGTGAAGCCGAACCGGTCGCGCAGCGGGGGCGGCAGGAGTCCGGCCCGGGTGGTGGCGCCGACCAGCGTGAAGGGCGGGAGTTCCAGCGGGATGGCGGTGGCGCCGGGGCCCTTGCCGACGATGACGTCGACGCGGAAGTCCTCCATCGCCATGTAGAGCATCTCCTCGGCGGGCCGGGACATCCGGTGGATCTCGTCGAGGAAGAGGATCTCGCCCTCCTGGAGGGAGGAGAGGATCGCGGCGAGGTCGCCGGCGTGCTGGATGGCGGGGCCGGAGGTGATGCGGATCGGGGCGTTCATCTCGGCCGCGATGATCATCGAGAGGGTGGTCTTGCCGAGGCCCGGGGCACCGGAGAGCAGCACGTGGTCGGCGGTGGCGCCGCGCTGGCGGGCGGCCTTGAGGACCAGGTCGAGCTGCTGGCGGACCTTCTCCTGGCCGACGAACTCGCTGAGGTCCTTGGGGCGCAGGGCCGCCTCGACGGCCTGGTCGTCCCCTTCGGCGGAGGCGCCGACGATGCGCGCCTCGGCCTCGGACGCCTCGGCGGTGATGTCGTCGTCCCAGTTCACGGTGATGCCTTCTCGTTCGTACGGTCTGGTCGGCGGGGCAGCGGACGGGTGGGTCAGCGGGTGCGGTTGAGGGTCTGCAGGGCCGCGCGGAGCAGCTGCGGTACGGGGGCGGTGCCGGTCTCGGCGAGGGCGGCCTCGGCCTGCGGGGTGACGGCGCTGACGGCCTCCTCCGCCTCGCGGCTCGCGTAGCCCAGGCCGATCAGCGCGGCGGAGAGCTGCTCGGTCCACGGCGCCGGGCCGGAGGCCGCGGCGCGCTGGGCGCCGACCAGGCCGCTGCTGCCGAGCGGGGCGCCCAGCTTGTCCTTGAGTTCGAGGAGGAGCTTCTGCGCGCCCCTCTTGCCGATGCCGGGGACGGCGGTGAGGGCCTTCTCGTCGCCGGTGGAGAACGCGATGCGCAGGGCGTCGGGGCTGTGCACCCCGAGCATGGCCTGCGCGAGGCGGGGGCCGACGCCGCTGGCGGTCTGGAGGAGTTCGAAGACCTGCCGCTCGTCGTCGTCGGCGAAGCCGTACAGGGTGAGGGAGTCCTCGCGGACGACCAGGGAGGTGGCGAGCCGGGCGTCCTGGCCGACCCTCAGCGCGGAGAGGGTGTTCGGCGTGCACTGGACGGCCATGCCGACGCCGCCGACCTCGATCACGGCGGTGGTGGGGGCGAGTGCGGCGACCGGGCCGCTGACGAAGGCGATCATCGGGTTCGGCCTTTCTCTGCGGACGTCTGCTGGGCGACCGCCTGCTGGAGGCGGTTCTGCGCGGGAGCCCGCCAGATGTGACAGATGGCGAGGGCGAGGGCGTCGGCGGCGTCGGCGGGCTTGGGCGGGGCGGAGAGCCTCAGGAGCCGGGTCACCATGGCTCCGACCTGGGCCTTGTCGGCGCGGCCGCTGCCGGTGACGGCGGCCTTGACCTCGCTGGGGGTGTGCAGGGCGACGGGAATGCCGCGGCGCGAGGCGCAGAGCATGGCGACCGCGCTGGCCTGGGCCGTGCCCATCACCGTACGCACGTTGTGCTGGCTGAACACCCGCTCCACAGCGACCAGTTCGGGCGAGAAGCGGTCGAGCCACTCCTCGATGCCGCGCTCGATGCCGACCAGGCGCACGCCGATGTCCGCGTCCGCCGCCGTCCGCACCACACCCACGCCGAGCATGGTCAGGGGCCGGCCGGCGACGCCTTCGACGACGCCGACGCCGCAACGGGTGAGACCGGGGTCCACCCCGAGTACGCGCACTGTGCCCCCTCCCTGATCGCAAGTCTGTTTGTGCAGGCTATCGGGTGGCACTGACAACGCAGCGGGCCGACGGGGTGTGTCCCGTCGGCCCGCTGCGTGGAAGGACCGCGATCAGGCGTCGACCTTCTCCATGACCTCGTCGCTGACGTCGAAGTTGGCGAAGACGTTCTGCACGTCGTCGCTGTCCTCCAGCGCGTCGATCAGCTTGAACATCTTGCGCGCGCCGTCTTCGTCGAGCTCGACCTGCATGGTCGGAACGAAGCTGGACTCGGCCGAGTCGTAGTCGATGCCGGCCTCCTGGAGGGCGGTACGGACCGCGACCAGGTCGGTGGCCTCGCTGATGATCTCGAAGGACTCACCGAGGTCGTTGACCTCCTCGGCACCGGCCTCGAGCACCGACTCCAGGACGTCGTCCTCGGACAGCTCGCCCTTGGGGAGCACGACGACGCCCTTGCGGTTGAACAGGTACGAGACCGAACCCGGGTCCGCCATGGAGCCGCCGTTGCGGGTCATGGCCACGCGCACGTCGGAAGCGGCGCGGTTGCGGTTGTCGGTGAGGCACTCGATGAGCACCGCGACACCGTTCGGGCCGTAGCCCTCGTACATGATCGTGGCGTAGTCGACGCCGCCGGCCTCGAGGCCGCCGCCGCGCTTGACCGCGGAGTCGATGTTCTTGTTCGGGACCGAGCTCTTCTTCGCCTTCTGGATGGCGTCGTAGAGCGTCGGGTTACCGTCCGGGTCGGCACCGCCGGTGCGGGCCGCGACCTCGATGTTCTTGATCAGCTTCGCGAAGAGCTTGCCGCGCTTGGCGTCGATCACGGCCTTCTTGTGCTTCGTCGTAGCCCATTTAGAGTGGCCGGACATCTGCCTGTCTCCTTCGCGTAACCCATTTCTGAACGAACCCCAGAGATCCTACCGGGATCCGATCAGCCCGAAGCGCGCACCATGTCGACGAACAGGGCGTGAATCCGGTGGTCCCCCGTGAGCTCGGGGTGGAACGAGGTCGCGAGGGCGTTGCCCTGCCGTACGGCGACGATGTGACCGCCGTGCTCGGCCAGGACCTCGACCTCGGCACCGACGGACTCGACCCACGGGGCGCGGATGAAGACGCCCTCGACGGGGCCGTCCTCGATGCCCGTGACGGTGACGCCCGCCTCGAACGACTCGTTCTGACGTCCGAAGGCGTTGCGGCGGACGATCATGTCGATGCCGCCGAAGGTCTCCTGGCCCGAACGCGGGTCGAGGATCTTGTCGGCCAGCATGATCAGACCGGCGCAGGTGCCGTAGACCGGCATGCCCGCGGCGATGCGCTCGCGCAGCGGCTCCATGAGGCCGAAGAGCACGGCCAGCTTGGAGATGGTGGTGGACTCACCACCGGGGATGACCAGGCCGTCGACCTCGGCGAGCTCCTCGGGGCGCCTCACCGGCCTGGCCACGGCGTCAGCCGCGGCCAGGGCGATCAGGTGCTCCCGTACGTCACCCTGGAGAGCCAGGACACCAATGACGGGAGAGGGGTTCATCGGTGCTTACCAGCCCCGGTTGGCGTAGCGCTCGGACTCGGGGAGGGTGTCGCAGTTGATGCCGACCATGGCCTCGCCCAGGTTGCGGGAGGCGTCCGCGATGATCTTCGGGTCGTCGTAGAAGGTGGTGGCCTTCACGATGGCGGCGGCACGCTTGGCCGGGTCGCCCGACTTGAAGATGCCGGAGCCGACGAAGACGCCCTCGGCACCGAGCTGACGCATGAGAGCGGCGTCGGCCGGGGTGGCGACGCCACCGGCGGAGAACAGCACGACCGGCAGCTTGCCGAGCTCGGCGACCTCCTTGACGAGCTCGTACGGGGCGCGCAGCTCCTTGGCGGCGGCGAACAGCTCGTTGTTGTCGAAGCCGCGCAGCTTGGCGATCTCGTTCTTGATCTGGCGCAGGTGGCGGACGGCCTCGACGACGTTGCCGGTGCCGGCCTCGCCCTTGGAGCGGATCATGGCCGCGCCCTCGGCGATGCGGCGCAGGGCCTCGCCCAGGTTGGTGGCGCCACAGACGAAGGGGGTCGTGAAGGCCCACTTGTCGGAGTGGTTGACCTCGTCGGCCGGGGTCAGGACCTCGGACTCGTCGATGTAGTCGACGCCGAGGGACTGGAGGACCTGGGCCTCGACGAAGTGACCGATGCGGGACTTGGCCATGACCGGGATGGACACCGCGCCGATGATCTCTTCGATCATGTTCGGGTCGGACATGCGGGCCACGCCGCCGTCCTTGCGGATGTCCGCGGGGACCCGCTCCAGGGCCATGACGGCCACGGCGCCGGCGTCCTCGGCGATCTTCGCCTGCTCGGCGTTGACCACGTCCATGATCACGCCGCCCTTGAGCTGCTCGGCCATGCCGCGCTTCACACGGGCGGTGCCGGTCTCGGGGGACTGGGGGGAGGGGGAAGGCGTGGTGGACACAAGTACCTCACTCGTGACAACAGCGATTGACGACAAGAGCGAGGAAACAGTCCACCTGCGGTCCACAGCAAGGGCCAATGTGGACCCGGTGGATCGTTTTCGCAGGTTACGGGGCGTCAGGCCGGACGATCGGCAAGGGCCACCGGCGGCTCGTCGTCCATTTCGAAGGCCAGCGGGAACGGCGCGTGGCCCGCAAGCCGGAACCACCGGACCTTGCGGTGGCGGCGCAGGGCGCGGGCCGCCCGCACCGCGTCGTTGTGGAAGCGCCGGGCCATCGGCACCCGGCGCACGGCCTGCGCGAGCTCCCCCGCCGCCTCCTCGCCGCCCGGTGCCTGCCGTACGAGCTCCACCTGCTCGGGCTCCCCGAACACGGCCCGCAAGGCCTGGCTGAGTTCGCTCTCGGCGACCTCCCGGTGATCCTCCTCTGCCTGCCGGGCCGCGTGCGCGGCCTCGTACAGCACGATCGACGCGGCCGGATCGAGGACACCGGACGTGGCGAGCTCCTGGGTGACCGAGGCCCGCCGCAGCAACTGCGCGTCCAGGGCCGCGCGGGCCGCGTCGATGCGAGAGTGCAGCCGGTCGAGCCGCCCGGCGGTCCAGCTCAGGTAGACGCCGATGAAGATCAGCGCGACGACGGTCCAGATCAGGGTTTCGGTCACGGGCGCACAGGCTACCGGGGCGGCGGCAGCGTCCCTTCCCAAACCCCCCGGTCATGGGCGAACAGGACACGTGCGGGACGACCGCCGGCGAGCTCGCCGAGCCGGTCGAGCCAGGGCCGGTACGGCCTCGCGAACTCGTCGGCGAAGTCGTACGCCTGCCCCGCCAGGACCGTGACCCGGTCACCGTGGTCGAGGACCAGCGACTGATGGCCCTCCGTGTGGCCCGGAGTCGGCACGATCAGCACGCCCGGCGCGATCTCGTGCTCGCCGTCCAGCTCCTCGTACCGCACGCCCGGCAGCAGCGAGTCGATCGTGTAGCCGCCGGCCCGGGCGACCGCCAGCTCCGTCCGCTGCACCAGGACGGGCGTCTGCGGGAACCTCTGGTTCCCGCCGATGTGATCGAAGTGCAGGTGGCAGTTGACCACGACGTCCACGTCGGCCGGGCCCACGGGCAGGGCGTGCCGCACCGGCCGGTAATGGGCGTCCGTCTCCGGGGAACCCGTTCCCACGCCGGTGTCGAACAGCAGCCGGACGCCGGAGTGCCGCACGACGTGACCCAGGACCGGCTCGACCCGTACGCCCGGGCCTCCCCACTCCTCCGCCGGCCGCCGCAGCTCCCCCAACTCCACCCTCACGACCCCACCCATCCCCCTACCCTTCCCCCACCCCACAGGGCGCAACCGCCCCCTCGACCCCCCACCCGCGGCCTTCGCCTACCGCGCACGGGCCTCCGCCCCGCGTGAGCCCCCGTCAGGAGTGGTGTCCGGGGCGTCGGCAGACGGCCGAACGGAGGTGTGCGACACACCTGCGGAAGGCTGGAGTCCACCCCTTCGGGGGCCCGGACGGCGCGTTGGGCACCCTCCCCGCGCGACCCCAAATAGCGTCCAGTAGGGTTTGGTCCGCATAAACATCCAAACCCCTGCCCGCGGCCGGGGCGGCGACCGACCAGCGAGACGGACGGCCGTGGCCGACCAACGCGGGCCGAGACTCTCGGGAAGGCGCTACGTGAGTCCCAACGGCTCCGACCGCTCGTCGCGGCGCCCGATGCGGCGGAAGCTGCCGCAGGTGCTGACTGCGGGCCTGATCCTGGCGACAGCCACCGGCTGCTCGTACAACTGGGAAGACTTCCCCCGCCTGGGTATGCCCACTCCGGTCACGGAAGAGGCACCTACGATCCTCTCCCTCTGGCAGGGCTCGTGGGCGGCTGCGCTCGTCACGGGCGTCCTGGTGTGGGGGCTGATCCTGTGGTCCGTCATCTTCCACCGGCGCAGCCGCACCAAGGTAGAGGTACCCCCGCAGACGCGGTACAACATGCCCATCGAGGCGCTGTACACGGTGACGCCACTCATCATCGTGTCGGTCCTCTTCTACTTCACCGCGCGCGACGAGTCGAAGCTCCTTTCGCTCGCCGACAAGCCGGCCCACACCATCAACGTGGTCGGCTATCAGTGGAGCTGGGGCTTCAACTACATCGAGAACGTGCCGGGTGTGACGGGTGACGCGCAGACGGCCCCGAACCTCGACGCCATCCCGGACAAGTTCCAGGACGACTTCCCGGCCAACGCCGGCGGTGTCTACGACGCCGGTATCCCCGGCGACCGGAACCCGCAGACCGGCAACCCGGGCCCGACCCTGTGGCTGCCGAAGGGCGAGAAGGTCCGGTTCGTCCTGACCTCCCGTGATGTCATCCACTCCTTCTGGGTGGTCCCCTTCCTGTTCAAGCAGGACGTCATCCCGGGGCACACCAACGCCTTCGAGGTGACCCCGAACCAGGAGGGCACCTTCCTCGGCAAGTGCGCCGAGCTGTGCGGTGTCGACCACTCCCGGATGCTCTTCAACGTCAAGGTGGTCTCCCCGGAGCGCTACCAGCAGCACCTGAAGGAGCTGGCCGAGAAGGGGCAGACCGGCTACATCCCGTCTGGCATCGAGCAGACGGACCCGGCCAGGAATGCGGAGAAGAACCAACTGTGAGCATCCACAACGAAACCCAGGGTGCCGCCGCAGCTGAGGACTCGTACGAGAACGAGCTGCCCGTACGGCGCAAGCAGCCCGGCAACGTCGTGATCAAGTGGCTGACCACCACCGACCACAAGACGATCGGCACGCTCTACCTGGTCACGTCGTTCGTCTTCTTCTGCATCGGCGGACTCATGGCGCTCTTCATGCGCGCCGAGCTGGCCCGTCCGGGTACGCAGATCATGTCGAACGAGCAGTTCAACCAGGCGTTCACGATGCACGGCACGATCATGCTGCTGATGTTCGCGACGCCGCTGTTCGCCGGATTCGCGAACTGGATCATGCCGCTGCAGATCGGCGCGCCCGACGTGGCGTTCCCGCGGCTGAACATGTTCGCCTACTGGCTGTACCTCTTCGGCTCGATCATGGCGGTCGGTGGCTTCCTCACCCCGCAGGGTGCGGCCGACTTCGGCTGGTTCGCCTACTCCCCGCTGTCGGACGCAGTCCGCTCGCCGGGTGTCGGCGCCGACCTCTGGATCATGGGTCTGGCCTTCTCCGGCTTCGGCACGATCCTCGGCTCGGTCAACTTCATCACCACGATCATCTGCATGCGCGCCCCCGGCATGACGATGTTCCGCATGCCGATCTTCACCTGGAACGTGCTGCTGACCGGTGTCCTGGTCCTGCTCGCCTTCCCGGTGCTGGCGGCCGCGCTGTTCGCCCTGGAGGCGGACCGCAAGTTCGGTGCCCACGTCTTCGACGCGGCCAACGGCGGCGCCCTGCTGTGGCAACACCTCTTCTGGTTCTTCGGACACCCAGAGGTGTACATCATCGCCTTGCCCTTCTTCGGCATCGTCTCCGAGGTCATCCCGGTCTTCAGCCGCAAGCCGATGTTCGGCTACATCGGTCTGGTGGCCGCGACCATCGCGATCGCCGGTCTGTCCGTGACGGTGTGGGCGCACCACATGTACGTCACGGGCGGCGTGCTCCTGCCGTTCTTCTCCTTCATGACGTTCCTCATCGCCGTACCGACCGGTGTGAAGTTCTTCAACTGGATCGGAACGATGTGGAAGGGCTCGTTGTCCTTCGAGACACCGATGCTCTGGACGATCGGCTTCCTGATCACCTTCACCTTCGGTGGTCTGACCGGCGTCATCCTGGCCTCGCCGCCGATGGACTTCCACGTCTCCGACTCGTACTTCGTCGTCGCGCACTTCCACTACGTCGTCTTCGGCACCGTGGTCTTCGCGATGTTCGCCGGGTTCCACTTCTGGTGGCCGAAGTTCACGGGCAAGATGCTGGACGAGCGGCTCGGCAAGATGACGTTCTGGACGCTGTTCGTCGGCTTCCACGGCACCTTCCTGGTGCAGCACTGGCTCGGTGCCGAGGGCATGCCGCGTCGTTACGCGGACTACCTCGACGCCGACGGCTTCACCGCGCTGAACACGATCTCGACGATCTCCTCCTTCCTGCTCGGTCTGTCGATCCTGCCGTTCCTCTACAACGTCTGGAAGACCGCCAAGTACGGCAAGAAGATCGAGGTCGACGACCCGTGGGGCTACGGCCGTTCGCTCGAGTGGGCGACCTCCTGCCCGCCGCCGCGGCACAACTTCCTCACCCTGCCGCGGATCCGTTCGGAATCCCCGGCGTTCGACCTGCACCACCCTGAGATCGCAGCTGTCGACCAGCTCGAGAACAAGCCGCACGAGGCCGCGGCCCTCACGGGCAGCAAGGAGGCCGGCAAGTGAAGATCCAGGGCAAGATGTTCATCTGGCTGAGCGTCTTCATCCTTGCCATGGCGATCCTCTACGGCGTCTGGTCCAAGGAGCCGGTCGGCACGACGGCGCTCTTCCTGGCCTTCGGCCTGTCCATCATGATCGGCTACTACCTGGCCTTCACGGCCAGGCGTGTCGACGCGATGGCGCAGGACGACAAGGAGGCGGACGTCGCGGACGAGGCCGGCGAGGTGGGCTTCTTCGCCCCCCACAGCTGGCAGCCGCTCTCGCTGGCGGTCGGCGGCGCGCTCGCCTTCCTCGCCATCGCGATGGGCTGGTGGATCCTGTACTTCTCCGCCCCGCTGATCCTCGTCGGCCTGTTCGGCTGGGTCTTCGAGTTCTACCGCGGCGAGAACCAGAACCAGTAGCAGTACCCCGCTCCGCACCGGAGCACACCGAGGGGCCCGGACACTTCGTCACCGAAGTGTCCGGGCCCCTCTTTTGCAGCACTCGGCGCGCTGGTCGTGAGGAATGTCCTTAGCGTGAAGTCATGAACGACACGCCGCGCATTCGGACCTTTCTGAGCTGCACTCTTCTGGTCGTCACCGTCACCGCGGCCGCCACCGCGTGTGCGGGCTCCGACGGCCATCCGCTGTCCGCGAAGGCGTACGACGCGGCGGACCAGCTCGCGGTCAACGCCCCCGCCGACGGAGCCAAGGCGGACCCCGAGAAGCCCCTGGAGATCACCGCCAAGGGTGACGACGGCCGGATCACCGACGTCACGGCCACCGACGCCTCAGGACGCCACCTCGCGGGCGAACTCACCGCGGACGGGCAGCGCTGGCGCTCCACGGTCGCCCTCGCGGCCGGCGCCCGCTACACCGTCCGGGTGGCCACGGAGGACGGTGACGGCGCTCCAGGCGCCCGTACGTTCACCTTCGAGACGGCTCCGGCCAAACGGGGCCTCACCGCGACCTTCGGGCCGCAGGCGGGCACCTACGGAGTCGGCCAGCCGATAACCGCCGACCTCAGCCTCCCCGTCAAGGACCCGAAGGCCCGCGCGGTCGTCGAACGGGCCCTCAAGGTCCGCTCCACGCCCGCCGTGGAGGGCGCCTGGTACTGGGTGGACGACAAGAAGCTGCACTTCCGCCCGAAGGAGTACTGGCCCGCCGGCGCCCTCGTCACGGTCACCGGCAACCTGGACGGCCTGAAGGTCGGCGACAAGCTCTACGGCGGCGCCTCCAAGCCCCTGAAGCTCACCATCGGCGACCGCATAGAGGCCATCGCCGACGCCGGGTCCCACTACATGACGGTGAAGCGCAACGGAGAAGTGATCAACACCATTCCGGTGACCACCGGCAAACCGGGATTCTCCACCCGAAACGGTGTCAAGGTCATCCTCGGCAAGGAGTACTACGTCCGCATGCGCGGCACGAGCATCGGCATAGCCGAGGGCAGCTCGGAGTCGTACGACCTGCCGGTCTACTACGCCACCCGGGTCACCTGGAGCGGCGAGTACGTCCACGCCGCGCCCTGGTCGGTCGGCTCGCAGGGCGTGGCGAACGTCAGCCACGGCTGTGTCGGCATGTCGACCGGGAACGCGGCCTGGTTCTACGAGACCGTCCGCCCCGGCGACATCGTCCGCGTCGTCAACAGCATCGGCGAGACGATGGACACCTTCGGCAACGGCTTCGGCGACTGGAACCTGTCCTGGGACAAGTGGCGCGAGGGCAGCGCCCTGGTGGAGGCCGCCGGAAGCCCGGTCGCCCCCACCGAGAAGGCCCGCCTACGCCCGTCGATCTGACCGGCTCACGCGTCGATCGACAGGCGCGAGCGCAGCAGGGACGCCAGGGACGCCGCGAACTCCACCGGTTCCACCGGAAGGGTCACCGCGGCGTCCGCGCGGCTCCAGGTGGCCAGCCAGGCGTCCTGCGGGCGCCCGATCAGCAGCAGCACCGGCGGGCAGCGGAAGACCTCGTCCTTGATCTGCCGGCAGACGCCCATGCCGCCCGCGGGCACCGCCTCGCCGTCCAGGACGCACACGTCGATGCCGCCCTCCTCCAGGCGCTTGAGCACCGCCGGGAGCGTCGCGCACTCCACGAACTCGACCGGGGGAACGTCGGCCGCCGGCCTGCGCCCGGCCGCGAGGCGTACCTGCTCGCGGGTGTTCGCGTCGTCGCTGTAGAGCAGGACCGTGGCACTCGACTGCATCGTTCCTCCGCGTGGAAGTCCGTGGGATGGTCGTCGATCGATGCGCCGGATGCTACTCCGCTCCACACCCCGTCAACACCCGTTCAACACCTGTTCGAAGGGTGCTCCGGGGCCCTTCCACTGGGCCGTTCGGGCTGGACACGCACCCCGGACACTCCGAACGGCACCCCCCGGAGTGAGGGCGGGATAAGCGACCGACATAATGTCGGTCGTGGCGACAGTAACGACAGTAGAAACAGGGCACGCGCACCCGTCGGTCAATCGACCGAACCTCACCAGCGTCGGAACCATCATCTGGTTGAGCTCCGAGCTGATGTTCTTCGCGGCCCTCTTCGCGATGTACTTCACCCTGCGATCGGTGATGGGTGCCGAGTTCTGGGAGGAACAGGCCTCGGCCTTGAACTTCCCGTTCTCGGCGACCAACACCACGATCCTGGTGCTTTCCTCCCTCACCTGTCAGCTCGGCGTGTTCGCCGCCGAGCGGGGCGACGTGAAGAAGCTCCGGACGTGGTTCATCATCACGTTCGTGATGGGTGCGATCTTCATCGGCGGCCAGGTCTTCGAGTACACCGAGCTGGTCAAGCACGAGGGCCTCTCGCTCTCGTCCGACCCGTACGGCTCCGTGTTCTACCTGACCACCGGCTTCCACGGCCTGCACGTGACGGGCGGTCTCATCGCCTTCCTGCTGGTCCTCGGCCGGACGTACGCCGCCAAGAGGTTCACTCACGAGCAGGCAACCGCCGCCATCGTCGTGTCCTACTACTGGCACTTCGTCGATGTCGTCTGGATCGGCCTCTTCGCCACGATCTACATGATCAAGTAATCGGCGCCGCCGACACCGGCGGACCGAGACATCCAGCAAGCATCGACGCAGAAGATCCTGACACCGGGGTAATCCGTGAAAAAGCTCTCCGCACGACGACGCCATCCGCTGGCGGCGGTCGTCGTCCTACTTCTCGCGCTGGCGGCCACTGGGGGGTTGTACGCCGCGTTCGCGCCCGCGGGCACGGCGAAGGCCGATGAAACCGCCCAGTCCCTCGCCATCGAGGAGGGGAAGAAGCTCTACTCCGTCGGCTGCGCCAGCTGCCACGGAACCGGCGGTCAGGGCACCTCTGACGGCCCCTCCCTCGTCGGCGTCGGTTCGGCCGCCGTCGACTTCCAGGTCGGCACGGGTCGTATGCCGGCCCAGCAGCCGGGCGCCCAGGTCCCGAAGAAGAAGGTCATCTACTCGCAGGCTGAGATCGATCAGCTCGCGGCGTACGTCGCCTCTCTCGGTGCCGGCCCGATCACGCCGACCGAGGGCCAGTACAGCCCTGAGGGTGCCGACATCGCCAAGGGTGGCGAGCTGTTCCGCACCAACTGTGCCCAGTGCCACAACTTCACCGGTGAGGGTGGCGCGCTGACCTACGGCAAGTACGCCCCGAACCTCGAAGGCGTGAGCCCGAAGCACCTCTACGAGGCCATGCAGACCGGCCCGCAGAACATGCCCTCCTTCCCGGACACGACCATGCCGGAGAAGGAGAAGAAGGACATCATCGCGTACGTCCAGGCCGTCAACAGCGACGAGGCCGACAACCCGGGCGGCCTCAAGCTCGGTGGCCTCGGCCCCGTCAGCGAGGGCCTGTTCGCCTGGGTCTTCGGTCTGGGTGCGCTGATCGCAGTTGCCATCTGGGTCGCGGCCCACACCGCTAAGGCCAAGAAGTCATGAGTAGCCAAGAGATTCCAGAAGAGAACCTGCCGGCAGGGCAGGACACCGCGCACGGCGCGGTGAAGGTCGCCGACGACCCGTTCGCCGACCCGGGCCTCCCGCCCCACAAGCCCCGCATCCAGGACATCGACGAGCGGGCCGCGCGTCGGTCCGAGCGCGCGGTGGCGTTCATGTTCACGCTGTCGATGCTGGCCACGATCGGCTTCATCGCCTCGTACGTGATCTTCCCGGTCGACAAGATCGTGTACATCTGGCCCTTCGGCCGGGTGTCCGCGCTCAACTTCGCCCTGGGCTGGACCCTCGGTCTCGCGCTCTTCTTCATCGGCGCGGGCGCGGTCCACTGGGCCCGCACCCTGATGTCCGACGTCGAGATCGCGGACGAGCGTCACCCGATCGCGGCCGACGCCGAGACCAAGGCGAAGGTCATGTCGGACTTCGCGGCCGGTGCCGCCGAGTCGGGCATGGGCCGTCGCAAGCTCATCCGCAACACGATGTTCGGTGCGCTGTCGCTCGTCCCGCTCTCCGGCCTCGTGCTGCTGCGTGACATGGGCCCGCTGCCCGAGAAGAAGCTCCGGACCACCATGTGGGCCAAGGGTCTTCAGCTCATCAACATGAACACCAACGAGCCGCTGCGTCCCGAGGACGTCGCCGTCGGTTCGCTGACCTTCGCGATGCCCGAGGGCCTCTCGGAGCACGACCACGACTTCCAGGTCGAGATCGCCAAGGCCGCCCTGATGATCGTCCGGATCCAGCCGGAGGACATCAAGGACAAGCGCGAGCTCGAGTGGTCGCACGAGGGCATCGTCGCCTTCTCGAAGATCTGCACCCACGTGGGCTGCCCGATCTCCCTGTACGAGCAGCAGACGCACCACGTCCTCTGCCCGTGCCACCAGTCCACCTTCGACCTCTCCGACGGCGCCCGCGTCATCTTCGGCCCGGCCGGTCACGCCCTCCCGCAGCTGCGGATCGGCGTGAACGACAAGGGCTTCCTGGAGGCGCTCGGCGACTTCGACGAGCCCGTCGGCCCTGCCTTCTGGGAGCGCGGATGAGCACCGTGACCGATACCAAGAAAGCACCCGCCGGTGAGCGGGTCGCCGACTGGGCCGACGGCCGCCTGGGGATCTACACGCTGGCCAAGGCCAACATGCGGAAGATCTTCCCGGACCACTGGTCCTTCATGCTGGGCGAGATCTGCCTCTACAGCTTCCTCATCATCATCCTGACGGGCGTCTATCTGACGATGTTCTTCCACCCGTCGATGAACGAGGTGGAGTACGTCGGACCGTACGTCCCGCTCCAGGGACAGCTGATGTCCGAGGCGTTCAACTCGACGATGCACATCTCGTTCGAGGTCCGCGGTGGTCTGCTCATCCGGCAGATCCACCACTGGGCGGCGCTGATCTTCCTCGCCGGCATGTTCGTGCACATGATGCGCGTCTTCTTCACGGGCGCGTTCCGCAAGCCGCGTGAGATCAACTGGCTGTTCGGCTTCCTGCTGTTCTTCCTGGGCATGTTCACCGGCTTCACCGGTTACTCGCTCCCGGACGACCTGCTCTCCGGCACCGGTGTCCGCTTCATGCAGGGCGCGATCCTGTCCGTGCCGGTCATCGGCACGTACCTGTCGATGTTCCTGTTCGGCGGGGAGTTCCCCGGCGGCGACTTCGTGGCCCGGTTCTACTCGGCCCACATCCTGCTGCTGCCCGGCATCATGCTCGGCCTCGTGGTGGCCCACCTCATCCTGGTGTTCTTCCACAAGCACACGCAGTTCGAGGGCCCCGGCCGCACGAACAAGAACGTCGTGGGCATGCCGCTGCTGCCGGTCTACATGGCCAAGGCCGGAGGCTTCTTCTTCCTGGTCTTCGGTGTCATCGCGGTCATCTCCGCGATCGCCTCGATCAACCCGATCTGGGCCCTCGGCCCGTACCGCCCGGACCAGGTGTCCACCGGCGCCCAGCCCGACTGGTACATGGGCTTCGCCGAGGGTCTGATCCGTGTCATGCCGGGCTGGGAGATCAACCTCTGGGGCCACACGCTCGTCCTGGGCGTGATGATCCCGCTGGCGATCTTCCCGGCGGTCCTGGCCGCGATCGCGGTCTACCCGTTCATCGAGTCCTGGATCACCGGCGACAAGCGCGAGCACCACATCGCGCAGCGCCCGCGCAACGCTCCGACGCGCACCGCCTTCGGTGTCGCCTGGATCACCGCGTACATGGTCATGCTCGTGGGTGGTGGAAACGACCTCTGGGCGACCCACTTCCACCTGTCGCTGAACTCGATCACCTGGTTCGTGCGGATCTTCTTCTTCCTCGGTCCGGTCATCGCGTTCATCGTCACCAAGCGGATCTGCCTCGGCCTCCAGCGCCGCGACAAGGACAAGGTGCTGCACGGCCGCGAGTCCGGCATCATCAAGCGCCTGCCGCACGGTGAGTTCGTCGAGGTCCACCAGCCGCTCAGCCAGGGCGAGCTGCACCGCCTCACCGCGCACGAGCAGTACGAGGCCGCGGAGCTTCCGCCGGCCGTCGACGAGAACGGCGTGGAGCGCAAGGTCGGCGCCATGGAGAAGCTCCGGGTCAAGCTCAACAAGGGCTACTACGGCGGCGACAGCCAGATCGCCAAGCCGACGGTCGAGGAGTACAAGGAGATCCAGAGCGGCCACGGCCACCACTGATCACCTTGACCTCCTGACTTCCTGAGAGTCGCCACGGCAAGAGCCCCGTCCATTCGATGGACGGGGCTCTTTGCCGTCCTTCCGGCTCGATAGGGTGGGACCGTATCCGTCACGATCACCAGGAGCTGCCATGAGCGCTGCGACCCCCGCTGGAGGACCTACGTCGGCGGGCCGCTCCTGGCCCGTCCTGCTGAACGGACTGCTCGACGGCAAGGACCTCACCGCCGACGACACGGCCTGGGCGATGGACCTGATCATGAGCGGCGAGGCGACTGACGCCCAGATCGCCGGCTTCATGGTGGCGCTGCGGGCCAAGGGCGAGACCGTGCAGGAGATCGCCGGCCTCGTACGGACCATGTACGCGCACGCGAACGTGATCGAGGTGCCGGGACCGGCCGTCGACATCGTCGGCACCGGCGGCGACGGCGCCAAGACGGTGAACATCTCCACGATGGCGTCGATCGTGGTCGCCGGCACCGGGACGAAGGTCGTCAAGCACGGCAACCGCGCCGCGTCCTCCGCCTCCGGCTCCTCCGACGTCCTGGAGAAGCTCGGCATCAACCTGAACCTCACCCCGCGGCGGGTCGCCGAGGTCGCCGAGGAAGCCGGCATCACGATCTGCTTCGCGGTGAAGTTCCACCCGTCGCTGCGGCACGTCGCCGCGGCGCGCGGCCAGCTGGGCATCCGGACGACCTTCAACGTGCTCGGCCCGCTGACCAACCCGGCCAAGGTGCGTGCCCAGGCCGTCGGGGTCGCCGACCCGCGCATGGCGCCGATCGTCGCCGGCGTCCTCGCCGACCGCGGCAACTCGGCCCTGGTCTTCCGCGGCGACGACGGCCTGGACGAGCTGACCACCACCGGCACCTCCCGCGTCTGGGTGGTCAGGGACGGCGCCGTCACCGAGGAGCGCTTCGACCCGCGGGACGTCGGCATCGACTTCGTCCCCCTGGAGGCGCTGCGGGGCGCGGACGCCTCGTACAACGCCGACGTGGCACGGCGGCTGCTCGCGGGGGAGACGGGGCCGGTCCGGGACGCGGTGCTGCTCAACGCGGCGGCGGCGCTGACCGCCCTGGAGCCCGGCACGGGCGGCCTGGCGGAGCAGCTGTCCGCGGGCATCGCGAAGGCGGCCGAGTCGATCGACTCCGGCGCGGCCCGCCGGAGCCTGGAGCGGTGGATCGCCGCCAGCAACGCCTGACCCCCCTGCCCCCTTCGCCCGTACGGCCCCGGTCCATCATGCGGACCGGGGTCTTGCGCATCGGCGATCATGTGGCAGGATGCTTTCCAGGTCACGAGTGACAGCGTTTAGGCCCCGGCTTGCTGTCCGGCAACCCTCCGTCCGTGGCGGGGTGCCCCGGGTGATGACCAGGCCGTAGGCAGCGAGGTCTACGGCAAGCGCGGACCCCTCGAACACCAGGGGTCCTGGTCTCTCGAGGAGCTTTTTCCGTGAGCAAGCGAATGCGATAGGGCGACTCCGCCCCTTCTTCACCCTCGGAACAGGGTCACTTCCGCGTACCCGTGTACCGGCGTACGCCCCCGTCGTCTCCGAGGCATCACCCGTACCCCGCCGCATCCGGCCGCGTACGGGATTCACCGAAGCCATTCCGCACCGCCCGCCGGGAGATTCCGCCATGTCCGCACGCCCGAACGCCGCCACCACCACCGTCGAGACCGCCGTCGCCGAGTCCGCCGACCCCTGCTGCGCCGCCCCGCTGCCCGTCCTCGGCCGGGACGTCACCGTCCCGCTCGTCACCGGCGGCGAGGTGACCTACGCGGCGCTCGACTACGCGGCCAGCGCCCCGGCCCTGCAGCGGGTCTGGGACGACGTCGCCGCGTACGCCCCCTACTACGGCAGCGTCCACCGCGGCGCCGGCTACCTCTCCCAGCTCTCCACCGACCTCTTCGAGAACAGCCGCGTCACCGTCGCCGAGTTCCTCGACTGCCGCCCCGGCGACCAGGTCGTCTTCACCCGCTCCACCACCGACTCGCTCAACCTGCTGGCCGCCACGATCCCGGCCGGCTGCGAGGTCTTCGTCTTCGAGACCGAGCACCACGCCTCGCTGCTGCCCTGGCGCGACGCCCGCGTCACCTACCTCAACGCGCCGCGCACCCCGGAGCAGGCCGTCGCCACCCTGGAGCGGGCCCTCGCCGACCGCGAGCCCTACGGCCCCGCGCTGGTCTGCGTCACCGGCGCATCCAACGTCACCGGCGAGCTGTGGCCGGTGAAGGAGCTCGCCGCCGCCGCGCACGCCCACGGCGCCAGGATCGTGCTCGACGCCGCCCAGCTCGCGCCCCACCACCCGGTCTCCGTAAGGGAGTTGGACGTGGACTGGGTCGCCTTCTCCGGGCACAAGCTGTACGCGCCCTTCGGCTCCGGCGTCCTCGCCGGCCGCGCCGACTGGCTTCAGGACTCCGAGCCCTACCTCGCGGGCGGCGGCGCCTCCCGCAAGGTGGCCCGTCGGGCCGACGGTGGTGTGGACGTGGAGTGGCACACCACCGCGGCCCGGCACGAGGCCGGTTCGCCGAACGTCATCGGCGTCTACTCGATCGCCTCCGCCTGCAAGGCGCTCACCGAGGCCGGCTTCGACTCCCTCGTCGCCCGCGAGCAGCACCTGATCGACACGGTCCGCGCGGGCCTCGCCGAGGTGCCCGAGGTGCGCGTGCTCTCGCTCTTCGGCGACGACGCGCCCCGGGTCGGCGTGATCTCCTTCGTGGTGGAGGGCTGGAACAGCTCCCACTTCGCCGCCGCGCTGTCCGCCGAGTACGGCATCGGTGTCCGCGACGGCCTCTTCTGCGCCCACCCGCTGGTCCGCACCCTGCTCGGCAGCGACCCGCAGGACCCGGGCGAGTGCGGCGCCCCCGAGGCCGCGCCCGGCGAGCGCTCCCTGAACGCCATCCGGGTGAGCTTCGGCGCCGGTACGCCGGACGAGCACGTGGAGCGGTTCGTCGGCGCCGTGAAGGAGCTCGTCCGGGACGGCGCGCAGTGGAAGTACCGCACGGAGGACGGCCGCTGCGTCCCGGACCGCGGCTGACCGGTCACTCGTACGGGTGAAGGGGGCCTCCCTGTCGGGAGGCCCCCTTCACGCGTCTCGCGGTCCCGGGTCTCAGGACTCCAGACCGATGGCGAAGGCCGCCTCCAGGTCGTGCTGGGAGTACGTGCGGAACGCCACGTGGGTGTCGGTGGCCTCGACGCCCGGGATCTTGCTGATGCGGCCGGGGATCACGTCCGCCAGGTCGTCGTGGCGGGGCACCCGGACCATGGCGATGAGGTCGTACGTGCCGGTCACCGAGAAGACCTCGCTGACGCTGTCGAGCGCGGCGATCGACTCGGCGATCTCGGGGATGCGGTCCACGCTGGTCTTGATGAGCACGATCGCGGTGATCACGGCTGGCTTTCTCCCTCGGTCGCCGCGGCTGGAGCCTTCACTCTATCCCCACCCCGGTAGCACCCCCAGGCGTAGAGGAAGCCGACCGAGAAGCCCACGACATGGGCCAGGTAGGCGACCCCCGGACCCGGTCCGGCCGCGCGCGCGGCCAGCCACTGGAGCACGAACCAGAAGATCAGCACGATCCAGGCGGGAAAGCGCAGCGGCAGGAAGAGGAGGAAGGGGAAGAGGCTGGTGACCCGGGCGCGCGGGAACAGGAAGAGGAAGGCCCCGAGCACCGCGGAGATCGCGCCCGACGCCCCCACGAGGGTCTGCTCGCTGTCCGCGTGCGCCACCGCGTACCCGAGGAGCGCCAGGTAGCCGGTGGACAGGTAGAAGAGGGCGAAGCCGGCCGGGCCCATGCGCTCCTCGGCCATCGCCCCGAAGACGTACAGGAACAGCATGTTCCCGAGCAGGTGGAGCCAGCTGCCGTGGACGAAGAGCGCGGTGAGCGGGGTGAGCAGGGCATGCGGCTCGCCGCTCATCAGCTCGACGGGGACGACGCCCCAGCGGCGGAAGTGCTCCCCCTGCGCGGCCAGGAGCGCGTCCCCGGTGCCGTACACCGGATTGACTCCGGAGACGGGACTGACGACGAAGAGGAGGCAGCAGGCGGCGATCAGTCCGTAGGTCACCGTGGGCCCCTTGCGCGTGCCCTGCCAGGCGCCGCGGGCCGCTCCTCGCCAGTCGATCATGGACAGATCATCGCGTACCGGGGCCGATGAGGACAGAGTGCCTCGCCGTGCCCCGGGGTACCGGCAAGGCCGTAGGGTTACGGGCACGACGACCGCAGTTCGACGGCGCACCGCGGCTCCCGCACCTGGTACCACGCAACAGGAAGAAGGACGGCACGATGACGACGGTTCCCCTGCCGACCGCCGAGACCCGCTGGCGCTGCACCCTCTGCGGCAACCTGACCCGCTTCGACGTGACGCGCTCCTCGAAGGTCGTCGAGTACGTCCATCTGGACCTCGCGGGCGATCCGACGGTCGAGGAGCGACAGGTGGTCAGTGAGACCATCGAGTCGGTCCGCTGCCGCTGGTGCAACGCGGTGGACCAGATCGAACTGGTGGACAGGCCGGGCGCCGCCTCCTGAGGGACGGCGCGGACGACATAGGGGTGACGGATCGTGGAGCAGCCCGCGCACGGTGGAGAGCCGGCCGGCGCGGCAGGTGACGCTGCCGAGACGCTCGACCACCCACTGCCGGAAGGCGTACGGCGGCGGGTCGTCGCGCTGGTCGCGGACGCCTTCGGCGGACTGACCGTCGCGGAGCTCCCCGCACCCCTGCGGCAGTACGCCCGCTTCACCGCCAGCCGGCGGGCCAAGTTCGCCGGCAACGCGATGGCGGCCGCCCTGGAGAGCGACCCGCTCTTCCGGCAGCGGATCGGCGAGCGGTTCAAGCAGGGCCAGCCCGAGCTGGCCGGTGCGGTGGAGACCGGCACCCCGCCCGCCGCCGCCGACCCCGTCGACGTGGCCGCCGCCGCCTACGTGCTGCGCCCGCCCGGCTGGGTCAAGCTCGTGGCCGCGGCGGGCGAGGAGGCCCAGCGCGTCGACGCCGAGCGCGCCGACGAGGCCGGCCGGCGGGAGCTGGAGCGGCTCCGCGAGGAGCTTGCCGCCGCCCGCGACCGCTCCCGGAGCGAGACCGAGCAGCTGCGGCAGGACCTGGAGGCGGCCCGCAAGGAAGCGGAATCGCTTCACCGCAAGCTGCGCAGCGCCCAGAGCGACGTGAAGCGCGGCGAGGCCGCGCTGCGGCGCGCCCAGGGCGAGATCGACGTCGTGCGCGCGGAGGGGGCGGCCCAGCTGTCGTCCGCCGAGAGCGAGGCCCGCCGGCTCAAGGCGCGGCTCGGTGAGGTCGAGGCGGCCCTGGAGGCGAGCCGCCGGACGGCCCGTGAGGGGCGCTCGGTGGAGGACATGCGGCTGCGGCTGCTCCTGGACACCGTCCTCGACGCGGCCCAGGGTCTGCGCCGCGAACTCGCGCTGCCGCCCGTGTCGGTGCACCCCGCGGACACCGTGGACGCGGTGGAGCCGGGGCGGATGTCCCCGAAGGACATCGCGGCGCGGGCCCTCTCCGAGACCGATCCGGCGTTGCTCGACCAGCTCCTCGCGCTGCCGCAGGCGCATCTGGTGGTCGACGGCTACAACGTCACCAAGACCGGTTACCCGACCATGCCGTTGGAGAAGCAGCGGCTGCGGCTGCTCGGCGGTCTCTCGGCCCTCGCGGCCCGTTCGGGCGCCGAGGTCACCTGTGTCTTCGACGGGGCGGAGCTGGCGGCACCGGTGCTCCTGGCGCCGCCGCGCGGGGTGCGGGTGCTGTTCTCCAAGCCCGGTGTCACGGCCGACGAGTTGATCCGACAGCTGGTGCGGGCCGAGCCGCCGGGGCGGCCGGTCGTGGTGGTCTCCACCGACCGCGAGGTGGCCGACGGGGTGGCGAAGGCGGGTGCGCGGCCGGTGGCGTCCGTCTTGTTGCTGAAGCGGCTTTCGCGTCTCTCGTGACACATCACAACCCATGGGCGCTTTGCCTGAATTATGGATGGCGGACCGTCAAGTCGCCATCACTGCCGGTGCGGTACGTGTAAACAAAGTGCTGCGTGAGCAATATTTTTGCCGGTGGGATTTGAACTGATCACAGCTTGGTCACTAGGGTCGGGCATCGAACCTTCGCGCGGTTGATCACCCATCCGGGGTGGCGGCGGAGGAACCGCCTGCCCCTGACCGGTTGGGCGGCTCTGAGGAAGAAGGAGATCGCCTTCGTGGCGTCCCACCGTCGACCCAAGCAGCCGAGCCGCGCCCGTGTGACCGTGCTCACCGTCACCGCCGCCGCCGCCGTGGCGTTCACCGCCCAGTCCGGAGCCCAGGCGGCCCCCGCGAAGCCCAAGATCGACGAGGTCAAGTCGAAGGTCGACAAGCTGCACCACGAGGCCGAGGAGGCCACGGAGCAGTACAGCCTCGCCGAGGAGCGGCGCGGCAAGCTGCAGACGGAGATCGGCAACCTCCAGGACAAGGTCGCCCGCGGCCAGCAGGAGCTCAACACCCTGCGCGACCAGATCGGTTCGGTCGCCAGCGCCCAGTACCGCTCCGGCGGCATCGACCCGGCGCTCCAGCTCTTCCTCTCCGCCGACCCGGACACCTACCTCGACAAGGCGTCCGCGATCGACCAGTTGAGCGCCCAGCAGGCCGACGTGCTCACCTCGATCCAGGCCAAGCAGCGCACGCTCGCCCAGCAGCGGGCCGAGGCCACCACGAAGCTCGCCGACCTCGAGGACGTCCGCAAGACCCTTGGCGAGAAGAAGAAGAAGTTCCAGGCCAAGCTGGCCGAGGCGCAGAAGCTCCTCAACACGCTCACCGCGGCCGAGCGGGCCAAGATGCAGGAGCAGGAGCAGCGGGCCAGCCGCGACGCGGGCGAGCGGGTCAACCTGGGCAACGAGGTCCCGGCCTCACAGCGTGGCGCCGCCGCCCTCGCCGCCGCCGCCACCCAGCTCGGCAAGCCGTACGTCTCCGGTGCCGAGGGCCCCAACGCGTACGACTGCTCCGGTCTGACCATGTGGGCCTACGGTCAGGCCGGCGTCGACCTCACCCGCACCACCTACACCCAGCAGAACGACGGCGTGAAGATCGGCCGCAGCCAGCTCAAGCCGGGCGACCTGGTCTTCTTCAACAGCCTGTCGCACGTGGCTCTGTACGCGGGCAACAACACGATCCTGCACGCTCCCAAGCCGGGCGCCGTGGTCCGCTACGAGTCCATGAGCTACATGGGCACCTTCCAGTTCGGCGTCCGCATCTGACGGACACGACCCGCGCCGGCATGCCGCCCAATCGGGTGGTTTCGCCACCACGCACGCTGACCTGACGCCCCGCCGGTGACCTGTGTTCTCCGGCGGGGCGTCACTTTGTGTGCCCGGCGCCTTCGTTGGACGCGGAGTGATCAGCGGCTACTGTCTGCCGCGCCAGTCTGCGTCGAGCCGAACGGAGCGCGATTAGTGGCGTCCCACCGCCGACCCGTCAGGGTCACCGTCCTCACCGCCGCCGCGGCGGCCACCGCGGCGGCGTCCCTCGGGGCCGTCCCCGCGAGCGCCGACCCCGGAGCGGGACCCGCGGCCACCCGTGCCACGGTCGACCGCCTCTTCGAGGAGGCCGAGAAGGCCACCGAGGGCTACAACCGCGCGGACGAGAAGACGGACGCGCTGCGCCGCACGGTCGCCGAGGTCCGGGACGGCCTCGCCCGCGGCCAGGAGCGCATCAACCGCATGCGGGGCGCGCTCGGCTCGGTCGCCGGGGCCCAGTACCGCTCCGGCGGCATGGACCCCGCCCTCGCCCTGCTGCTCTCGTCCGACCCGGACAGCTACCTCGACCGCGCCTCCGCCCTCGACCGGGTCACCGCCCGCCAGGGCGCCGCGCTCGGCGAACTCCAGCGTGAGCAGCGCCGGCTGAACCAGAAGCGGTCCGAAGCCCGCACGGCCCTCGGCGAACTGGAACGCAGCCGCGCCGAGGTCGCCCGCCACAAGCTCGCCGTCGAGCGCAAGCTCGCCGAGGCCCGCCGGTTGCTCGCCTCCCTCACCGCGGAGGAGCGCGCCGACTACGACCGCGCCTCCCGTACCGGGGGACGGGCCGGAGGGCCCGCCGAGGAACTGCCGCCCCTCGCCGACCTCGGCCCGGCCTCCTCGCGGGCCGCCGCCGCGGTGATCGCCGCCCGCAGCGCCATCGGCAAGCCGTACGTGTGGGGGGCGACCGGCCCCTCCGCCTTCGACTGCTCGGGCCTGATGGTCTGGTCGTACCGCCAGGCCGGCATCAGCCTGCCGCGCACCTCGTCGGCGCAGCGGTACGCGGGCCGCCAGGTGCCGCTGTCCCAGGCACAGCCCGGGGACCTGGTCACCTACCGGGGCGACGCCAGCCACGTCGCGATCTACGCGGGCAACGGGCAGGTCATCCACGCGCCCTACCCGGGCGCACGGGTCCGCTACGACCCGGTGAACATGATGTCCCACGTGACGGTGACCCGGGTCTGACACCCGGCCGGACGCGGGGCCCGCCGTTTCGACCGTACGATCGGGGGCGTGGCAGGTCAGGGAAGCAGAGCGGCGCGCGGCGCGGTCGCGTGTGCGGCGGCGTCCCTGCTGGCCCTCGCCGGGTGCACGGCGCCCGAGCCGGCCGACCCGTCGCCCCGGGAGATCCAGAGCCTGCTCGACCGGCACGCGCGGGCGCTGCTCGACCGGGACGAGGCCGGCTACCTCGCGGCCGTCGACCCCGCGCTCGCACCGGCGGCCCGCACCGAGTTCGACCGGCTCGCGAAGATCCCGCTCGGCGGCCTGGACTACCGGGTCACCGACGTCGACCGGACCGGCGGGAACCGGGCGACCGCCGAGGTCGAGCTGGGGTACCGGATCAAGGGGTACGACTCCGGGCCCGCCACCAGCGAGCGGATCCTGGACCTCGTCGAACGCGACGGCCGCTGGTACGTCACCGGTGACCGCGGCGCCGAGGGCGCGCCGCAGCAGCTGTGGCAGCAGGGCGAGGTGGAGACGGTGACCGGCCGCCGCAGCCTCGTCCTCGGCGTGGGGCAGAGCGCGGAGCGGCTGCGGGAGATCGCGGCGGCGGCGGACCGCGCGGTGCCCGCGGTCGGCGACGCCTGGGGCGGGAGCTGGGCGGGCCGGATCGTGGTCCTCGTGCCCGCGTCCGTCGATGCGATGGGCCGGCTCCTCGGCGGGTCGGCCGCCGACTACCGGGGCATCGCGGCCGTCACGACCGGCGAGACGGGCGGCGGCCCACTGGCGCCCGCGGACCGGGTGATCGTCAACCCGGACGCGTACGCGGTGCTCGGCGCCTTCGGCCGGCAGCTGGTCCTCACCCACGAGACCACCCATGTCGCCACCCGCGTCCAGACCACCAAGGCCACTCCCGTCTGGCTCTCCGAAGGCCTCGCCGACTGGGTCGCCTACCGGGGCACCGGCCGAACCCCCGCCCAGGCCGCGCCCGAACTCCGCCGTGCGGTCCGCGCGGGCGAGCTGCCCGCCCGGCTGCCGGACGACGCCGACTTCGCCTTCGGCGGCGACGCGGACGCCCTCGCGCGGGCCTACGAGGGCGGCTGGCTCGCCTGCGAGCTGATCGCCGAGCGCTGGGGCGCCGGGAAGCTGACCGCGTTCTACCGTGCCGTGGGCGCCCACCCGGGCCGCGAGGGCGCGGTGGAGAAGGCCCTCCACGACGTGCTGGACACGACGCCGGAACGGTTCACCGCCGACTGGCGCGCCTATCTGACGGACCGGCTCGGCGGCGCGGACACCGCTTAGGGCCTGTCCGGCCGATCAGGGTCGGACACCGCTCAGCCCTCGTCCGTGACCCTGGTGAAGAGGGAGATCCCGTCCTGCCGGTCGGCCAGGCGGTAGCCGGGAACGTCCGGTGTGGCCGCTTCCATCGCCTTGCCGGCCGCGCAGTCGGGGTCGGTCATGTCCTTGTCGTCGTAGATCAGCCACTGGGGCGGATCGGACGGGGGGAACGACCGCGGGAACAGACAGATCTCGCTGACGGTGGCGCGGTCGACGAGCTGCGCGGCGAGCTGGTTCGAGGCGGCCACGGTCGCGCCGTCGGGGATCTTCGCGAGCAGCTCGTCCGCCGTCCTGACGTGGGCGGACTCGGCCCACGTCCGCGGGAGTACGAGCTCGTGCAGCGGGTGGGTGAAGAAGGTGACGCCCGTGACCACCGCTCCGACGACACAGGCGGGCACGAGCCGGCGCGCGGTCACGCGGCCCGAGGCCACGGTGTGGACGACGGCGGCGAAGGCGATGGGCATGAGCACCGCGCTGTAGTGGAAATCCGTTCCCCAGTGGAAGGGGTTCGGCGAGGTGAAGCGCCATGCCAGGGTCGGAAGCGCGATCAGCACGATCGGCGAGCGGAGGGCGAGGAATCCGGTGGGCGCGACGATCATGAGGACCGTGAGCCACTTGACCGGAGGCCAGAAGGCCTCGGCGGCCTGCATCAGCAGGCCCGTCTCCTCGGGCGTCGGGGCCGGCCAGTAGGCGAACTTCCCGACGGGGTTGAAGTACGGCAGGATCACCAGCATTTCCAGGGCCGTCGCGGCGGCCCCGAAGGCGGCGACGGCGAGCCCCGCGACCCGTGGTCCCTTCCAGGCCGCGTAGGCGCCGATCGCGGCGACCGTGAGACCGAGGTCCTCCTTGACCAGCACCAGGGGAAGCGACCACAGGAGGGCCGCCCGCCATCGCTGCCGTCCGGCGGCGCAGAGGGAGAGCGACAACAGCGGCACGGCGACGGCGACTTCGTGGAAGTCGAAGGAGATCAGCTTGGCGAGTCCCCAGGAAGCCCCGTACGACACCCCGACCCAGTAGGCGAATTTCCGGCCCCGGACGTCGTGCGCCCACTTCATCAGGGGAATGACGGAGAAGGCGACCAGGGCCGCCTGGCAGACCAGCAGCGTATAGCTGGAGGGAAATGCCCTGTAGGCCGGCGCGAGCAGCGCGAGGACCGGATGGAAATGATCCCCGAGCGTGTTGTAGTCGGGCCCCTTGAGAGGCGAATACGGAGCGGAGAGCTCCGAGTAGGACTTCACGATCTGCGTGAAGATCCCCAGGTCGTAGCCGGTCGAGAGGTTGGCCGCGTGGCGTCGCGCCGACAGCAGCAGATAGACCGTGAAGAAGGCGCCGGCAATCAGGTAAGGGGACTTCCGGAACTTCCCTGCCGCGACTTCCGCGGATATCCCTGCGGCCTCCTCGGTACCCCCTGTCGAGGTGCGCCGCTGAAGCGTGTCGACCGAGAGGTTCGGGTTGTTCATGTCAGCAGGAGAACCTAACAGGGAGGCAAAGGTCCATCAGGGTAGCACCGGCGCCTATCCGTGGGACCGGGCCGAACCGGTCAGCACCTTCTCCCGTTCCGGCAGGTCCGCCGGGACGGGGATCCGCACCACTCCGGCCTCCGTCACCGTGTGCCGCCACAGGGTGCGGCAGGCGGCGAACGCGGCGGCCACGAGCAGGCCGTTGCGCAGGAACAGGACCGCGATGCCCAGGGGATCGCTCTCGGTCACGTGCCAGAACCAGACGGGGTACTCGAACTGCGTCACGGCCGTCGCCCACAGCACCAGATGGGCGGGGCGCCGCATCCTGCTCGACCGGTAGGCGAGGCAGACCGCGGCGAGCCCGACCAGCCAGATCATGTACTGCGGCGAGATCACCCGGCTCGTCACGGTGAAGAGCAGCACCGCCACGAAGGCCGCGTCCGCCATCGTCGAGGAGACGAACCGGCGGGCCTTGAACCGCCACACCGCCAGCCAGCCGAAGGCGGCGACCGTCATCCCCATCGCGCCGGCCGACACCCACGGGACGTACGGGCCGATGAACTCCATCGATCCGTAGTTCATCCGCGCCTCGCCGTCCCAGCCGAAGTTCCGGGCCAGGTGGAACACCATCGCGCCCAGGGACTCGACCTCCGTGCCCCGCTCGCCCTGATAGGAGAGGAAGGCCAGCGAGCCCGGCATCCACGCCGCGCACAGCAGCAGGGCCGCGCATCCGGCGCCCGCCGCCACCGGCCAGGAGCGCCAGGTGACCGGCCCCTTCGGGGTGCCCGCGAGCAGCAGCGCCGGCCACACCTTGAGCACCGCGCCGAAGCCGGCGAGCACACCGAGCGTGCGCGGGCTGCGGACGGCCGCCAGCAGGGCCGCGGCGGCGACGGCCGCCACCATGATGTCGTAGCGGGCGTACGCGGTCGGGCCGAGCAGGGGCACCGCCGCCAGCCACAGCCAGGCGCCCCGCATCGACCGGCCCGGACGGCGGCCGGTGCGCACCAGGAGCCCGAAGACGAAGGCGTCGCACAGGAACGCCAGGACGAAGAAGGCGGTCGCGTAGTCGAGGAACGGCAGCAGCGCGGGCGCGAGGATCGCGAGGGCGGCGCCCGGCGGATACTGCCAGGTCGAGTCCTCCAGGGGATACGTACCGGACCTCAGGACCTCGAACCAGCCCCGGTAGATCTCCTCGACCTCGCGCGTCGTCTCCGGGCCGGGGACCGAGACGACGTCGAAGGCGCACAGCAGCAGGACGATCCGGGTGAGGCCCCAGAGGACGAGCGGCAGCCGCAGCCGTATCCGGTCCTTGCCCGCCGAGCCCGTCATGACCGTCCTGGCTCCTGTCCTGTCGGCTCGCTCGCGGGAGGAAGTGGTGGGTGCCGGGCGGGGGGTGCGCTCGCGGTACTGTCGGCCACGATGCACAAGACCCTGATCGTAACCAACGACTTCCCGCCGCGTCCCGGCGGAATCCAGGCGTTCCTGCACAACATGGCGCTCCGCCTGGATCCCGACCGGGTCGTGGTCTACGCCTCCACCTGGAAGCGCAGCCGCGAAGGGATCGAGGCGACGGCCGCGTTCGACGCCGAGCAGCCTTTCACGGTCGTCCGGGATCGCACCACCATGCTGCTGCCGACCCCCCGGGTCACCGCCCGCGCCACCGCGCTGCTCCGCGAGCACGGCTGCACGTCCGTGTGGTTCGGCGCGGCCGCGCCGCTCGGTCTGATGGCCCCCGCGCTCCGCCGGGCGGGCGCACGGCGACTGGTCGCCACCACCCACGGCCATGAGGCGGGATGGGCCCAGCTCCCCGCCTCCCGGCAGCTGCTGCGCCGCATCGGCGAGGGCACGGACACGATCACCTACCTCGGCGAGTACACCCGCTCCCGGATCGCGGGAGCCCTCACGCCCGCCGCCGCCGACCGGATGGTCCAGCTGCCGCCGGGTGTGGACGAGAAGACCTTCCATCCCGGTTCGGGCGGCGTGGAGGTCCGCGCCCGCCTCGGACTCAGCGACCGTCCCGTCGTCGTCTGCGTCTCCCGGCTCGTCCCGCGCAAGGGTCAGGACACCTTGATCAGGGCGATGCCCCGGATCCTCCGACGGGTCCCGGACGCGGTCCTCCTGATCGTCGGCGGCGGCCCGTACGAGAAGGACCTGCGCCGTCTCGCCGCCGAGACCGGCGTGGCCGGTTCCGTACGCTTCACCGGCGCCGTCCCCTGGTCGGAACTCCCCGCCCACTACGGGGCGGGCGACGTCTTCGCCATGCCCTGCCGGACCCGGCGCGGCGGCCTCGACGTCGAGGGCCTCGGCATCGTCTATCTGGAGGCCTCCGCCACCGGCCTGCCGGTCGTCGCCGGCGATTCCGGCGGCGCCCCGGACGCCGTCCTCGACGGCGAGACCGGCTGGGTCGTGCGCGGGGACGCCCCGGAGGACACCGCCGACCGCGTCACCACCCTGCTCCTCGACCCCGAGCTGCGCGCGCGCATGGGGGAGCGGGGGCGGGCCTGGGTCGAGGAGAAGTGGCGCTGGGACCTGCTGGCGGAGCGGCTCAGGGAGCTGCTGTAGCGGACGGTTCGCGCGTCAGGACGTAGGTGCTGCCGGCGTCGGGGTCGCCGAAGAAGAAGAACAGGACGAGCCTGCGCTGCTCGTCGCGGTCCACGAAGAAGCGCCAGCTGTAGGTCGTGGGGGCGTCCCCGCCGTCCGGCGGGGGCGTCGTCGCGTCGGCGCGCTTGTCGACCTTCGTGCGGGTGGTGAGTTCCAGGCGCACGTCCTGGCCGTTCGCGTCGTCGGCGAGGGACCAGGTGCCGGTGCCGGAGAGCCGCCAGCCCTCGTCGAAGTCGAAGTCCCCGCCGTCGAGCCGGGTGACGGTCGCCGTGCCGTCCGGGCGCAGCGTCATCGCGGTGCCCTCGGTGGACTTCCACGTCCCGGCGACCTCGGCCGCTGTGGCGTCGTGGACGTCCGTGCCCTCGTAGTACTGGGCCGGTCCGGCGAGGCAGCCGGTCAGGGCGGCCAGCAGGGCCGCCACCGCCCCGTACCGGCGGAGCCCGCGGAGCGCGTTTCCCCTCGTGGTCTTCACGGTACGCATCCTGCCACCTGGAGTTGAACGCGTTCAAGTCTGGGTGCCGGGCAGGGTGCGGAAACGGCCGGAGGCCCGGAGTGATGTCGCCCCGGGCCTCCGGCCGTATGGTCCGCCTGCGGGCCTCAGCCCTGGTAGATCGCCTCGATCTCGTCCGCGAAGTCCTTCGCCACCACGTTCCGCTTCAGCTTCAGCGACGGCGTGATGTGACCCGCCTCCTCGGTGAACTGGGCAGGGAGGATACGGAACTTGCGGACCGACTCGGCCTTGGAGACCGCCGCGTTGCCGTCGTCGATCGCCCGCTGGACCTCCGCCACGAGCTCCGCGTCCTCGCGGAGCGAGGCCGCCGTCGAACCGGCCGGCTTGCCGTGGTCCGCGGCCCACCGGCCGAGGAACTCCTCGTCGATGGTGACCAGCGCGCCCACGAACGGACGCCCGTCGCCGACCACCATGCACTCCGCGACCAGCGCGTGCGCCCGGATCCGGTCCTCGATGACCGCCGGAGCGACGTTCTTGCCGCCCGCCGTCACCAGGATCTCCTTCTTGCGGCCGGTGATCGCGAGGTAGCCGTCCTCGTCCAGCGTGCCGATGTCGCCGGTGTGGAACCAGCCGTCCGCGAGCGCCTCGGCCGTCGCCGTCTCGTTGTTCCAGTACCGCGTGAAGATGTGCTCGCCGTGCAGCAGCACCTCGCCGTCGTCGGCGATCCGCACCACCGAGCCCGGCAGCGGCTGACCGACCGTGCCGATCTTCTGCCGGTCCCACGGGTTGAACGCGGTCGCCGCGCACGACTCCGTCAGGCCGTAGCCCTCCAGGACCGTGAAGCCGATGCCCCGGAAGAAGTGGCCGAGCCGCTCGCCGAGCGGCGCGCCGCCCGAGATGGCGTACTCGCCGCGCCCGCCGAGCACCGCCCGCAGCTTGCTGAAGACCAGCTTGTCGAAGACCTTGTGCTTCAGCTTGAGGCCGAAGGACGGGCCCTGCGGGGTGCCGATCGCCCGGCTGTACGCGATCGCCGTGTGCGCGGCCTTGTCGAAGATCTTGCCCTTGCCGTCGGCCTGGGCCTTCGCCCGCGCCGAGTTGTAGACCTTCTCGAAGACCCGCGGCACGCCCAGGATCAGCGTCGGCCGGAACGAGGCCAGCTCGTCGGTCAGGTTCTTGATGTCCGGTACGCAGCCGAGGCGGATCGGCGCCATCACGGACGCGACCTCGACGAGCCGCCCGAAGACGTGCGCGGCCGGCAGGAACAGCAGCACCGAGCACTCGCCCGTACGGAAGAGGGGCTTGAGCCGCTCCACGATGTTGCCGCACTCGGCGAAGAAGGCCCGGTGGGACAGGACGCAGCCCTTGGGGCGGCCCGTCGTGCCCGAGGTGTAGACGATCGTCGCCGGGTCGTCGGCGTTCGCCGCCGACATGCGCGCGTCGAGCAGCTCGTCGGAGACGTCCGCGCCGGTCGCCGTCAGCCGCGCGACCGCGTCGTCCTCGATCTGCCAGACGTCCTTGAGCTCCGGAAGGTGCTCCCGTACGGACTCCACCGACGCCTGGTGCGCCGCGCTCTCGACGAGCGCCAGGGTCGCGCCCGAGTCGCCGAGGATCCACTGGATCTGCTCCGGCGAGCTCGTCTCGTACACCGGCACGGTGACCGCGCCCGCGCTCCAGATCGCGAAGTCGAGGAGGACCCACTCGTAGCGCGTGCGGGAGAGCAGCGCGACCCGGTCGCCCGGCTCCACGCCGGCGGCGATCAGGCCCTTGGCGGCGCCGCGGACCTCCGCGAGGAACTGGGTGGCGGTGACGTCGGTCCAGACGCCGTCGACCTTGCGCCCCATGACGGCGACGTCTGGGTGCTGGGAGGCGTTGCGGCGGATGAGATCCGTCAGGTTGCCGTCCGCGGGGACCTCGTACAGGGCCGGAAGGCTGAACTCGCGCAAGACTGCTGCTCCTCATCGGGCGCCGGCGCCACGGCTCTGTGTGATGCACCGGTGAAGTCCATGATCGGGCAGGTGCTCAGTGGGGGTGAGCACGACTGGACTGCCCGGACGTTACCCACCAGTACATGGTTCCCGATAGGGGGTCCCGGCCAGATGTTCCGTGCGTCACACATGCGTGACGGTGCTCTGCGCACAGTAATCCACTGGTTTCGCGACTCCCAAGTAACCGCAGGTGACACCCCCTAAGGTGGCCTCATGCGAGTCCATGTGGTCAGTGACGTACACGGCAACGCCGGAGACCTCGCCAAGGCGGGGGAGGGCGCCGACGCCCTGATATGCCTGGGGGACCTGGTCCTCTTCCTCGACTACGCCGATCACAGCCGAGGCATCTTCCCCGACCTCTTCGGCACCGAGAACGCCGACCGGCTGGTCGAGCTGCGCACCGCCCGCCGCTTCGACGAGGCCCGTGACCTGGGGCGCCGCCTCTGGGCCGGACTCGACGTCGACCGGGACACCGCCATCGAGGCAGCCGTGCGCCGCCAGTACGCCGAACTCTTCGCCGCCTTCCCCACCCCCACCTACGCCACCTACGGCAACGTCGACATCCCCCGGCTCTGGCCCGACTTCGCCGGACCCGGCACGACCGTCCTCGACGGCGAGCGGATCGAGCTCGGCGGCCTCACCGTCGGCTTCGTCGGCGGCGGCCTGCGCACCCCCATGCGCACCCCGTACGAGATCTCCGACGAGGAGTACGCCGCGAAGGTAGAGGCGCTCGGCGACATCGACATCCTCTGCTCCCACATCCCGCCGGACGTGCCGGACCTGACGTACGACACCGTCGCCCGCCGCTTCGAGCGCGGCAGCCGGGCCCTGCTCGACGCGATCCGCCGCGTCAGGCCCCGCTACGCCCTCTTCGGCCACGTCCACCAGCCGCTCGCCCGCCGCATGCGGATCGGCTCGACCGAGTGCGTGAACGTCGGCCACTTCGCCTCGACCGGCAGACCCTTCGCGCTGGAGTGGTGACGGGGCCGCAGTCGCGGCGCGATAGCCTGCCGTAGGCACGTCTGTGCCCTTTCACTTCCGCCGGAACACACCGTGGAGGAGCCACCGCGATGGCCGAACACACCAGCTCGAGCATCACCATCGAGGCGGCGCCGGCCGACGTCATGGGTGTGATCGCCGACTTCGCCCGCTACCCCGAGTGGACCGGCGAGGTGAAGGAGGCCGAGGTCCTGGAGACCGACGCCTCCGGCCGCGCCGAGAAGGTCCGGCTCCTCCTCGACGCCGGCGCGATCAAGGACGACCACACCCTCGCCTACACCTGGACCGGCGCCAACGAGGTCAGCTGGACCCTGGTCAAGTCCCAGATGCTCCGCTCCCTCGACGGGTCCTACCGCCTGGCCCCGCTCGCCGGCGACCGCACCGAGGTCACCTACCAGCTCACGGTCGACGTCAAGATCCCCATGCTCGGCATGATCAAGCGCAAGGCCGAGAAGGTCATCATCGACCGCGCCCTCGCCGGCCTCAAGCAGCGCGTCGAATCCCGCGCGTGACCCCCGGAGGGCGCAGGTAACGTCCTCCGCATGCGGATCATCCTTGTCACAGGTGTCGGGGGCGCGGGGCGGAGCACCGTGGCGGGTGCGACGGCCGTCGCGGAGGCGCGCGGCGGAAAGCGGGTGGTGCTCGTCTCCGAGGAGCGCGATCCGCTGAGGGGCGGGGACGGGCCGAGGGTGCTGCGGCCGGAGCCCGCCGCGGACTTCCGGCGGGAGTTCCTCGGGTTCCAGGCGAGGGCGGGCACCGCGCTGGACCTGCTCGGGGCCGCGCCGTTCGAGGACGCCGAGCTGACGGAGCTGCCGGGAAGCCGGCAGTTCGCGCTGCTCAGGGCCTTGCGCGAGGTGGCGCGAGGGGACGAGGACGTCGCCGTCGTCGACCTGCCGCCGCTGCCGGAGGCGCTCGCCGTGCTCGCCCTGCCCGAGCAGCTCCGCCGCTACCTGCGCCGACTGCTGCCGCCCGAGCGGCAGGCCGCGCGCGCCCTGCGCCCGATGCTGGCGCAGCTCGCCGGGGTCCCGATGCCCGCGCAGTGGCTGTACGAGACGACCGCGCGGTGGGAGGCGGAACTTGCCGCCGTCCAGGCCGTCGTCGAGGCCCCCGAGACCACCGTCCGGCTCGTGCTCGAACCCGGCCCCGCCGCCGCCCCCGCCCTGCGCGCCGCCCGACTCGGGCTCGCGCTCCAGGGCCGCGCGCTGGAGGCGGTCGTCGCCAACCGGCTGCTGCCCGCCGACTCCGAGGACCCCTGGCTCGCCGGACTCACCGCCGAGCAGCACCGGCACCTGGCGGAGCTCCGTACCGCCACCGACGTCCTGTACGAGCTCCCGCACCTCGGCCGGGAGCCGCGCGGAACAGAGGACCTCGCCCTGCTCGCGCCCGTACGGCCGGACGTCGCTCCCGGCCCCGTGCCGGAGTGGCCCGTCGAGGACCGGCGGGAGGAGGACGGCGTCCTCGTCTGGCACATCGGCCTCCCGGGGGCCGTCAAGGACGAACTCTCGCTCGTCCGGCGCGGCGACGAACTGCTGCTGACCGTCGGCCCCTTCCGCCGCGCCGTCCCCCTGCCGGGCGCCCTGCGCCGCTGCACCGTCACCGGCGCGGGACTCGTCGAAGGCGACCTCCGGGTGCGCTTCACACCCGACCCGGGACTCTGGCCCCGCACGCCCTGAGGCCGTGTACCGTCGAAGTACCAGCCAGTGAGGAGTACGCCATGAGCGATTCGGACGCCTGGGCCAAGGCGTGCGCCGAGGACCTGGAGGCGGAGAAGGCCCGCCGGCGGGCGCAGCGCGGAGCGGAGCCCGGCTCGCCCGCGGAGGAGTTCCGCAAGCTCTTCGAAGCCGTCGCCGACAAGGTCTCCGGAGGCCTCGGCACCCCCCTCCTCGCGGGCCAGGCCGCGCAGACCGTACAGCAGCTCGTCAACCAGGCGAAGGCCGTCGTCGAGCCCGTCATCGAGCGCAACCCCCAGGTCTTCGACCACCTCGCCGCCGCCGGGAGCGAACTCCTCGCCGCCTACCGCTCCGCCGTCGAGGGCCACGAGAACCGCTGGACCCGCGGCGGGCCCGTGACCGAGGACGACCCGCGCCGGGACGCCGACGAGCCCCGCGGGGACACCGACGAGCCCCGCAAGGACGACGAAGGGCCCGGAACCGGCCAGCACATCGACCTCGACTGATCAGTAGCCTCCTCGCCCTCGGGTACGGTGGGCCTTAGCGGGGCTCGACCGAAAACTGAGGGACACATGGGACTCACCATCGGCGTCGACATCGGCGGCACGAAGATCGCGGCCGGCGTGGTCGACGAGGACGGCAAGATCCTCGACACGCACAAGGTGCCCACCCCGCCGACCCCCGACGGGATCGTCGACGCGATCAGCGCGGCCGTCTCCGAGGCCGGCAGGGGCCACTCGATCGAGGCCGTCGGCATCGGTGCCGCGGGCTACGTCGACGACAAGCGTGCCACCGTCCTCTTCGCGCCGAACATCGACTGGCGGCACGAACCGCTCAAGGACAAGGTCGAGCAGCGGGTCGGCCTGCCCGTCGTCGTCGAGAACGACGCCAACGCGGCGGCCTGGGGCGAGTACCGGTTCGGCGCCGGCCAGGGCCACGAGGACGTCATCTGCATCACCCTCGGCACCGGCCTCGGCGGCGGCATCATCATCGGCAACAAGCTGCGCCGCGGACGCTTCGGCGTAGCGGCCGAATTCGGCCACATCCGGGTCGTCCCGGACGGCCTGCTGTGCGGCTGCGGCAGCCAGGGCTGCTGGGAGCAGTACGCCTCCGGCCGCGCGCTCGTCCGGTACGCCCGGCAGCGCGCCAACGCCACCCCGGAGCGGGCGGCGATCCTGCTCGGCCTCGGCGACGGCACTCCGGAAGGCATCGAGGGCAAGCACGTCAGCGAGGCCGCCCGCGCCGGCGACCCGGTCGCCGTCGACTCCTTCCGCGAACTGGCCCGCTGGGCGGGCGCCGGACTCGCCGACCTGGCCTCGCTCTTCGACCCCTCGGCGTTCATCGTCGGCGGCGGCGTCTCGGACGAGGGCGACCTCGTCCTCGACCCGATCCGCAAGTCCTTCCGGCGCTGGCTGATCGGCGGCCAGTGGCGCCCGCACGCCCAGGTCCTCGCCGCCCAGCTCGGCAACAAGGCCGGCCTCGTCGGCGCCGCGGACCTGGCCCGCCAGGGCTGACCTCCGCGCACAGGCACACGCCGACCGCCCGCCGCGTCCCCACGGACCCGGCGGGCGGTCGGCGTATGGTGCCCGACATGGCGACCAGCGAGCTGCCCGACTCCCGCACCGAGGACGACGGTTCGGCCGTCCTCCGGGTCATGAGCTACAACGTCCGCTCGCTGCGCGACGACGAGGACGCCCTCGCCCGGATCATCCGGGCCTGCGCCCCGGACGTCGTCTTCGTCCAGGAGGCCCCGCGCTTCTTCCGCTGGCGCAAGCACGCCGCCCGGCTCGCCGCCAAGAGCGAACTCGTCGTCCTCGCCGGCGGCGCCCCCGCCGCCGGCCCCCTGCTGCTCTGCTCGCTGCGCGCCACCGTCGAACGCACCGAGGACGTGCTGCTGCCGCTCACCCCGGGCCTCCACCGCCGCGGCCTGGCGACCGCCGTCGTCCGCTTCGGAACGGCCCGGGTCGGACTGATCAGCTGCCATCTGAGCCTGCGGAAGGACGAGCGGTACGCCCAGGCCGGCATGGTCCTCGACCGGGTCGCCGCCCTGGGCACCCCGTACACCCTCGTCGCCGGCGACCTCAACGAACGTCCCGGGGGCCCCGCCTTCACCCGGCTGACCGGGCGACTGCAGGACGGCTGGGAGGCCGCGCCCTGGGGCGGCGAGTACACCTCGATCCCCGCCGACCCGCACCAGCGCATCGACGCGATCCTGGCGACCCCGGGCGTCGAGTTCCTCGGCTGCGGCGTCCCCCCGCACCTCGACCCGGCGGACCTGCTGGCCGCCACCGATCACCTCCCGGTGCTGGCGGCCGTCCGCGTCCCCGCGACGGGCTGACCGGCGGGCGCCGCCGGCCGCGCCACGGGCCCGGCGGACGCCCGGCCCACGTCACCGCGGCGCGGCCGCCCGCAGCACGGGACGCGCCCCGGCGCCGACCGGTGCGAGGACGGCGTCGGGACGATCAGACGACCGCCCCGCGCCCCGGGTCGTCGAAGCCGTCGTCATCGTCGTCGTGCTTCATACGGCCGACCAGGGTGGCGAAGCCGCCGAGGAAGCCGCCGATGCAGAGGGTCGTCAGCCACCAGGTCATGTCCCACTGGAGCAGGACGGCCACCAGCATGAGGACCGGGCCGCCGACCACGGCGAGCCAGGCGAACCGGGTCGTCACGTCGGCCTCGGGGAGCGGCGGCGGCTCCGGCGGGACGAAGTGGCCCTCGTCGGAGCCTCCGTCGGCCTCGTCCGGCTCGGCGGGCGAGTAGTCCCGGGGGCCGGCGGGCCGCACCCCGGGCGCGAAGACGATCGAGCTGCCCAGCGCGGGCCGCTCGGGCCCGGACGCGTCGTCGTCCGCCTCCGGCTCGTCGGCGGCCTCCGCCGGCGTCTCCCCGGCGGTCGGCCGCGGCTTCCAGGGCGTGCCCTCCCCGACCACCGGCCGCGGCTTCACCGGCCGGACCTCGTCCCCGGTCCCGTCGGCCCCGTCCTCGGGCTCCGGCAGCGCCAGGTTCTCTATCGGCCGGAACGGCTTCGTCCCCGGAGGGTCCGCGGGCTCCTTGCCGTACCCGGCGACGATGGCGGCCCAGGCCGCCTCCTCGTCGATGGGCTGCGGCTCCCGCTCGTCGCCGTCCTGCTGCTCAGCCACCGCTCCTGCTCCCCTTTCCGTCGACCAGCCCCGACGCGAGGCGCTCGACGAAGGCCAGGCTCTCGTCGAAGATCAGCTCCGCGTCATGGTCCAACGTCGCCACGTGGTAGCTCTGTTCCAGCAGGATCTCCCGGACGTCGGTCGAGGAGATGCGGGAGAGGATCCGGGCCGAGTCGGCGGGCGGCACGACGTGGTCCTGGGGGCTGTGCAGCAGCACCACCGGCTGCGTGACCTGGGGGAGCTCCGCGTCCACGGTCATGAAGAACTGCCGCAGGGAGTGCGCCGCGTGCAGCGGCACCCGGTCGTAGCCGACCTCGGCGACGCCCTCCTTCGCGATGTCGCTCGCGATGCCCTTGGTCGACGGGACCAGGTGCCGGACCACCGGCAGCGCGCGGGCCGCCAGGCCGTGCACCTTGTTGCCCGGATTGACCAGCACGATGCCCCGCACCGCGTCCCCGTACCGGGCGGCGAGCCGCAGGGTCAGCGCCCCGCCCATGGAGAGGCCGAAGACGAAGACGGCCTCGCACCGGTCGAGGAGCTCGCGCAGGGCCCGGTCCACCTCCGCGTACCAGTCGTGCCAGCCGGTGACCTGCATGTCCTCCCAGCGGGTGCCGTGGCCGGGCAGCAGCGGCACCGACACCGTCAGCCCGTGTTCGGCCAGGTACTCGGCCCACGGGCGCATCGACTGCGGGGATCCGGTGAATCCGTGACAGAGAAGGACGCCGACCTCTCCGCCGTCATGGCGGTACGGCTCGGCTCCGGGAAGGACCGGCACCGGGGTCTCCTGTTCGCTTGCGACTCCGGCGTCTTCGGGTGCGCCGGAGCGACGGAAAATGGGGAAAGGACCTTCACGGTACGCGACCGGACCGACACCGACCAGGGCCGTAGCGGGGGGCGTGCGCGGGTACGGGATAAAGTCGTCGCGACGGCACACGGAAGGCATGGCGAGTTGATCTACGGCGCAATGAAGTTCTCCATCGGAGGGTCCCTGAAGCTTGCCTTCCGGCCCTGGGTGGAGGGTCTGGAGAACATCCCCGCCGAGGGACCCGCGATCCTCGCGAGCAACCACCTGTCCTTCTCGGACTCCTTCTTCCTGCCCGCCGTCCTGGACCGCAAGGTCACCTTCATCGCCAAGGCCGAGTACTTCACCACGCCCGGCGTGAAGGGCAAGCTCACCGCCGCCTTCTTCAAGGGCGTCGGCCAGCTCCCGGTGGACCGTTCCGGTGCCAGGGGCGCCGGCGAGGCGGCCATCAAGGCCGGCATCGAGGTCATCGAGGGCGGTGGCCTGTTCGGGATCTACCCCGAGGGCACCCGGTCGCCCGACGGCCGCCTCTACCGCGGCAAGCCCGGCGGCCTCGCCCGGGTGGCGCTGGCCACCGGCGCGCCCGTGATCCCGGTCGCCATGATCGACACCGAGAAGATCCAGCCGCCCGGCAAGGTCGTCCCCAAGCTGATGCGCCCGGGGATCCGGATCGGCAAGCCGCTGGACTTCACCCGCTACCAGGGCATGGAGGGTGACCGCTTCATCCTCCGCTCGGTGACCGACGAGGTCATGTACGAGATCATGAAGCTGTCGGGCCAGGAGTACGTCGACATCTACGCGACCGCCGCCAAGCGGCAGATCGCGGACGCGGAGAAGGCGGCCAAGGAGGCCGTCAAGGCCGAGATCGCCGCTCGGGAAGAGTCCGGCGCGTAAGTCCCCGCGAGGGGCTTTCCGGGGGGTGGGGGAGATGGCCAAGCGCGAGCGTGTCGTGCGCATGTCGGTCGAGCAGCCGCTGTGGCGGGCGCTGACCGGCTACCGCGTCCTGACGATGGTCTACGCGGTCCTGCTGTTCGCGTTCGACCGGAGCGCGTACGAACGGCCCTGGATCGCCGTCGGCTACCTGGCGGTGATGTGCGTCTGGACCCTCGCGACCCTTCCCAAGGTGGCGAACGCGGCCAGCTGCACCAAGCGCTTCCTCGTCGCCGACCTCACCGTCGCCCTGGTCGGCATCCTCCTCACCCCGCTCGCCGACGCCCACGCCCAGTCGGTCGACGGCCCGACGCTGCCGTCGATATGGACCGCCGGCTCCGTCCTCGCGTACGCGATCAAGGGCGGCTGGCGCTGGGCCGGGGTCGCCTCCTCCCTGGTCGCCGTCGCCAACATCGTCGAGCGCGGCCACCCCAGCCGGGACACCTTCCACAACGTGCTGCTCGTCTGGGTGGCCTCCATCGCCATCGGGTACGTCGTCGAGGTCGCCCGCGCCTCCGAACGCACCCTCGCCCGCGCCCTGGAGATCGAGGCGGCCACCCGGGAGCGGGAGCGGCTCGCCCGCGACATCCACGACAGCGTCCTCCAGGTCCTCGCCATGGTGCAGCGGCGCGGCACCGCCCTCGGCGGCGAGGCCGCCGAACTCGGCCGGATGGCGGGGGAGCAGGAGGTGGCGCTCCGCACCCTCGTCGCCGGCGGGCTCACCCGGCCCAGTCTGGTGTCCGAGGACGAGTCCGAGGGCGCCTTCGTCCGGGTCGTCGAGGTGGACGACGAACCGGACGACGACAGCCCCGTCGACCTCCGCGCCCTGCTCGCCCCGCGTGCGGGGGCCCGGGTCACCCTCTCCGAGCCGGGTGCCCCGGTCCTGCTGCCGCCGCCCGCCGCCCGTGAGCTGGCCACCGCTGTCGGCGCCGCCCTGGACAACGTCCGGGTGCACGCCGGGGAGGACGCGCACGCGTGGATCCTCATCGAGGACTGGCCGGACGAGGTGATCGTCACCGTCAGGGACGACGGCCCCGGAATTCCGGAGGGCCGCCTCGCGGAGGCCTGGGGCGAGGGCCGGATGGGCGTCGCCCTCTCCATCCGGGGGAGACTGCGGGATCTGGGCGGTTCGGCCGAGCTGATCTCGGTCCCGGGTCAGGGCACGGAAGTCGAGTTGAAGGTTCCACGGGGGAAGGCAGGGGAGAAGTGAGCGAGCAGCAGGCCGAGCGCCGGATCAAGGTGATGGTCGTCGACGACCATCCGATGTGGCGGGACGCGGTCGCCCGCGATCTGGCCGAGGCGGGGTTCGACGTGGTCGCCACCGCGGGCGACGGCGAGCAGGCCGTGCGCCGGGCCACGGCGGTGTGTCCGGACGTCCTCGTCCTGGACCTCAACCTGCCGGTCAAGCCGGGCGTCCAGGTCTGCAAGGAGCTGGTCGGCGCGCACCCCGCGCTGCGGGTCCTCGTCCTCTCGGCCAGCGGCGAGCACGCCGACGTCCTGGAAGCGGTCAAGTCCGGCGCCACCGGCTACCTCCTCAAGTCGGCCAGTACGGAGGAGCTGACCGACGCCGTGCGGCGGACGGCCGTCGGCGACCCCGTCTTCACACCGGGCCTCGCCGGGCTGGTCCTCGGCGAGTACCGCCGGCTCGCCTCCGAGCCCGCCCCGGCGGCCGGCGGCGACGAGCCGAAGGCCCCGCAGCTGACCGAGCGCGAGACGGAGGTCCTGCGCCTCGTCGCCAAGGGGCTCAGCTACAAGCAGATCGCCGAACGCCTGGTGATCTCGCACCGCACCGTGCAGAACCACGTCCAGAACACCCTGGGCAAGCTCCAGCTGCACAACCGGGTGGAGCTCGTGCGGTACGCCATCGAGCGCGGGCTCGACGACGCCTGAGGCGGCCGGGCGGGGCGAGGGGCCGTATATTCGCGATGTTCGCGCATATACGGCCCATCGTGATGATGAGGGGAAAACCGTGGAGATCCTGGCATTCGGCGTGCAGGTGGACGAGAAACCCCTCATCGAGCAGGCATTCGAGGGCCACCACGACATCCGCTGTCTGGACGTCTCCCTCACCGAGGACACCGCCCCCATCGCGGCCGGCCACGAGATCGTCTCCACCAGCGTCAACGCCGTCCTCGACCACCGGGTCCTGCAGACCCTCGCCGCCGGCGGCACCCGCATGATCGCCCAGCGCTCCACCGGCTTCAACAACATCGACCTGGAGGTCGCCGAGCGCCTCGGCCTCACCGTCGCCCGCGTCTCGTACTACTCGCCGTACTCCGTCGCCGAGTTCGCCTGGACCCTCGCGATGGCCGTCAACCGCCGGATCGTCCGCGCCTCCAGCCGCACCCGCGACTTCGACTTCCGCCTCGACGGACTGATGGGCCGCGACCTGCGCGGCCGTACCGCAGGCGTCCTCGGCACCGGAAAGATCGGCGAGGCCTTCACCCGGATCGCCCACGGGTTCGGCATGAACCTGCTCGGCTGGGACATCGCCGAGAACCCCGCCTGCGCCGCGCTCGGCATGAAGTACGTCGAGAAGGAGCGGCTCCTCGCCGAGGCCGACCTCATCAGCCTCCACGTGCCGCTGCTCCCCGCCACCCGGCACCTCATCGACGCCGCCGCCCTCAAGGCCATGAAGGACGACGCGATCCTGGTGAACTCCAGCCGCGGCGGACTCGTCGACACCGACGCCCTCGTCACCGAACTCCGCGCCGGCCGCTTCGCCGGCGTCGGCCTGGACGTGTACGAGGCGGAGGCCGGACTCTTCTTCCTCGACAAGTCCCTCGAGGTCGTCGAGGACGACACCCTCGCCCGCCTCGTCACCTTCCCGAACGTGATCGTCACCTCGCACCAGGCGTACTACACCGTCGACGCGGTCGGCCAGATCGTCGACGCCACGCTCAAGAACGTCCTCGACTACTGCGCCGGCCGGCGCAGCGAGAACGTCCTGGTCCCGAGGGCCTCCTAGGGCGCGTCCTGTCGATCAGGCCGGGCTCGCGGCCTGATCGACAGGACACCGCCTGAGCCCTCCCGGCGCGCCGCTCCTCAGACCAGTACCCCGGCGAGGAGCGAGGCCGTCAGAGCGGCGCCCTCCAACGTCAGGACCGACTCCGGGTGGAACTGCACGCCGGCGAAGCCGGGCCCGCGCAGCGCGTGGACCTCGCCCGTCTCCGGGTCGCGGCTCACCTCGATGCGGTGGAGGGCGAGCTCCGTCGCCGAACGGTCGTCGCAGCGGGCCGTGAAGCTGTTGTAGAAGCCGACCGTCCGCTCCTGGCCGAAGAGGTCGATCCGGAGTTGGGCGCCCTGGAACGGGGTGCGCTTGCGGACGATCTCCAGGCCCAGTTCGGCGGCGATCAGCTCGTGCCCGAGGCAGACGCCGAGGAGGCCGTGGCGGTGGTCCCGCACGAGCTCGGCGGTCAGGGCGCGCAGGAAGCGCATCTTGGGGTCGGCGGCGTCCGAGGGGTTGCCGGGGCCGGGGCCGAGGACGACGGGCCCCTCGTGGGCGAGCGCCAGCTCCCGCAGGCCCGGCTCGTCGTACCGGAGCACCGACACCTCGAGACCGGAGGAGCGCAGCACGTGCGCCAGCATCGCCGTGAAGGTGTCCTCGGCGTCGATCACGAGCGCGTGCCCGGTCAGCTCGGCCGACCTGGCCTGCATCTTCAGCCAGAACGGCGCGAGGTCCGCCCGGCGCGCGTCCAGGGCGGCCCGCACCCGGGGGTCGTCGGCGAGCCGCGCGGCCGCCGGAGCCTCGTCGCCGGCCGGCCTGCCCTGCCGTACGCCGAGCGCGGTGAGGACCCCCGCCGCCTTGGCGTGGGTCTCGGCGACCTCGCCCGCCGGGTCGGAGTGCCGCACCAGGGTCGCGCCGACCGGCACCCGGAGGCGTCCGTCGGGGGCGATGTCGGCCGTGCGGATCAGGATGGGGGAGTCGAGCGTCTGGGTGCCGTTCCCGTCGGTGCCGAGCAGCGCGAGCGCCCCCGCGTAGTAGCCGCGGCCGCCGGTCTCGTGACGCTCGATCACCCGGCAGGCGTTCTGGACGGGCGAGCCGGTCACGGTCGCCGCGAACAGGGTCTCCCGCAGCACCTCCCGCACGTCCAGCGACGACCGCCCGCGCAACTCGTACTCGGTGTGCGCGAGATGGGCCATCTCCTTCAGGCGGGGGCCGATCACCACTCCGCCCATGTCGCCCACCGTGCACATCATCTTCAGCTCCTCGTCGACCACCATGGAGAGCTCCTCGGTCTCCTTGCGGTCGGCGAGGAACGCGAGCAGGCCCTCGGCGGTCGGGGCGGCGCCGGCCGGGTAGCGGTACGTGCCGCTGATCGGGTTCATGACGACCGTCCCTCCCGCCATGCGCACGTGCACCTCGGGGCTGGCTCCGACGAGCGTCCGGTCGCCGGTGTGCACGACGAACGTCCAGTACGCGCCCCGCTCGCCCGCGAGCAGCCGCCGGAACAGGGCCAGTGCGTCGGCCCGCCCGAAGCCCGGGATCTCCCCGGTGTAGGTGCGGCGGATGACGAAGTTCGCCCCCTCGCCCGAGCCGATCTCCTCGTCGATGACGCGCCGCACGGTCCCGGCGTACTCCTCGTCGGAGACGTCGAACCGGCCGCCCTCGACCGTCACGTCATGCGCGGGAAGCCGTTCGAGGACGTCGGCGAGCGGCAGTTCGTACGACTCCTCGGCGACGAGCACGGAGAGCGGGGTGCCGTCGTCCCGCACGTCGAAGCCGCGCTCCCGGATCTGCCGGAAGGGCACGAGCGCGAGCGTCGGCAGCGGGCCGACGGGCAGTTCCGCGAGGCGCTCGGCCTCGTGGACCGGGCCGATCAGCACCTCGACGGTGTCGTGGTCGCGGCCCGGGGTGCGCCTGCGCAGCAGCGCGAAGGGAGGGCAGGAGTCGTCGAGGAGACGGGAGAGGTCCATGGGTGCGTCGTTCCTTCCGGTGGGGAGCGGAGGGGAACGGCCCGGGTACGAGAAAGGCCGCCCCTCGGGGCGGCCTGTGTGCGTTCGGTGTACGCGCAGTCAGTGGGCCGCCGGATGAGCGGTCCACCACCAGTTCTGGATCTGAGGCGCGAACATGCGAGCACTGTAACCCAGCCGGGCACGGAAACGGGGCCCGGTCCGCACCGTGGACGGTGCGGACCGGGCCCCGAGAACCCAAGGGCTCTGTCTCGAGCGGCCGATCAGAAGATCATGTTGTAGATCTGCCAGCCGCTGCCGACGTTGACGCGCGGACCGAAGGGCGCGGTCGCGCTGCCGGTGCCGTTGTACAGGTACAGCACGCCGGTGCCGTCGCGGCCGATCAGGTCGACCCGGCCGTCCTTCGTCAGGTCGCTCGGACCGACGATGCTGTTGTACGTCTGCCAGCCCGTGCCGACGCTGACGCGCGGGCCGAACGGCGCCGCCGCCTGGCCGGTGCCGTTGTACAGCCAGAACCTGCCGGAGCTGTCGCGGCCGACGAGGTCCGCCTTGCCGTCGCCGGTCAGGTCACCGGTGCTGACGATCGCGTTGTACGTCTGCCAGCCCGTGCCGACCTTCAGACGCGGCCCGAGCGGCGCGCTCGGGTTGCCGGTGCCCGGGTACAGCCACAGGACGCCCGAGCTCTCCCGGCCGATCACGTCCGGCTTGCCGTCGCCCGTCTGGTCGCGCACGCCGACGATCTGGTTGAAGACGCCCCATCCGGTGCCCGCCTTCACCCGCGTCTTGAACGGCCCGGACGGGTTCCCGCTGCCCGGGTAGTACCAGAGCACTCCGCTCGGCTCCCGCGCGATCACGTCACCCGTGCCGTCCGCCCGCAGCGCCGTCAGCGGCGTCACCAGGTTGTACGCCCCCCACCCGGTGCCGACCTTGTACCGCGCCAGGAACGGCGCGGACGCGCTGCCCGTGCCCTGGTACTGCCAGAGGGCGCCGGAGGTGTCACGGGCGAGGAGGTTGTAGCGGTTGGTCGCGGAGACTGGGGCCTTGGTGGCGACCTCCTTGATGTCGCTCGCCTTCACCCATGCCAGACGGTGGTTGAAGCGGATCGGGACGAAGATGTTGGTCTTGCCCTCGACCCGAGTGCCGTCGGCGTTGTACGCGCTGTAGTAGTAGTCGCCCGGCACGGCGGTGCCGGCCTTCGCGTACAACTGCCCCGCGGGGAGGCTGTACTTCGTCAGCGACGCGTTGTTGCTGCCCTGGACCGGGACGCCCGTTCCGGTGTAGGCGGCGTCCTCCGGGTAGGCGCGGCCGTAGACCGGGATCGAGGTGGCGCCGTCCTTGGCGGTGATCGCCGTCTGAGCGGTCGTGCCCACGGGCGCGGTGAACTGGCCGCCCGGGTTGTGGAACCATGCCTTCTTGCCGCCGTACCAGATGGCGGTCCAGTCGGTCCCCGAGGTCCCGGCGACGACGTAGGTGCTGCCGGCCGTGACCTTGTTGCCCCAGTTCGAGCCCTGCGACCACAGGGACGAGAAGTACGGGTCGGTCAGGGACTTCGCCGGGTCGGCCACCGGCTCCGTGTACAGGTAGCCGAAGTTCACCGGCTGGGCCGGGGCCGTCTTGGTGGTGCCGTCCTCGGTGTACGTCAGCTTCGGCTGGTTGGCCGAGGTGAACGGAGGGACCAGGCGGACGAGCTGGCCGGCCTGGAGCAGGCCCCCCGCGCCACCGGCGCCGGTGGGCGCGCCGGCCTTGGCCATGAAACCGTTCCAGTCCCAGAACGGGCCCGGGTCCCAGTGGTCCTGGATCTTGCTGTCCAGGATGCTGGGCACGTCGTCGTGACCGATCACGTGCTCACGGTCGAGCGGGATGGAGAACTTCGCCGCCAGGTACTTCACCAGCGCCGCAGAGGACTCGTACTGCGGCTCGGTGTACCAGCCGCCACCGCCCTTGATGGCGTAGCCCTCGTGCTCGATGCCGATCGAGTGCATGTTCACGGTCTTGTTGCCCGCGTGGTATGCCTCGTTCTTGGTCTCCACCATCTGCGTCACGCGACCGTCGTTGCGGACGATGTAGTGGGCGCTCGCGTAGCTGGTCGGGTTCTGGAAGACCGCGACCGCGCCGTCGTGCGAGCCCTCGATGTCGTGGATGACGATCTGGCGGACGTCGAAGCCGTTCGCGGGGCGGCTCGCGATGTTGTAGTTGCCGTCATTCTGCGAGTACGCGGCCGGGATGTAGGTGCAGGCCAGGCCGGACGGGCACTCGACCGTCGGGGTGTCGGTCGTGGCCGTGAAGCTCGCCGCGAGCGGCACGTTCGACGGCTTGACCGGCTCCACCGACGGGTCGGCCGGCAGGACGACCTGCTCGCCGTCCGCGGTCGTCTCGCGTTCGCCGGTCTTGATCGACTCGAAGACGCGCTTCGCGAAGAGGTCGGCACCCTTCCGGTCGGTGGACTGGCTGTAGCGCGCCACGGCCGGGTACCAGGCGCCCGGGTCGTCGGACAGCTCCGCACCGGCCTGCTTCTGGTACTCGGCGAGCAGGGCGGCACCGGCTCGGATCGAGGCCGCGCTGTCCTTCTGTACCGAGTCGGTCGAGCCGTCGATCAGTTCAGCGGCCTTGTCCAGCGTGTGGAGCGCCGGGTTGTCGGTGTCGACCTTCTTCTCGGGAAGGGCGGCGAGCGCCTTGTTCTTGTCGAACTTCTTCTCGATGCGGGGGTCGCCGCTTCGGTTCATGAGGTCGAGCAGCTGCTCGTCCGTGTCCTGCTCCACGTCCTCCGGGTCGACCTTCGTCAGACCCATGACGTTGTACGCACCGGTGGTGCTCGGCAGGCCGTCGTGCGACTCCCACCGCGTCTGGCGGTACGACACCGCCATCAGCACGCTCTGCGGCACGTCGAACTCGCGCGCCGCGTTTGCGAACTGCGACTGGAGGGAAGTGTCACCTCCGGACGTACCGTCGCCAGCCGCGCCGAGGAGGCCCGGGGAGGCGACCGCGATGGTGCCGATCGTGGCGGTGGCGACGACAGCTGCCGCCGCTCCGTACAAGAGTCGTTTCTTCTTGCGGTCCCTGCGGTGCCTCTGGGTCACGCCCACCCCTGTGGTTCGACTGTGTTCTATTGAAACGGGCCAGAGGGTAACACCACTCGAAGGCATGCATGTCACCGGGTGACATTTCGGGCGCGCGTCTCAGCCACTGGTCAGGGGGACAGGACCGGACGAAGAACCCCGTAATGTTGTGCGCGTGACCGTGAACGCTGATTCCCACGCCGTCGCCAAGGCGACCTGGCGAGACCTGCCCGCGGCGCAGCAGCCCGAGTACCCCGATGCCGAGGCTCTGCGCGATGTGATCGCGGACCTCGAGTCGTATCCTCCGCTCGTCTTCGCCGGCGAGTGCGACCAGCTGCGCGCCCGGATGGGAGCCGTCGCCCGTGGCGAGGCGTTCCTGCTCCAGGGCGGCGACTGCGCCGAGGCCTTCGACGCCGTGTCCGCCGACCACATCAGGGCCAAGCTCAAGACGCTGCTCCAGATGAGCGCCGTCCTCACCTACGCGGCCTCCGTGCCCGTGGTGAAGGTCGGCCGCATCGCCGGCCAGTACTCGAAGCCCCGCTCCAAGGGCACCGAGACGCGCGACGGCGTGACGCTCCCCACCTACCGGGGCGACTCCGTCAACGGCTTCGACTTCAACGAGAAGGCCCGCATCCCGGACCCCGAGCGCCTGAAGCGGATGTACCACGCCTCCGCTTCGACGCTCAACCTGGTGCGCGCCTTCACCACCGGTGGTTACGCCGACCTGCGCCAGGTGCACGCCTGGAACCAGGACTTCGTGAAGTCGTCCCCCTCGGGCCAGCGCTACGAGGCGCTCGCCCGCGAGATCGACAACGCGCTGAACTTCATGAAGGCCTGTGGCACCGACCCGGCCGAGTTCAAGGCCGTCGAGTTCTACGCCTCCCACGAGGCGCTGCTGCTCGACTACGAGGGCGCCCTGACCCGTACGGACTCGCGCACCGGCAAGCTGTACGACACCTCCGGCCACATGGTCTGGATCGGTGAGCGCACCCGTCAGCTGGACCACGCGCACATCGAGTTCTGCTCGCAGATCGCCAACCCGATCGGCATCAAGCTCGGCCCGACCACCACGGTGGACGAGGCGCTCACCTACATCGACCGCCTCGACCCGGACCGCGAGCCGGGCCGGCTGACCTTCATCGTCCGCATGGGCGCCGACAAGGTCCGCGACAAGCTCCCCGAGCTGGTCGAGAAGGTCACCGCGTCGGGTGCGGTCGTCGCGTGGGTCACCGACCCGACCGCGATCAGTAAGTAGATACCTACGACGATGGGGCGCGGATCCATGTGATCCGCGCCCCATCGTCGTATCCAGGGCTTTTGAGGCTCCCGGCAGCCGGGTAAGGTTAGGTTAGCCTTATCGATCTAGGCGGGAGGTGAACCGCGTGTACGTCTGCTCATGCTTCGGTGTCACGGAGAAGCAGGTCAAGGACCATGCCGACGCGGGCGCCTGCACGCCCCGCCAGATCGCCTCAGCCTCCAAGGCCGGCACGGACTGCGGGTCCTGTGTCCGTCGCATTCAGGCCATTCTCGGACGCGGCAACTGCCCGCGACGGGAACTCCTGGACCAGGGCATGCCCGCCCTGGTCTCCGAATCTGACACCGTCGCGGAACTCGGGGAAGCGGCCTAAAGGGCCCGAGGGCCTCGCGCCTAGCTCGGCTGCTCGATGAGGGTCGAGATGTAGAGCGCCTCACCCAAGGACTCGATCAGCTCCAGCTGGGTGTCCAGGTAGTCGATGTGGTGCTCCTCGTCGGCCAGGATCTCCTCGAAGAGGTTGGCGGACGTGATGTCGCCCTTGGCGCGCATGACCTCGATCCCGCGCTTGAGGCGGTCGATGGCCTCCACCTCGACCTGGCGGTCCGCCTGGAACATCTCGGTGATCGTCTGGCCGACGCGCACGTGGAAGAGCCGCTGGTAGTTGGGCAGGCCGTCGAGCATCAGAATGCGCTCGGTCAGCTTGTCCGCGTGCTTCATCTCGTCGATGGACTCTTCGCGGGTGTACTTGGCGAGCTTCGTCCAGCCCTTGTTGTCCTGGATGCGGTAGTGCAGCCAGTACTGGTTGATGGCCGTCAGCTCGCCGGTCAGCTGCTCGTTGAGGAACTCGAGGACCTCGGGGTCGCCCTGCATCGCAGAGGCTCCTTCCACTTCCACGCTGTGTGTCTACGCCGTCACTGGGCAGGATGGCCGCATCCTCGCACCCCGAATGGGGGGCGTCCAGTAAGTGCAGGCTTAGTCGCACTTGCCCGAATCGAATCGGGCGGAAGGTCGGCTGGTCATGACCACCCCTCGCCGTCTGTCACCATGGATGACATGGGTCAGCCGGAGAGCGGAGTACACCGGGAAGCGGGGCAGCCGGATCGTTCGCCGGATCTTCCGCCGGGCCAGCGGCTCCAGCGCGGCTGGCCGGTCACCCATTACGGGCCCGTCCCCAAGTTCAAGCCGGACCGCTGGGAGTTCCGCGTCTTCGGGGCGACGGCCGACGGCGACAAGCGGTGCTGGAACCACGAGGACTTCTCGGCGCTCCCGTTCTCCACGGTCGTGGCCGATCTGCACTGCGTCACGAAGTTCAGCATGCTCGGCTCGGAGTGGGGCGGCGTGGCCGCCCGCACGGTCCTGGAGCTCGCCCCGCCGGCGCCCTCGGTCACCCATGTGATGGTCTGGGCCGAGTACGGCTACAGCGCCAACATGCGGCTCGCCGACTTCGCCGCGGACGGCACGATCTTCGCCACCCACAAGGACGGCGAGCTGCTCACCGCCGAGCACGGTTTCCCGCTGCGCCTCGTCGTCCCGCACCTGTACGCCTGGAAGGGCCCCAAGTGGGTCAGGGGCGTGGAGTACATGGCCGCGGACCGCCGGGGCTTCTGGGAGGAGCGCGGATACCACAACCTCGGCGATCCGTGGACGGAGCAGCGCTACTCGTACCAGGAGGAACCGGGAGACGGCCCGGAGCTGTAGTCGCTCCGGACCGTCCCGGGTCCGTCGGTGCGCCGCGGCGCGCGCCGGTCAGTGGTGGTACTGGTGGACCACCGCGTGGCCCTTGCCGCGGCCGATCATCCACTTGTTGACCGGGGTGGTGATCACGAAGGCGGCGGCCAGCGCGATGGCGAGCACGATCCAGAAGAGCGGCTCGGAGAGGTGCGCGTCCATGGCGCCGGGCCACAGGGCGATCACGCCGTTGTCGATGATCTCCATGACCGCGATGGAGAGGGTGTCGGCGGCGAGGGCGACCTTGAAGGCCGTCTTGAAGTCGACGCCGGCGGCCAGGATGCCGCGCAGGGTCAGCGCGTAGCCGAAGAAGAACGCCAGGATGATCGCGAGGATCATCGTCTCCATGTCGCCCCAGCCGAGCGCGGTGCCGATGATCATGCCGAGGACCTCGCCGATGGCGCAGCCGGTGAGGCAGTGCAGCGTGGCCTTGGCCGCCATCGCCCAGGAGACCTCGCCCGCGCCGTGACCCTGATGGTCGCCGTGCCCGTGCCCGTGCCCGTGGCCGTCGCCGTGTCCGTGGTGGCCTTCGTGGCCCGTGTGGCCGGCTGCGTGGTTCTCGGTGTGGTCTGTGTGGCCTTCGTGGCCGGAGTGGGCCGTGTGGCCCGTGTGACCGGAGTGTGCCGCGTGGCCCGTGTGGTCCTGGTGGGTGCCGTGGTCGTGATGGGTGTGCGGGTCGTGCTGCATCGGGTGCCCCCATGGTCGGGTAGCGGTTCCTGCCGTCCTCAGGAACCGTATACCCCCCTGGGGTATTCCTCAACGGGGAATCGTGTCAGTCCCTCAGCTTCTTGAGCAGCTCCACGTCCGCGAGGTGGCCGGCCTTGCCGCCGGGCGTCTCGATGATCAGCGGTACGCCGTCGGTCGCCGGGTGCCGGAGGAGGTTGCGGAAACCGTCCTCGCCGATGTGGCCGATGCCGATGTTCGCGTGGCGGTCCTTGCGCGCGCCGACGACGTCCTGGGAGTCGTTGGCGTGGATCAGTTTCAGCCGTCCCTCGCCGACCGTCGCGACCAGCTGGTCGAGCGTCCGCGTCGCGCCGTGCGGGCCGGTCAGGTCGTGGCCCGCCGCGAAGATGTGGCAGGTGTCGAGGCAGATCCCGAGCTTGGGGTGGTGGTCGAGGGCCTCGAAGTACGGTCCGAAGTCCTCCGCGCGCGAGCAGAGCGAGAAGCCCTGGCCGGCCGTCGACTCCAGGAGGAGGTACGGATCGTCCTCGTGCGTCAGCTCGTCGAGGAGCGGCAGCATCCGCTCCCGCACCTGGGCCAGCGCCACCTCGCGCGGACGGCCGCCGGTGGCCGAGCCGGTGTGCACGACCACGCCCTTGGCGCCGATCTGCCGGCCCCGCCGCAGCGAGTGCCGCATCGACTCGACCGACTTCTCGACGGTGGCCTCGGTGTGGGAGCCGAAGTTGATCAGATACGGGGCGTGGACCCAGGCCGAGATCGACTCGGCCTCGCACTCGGCCCGGAAGCGTTCGTCCTGGGCCGGGTTGCCGAGGGGGGTGGCCCAGCCGCGCGGGTTGGCGACGAAGACCTGGACGGTCTCGGCGCCGAGCTCGCGGGCGTAGCCGAGGCCTGTCGTGGCGAGGCCACCGGCCACGGGGACATGGCCGCCGACGGGGTTGCGCATCAGTGTTCCTACAGTCCCTTGATCGTGATCGTGACGGTGGAGCCCTCGGGGGCGGTCGCGCCGCCCCGTACGGACTGGCTCGCCACCGTGTCGCCGAGATAGGGGAAGGACTTGTCGACCTTCACCTCGAAGCCCGCGTCCTCCAGGGCCGCGCGCGCCTCGGCGGTCGTCTCGCCCGTGACGTCCGGGACCTCGACCAGGCGGGGGCCCTTGGAGACGGTGAGGGTGATGGTGTCGCCCTCGGCGGCCCGGCTGCCCTCGGCGAGGGACTGGGCGGCGACGGCGCCGGCCTCCTCGGGGGAGTTGACCCGCTCGGAGGCGACCTTCACGGTGAGCCCGGCCTCCTCGAGCACGGCCGTGGCGTCGGCGACGGTCTCGCCGGTGACGTGGGGCACGTCGATCGGGGAGCCCTTGCTGACCACCAGGGCGACGGCGGAGTCCGGGGCGCGGTCGGTGCCGGGCTCCGGGTCGGATCCGATCACCGCACCCTGTGCCACGGCGTCGCTGAACTCGGTGGTGATCACCCCGGGCACCAGGCCCTCCCGCTCGAGCAGGCGCTTGGCCTCCGCGAGCGGCTTGTTCCTGAGGTTGGGCACCTTCACGACCTCGGGGCCGCGGGAGAGCGTCAGGGTGACGGTGGCGTTGCCCCGCACCCGCTCGCCGGGCGCCGGATCGACGGCCATCACCGTGCCGCGCCCGTACACGTCGCTGAAGGCGCGCTTCGTCGAGCCGACGTCGAGGCCGGCGTCCTTGATCCGCTGCGTCGCGACGGCCTCGGTCTGGCCGAGGACGGCCGGTACGCGGGTGAACTGGCCGGAATTGATGTACCAGACGCCGGCGCCGAGGCCGAGTGCGAGCAGCACGGCGACGACGGCGAGCAGCGGACCGCGCGGCGGCCGCCGACGGGCCGCGGGGGGCGCCTCCGGCACCGGCAGGCGGTTGGTGTGGAGCACCTGTCCGGCGTCCGCCTCGGCCGGCACCGGCCGGGCGATCACGCTGGTCCGGTCGTCGGCGGTGTCACGGGCCTCGGACCGCGCCTGCGGGGGTACGGCGTCGAGCTGGTCGTCGCCGAGCGTCGCGCGGGCCTCGCGGAGCAGGGCGAGCAGCGCCACGGCGTCGTGCGGACGGACCTCGGGGTTGCGGGCGGTGGCGGCCGCGACCAGCTCGTCCAGCTCCGGGGCGAGTCCGGGGACGGTGGCCGACGGGGCCGGCACGTCGGTGTTCAGGTGCTGGTAGAGCACCTGGGCGGGGGTGTCGCCGCCGTGCGGCTTCGCGCCCGTCAGCATCTCGTAGAGGACGACACCGCAGGCGTACACGTCGGCGCGGGTGTCGGCGGTGCCGTGCTCGATCTGCTCCGGCGCCAGGTACGAGACCGTGCCGAGGACCGCGCCGGTCGTCGCCGTGGCCGAGCCCACCGCCCGCACCAGTCCGAAGTCGGCGACCTTGACCCGGCCGTCGTCCCCTATCAGGACGTTCTCCGGCTTCATGTCGCGGTGGACGAACCCGGCCCGGTGCGCGGCGCCGAGCGCGGCGAGCACCGGCTCCAGGATGTCGAGCGCCGCCCGGGGTGCCAGCGCGCCGCGCTCCCGCAGAACGTCGCGGAGCGTGCAGCCGGCGACGTACTCCATCGCCAGGTAGACGTACGCGCCCTCGGCGCCCTGGTCGAAGACGCCGACGACGTTGGGATGGGCGAGCCGGGCCACCGACTTCGCCTCGCGGATGAAGCGCTCGACGAAGGCGGCGTCGGTCGCCAGGGCCGGGTGCATCACCTTGAGCGCGAGCACCCGGTCGAGTCGGGTGTCGACGGCCCGGTAGACCGTGGCCATCCCGCCGACGGCGATGCGCGCGTCGACGCGGTAGCGGCCGTCGAGCAGCCGCCCGACGAGGGGGTCCTGAAGGGTCGTGTCCACGGCGTCGAGTCTACGAGCCGTGGACACGCCCCCCGCCCGGACGGGCCGGGACTGCAGCGCAGCTGTGACGAGCGTCCCGGCCGGGCGGGCTCAGAACGCGGGGCGCTCCGGGTCCAGCCGGGCCAGGCCGTCGGCGGGGGAGGAGGCCTCGGCGAAGTGGCGGCGGGGGATGCGGCCGGCGCGGTGGGCGAGGCGGCCCGCCTCGACGGCGTGCCGCATGGCCGAGGCCATGAGGACCGGTTCCTGCGCGCGGGTCACCGCGGAGGCCAGCATCACCGCCGCGCACCCGAGCTCCATGGCGAGTGCGGCGTCCGACGCGGTGCCGGCGCCCGCGTCGAGGATGACCGGCACGCCCGCCCGCTCGGTGATCAGCTGGAAGTTGTGCGGGTTGCGGATGCCGAGGCCCGAGCCGATCGGGGAGCCGAGCGGCATGATCGCCGCGCATCCCACGTCCTCCAGCTTGCGGGCGAGGACCGGGTCGTCGTTGGTGTAGGGGAGGACGGTGAAGCCGTCGTCGACCAGCGTCTCCGCCGCGTCGAGGAGTTCCACCGCGTCCGGCAGCAGGGTCCGCTCGTCGGCGACGACCTCCAGTTTGATCCAGTCGGTGCCGAGCGCCTCCCGCGCGAGCCGGGCGGTCAGGACCGCCTCGCCGGCGGTGAAGCAGCCCGCCGTGTTGGGGAGGACCCGGATGCCGAGCCGGTCGAGGACGGAGAGGACCGAGCCCTGGACGGTCGGGTCGAGGCGCCGCATGGCGACCGTCGTGAGCTCCGTGCCGCTGGCGATCAGGGAGCGTTCCAGGACGTCGAGGCTGGGTGCCCCGCCGGTGCCCATGATGAGGCGGGACGAGAACTCCGTACCGCCGAGGACGAAGGTGTCGTCGGACATCGCGCTCAGCCTCCCTGTACCGCGGTGAGGACTTCCACGCGGTCGCCGTCGGCGAGCAGCGTCGAGGCCCATTCGCCGCGCGGCACGACCGTCTCGTTGAGGGCTGCCGCGACCCCGGAGCGGGCCGTGGTCAGGCTCGTCACGAGGGCGTCGAGGGACAGGGGGCCGGAGAGCTCGCGCGGTTCTCCGTTCACGGACACGGACACGGGTGCGGACAGGCTCATGCGGGCTGCTCCAGACGTACGGAGGAGAAACGGCGGGGAGTGAACGGGCGCGCCTCGTCGGGGAGGACGCCCGTGGTGAGCACCTCCGCCATGACGTCGCCGGTGACGGGGGTGAGCAGCACCCCGTTGCGGTAGTGGCCGGTGGCCAGGTGCAGGCCGGGCAGGACGGTGGGGCCGAGCAGCGGCGCGTTGTCCGGGGAGGCGGGGCGCAGGCCGGCCAGGGTCTCGGTCAGCGGCAGTTCGGTGATGCCGGGCACCAGTTCGTGGGCGTCGCGCAGCAGCTCGTACACCCCGCCCGCGGTCACCGTGGTGTCCCAGCCGAGTTCCTCGCTGGTGGCGCCGACGACCAGTTCGCCGTTCTCGCGGGGCACCAGGTAGACGTGGCTGCCGCGGACGACGGCCCGGACGGTCCGGGAGAGGAAGGGGGCGTACGGGGCCGGTACGCGCAGCCGCAGCACCTGGCCCTTCACCGGTCGCACCGGTGGAAGCACCTCGTCCGGCACGCCCGCGAGGCGGCCGCTCAGGCTGCCCGCGGCGAGGACGACCTGGTCGGCCGTCAGTTCCCCGCCCCCGGCGAGCACGACACCGCGGGCCCGGTCCCGTACCACCGCGAGCCGCTCGGCGAGGTCGCGGTGGAAGACCACCCCGGCCCGTTCGCAGGCGACGAGGAGCGCGGCGGCGAGCCGGCGCGGGTCGACCTGGTGGTCGCCGTCCACCCGCAGACCGCCGCGCACCCCGGGGGCGAGCATCGGTTCGAGGCGGCGGCACTCACGCCCGCTGAGCCACTCGGAGGTGAGCCCGCAGCGGGTCTGGAGGGCGTGCAGTTCGCGCAGGTGGGCCCGGTCGTCGGAGTCGAGCGCGACGGCGAGGGTGCCGCAGGCGCGGTGGCCGACGTCGTGGCCGGTGGACTCCTCCAGTTCGGCGATGAAGGCGGGATAGCGCGTGGCGGAGGCGAGGTTCAGACCGAGCAGGGTCTCCTCGCCGTAGTGGAGTTCGGTGACGGCGGCGAGCATGCCGGCCGCGACCCGCGCGGCGCCGCCGCCCGGGTCCGGGTCGACGACGGCGGTGCGCAGTCCGCGCTGCGCGGCCCGCCAGGCCGTGACCAGGCCGATGATGCCGCCCCCGATCACGAGGACGTCGGCCCCGGAATCGGGTCCGTCATCGGACCTGAGGACATCGGAAGAACGCATGGGCGTCCAGCCCCTCCCTTCGCCGGCATGACCCGGATCAGGTTCGTACGGTCGGAGGCCGGTACAGCCTCCCTCTCAGCCCGGTCGTCCGGGCTCCCGCGAGTGCTTTACGCCCGCCAGACTAGCTTCCGCCGTGGAGGCGTCACAGACCCCTCCCTTCCTGATGATCCGTCAGATACGTAAGGTGGTCGGGTGAGCGAGCAGAAGCAGGCCGAGCAGCGCGTCGTCATCGTGGGTGCGGGGATGGCGGGCGTCCAGACCGCCGTCGCCCTGCGGGAGCAGGGCTTCACCGGCCCCGTGACCCTCATCGGGGCCGAACCCCACCAGCCCTACGACCGGCCCCCGCTCTCCAAGGCGATCCTCCTCGGCAAGGCCGAGGACTCCGCCTTCGGAGTCGACTTCGAGGACCTCGGGATCGAACTCCGCCTCGGTCTCGACGTCACCGGTCTGCGCGCCGCCGACCACGAGATCGACACCGAGGCGGGACCCGTCGGGTACGACACCCTGGTCGTCGCCACCGGAGCCCACCCGATCGCCCTGCCCGGAACCGAGGGCGTCCCCGGCGTCCATCTGCTGCGGACCCTCGACGACGCCGTCCGCCTCGGCCCCGTCCTCGAACGGCGGCACGCCGTCGTGGTCGTCGGCGCCGGCTGGATCGGCGCCGAGTTCGCCACCGCCGCGCGCGCGGCCGGCTGCGCCGTCACCGTCGTCGAGGCGGCCGGCCTCCCCCTCACCGGCGCCCTCCCCGACGAGGTCGCCGCCCCCATGGCCGAGTGGTACGCGGCCGACGGCGCCGAACTCCTCACCCACGCGCGCGTGGAGACCGTCGAACCCGGCCGGGTCGTCCTCGCCGACGGCCGCTCCCTGCCCGCCGACGCCGTCGTCGTCGGCATCGGCGCCCGCCCCGCCACCGGCTGGCTCGCCGGCTCCGGCATCGCCCTCGACCCGAGCGGCGCGGTCACCGCCGACGACCGGCTGCGCACCTCCCTGCCCGACGTGTACGCCGTCGGCGACTGCGCCTCCTTCCCCTCCGCCCGCTACGGCGAGCGGCTCCTCGTCCACCACTGGGACAACGCGCTCCAGGGCCCCCGCACGGTCGCCGCGACGCTCACCGGAGCCGACTCCGGGCCGTACGACCCCGTGCCCTACTTCTGGTCCGAGCAGTTCGGCCGCTTCGTCCAGTACGCCGGGCACCACGCGGCCGCCGACGAGCTGCTGTGGCGCGGCGACCCGGCGGACGAGACCTGGTCCGTGCTCTGGCTGCGCGCCGGCGTCCCGGTGGCCCTCCTCGCCGTCGGCCGCCCCCGCGACCTCGCCCAGGGCCGCAAGCTCATCGAGTCCGCCACCCCGGTCGACCCGGCTCGCGCCGCCGACCCGTCCGTACCCCTGAAGGCGGCGGTCCGGTAGGGCCCGACTACCGGCTGTCAGTCCGGGATGGCAGGCTTGTCCTGTGACCGAGATTGACGTAAAGATCGATGCGCTCATCCCCGCCTGGCTGCACGTGCCCGACATCGCGGAGATGCTCGATGTCGACGTGCTGCGCGTGCGGCAGCTGATCAAGGAAGGCCAGCTCATCGCCGTGCGACGCGGCGAGAACAGGGCCCTGCAGATCCCCGCCGCCTTCATCCAGGGCGACAAGATCGTCAAGGGTCTCGTCGGACTCCTGACCGTGCTGCGGGACGACGGCTTCACCGACGAGGAGATGCTGGAGTGGCTGTTCACTCCGGACGAGAGCCTGCCGGGCACGCCCGCCCAGGCGCTCAACGAGAACCGCGGCACGGAGGTGAAGCGCCGCGCCCAGGCGCTCGCCCTCTGACGCTCGCGCGCCGATGGGCGCACGCCGCCGCGTCTCCACGAGCGGACACGTACGCCGACGCGCGCACGTGAGCACCGAAGAACACCACCAGCGGGTGTCGCGGCGGGTGGCCCTCCCGGGCTGCCCGCCGCGGCGCCGGCGACATCCGACGGGGGGAACCCACCCATGCCCACGCCTCGTGAGCGGCTCGCCGACGCCCGCCTCTACCTGTGCACCGATGCCCGGAAGCGCCAGGGCGACCTGCCGGCCTTCCTCGACGCCGTGCTCTCCTCCGGCGTGGACATCGTGCAGCTCCGTGACAAGGGCATGGAGGCCGGCGAGGAGCTGGAGCACCTCGCCGTCTTCGCCGAGGCCGCCCGCCGGCACGGCAAGCTGCTCGCCGTGAACGACCGGGCCGACGTCGCCCACGCCATCGCCTCCGACGTGCTCCACCTCGGCCAGGGCGACCTGCCGGTGCCCGCCGCCCGCGCGATCCTCGGCGACCAGGTCCTGATCGGCCGCTCCTGCCACGCCGAGGGCGAGGCCGCCGCGGCCGCCGCCGAACCGGGCGTGGACTACTTCTGCACCGGCCCCTGCTGGCCCACCCCCACCAAGCCCGGCCGGTACGCGCCGGGGCTCGACCTCGTGCGGTACGCGGCCGGCCTCGCCCAGGACCGGCCCTGGTTCGCCATCGGCGGCATCGACGAGACCAACCTCGACGAGGTCCTGGACGCGGGCGCCCGCCGCATCGTCGTCGTCCGGGCGATCACCGAGGCCGACGACCCGGCCGCCGCGACCGCCGCCCTCGCCAAGCGCGTCCGCGAGCGCACCGGGACCTGAGGCCGCCCGGGGTCCGGGACACGCCCGGGGTCCGGGACCGCCCGGAGCCCGGGACCGCGCCGGGCGGGGGCCTTGCGGAGGCCTGACGGGCGCCCGGCGGCCGTCCAAAATCATGTCCATCACTCGGACACGGTTGTCACGCTTCCCTGGACCCCGTCTAACCTGCCGGTATGGCCCTAGGTACTGCTTCCGTCCGATCGGACCGCGCGCGCACCGTGCGCGAGATCCTCGCCTCCGGCGGCACGTCGTACTCCTTCGAGTTCTTCGCGCCCCGGACCGAGAAGGGTGAGCAGACCCTCTGGAACACCATGCGCCGGGTCGAGGCGGTAGGCCCCAGCTTCGTCTCCGTGACCTACGGCGCCGGCGGCTCCACCCGCGGCGGCACCGTCAAGGCCACCCAGAAGATCGCCTCGGACAGCACGCTCACCCCGGTCGCGCACCTCACGGCCGTCGACCACTCCGTCGCCGAGCTGCGCAACATCCTCGGCCAGTACGCCGACGCCGGCATCCGCAACATGCTCGCGGTCCGCGGCGACCCGCCGGGCGACCCGCTGGGGGAGTGGGTCGAGCACCCCGAGGGCGTCCGCTACGCCGCCGACCTCGTCCGGCTGATCAAGGAGTCGGGCGACTTCTGCGTCGGCGTCGCGGCCTTCCCCGAGATGCACCCCCGCTCCACCGACTGGGACACGGACATCCGGCACTTCGTGGACAAGTGCCGCGCCGGCGCCGACTACGCCATCACCCAGATGTTCTTCGACCCGGAGAACTACCTGCGGCTCCGCGACAGCGTCGTGAAGGCGGGCTGCGAGACCCCGATCATCCCCGAGGTCATGCCCGTCGTGAACGTCAGGACGCTCGACCGGCTGCCCCAGCTGAGCAACGCCGCCTTCCCCGCGGATGTGAAAGACCGCATCCTCGCCGTCAAGGACGATCCCGCCGCTGTACGCTCCATCGGTATCGAGTTCGCGACGGAGTTCTGCGCGCGGCTGCTCTCCGAGGGTGTCCCCGGACTGCACTTCATCACGCTGAACAACTCCACCGCGACGCTCGAGATCTACGAGAATCTCGGACTGCACCAGCAGTCGTGACCGGTCGTACCCGCCCCGACCCGCGGCGGTGACCGTGGAGAGGGGCGGCGGGGCATGGGGTGGACGGTCCTCTACATCGCGTTCGGCGTGGTCGCATTGTGGCTGCTGGGGGAGGTGCTCCTCCAGTACAAGGCGCGGCTGCGCTGGCGTGTCCTCGCCTTCTGCGGCTTCCTCGGCGTGGTCCTGGGCGTGCTGCTGCCCTCGGTCGCCGTCATCATCGCCGGGGCCGTCGCCTTCGCCGTCGGCCAGACCTATGTGACGCTCTCGTTCCGCCGCGGCTTCTCCACGGGCTGGGCGATCGGCGGGAACCCGGGGGCGAGCCGCCGGCGCAGGTCCGGGGCGCCCGCCCAGGCCGGCCCCACCCTCGAGGTCACCGAACTCTCCTACGGCGGGGAGGACACCGCGTACGGCACGGCCGAGCAGGCCGACGACACCGCCCACCGTCCGGCCGACGCCGAGACCACCGCGGTCTACGAGCCCCAGCCGATGCCCGAAGACACCGGCCAGTACGGCGTCTACGACGGCGGCCACAACGCCGGCGACAACTACGGGACCGGGTACGACCCCTACGCGCCCGGGTACGAGCAGCCCGCGCACGGCCAGTCCGCGTACGAGCAGCCCTCCTACGAGCAGCAGCCGGCCTACGACTACGGCGCAGCCGCCGGGCAGCAGCAGTACGCCACCTACTCCGACCCGTACATCGGCCCCGGCACGGACGGCCAGCAGTACGCCCCGTACTACGCCGACCCCTACGCCCCCTCGTACACCTACGACACCCCGCCCGGCGGGGTGTGGGTCCCGCAGCAGCGCGACACCGAGCCGGACCCCCACCAGCAGCCGCCGGCCCAGGGCCCCTACGGCTACGAGCCGCACCCGGACGACCGGCAGCAGTACCGGTACTGAGGTCCCCGCGGCTCCCTACTGGGAGCCGCGGAAGCCGTCGCCCTCCACGATGAGGCCCGCCACCAGCGCGCCGGACATGCCCGCGTGGGCGAGCCCGCCGCCCGGGTGGGACCAGCCGCCGGCGAACCAGAGCCCCGGCAGCGGCGAGCGGTTGGCGGCCGGCAGCAGCAGCCCGCGGGCCCCGGCGAGCGCCGGGCCCGGCACCTCGGCGGACCCGGTGTCCCGGCGTACGTCCTCCGGCGTGCGCACGTGCCGCCACAGCAGCCGCTCCCGCAGCCCCGGCACCGCCTGCCCGGCGGCCGCCACCATCCGGTCGGCGAAGGACTCCCCGTCCCCCCCGGCGGACGTGGCGACGGTCGCCGTCACCGTCACCGACTCGTGGTCCGCGTCCGGCCGCACCGCCGGGTCGTCCGGCCGGAGGACCGTCACGGTCGGCCGCTCGCCGGCCGCGTGCACGACCGTGCGGTGGACCGCCGTCGCCTCCCGGGGGCCGCGCAGGGCCAGACACACCGTCACCCGGCTCGTCCCGATCTCCTGGTGGCGGGGCCAGTCGTCCTGCCGCTCCCAGCCGATGACCTGGTCGCTGTAGAGCACCGGGACCGGCGCGCCGGAGACCACGTGGTCGGCCTCGACCGTCTCGCCTCCGGCGAGCCCGACGCCGGCCGCCCGACCGTCCTTCTCCAGGACCTCCTCCACGGGCGCCTCGAAGACGAACTCCACCCGCCGCTTGCGGCAGCGCTCGTACACCGCGTCGGCGAGCGCCCGCAGTCCGCCGGCCACGTACCAGCTGCCGAAGGTCTGCTCCATGTACGGCAGGACGGCGGCCGAGGCCGGCGCGGTCGCCGGGTCGAAGCCGTACGACCACGCGTACGCGTCGAGGAGGGCGGCGAGCCGGGGCTCGCGCAGCTCCCGCGCGCCGATCTGCGCGAGCGTCGTCGTCGGACGGCGCAGCAGGCCGGCCTTGAGCGCCGGGTACGGCTCGCGGGCCAGCGGCGCCGGATCGGCCGGCTGCGGCTCCTCCAGGAGCGGGCGGCGGGTCCGGTCCCAGGCCTCGCGGGCCCGCACCAGGAAGTCGCCCCACCGCTCGCCCGCGCCCGCGCCGAGCGCCGCGTCCAGGGCGGCGACGGTGCCGGCCCGGGAGGCGTTCGGCAGGTCGACGCGGGTGCCGTCGGCGAAGACGTGACGGCTCGCCGGATCGACCTGCGTCAGGGTGACGCACTCCTCCAGGGACTCCTTGCCGGTCTTCACGAACAGGTCCCGGTAGACGGCGGGCAGGTGCAGCAGCCCCGGGCCCGTGTCGAAGGCGAACCCGTCGCGCTCGAAGCGGCCGACCGCGCCGCCGTACGTCGCGCCCCGCTCGTACACCGTCACCCGGTGGCCCGCCACGGCCAGTCGGGCCGCCGCCGCCATGGCGCCGAGTCCCGCGCCGATCACCACAATCCGTGCCATGTCGGCGAGCCTATCCGGCCGCTCTGACACCGGCGGAGGCCCGGTCGGCGCGGGGGCCGGGCGGGGTCAGAAGTGGGCCGACCCGTCGTCGTCGGGCGGCGGCCAGGCCGGTGGGCGGGCCCCCAGGACGGCGAGCTTCTTCTCCTCGCGGCGCTGGGACCTGCGGCGCAGGAAGCGCCGGATCCGCTGGGCCAGGAAGACCAGTATCGCCAGGCCGAGCACGAGCAGGACGGCCGCGATGCTCGCCGCCGCCACCGGGTGGAAGACCGCGAAGGTGACGATCGCCGCCACCCCGAGGTCCTCGGCCAGGCTCAGGGCGACGTTGGAGAACGGCTCGGGGGAGGTGTTGACCGCCATCCTCGTCCCCGCCTTGACGAAGTGGCTCAGCAGCGCCGTCGAGCCGCCGACCGCGCCTGCCGCCAGCTCCGGCAGCGAACCGTTCTGCCCGGCGAGCAGGGCACCGACGACGGCCCCCGCGACCGGCCGGATCACGGTGTGGACGGAGTCCCATATCGAGTCGACGTACGGGATCTTGTCCGCCACCGCCTCGCAGAGGAACAGCACGCCGGCGACGACGAGGACATCGGTGCGCTGGAGGGACTCGGGCACCTCGTCGGTCAGCCCGGTCGCGCCGAAGACGCCGAACAGCAGGACCACCGCGTACGCGTTGATCCCGCTCGCCCAGCCGCTGGTGAACACCAGGGGGAGTACGGACACGCCCGCGATCGTAACCAGGACTGAGTATCCGTACCTAGAGGGCGAGATGAGTAGGTACGCGGATGGCCCGGGCGCCCCCGGACGGAAGAGTGGAGTCCACGGAAGGGGCGCGGCTCCGGCACCGCCGGCACGGGGCTGCGGAACGGGGCCGCGCACCTGCCGGCACGGGGGTGCGTGAAGAAGCCGGTGCGGCGAGGCTCGGGGGGATCGAGCCTCGCCGCACCGGCGTTCGCGCTTCTTCGGTTCTTCCGGCTCTCCCGGTTCTTCGCGGTCTCCGTCGCTACGCGCGCGTGTCGCCCGACGTCACCGGCCGCCGACCCGGCCGTGCAGCAGCCGCGAGAGCGCGGCGTGCACGTCGTCGAGCGACCGCTCGCTCTGGAAGGCCTGCCAGTCGAGCGCGGCCACGAGCACCATGCCGACCAGGGCCGCGGCGGTCAGCTGGACGTCGATGTCCTCGCTCAGCTCACCGGCCGCGACCCCCTCCCGCAGCACCCCCTCGACCACCGCCACGGCTTCCTGGCGGACCACCAGCAGGGTCGAGTTCCAGGCGCGGTTGGTGCGCCAGAGCTCGGCCACGTACAGCTGGGTGAAGGCCGGGTAGCGGTCGATGAAGACGAGGCCCGCCCGGATCATCGCGTCCAGCGCGTCGACCCGGCTCCCGCCGCGCTCGGCGGTCTCCTCGGCGGCCGTCCGCAGGGAGGCGGTGAGCAGCGACACCCCGTGGCGCAGCAGCTCCTCGAAGAGCTCGGTCTTGCTCTTGAAGTTGTAGTAGACCGTGCCCTTGGCCACGCCGGCCCGCTCGGCGATCTCGTCGACCGTCGTCGCGGAGAAGCCCTGCTCCGCGATGAGGGTGACGGCCGCCTCGTAGAGCTTCGCGCGCGTGGCCTGGCGTCGGGTGCTGCTGCTGTCCATGGGGTCGATTCTCACAGGTGTCGCGGGTGCCACCGGCCCCGTCTCACAGGGTCAGTTCGGGGTGGAGCCGGTCGAGCGTCCAGACCTGCCGCTTGCGGGCCGAGACGGCGGTCAGGGCCAGGGCGCCCAGGGTGAACGCGGTCAGGACCGCGCAGGCCTGCCACACCGGGCCGATCCCGCCGCCCGTGATCAGCCGGCGCAGCGCCTCGACCACGTAGGTCATCGGCAGGAACGGGTGGACGGCGTTGAAGAAGCCCGGACTCGTCTGAACGGGGTAGGTGCCGCCCGCCGAGGTCAGCTGGAGCATCAGCACCGCGAGGACCAGGATCCGGCCGGCCGCGCCGAAGCGGGCGTTGAGCCACTGGATGATCGCGGCGAAGCAACAGGTGACCAGGGCGAGGAAGCCGACCGTGCCGGCGGCCCTGGCCATCTGGAGGCCGAGGCCCCAGTGCAGGACCGACATCAGGGCCGCGACCTGGAGGACGCCGATCGCCGCCACCGGCAGCCAGCCCGCCAGCGCGATCCGCCAGGCGGAGCCGCCGGCGGCGAGGGCGCGGCGGTTCAGCGGCTGGATGATCATGTACGCGACCATCGCGCCCACCCAGAGGGAGAGCGGGATGAAGTACGGGGCGAAGCCGGTGCCGTAGTTCGGCGCCTTGTGCAGCGACTGCGACGCGAGCCGCACCGGGTCGGCCATGACCTCCGTGCGCCGGTCGCGGTCCTGCCGGTCGTAGTCCGGGATCTGCGCGACGCCGTCCTTCAGGCCCGTGGCGAGGGTGCCCGAGCCGTCGGCCAGCTTGAACAGGCCGCCGTCCAGGTCGCCCGCGCCCTTCTTGAGCTTGCCGACGCCGGTGTCGAGATCGACGGAGCCGGTCTTGGCCTCGGTGATGCCGGTGTGCAGCCGGTCCGCGCCCGCGGCGACCTTCTTGGCGCCCGCGTTCAGCTCGTTGATCTTCCTGATGGCGTCCTCGACGTCCTCGTCCAGGTGCGGGGCGCGGGCGGCCAGCTCGTCGGCCTGCTTCTTGAGCTTGGTCAGGCGCGCGTCCAGGGTCTTCAGGTCGGCGGCGTCGTCCTTGGTGAGCTCGTGCACGTCGTCGGCGATGGTGGCCACGTCGCCGGCGCTGACCGAGGCCTTCCTGAGCAGTTCGCACATCTCTGCGTCGGGGGCCGGGGCGTCCACGCACGCCTCGCGGTGGAACCGGGCGAGGCCGTCGTCGGCCTTGTGCGCGGCGGAGCGGACCAGGGGCGCCCGCCGCACCAGGTCGGCCAGGTTGTTCTGCGCGGCCGTGACGGAGTCGGAGACGAGCCGGGCCGTGTCGCGGATCGACTTGCCGTTGTTCGCCAGGTACGGGCGGACCTGGTCGGCGGTGCCGTTCACCTTGTCGGCGAGGGTCTGCGTACCGTTGGCGACCTTCCGCGAGCCGCTCTCCAGGTCCTTGGCGCCCTTGTCGAGCTTCTTCAGACCGGCCGCCAGGTCACCGCTGCCGGTCTTCGCCGTCTTGAGTCCGTCCGCCAGGTCCTTGGAACCCTTCTTCGCCTTGTCCACGCCCTGCTTGAGGTCGCCGGCGCCCTTGGCTGCCTTCGCGGTGGCGTCGTGGATGTCCGAGAAGGAGATGAAGATCTTGTCGAGGAACGTACGCGAGGACTTGGTGGAGGCCGCGGTGCGGACCTCGGAGAAGACCGTCCGGGAGATCTGCCCGACGATGTAGTTGTTGGCGTCGTTCGTCCGCACCCGGAGCGCCCCGGTCTCGGGGGAGTCGCCGGAGCTGGAGGCGATGCGCGAGCTGAAGTCGCCCGGCATGGTCAGGGACAGGTAGTACGTCCCGTTCTCGACGCCCTCGCGCGCCTCGGCGTCGCTGACCTGGTGCCACGCGAAGGTGTTGCTCTCCAGGAGCCCCTTCGTGATGTCGTCGCCGGCGTGGATCGGCTTGCCGTCGGCGGTGGCGCCCCGGTCCTCGTTCACCAGGGCGACGGGGATCTTGTCGAGCCTGCTGTACGGGTCCCAGAACGAGTACAGGTACAGGGCGCCGTACAGCAGCGGCAGCAGCAGGATCGCGACGAGCGCGGCTCGCGGCAGCTTTCCCCTGCCGAAGCGCTTCAGCTCAAGCGCGGCCAGTTTCGGCGAGCGCATCGGCCGCCCCCTCCTCGGTCGTGGATGCGGGTGCATCGGTGCTGGTGTCGGCGGGGTCGCCGGCGGCGGCGCCGGTCGCCGCGCCGTCTTCCGCGGGCTCCGCCTCGTCGTCCTTCGCGGGCTCCGCCTCGTCGTTCTCCGTGGGGGTCGGCTCGTCGGCCTCCGCGGGCTCCGGCTCGTCGGTCTCCGCGGGCTCCGGCGCGCCGCCGAGCGTGGTGAGGCGCAGGGCGTCGGCGGGGGCCTCGCTGCAGACGGCGAGGACGGTCGTCCCGGACGCGGCCACGGAGCGCAGGAGCGCCCAGGCCTCGGTGCGGTCGGCGTCCGAGAGCTTCAGGTCGGCGTCGTCGACGGCGAGGAGCCCCGGGCGGCCGATCAGGGCGAGGGCGATCGAGAGCCGCAGGGCTTCGAGGCGCTCCAGATCCCGAACGGAGGTCCGCTCGCCCTTCGGCAGGGCGGCGAGGTCGAGCCCCGCGGCCGCCACGGCCTCCTCGATCCGGGCCCGGGACGTCGCCGCGCGCTCGGCGGGGCGCCGCAGGAGCGCCCGTACGGAACCGTCGTAACGGCGCTGGAGCAGGGCCCGCTCGCGCAGGTGCTCGGCGACCGTGAAGGCCGGGTCGAGCTCGCTGACCCCGGGGACCTGCCCGAGCGCGGTGATCCGGCGCACGGCGGCCATCTTCCGGGGGAGCGGGAGACCGCCGACCTCCGCGTGGCCCGCGTGGGACTTCATCCGCCCGGTGAGCGCCAGCAGCAGACAGGTGCGGCCGGAGCCGGACGGTCCCTCGATGGCCACCAGCGCGCCGGGCTCCGCCCGGAAGGACACCTCGGAGAAGGCCCAGCCGCGCGGGCCCTTCAGTCCGAAGCCGTCCGCGACGACGGCGGCGCCGTGCGGCTGCTCCTCGGCTTCCGTGCCCACGGACTCACCCCCCATTCCCCATTTTTGAACTGACCAGTCAGTTCAAAAGTTACCCGCCCGTCGGACTTCAGGCAAAACCCCAGGTCAGCCCGATTGTCAGTGGGGCCGGGCACGATGAACACATACGGCCACAGCGCCGTCACGCGACGACAGGAGGTTCGTCATGGCCAGCCCATCCGCAGCCGCCGCGCCCGGGCGCCGCCCCGCAGGCCGTCCCGCACCCGCGCAGTCAGGACCCGCGTCCGACATCCACCCCGTCCCGCGCCGCGCCGCCGCCCCGCCGGCCGCCCTCGACCTCCTCGCCAAAGCCAGGGCCGGCCTCGTCGAGGCCGCCGCCCTCGACCGTCCCCACGAGCGGTACGCCACCGCCCACCTGGCCGCCCTGCGCGCCGCGGCCGCCGTCCTCGCCGCCCGCGCCAGACCCGAGACCGCGCCCGGCAGGCGCCGGCGGATAAGGAGCGCCTGGGAACTCCTCGCCGAGCTGGCGCCCGAGCTGACCGAGTGGAGCGCCCTCTTCGCCGCGGGCGCCCCGCGCAGGGCCCGCGCCGAGGCCGGCATCGCCGGCGCCGCCACCCGCCGTGAGGCCGACGACCTGCTCAGGGACGCCGCGCTCTTCCTGCGCCTGGTCGAGCGGCTGCTCGTCCTCCAGCCGGTACTGCCGCGCCAGCCGGCGGCCGACGAGTCCGGAGGATGATCCGAAAGGCGTTACCGAGGCCATAGGGTGGGGAGCGTCCGTACCCGTCACCGAGGAGTCAACAGCCGTGCCGGACCCTTCCCCTGTCTTCGGCCGAGAGGCATCGTCGCGACCGTCGCGCGCCTCCCTGCGTACCGCCGTCGTCTGGGACGTCCTCAAAGACGCCCTCGACCGCCGGATCGAGGCCACCGGGAAGGACAGCCTCGACGTCCTCGACACGGGCGGCGGCTCCGGGAACTTCGCGGTGCCGGTGGCCCGCCTCGGCCACCGGGTCACCGTCGTCGACCCCAGCCCCAACGCGCTCTTCGCACTCGAGCGCCGGGCCGCCGAAGCCGGCGTCGCCGACCGCGTCACCGGCGTCCAGGGCGACATCCGCGGCCTCTTCGACGTGGTCGGCCGCGAAGCCTTCGACGCCGTGCTCTGCCACGGAGTCCTCGAGTACGTCGACGACCCCGCCGAAGGCGTGCGGAACGCGGTCGCCGCGCTCCGCCCCGCCGGCAGCCTCAGCCTCCTCGCCGCAGGACTCGGCGGAGCCGTCCTGGCCCGCGCCCTCGCCGGGCACTTCACCGAAGCCCGGACCGCGCTCTCCGACCCGGCCGGCCGCTGGGGCGCCGGCGACCCCGTGCCCCGGCGCTTCACCGCCGAACAGCTCGCCGAGCTGGCCGAAGCCGCCGGACTCGAGGTCGGCGCCGTGCACGGCGTCCGGGTCTTCGCCGACCTGGTCCCCGGCGCCCTCGTCGACACCGAACCCGGTGCCGCCGAGGCCCTCCTCAAGCTGGAGGCCGCCGCCGCCGAGCTGCCCTCCTTCCAGGCCATCGCCACCCAACTGCACGTCCTGGGCGAGAAGCGCGCCTGAACAGGACGGCCACCCGATCGGCGGTGCGGGCCACGGCGCTCGATGGAGTACGCCACAGCCCGCCCGGTAAGGGGTTCCGCCCCGTATGATCGGGGGACACCATCCGGCATGACGGACGAGGGGCTGGGGAATCAACGCCTCAGCAACCGATCCGCATGGCGGCCCGGATTGGCTATTCGGCATTGAGGGCGGGTTTCACGGGGGCGATTCCCTGCCTATCCTGAAAGGGCCGCAAACCGGTCGCCCCCGCGACCGACGACTAGGAGGACTCCGTGCCGCTCTCGGAGCACGAGCAGCGAATGCTCGAGCAGATGGAGCGAGCGCTGTACGCCGAAGATCCCAAGTTCGCGACAGCGCTCGAGGGAAGCGGACTGCGTACGTACACCCGACGACGGGTCTACCAAGCAGTCGCCGGCTTCCTGGTGGGTATCGCGCTCCTCATGGCCGGAATGGTCGCACAGCAGATCTGGATCAGCGTGGTGGGATTCCTCGTCATGCTGGGCTGCGCGGTCCTGGCGGTCACCGGATGGCGCAAGGCGCCCAAGCCGGGCGAGCAGCAGGCCAGGGGCGGGACGGCGGCCTCGGGCCGTCAGACCCGGCAGCGACGCTCCATGATGAACCGCATCGAAGAGCGGTGGCAGCGCCGCCGCGACGAACAGCAGGGCGGCGGCCACTGACGCCCGCCTGAGCGGCAGCCCCGCGCCCCTCAACCCCGAGCCCCGCAGCCCGCGCCCCCAGCGCCCCCTGCGGGGCTCCCCCATACCCCGCCCCCCCGTTGCGGGCCGCGCCCCTGCGCCCGGGTCGCGGTCTGCGCCCGCCCCGCCGCCCTCGTTGCGGGCATTCGTTCCGCCGGAGCGGTGCCCACCCTCGTGCCTGCGCCCCGCCTCGTTGCGGGCATTCGTTCCGCCGGGGCGGTGTCCACCCTCGTGCCTGCGCCCCGCCCGCGTTGTGGGCATTCGTTCCGCTGGGGCGGTGCCCACCCTCCGTGCCGCCGCCCCCGTTGTGGGCAATCGTTCCGCTGGGGCGGAACGGGTGGGCACAACGGACGGCGCCCCTTGCCGGGCCCAGGCTTCCGCGCCTGAACCCGCACGTCCCGTGTGCCCACCCGTCCCGCCCCAGCGGGACGATTGCCCACACGGGGCGGAGGCGACGGGCGAAGGCCCGCACAGGCGCGGGGTCAGGGGCGGCGGAGGCGGAGGCGGTGGAGGAGGGGGTGGGGGGAGAGGCGGGGGGTCGTGGTGGACCACCAGGAGGAGAGGGCCCAGCGGAGCCGCGCGGCGGAGCGCGGCGCGAGCACCGCACGAAGCCGCGCGGAGCGATCCGCTCCCGCGTGGAACCCGGCCCGCACCCGCCCGGCATCCTCCGCGAGACCGGCGGCCGGCACGGGCCGCGGCGCGTAGAGCACTTCCTCCACGGCCCGGGCCACCCGGTGCACCGCGTCCGCGGACTCACCGTGCAGCTCACCCAGACGGACGATGCGCTCCGCCGTGTTCCGAGGTGTCCGCGACTCGTCGGGTTCGACTCCGTAGTCCCAGGCGGTGTCGTTGATCTCCTGCCAGACGGCGAGTGTCCGGGCCGCCGTGTCCGCGGGGCCGCGGCCGCCGTCCGAGCCGAGCCGGCGGGCCCGGACCCGGGTCCGCCAGAGCAGTGGGAGCAGCGGCAGGGCGAGGACGACGAGGGCGGCGAGGGAGATCAGCGCCACGCTCAGTGGTGCCGGTCCCGATCCGTTCGAGGAGGCGTCGCCCGTGGCCGCGTCGGGGCCGCAGTCGCCGAGCCGGCGCAGCTGCGGTGTGCAGCTCTCCGAGGCGCTCGGCGCGGCGGACGGCTGTGCCGAGGCGCTCTGCTGGGGCTGTGCCGGGCCGGTGGCCGTGCCCGTGGGCGTGCTCTCCCTGCCGTAGGCGGGGGTGGAGCCGCGCGAGGGCGTCGGCTCGAACCGCGTCCAGCCCGCGCCCTCGAAGTACAGCTCGGGCCAGGCGTGCGCGTCGCGGATGCCGACCGAGACGGAGCCGTCGGTCTGCGTGGTTCCGGGGGTGAAGCCGACGGCCACGCGGGCGGGGATGCCGAGCGAGCGGGCCATCGCCGCCATCGAGAAGGAGAAGTGGACGCAGAAGCCCTTCTTGTCCTTCAGGAAGCGGGAGATCGCCTGGACGCCGGTGCCGGACTCCGCCTCGACGTCGTAGCGGAAGCCGCCGTCCTGGGCGAACCAGTCCTGGATCCGTACGGCCCGCTCGTAGTCGTTGCGGGCGCCCTTGGTGACGGTCAGGGCCGCGGCCCGCACGTCGGCGGGGAGCGAGTCGGGCACCTTGGTGTATTCGCGGCGCAGCTTCTCGGGCGCGGGGCCGGCGGCGGCCAGCTGCTCGGACGTGGGCCGCACGTCGAGGCTGGTGACCTGGTAGCGGGCGCCGGCGGTGGTCTGCTTGTCGTCGCCGACGAGCATCCGCCCGGCCGGTTCGAACCGCCAGCGTCCGCTGATGTCGACCCGGCCGGCCGGGTACGGCATCGGCAGCCACTTCTGGACGTAGGCCTCGGAGGCGACGAAGTTGCTGGTCACCTCGGTGATCTGGACGTTCTGGGAGAGCCCTTGCGGCCAGGGCAGCTGTTGGGGCACGTCCTCGATCGGGCGGACCGACGACTTCCAGGAGGTGCCGTCGAACTGGTCGAGCGCGACGAGGCGGAGGTACAGGTCGTTGGTGTCGCGGGAGTTGGTGCGGTAGCGCAGGACTTCCCGGTCCTCCGCCTGACGCAGGTTGTCCTGGAGGGAGACGAGCGGGTTCACGGCCGAGATCGTGCCGCCCTTGCCGGCGCCCGCGCCTCCTTCGCCGCTGCCGCCGCCGAACAGCCCGCCGTCGAAGCCGGGCAGTGCGAGCGGCACGGCCAGTGCGACGCCCATGGCCACGGCGCCGATCCGGCGCCCGGTACGGGCGAGGGAGAAGGCGGTGCCGCCGGTCGCGACGGAGGAGCCGGGCTTGCCGGAGCGCTGGGCGCCGCCGAAGACCCGTCCCCACTGGGAGAGCCGGTCGCGGCCCTCGGCGAGGAGCAGCAGCAGATAGCCGGAGGCGGCGAGGAGGAACCACAGCCAGCCCGCGCCGCCGCCGGAGAGACCGGCGGCCACCGAGTACAGGGCGAGCAGCGGCAGGCCTGCGGGGGCCGCCTTGCGGAAGGTGACGGCGAGGGTGTCCACCAGGAGGCCGATGGCGACGACGCCGCCGACCAGCATGAGCCGGATGCCCTCGGTGTCCGGCGCGGGGATCGCGTACCGGCCGACGTCGTCGGCGCCCGCCTGGAACAGTTCGGCGGCGTGCGCGAAGGCCCGCGGGCCGGGGATCAGCCAGAGGACGGCCTGCTCCCGCGCGAAGATCACGGTCAGCGCGAGCAGCGTGACGGCGGTCTGGGCGAGGAGGGTCAGCGGCCGGGCGAGCGGTACCCGCCGGGCCAGGGTGCCGACGCCGCTGACGAGGGCGAGGACGAAGGCGGCGGTGAAGATCCAGGTCGCCGGCTTCACCAGCGGGAGCAGCGCTCCGGAGGCCATCAGGGTGGCGCCCCAGGCGGCGAGTGTCAGCCGTGCGCGGCCGCTCATGACCAGCCTCCGTAGGTGTCGGCGGCGGATTCCGCGCGCGCTCCGGCAGCCTGCTGCCACAGATCGGGGAGGCGGGCCCCGGCCGGTACGGCCAGTGCCGTCCAGCCGGCGTCCCGCAGCTGCTGTACCCGGGCTTCGACGGTGCCGGCGACCGCGCCGCCGGTGAGCCAGGTGCCGGAGTCCAGGACGAAGGCGACGGCTCCGCCGCTCCGCCCGCGCATCCGGGCGGTGAGGGCCGCCTGTTCCTCGTCGAGGTCGCCGAGGAAGGCGACGAGCAGTCCTTCGTTGCCGCCGCGCAGCACGTCGGAGGCGCGGGAGAGTCCGCCTCCCTCGGAGTGGTCGACGACCGCGAGGGTGTCCATCAGGAGTCCGGCGGAGTCGGCGGAGTCCGGCGCCGACCCGGCGAAGCCGTCGGAGCCGTCGGAGGGCACGGTGCTGCCGGTGTCGGTGACCAGCCGGACCGCGTAGCCGCGCCCCAGCATGTGCACCAGGGCGGAGGCGGCGCCGGAGACGGCCCATTCGAAGGCGGAGTCGGGGCCCGAGCCCTGGTAGGCGATCCGGCGGGTGTCGAGGAGGACGGTGCAGCGGGCCCGTTGCGGCTGTTCCTCGCGGCGGACCATCAGCTCGCCGTAGCGGGCGGTGGAGCGCCAGTGCACCCGGCGCAGGTCGTCGCCGTGCCGGTAGGTGCGGGGGATGACGTCGTCGTCGCCGGCGAGCGCGAGGGACCGGTGGTGCCCGTCGCCGTATCCCGAGGCTTCGCCGGTGAGCTTCACCGGTGGCAGGGGCACGGTCCGCGGGACGACGGTGAGGGTGTCGTACGCGCTGAAGGAGCGGGTCAGCTCGCACATCCCGAAGGGGTCGTTGAGCCGCAGTTGGAGCGGGCCGAGCGGGAAGCGGCCGCGCAGGTCGGAGCGGACCCGGTACGACACCTCGCGCCGCCCGCCGGCCTCGACCCGGTCGAGGACGAAGCGCGGGCGGGGACCCAGCATGTAGGGCACGTGGTCCTGGAGCATCAGCAACCCGGTGGGGAGCTTGGAGACGTTCTCCATGCGCAGCTGGACGCGGGCCTCGGCGCCCGCCTCCACCCGCTGGGGGGTGAGGCGGCGGGAGGCGGCGACCCGGTAGCGGGTGCGGTGCAGGACGAGGACGCAGAGCAGCGGCAGCGCTGCGAGCAGCAGCCCGACGCGCAGCAGGTCGGCCTGGCCGAGGACGTACGCGCAGGCGGCGGCGGCCACGCCGGCGGCGAGGAAGGACCGGCCGCGGGTGGTGAGACCGCCGAGGGCGGCCCGGAAGCCGCCTCGGTCGTCGTCCTCGCCCCGCTGCCCGTCCGGTGCGGCAGCGGTCGTCATCACAGCCGCCGGGCGCCGGGCTGCTGCTGGCCGTAGAGCGGTCCGGCGGGCGGGGCCGCGGCCGGGACGGGGGTGCGCTGGAGGATGTCCTGGACGACCTGTTCGGCGGTGCGCCGGTTGAGCTGGGCCTGCGCCGTCGGCAGCAGCCGGTGGGCGAGGACGGGCGCGGCGAGCGCCTGGAGGTCGTCGGGCAGGACGTATTCGCGGCCGCTGAGGGCGGCGGAGGCCTTGGCGGCCCGCAGCAGGTGGAGGGTGGCCCGGGGGGAGGCACCGAGCCGCAGGTCGGGGTGGGTGCGGGTGGCGGCGACGATGTCGACCGCGTACCGGCGCACGGCGTCGGCGACGTGGACCGCGCGGACCGCCTCGATCAGCTTCATGACGTCGTGGGCGTGGGCGACCGGCTGGAGGTCGTCCAGCGGGGAGACCGAGCCGTGCACGTCGAGCATCCGGAGCTCGGCGTCGGCGTTCGGGTAGCCGATGGAGACCTTGGCCATGAAACGGTCGCGCTGGGCCTCGGGCAGCGGGTAGGTGCCCTCCATCTCGACCGGGTTCTGGGTGGCGACGACCATGAACGGGCTGGGCAGCTCGTAGGTCTGGCCGTCGACGGTGACCTGGCGCTCCTCCATGGACTCCAGGAGCGCGGACTGCGTCTTCGGCGAGGCGCGGTTGATCTCGTCGCCGATCACGATCTGGGCGAAGATCGCGCCCGGCTTGAACTCGAACTCCCGGCGCTGCTGGTCGAAGATCGACACGCCGGTGACGTCCGAGGGCAGCAGGTCGGGGGTGAACTGGATGCGGCGCACCGAGCAGTCGACGGACCGCGCCAGCGCCTTCGCCAGCATGGTCTTGCCGACGCCGGGGACATCCTCGATGAGGAGGTGTCCCTCGGCGAGCAGCACGGTCAGCGAAAGCCGTACGACCTCGGGCTTGCCCTCGATCACGCTCTCCACCGACCTGCGGACCCGCTCCGCGGTCGTGGTCAGATCAGTGAGGCTCGCTCGATCGTCATAGGTCGTCACCCGGCCCTCCTCGGCCTTCCGGAACACGGACACCTGCCCCCGTGGGATGTTCGGGGGGTGTCCACCCGCGCATTCTTGTTGGCATGGCCGGGTTGTGTCACTCGCCGACGGACAAGTGCGGGGGAGATGCCGGGGTTTGGGCGTTTATGCCGGGTCGATCTCGCGCAGCAGACCCGTCGTCACGTCGAAGACGAAGCCCCGGACGTCGTCCGAGTGCAGCAGGAAGGGGGAGGTCCGGACCCGCTGCATCGACTGGCGGACGTCCTGGTCCACGTCGCGGAAGGCCTCGACCGCCCACGCCGGACGCTGGCCGACCTCGTCCTCCAGCTCGTGCCGGAAGTCCTCGGTGAGCGATTCCAGGCCGCAGCCCGTGTGGTGCACCAGCATCACGCTGCGGGTGCCGAGGGCGCGCTGGCTGATGGTGAGGGACCGGATCACGTCGTCGGTGACCACGCCGCCCGCGTTGCGGATGGTGTGGCAGTCGCCGAGCTGGAGGCCGAGGGCCGCGTGCAGGTCGAGACGGGCGTCCATGCAGGCGACGACGGCGACGCGGAGCACGGGGCGCGCGTCCATGCCCGGGTCGGTGAAGTCGGCGGCGTAGCGTTCGTTGGCCTCGACGAGACGGTTGGTGATCGTTTCGCCGGTGTGTATGGCGTCGGCAGAGGGGTGCGCGGAGGTCGACATGGTTTTGACGTTAACGGGCACACGGCTCCCGGACCTGCTGTGAGAGGGGACAAAGAACGCCATCGAGTCTTGTTGTGAGCTAATCCACAGGCCTCGGGATCATGGACCCGAACGAGTGAGGCGTTCGGAATGTCCGTCGGGTCCTCCGGCGCCGTGCGACGCGCCAGCCGGTTGATTGACCGGCGCGCCCCGTGGACTAAAGTGACGCGAAGTTAACGGAGACATCGAGCGATTTCCGCGGTTTCTCCCCCGTGTGTGCGGCGGTACCTACGGCTCGGCCTCCTCCCGCGGTACGTGCCTCCGCGCCGTTTCTGAGAGGGCGCATTGAGCAACGACCGACACGTCCCGGTGATGCTCCAGCGGTGCCTGGACATGTTGGCCCCCGCACTGGAGCGCCCCGGCGCGGTCGTCGTCGACTGCACCCTGGGTCTCGGCGGCCACAGCGAGGCCCTGCTCAAGCGGTTCCCCGAGGTGCGGCTCGTCGCCCTCGACCGCGACAAGGAGGCCCTGCGGCTCTCCGGCGAGCGACTCGCCCCGTACGGCGAGCGGGCCACCCTGGTCCACGCCGTGTACGACGAACTGCCCGAGGTCCTCGACCGGCTCGGCATCCCCAAGGTGGACGGCGTCCTCTTCGACCTCGGCGTCTCCTCCATGCAGCTGGACGAGGCCGACCGCGGCTTCGCCTACGCCCAGGACGCCCCGCTCGACATGCGCATGGACCAGACGACCGGCATCAGCGCGGCCGAGGTCCTCAACACCTACCCGGCCGGCGAACTGGTCCGCATCCTCCGCGCGTACGGCGAGGAGAAGCAGGCCAAGCGGATCGTCTCCGCGATCGTGCGCGAGCGCGACAAGGAGCCGTTCAGCAACAGCGCCCGGCTCGTCGAGCTCATCCGCGACGCCCTGCCCCAGGCCGCCAAGCGCACCGGCGGCAACCCGGCCAAGCGCACCTTCCAGGCCCTGCGCATCGAGGTCAACCGCGAGCTCGACAGCGTCGAGAAGGCCATCCCGGCGGCCGTGAAGGCCCTCGCCGTCGGCGGACGGGTCGCCGTCCTCTCGTACCAGTCCCTGGAGGACCGGATCGTCAAGGGCGTCTTCGCCGCCGGCGCGGCGACCACCGCCCCGCCCGGACTGCCGGTCGTCCCGGAGAAGTACCAGCCCCGCCTGAAGCTGCTCACCCGGGGCGCCGAGCTGCCCACCGAGGAGGAGGTCGCCGAGAACCGGCGCGCCGCCCCGGCCCGGCTCCGGGGTGTCGAGCGCATCCGGGAGGACGTGCTGTGAGCACGGCGAAGGGGCCCCTCAAAGGGCGGGCCGCGCGACTCGGACGGCTCATGCCGTCGGGGCCCAGCTCGGCCGCCCGTACCCCCTTCGTCCTGCTCGTCGTGGTGCTGCTCGCCGGCGGGCTCATCTCCCTGCTGCTGCTCAACTCGGCCCTCAACCAGGGCTCCTTCCAGCTGAACGAGCTCAAGAACAAGACGACCGAGCTGACCGACGAGCAGCAGGCGCTCCAGCGGGACGTCGACGACTACGCGGCCCCGGACGCCCTGGAGCGCCGGGCCCGCGAACTCGGCATGGTCCCCGGCGGCAGCCCCGCCTTCCTCGGCCCCGACGGCAAGGTCCTCGGCGAGCCGTCGGTCGCGGTCGCACCCAAGCCGACCCCCACGCCCAAGGCCACCCCGAAGACCCCGCCGAGCACCGGCGCCCCCGCGACCACGTCCGCCACGCCCACCGGCGCCGCCACGAACACGTCCGCCACGCCCACCGGCGCCACCACGGGCCCCCGCACCGGCGGCGCCACCGCGACAACCGGCACGGACCGGACGAACGCGGGAACGGCGCAGACGAACGCGGGAACGGCGCAGACGGACACGGGAACGACACAGACGAACACCGGCGGCACTCCGACCGGCGCCGGACCCACCGGCGGAAGCCCCGCCGATCCGGCCCCCTCAGGGACCGGCCGGGCACGGACGGCCCTGGAGCCCGCGCCCCCGTCCCTCACGACCACCGGTAGGTGACCGAGCAGTGCCCTCCAAGGAGCCCCCGCGCCGCCGAGTCCCCGGACCCGCGCGGCCCGCGCGTCCCCGGCCCGCCTCCGCCGCGGGCCGCCCGTCCCGCCCGGCCCCGCGCCCGGCCGCCAAGCGTCCCGCGCCCCGGCCGCCGGCCCGGCAGCCCCGCACCATCCGGCTGGGCAGCCCCAGGCCGCGGCTGCGCCTGGTCTCGCTCGGCCTGACCCTGGTCATGATCGCGTTCGTGGTGCGGCTGCTCCAGGTCCAGGCGGTCGACGCCAGCGCGTACGCGGCCAAGGCCGACAAGTACCGCTTCCAGGAGTACACGCTCTCCGCCGAACGCGGCGAGATCACCGACCGCAGCGGCATCGCGCTGGCCGCCAGCGTCGACGCGTACGACATCACCGCCGACCCCAAGCTCTTCACGCCCGAGGAGTCCAAGGTCCCCGACGCCCCCGAGCAGGCCGCCGCCCTCCTCGCCCCCCTCCTGGGCAAGGAGCCCGCCGAGCTCGCGAAGAAGCTCCGCACCCCCAAGTCCCGCTACACCCTGCTCGCCCGCAAGCAGACCCCGCAGGTCTGGAACCAGATCAAGGACCTCAAGCGGGTCTACGGACAGAAGGCGCAGCGCTCCGCCGGCGGCAACGGCGTCAACCTCCTCGGCGGCGTCCTCAGCGAGCCCAGCACCAAGCGCGTGTACCCGAACGGCGAGCTCGCCGCCGGAATACTGGGCTACGTCAACGCCGAGGGCAAGGGAGCCGGCGGCGTCGAGTCCATGCTCGACCCGGAGCTCGCCGGCAGGGACGGCACGATCCGCTTCACCCAGTCCGGCGGCCGCCAGGTGCCCACCGCCGGCTCCCAGGGCACCCCCGCCGTCCCCGGCTCCGACATCGAGCTGACCATCGACCGGGACATCCAGTGGGCCGCCCAGCAGGCCATCACCGACCAGGTGAGGAAGTCCAAGGCCGACCGCGGCTACGTCATCGTGCAGGACACCCGCAGCGGCGAGGTCCTCGCGATGGCCAACGCCCCCGGCTTCGACCCCAACGACCTCTCCGCCGCCAACGCGGCCTCCATGGGCAACGCCGCCCTCCAGGACGCCTACGAGCCCGGCTCCACCAGCAAGGTCATGTCCATGGCCGCCGTCCTGGAGGAGGGCAAGGCGGCCCCCGGCACCCACGTCACCGTCCCCAACCGGCTCCACCGCGGCGACCGGCTCTTCAAGGACGACGTCGACCACAAGACCTGGTACCTGACCCTCAACGGCGTCCTCGCCAAGTCCAGCAACATCGGCACCATCCTCGCCACCGGCCGGCTCGGCGCCACCCAGCCCGAGGCCAACCGGGTCCTCTACTCCTACCTGCGCAAGTTCGGCATCGGCAGCCCCACCGGGCTCGACTACCCGGGCGAGACCGCCGGCATCCTCGCAAAGCCCGAGGACTGGTCCACCTCGCAGCAGTACACGATCCCCTTCGGCCAGGGACTCTCCATCAACGCCATGCAGGCCGCCTCCGTGTACTCGACCATCGCCAACAAGGGCGTACGCGTCGAACCGAGCATCGTCCGCGGCACCAAGGGGCCCGACGGCCGCTTCGTCCCCGCCCCGGCGCCCAAGGAGTCCCGCGTCGTCAGCGAGAAGACCGCCGACACCCTCGCCAAGATGCTGGAGTCCGTCGTCGACGACCGGGAGGGCACCGGCACCAAGGCCGCGATCCCCGGCTACCGGGTCGCGGGCAAGACCGGCACCGCCAACCGGGTCGACCCGGAACTCGGACGCTACAAGGGGTACACCGCCTCCTTCGCGGGCTTCGCCCCCGCCGACAACCCGCAGATCACCGTCTACTGCGCCATCCAGAACCCCACCAAGGGCAGCTACTTCGGCGGCCAGATCTGCGGACCCATCTACAAGAAGGTCATGGAGTTCGCCCTCAAGACCCTCCACATCGCCCCCACGGGCAGCGATCCCGCCCGACTGCCGGTCGACTTCGTCCCCACCCCGTGACACTCCGGGAGCACCAGTGACAACGATCACCCCCCATTCCGGGAACCGGAAATCGAACTCCGGCGAGGCCCCGGGCTCTTTTGGCCCCGTACAGGGTGCGCCCGGTACGCTCACCGCCGTGCCACACGCTGATCAGTACCGAACCACCCCGCCCCGGCCGGAGCAGGCCCGCCCGACACCCCTGGGCGACCTGGCCGCACAGCTAGGGGTCGACGCCCCCGGCGCCGCCGAGATCTCGGGCATCACCCACGACTCGCGGGCGGTGCGCCCCGGTGACGTGTACGCGGCCCTGCCCGGCGCCCGGGCGCACGGCGCCGACTTCGTCGCCCAGGCCGCCGGACTCGGCGCCGCCGCGATCCTCACCGACCCGGCCGGCGCCGAGCGCGCCGCCGCGACCGGCCTCCCGGTCCTGGTCGTCGAGGACCCGCGCGGCCGGATGGGCGAACTCGCCGCCGAGATCTACGGCCGGCCCGGCGCCGACCTCCTCCAGATCGGCATCACCGGCACCTCGGGCAAGACCACCACCGCCTACCTCGTCGAGGGCGGCCTGCGGGGCTCCGGACGGAGCACCGGTCTCGTCGGCACCGTCGAGATGCGGATCGGCGACGAGCGCATCAAGTCGGAGCGGACCACCCCCGAGGCCACCGACCTCCAGGCACTCTTCGCGGTCATGCGCGAGCGGGGCGTCGAGGCCGTCGCCATGGAGGTCTCCAGCCACGCCCTCGTGCTCGGCCGGGTCGACGGCTGCGTCTTCGACGTCGCCGTCTTCAACAACCTCAGCCCGGAGCACATGGAGTTCCACTCCGACATGGAGGACTACTTCCAGGCGAAGGCCGGGCTCTTCACGCCCCGGCGCAGCCGCCTCGGCGTGGTCAACCTCGACGACGAGTACGGCCGCCGGCTGGCCAAGGAGGCCGGCGTCCCCGTCGTCACCTTCTCCGCCGAGGGCCGCGCCGACGCCGACTGGCGCGCCGAGGACCTCGTCCTCGGCTCCCACGACTCGACGTTCACCGCCGTCGGCCCGGACGGCGAGCGGATCTCCGCCACCGCCCCGCTGCCCGGCCCGTTCAACGTCGCCAACACCCTCGCCGCGATCGCGACCCTCGCCGCCGCGGGCCTCGACCCGAAGTCCGCCGCCGACGGCATCGCCGCCGTCCCCGGCGTACCGGGCCGCCTGGAGCGCGTCGACGCCGGCCAGCCGTACCTCGCCGTCGTCGACTACGCCCACAAGACGGACGCCGTCGAATCCGTCCTGCGCTCCCTGCGCGAGGTCACCGAGGGCAGGCTGCACGTGGTCATCGGCTGCGGCGGCGACCGGGACACCACCAAGCGCGGCCCGATGGGCGCCGCGACCGCCCGGCTCGCCGACACCGCCGTCCTGACCTCCGACAACCCCCGCTCCGAGGACCCGCTCCGGATCCTCGCCGCCATGTTCGCGGGCGCCGTCGAGGTGCCCGCGGAGGAACGCGGCGAGGTGCTCGTCCTCGCCGACCGCGCCGCCGCCATCGCCGCCGCCGTCGCCCGCGCCCGGCCGGGCGACACCGTCCTGGTCGCCGGCAAGGGCCACGAGCAGGGCCAGGAGGCCGCCGGAGTGGTCCGCCCCTTCGACGACCGCGAGGTCCTGCGCGCGGCGATCCTCGAACAGCACGCCAAGGCCGCCCCCGCGGCCGACGGCGCCGAAGCCAGCCCCGCGTACAGCCACCAGAACAGTCAGGGATGAAGCAGTGATCGCCCTCTCCCTCGCCGAGGTCGCCGCAATCGTCGGCGGGCAGGCGCACGACATACCGGATCCGGCCGCCCGGATCACCGGTCCCGTCGTCATCGACTCCCGCGAAGTGCGGGCCGGCAGCCTCTTCGCGGCCTTCGCCGGTGAGCACGTCGACGGCCACGACTACGCCGAGCGCGCCGTCGAGGCGGGTGCGGTGGCCGTGCTCGCCGCCCGGCCCGTCGGCGTCCCGGCCATCGTCGTCGACGACGTCCAGACCGCGCTCGGGACCCTCGCCCGCACGGTCGTGGAACGGCTCGGCACCGATGTCGTCGCCCTCACCGGCTCGGCCGGCAAGACGTCCACCAAGGACCTGATCGCCCAGGTCCTCGAACGCCACGCGCCCACCGTCTGGACGCCCGGCTCGCTCAACAACGAGATCGGCCTGCCGCTCACGGCGCTCCGCGCGAGCGACGAGACCCGGCACCTGGTCCTGGAGATGGGCGCCCGCGGCATCGGGCACATCCGCTACCTCACCGGCCTCACCCCGCCCCGCATCGGCCTCGTCCTCAACGTCGGCACCGCCCACATCGGCGAGTTCGGCGGCCGCGAGCAGATCGCCGAGGCGAAGGGCGAGCTCGTCGAGTCCCTGCCGTCCGCCGAAGAAGGCGGAATCGCGGTCCTCAACGCCGACGACCCCCTCGTCCGCGCGATGGCGAGCCGCACCAAGGCCCGCGTGACCCTCTTCGGCGAAGCGGACGAAGCGGCCGTACGGGCCGAGAACGTCCACCTCACAGAGACCGGACAGCCTTCTTTCAGTCTTCACACACCCACCGGGTGCAGTGACGTGACCTTGCGCCTGTACGGTGAGCACCACGTGTCGAACGCGCTCGCAGCGGCCGCCGTCGCGCACGAGCTGGGCATGCCTGTCGAAGAGATCGCCACCGCGCTCTCCGAAGCGGGAACCCTGTCGCGCTGGCGCATGGAGGTCACCGAGCGTCCGGACGGCGTGACGGTCGTCAACGACGCCTACAACGCGAACCCCGAGTCCATGCGAGCCGCCCTGCGCGCGCTCGCGGCCATGGGCAGGGCCGCACAGGCCCGAGGGGCTCGCACGTGGGCGGTGCTCGGCAAGATGGCCGAGCTCGGTGACGCATCGCTCGTCGAGCACGACGCGGTCGGACGGCTCGCCGTCCGGCTCAACGTCAGCAAGCTCGTCGCGGTCGGGGACAGGGAAGCGTCCTGGCTGCAACTGGGCGCATATAACGAGGGTTCGTGGGGTGAGGAGTCGGTGCACGTGTCCGACGCGCAGGCGGCGATCGACCTGTTGCGCAGTGAGCTGCGCCCGGGGGACGTCGTCCTTGTGAAGGCTTCCAGGTCGGTCGGTCTCGAACAGGTCGCCCTGGCACTGCTCGACACCGAGGGCGAGGTCACCGGCCGATGAGGCAGATCCTCTTCGCGGGGGCCATCGGGCTCTTCCTGACCCTGATCGGCACGCCGCTGCTGATCAAGCTCCTTGCCCGCAAGGGGTACGGGCAGTTCATCCGGGACGACGGCCCGCGCGGCCACGCCGGGAAGAAGGGCACGCCCACCATGGGCGGCATCTCCTTCATCCTGGCCACGCTCATCGCGTACGCCCTGGCCAAGGTCATCACCGGCGAGGACCCGACGTACTCGGGCGTCCTGGTGCTGTTCCTGATGGCCGGCATGGGCCTGGTCGGCTTCCTGGACGACTACATCAAGATCGTCAAGCAGCGTTCGCTCGGCCTGCGGGCCAAGGCGAAGATGGCCGGACAGCTGATCGTCGGCATCGCCTTCGCCGTGCTCTCGCTCCAGTTCGCGGACGCGCGCGGGAACACCCCGGCCTCCGAGAAGCTCTCCTTCATCACGGACTTCGGCTGGGCCATCGGCCCGGTGCTCTTCGTGGTCTGGGCGCTCTTCATGATCCTGGCCATGTCCAACGGCGTGAACCTGACGGACGGTCTGGACGGTCTCGCCACCGGCGCCTCGGTGATGGTCTTCGGCGCGTACACCTTCATCGGGCTCTGGCAGTTCCAGGAGTCCTGTGCGAACGCCATGACCCTGACCAACCCCAACGCCTGCTTCGAGGTGCGCGACCCGCTCGACCTCGCCGTCGTCGCCTCCGCGCTCATGGGCTCCTGCTTCGGCTTCCTGTGGTGGAACACCTCACCGGCCAAGATCTTCATGGGCGACACCGGCTCGCTCGCCCTCGGCGGCGCCCTCGCCGGTCTCGCCATCTGCTCCCGTACGGAGCTGCTGCTGGCCCTGCTCGGCGGCCTGTTCGTACTGATCACGATGTCCGTGGTCATCCAGGTCGGCTCGTTCAAGATGACCGGCAAGCGCGTCTTCCGGATGGCGCCACTCCAGCACCACTTCGAACTCAAGGGGTGGTCCGAAGTCCTGGTCGTCGTCCGGTTCTGGATCATCCAGGGCATGTGCGTGATCGTGGGCCTGGGCCTCTTCTACGCGGGATGGGCAGCGGACAAGTGACAGAACGGCTCGACTGGAACGGCAAGAAGGTCACCGTCGCGGGACTCGGCGTCTCCGGCATCCCGGCCGCCCGCGTCCTGCACGGCCTCGGCGCGCTCGTGACCGTCGTCAACGACGGCGACGACGAGCGCTCCCGGGCCCAGGCCGCAGACCTGGAGGCGGAGGGCATCACCGTCCGCCTCGGCGACGGGGCCACGCTGCCGCCCGGCACCGAGCTGATCGTCACCACCCCCGGCTGGCGGCCCGACAAGCCGCTCTTCGCGGCCGCCGCGGAGGCGGGCGTGGAGATCTGGGGCGACGTCGAGCTGGCCTGGCGCCTCCGCGGCCCGGACGCGGCTCCCTGGCTCGCGGTCACCGGAACCAACGGCAAGACCACGACCGTCCGGATGCTCACCTCGATCCTGGAGGCGGCCGGTCTGCGGACCGCCGCCGTCGGCAACATCGGGGTCTCGCTCCTCGACGCCGTCCTCGGCGAGGAGAAGTACGACGTCCTCGCCGTCGAGCTCTCCAGCTACCAGCTCCACTGGGCGCCCTCGGTCCGCGTCCACTCGGCCGCGGTGCTCAACCTGGCGCCCGACCACCTCGACTGGCACGGCTCCATGGAGGCGTACGCCGCCGACAAGGGCCGCATCTACGAGGGCAACAAGATCGCCTGCGTCTACAACGTCGCCGACCAGGTCACCGAGGACCTGGTCCGCGAGGCGGACGTCGAGGAGGGCTGCCGGGCCATCGGCTTCACCCTCGGCACGCCCGGCCCGTCCCAACTGGGCGTCGTCGAGGGCATCCTCGTGGACCGCGCCTTCGTCGAGAACCGGCAGAAGAACGCCCAGGAACTCGCCGAGGTCTCCGACGTCCAGCCGCCGGCCCCGCACAACATCGCCAACGCGCTCGCCGCGGCCGCCCTCGCCCGAGCCTTCGGCGTGGACGCCAAGGCCGTACGGGACGGGCTCAAGGCCTTCCGCCCCGACCCGCACCGCATCGAACTGGTCGAGGAGGTCCAGGGAGTCAGGTACGTCGACGACTCCAAGGCCACCAACACCCACGCCGCGGAAGCCTCGTTGGCCGCCTACGACCCGATCGTCTGGATCGCCGGCGGCCTCGCCAAGGGCGCGACCTTCGACGAGCTCGTCCAGAAGTCGGCGAAGCGCTTGCGCGGCGCCGTCCTGATCGGCGCCGACCGCGAGCTGATCCGCGAAGCCCTGGCGCGACACGCCCCGGAGGTACCGGTGGTGGACCTCGACCGGACCGACACTGGGGCGATGTCCGAGGCGGTCCGGGAGGCGGCCCGGCTGGCCCGCCCGGGGGACACGGTGCTCCTCGCCCCGGCCTGCGCCTCGATGGACATGTTCACCAACTACAACAAGCGGGGCGAGGCCTTCGCGGACGCGGTCCGCGCCCTCGCCGCCACCGGGGACGCCTGACCCGACCAGTGGGAGGGTCCGGCCGGACCGGGCACGACCAGAGGGGGCAGCGACCATGCCGAGCAAGATCGCCGGGGCACGCCGGCCCTCCGCCGCACGCGGCGGGGGGCGGGTCCCCGCGACCCCGCGGCGACCCCGCGGAGGCGTACGGCGGCTCTACCGGCGGGCGCAGAGGGCCTGGGACCGGCCGCTGACGGCGTACTACGTGATCATCGGCGCGGCGCTGCTCATCACCATGCTCGGCCTCGTGATGGTCTACTCCGCCTCGATGATCACGGCTCTCCGCTACGAGCTGGTGCCCTCCTATTTCTTCCGGAAGCAGTTCATCGCCGCGCTCCTCGGCACCGGGCTGCTCCTGGCCGCCTCGCGGATGCCCGTGAAGCTGCACCGGGCGCTCGCCTACCCGATCCTGGTCGGCGCGGTCTTCCTGATGGTGCTCGTGCAGATCCCCGGGATAGGGCACGCGGTCAACGGCAACCAGAACTGGATCTCCCTCGGCGGTCCCTTCCAGCTCCAGCCCAGCGAGTTCGGCAAGCTGGCGCTGATCCTGTGGGGGGCCGACCTGCTCGCCCGCAAGCACGACATGCGGCTGCTGACCCAGTGGAAGCACATGCTGGTGCCACTGGTCCCCGGCGCCTTCATGCTGCTCGGGCTGATCATGCTCGGCGGCGACATGGGCACCTCGATCATCCTCGCCGCGATCCTCTTCGGACTGCTCTGGACGGCCGGCGCGCCCACCCGGCTCTTCGTCGGGGTGCTCACGGTGGCCGGCGCGATCGGCGTGCTGCTGATCAAGACGAGCTCGAACCGGATGAAGCGCTTCGACTGCATCGGGGCGACCGACCCCGGCGGCGAGGGAGCCCCCTGCCTCCAGGCCGCGCACGGAATCTATGCTCTGGCCTCGGGCGGATGGTTCGGATCCGGACTCGGTGCGAGCGTGGAGAAATGGGGCCAACTGCCCGAGGCGCACACCGACTTCATCTTCGCGGTCACCGGTGAGGAACTGGGCCTCGCGGGGACGCTGTCGGTACTCGCCCTGTTCGCGGCTCTAGGCTATGCGGGTATCCGCGTGGCCGGAGGCACGGAGGACCCCTTCGTGAGGTTCGCCGCGGGAGGTGTGACCACCTGGATCACGGCGCAGGCCGTGATCAACATCGGTGCGGTGCTCGGTCTGCTGCCGATCGCCGGTGTCCCCCTCCCGCTGTTCTCCTACGGAGGGTCGGCCCTGCTGCCGACCATGTTCGCCGTCGGGCTCCTCATCGCGTTCGCGCGACAGGAACCCGCCGCGAAAGCGGCCCTGGCCATGCGCCGCCCCGGTCGGGGCAAGCGGGCCGGGGTGAGATGGAAGTCGATGCGACGGCGCGTCAAGAAGCGCCCGTCCGGAGAGCGGTGAATTTCGGTGCATGTCGTACTCGCCGGCGGGGGGACCGCCGGCCACATCGAGCCCGCGCTCGCCCTCGCGGACGCCCTGCGCAGGCAGGACCCCAGCGTGGGGATCACGGCGCTCGGCACGGAGAAGGGTCTGGAGACCCGGCTCGTGCCCGAGCGGGGCTACGAGTTGGCGCTCATTCCCGCCGTACCGCTGCCCCGCAAGCCCACCCCCGAGCTGATCACCGTTCCCGGGCGGCTGCGCGGCACGATCAAGGCCGCCGAGCAGGTCCTGGAGCGCACCAAGGCGGACTGCGTGGTCGGCTTCGGCGGCTACGTGGCGCTGCCCGGCTACCTCGCGGCCAAGCGGCTCGGGGTGCCGATCGTGGTCCACGAGGCCAACGCCAGGCCCGGCCTGGCCAACAAGATCGGTTCGCGGTACGCGGCCGGGGTCGCCGTCGCCACCCCGGACAGCAAGCTCCGCAACGCCCGCTACATCGGCATCCCGCTGCGGCACACCATCGCGACCCTCGACCGGGCGCGGGTGCGTCCCGAGGCGCGCGCCGCGTTCGGCCTCGACCCCAACCTGCCGACGCTGCTCGTCTCCGGCGGCTCCCAGGGTGCCCGGCGGCTCAACGAGGTCATCCAGCAGATCGCCCCGGTGCTCCAGCGCTCCGGAATCCAGATCCTGCACGCGGTCGGCCCGAAGAACGAAATGCCGCGCGTCGACAACATGCCCGGTATGCCGCCTTACGTGCCGGTACCGTACGTGGACCGGATGGATCTCGCGTACGCCGCGGCCGACATGATGCTCTGCCGCGCGGGCGCGATGACCGTCGCCGAGCTCTCCGCCGTCGGGCTGCCCGCGGCGTACGTCCCGCTGCCGATCGGCAACGGCGAACAGCGGCTCAACGCGCAGCCGGTGGTGAAGGCGGGCGGTGGACTCCTCGTCGACGACGCGGAGCTGACGCCGCAGTGGGTGCAGGGCAACGTCCTGCCCGTACTGGCCGATCCGCACCGGTTGTACGAGATGTCCCGCGCCGCCGCCGAGTTCGGCCGCCGGGACGCCGACGACCTGCTCGTCGGCATGGTGTACGAGGCGATCGCCGCCCGCCGTCAGGCGTAGCGCGGCGGCGAGAGGCAGGAGCGCCAGGTGGCAGCCGGACCGACGACCGCGGAGAAGAGCGGCGCCAGCAAGTCCAGGGGGCCGGCGGAGCGGTCGTCCGGCCCGGGTACCCGGAACCATCGGTTCCGGGTACCCGCCCCCCGGCTGCTGCTCGTCGCGTTCGGCGTGCTCGCGCTCGTGGCCGGCGGGGTCTGGGCGCTCTACGGATCGACGTGGTTCCGTGTGGAACGTGTGAAGACTTCCGGCACCCGGGTCCTGACCGCGCGCGAGGTCGAGGCCGTCGCCGCCGTCCCCTTGGGGGCCCCGCTCGTCACGGTCGACACCGAGGCGATCGAGACGCGCCTCAAGGGCGCTTTCCCGCGGATCGAGTCGATCGACGTCGTGCGGTCCTGGCCGCACGGAATCGGGCTGAAAGTGACGGAACGGCAGCCCGTACTGCTCGTCGAAAAGGGCGGAAAGTTCACCGAAGTGGACTCGACCGGCATGCGGTTCGCCACTGTCGACACCGCCCCGCGAGGCGTTCCCCGACTCGTCCTCGACAGCGCCGCCTCCCCGAGCCTGCGGCGCTTCGGCGCCGACCGGCTGCTCCGCGAGGCGGTGCGCGTCCGGGGTGAACTCCCGGCGGAAATCGCCCGGGACACTCGTGTCGTGCGCGTCACCTCGTACGACTCCGTCACGCTGGAGCTGACCGAGGGGCGCACCGTCTTCTGGGGCAGCTCCGAGCACGGCCCGGCGAAGGCCCGGGTGCTGACCGCTCTGATGAAAGCGGCGCCCAAAGCGGGGCACTTCGACGTAAGTGCTCCCACAGCGCCCGCCTCGTCCGGGAGTTGACGGGCATTACCGCTGGCCAGCACCCTGGTTGGCCAGCGCTACGGGTGATCACATAGGGTGAAAAGAAAAACGGGAGGTTCGGCGTGTTCGTTGAACGTGCGCCGCTTGTCGACTTAGTGTCCTGTTCGGAAGAGTCCAGCGAACAGAGACACTGGTAACCCTAAACTTCAACGTTAGGGTTTGGGTCGGCGTTTCGGACCGTCCCAATCGGCATCCGTCGGAGCGGCGCGACCAACGCGCGGCGACGACACGTAACTCGAGGCGAGAGGCCTTCGACGTGGCAGCACCGCAGAACTACCTCGCAGTCATCAAGGTCATCGGTGTCGGCGGCGGTGGTGTCAATGCCATCAACCGAATGATCGAGGTCGGCCTCAAGGGCGTCGAGTTCATCGCGATCAACACCGACGCGCAAGCGCTGTTGATGAGCGACGCCGACGTCAAGCTCGACGTCGGTCGTGAACTCACCCGCGGCCTGGGCGCCGGGGCCAACCCGGCCGTCGGTCGCAAGGCGGCAGAGGACCACCGTGAGGAGATCGAGGAGGTCCTCAAGGGGGCCGACATGGTCTTCGTCACCGCCGGCGAAGGCGGCGGCACCGGCACCGGCGGCGCACCCGTCGTCGCCAACATCGCGCGCTCGCTCGGCGCCCTGACGATCGGTGTGGTCACCCGGCCGTTCACCTTCGAGGGCCGCCGTCGCGCCAACCAGGCGGAGGACGGCATCGCCGAACTCCGCGAAGAGGTCGACACCCTCATCGTCATCCCGAACGACCGACTGCTCTCGATCTCGGACCGCCAGGTCTCCGTGCTCGACGCGTTCAAGTCGGCCGACCAGGTGCTGCTGAGCGGTGTCCAGGGCATCACCGACCTCATCACCACCCCGGGCCTCATCAACCTCGACTTCGCCGACGTCAAGTCGGTCATGTCCGAGGCCGGCTCGGCCCTCATGGGCATCGGCTCCGCCCGTGGCGACGACCGCGCGGTGGCCGCCGCGGAGATGGCGATCTCCTCGCCGCTCCTGGAGGCCTCCATCGACGGCGCCCGCGGCGTGCTGCTCTCCATCTCCGGCGGCAGCGACCTCGGTCTCTTCGAGATCAACGAGGCCGCGCAGCTGGTCAGCGAGGCGGCCCACCCCGAGGCCAACATCATCTTCGGTGCCGTCATCGACGACGCCCTGGGCGACGAGGTCCGCGTCACCGTCATCGCCGCCGGCTTCGACGGCGGCCAGCCGCCGGCCCGCCGGGACAACATCATCGGCTCGGTGTCGGCCAAGCGCGAGGAGCCGGCCCCGGCCCCCCGCCACGTCGAGACCTCCCGTCCGCTCGGCGGCCTCGGCACCGTGGCCCCCCGCGAGGAGCCCGTCTCCGCCCCGGTCGAGCCCGCCCCGGTCGTCAACGAGATCCCGTCGGCGGCCGCTCAGCCGGTCGTCCCCCCGGCCCGTCCCTACGCGGACAGCCAGGCCGAGGAGCTGGACGTCCCGGATTTCCTGAAGTGATAGGACATCGCTTCGACGCGAACGGCGCGCACTTCGCCTTCACCGACCGGTGGGGCGGGGTGAGCGCCGTTCCGTACGAGGAGCTCAACCTCGGCGGAGCGGTCGGGGACGACCCCGAAGCGGTACGGACCAACCGGGCGCTCGCCGCCGGCGCCCTCGGGCTCGACCCGGCGCGGGTGGTCTGGATGAACCAGGTGCACGGGGCCGACGTCGCGGAGGTCGACGGGCCGTGGGGCGCCGCCGGGATCCCGGCGGTGGACGCGCTCGTCACCACCCGGCCGGGACTCGGGCTCGCCGTCCTCACCGCGGACTGCGTGCCGGTCCTGCTCGCCGACCCGGTCGCCGGCGTCGTGGCGGCCGCCCACGCCGGACGGCCCGGGATGGTGGCGGGAGTCGTCCCGGCCGCGGTCGCGGCCATGATCGACAAGGGCGCCGACCCCGCCCGTGTCGTCGCCCGCACCGGCCCGGCCGTCTGCGGGCGCTGCTACGAGGTGCCGGAGGCCATGCGGGCCGAGGTCGCCGGGACCGAACCCGCGGCCTGGGCCGAGACGAGCTGGGGAACCCCGGCCGTCGACGTCGTCGCCGGAGTCCACGCCCAGCTCGAACGGCTCGGCGTCACCGACCGGCAGGCCAGCCCGGTCTGCACCCGGGAATCCGGTGACCACTACTCGTACCGCCGCGATCGCACCACGGGGCGACTCGCGGGATATGTCTGGTTGGACCCCGTATCCACCCCGGGGACGCCCCCCGGATCCCCGGCAGGAAAGAACTGATGACGGACCGCACGTCGGAACTGGCCGAGAACCTGGCCCGGGTGGAGGCGCGCATCGCCGCCGCCTGTACCGCGGCCGGGCGCGCGCGGGAGGAGGTGACCCTGGTCGTGGTCACCAAGACCTATCCCGCGAGCGACGTGAGAATCCTCCACGGGCTCGGCGTGCGGAACGTCGCCGAGAACCGGGACCAGGACGCCGCGCCCAAGGCGGCCGCCTGTGCCGACCTGGACCTGACCTGGCACTTCGTGGGCCAGTTGCAGACCAACAAGGTCAGATCCGTGGTGGGTTATGCCGATGTGGTGCAGTCCGTCGACCGGTTGAAGCTCGTTTCCGCCCTCTCCGTGGCCGCGGAGAAGGAGGGGCGCGAGCTCGGCTGCCTGCTCCAGGTCGCCCTCGACGCCGAGTCCGGCGAGCGGGGCGACCGCGGCGGTGTCGCACCGGACGGCATCGAGGAGTTGGCGGCCGCGGTGGACGCCGCTCCCGGACTGAGGCTCGGCGGACTGATGACCGTCGCCCCGCTCGCCGGCCCGTACGCGGGACGGCAACGGGCCGCCTTCGACCGCCTCATGGATTTGTCGACTGCCCTGCGCGCGACCCGTCCGGCTGCGAACATGGTGTCAGCAGGGATGAGTGCGGACCTCGAGGAGGCCGTCGCTGCCGGGGCGACACACGTACGCGTCGGTACGGCGGTACTCGGCGTCCGCCCGAAGCTCGGGTAACGTCGCGAAGCAAGTCGGACCACAGCAGAAAATATGGTCATTCCGCAGAACGGCGGGGTGCCCCGTGGATCGCCGGCACTTGGTGACGAGGCCGATCCACCACAGAGCGGAGGACTCAGAGAATGGCCGGCGCGATGCGCAAGATGGCGGTCTACCTCGGCCTCGTGGAGGACGATGGGTACGACGGCCGGGGTTTCGACCCCGACGACGACTTCGAACCCGAGCTGGAGCCGGAGCCCGAGCGCGACCGGCGTCACACCCCCCCGCGTCAGGTGGAGCGCGAGGAACCGGTACGTGTGGTGGCACCCCCCGCGCAGCGGGAGCCGGTAGCCCATTCCGTCCCGGTACTCGCCGAAAGCGGACGTCCGGCCCGAATTGCCCCCGTGGCATCCATCACACCCGAACGTCCGAGCCTGGAGAAGAACGCACCGGTGATCATGCCCAAGGTCGTGTCCGAGCGGGAGCCCTACCGCATCACCACGCTGCACCCGCGGACCTACAACGAGGCCCGTACCATCGGGGAACACTTCCGTGAGGGCACCCCGGTGATCATGAACCTCACAGAGATGGACGACACGGACGCGAAGCGACTTGTCGACTTTGCCGCCGGACTCGTCTTCGGGCTCCATGGCAGCATTGAGCGCGTGACGCAGAAGGTGTTCCTGTTGTCGCCTGCTAACGTCGATGTCACGGCGGAGGACAAGGCCCGGATCGCAGAGGGCGGATTCTTCAACCAGAGCTGAGAACAACAGAACCGGACGGACCGGTCGCGACGCGGCCGGACAAGCGAGAGCACGTAAGCCAGGGGAGAGGGAAACGCGGGATGGGCGTCGCACTACAGGTGGTCTACATCGTGCTGATGTGCTTCCTCGTCCTCCTGATCGTCCGGCTGGTCATGGACTACGTCTTCCAGTTCGCCCGTTCATGGCAACCCGGTAAGGCGATGGTGGTCGTACTCGAGGCCACCTACACTGTCACCGATCCACCGCTCAAGCTTCTGCGGCGACTCATCCCGCCGCTGCGTCTCGGGGGCGTGGCACTCGACCTGTCCTTCTTCGTTCTGATGATCATCGTCTACATCCTGATCTCCATCGTGAGCAGCTTCGCGAGGTGAGTGTGGACGATACGGTCTTGCCGACTGCCGACGACTACGTAGAGGTGAAGAAGAGATGCCGCTGACTCCCGAGGACGTGCGGAACAAGCAGTTCACGACCGTCCGCCTTCGAGAAGGCTATGACGAGGACGAGGTCGATGCCTTCCTCGACGAGGTCGAAGCCGAGCTGACCCGCTTGCTCCGCGAGAACGAGGACCTGCGCGCCAAGCTGGCCGCCGCGACGCGCGCCGCCGCGCAGAATCAGCAGCAGCAGGGCATGCGCAAGCCCCCGGAGCCGCAGGATCGTCCCGGCGCGCCCGTGCCCGCGGCCATATCCGGACCGCCGGTCCAGCAGCAGCCGCCCCAGATGGGCCCGCCGCAGCTGCCCTCCGGTGCCCCGGCGCTCCCCCCCGGCCCGATGCAGGGCGGTCCCATGCAGGGCGGTCCCATGCAGGGCGGCCCGATGGGTCCCGGCCCGATGCAGGGCGGCCCCATGGGCCCCGGCCCGATGCAGGGCGGCCCCATGGGCCACCCGCAGCAGCAGATGCAGCAGCAGATGCAGCAGCAGCAGCCGCAGCAGGGCCCCGGTGGCGACAGCGCCGCGCGTGTCCTCTCGCTGGCCCAGCAGACCGCCGACCAGGCGATCGCCGAGGCCCGCTCCGAGGCCAACAAGATCGTCGGCGAGGCGCGCTCCCGCGCCGAAGGCCTGGAGCGGGACGCCCGCGCCAAGGCCGACGCCCTCGAGCGGGACGCCCAGGAGAAGCACCGCGTCGCCATGGGCTCCCTGGAGTCCGCGCGCGCCACGCTGGAGCGCAAGGTCGAGGACCTGCGCGGCTTCGAGCGCGAGTACCGCACGCGTCTGAAGTCGTACCTCGAGTCGCAGCTGCGCCAGCTGGAGACCCAGGCCGACGACTCGCTGGCCCCGCCGCGCACCCCGGCGACGGCCTCCCTGCCGCCGGCCCCGTCGATGGCCTCGGCGGGCGCGAGCGCCCCGTCCTACGGCGGCAACGGCGGCATGGGCGGTCCGCCGTCCATGGGAGCTCCCTCCTACGGCGGTCAGCAGCAGATGTCCCCGGCCATGACCCAGCCGATGGCTCCGGTCCGGCCGCAGGCGCCGCAGCCGATGCAGCAGGCGCCGGCGCCGATGCGCGGCTTCCTCATCGACGAGGACGACAACTGACGGCGGGTGGTCGCGCGATGAGCGCGTAGCCGTCGGCAGGCTGCAAGGGCCGGTTCCCGGGTTTCTCCCGGGGGCCGGCCCTTCGCCGTTCCCCGGGACGGACCCGCGGTCACGCCGGCGCCCCGCGTACGCCGAAGGGGGCCCGCGTACGCCGGCGCGCCGCGTACGCCGAAGGGGGCCCGCGTACGCCGAAGGGCCCGGCCTCAGGAGAGGCCGGGCCCTTCGGTGAGGCGGTCAGGCCTTGCGGAGGCGGAAGACGAGGGCGAGGGAGTCGTCCTCGAAGGGGGCGCCGTAGGAGTCGTCGGCCTCCCCCTGCCCGTGGTCCGTGGCGAGGACCTCGTCCGCGATGAGGCCCGCGTGGGCCGTCAGCGCCTCGACGGTCTCCGGGGACGCGGAGGTCCACCGCAGCGCGATGCGGTCCGCGACGTCCAGGCCGCTGTTCTTGCGGGCCTCCTGGATCAGGCGGATGGCGTCGCGCGCGAGGCCCGCCTTGCGGAGCTCGGGGGTGATCTCCAGGTCGAGGGCGACCGTCGCGCCGGCGTCGGAGGCGACCGACCAGCCTTCGCGCGGGGTCTCGGTGATGATGATCTCCTCGGGGGTGACGGTGATGTCCTCCCCGTTCACCGAGAGGGTCGCCTCGCCGGAGCGCAGGGCGAGCGACAGTGCCGCCGCGTCCGCCGCGGACACCGCCTTGGCGACGTCCTGGACGCCCTTGCCGAAGCGCTTGCCGAGGGCGCGGAAGTTCGCCTTGGCCGTCGTGTCGACGAGGGAGCCGCCGACCTCGGAGAGGGAGGCGAGGGAGGAGACGTTCAGCTCCTCCGTGATCTGGGCCTGGAGCGCCGGCGACAGCGCGGCGAAGCCCGTCGCCGCGACCAGCGCGCGGGACAGCGGCTGGCGGGTCTTGACGCCGGACTCGGCGCGGGTCGCCCGGCCGAGCTCGACCAGCCGGCGGACGAGGAGCATCTGCTCGGAGAGGGTCGGGTCGATCAGGGAGGCGTCGGCTTCCGGCCAGGTGGCCAGGTGGACGGACTCGGGCGCGTCGGCCGTGACGGGGACCACGAGGTCCTGCCAGACCCGCTCCGTGATGAACGGGGTCAGCGGGGCCATGAGGCGGGTGACCGTCTCGATGACGTCGTGGAGCGTGCGGAGCGCGGCCGCGTCGCCCTGCCAGAAGCGGCGGCGGGACCGGCGCACGTACCAGTTGGACAGGTCGTCGACGAAGGCCGAGAGGAGCTTGCCGGTCCGCTGGGTGTCGTACGACTCCATCGCTTCGGTGGCCTCGGTCACCAGGGTGTGGAGCTCGGAGAGGAGCCACTTGTCGAGGACGGAGCGGTCGGCCGGGGCCGGGTCCGCCTCCGAAGGCGCCCAGCCGGAGGTGCGGGCGTACAGCGCCTGGAAGGCGACCGTGTTCCAGTACGTCAGGAGGGTCTTGCGGACGACCTCCTGGATCGTTCCGTGGCCCACCCGGCGGGCCGCCCACGGCGAGCCGCCGGCCGCCATGAACCAGCGGACCGCGTCGGCGCCGTGCTGGTCCATCAGCGGGATGGGCTGGAGGATGTTGCCCAGGTGCTTGGACATCTTGCGGCCGTCCTCGGCGAGGATGTGGCCGAGGCAGACCACGTTCTCGTACGAGGACTTGTCGAAGACGAGCGTGCCGACGGCCATCAGCGTGTAGAACCAGCCGCGGGTCTGGTCGATCGCCTCGGAGATGAACTGCGCCGGGTAGCGGCTCTCGAACAGCTCCTTGTTCTGGTACGGGTACCCGTACTGCGCGAACGGCATCGAGCCCGAGTCGTACCAGGCGTCGATGACCTCCGGTACCCGGGTGGCCTCCAGGGAGCAGCCGTCCGCCGGGCAGGTGAAGGTCACCGCGTCGATGTACGGGCGGTGCGGGTCGAGCTCGGACTGGTCGGTGCCGGTCAGCTCGGTCAGCTCGGCGCGCGAGCCGACGCAGGTGAGGTGGCCCTCCTCGCAGCGCCAGATCGGCAGCGGGGTGCCCCAGTAGCGGTTCCGGGAGAGCGCCCAGTCGACGTTGTTGGTGAGCCAGTCGCCGAAGCGGCCGTGCTTGACCGAGTCGGGGAACCAGTTGGTCTTGTCGTTCTCCTGGAGCATGCGGTCCTTGACCGCGGTCGTGCGGATGTACCAGGACGGCTGCGCGTAGTAGAGCAGGGCCGTGTGGCAGCGCCAGCAGTGCGGGTAGCTGTGCTCGTACGCGATGTGCCGGAAGAGCAGGCCGCGGGCGTCCAGGTCGGCGGTGAGGGCCTCGTCGGCCTTCTTGAAGAAGACGCCGCCGACCAGCGGGACGCCCTCCTCGAAGGTGCCGTCGGGGCGGACCGGGTTCACGACCGGCAGGCCGTACGCCTTGCAGACCTTGAGGTCGTCCTCACCGAAGGCGGGGGACTGGTGGACCAGACCCGTGCCGTCCTCGGTGGTGACGTACTCGGCGTTGACGACGTAGTGCGCCTCGGCGGGGAACTCCACCAGCTCGAAGGGGCGCTGGTAGGTCCAGCGCTCCATCTCGGCGCCCGTGAAGGACTCGCCGGTGGTGACCCAGCCCTCGCCGAGGGCCTTCTCGACCAGCGGCTGGGCGACGACGACCCGCTCGTCGCCGTCGGTGGCGACCACGTAGGTGACCTCGGGGTGGGCGGCGACCGCGGTGTTGGACACCAGGGTCCAGGGGGTCGTCGTCCAGACCAGGAGCGCCGCCTTGCCGGCCAGCGGGCCGGAGGTCAGCGGGAAGCGGACGTAGACGGAGGGGTCGACGACCGTCTCGTAGCCCTGGGCCAGCTCGTGGTCGGAGAGGCCGGTGCCGCAGCGCGGGCACCAGGGGGCGACCCGGTGGTCCTGGACGAGGAGGTCCTTGTCGAAGATCTGCTTCAGGGACCACCAGACCGACTCGATGTACGAGGGGTCCATGGTGCGGTAGGCGTCGTCCAGGTCGACCCAGTAGCCCATGCGGGTCGTGAGGTCGGCGAAGGCGTCGGTGTGGCGGGTCACCGACTCGCGGCACTTCGCGTTGAACTCCGCGATGCCGTACTCCTCGATGTCCTTCTTGCCGGAGAAGCCGAGCTCCTTCTCGACCGCGAGCTCGACCGGCAGGCCGTGGCAGTCCCAGCCGGCCTTGCGGGCCACGTGGTAGCCGCGCATGGTGCGGAAGCGGGGGAAGACGTCCTTGAAGACGCGGGCCTCGATGTGGTGGGCGCCGGGCATGCCGTTCGCGGTGGGCGGGCCTTCGTAGAACACCCACTCGGGGCGTCCTTCGGACTGCTCCAGGGTCTTCGCGAAGACCTTGTTGTCGCGCCAGAAACCGAGCACGTCGTGCTCGAGCGCGGGCAGGTCGACCTGGGCGGGCACCTGGCGGTACTGCGGCGGTGTCATCGAGTTCCTCCGGCGGAAAGTCGTCGTTCCGTCGGAGGGACGAGAGCCCGGCTCCCGCGGTACCACCCTCCTTGGCCCCGGGCGCGCACGCCCTGAGCCCCCTCATTGGGGTCGCGACGCCGGGTCTAGTCACCGCGCTTTCCCGCGGCTTTCTTCCGACGGCTCCGGGGTGATGCTTCACATCGGGCTCGCCCCCGGGCTCTCACCGTCCCCGGGTCGCTCATGGCTGCGTACGACGCTACTCGTCCCCATCCAAGCCTTTCGCTGAGGCCAGTGTACGGGGCCCGGAGGAGGGCGGCAGACCGGTTTTCGCGTGACCCGAATGGCCATACGGGGCGGGTCGGAGTCGGGGTGCGGCCATGTGGGGGAGGGGCGGGACGGATAACCCGGCGGGGAGCTGGGCACAACGGAGGCAGGCCCGCCCTGCGGGGAGCGGGGGCGGGTGGGAACGGCGGCGTGCCCCGTTGCCGCGGGCCTTGGGCCGATTTATCGTCCCAGCACGATTCGCGAGCAAGATCACAAAATGTGAAGGGGCCGCGACATGGTGGCGAAGAAGACCGCCGCGAAGAGGGCCTCGACCGCCGGTTCCGCCGGTACGGCCGAGGCCGCCAAGGACGTGACCGGCAAGAAGTCGGCGGTCGCGACGAAGACGGCTGCCGGGAAGGCCGTCACCAAGAAGGCGGTCGCGAAGAAGGCGGCCACCGGGAAGACGGCCGTCGACGGGACGGACGCGGCGGCCCCCGCCCGCGAGCCCGCGGCCCCGGCCGACGAGGCCTCCGGCCGGAAGCCCGTGGCGAAGAAGGCGGCCGCCAGGAAGGCGCCCGCCGCGAAGAACCCGAAGAAGCAGACAGGAGCCAGGACGGTGGCAGCGAAGAAGACCGCGGGCGGCGTCACGACCGCCGGCAGCGAGGCCGCGGTGCCCCAGGCCCGCACCGGTGAGCTCGCGGTGCGTCCCGGGGAGGACCCCTGGACGCCGGAGGAGGTCGGCGAGGCCCGCAGCTCGCTCCAGGCGGAGGTCCTGCGGCTCCGCAGCGAGCTCGTCCACTCCAAGGAGGAGCTCACCGGCCTCATGCGGGACTCGGGTGACGGCGCGGGCGACGACCAGGCCGACACCGGCACCAAGAACATCACCAGGGAGCACGAGCTCGCCCTGGCCGCCAACGCGAGGGAGATGCTGGAGCAGACCGAGCACGCCCTGGAACGGCTCGACGCGGGCACGTACGGCCTCTGCGAGGTGTGCGGCAAGCCCATCGGCAAGGCGAGGATGCAGGCCTTCCCGCGGGCCACGCTCTGCGTCGAGGACAAGCAGCGGCAGGAGCGGCGTGGCTGACGATCTCGGCTGACGGTCTCGTACGCCTGTGCCGTACCCTCGGTGCACGGTCAGGCATCGAGGTCGAGGGACTCACTCACGTGGCAGAGGCGGAGCGCATCATCGGTACGCCGGATTCAGCAGGGGCCGAGGAGCCGGCCGCGTCCGACGAGACGGTCGCCTCCGAGGGAACGGCGGCCTCCGACGGGACGGCCGCTCCCGAGGAGCGGCCCCGGGGCAGGCGCCGGATCGTCGCGCTGTTCGTGGTGGCCCTGCTGGCCTACCTCCTGGACCTCGGCAGCAAGATGCTGGTGGTCGCCAAGCTGGAGGGCCACGAGCCGATCGACCTGATCGGGGACCTGCTGCGGCTGGACGCCATCCGGAACCCCGGTGCGGCGTTCGGCATGGGCGAGGCCTTCACGATCATCTTCACCTGCATCGCGGCCGCCGTGATCGTCGTGATCATCCGGCTGGCCCGGAAGCTCTACAGCCTGCCCTGGGCGATCGCGCTCGGCCTGCTGCTCGGCGGTGCGCTCGGCAACCTCACGGACCGGATCTTCCGCTCGCCGGGCGTCTTCGAGGGCGCGGTCGTCGACTTCATCGCCCCCGCGCACTTCGCCGTCTTCAACCTCGCCGACTCGGCGATCGTCTGCGGCGGCATCCTGATCGTCCTGCTGTCCTTCCGGGGCCTGGACCCGGACGGCACCGTCCACAAGGACTGAGCCCGACCCGTGCGGAAGACAGAGTGTCTTCCGCACAAGGCATACTCGACGGGTGAGTACGAGTCCCGAGATCCGCACGCTGCCCGTTCCCGATGGCCTGGAGGGCGAGCGCGTCGACGCCGCCATCGCCCGTATGTTCGGGTTCTCCCGTACGAAGGCGGCCGAGCTGGCCGCCACAGGGAAGGTCCAGGTCGACGGATCCGTCGTCGGCAAGTCCGAGCGGGTCAGCGGTGGCGCGTGGCTCGAGGTCGAGATGCCGGGCGCGGCCGCGCCCGTGCAGATCGTCGCCGAGCCCGTCGAGGGCATGGAGATCGTCCACGACGACGACGACATCGTCGTGATCATGAAGCCGGTCGGCGTCGCCGCGCACCCGAGCCCCGGCTGGACCGGCACCACGGTCATCGGCGGCCTCGCCGCCGCCGGGTACCGCATCTCCACCTCCGGCGCCGCCGAGCGCCAGGGCATCGTGCACCGCCTGGACGTCGGCACCTCCGGTCTGATGGTGGTCGCGAAGTCGGAGTACGCGTACACCTCGCTCAAGCGCCAGTTCAAGGAGCGCACGGTCGACAAGCGCTACAACGCGCTGGTCCAGGGCCACCCCGACCCGATGAGCGGCACCATCGACGCCCCGATCGGCCGGCACCCGAACCACGACTACAAGTGGGCGGTCACCGCCGAGGGCAAGCCCTCCGTCACGCACTACGACCTCATCGAGGCGTACCGGTCGGCGTCGCTGCTCGACATCAAGCTGGAGACGGGCCGCACCCACCAGATCCGGGTGCACATGTCCGCCCACCGCCACCCCTGCGTCGGCGACCTCACCTACGGCGCCGACCCGACGCTGGCCAAGCGCCTCGGCCTGACGCGGCAGTGGCTGCACGCGGTCCGGCTCGGCTTCGAGCACCCCGGGGACGGCTCGTGGGTCGAGTTCGCCAGCACGTACCCCGAGGACCTGCAGCGGGCCCTGGACCGGATCGCGGCGGAGAGCCAGTGACGGTCGGGTACTCCGTCCGCGAGGCGGCGGAGCCGGCCGACCGGGAGGCGTGCTTCGCGGTCCGTCGTGAGGTGTTCGTCGAGGAGCAGGGCGTTCCGCGGGAGCTGGAGTACGACGCGTACGACGCGACCGCGGTGCACGTCCTGGCCGTGCGGGCGGACGGTCTGCCGCTGGGCACGGGGCGTCTGCTGCACGGTGCGGACGCCGTCGGCAAGACGGGCGGGGACGCCTCGGTGGGTTCCCTCGGCCGGCTCGCGGTCGCGAAGGCGGCCCGCGGTCTCGGGATCGGCGCGGCGCTCGTGCTCGCCGTCGAGGACGTGGCCCGCGAGCGGGGCCTGACCGCCGTCGACCTGCACGCGCAGACCCACGCGCTGGGCTTCTACGAGCGGCTCGGCTACGCGGCGTACGGCCCCGAGTTCCCGGACGCGGGCATGCCGCACCGGGCCATGCGGAAGGCCCTGTGAGGACCGGCCCCCCGTAGCATCCGGCGCACCGGGAGCACGCAGGGGGCAATCGGCGTCAAAACGGACGTACGTGGCAGGGTGGGCCCGTGGATCAATTGGCCCTGTTGTTCTTGCTGCTGCTCGGCGCCCTGCTGACCGTGCCCCTCGGCGACCGGCTCGGGCTGCCCGCTCCGGTCCTGATGACGCTCGTCGGGATCGCGCTGGCGTTCCTGCCCTTCGTGCCGAGTGTGGAGGTCCCGCCGGAGTTCATCCTCCCGCTCGTGCTGCCGCCGCTGCTCTACGCCTCCGTGCAGCGGACCTCCTGGCGGCAGTTCGCGGCCAACAGGCGACCGATCTTCCTGCTCGCGGTCGCCCTGGTCTTCGTCACCACGGCCGCCGTCGGCGCGGTCGCGCACGTGCTGGTGCCCGGCCTGCCGCTGGCCGCCGCGATCGCCCTCGGAGCCCTCGTCGCCCCGCCGGACCCGGTCGCCGCGACCGCCGTGGCCGGCTCGCTCGGGCTGCCCCGCCGGCTGGTGTCGATCCTGGAGGGCGAGGGGCTCTTCAACGACGTCACCGCGATCGTGCTCTACCACGTGGCGATCGCCGCGGTCGTCAGCGGCTCCTTCTCCTGGCCCGAGGCGCTCGGCGAGTTCGTGCTGTCCGCCGTGGTCGCCGTCGCCGTCGGCCTGGCGCTCGGCTGGCTCTGCAACAAGCTGATCGGCGTCCTCGGGGACGCCACGCTGCAGACCGGCCTCACCCTCCTCGTCCCCTTCGTGAGCTACGTCCTCGCCGAGGAGCTGCACGGCTCCGGCGTGCTCGCCGTCCTGCTCACCGCGCTCTTCCTGGCCGAGCACGCGGCGGACGCCGACGACGTCATGGGCCGGCTCGCCGGGCAGACCTTCTGGCAGATCGTCGACACCCTCGTCACCGGCATCGCGTTCGGACTCATCGGCCTTGAGCTCATCCACGTCTTCGGCGTCGCGGAGGGGCGCGGGTGGGAGATGCTCGGCTGGGGCGCCGCCGTGGTCGGCGTGGTCGTCGGGGTCCGGCTCCTCTGGCTGCTGCCCGCCACCTGGCTGGCGAAGCGGCTGCACAACCTCCGGGACGTCGACGAGGAGATCCCGATGAGCTGGCGGGAGACCGTCGTCATGTGGTGGGCGGGGATGCGCGGGGTGGCCTCGGTGGCCCTCGCCCTCGCCATCCCGCTCCGCACCGACGACGGCGCGCCCTTCCCCGGCCGCGACGAGATCGTCTTCATCGCCTTCTGCGTGATCATCGCCACTCTCGTCTTCCAGGGCCTCACCCTGCCCGCTCTGGTCAAGCGGCTGGGCGTACGGGCCGACACGGACGCCGAGCGGGCGCTCGAACGCGACCTGGCGATCCGGGCCGCGAAGGCCGCCAGGCGCAGGCTCAAGGAGATCGAGGAGGTCGAGGAGCTGCCCGAGGAGGTCCAGGAGCGGCTGCTGCGCGGGGCGTACGACATCGGCGCCAGGATCAGCCCCGACATGGTCGACGAGGAGCGGCGGGCCGCCTACGCGGCGCGCGTGGACCGTCTCAAGGCGGTGCAGCGGATCCAGCGGGAGCTGATGTCGGCCGCCCGGCACGAGGTCCTCTCGGCGCGCAGCGAGCCCGGTGCCGATCCCGAGGTGGTGGACCGGGTGCTGCGGCAGCTCGACGTGCGCAGCATGCGCTGAGGGGCGGCCCGTGGGCCGGGTGGCAGGATGGGACGCATGGACATCATGCTCTTCCACTCGGCCTACGGGCTGACCCCTTCCGTAGAGGCGGCCGCGGAGCGGCTCCGGGCCGCCGGGCACCAGGTCTGGACTCCGGACCTCTACGACGGGCGGACGGTGGGGACCGTCGAGGAGGGCGTGGCGCTCCGGGACGAGATCGGCAAGGACGAGCTGTTGAAGCGGGCGGTCCTGGCCGCCGCGCCCTACTCCGAGCGAGGCCTGGTCTACATGGGCCTGTCCCTCGGTGCCTCGATCGCGCAGACCCTGGCGCTGGGGGACGAGAAGGCGCGCGGGCTGCTGCTGTTCCACGGCACCTCGGACCTGGCCGAGTCCGCGTCGGTGGACGAGCTGCCCGTACAGCTGCACGTGGCCGAGCCCGACCCGTTCGAGACGGACGACTGGCTGTCCTCGTGGTACCTGCAGATGCGCAAGGCCGGGGCGGACGTGGAGATCTACCGCTACCGGGGCGCGGGGCACGTGTACACGGACCCGGAGCTGCCCGACTGGGACGAGGAGGCGGCCGACCGGACGTGGTCGGTGGCGCTGGCCTTCCTGGAGAGCCTGTAGGGCGTACGCGTGGCAAAGGGGTGTGGCCCCCGGGGAGGATCCCCGGGGGCCACACCTGTGTCCGGACGGTGCGTCAGCTCGCGCGGTACGCGGTCCAGGCGTCGGTCATCCGGGTCACCTGGCCCGCGGTGAACTGGTACATGCAGGCGTCGTAGGTGTAGTCCATGAAGTTGTGGATCGGGTCCACGCCCGCCTTGGAGGCGCAGGAGTCACGGCCGGTCGGGCACTCGTACGCCGGGCTCTTCTCGGCCGGGGTGTCGGCGACGTAGTCGCCGTTGCCCGTGCAGCCGCCCTGGAAGGTGTGGTACAGGCCCATCCAGTGGCCGACCTCGTGGGTGGCGGTGTCGCCCTCGTTGTAGTTCGCGGCCGAACCGCCCGGGAGCGAGGAGTCGAGGACGACGACGCCGTCCATGGACGGGTTGGAGTTGTACGAGGACGGGAAGGTCGCCCAGCCCAGGAGGCCGCCGCCGAGCTTGGCGGTGTAGAAGTTCAGCGCGCCGGCGCCGCCCTTGCGGAGGGTCTGCTTCATCTGCTTCTCGGCGGTGGAGCCGGAGGTCAGGTTGTACCAGGTGGCGTTGTCCGTGTAGTCGGTTGCGGCCAGCGTGAACTGGAAGTTGGTGTTCACGTTGCCGGTGCCCTGGCCCGCGTAGGCGGCGTTCAGGACGTTCAGCTGGTTCTGGATCTGGGTGGCGGAAAGCTTGCCCGTCGTGCCCGAGTGGATCACGTGGAAGTAGACGGGGATGTTCACCACGGCGGCCGCGTCGGCGGCGGCGCTGAGGCGGCCCTCGGAGCGGGCCGCGGCCAGCTTCTTCTTCAGGTCGTCGTCCATGGCCTTGGCCTTGGACGCCGTGACCTCGTTCGGCTCGGCGGCGTGGCTGTCGGCGCCGCGCTCCTTGCGGGCGCCGGACAGGGTCGCCGTGCCGTCCTCGCACTCCTCGGCGGACGCGCCGGCCAGGGTGGTGGCGGCGCCGGTGGCGACCGGGGCGGACAGCGGGGCCAGGGCCAGGGTTCCGGCCATGACGGCGGTGCCGAGCATCCGACGCGTCATACGCGGGGATATGCGGACAAGAGCACGCACGGTGACTCCTCGTGGGGGGTGGTGGGGGAGGTACTTCCTCGCCACGCCGGGGAGATTACGCGTCCATGTCAGCCATCGAAGAGGAGTGATCAAGCCCAATCATTCGAGGGGCAATTCGGGTCATCGGGAAGAAATTCTTGCGCCCGTTCCGGAGTTTGAGACCTCGACGTAACGAGCGGGGTGACGGAGGCGGGTGGTGTGTCCGGATTCGATCTCCGAAACTCGCCACCCGCCGTAGCGATGTGATCTCCCGTTAACAGAAGAGATCATGGCTGAAAATCGTCGTTGAGGTGTCGCCTAGCGAACCGGCTGGTACACCCGCTCGACACGTTGCGTTCCGGTGAGCGTCCGGTACGACCGCGCCCAGGCCGTCGTGGCGGCCGGATCCGTCTTGTCGGAGACCGTGTAGTAGTCCATCTGCGAGCGCTCGGCGGTCACGTCCAGCACTCCGTAGCCGTGGTGGTCCATGTCCACCCACTTCACATGGCGGTTGGCGGCCTTCACCGCGCCCGCGGCCACCACCGAGAGGGTCCCGGACGCCACGTGCAGGATGTCGTCCAGGTTGTCCGAGGTGACCGAGGTGACCACGAACTCGGTCGCGGCCGAGGCCGACAGCGGGTACGTCGCCGCCTTCACCGGCACGTCGTTGGCCCACGCCATGTGGATGTCGCCGGTCAGGAAGACCGTGTTGCGGATCCCCCGCGAGGTCAGGTGCGCGAGCAGCTCCTTGCGGTCGTCGGTGTAGCCGTCCCACTGGTCGACGTTGGCCGCGAGGCCCTCCTTCGGCAGCCCCATCAGTTCGGCCAGCGGCTCCAGGAGATACGCCGGGAGGGAGCCGAAGGCGACCGGCGAGATCATCACCGAGGTGCCGACCAGCTGCCAGGTCGCGTCCGAGCCGGCGAGGCCGGACTTCAGCCAGTCCAGCTGGGCCCGGCCGGTGATGCTCCGCTCCGGGTCGTCGACCGTGCCGCTGCCCGTCTTCGCCGGCGCGGAGCGGAAGGAGCGGAGGTCGAGCAGGTGCAGATCGGCCAGCTTGCCGAAGCGCAGCCGCCGGAAGACCGTGCCCTCCGTGGAGGTGCGGACCGGCATCCACTCGAAGTACGCCTGCTTGGCGGCGGCCACCCGGGCCGCCCACTCGCCCTCGGCGCCGGGGGTGTGGTTCTCGGCCCCGCCCGCCCAGGCGTCGTTGGCGAACTCGTGGTCGTCCCAGATGGCGATCACCGGGTGGGCCGCGTGCAGCGCCTGGAGGTCCGGGTCCGTCTTGTAGTGGCCGTGCCGGGTCCGGTAGTCGGCGAGCGAGACGATCTCGTGGCGCGGCTCGTGCTGCCGGACGACGTACTTCGCCTCCGGGTAGGCGCCGCTGGCGTACTCGTAGACGTAGTCGCCGAGATGGAGGATCGCGTCCAGGTCGGCGCGGCCGGCGAGGTGGCGGTACGCGGAGAAGTGGCCGGACTCCCAGTTCGCGCAGGAGACCACGCCGAAGCGCACGCCCGGGGCGGCGGCGTCGGCGGCCGGCGCCGTTCGGGTGCGGGCGGCGGGGGAGACGGCGGCGCCGGCGGTGAACCGGAACCAGTAGGCGGTGGCCGGGCGCAGGCCGCGCACGTCCGCCTTGACGGTGTGGTCGGCGGAGGCGCTCGCCGTGGTGGTGCCGGAGGCGACGACCCGGGCGAAGCCGCGGTCCTCGGCCAGTTCCCAGCCGACCTGGACGTCCGGGCCGAGGCCCGATCCGGGCACGGCCTCGGGGGAGGGGGTGACGCGCGTCCAGAGCAGGACGCCGTCGGGGAGCGGGTCGCCGGAGGCGACGCCGTGGAGGAAGGCGGGTGCCCCGGCGTCCGCGAGAGCCGGGGAGGCCGCGCCGAGGAGGGCGGGCGCCGCGACGGCGGTGACGGCCGCGGCCTTGACGACCGTACGGCGGGTGGGGGCAGGAGATATGAAACGACTGGTCACGGCCAGTCAGATTACTGACGGGTAGGCCTGTTGTGCAGGCGAAATCCGGAAGTTCACCGACTCGTCGCCCGTGGGGCCCGTCCGACGATCCCCCGCCCGGGGGCCGCCCGCCCGTCGCGCACGCTCGACAAGACGCCCCGCCCCCGGCCGAGGGGCCGGGGGCGGGGCGCGAGCGTCAGGCCTTGAGGGCGGCGTCGATCGCCGTGGTGAACTCGGCCGGGGTCATCGGCGGGTTGTCGCTGCCCGCCACCGTCACCGGCTTGCCGTCCATCTTCAGGGTCGGGGTGCCCGTCACCCCGCTCGCGTCGAAGGCCGCGGACATCTTCATCGCCCAGGCGTCGAAGGTGCCGTCCTCCACGTGCTTCTTGAACGCGGCGTTGCCCTTGAGCGCCGGCACCGAGTCCGCCACCTCCAGGAGGTAGGAGTCCTTGGCGAACTTGTCGTCGTTCTCCTCCGGGTGGAAGTCCGCCGAGTAGAGCGCGGCCTTGTACTTCAGGAAGGCCTCGGGGCTGACGTCCAGCGCCGCGCCGAGCGCCGAGAGGGCGTTCTTCGAGCCCTCGCCCGGAGCGGCGTTGTCGATGAAGGTGGCACCGACGTACTTGATCTTGTACTTGCCGGCCTCGACGTCCTTCTCGACCGTGGCGCCCACCGACTGCTCGAAGGTCGCGCAGACCGGGCAGCGCGAGTCCTCGTACAGCTCCAGCGTCTTCTTCGCGGACGACTTGCCGATGACGACCGTCGTGCCGTTCGCGCCCGAGGTGTTCTTCGGGGCCGTGACGGACTTCGCGTCCGCCGCGGCCTCCCACTGGGACGGCTTGTTGGACTGCACCACCGCGTAGCCGATGCCGCCGGCGGCGGCCAGGACGGCCACGGCCGAGACGCCGACGACGAGCTGCCGGCGCGCCCGGTCCTTCTTCGCCTGGCGCTCGCGCTCGACGCGCAGCCGCTCGCGGGCGGCGGCCTTGTTGGACTGGCTGTTGCGTGCACTCATGATCGTGATCTCCGTGAAAGAGGGGAAGGCAGGGGGAACCGCGGGACTCGCTCAGACGAGGGCGAGGCCCGGGCGCGGCGGTCCCCGCCGCCCCACGGAGTGCACGAGGAGCCGGGTGCGGGAGGGCTGCGGCCGGTCCGAGGGCCGCGCGGCGCGCCGGGGCGCCGGACCACCCGCACGGAAGAAGGCCGCCACCAGGAGCAGCGGGCGGAACGCGAAGGCCGCCACCGCCCCGGCCAGCCGGGCCAGCGCCCGCTCCCCGCCGCGCAGCCAGCACGCCGCCGACACCCCGACGCCCAGGTGGGCCAGGAGCAGCAGCCACGGCAGCGCCGGGTCGGGGGAGGCGAGCAGGGCGGCCGCGCCCCCGCCCTCGGGCGTCACCACGCCGGGCAGAGGGGTCCCCACGGCGCCGCCGCAGAAGACCTCCACGCCCACCGCCCGCAGCGAACCGGCGACCGGGCCGCCGGCCGGGCCGTAACAGACCGCCTGACCGCTGGTGAAGAGCGTGTCGGCCGCCAGCTCCAGCGGGACGAGGAGCCCGGCGATCGGGCCGAGGCCGCGCTCGCGGCCGGCCAGCGCGTACGCCACCGCGAAGACGGCGACCGCCACGGGGACGACCGTCCCCAGCGGCAGCGGAACGCCCGAGAGCAGCACGTGGGACGCCACGGACAGCGTCACGACCAGTGCCGTGAAGAACGCCGCCCGCAGCGTCCTCAGCTGCGTCCCTGCCATGTCCATCGTCGTGGAGTGTGTCACGGGGGGCCGTAAGAGGTCCCTAAGGACAAGCTGTGGACCGCCCCGCCCGCCCCTAGGGCCTGTCTGAAAAATCCCGTCGGGTCCGGCCCGCCCGGCACGCACGCTCCGAACGACCCGGCCTGATCCGACGCGAATTGTCAGACAGGCCCTAGTCTTCTGAGTCAGGAATTCTGTTCAGATATGAGGCGAGGCGTTCGAGGATCT
>NZ_JNWK01000016.1 GCF_000716445.1 Streptomyces wedmorensis
CGACTGGACCTACCTCCCCTACCAGGTCTACGCCAACTCCATCTTCAACGACACCGTCGGCAAGGCCTACGTCACCCCCACCAAGCTCACCGACGGCCTGAAGGCCTGGCAGGACGCCAGCGTCAAGTACGGCAACGACCAGGGCTTCACGGTCAACAAGTAGACCCCCACGACGAGACGTGAACGAGTAGACGTGTCGTGACTCCGGCCGCCCTCTTCGGGGGCGGCCGGGGCCACTCGCTGGCGCATTCTGTGCGCTTTCCGTCTGTGAATGTCATGGACATGACAGCTTCCAACTCCCTTGGCTTTCCTCCCTGTTGTGCCTTGTGGGAGTGCAGGTCACGGAGACATCTCATCTTTGCACGGGGGTTGACGTTGGGGATCCCGTGGCGGTGTCATGGTGTTGCTCGTTTGAATCTGTTTGATTCCGAGGGATTTTGATGACCGGGTGAGGCGCCTCTGCGCCCCGCGGCCCGCCCCTCAGCCCCGCACGAACCGCACGACCCGCACGCCCGGACGCGGCGGTCGTCGCCCGCCCTAAGGAGCCCCCGATGTTCCGTTCCTCCTCTCGCCGCGTGGCCGCCGCCACGGGACTTCTCCTCTCGCTCGGCCTGAGCACGGCCTGCTCGTCCGGGAAGACCTCCACCGCCGCCGACGACCAGGTCGCCAAGGTCGACGGAAAGATCTCGATCACCTACCTCCAGAAGCAGGGCGACCAGGAGTACTTCATCGGTGAGGCCGCCGGCGCGAAGGCGAAGGCCGCCGAGCTCGGGATCGACCTCAAGGTCGTGAACCTGGGCAACGACGCCAACAAGACCGTCAGCGAGGTGCAGTCGGCGATCGCGCAGAAGACGAACGGCGTCATCATCGTCGTGCCGGACCCGGCAGTCGGTCCGCAGGTCGTGCAGACCGCCAAGGACGGCAAGGTCGCACTGCTGACCTCCGACGACCAGATCTGCACCACCGGCCCGGACCCGGCCGCCTGCGGCAAGGCCGACCTGGTGCCGCGGATCGGGTTCAGCGGCGCCCAGATGGGCGAGGAGGTCGGCAAGCGCGCCGCCGCCGAGTTCGCGAAGGCGGGGTGGACGGCCGCCGACACCCGGGTCGTCTCGGCGTGGAAGCAGGACGTGACCGTCTGCGGCGACCGGGTCGCGGCCGCGAAGAAGGCCTTCGACGCCGCCGTTCCCGGTGTGAAGACCATCGACGTCCCCACCGACAACACGCCCACCGGAGCCCAGGACAAGATCGCCGCCACGGTCACCGCCAACGCCGGCGTGAAGAACTGGGTGATCTGGGGCTGCAACGACGAGAACGTGATGGGCGGTGTCACCGCGCTCGCCAACGCCGGCGTCAAGCCCGCGAACGTCGTCGGTGTCGGCCTGGGCGCCTACCTGGCCTGCAAGGAATGGCAGTCGGACAAGCCGAGCGGCATGAAGGCCGCGCTGTTCATCAACGGCAAGGACGTCGGCGCCCTGGCCGTCCAGACGATGTACGACAAGCTCAAGAACGGCAAGGACTTCCCCGCCGAGGCCTTCGCCCCGACCACCATGGTCGACCACGCCTCCTGGAAGACCGCGGGAGTCACCTGCGGCTGAGTGCTCCCGGCCGGCGGCGCCCCAGCGGCCGCCGCCGGCCGGTGACCCACTGCTCCCGACGCGTCGGCCCCCCCACCCCCGCCCACCGACGCGTCGGCCCCCCCCGCTCCCCGGCGCGTCGGACCCTGATCCCCCCGCTGCCCGACGCGCCGGGGCCTCTCCAGCCCCGCACCCTGTCTTCGAGGTGAACCGAGACATGACCCCACACCCTCACCCGGACCCCGCTCCGGGGTCTCCCGACGGCCCGCCTCCCGCGGGCGACCACGCCCCGTCCGTCGGGGTGTCGGGCATCATCAAGCGCTTCGGCGAGGTCCAGGCGATCGGCGGCGTCACGCTCGACTTCCCCGCCGGACAGGTCACGGCCCTCATGGGGGAGAACGGCGCGGGAAAGTCCACGCTGCTCAAGATCCTCACCGGTGACCACCAGCCGACCGAGGGACACGTGGTGGTGGACGGAGAGCCCGTCACGCTCGACTCCCCGGCCCGCGCCCGAGCCGCCGGCATCCGGATCATCCCGCAGGAACCCGAGATCGTCCCGCACATCTCCGTCGCGGAGAACGTCTACGCAGGCGCGCTGCCCCGCAAGCGCGGCCGGCTGCTCGACCGGGCCGAGCTCGACCGGCGCATCAGGGCCGACCTGGAGCGCCTCGGCTTCGCCCACGTGCTCGACCCGGACCTGCTCGGCTCCCAGCTCACCCCCGCCCAGCGGCAGTTGGTGGAGATCATGCGGGCGCTGACCGGCGGCACCACCGCCCGGCTGATCGCCTTCGACGAGCCCACGTCCTCCCTGTCGGAGCACGAGGTGGACGCGCTGTTCGCCCTGATCCGGCGGCTGCGCGACGAAGGCATCGCGATCGTGTACGTCTCGCACCGCATGCAGGAGATCTTCCAGCTCGCCGACCGCATCGCGGTCCTGCGCGACGGCACCCTCGTCGGCGTCCAGGACGCCGCCACGACCGAAGAGGGCGAGCTCGTCCGCCTGATGGTGGGCCGTGACCTCTCCGCCATGTTCGTACGGCAGCGGGTCGCCACGGACCGGCTGGTACTCGACGTCCAAAACCTCACGACCGACGACGTCAGCGACATCTCGCTGCGGGTCCACGCCGGTGAGGTCGTCGGCCTCGCGGGCCTGATCGGGGCCGGACGCTCGGAGTTGGCCCTCGCCCTCGCCGGTGACCTGCCCGTCCGTGCCGGGACCGTCACCCTCGACGGCGTACGGCTGCGCAGCGGGCGGCCCGGTGACGTGATCCGCGCCGGACTCGGCCTCGCGCCCGAGGAGCGCAAGGCGCAGGCGCTGTTCCTCCAGCAGTCCATCAAGGAGAACGCCTCCCTGGTGGTACTGGACCGGCTGCGGCGCTTCCGCTTCGTGCGGCGTACGGCGGAGCGCCGGCTCGCCCAGGAGTTCTCCGACCGGCTCAGGGTGCGTACGCCGTCGATCGACCACGAGGTGCGCAAGCTGTCGGGCGGCAACCAGCAGAAGGTCGTGCTCGCCAGGTGGCTGGCTCGCAAGCCGAAGGTGCTGATCCTCGACGAGCCGACCCGGGGCATCGACGTCGGTGCGAAGGCGGAGATCTACCAGATCATCGCCGACCTCGCCGCCGAGGGCGTCGCCGTGCTCGTCATCTCCTCCGAACTCCCCGAACTCCTCGGCCTCGCCGACCGGGTCGTCGTCATGCAGGGCGGCCGGATCACCGGCGAACTGGACCGCGGGGAAGCCACCGAAGAAGCCATCCTCGAACTCGCCATGGCCGACGACATCGTCGGCGCCGCCCCTGGAGCCTCGTCATGACCCTCACCAGCACCCCCGCACCGACCGTCAAGGGCTCCGGAGGCGACGACGGCCGCGCGTCGCGCCGCCCCGCGTTCCTGTCCGGCGTCGGCGGCCAGAACATCAGCCTCATCGGCGCGCTCCTGGTCGTCCTCGCCCTGTTCGGCGTCCTCAACGACAACTACCTGAGCCTGTCCAACATGCAGGTGATCGCCGAGGCGGCGACCATCACCGGACTGCTCGCCATCGTCCAGACCGTGGTCATCATCTGCGGCGGCCTCGACATCTCCGTCGGCTCCCAGGTCGGCGTGGCGTCGGTCGTCAGCGCCATGGTGTTCACCACCACCGGGTCGGGCGCCTTCCTCGGCATGGCGGCCGCCGTCGGCGTCGGGCTCCTCGTCGGAGCCGTCAACGGCGTGGTCATCGTCTACGGACGGGTCAACCCCACCATCGCCACCCTCGCCGGCCTCGCCGCCTACAAGGGCCTCGCCCAGCTCCTCTCCGACGGCCGCGCCCAGGGCTACGTCCTCAACAACGACGTCTTCGTCTTCCTCGGCCGCGGCAAGATCGCCGGACTTCCGGTCATGGTGTGGATCCTCATCGTCGTCGCCGTCACCGTGCACCTGCTGCTCAAGTACACGGACATCGGCCGCAACCTCTACGCGATCGGCGGCAACGACACCGCCGCCCGCCTCGCCGGCATCAGCATCAACAAGTACCTGATCTGCGTGTACACCCTGATCGGTGCCGTCGCCGCGATCGCGGGCATCCTGCTCACCGCCCGCACCGGGTCAGGGCAGCCGGTCTCCGGCAGCGAGGGCCTCGAACTCAAGGCCATCACCGCCGCCGCGCTCGGCGGCGCCGCGCTCAAGGGCGGCAAGGGCGGCATCGGCGGCACGCTTCTGGCGGTGGCCCTCCTCGGCTGCCTGGAGAACGGTCTGACCGTCCAGGGCATCAACACCTTCTGGCAGAACGTCGCGCAGGGCGCCCTCCTCGTCATCGCCGTGGTCATCCAGCAGCGCCGCAGCGGCGAACGCGCCGTCGGCCTCCCGCACTGACGGCCCCGCCCCCTGGGCGGCCGGGCGCGTCGTCCGCGCGACACCGGCCGTCCACGGGGCGGGAGTCCGTCGACCCGGGCGGTTCCTAGTGCCAGTTGCCGATCCTGACGTCGTGCGGGGCGGGTTCGCCCTTGCCGGTCTCGACGAGTTTCTTGAGGCTCATCAGGAAGGTGGCCCACTTGGTGCTGCAGTGGTACATGAACTCCACGGGCTGCTGCCAGCCCGCGTGCCGGAACAGCACGATCGTGAAGCCGTCCTCCTCCTTGAGGTCGAAGTGGACCTGGGTGCCGATCCACTCCTCGGGGCCGTCCACGACCTCCCAGAGCACGCTCTCGTCGGGCTGGGCGTCGAGGACCTTCATGTCGAACCCGCCGGGCTCGAATCGGAATCGGATGGTTCCTCCGACGTCGGGGTCGCCGGTCGTGTCCTCCGTCCACCAGCTCGCCAGGCCGTCGACCGTGGTCAGGGCCGTGTAGACGGCGGCGGGGGACGAGGTGACTCCGATCCTGTGCAGGATGTCAGGCATCTCGCTGTCTCTCTCTCGTGAAGGATCAGTCTTCCTGGTTGCGCTGGATCGCTTCGGCGAGGCGCTTGATGCGCTGGAGCCGGGCGTCCCAGGCGGTGCCGACCGAGGTCAGCTGAGCCACGGCGCGGGCGAGCTGGGCCTCGTCGACCTCGTAGCGGCGCTCGCGTCCGTACGGCGTGACGTGGACGAGCCCGACCCGGTGGAGGACGCCGAGGTGCTTGGCGACGGCCTGCCGGGTGATGGGGAGGTGTTCGCTCAGCGTCGTGGCCGTCCCGCCGCCGGTCAGCAGCAGGTCGAGCATCCGCCGTCGGGTCGGGTCGCCCACCGCGGTCCAGAGCTCGTCGTCGACGGTGGCGTTCACGGCGTCGACACCAGCCGGGCGACGTACGTGACCAGCCGGGGCAGGAAGTGGTCCCAGCCGGAGACGTGCTCGCGGTACTGCTCTTCGAGCACGGCCGCCTCCCAGCCCTTCTCCCGGAACCCGGTCTCGGAGAAGCGCAGCAGCGTGCCCGCGCCCGACGGGATCAGTTCGAAGACGACCAGGAGCGAGTTGGCCGGCGTCGCGGCCTCGGCCCGGTCGTACACCCATCGGAAGGAGAACCGCCGCGGTGGGTCCGCCTCGACCACCGTGACCGGCACGACGTGCGCGTCCGGTGAGGTCCGGTCGCCGAACGTGATGACCCCGGTGCCTCCGGGGGTCGGCTCCAGCTCCGCCTCGTCCGGCCACCACTCCCGTAGGTGCTCGGGCCTGCTGACGACCTCGTAGACCACCTCGGGCCTCGCGTCGATGTGGATCTCGCGCTCGATGCTGCCGCGTTCCATGCCGCTCTCCCAGCTTCTCGCAACCTTTGGTTGCGTAACAACTGTAGAGCCGCCCTGAGGCATGTGCAACATCTGGTTGCGCCAGAAGTGTGATCCGGGTGCCTGAGCCGCGACCGCTCTTCAGCCCACCCGCCGGTAGACGAGGCACTGGTCGAGTTCCTCGGGGCTGTCGGTACCGGGACGCAGGAGCACCGCCGGGAGGCCGCGCTCACCGGCGTCGGCCGCCACGCCCTGGAGGAGGGTCGTCTTGTCCCTCACTTCGGCCCTCGGCCCCGGGGCGCCGCGTGTCAAACGCTCCGTGGCCGCACGCTGCCGCCGGGCGGGGCGACTTGCCCGGGCGGTGCTCTCAGTGGCTCCAGTAGTCCCGCTCCGGGAGCCGGACCCACAGGTCGGGCGGGCCGACGACCGGGCGGGCGTCCGCCGGGCGCAGTCCCGTGAAGGAGCACGCGTACGCCACGGGGTTGCAGCGGAAGAGGTAGCCGGCCAGGACCTCTTCGGGGGAGTGGTGCGCGTCCGGCTCGCCGCCCGGGTGCAGGTCCCAGGCGTCGAGCGAACCGTCGCGGGCGATGCTGCCCTGGTTGCCGCTCTTGGGGTTGGCGTACACGCCGTAGGCGACGGTTCCGGCGGACAGCCCGGTCAGTACGCCGGGCATCTGCGGGGCGTATCCCCACGGCTGCGTCACGACGCATCCGCCCGGCACGGAGGTGACTCCGACGATCGGCAGGATCTCGTCCATCTCGTACGCGTACGGATCGTCCACCACGTCGTCGGCGTCCTCGTCCGGCACCGGCGCCGCCTCCAGGCGCCGCACCGCCTCCGCCGCGTCGATGCCGGCCACGCAGGCGAGCCCCGCGCCCTCGTACGGGGAGACGCCCACGGCCGCGACGAGCCGCGCGGCCTCTGCGGCCACGGCCTGCTCCGATTTGCTCAGGCGCTCCCCGGCCGGCGGCGCGGCGAAGAGCCCCGGCGTCGGCCCGGCCAGGCTCAGCCGCCCCGGCGACCAGCCGCCGCGCTGCCGCCGCCACGGGTCGGCGCCGGCGGCGGCGAGGGCCGACGCGTTGTCGGGCTTCCTCGCCACGACGGCCGCCCACAGCGCCGTCACGCCGTTCTCCAGCGCGTCCACGTCCGCGACCCGCCGCGCCAGTTCCGCGACCACCTCCGGCGAGCCGAACGTCGCGGCCTGATGCAGCGGGCGCCCGCCGCTCCAGACCTCCGGATCGGCTCCCCGCCCGATCCGTCGCCGGACGTCCTCGCAGTCGCTCCAGTCCCAGCCCACGCCGACCCAACCGTCCCCGCGCGTCATGACCACGCCCCTCCCCAGTGACCGGCGGGCTCGGCGAGCCCGATCCCCACACGCTCCCACACGGGTCTGACACCCGGCTGTCGTGGGCGTGGCGGGGCCTGCGGGAAGCGGCGGCCCCGCGTGGGCTCCGTCCACCCGGGCAGGCGCACCGGGACGGGTCCGTACGCCTGGGCGGACGCCGGACCGGGCCCCGTACGGAGGGCATCGGGGAAGGTCCGGTGTGCGCGAGGGGCGGGCGAGGGAAGGGGTGACAGGTTCGGATGGAGCGGGACGTCGAAGGTGAAACGAGGCAGCGGGTGGCGCGGCGCGATGGGCGGGGCGGTCGGTACGCGGATGTCGTGGAGCGGCTGCGGCGTGATCCGTTCGTCGTGCAGACGGTCCGGTCGACGGCGGCGGCGACGCTGTCGTACGTCGTGGCGCTGGGGCTCAGCAGCGAGCCGGCGCCGCTGACCGCGCCGCTGACGGCGCTGCTCGTCGTCCAGGTCACGTTGTTCTCGACGCTCACCACGAGTCTGCGCCGGGTCAACTCGGTCGTCGTCGGGGTGCTCATCGCGATCGCGTTCAGTGCCATCGTCGGACTCTCGTGGTGGAGCCTCGCCCTGGTCATCCTGGCCTCCCTCGTCGTGGGGCGGCTGGTGAAGGTCGAGGAGTTCGTCCCGGAGGTCGCGATCAGCGCGATGCTGGTGCTGGGGGTCACCCAGGTCGCCCACACGGCGTGGGACCGGGTCCTGGAGACGCTCATCGGGGCCGTCGTCGGACTGCTGTTCAACCTGGTGCTCGCCCCGCCCGTCTGGGTGGACACGGCGGGGGACTCCATCGAGGACCTCGCGCGGAGGATGCGCAGGCTGCTGCTCGACGTGGCGGAGGAGTTCGCCGGCGCGACCCCCGTCGAGCGGGCGGTGGAACGGCTGCACGAGGCGCGGCGGCTCGACAACGACGTGGCCGACGTGGACGCCGCGCTGCGCACGGCCGAGGACAGCCTGCGCCTCAACCCGCGCGTCAAGGAGGGCCTGTTGCACCGCATGGTGCTGCGCACGGGGCTGGACACCCTGGAGATCTGCGCCGTCGTGCTGCGCGTCCTCGCCCGGACCCTGGCCGATCTGGCGAAGGAGCGGCCCGGCGTGGACCTGCTGCCGCACCGGACCGCGCTCGCCGTACAGGAGACGGCACAGCACATCGCCGACGCCTTCGTCAGCTACGCCGTGCTCGTCACGGCTTCCGGCAGCGAGGCCGCCGAGGCCGCCGAGGAGCGCCTCGCGGGCGAGCTGCGCGCGGCCCGGGCCTGCCGGGGCGGCGCCGCGGACCTGCTCCTCGCCCTCGCCCTGCGGGACCCCGACCGCTGGCAGCTCTACGGGGCCCTGCTCGCCGAGCTCGACCGGGTCCTCGACGAACTCGACCCCGAGCACCGGGGCCGGCGCCTCCTGGAGGAGCTCGACCGGCACGGCCGCGAGCGCCGGCGCCGCCTCTCGCCCCGGCGTTTCCGGCGCGCCTCGGCGCGGCCCTGAACCCGGCCGCACCACCAGGGTGCCATTAATGACTCGCCATGGCGCCATTGATGTGCCAACATGGCACCATCGATGGCGCGCCCCCTGGCTTCCGGGTGGGGCGGCGCGCCGTCCGGGTGGGGCATTCGGGGACACGGGGGGCCGGTCATGGAGACAGCACGCAGCCGACAGCGGTCGACGCCCGGCGCCTTCGGCGCCTTCGCTCGTTTCGTGCTCTGCGGCGGCGGGGTGGGGCTCGCCTCCAGTTTCGCCGTGACGGCGCTCGCCGCGTGGATGCCCTGGATCGCGGCCAACGCCCTGGTCACCGTGGTCTCCACGCTCGTCGCCACCGAGTTGCACGCCCGCTTCACCTTCGGCGCGGGCAGCCGCGCGACCGTGCGCCAGCACGCGCAGTCGGCCGGATCCGCGGCAGCCGCGTACGCGGTGACCTGCGCGGCGATGCTCGTCCTGGCGGAGCTGGTGGCGGCCCCCGGCGCGCCGCTCCAGCAGGTCGTCTACCTCTCGGCCTCCGCTGTCGCCGGTGTCGGCCGGTTCGCGGTGCTTCGCCTCGTCGTCTTCGCCCGGACCCGCTCGCGCGCGTCGGCCGCCGTCCCCGTCACCCGACCCCTGTACGCGGCCGCGGCCCGGCCCCCCGCGCCGACGGGCCCCGAGGAGCTCTGCCGAGCGGCCTGACCCTTCCCGGTGGCTCGACCGCACCCGTCGGGGACCGGTCCGGCGCGAACGGGCGCGAGGGCCGGTCCCCGGCGAGCGGGCTCAGCGGCGCGGCTGGGGGCGGACGGTGAGGATCTGTTCGGCCTGGCCGACGGGGCCGTGGACGTCGTGCAGGACGCTGCTGGTGAGGCCCTGGCCCGTCGGGCCGAAGGCGACGGTGGTGTCGAGGCCGGTCCACGGGCCTTCCTGCTGCCGGTGCAGGTGGATCGTCAGGTCGAGGTTCGGGAACATCCAGACGGTGGGGTCCTGTTGGACGGCGATGCCGTTCGCGGTGTCCACGAGCGCGATGTACGAGGCGAGGGGCTGCTCGCCTCGCCCGCGACCAGGTCGAGGGGCGAGGACGACCACGCCGTCGCGCGGCCCCTGCGGGACCGGGGAGCCCGCCGGGCGTCGATGGACGACACGTACCCGCCGTGCCACTCCGCGTCCATCGCCCAGTGGGGCAGCGTGTCGGGCGAGGGCAGCGGGGCATGCGGGCTGTCGGCCACGGCCGAGGGGTCCGGGGACGCCATCAGCCGGGCCCGGGCGCGGACCACGGCCCGGCCGCCTGTGGTGACGGTGGCCTCCAGGAGTTCGATGGTGCGGCCCGGCCGGACGGTCTCCACCGTGATCTCGCACTCGTCGAGGGCGATCCGGCCGAGGATGTCGTAGCTGATCCGCCCGAACACCAGACCGCCCGGCCGGTCCGCCGTGTGCCGGTCGAGGGCGTGCGCGACGAGCCCGGCCGGCGGGCTGAAGTGCTGTTCGTCGGCGCTCCACGCTCCGCCCGCGTGCGCCGTGGGCTTGAACCGGTGTTCGCCCGTCCGCTCGTAGTAGCTCTCGCGGGCCGTCGCGCCGGTGTTCACGGTGTCCGTCTCCTCGGGGTGGAGCCCGCGCACGCGGGCAGAAGGGTGTAGCGCTCACGCGTCCTGGGGAACGTGCGGGGCCGTCCACCATGCCCCGCCGCCCTCGGGGCCCGGCGCTACGAGGCCAGCCAGCCGCGCAGGAGTCTGCTGACGGCGGGCATCGCCGCGTACGTCATGAGCACGTTGAACACGCAGGCCATGACCGCGCTGCTGAGCAGCAGGGGGAGTGCGGTGAGGTGCGGCGTGAGGAAGAGGCCGCCGAGCACGGAGAGGGGGTAGATCGCCAGGGTCGCGCTGATCGCCATCTTCCACCGGGGCGGCGCGGGCCGCGTCGAACCCGGCTTGGCGAACCAGGTCTCCATGCCGGTCAGGGTGCGCCGGGCGATCTCGGTGTGGTGGTGCCCGTCGCAGTCGGCGAACCAGGCCGCGCGCTCGGGCGACTCCTGCCAGGTCCGGCACGCCTCCGTGTCCCGGAAGCGGTGGACGAGGAACCAGGGGGCGTCGCCGCCGGAGGAACGGAAGAACCCGTAGCCGAGATGGCCGGGGAAGGCGGCCGCGCTCTCCAGGATGCCCTCCGCCCACCGTTCGAAGGACGCTTCGTGGCCGGGCTCCACGCGACGGGCTATCAGCAGCGTCACCTCGCCCGTGTCGGCGGGGACGGTGGTGTGTTCCAGGCTGACCGCGGTCACAGGGACTCCTCGTGATCACGCCGCGCCCGTCCGCACTCTACGCGTCGTACGCCGGGGGAACCAGCGATGGACCGGTGCGGTCGGGCGGGTCTCCGCGCGGCCGTGGAGGATCGGCGCGTCAGCGCTTCAGCTGCGTGTCGAGCCAGGTCAGGACCTCGGGGGTCACGGGGTCGGTGATGTCGGCGAACTCCTCGTGCTTCTTGAGGAACTTCGCCACGTACGGGCAGACCGGGACGATCCGCATCCCGGAGGCGCGCACGTCGGTCAGGGCCTGCTCGACCAGGATCGAGGCGAGCCCCTGCCCGGCGTAGGCGTCGTCGATCTCGGTGTGGAAGAACACCCGCCGGTCGTCGCGGTCGCGGTACGCCGTCAGGCCGGCGCGCTGCTCGTCGACGAGGATCTCGTAGCGGTGGCGGGCGTCGACGCGACGGACGACGGGGGTGGTGGTCTGCTCGCTCATGGCGGTCCTTCCGGTGCGGCTTCCGTTGTCCCGGTACGGGGTTCAGCGGTGGGACGGGTTCTTGCGCGGGGTGATGACGGCGTTGGGCAGGGCGGGCGCGGGCAGCCGGTCGCCGGGGTAGCCGTCGACGGCGCCGAAGCGGTCGGAGGCCCGCTCCCACGCGTCCCGCGCCTCGACGACGTCCTGGTGGTCGCGGCCGATGAAGTTCCACCACATCACGATCTCCTCCTCGAACGGCGGACCGCCGAGCAGGACCGTCCGGGCGGGGCGGTCGGACGTGTTGACGACGGTGAGGGCGGTGCGGCCGGGCGCGGCGTAGCCGAGCTCGGCGGGGAGGAGGGAGGCGCCGTCGAGGAGGACGGCGCCCTCGTCGACGAGCAGACCGTGCTCGAAGTCCGGGTCCACGTCCAGGGTGACGGCCGCGCCGGCGTCGATCAGGAGCTCGGCACCGAGGAGCGGGGTGAAGGTGCGGACCGGGGAGGTCTCGCCGGCGAGCGTCCCCAGGAACACCCGGAGTTCCGCCCCGTCGACGCGCAGGGGCCGGGGGGCGTGGTGCTGGAAGTCGCGCGGGGCGTGACGGTGCTCGTCGGGGAGGGCGACCCAGAGCTGGACGCCGTGCAGCACGGTCGTGTCGGGGGTGGAGACCTCCGTGTGGCTGATGCCGTGCCCGCCGGTCATGAGGTTGATCTCGCCGGGGCGTACGAAGGCGTGGGTGCCCAGGCTGTCGCGGTGCTCGATCTCCCCGGCGAACAGCCAGCTGACGGTCTGCAGGCCGGTGTGCGGGTGCGGGGCGACGTCCATGCCGCCGGACTCGGCGACCCGGTCGGGGCCGTAGTGGTCGGCGAAGCACCAGGCGCCGATCAGCGTACGGGCCCGCTGCGGCAGGGTGCGGCGTACGGTCATGGCGCGCGGTCCGCCCAGGGGAACGTCCCGGGCGGTGAGGATCTCGATCTGCGTGTCAGCCATTTCCCAGCCCCTGCACCCTCATGTAGTTTCGTTTTCAACAAGTATGGACGATCATCGTCCCGATGACAACCGATGAAGGAGAGCACACGGTGAGCGCGACGGCGAAGACCACGGCGGCCGACGGCCGGATCTACCTCGACAAGCGGAGCCCCGCCGCCTACCAGGCGCTGGTGAAGACCGCCGACGCCGTACGGACGACGGCGGCCGAGGCCGGCCTCGACCGGATCCTCGTCGAGCTGGTCAACCTCCGCGTGTCCCAGCTCAACGGCTGCGCCTACTGCCTCGACGTGCACACCCGCGCCGCGCTACGGGCCGGAGAGACGACCCGGCGACTCGGCGTGCTGCCCGCCTGGCGCGACACCGAGCTCTTCACCGCCCGCGAGCGCGCGGCCCTCGCCCTCGCCGAGGCCACCACCCACCCCGCCGACGCGCTCGCCCAGGAGCGGGCGTACGACGAGGCGCGACAGGCGCTGGACGACGCCGAGATCTCCGCGGTCATCTGGGTGGCCATCACCATCAACGCCTTCAACCGCGTCTCGATCCTGAGCAAGCACCCGGTTCGCGAGACCTCCGCCGTCTGACTCCCCGCCCCTGGCCCGGCCGGAGCGTCGGACCGCCACGCGGCGGTGGTTCAGCGGCAGTCGCCCGAGCCGTGGTCGTCGTACGACTCGCCCGCCACGGGCACGAACTGCCAGTCGTAGCCGTCGGGGCGCAGGGTCAGCTTCAGGACGCCGAAGGTGTCGTCGTTGCGGGCCTCGCTGTTCGGCTGGACGGCGCCGAAGTCGTAGAGGCCCGCGCCGCCCGTGCCGACGACGAACTGCCGCAGACCGCGGGCGCTGTCCGCCCGGCCGCTCGGGTCCTGCGGGGCGAAGCGCTCGTACTGGTGGTTGTGGCCGGTGAGGATCACCTCGGCGCCGTGGTCGTACAGCGCCTGGATCAGCGGACCCGTCGCGCGATCGGGGCCGTTGCGGGAACTGGAGGTCCAGCGCGGCCTGTGCCAGTACGCCACCGTGCACGGCTTGTCGCTGGCGGCGAGGTCCGCGCGCAGCCACTTCTCCTGAGTCGACCCGGCGGACATGTCGATCTCGGAGTTCAGCGAGACCACGTGCCAGTTCCCGAGGTCGTACGAGTAGTAACCGCGGTGCGCCGGACCGGCGTTGGCACCGAAGTAACCGTAGTACCCGGCCGCTCCGGGGGTGTTGTAGTCGTGGTTGCCCGGGGTCGGCATCGTGCGCGCCTTGTGGCGGCCCCACGTCGGCTCGTAGAACGCGGCGAAGTCCGAAGCGGAGCCGTCGGGGTAGGCGTTGTCGCCGAGGGCGACGACCGTGCCGGAGACGTGGTCGAGCAGGTCGGCGGTCGCGGAGTCCGTGGCGCTCGGGGTGGCGATGTCTCCCGCACCGACCAGCACCGGCACCAGGTCGGTGGGCGGCGGGGGAGCCGTGGCGGTCCTCGACGGGGTCGGCTCGGGCGCCGGGCCCGTCTCGATCACCAGCCGTGGTGCGGTCGCACCGGTCTCGCGCGAGTCGTAGTGGACTCCGTCCGGGTTCGGTGACGTGACGCCGATGTCGAAGGTGCCGTCGCCCTTCACATACGACGTCACGTCGACGTCGTACCAGGTGTCGGAGGCGACCGCGCCCAGGGAGCCGAGCACCTCGCCGTCGACGGCGGGCCTGTCGTCGTAGGTGACGGCCGTCTCGGACCATTCGGCGCCGGGCATCGCGCGGAACGTGCCGCCGTTGACGCCTCCGGCGCCGACGGCGTCGTCGACGTGGATCCGGAGCGTCGCCCGTGTCACCGGCAGCGTGACGCCGGTGACGGCGAACCGCAACAGCGTCTCCTTCACCGGGTTGCCGTCCACGTCGAGCTGCCGTGAGGTGCCGTAGTTCGTGGCCGGGTGCTCGCTGTCGACGTACGTGTCCGCGACGGCGACGAAGGAGGTGCTCGCCGCCGAGGCGGCGGGGGCGAGGCCGGGCAGGGCCGTGGCCGCCAGGGTGGCTGTGGCGAGGGCGCCGACGAGGGCCGCCTTGGGGCCCGTTCGCAGACGCAGCATGCCGAACCTCTCGATCGCGGGGCGACGCCCGCTCGGTCCAGCTTACGACGGGGCGGGCCGGGCCTCACCCGGACTTCAGCCGCCCTTGCCGCCCGCGCGGGGGCGGGAGGGGGCTCCTGGCCGCGGGTAGACGCGGGACTGCTTGACGCTGCCGAAGGCGAAACTGGACTCGATCGAGGCGATGCCCGGGATGGCGTGGATCCGGGTGCGGACGAGGGCCTCGTAGGCCTCCAGGCTCTCGATGACGACCCTCAGCAGGTAGTCGCTGCTGCCGGCCATCAGATAGCAGTCCTGGATGTGGTCGATGAGGCCGACGTGCTGCTCGAACACGTTGACCGCCTCGGCCGTGTGGCGTTCCAGGCGGATCCGCACGAAGACGGTGATCGGCAGCCCGAAGGCGACCTGGTCGACGGTGGCCGTGTAGCCGCCGATCAGTCCCGAGTCCTCGAGGCGGCGCACCCGGCGCAGGCAGGGGGAGGGGGACAGCCGGATCCGGTCGGCGAGGTCCTGGTTCGAGAGGCGTCCGTCCGCCTGCAACTCGTGGATGATCTGGAAGTCCACGGCGTCCATGGGCTCTCCTCGGCTGAACTTGGCAGAATCTGCCCCCACGCTATGCCTGGAGGGCATAACTGGCAATCGTCTGCCCCGCCCGAAGCTCTAGTGTTGCCGGTCGGGGCAAGCCGGACGTCGGTACCGCCCGAATGCTTCGAGCGGGAGGAATGGTCGGTGGCCGCAACGCGATCGGCGGGGACGAGCACGGCGGAGGCGCCGGAAACGGGGACTCCGAGCGGCGGGCCCGGGGCGGAACCGAGCGCCATCGGGACCCGGGGCCTGTCCCCGCACGCGGTGGGCACGGTCGCGCTGCTGCTCACCGTCGCCATCTGGGCGGCGTTCGCGCTCAGCGCCCGCGCGCTGAGCAGCTCGACGCTGCTGCCGGCGGACGCGGCTCTGCTGCGCTTCGGCGTGCCCCTCGTCGTCCTCGCCCCGGCGATTTGGCGGCGCAGGCGCCGGCTGGCGGCCGTCCGGCCCGGCCCCGCAGCCAAGATCATCTGTGGCGCCGGGGTGCCGTTCTTCCTCGCCGCCATGTACGGCGGCTCCCTGACCTCGGCCGCCTTCGTCGGGGCGATCGTGCCCGGCATGGTCCCGCTGTTCGTCTCCGGCCTCATGGTCGCGAGCGGCAAGAGCGCCCCGCGCGGCACGCAGGCGGCGGGCCTCGCGCTCATCGTCGCCGGCGTCGTGGCCCTGGTGTGGCGCTACACCACGTCCCTCGACGGGGACGTCCTCCTCGGCACCGGGACGCTGCTCGTCGCCAGCGGCCTGTGGGCCCTGTACACCGTGGGCCTGCGCGAAGTGGACCTCGACCCCGTCGGGTCCATCGGCCTGCTCTGCCTGCCGTCCTTCGCCGTCATCGCGCTGCTGAGCCTGACCGGCGTCCTGCCCACCGGCCTCGCCCGGGCGGAGGGCGGCGACATCGCGCTGTTCCTCGTCGTGCAGGGCCTGGGCGTCGGCCTGTGCGCGGGACTGCTGTACGCGTTCGCGATCCGCCGGCTCGGCCCGGAGCGCAGCTCCGTCGTCGGAAGCCTCAGCCCGGTCGCCGTCGTCCTGCTCGCCGTGCCCCTCCTCCACGAGACGCCCACCCTGCCCGTCGTGGTCGGCGTCCCCCTGATCACCCTCGGCGTCGCCCTCGCCAACCGGCGCCGCAGCCCCCGAACCAAGGTGTCCGCCGATGCTTGAGCTCCTGCCCGCCCCGCCCGCCGACCCGCTGTGGGACCTGACGGCCGAGTACGCCGCCGACCCGCGCCCCGAGCGCCTCGACCTCGTCCTCGGCGTCTACCGCGACCACACCGGCATCACGCCCGTCATGGCGGCGGTCAAGGAGGCCGAGATACGCCTGGCGGAACGCTCCGGCTCCAAGGAGTACCTGGGCCTGTCGGGCAACACCGCCTTCAACCGCGCCATGCTCGGCACCGTCCTCGGCACCGAAGCCCTCACGTCGCGGGCGACCGCCGTCCAGACCGTGGCGGGCACCGGCGCCCTGCGCCTCCTCGCCGACCTCGTACGGCAGACCCGCCCCGGCACCACGGTCTGGATCAGCGACCCGGCGTACGTCAACCACCGCCCCATCCTCGAAGGCGCCGGTCTCACCGTCCGCACCTACCGGTGGCTCGGCACCACCGGACGCCCGGACGCCGCCGACATGCTGGAGGACCTCCGCGCGGCGGGGCCCGGCGACGTCGTCCTGCTCCAGGGCTGCTGCCACAACCCCACCGGCGCCGACCCCTCCTTCGCGACGTGGGAAGAGCTCGCCGGACTCGCCGCGGCCCGCGGCTGGATCCCCTTCGTCGACCTGGCCTACCACGGCCTCGGCGACGGCCTGGAGGCCGACCTCGCCCCGACCCGCATGCTGGCCGAACGCCTCCCCGAACTGCTGGTCGCCGTCAGCTGCTCCAAGAACTTCGGCCTCTACCGGGACCGCACCGGCTGCGCCATCGTCCTCGGCTCCTCCACGCGCGAGCTCCGCCACGTCGAGACCGCCCTGCAGAACGCCGCCCGCACCCTGTACTCCATGCCCCCGGACCACGGTGCCGCCGTCGTCGCCACCATCCTCGACGACGAGCGCCTCAAGTCCGCCTGGCTCGCCGAACTCGACCTCATGCGCCACCGCATCACGGCCAACCGCACCGACCTCGTCGCCCACCTCACCGCCCTCGGCCACGAGCACCAGGCCCGAGCCCTCGCCCGCCAGAAGGGCATGTTCTCGATGCTCCCCCTCACCCCGGAACAGATGCGCCACCTCCGCCACCGGTCCGCCGTCTACGGCACCGACGCCGGCCGCGTCAACATCGCCGGCGTCCCCGCCCACCGCATCCCCTTCCTCGCCCACGGCATCGCCGACGCCCTGCGGACCCCGAGCCCCCCGGGCACCGTCTGACACACCGGCGCGGCCCTCAGCGGCGCGGACCCGTCGGCAGGTAGTACGGCCGGTGGTGGGCGGCGACCGGGGCCGACTGGAACGTCCACGCGCCCGCGGCCGGCGCGCCGGCCGGGAGGACGGTGCGCAGGTCGCGGCCCAGGTCGCCGTCCGGGGCGTGCACCGCGAGCCGGGTGCGCCCGGAGTGCGCGGGGGCGGCCAGGTCGTACCAGGCGTACGGCTGGCCGACGTTCATCGGGCCGGCGAGCAGGCGCCCCTCGCGGTCGGTGCCGTAGCCGGTGACCGGGGCGGAGCCGGCGGCGACCGCGGTCAGCCCGTCCAGCTTCGCCGTGAGGTCGAGCAGCGGGGCCGTTCCCCGCTCCAGGGCGTCGTCCGGACCGATCTCGGCCGCCTTGCACCGCACGGTCCAGGTCGCGCCCGCAGGTCCGTTGAGGGACGGCAGGCCGACCTCGAACCAGCCCGGGTACTTGGGTTCCGCATACAGCTCGCGTCCGGCCCTGATCGCGAACGGGTTGTCGCACACGACGTGGAGGCGGGCGATGCCGAGCAGCTTCGTCTGGTCCCAGCCCTGCGCGTACTGGGCGTAGGTCAGCCGCGGCAGCCGGCCCGCCTCGGCCGTCGGGAACGCGACGACGTTGAACTCGATCTCCTGGGTGACGCCGCCGCCGAACGCGTACTGCGCGAAGTACAGCTGGTAGTTCAGCGAGACCAGGGCCCGCCCGTCGTCGAACGTGGCCGCGGTCAGGTCCGGGTGGTGCTTGGCGAGCAGGACGTGCACCGGGTCCGGGTCCACCAGCCAGTCGACGCCGATCTGGTGCAACGCGCCGTAGTGGAACGGCAGCCGGAACGGTTCGGGCACGGGCGGCAGGGGCAGCGAGGTCACGCGGACTCTCCTCGAGTGGTCGGGCCGGTGGACAGGGGGCGGTCGCGGTCCGTCAGGTCCGCCTCGATCCGCTCGGCGCTGCGCAGCGCCAGCGCGGCCATCGTCAGCGTCGGGTTCGACGTGGCCACCGAGGGCATGCTTCCGCAGCCCACGGCGTACAGACCGGGGTGGTCCCAGCAGCGCTGCCAGGCGTCCACCACCGACGTGGCGGGGGAGTCGCCCATGAGGTGGGTGCCGGCCGCATGGCCCGCGCCGCGGTAGCCGTACGCACGGCCACGGTGCTCGAAGCGCCCCGGCCACGCCGCCGGCGGCGCGTAGTCCGTGTGGTCCTCGGCGCCGAGCAGCGCGAAGATCTGGTCGGACACGGCGCGGGCGGCGACCATCCCCTCCTTGACGTGTTCGTCGAGGTCGTACGTGACCAGGGGGCGGGGGAGGCCCAGGGCGTCACGCTCGGACGGGTGCAGGGTGACCCGGTTCGCCGGGTCGGCCCCCTGCTCCATCTCGAACTGGAGGGCGAACTGGCGGCGGATCCGGTCCCCGACCGCCGCTCTCAACTCCCGGCCGGACAAGCCGCGTCCGGTGAGGAAGTGGTCCACGTCCGTGTCGACCGGCCCCGTCGCCCAGATCCAGCCCCACGTCCCGAACTCGACCCGGAACGGCGCCCGCAGCCGGCGCCCCGGACCCGCGCGGAAACCCTCGAACCCGGAGACGGACCCGGGCCCCCGATACGACCCGGCGTGCTCGCCCTCGGGCAACAGCCCCCAGGTCAGAAGCACCGGATGGTCCATCAGGTTGCGGCCCACCTGACCGCTGCGGCCGGCGAGCCCGGACATGAGCAGCAGACGGGCGTTCTCCACGGCGTGCGCGGCGAGCACGACGACATCGGCGTGCGCGACGGACACCTCCCCGTCGTACGAGCGGTACTCCACGCCCGTGGCCCGCCCCCGCCCGTCGACCAGGACCCGGCTCACCACGGACCGGTCCCGGAGCGTCACGGACTCGCTCCACCGCCCCTGGGTCTTGAGCGGGGTGTACTTCGCGTACGACGGGCAGTACGGGATGCAGCTCGCGTTGCCCACGCACCGGCTGTCCGGATCCCGCCGCCCGTCCTGCCCCCGCGGGACGTAACCCCGGCCGCCGTCGTACCGGGGATCCGGCACGCCGTTGCGCGCGTGCGGGGTGCCGACCACCTTCAGCTCGACCTCGCGCACGGCGACGGGGTCCTTGACGCGCCGCCCGTCGAGACGGTCCGCGAAGAGGCGGTCCAGACGCGCGGCGGGCAGCGGCCGCATGGGATACACGTAGTCGTCGGGGAACCGCAGCCCGAGGCGCGCCCGCTGCTCCCCGGCGTCCGCGGCCACCCCCAGGTGCTCCTCGGCAGCCCGGTAGTGGGGTTCGAGGTCGTCGTAGGTGAGCGGCCACCGCCGTCCGTACCCGAAGGGCTCGGTGTCGAAGTCCTCGGGCAGCATGCGGGGCGCCAGGCCGGTCCAGACCGTGCCGGTGCCGCCGTTCGCACGGACGTATCCACTGGCGTACGGGAGCGGGCCGTCCTGCCGCAGATGACCGGCGGCCCGGAAACCAGGGCTCCCGTCCGTACCGACGAGATCCGCCGTCCCGGGCGACGCGGCGGCCGGGTGGGGCCGGTCGCCCGGCAGCCGGGCGGCGGCCGTCAGATACGTCGTCAGCGGGTCGGCGTCGGCCTCGTGGGCGCCGGGGCCGGCCGCCCCCGCCTCCAGGACGAGGACCCGTCGCCGCCCGTTCCGGCCGAGCCGGTGCGCGACCAGCGAGCCCGCGACACCGGCGCCGACCACGATCACGTCGTACCGCCTCACCGGCCGACCCCCTCGGCCCAGCTCCCGTACCCTCCGGGACCGGCGGCGGGGGCGGTCAGGCCGGCCGCCTTCCACACCAGGCCCTCGGCGTAGGCGCGCGGGGACACCAGCCTCGGTGGCGAACCCGGCCAACTGCCCGTGTACCAGAGGTACGTCACCGCCCGGGCCGAGGCACCCGGCTCCCCGTCCATGCCGGCGGCCCGTTCTCCCCACTCTCGCAGCAGCCGCTCGTACCGCACGGCTCCGAGCTCCTCCTCGGCCACCGCCCGGTACACCTCCGCGAGCCCGGTGGCCGTCAGGTCCTCTCCGTCGAAGCCGGTCAGCCGCGCCGACAGGGCGGTGAATCGCTGTGTGTCGTCTGTGAGGGGCACGCGGGCATCGGTGCCCCACCACCCGCCCGGCCATGCTCCGCGCCCCGGGATCGGCCTGATCACACCGCCTGGCGCTCCCTCACACGGCTGGCGCCGTTCGCCGAGACGTTCGACAGGCGCTCACACGCGCCCGCGCTCTGCCGAAGGTGCCGCTCGGCGCGGTGGGCGGGGGGTACGCTCCGTGGCGTGATCGAGATCATCTTCGGGCCCGACGATCTGACGCGCATACGGTTCGCACGTTCGCCGCTCGAGGAGCTGGTGCACAGCGTTCCGGTGCTGGCCGGGACGCGGCGCACCGTGGTGCACAGGCCGTGGCTGGAGTTCGCGACGGGGCGGGTGCGGGGGCTGGATCTGCGGGTGCTGAGGGCGCTCGCGCAGGGGCCGCGGATCGTGCCGGACTTCCTGGCGCCGCCGCCGGAGGCGCTGACGGGCGTGTTCGGCGACGAGTTGGAGGCGATCGCCGCGACGCCCGGCGCCGTCGTGCGGACCGCGCTGGAGGAACTGGGCGAAGGGGACCGGCTTCCCGCCGTGCTGCGACCGTTGTACGAGGACCCGGAGCGGGAACTGCCCGGGGTGGTCGACACGATGGCCGCGTACTGGCGGGCCGCGGTCGAGCCGGTGTGGCCGAGGCTGCGGGCCCTGCACGACGCGGACATCGCGCACCGGGCCGGACAGCTCACCACGGGGGGCCTGGCCAAGGTGTTCGACGACCTCCACCCCGAGGCCCGCTACGAGGTGGACCGGCTGCTCGTCGACAAACCCGCGCACTCCGCCCGCCGTTCGGCGGGCGGAGCGGGGCTGCTGCTCGTCCCGTGCGTCTTCGCCTGGCCCCGGCTGCTGGTGCTGCACAACGAGCCGTACCAGCCGACGCTCACGTACTCGCCGCGCGGGATCGGACGGCTGTGGACGGAAGAGCGGTCCGGGGCGACCGCGGAGCCCCTCGGCGAGCTGGTGGGGCGCAGCCGGGCCGCGCTGCTCGCCCACCTCGACCTGCCGCTGTCGACGAGCCAGCTCGCCGCGTACCTGGACCTCACCTCGGCGGCGGTGTCCCAGCACCTGTCGGTGCTGCGGCGCTGCCGCCTGGTCACGTCACGCCGCTCGGGACGCTGGATGCTGCATCAACGGACCGCGCTGGCAGGGGAGTTGCTGGGGGCGCCGGTACAGCGCGCGGCCCCGGAGCCGTAGCCGGACTCCGGGGCCGTCCCCCGTGCTTCGCCGGGTCCCTGCGAACCCCCGTTCCGCGGGGATCAGGCGAAGTAGATGCCCTTCGGATCGGCGGCGTACCAGCCGTTGCCGGCGCCGACGGCCGCGGACCAGGACGTGTGGTTGTGGTCGGAGCCGTTGTTGGGGAAGTACCTCAGGGCGTCGCCGTACTTCTGGACGAGGTCGGCCCGGTCGTCACCGGTGATGTCGGCGAACCAGATGCCCGACGGGTCCTGGCCCGACCAGCCGGAGCCGGTGAAGTACACGGTGCCCCACGGCCAGCCGCCGGAGCCTCCGGTGGTGTTGGGGCCGACCATGAAGGCGTCCCCGAACCGCTCGATGCGCTCGGCACGGTGGTCGCCGTTGAGGTCGGCGAACCAGATCGCCCGCGGGTCGCTGCCCCCGTAGCCGTATCCGATGGTGACCGGGGCACCCCAGCTCGTACCGCCGCCGAGGTTGGGGAAGTAGCGGAGCTCGTCGCCGTACCGGTGGATGAGGTCGGCGGTGCCGTCGCCGTTGAGGTCGGCGAACCACACGGCCGACGGGTTGGCGCCGGACCACCCGCCGCCGGTGCGGAAGGGCTGCCCCGTCCACGGGTTGCCGCCGAACAGGGCCCCGTTGTGCTTCCAGACGCGGAAGCTGTCGCCTTCCAGCTGGACGAGGTCCTTGTAGTGGTCGCCGTCGAGGTCCGCGAAGTACACCGTGGCGGGGTTCACGCCGCTCCAGCCGCTGCCGTGGAGCTTCCCGGTGCTCCCCCAGGGCCACTCCCAGTCATCGCCGTCGATGTTCTGCCAGATCCGGAAGGAGTCGCCGTCCTTCGCCACCAGCTCGGCGAGCCTGTCGCCGTCGAAGGAGGAGCCGCGCGCCGCCCACGCGCTCGCGGCGGCCGGTGCCGTGGTCGCGGCGGTCCCGGTGAGCCCGAGGGCGAGCGCGGTCAGGCCGAGGGCGAGCGCCCTCAGGCCCCGGAACGTCCTGCTGGTGCGGGGGCCCGCCGGGTTCGTCCCGGCGGCGGTGTTCATGCTGGTCATGGCCGTCCTCACGAGGGAAGGTCGAGTGGGTGTCGGCGCCCGTCGCCGGGTGCCGAGGAAGACCTTCCGCCGTGCGCGCCCGCCCCGACCACCATTTCGTCACCGCTTAATCCGAGCCGCGCCGGACGGCCCGGGACACGGTCGTGGTGAGCGCCGGCGGGGACGATCCGGCGCCGCCCGGTCGCGCGACGGGGCGGCGGCCGGGACACCCGGTCGGGTGCCCCGGCCGCCGCCCTCCGGCTACCGCGGACTCACGCGATCTCGACGAGGAGGTCGCCGCCCTCCACCTGCTGGATCCTCGTGATGGCCAGGCGGGCCACCCGCCCGCCCCGGGGGGCGGTGATCGACGCCTCCATCTTCATCGCCTCGATGGTGGCCACCGTCGCACCGGCCTCGACCTCGTCGCCCTCGGCGACGGCCAGGGTGACCACGCCGGCGAACGGCGCGGCGACGTGTCCCGGGTCGGACCGGTCGGCCTTCTCGGTCACCGGGAGGTCGGCGGCGGCCGCCTCGTCGCGGACCTGGATCGGCCGGAGTTGGCCGTTCAGGGTGGACAGGACGGTGCGCATGCCGCGTTCGTCGGCCTCGCCGATGGCCTCCAGCTCGATGAGCAGCCGCACGCCGGGCCCGAAGTCGACGCTGTACTCCTTGCCGGGGCGGAGCCCGTAGAAGAAGTCCTTGCTGTCGAGGACGCTGGTGTCGCCGTACGCGTGCCGGTGTGCCTCGAACGCCTTCGTCGGGCCGGGGAAGAGGAGGCGGTTCAGCGTGGCGCGCCGGTCCTTGGCGAGGCCCTCGCGGTCCTCAGCGGTCAGGTCGCGCGGCGGCTTGGGTGCGGGGCGCCCCTCCAGGGCCTTGGTGCGGAACGGCTCCGGCCAGCCGCCGGGCGGGGTGCCCAGCTCGCCGTGCAGGAATCCGACGACCGAGTCGGGGATGTCGAAGCGGTTCGGCGCCGCCTCGAAGTCCTCGGGTGCGACACCGGCACCGACGAGGTGCAGCGCGAGGTCGCCCACCACCTTGGACGAGGGCGTCACCTTCACGAGCCGGCCCAGCATCCGGTCCGCGGCGGCGTACGTCGACTCGACGTCCTCGAAACGGTCGCCGAGGCCGAGCGCGACGGCCTGCGTGCGCAGGTTGGAGAGCTGCCCGCCGGGGATCTCGTGGTGGTACACGCGCCCCGTCGGCGAGTCGAGACCCGCCTCGAAGGGCGCGTAGATCCTGCGGACGCTCTCCCAGTACGGCTCCAGGTCGCCGACCGCCTGGAGGTCGAGGCCGGTGGGCCGCTCGGAGTGGTCGGTCGCGGCGACGATCGCCGACAGCGACGGCTGGGAGGTGGTGCCCGCCATGGACGCGACCGCGCCGTCCACGGCGTCCGCCCCGGCCTGGATCGCCGCGAGGTACGTGGCGAGCTGGCCGCCCGCCGTGTCGTGGGTGTGCAGGTGGACCGGCAGCTCGAACTCCCGGCGCAGCGCCGACACCAGCTTCGCCGCGGCGGGTGCGCGCAGCAGGCCGGCCATGTCCTTGACGGCGATGACGTGCGCCCCGGCGGCGACGATCTTCTCGGCGAGCCGCAGGTAGTAGTCGAGGGTGTAGAGCGTCTCCGCCGGGTCGGAGAGGTCGGCCGTGTAGCAGAGCGCGACCTCGGCGACCGCCGTGCCCGTCTCCCGTACGGCGTCGATGGCGGGCCGCATCCGGTCGACGTCGTTCAGCGCGTCGAAGATCCGGAAGATGTCGATGCCGGTGGCCGCGGCCTCCTGCACGAAGGCGTCGGTCACCTCGGTCGGGTAGGGGGTGTACCCGACGGTGTTGCGGCCGCGCAGCAGCATCTGCAGGCAGATGTTGGGCACGGCCTCGCGCAGGGAGGCCAGCCGCTCCCACGGGTCCTCGGCCAGGAAGCGCAGCGCGACGTCGTAGGTGGCGCCGCCCCAGCATTCGAGGGACAGCAGCTGAGGCAGGGTGTGCGCCACCGCCGGGGCGACGGCGAGCAGGTCCTTCGTCCGCACCCGGGTCGCCAGGAGCGACTGGTGGGCGTCGCGGAAGGTGGTGTCGGTGACGCCCAGCGTGGGCGACTCGCGCAGGCTCCGCGCGAAGCCCTCGGGACCGAGCGAGGCCAGCCGCTGCCGGGAACCGGCCCGCGGCTCGCCGGCGGGCAGCCGGGGCAGCTTCGTGGCCGGGGAGATCAGCGCGGGCCGGGGACCGTGCGGCTTGTTGACGGTGACGTCGGCGAGGTACGTGAGCAGCTTCGTGCCGCGGTCGGCCGAGTGGCGTGCGGTGAGCAGGTGCGGCCGCCGCTCGATGAACGCCGTCGTGACGCGGCCCGCCTGGAAGTCCGGGTCGTCGAGCACGGCCTGGAGGAAGGGGATGTTCGTGGACACGCCGCGGATGCGGAACTCGGCCACCGCGCGCCGGGCCCGGTCGACGGCGGTCCTGAAGTCCCGGCCCCGGCAGGTCAGCTTGACCAGCATCGAGTCGAAGTGGGCGCTGACCTCCGTACCGGCGTGGGTGGTGCCGCCGTCGAGCCGGATGCCCGAGCCCCCCGGGGAGCGGTACGCGCTGATCATGCCGGTGTCGGGGCGGAAGCCGTTGGCCGGGTCCTCGGTGGTGATCCGGCACTGCAGGGCGGCGCCGCGCAGGACGACGGACTCCTGGGTGAGGCCGAGGTCGAGCAGGGTCTCGCCGGCGGCGATGCGCAGCTGCGACTGCACCAGGTCGATGTCGGTGACCTCCTCGGTCACCGTGTGCTCGACCTGGATGCGCGGGTTCATCTCGATGAAGACGTGGTTGCCGTCGGGGTCGAGGAGGAACTCCACGGTGCCCGCGTTGCGGTAGCCGATCCGGCGGGCGAACCGCACGGCGTCGTCGCAGATGCGCTGCCGCACCGCCGGGTCGAGGTTCGGGGCGGGCGCGAGCTCGATCACCTTCTGGTGGCGGCGCTGGAGCGAGCAGTCGCGCTCGAACAGGTGGATGACGTTGCCCTCGCCGTCGGCGAGGATCTGCACCTCGATGTGCCGGGGGTCGACGACGGCCTTCTCCAGGAACACGGTCGCGTCGCCGAAGGCGGACTCCGCCTCGCGGGCCGCCGCCTCGATGGACTCCCGCAGCGCGGCCGGGTCCTCGACCCGCCGCATGCCCCGGCCGCCGCCACCGGCGACGGCCTTGACGAACACCGGGAACCCGATCTCCTCGGCGGCCGCCACCAGCTCGTCCACGTCCGTGGACGGCGCCGAGGAACCGAGCACGGGCACGCCCGCCTCGCGGGCGGCGGCCACGGCACGCGCCTTGTTCCCGGTCAGCTCCAGGGTCTGCGCGGACGGACCCACGAACGTGATGCCCGCCTCCTCGCACGCGCGCGCGAGCTCCGGGTTCTCCGACAGGAACCCGTAACCCGGGTAGACGGCGTCGGCACCCGCCAGACGGGCCGCCCGGATGACCTCCTCGACGGAGAGGTAGGCCCGCACCGGATGCCCGGGCTCACCGATCTCGTACGCTTCGTCGGCCTTGAGCCGGTGCAGAGAGTTGCGGTCCTCGTGCGGGAACACGGCCACCGTGCGCGCCCCCAGTTCGTAGCCTGCGCGGAACGCGCGAATCGCGATCTCCCCGCGGTTCGCTACCAGCACCTTGCGGAACATTGTGATCCCTTCACCCTGCCGGTGATGAGCCCTACGGGGGGCGCCGTACGTCTCCGAGTGCGCACCGCCCTGAGGGAGGCACCCACCCGCGTCGCGCCCGGCTCGTTGCGGCCACGCTAAGGGCTGCGCCGCGGCCTACTGAAGGTCCCACGACCGTGACATGGATCATCGCCACCACGCGGTGCGCGAAGGGGACGAAGCGGCCGCCGGACGGAGCAAGGGCCCCCGCGGACCGGCCGGGCGTCCACCGCCCGGCACACGGTCCTGGGCCGGATGGCGCATCGGACGCGCAGGTCCCGACGCCGCGTCAGATGCTGAGGCGGATCCTCCGCGCCGGGTGTCCCTCCCGCCCGGCCTCACCGTGAAGGAGTTCCCGTGTCGGCACGCCCCGAAGTCCGCACCCGCCCGCGCGCGCGTCTGCGTCTGTCCGTCGCAGGCCTGGCCGCGTCCGCCGCGCTCGCCGCCCTGGTCCAGCCCGCACAGGCCACGGGCACGCCGACGCCCCCGGACAAGGCACTGCGGAAGCAGCTGGACGACCTGGTCCGCACGGCAGGCGGGCCACCCGGGGTGATCGCGCTGCTGCGGCGGGGCGACCGGACGACGGTGTACCGGGCCGGCGTCGCCGACACGACGACCGGCCGCCCGCCGCAGGCGACCGACCACATGCGGATCGCGAGCGTCGCCAAGGCGTTCAGCGGCGCGGTCGCCCTGCGCCTGGTGGACCGGCACAAGCTGGGCCTCGACGACACCATCGGCGAGCGCCTGCCGTACCTGCCCGCAGCCTGGCACCAGGTGACCCTCCGCCAGCTGCTCAACCACACCAGCGGGCTGCCCGACTACTCCAGGGCCCCGGCCTTCATCGCCATCCTCCAGCAGGACCCCAGACACCACTTCGACTCCCGCCGGCTGCTCGACTTCATCGCCGACAAGGACCTGGACTTCGCGCCGGGATCGCAGTACGCGTACTCGAACTCCGACAACATCGCCGTCGCGCTGATGGCCGAGGCGGCCACGGGACGGCCGTACGAGCGGCTCCTCGACCACCTCGTGTACCGGCCCCTCGACCTGCGGCAGACCAGCCTGCCCCAGGGCTACCGGATGCCGCGGCCGTACCTGCACGGCTACGACGTGACCCCGCCCGCCCCGCCGGAGGACATCAGCGAACTCATCGGCGCCTCGGGCGTGTGGGCCTCCGGTGGAATCGTCTCCACGCCGAAGGACCTCAACCGCTTCATCCGCGCCTGGGCCGGCGGACCCGACTACCTGTCGAAGGAGACCCGCCACCAGCAGCGCACCTTCATCCCCGGCGCCGCCTCCGAGCCCGCCGGGCCCGGAGCCAACTCCGGCGGGCTCGCGATCTTCCGCTACCTGACGCGGTGCGGCACGGTCTACGGGCACACCGGCAACACGCCCGGCTACACCCAGTTCGCGGCCGCCACCGCGGACGGCGAGCGGTCCATCACCTTCTCGATCACCACCCAGACCAGCAAGACCGTCAAGCCGGAGCTGCTGGCCAAGGTGCGGGCCGTCCAGGAGGACTTCGTCTGCGCCCTCCTGAAGCACTGACCCCGGCGGGCCCGGGGCCCGCCCGGCCCGCTCAGTAGTCGCCGAGGCGGATGTCGTCCTGGACGTAGCGGAAGTACGGGTCGGTCACCGCCTCGGCGGCAGGGAGGTACTCGGCGGCGGCGATCCGTCGCGCGAAGCCCTGGCGCGACGCGGGGAAGGCGTCCTCCGCCGGCAGTTCCCGGGTGATGGCGACGCCCTCGTGGGCGGCCGCCGCGGAGTCGTACGGGCGCGCGGCGTGCATTCACTCTCCAGGGGCGGGCGTCCGGGCGGCGCGTCCGGTGCCCGCGGACACGTGCCCGCGTACGCCGGGGAGAGCGGTGTGATGATGTGTCAGAAGCCGCCAGGAATACCCGGTCGGGTGACTGCGGCGCCATGGCGTTCACAGGCAAGATCATCGGCATGACCTCATCCCTGGCGCGCCGGGCGTGCGCCGTAGCCCTGCTCCTGACCTCGACGCTGGCCCCCGCGGTGGCGGCCGCCGCCCCACCCGACGGGGGCGGCCGCCCGTCGGAGCGGGCCGCGCAGGCCCGTCTGCTGGGCGAGAAGATCGTCCCGTACAAGCTCGAATTCCAGGGCACCACCGTCGGCGGCTTCTCCGGCGTCGACCGCAACCGGTGCACCGGCGAGTACGTGTTCATCAGCGACGACCGCTCGTATCTGCAGCCCGCGCGCTTCTACACCGCCAAGCTGGACGTGGACGCCGCCGGCGTGCACTCCGTCGACTTCACCGGCACCCACCCGTTCCTCCAGGAGGACGGCTCGGTCTACCCGTCGCCGTCCGCCGCCGACGGCAAGGCGGTCGACCCGGAGGAGATCCGCGTCGACCCGCGCAGCTGCCACTACTGGTGGGCGCAGGAGGGCGACCGGCCCAAGGCGGTGGGCGCCGGACCGGTGATCCAGCCGTCCGTGCAGTTCGCCGGCCCCACCGGCGCCCACCTCGGGCGGTTCCGCCTGCCGTCGAACTACGAGGTCACCATGGAGGAGCGCGGCCCGCGCCGGAACCAGGCGATCGAGGCGATCACCTTCGGCGCCCAGGGCCGTATCGTGACCAGCGCGGTCGAGGGCCCGCTGATCCAGGACGGTCCGGTGCCGGACCTGGAGCACGGCGCGCTCGTCCGGGTCACCCGGCAGACCCGGGGCGGCCGGGTGCTCGGGCAGTTCGCGTACCCCCTCGAGAAGATCTTCGCCGAGTCCGACCCGACCAGCCCCTGGGCCCCGGACACCGGAGTCCCGTCCCTCCTCGCCTTCCCCGACGACCCCGACCGCTACCTCGTGCTCGAACGCACCTGGGTCGCCGGATCGGGGTACAAGATCCGCCTGTACGACGCCACCACCCGCGGCGCGACCGACGTCCAGGCGATGGACTCCCTGGCGGGACGGCCCGTCGTCCCGATGCGCAAGAAGCTCGTCGCGGACTTCCACACCCTGGGTCTCTCCACCGTCGACAACACCGAAGGCATGACGTGGGGCCCGGACCTGCCCACCGGTGAACGCTCGCTGATCCTCGTCAGCGACGACAACTTCGCCGACGACGCGGTCACCCAGATCGTCGCCCTCGCCGTGCGCTGAACCGCCGGCGGCACCCCGCTCCACCCGCGCCTCCACCTGCCCGCCGGGCAGATGGAGGCGCGGGCGCGTTCAGGAGGGTGGCGGGTGCGCGGCGAGCCAGTGCCTGGCGATCTGCTCGCGGGTGGCGACCCAGGCCCCGCCGCGCTGCGCGACGTACGCCAGGAAGCCGTCGAGAGCGCGCACGCGACCGGGCCGGCCGATGATCCGGCAGTGCAGGCCGACGCTCATCATGCGGGCGGCGCCGCCCGCGCCCTCCGCGTGCAACGTGTCGAAGGTGTCGACGAGGTAAGCGAGCATGTCGTCCGCGGTCGTGAACCCGTGGACGATCAGGAACTTGAAGTCGTTCGCGTCGAGGCTGTACGGCACCACGAGGTGAGGCCGGCCGGCGACTTCGACGTAGAACGGCAGATCGTCCGAGTAGTCGTCGGAGTCGTACAGGAACCCGCCCTGTCCGACGACGAGGCGCCGGGTCGCCGGGCTCGTCCGGCCCGTGTACCAGCCGACGGGCCGGCGTCCGACGAGCCGCTCGATCGTCGCGGCCGTACGCGCGATGTCGGCGCGCTCCACGTCCTCGGGAACGTCGCGGTGGTCGATCCAGCGCCACCCGTGCCCGGCCACCTCCCAACCCGCCGCGCCCATCGCGCGCGCCGCGTCCGGATTGCGCTCGAGGGCCTGTCCCACGGCGTGGACCGTGAGCGGCACGCCGTGCGCCCGGACCGTGCGGTGAACGCGCCAGAACCCGGCCCGCGAGCCGTAGGCGAACATCGACTCGACGTTCAGGTCCCGTCCGCCGGTCACCGGCGGCGCGCCGACCACCTCGTGCAGGAACCCCTCCGACGCCACGTCCCCGTCGAGGACGTTGTGTTCGCCGCCCTCCTCGTAGTTGAGCACGAGACTGACGGCCACCCTCGCTCCGCCGGGCCAGTCCGCACGCGGCGGCTCGGCGCCGTAACCGACGAGGTCGCGCTGGTTCTCCGACACGGGCGGCACCCTACCCCCGCCCGGCCGCCGCGCCGTGCGCCGCGCCGCGACCCACCCGCCGTGCCCGCCGGCACGGAGTGGAGAATCCTTTTCTCGTGGAACGTGGCATTCGGGTGATGTCTGACGCGCGGCCCACTTGACCGTGCTTAAGATCCACTTTCGTGACAGACAGTCAACACATCGGGAAAGGCCGCGAGTCGGCCGACATCGTCATCCTCGGGGCCGGTCCCGCCGGGCTCGTCCTGGGCAACCTCTTACTACGGAGCGGGATCGACTGCGTCGTCCTCGAACGCACGGGACGCGATCACGTCCTGAACCGGGCCCGGGCCGGTTTCCTCGCCGCCCACACCGTGCGGGTGCTGCGGCGCCACGGCCTGGACGAGGGACTGCGGCGCAGCGGACGGGAGCACGGCGTCTGCGAGTTCCGCACCGAGGACGGGCGCTTCCGGCTCGACTACCAGCGGCTCGGCAACGGCGAACCCCACACCGTCTACCCCCAGCACGAGCTGGTGGCCGACCTGCTGGCCGCGTACGTCGGCGCCGGCGGCCGGATCCACTTCGACACCGAGGCGGTGGAGGTCGGCGGTGCCGACGGCGACCGGCCGTGGGTGGCGACACGGGAGCCGGACGGGCGGACCGTACGGTGGGGTGCGAGGTACGTCGCCGCCTGCGACGGACGCCACGGCGCCGGGCGCGGTTCGCTGCCGGAAGGGGCCGTACGGCACCACCGCGACCACGGGGTGTCCTGGCTGGGCCTTCTCGCCGAGGCGCCGCCCAGCCTCGACGCCGTCGGTTACGCGACCCACCCCCGCGGCTTCGCCGGGCACATGGCCCGGACCGCCGACATCACCCGCTACTACCTCCAGTGCGACCGCGGCACCGCCGCCGGCGACTGGAGCGAGGAGCGGATCTGGGACGAGCTGGACCTGCGGATGCGCAGCGCCGACTACGGCCCCCTGCGTCGCGGGCGGATCCTCCAGCGGACCGTCGTCGACCTGGAGTCGGACGTGCTCGCATCGCTCCGGTACGGATCCCTCTTCCTGGCCGGTGACGCGGGCGGCCTCATCAGCCCCGCCGCCGCGAAGGGCGCCAACCTCGCCGTCCTGGAGGCCGAACTCCTCGCCGAGGCCTTCGCGGACGACCTCCACCGCGGCGACCCCGGGCCGCTCGCCCGCTACTCGGACCGCTGCCTGACGCACATCTGGCGAGCGCAGGAGTTCTCCCACTGGATGATCCGGCTTCTCCACGGCGCACCGCCGTTCCAGGAGGGAATGCGCCGGTCCCGCATGGAGTCGCTGCGGACGTCCCGTACCCACCAGGACTGGTTCGCCGAGCAGTACGTCGGCATCTGACCTCCGCCCCGCGCCGCGAGGTCCCGGTCCGCGGGCCGGGGCCGTTCCCCACGTCGGCGCCCGACTTCCGCCTACGCCTTCCCACATCCCGGTCACTCGGCCGGGGCCCGTTCCCCTCCCCCTTCACCGAGGATGCCCGCTGATGATCCCCCCTGCCCTGGCCACCGGCCTCGCGCCCGACGACGTCCGGCGCCTGCGCGCGACCGCCGAGTTCGTCCGGGACCAGGAGACCTCCGTCCTGCTGTCCCGCGTCCTCCCCGGCCTCGACGGTCCCGAGCTGCGAGCGGTGGCGGACCGGTGCCGGTTCGCCCACGCCGCACTGCTGGTGTTCCCTGCCGACCCGCCTGGGCTGCGGGCCGGACTCGCCGCGTGCGGGCTTTCCGACGACGTCGGGTCGCGGCCCAGCGTCGTCGTGCGCGACCGGGTCGCCGCGCGCCACGGACTCGACGCCGCCGATCTTGACGTAAGGATTCTCCGGCCCGCCGTGCACGGTCCCTCCGGGGAACGCCGCGCCGTCGAGGTGTTCGCCCTCACCGTGCCGCCCGCCTCCCCGCTGTCCGCCCTCGCCGTGCACGAACGCGACCACGACCACGAGGCCCACCTGGCCTTCGACGTGGACCGGCCCGATCCCCTCGTGCTGCGCGGGCTCCGCGCGTGCCTCGCCCGGCACGGGGCGGTCGCCGACGGAGGCGGCTACAACCCGCACGAGGACGGGACCGTCTTCTACTTCGCGACACCTCCCGGTACGAAGACCGACTACCGGCGCATGGAGCTGTACGCGAGCGGCGACCACCGCGACCTGCTCGCCGAGCACCTGGCCGAGCGGCCGAACCCGGAAAGGGACCCGGAGAGCGCCCCGGAAACCGACCAGGCCACCGCCCCGGAAACCGACCAGGCCACCGCCCTGGAAACCGACCAGGCCACCGCCCTGGAAACCGCCCCGGGAACGGTCCTGGAAACCGCCCCGGGAACGGTCCTGGAAACCGCCTCGGAGACCGACACGGAGACCGCCCCGGAATCCCGCGCGGCGGAAACGCTCCTGAGGCTGCTGACCGGTGCCTGGACCACCCAGGCCCTCGCCACCTGCGCCGCCTTGCGACTGCCGGAGGCCCTGAGCCCGGACGTGCCCTTGAGCGCGCCACAGCTGGCGCGCGAGGTCGGGGCGAGCCCGGAGGCGCTGGGGACGCTGCTGCGGTACCTCGCGATGCTGGGCGTGGTGACCGAGGACGAGGACGGGTTCCGTCCGACGGCCCTCGGCCGGCTCCTGCGCGAGGACGCCGCCGGCTCGATGCGGCCCCTGGCGCAGATGTACGGCGGCCCGTTCTACCAGTCGTTCGCGCATCTGGAGCACTCCGTTCGGACCGGTGAGCCGGGCTTCGATCACCTCTACGGCGAGAACCACTTCGTCCACTTCGCCCATGACCCCGGCCTCGCCGCCACCTTCGACCGCTCCATGGCCGCCAGTTCCCGGATGTTCGACCCGCTGCCCTCGCACCCCGTGGTCACCGCGGCCGCGGCCGCCCCGGGGCCCCGCACGGTGATCGACGTCGCCGGTGGCACCGGCGAACTCCTCGGGCGGATCCTGACCGCCCATCCTCCGCTGCGCGGGATCATCCTGGAACGTCCGCACGTCGTGGCCGCCGCCCGGGACCGGCTCGACTCCACCGGGGTCGGCGACCGGTGCGCCTACCGGGTCGGCGACTTCGCCGACGTACCACCGGCCGGAGACGTGTACCTGCTCTCCCGGGTCCTGCACGACTGGGACGACGAGCGGTGCCGCGAGATCCTGGGCCACCTGTCGCGTGCGATGCCCTCGCACGCCGATCTCCTCGTCGTCGAACGCCTGCTGCCCACCGACGCAACGCCCTCCCTCGCGACCGCCTGGGACCTGCACATGCTGTGCAACACGGGTGGCCGCGAGCGCCGGGCCGACGAGTACGCCCGGCTCTTCGAGGCGGCCGGCCTCACGCTCGTCGGCCACCGCCCGCTCCCTCTCGACGCCCACGTCCTCCACGTACGGAAACGCTGACGTCGCCCCGCCGGGGCCCGCGGACACCGCGGTCCCGGCGGGACCTCCCTACGACGCGCCCGCCGTGACCGCGACGACGACCTCCGGCGCCGCCGTGACGGAGGGCGGGCGTCGAGCGCGCCGCACCACGGACGGGGCGGTGTGGGTCACGACGACTTGCCGAAGTGGACGACGAACATGCCGTTCTCGAGGTACGGCTTGGTGACGTACAGCTCGTGCTCTCCGGTGTCGGCGTTGTGCGCGACGCCCGCGAAGACCTTCTCGCCGAGGAACGCCGCGTTGGTCATGGTGCTCTTGGCGATGACGCCGAGACAGCCCTCGACGCCCATGTCGCCGGAGATCTCGGCGGAGAAGTCGACGGCGAGGGTGGGTTCCTTGAGGACGAGGCAGATGTCGACGGTCGTACGGGACGGGAGTGCGAGGTCCGAGGGGAAGCGGACGCGCAGCACCGAGCCGCCTTCGAAGCCGCCGAGTTCGACGCGCGAGGCGGGCGCCGGCTCGAAGTCGGCGCGCGCGAGGCGGGCGTCGGCTCGAAGTCGGCGCAGTAGGTGTCCGGCGACACCTCCGTGAGCCGGAAGCCGATGCCCGCCGAGGCGACGGGCGCCCCGTTCCGGAAGACCGCCACCTCCGAAAAGGTGAGCAGGGTGTCGGCGTGGTCGACCTTCTCCGTGTGGATGTCGGTTCCCGTCCCGGGCCACATGAGGAGGTCGCCCGAGGTGGCCTTCCCCACCGGTCCGAACTCGAACGGGCCGGCAGAAACGAAAAGCCACGTCTGTTCGGTCGGTGGCACTCACGAGCGAGGACGCGCCGGGGCGCACGCGCCGGTGTTTCCCACGGCGTGGGCCCGAACTCCCCAAGCGCGCCGCCGGTTCGTGGTACGAACCCCACGTACGCACGCACTCCACGACGGAAGGGGATCGGAATGGCACACGACGGCGCGAAGGGGCGGACGATGTCGGCGGCGGAGCTGTTCGACGGGTTGGGGATCGAGTACGAGCAGGCGTTCGTGCGGTTGCCGGAGCAGGCGGCGGCGGTGGAATGGCTCGTCGCGCGGCTGGGGGAGGGGGCCAGAGTGCTCGACGTCGGCAGTGGCACCGGGCGGCCGGTGGCCGAGCTCCTCGTGCGTGCCGGGTGCCGGGTGACCGGCATCGACGTGTCCGGTGAGATGGTGGCGCTCGCGGGTGCGCAGGTGCCCGGGGCGCGTTTCGAGCAGTGTGACGTGCGGGCCTTCGAAGCGCCGGAAGGCAGCTTCGACGCGGTGTGCGCGTTCTTCCCGCTGATGATGATGAGCCGGGCGGAGGCGGCCGCCACCCTGAAGCGGATGGCCGGCTGGCTGGCTCCGGGCGGCTACCTCGTGACGGCGACCGTGCCCGCGGACGTGGAGGACGTCGAGATCGTCTGGATGGAGCGCACGGTCAAGGTCTCCAGCTTCTCGGCGGACGAGTACGTACGCCTCCAGCGGGAGGACTGCGGCCTCGACGTGCTGCACCACGCCGTGTCGGTCTTCGCCCCGGACGACGACCGCGCGGCCCCCGAGGAACACCTCTTCACCTACGCCCGCCGCCCGGCCCTCGCGGACGATACGGCTCCGGCGGCCTGACGGCCCGATGGCCGGAGCCGCGTCCTTCGCCCGGAGGGCCGGGTGTGGGACGGTGGGGGCATGCCGGTTCCCGTGATTCTCGACTGCGATCCCGGTCACGACGACGCCTTCAACATCCTGCTCGCCGCCGCGCACCCCGCCGTCGAACTGCTCGCGATCACCACGGTCGCGGGGAACCAGACGCTGGAGAAGACCACGCTGAACGCCCGGCGGGTCTGTTCGGTGGCCGGGATCAGGGGGGTGCCGATCGCGCCGGGACGCGACCGGCCGCTGCACGGACCGCGCAGGGTCGCCGAGAACATCCACGGTGACTCCGGCCTGGACGGGCCCGGCTTCGCGGAGGGCGAGCCGGAGGTGCCGCGGGACCCGCGTGACGCCCTCACCCTCATCCGGGACACCCTGCTCGCCCATCCGGCGCCGGTGACGCTCGTACCGACCGGGCCGCTGACCAACGTCGCGGCCTTCCTGCTGGCCCACCCCGAGCTCGCCGGGCGGATCGAGCGGATCGTGCTCATGGGGGGCTCGACGGAGCGCGGCAACACCACGCCCGCGGCCGAGTTCAACGTCCTGTGCGATCCGGAGGCGGCGGACATCGTCTTCCGCAGCGGTCTGCCGGTGACGATGTTCGGCCTCAACGCGACCCACCAGGTGCGGGCCACCGCCGAGGTCGTCGCCCGGATCGCCGCGCTCGGCACCCCGCTGAGCGGGCTCTGCGTGGACCTGCTCACCTACTTCGCGTCCACCTACCGTGAGGTGTACGGCTTCGACGCGCCCCCGCTGCACGATCCGCTCACCGTCGCCCACCTGATCGACCCGTCACTGGCCAAGCTGGCCCGGGCGGCCGTGGCCGTCGAGCTGAACGGCACGCACACACGCGGCGCGACGGTGGTCGACCTGCACGGGGTGACGGGCCGGCCCGCCGACGTCGAGGTGGCCGTGGAGGTCGACGCGGACGGCTTCTGGGACCTGATCGTGGAGGCCGTGCGCACGCTCGGCGGCTCCGCGAGCCGGTCCTAGGGGGTGTCTTGCCGATCAGGCCGGGCTCGCGGCGTCTGGTGCCGCGCCTCGCCGCGTTGTCGTCGGTCCACGACGCTCCGCGTCGCCTCCCTCCTCCGCCTTGCGATCCGTCCCCTCGGCCCTGGCGGGCCCGGGGAGGCCCCAGGCACCGGACGCCGCTCCCTGATCCGGCCCGATCGACAAGACACCCCCTAGGAGCGCCCGTTCGGCCGTACCCGTACCCGGAGGGAGCGGCGCTCCGTCCGGGTACGGGAGGAAGGGCCCGGCCGCTACGGCTGGCCGTCGAGCCAGCTCAGCTTGTGCCCGTAGAGCACCCGCTGGCAGTAGTCCGTGCCCACGGGGTCGGAGGCGTCACGGGTGGAGGTGCAGTCGGCCGCCGAGCCCGGACGGTGCTCGGAGAGGGACCACAGGCGGCCCGTGCCGCGCTCGACGTAGAGGTCCTCGGCGCCGCGGGCGGTCTTGACGGCCTGGCCGTTCTGGACCAACTGGCCGTTGCTCCAGCGGTAGCGCCAGAGGTTGCCGGGCTCGTCGGTGCCCTTCGACTCGTTGACGTACAGCGTGCCGCCGACGGCTGCCGCGCCCTGCGCGCCGCCGTTGGTCAACGGCAGGTAGTTGGCCCAGCCTTCGGCGGTCACGTCGGCCGAGCGTCCCTCCAGGGCGGCGACGGGGAAGGAGGCGATGCGGCCGGTGGACGGGTAGCCGCTTGCCGGACGGCAGTACTCGCCCATGAGGAGCCGGTCGGGGGTGGTGCCGCGGTCGAGCGAGATGTACGAGGCCTTCGGGGCGCCCGTGGAGACGCAGGCGTAGGAACCCACCGGATTGCTCTGCGTCGCCTTGAACTTCCACGCGGCGACCTGCGGCATGACGTAGCGGTAGCCGAAGCTGTACCAGACGTTGTCGTGCCGGCCGACCTTCGTCTTGTCCTCGACGTTGGCGGTGGTCTTCACCCCGTCCGTGTCGGAACCCATCGCGTCGTGCGTGCTCGGGATGCCGTCCGGGTCCAGGTCCATGATGTAGCGCATGTCGAAGACGCGCAGGCCGTTGCGGGTGTCGGCGACGTACAGGTAGTTGCCGTACCAGACGATGCCGCCGGCGTGGACGCCCTTCTGGATCGGGTACTCGGCGGCGTGCAGCCCGTCGAAGGAGACGTGGTCGGCCGAGTTGACGTACGTCCAGCCCAGCAGGACGTGCCGGTACTTGATCTCGGGGCTGCCGGTGGCGGGGTTGGCCCGGCTCTGGACGAAGGTGATCCGGACGCCCTTCTGGTTGCAGGCGTCGTCCGCCGCCAGCTCGGCCGCGGTGCAGTCGCCGGTCGCCGGGTTCGGGTCGGTCTCACGGCCCGGGTCCCAACCGTCGTACGAGGCGAACAGCTGGATGTTCCCGGCCTCGCCCCACAGCTCGTTGTCCTTGGCGTCGGAGACGCCGGTGAAGCCCTGCGGCACCCACTCGCGGGAGGTGGAGTCGTCGCTCTGGAGGCAGTACTTGATGTCGGGATCCGCGGCGGTGCCGAAGGGATCGCGGGAGCACCACGGATCCACCGTGCGGTTCGCCCCCGCCAGAAGGTTCTGCACTCCCGACTTGGGGAGCACCGAGTCCAGGCGCGTGACCCGCGTGGTGGTCTCGGAGTTCAGCGCGCCGGGCGACATCGTGAAGTCACCGGGCGAAGCCGCGCCACCGGGCGAGGTCCAGGCGGTGGCCGCGAACGGCGAGGACGCGGCTTCGGTGGCCAGGGGCTCCTGGACCGTGGAGTCCGGTGCGTCCTGCGGGGCGTTCTCGGCCTGCGCGGGGGCCGCGAGGCCGGTGAACGCGAGCGAGGCCGCGGCGGCCGCCGTGACCCACGCGCGACGTATTCGCCTTGAGGGCATGTGAAGTTGCCTCCGTTGCTCATGTGCCGGACAAGTCGAACGGAGGCTTCCAGAACGTCCGAGTGCGACGCAACCGAGATCGATGTATCGGCAACGCAGCTCTTCCGGACGGTGGTTGATGGTGTTTTAGGTGTATCGGGCGGTGGAGGAGTGGGGCATCCCCGGACGCCGGAGTGGCGGTGAAGGGCCGTGCGCCGGGCGGTCGGTGCAGGACCTGCCATTGATCCGCACAAGATCCACACGGCGGGCGGTGCGTGCGAGGCGGCGGTCGTCCGGCGCCTGTCCCGTCACCGCCGACGACGGGGAGGCGCCCCTGCCCGAGGCCGGCGTCAGGCGTTGAACGGGACGGGTGGCGCCCTGCCCGAGGCCGGCGTCAGGCGTTGAACGGGACGGGTGGCGCCCTGCCCGAGGTCGGTGTCAGGCGCTGAACGTAGTCGGCGCGGCGGTCCTCTGACCCGCCGTCCAGGCGCGGACCACTGCGCGTACGAACGCCGGGTGTGCGGTCCTTCGGGCGGCCGTCAGCGTGAGATGCGGGCTTCGATGCCGTCGAGCAGGCAGTCCAGGCCGATCCGGAAGGTGTCGTCGGCGTCCAGGTGGGCGGCGTCGCGCACCACCGCGGCCAGGGCGGGGAAACGGCCGGTGGCGAAGGTCCGCTCCAGGTACGGGCCGAGGGAGGCCTGCCAGCGCTTCTCGTCGAGCCCGGTGGCCCGCTCGGCACGTCGCTCGGCGATCTCCCGGCGTACGGCGCCGATCACGTACGCGTTGACCGAGGCGACCACCGGCATGACGGCGTCCAGGTCCACGTCGCCCAGGGCGGCCACCACGGTCTCTCCCGTGGCCAGCGCGTGCGGCCCGAGCTGCGGCCGGCCGCCGAGGAGATCGGCGAGCCATTCGTGCTCGTGGGCGGCCTGCCGGGTGGCTTCGGCCAGGGAGCGCAGCACGTCCCGCCAGCCGTCTCCGACCGGCCGGATCTCGGCGTGGACCGCGTCGACCATGAGGTCGAGCAGCTCCTCCTTGGACGCGATGTAGCCGTACAGCCGCATCGGCCCCACGCCCAGCACGCCGGCGACCTTGCGGAGCGATACCGCTTCCAGGCCTTCCGCGTCGGCCGACTCGATCGCCGCCCGTACGATCCGCTCCCGGTCCAGCGGGGCCGGCACGGGTCGGTTCGGCGGCTCCGGCCGCTCCCACACCAACATGCCGCTCACATTACATCGCAGTGATCGATACACTGTATCGACTCGTACGGTGTATCGAAGGGGAGGCGGCCATGACCATCGCCATCGTCGGAGCCGGACTCGGCGGCCTGGCTCTCGCCCGCGTACTGCACGTGAACGGCATGAGCGCCGTCGTGTACGAACGCGAGGCGTCACGCGACGCGCGCGGCCAGGGCGGCATGCTCGACATCCACTCCGGGCAGCGGGCGCTGCGCGAGGCCGGTCTGATCGACCGGTTCCACGCGATCGCCCGCGCCGAAGGCCAGGACATGCGCCTTCTGGAACCGGACGGCACCCTGCTGCTCCAGGAGGACACGCCCGACGACGCTCCGCTCGACCGGCCCGAGGTCGACCGCGCCGACCTGCGCGACCTGCTCCTCGACTCCCTGCCCGAGGGCACGGTGCGCTGGGGGCACGCGTTCGCCTCCGCCGAGAACGGCCTGCTCCACTTCGCCGACGGCGGCAGCGCGCCGTACGGCCTGCTCGTCGGCGCGGACGGTGCCTGGTCCCGGGTCCGCCCGCTGCTCACCGACGCCCGCCCGGCGCACATGGGCCAGAACGTCGTCGAGATCGGCATCCCCGACATCGACCGCACCCACCCCGACCTCGCGGCGATGGTCGGGCGCGGCAACTACTGGGTGCTCGGCGGCGGACGGTCCCTGGCGGCGCAGCGCAACGGCGACGGCCGCGTGCGCATCGGCCTCAGCTTCTACGGCACCGACGAGGACTGGTTCGCCACCAGCGGGATCCCGTTCGACGACCCGGCCGCCGCCCGGGCGCGCCTGATCGACCTGCTCCCCGGCTGGGACCCGCGGTTCACCGCGCTGATCGAAGCCTGCGACGACACGGTCGTGCCCCGGGCGATCAGCACGCTCCCGGTCGGCCTGACCTGGCCGTCGACCCCCGGCGTCACGCTGCTCGGCGACGCCGCGCACCTGATGCCGCCGGTGGGGGAGGGCGCCAACATGGCCCTGCTCGACGGCGCCCTGCTCGGCCTGGCGCTGGCCGGGCGGCCGGACGACTTCCCCGCCGCCGTGGAGGAGTACGAACGCGAGATGTTCGAACGCACCGGTGCTGCCGCCCGGATGTCCGCGGACCTGCAGGAAGTGCTGATGTCGCCGGACGCCGCCCGGAGAATGCTCGCGTTCTTCCAGGGGTGAGGTCCGTCCGCACCGCCGCGCCGCCGAACGGGCCGAACGGCGGCCCGGCCCCCCTCCGGTCGCCGGTTCTCGGCCGACGGAGGCGAGCGCGACGGTGACCGGGACCGAGCGTCGGCGAGGGCTCCCGCGGCGGTATCTTCCAGGGCATGGCCAGTGAAGACGAACAGAGTGACGAGTCGCTCGCCGGTGCGGGCGTGCCTGCGCCGGCAGGGGCGTTCCCCGGTGGCGGCGAACTCTTCCGGCTGGACGCGCGGGTGGCCCACCTCAACCACGGCTCCTTCGGCGCCGTGCCGGTCCCGGTCGCCCGGGCCCAGCGGCACATCGCCGCCGAGGCGGCCGCCGACCCGGACGCCTTCTTCCTCGGCGTCGGGGACCGGCTCGCCGACGCCCGCGCCAGGATCGCCGCGCGGCTCGACGCCGACCCGGAGGGGATCGCGCTCGTCACGAACGCGACCGAGGCCGCGCATCTGGCCCTCGACGCGCTCGGACTGACGCCCGACGACGAGGTGCTGGTCACCGACCACGGATACGGCACGGTGGTCGACGCCGTCGCGCGCCGGGCCCGGCCCGTCACCGTCCCGCTGGACCCGGCGCTGCCGGACGAGGACGCGGTGCGCGAAACGGTGCTCGCCGCGCTGACCCCCCGCACCCGGGTGGCGGTGCTCGACCAGATCACCTCGCCCACCGCGCGCATCGTCGCCGGGCCACGACTCCTCGCGGACCTCGCCGAACGCGGCGTGACCACCGTCGTGGACGGCGCCCACGCGCCCGGCATGCTCGCCGCGCCGCTGGAGGGCGGGCCTGACCTGTGGTTCGGCAACCTGCACAAGTGGGGTTACGCGCCACCGGGTTCCGCCGTCCTCGCCGTCGCGCCCGCCCTGCGGGGCCGGGTGCCCGCGCCCGTGCCGTCCTGGGAGGACCACCGGGGATTCCCGCGGGCCGTGGAGTACCGGGCCACCGCCGACTACACGGGCCTGCTCGCCGCCCCCGAGGGCCTGGACCTGATCGCCGCACTCGGCGCGGAGCGCGTACGGGCCCACAACAGCGCCCTCGCGGCCCACGGCGCCGAACTGCTGGCCCGACTGCCGGGCGTGACCCCGCTCCCGGGCGACGACCGGCTCGCCCTGCGGGCCCTGCGCCTGCCGTCCCGGTTCGCCCGGACCAAGCCGGAGGCCGACGCCCTCCGCGAGGAGATCATGCTCCGGCTCGGCTGCCGGGTCCTCATCTGGCCGTGGCCGGGCGGCGGCGGCATCCGCGTCTGCGGCCAGATCTACAACCACCCCGCGGAGTACGAGCGCCTCGCCCGAGGACTCGGCTCCCTGCTGGACGGCGCCTGACGTCGCGTTACGCCCCCCGTTCCGCCGGGACCCCGACGGGAACAGCAGGGCCCGCCGAGGAGAGCCGGGCCGGACGGTGCCGTGGCTGCGACCACCGCCCGGCCCGGAGTGCCGGGTGTGTTCAGGCGTTCAGGCGGCCCGCTCGTGCTCGCAGGCGTCCTCGATGCCGTACGTCTCCCAGGCCGGGAAGTCGTCGTCGGCGGGGACGGCCTCGCCGGGCGCCAGCAGGCAGGCGTCCAGCGCCGCGCGGAGGGCGTCGGCGCGGAGTCCGGTGCCGATGAAGACGAGCTCCTGCCCCTGCGTGGTGTCCGGGCCGAGGGCGCCGGACGGTTCGAAGCGGGCGACGGCGCCGGCCTGGGACCAGAGGCCCGTCACGCGGGGGCGGGTGGCGAGCCGGAAGAAGCCCTTGGAGCGCAGGACCCGTCCGAAGGCGCCGCTGTCCAGAGCCTCCGTGACGAAGGTCCACAGACGGCCGGAGTGGAAGGGCCGTTCGGAGCGGAACACGAGCGAGGAGATGCCGTACTCCTCCGTCTCCGGGACGTGATCTCCGTTGAGCTCCTTCACCCAGCCCGGTGCCTGCTGGGCCCGCTCCACGTCGAACAGGCCCGTGCCCAGAACGTGTTCGAGGGGGACGCGGCCGCGGACCGCGGGGACGATCCGCGCCTCCGGATTGAGCCGGGACAGCGTGGCGCGGAGTCGTCGCGCCTCCTCCGGTCCGACCAGGTCGAGCTTGTTGAGGACGATGACGTCCGCGAACTCGACCTGGTCCACGAGGAGATCGCTCACGGTGCGCTCGTCGTCCTCGAACGGGGCGAGTCCGCGCGCGGCGAGTTCCTCTCCGCCGTCGAGTTCCGGCAGGAACCCCGCGGCGTCCACGACGGTCACCATCGTGTCCAGCCGGGCGAGGTCGCCGAGGGTGGCCCCGTCGTCGCGGGGGAAGGAGAAGGTGGCGGCCACGGGCAGCGGTTCGGAGATGCCGCTGGACTCGATGAGCAGGTGGTCGAAGCGGCCTTCGCGCGCCAGCCGTTCGACCTCCTCCAGCAGGTCGTCGCGCAGGGTGCAGCAGATGCACCCGTTGGTCATCTCGACCAGCCGCTCCTCGGTGCGGGACAGAGCGGCCCGGCCGCCGCGGACCAGCGCGGCGTCGATGTTGACCTCGCTCATGTCGTTGACGATGACCGCGACCCGCAGTCCTTCGCGGTTGCCGAGGAGGTGGTTGAGCAGGGTGGTCTTCCCCGCCCCGAGGAAACCGGACAACACGGTCACGGGAAGCCGGTCGGTGGGCGTCATGAGCGCTCAGCCCTCCGGTCGGAGGAGGCCGCGCTCGTACGCCTTCACCAGGCGCTGCGGGACCCGGTGGACGACGCCGTCGACGGTGACCGGCACCAGGTGGGGTGTGGTCGCCTTCCACCGGGCGCGGCGGTGGCGGGTGTTGCTGCGGGACATCTTCCGCTTGGGGACGGCCATCGTGGGACTCCTCGATCGGTGGGTGACGCGCCGAGGCTATATGAAAATGGTTGCCATTATCAATTTGAGAGGGTGGGTGCCGGCGCCCTGAAGCGCGTGGCGCCGCTCCGCAACCCCTACGGGACGCGCCGTCCGCCGGTGCCTGACTCCCCGACGGAGGCCGTCCCGCCCGGTCGCGCGCGGGACGGCCTTCCGTCGGGACTCGCCGCACGGCACTGCTCCTAGGGCATGGGGATCTCGAAGTGGACGGTGCCGACGCCGGGGCCGTGTTCCCCGGTCGTGCGGGCGTCGAAGACCTCTTTGGCCATGCTCCGCCAGAAGGACTCGGCGCCCTCGATGTCGACGTTGGTGTGCAGGTAGATGCTGTCGTAGCCGGGGGTTTGGGCGACGAAGGCGCAGGCCCGGTCCACGAGGGTGCGCGCGAGGCCCCGGCGCCGGTGCTCGGGGCGCACGTAGACCCGGACGAGTTGCGCGGTGGTGCCCGAGGGGTAGCGCTCGGCGAGCCAACGCGGGTGCGGTGGGTGGGCCGGTCCCGTCGAGCGGACTCCGGTGGTGGCGACCACCTGGTCGCCGTGGGTCGCGACGAGCAGCAGGTGGCGAGGGTCGTCGAGGTAGGTGCTCTCGATCTCGACGACGTCGCGGTGCCACGCGGGCACGTAGCCGTAGCCGAAGTCGCGGTAGACGGTGTCGAGGATGACCTGGCGGGCGCCTTCCACGTCGGCGGGACCGGCGGGGCGCACGGTGTAGGGCGGGTGTGGGGCGTGGTTCATCGGAACCTCCTGGGCGGGGGTGGGGGCGGGTCCCCTGGGGTGCGTACGGCGGCGGGCGGGTGTCTCGCGAGCGGAGAAGCGCGCCTCCATAGATGACAATGAAAACGATTATCGATAAGGTCCCCTTCGGTCAAGCGAACGCGCCCTGCCCGGCGCTGCCCGCATGACCGCTTCGCACCTCAACCGCGCTGTGAAAAGGGGAAGTCGTGGCTCATCTGTTGATGGTCGAGAGCTGGGTCGGGTCCATGAGCAGGCTGCTGCCGAGAGCCATGCGCGAGGCGGGCCACGAGTTCACCTTCCTGACCCGCGACCTGCACCACTACCTGCGCTCCGCTCCCGAAGGCGCCGCCCACCCGCTCCTCGGGGCCCGCCACGTGCTCACCGCGGAGACCAACGACACCGACGGCCTGCTGCCGTTCGTCGAGCGGGCCCACGAGGCCCTGCGCTTCGACGGAGTCGTCACCTCCTGCGACTACTACCTCCGGACGGCCGCGCGGATCGCGGGACGGCTGGGACTGCCGGGCCCCACGCCCGAGGCGGTCGAGAACGCGTGCCGCAAGGACGCCACTCGCCGGGTCCTCGCCGAAGCGGGCCTCCCCGGACCGCGGTTCGCGCTCTGCGCGGACTGGGCCGAGACGGCCGCCGCGGCACGCGCCATCGGCTATCCGCTGGTCCTCAAGCCGGTGGACCTGTGCGCCGGGATGTTCGTGCGCCGCGTCGACGACGAGACCGCCCTCGCCGACGCCCACCGCGCGCTCGCCGCCTTCCCCGTCAACGCCCGCGGACAACGCCGCGACCCCGTCGTGCTGCTCGAAGAACTCCTCGACGGCCCCGAGGTGAGCGTCGAGACCGTGTCGTACGACGGCGCCGTGCACGTCGTCGGCGTCACCGACAAGAGCGTCGGCGGCGAGCCCGCGTTCATCGAGACCGGCCACATGTTCCCCGCCGCCCTGGACCCGGCGGACGCCGAAGCGGCCGCGGAGACCGCGCGGCGGGCACTGAAGGCCCTGGGCCTCGACGGGGTCGTCGCCCACACCGAGATCAAGCTGACGGCCGACGGGCCCCGGCTCGTCGAGGTCAACCCCCGACCCGCCGGCAACCGCATCACCGAACTCGTGCGCCACGTCACCGGCATCGACCTCGCCGCCGCCTGCGTGGACGTCGCCCTCGGCCGCGAACCGGACCTGCGCCGCCGCGCCACCGGACTGACCAGCGCCGCGATCGGCTTCCTCGTACCGGACGAGGACGGCGTCCTGGAGGCCGTCGACGGCGCCGACGCGGTCCGCGCGGCGGACGACCTCCTGGAACTCCGGCTCGCCGACCCCGGCAAGTCCGTCAAGGCCGCCGGCAGCAACAACGAGTACCTCGGCCACGTCATGGCCGGTGACGCGCGGGGCCCGGGCGCCCGCGACCGCGTCGCCTCCCTCCTCGCCCAGCTCCGCCCCCGGGTGGTGACCCGATGACCGCGCTCACCGAACTGCCCCCCGCGGCCGCCTCGTACGACGACCTCGTCGAGCGCGTCCTGGCCGGCGGCTACGGCCCCGACCCGCGCACCCGGCGGATCTCGGTGGCCTTCACCACCCGGCAGGCCGTACGGCACGAAGGGCGCGGCTCCGGCTACCGCAACGAGGTGCTGAGCCTGCGCCTCGCGGAGGCGGTCGGATCCTGCGCGGTCGAACCGGGCGAGCTGCCCGACGGCGCCGTCGAGGAATGCGTCGGCGCCGACGTCGCCCGCCTCCTGCGACACGAGCTGGCGCCCGTCCGGGTCGCCGCCCTCGACGCGTACCTCATGCACGCCCTGCCGCACGGCCCCGGCAACGGCGGACACCCCTGCCCACTGCCCGCCGGCACGTCACTGGAGAAGTCCCGCGCCCGGGCCGAGGCCGTCGTGGACCTCGTCGGGGCCGAGCCCGGGGCGACCGTGCTCGTCGTCGGCGTCGTCAACTCCCTCCTGGAGGCCCTGCGGACGCGCGGCCTCTCCTACGTCCCCTGCGACCTCAAGGGCGGCACGACCGAATGGGGCGAGCAGGTCCGCACCGACGCCCTGGCGGAGCTGGACCGCTGCGACGCCGTCCTCGCCTCCGGCATGACCCTCGGCAACGGCAGCTTCGAACCGCTCCGCCGGCACGCGCGCCACCACGGCATCCCCCTGGTGATGTTCGCCCAGACAGGCAGCGCGATCCTTCCGCGCCTGATCGGATCGGGCGTCACCGCGGTGTGCGCGGAGCCGTACCCCTTCTTCTGGCTGGACGGCGGTCAGGGAACCGTCCACCGCTACGGAGGCACCCTGTGACCACGGCCGTCCTCGGCTCCGCGCGCACCGCGGGAAACCGGGAGCTCCTCGCCCTGCTGGGCCGTACACCGCTCGCCCGCGTCACCGTCGACCTGCCCTGCCCACAGCCGGGCTTCTGGGCCAAGCTCGAAGGACTCGGCGTCGGCGGCATGAAGGCGCGCGCCGCCGTCTCCATGCTGCTCGGAGCCGAGGAGCGCGGCGAACTGCTGCCGGGCGCACCGGTCGTGGAATCCACCTCGGGGACGCTCGGCATCGGACTGGCCTTCGCCGGACAGGCACTCGGCCACCCGGTCGTGCTGGTCGGCGACATCGAGCTGGAGCCCTCGATGCGGCAGCTGCTGCGCGCGTACGGCGCCCGCCTGGAGCTCGTCGACCGCCCGGCGGCCGAAGGCGGCTGGCAGGCCGCCCGGCTCGCCCGACTGCGCGAACTGCTCGGGCGGCTTCCCGGCGCGTACTGGCCCGACCAGTACAACAACCCCGACAACACCGCGGGTTACGCCTCCCTCGCGGCCGAACTCGCCACCCAGCTCGACCACCTCGACGTGCTGGTGTGCAGCGTCGGCACCGGCGGCCACAGCGGCGGGATCATCGGACCGCTCCGACGCCACTGGCCCGGCCTGCGGCTCATCGGCGTGGACGCCACCGGCTCCACCATCTTCGGCCAGCCCGCCAGGCCCCGCCTCATGCGCGGCCTGGGCAGCAGCATCCATCCGCGCAACGTCGCCTACGACGCCTTCGACGAGGTCCACTGGGTCGGCCCCGCCGAGGCCGCCGACGCGTGCCGCCGGCTGGCCCGTTCCGCCTTCGTCAGCGGCGGCTGGAGCACCGGCGCCGTCGCCCTCGTCGCCGCCTGGGCCGCCCGCGTCCACCCCGGAGCCGTCGTCGCCACCGTGTTCCCCGACGGCCCCCAGCGCTACCTCGGCAGCGTCTTCGACGACGACTTCACCACCGCCCACGGCGTCGACCCGGCCACCGCCGCCACCCGACCCGTCGAGATCCCGCACCCCCGGGCCGTGGAGGCCACCGGCTGGGCCCGCTGCGGCACCGTCACCGATCCGCTCGCGCACCGGCCGAGCGCCACCACCCCGGAAGAGACCCCGTGAAGTCCCGTCAGCGCACCGTACGTCTCGAACTCGCCGAGCCGCTGCGCATCTCCCGCTCCACGATGGCCGCCCGCGACGCCGTCTGGCTGACCGTCGAGCACGACGGGCGGCGCGGCCACGGAGAGGCCGTCACCAGCGTCTACTACGGACTCGACACCGACACCCTGGAACGGCTGCTCCACGCGGAATCACAGTGGCTGGCCGGCTTCCACGACCCCGAGACCGCCCTGGAGGCCGTCCAGGACGGCACCCGCCGGGCCGCCGCCCCTCCGGCCGTCACCGCGGCCGTCGAATCCGCGCTGCTCGACCTCGTCGGCAAGCGCGCGGACCTCCCGGTCCACCGGCTCCTCGACCCCCGGGGCGCCCCGCCCCGCGCCACCACCGCCCGCACCCTCGGCATCACGCCACCGGAGCGGGCCGGGGCGCGGGCGGCCCGCCTCGTACGCGACGGGTTCACCGTCCTCAAGGTGAAGGCCGGCGCCCCGGACCCGGGCGACGACCTCGCCCGCGTACGGGCCGTCCGCACCGCCGCGCCCCACGCCCGGCTGCTCCTCGACCCGAACGGAGCGTGGACCGTACGGGAGGCCGAGCGCCTGCTCCCGCTCTTCGCGGAGCTGGGCGTCGAGGCCGTCGAACAACCCCTGGCCCCCGGCGATCCCGAGGCGCTCGCGAGGCTCGCGGAGCGCTCGCCGCTCCCCGTCGTCGCCGACGAGGACGCCGTCGACTTCGAGGACGTCCGCCGCCTCGCCGGACGCGTCCAGGGGATCAACGTCAAGCTGGCCAAGTGCGGCGGCGTCGGCGCCGCCCTCCGCATCGCCGAACTGGTGGCGGACACCGGAACCGAGCTGATGCTCGGCTGCCTCACCGCCAGCACCCTCGGCATCGCCCCCGCCGTCCACCTCGCCCACCGCGCACGCTGGGTCGACCTCGACGGCCACCTGCTGCTCGCCGACGACCCCTGGGCGGGCATCGGCGGCACCGACGGCACCGTGCGGGCGAGCCGGCACCCGGGCCTCGGCGTACGCGAGCGCGCCGCCCGGGAGGCCGGGACGTGAGGACCTGGCACGAGATACGCGGCTTCCCGATAGCCGTCCGGCTGCTCCTCCTCAACCAGCTCGGCGTCAACACCGGCTTCTACCTGCTCGTCCCGTACCTCGCCCTGCACCTGACCGGGGACCTGGGGATGTCGGCCGCCGTCGTCGGCATCGTGCTCGGCGTGCGCAACCTCAGCCAGCAAGGGCTCTTCATCATCGGCGGCACCGCGTCGGACCGGCTGGGAGCGCGCGGCGTCATCATCGCCGGATGCGCCCTGCGCACCGTCGGCTTCGGACTGTTCGCCCTCGGCGACGGACTGCCCGTGCTCCTCGCCGCGTCCGTGCTCAGCGGCCTGGCCGGAGCCCTCTTCAACCCCGCCGTGCGGGCCTACCTCGCCCTGGAGGCGGGGGAGCGCAAGGCCGAGGCGTTCGCCCTGTTCAACGTCTTCGCCACCACCGGCGCCCTGATCGGGCCCCTGCTCGGCAGCGCCCTGCTGCTCGTCGACTTCCGGGCCTCCGCGCTCACCGCGGCCGGGATCTTCGCGGTGCTCACCGCCGCCCAGGCCCTGGTGCTCCCGCCCCGCCGGGTCGCGCCGACCGGCAACAGCGTGCTCGGCGACTGGCGCGAGGTGATCGGCGACCGGGGCTTCCTCGCCTTCGCCCTGGCCATGGTCGGCATGTTCACCCTGGAGAACCAGCTGTACCTGCTGCTGCCCGACGCGGCCCGCCGTGCCACCGGCCGGGAGGGCGCCGCCGGCCTCGTCTTCCTCGTCGGCACCCTCGCCCACCTCGGGCTCCAGCTGCGCCTCACCGCAGCCCTCAAGAGACGTGGAAACAGGGCGCGTTGGATCGGCTCCGGGCTCGTGCTGATGGGACTGTCCTTCCTCCCGCCGGCGGCCGTCGCGGGACACGGCGGCACCCCCGACGGCCTCGCGGACGCCACGGCGCGCGTGCTGCCCGTCCTGGCCGGCGTCCTGCTGCTGAACCTGGGCGTGATGCTGGCCCAGCCGTTCGTGATGGAACTGATCCCCGCCTTCGGCCGGACGGAACTCACCGGCACCTACTTCGGCCTGTTCTACGTCGTCTCCGGCATCGCCGCCGCCGTCGGCAACGCGCTCGTCGGCTGGGCCATGGACGCCGGCGGCCGCGCGGACACCCCTTGGCTGCCCTGGGCCTGCTGCGCCGCCTTCGGCCTCGCCTCCGCCGCCGGCATCGCCCTGCTGCACCGCCGCCGCGTCCTGCCCGCCCACCCCGCCGCCGTACCGGCCACCGCATGAGGAGCACCCCACCCTTGACCTTCACCACCGCGAACCTGCTCACCGACCAACCGGCCCTGTACGAGGCGCGCTTCCCCGACCCCGAACGGCTCGCCGGACGCTGGGCCGAGGACCGTCTGCGCCGGTACGGCCCACCCGGGCCCCGCGTCCTGGACATCGGCTGCGGCACGGGCCGGGACGCCGCGCACCTCCACCGGGCCGGCCGCACCGTCACCGGTGCCGACCTGTCCGAGGCGATGCTCGCGCACGCCCGCGCCCGGCACCCCGGGCCCGCGTACGTCCGGGCCGACCTGCACGGCTTCGACCTGGGGGAGCGAAGCTTCGACGCGGTGGTCTGCCTGGACAGCGCACTCCTGTACTGCCACACCAACGACCAGCTCGACGGCTTCCTCACCTCCTGCCGCCGGGCCCTCGCACCCGACGGCCTGCTCGTCGCCGAGATGCGCAACGGCGCCTTCTTCCTGGGGCGTACGGAACTCCTCTCGGCCCCGGCCGTCGCCGGATTCACCTGGCAGGGCACCGCCTACCGCTCCACCACCACCCTGTCCGTGGACAGGACGGCCCAGCTGCTGCGCCGCACGCGGGTGTGGACCGCGGACGACGGTTCCCCGCCGGTCGAGCAGCGGTCCGCGTGGCGGCTGCTGTTCCCCCAGGAGCTGCGCCACGTCCTCGCGGCCCACGGCTTCGAGGTGCTCGCCCTGTACGACGGCCCGGGCCCGCGCACCGAGCCGCGGTGGCAGGAGGGCGACCTCCCCGCGGCGACGGCCGACGGCGACCGGCTGCACCTGGTCGCCCGCCTCACCGCCACCCCCGATGCCCCACCGGGCCCCCGGCCCTGACGCCGTCACCGGTCCCCGAACCCCGCGCCATCCATCAGCCCGCACCACAGCAAGGAACAAGATCATGAACCACCCTCCCGCGCACGACCACACGGCGAACGACCCGCGCTTCCCCGGACTCCGCAGACGGGGCTTCCTCACCGTGGCCGCCGGAGCCGCCGGCCTCGGCGCCCTCGCCCTGACGGGCTGCGACGCTTCGGGACCGGCCGGCGACGCGAAGGCCGGCGACAGCGCCGCGGCCGGCGGCAGGCCCCGGCGCGGCGGACGCCTGCGTGCCGCGTTCGCCGGCGGCGGGGCGAGCGAGACCCTCGATCCGCACCTCGCCAACCTCTTCGGGGACGTGGCCCGCGCCAAGGCCCTCTTCGACAAGCTCGCCGACTACGGCCCCGACCTGTCCGCCAGGCCGCGCCTCGCCGCGCGATGGGAACCGAACGCGGGCCTGGACCGCTGGAAGGTCACGCTGCGCGAGGCCGCCTTCCACGACGGGAAGCCGGTCACCGCCACCGACGTCCTGTACAGCTACCGGCGCATCACAGACCCCGAGAAGGCGTTCCGGGCCAAGGCGTCCCTGGAACCGATCGACCTGAAGGCCAGCCGCGCACTGGACGAGCGGACCGTCGAATTCGTCCTCAAGCGGCCGACCGCCGAATTCCCCAACGTGCTCGCCGCGTTCGGCGCGTACATCGTGCCCGGCAGGGAGCAGGACTTCGACCGGAACCCGGTCGGCAGCGGCCCCTTCCGCCTGGTCTCCTTCGCCCCCGGGAAGTCGGCCGTCCTCAGGCGCAACGACGGCTACTGGGACGGAGCCCCGTACCTGGACGAACTGGAACTCCTCGTCGCCAACGAGGAGTCCGCCCGGATCAACGCCCTCCTCGGCGGCCAGATCGAGTACGCCCACGAGCTCGACCCCACCACCGCCCGGGCCCACGAGGGCGGGGGCCGGGTCGAGATCATCCGCCTCCGCAACAGCACCATGCAGGCGTTCGCGATGAAGACGGACCGCCCGCCGTTCGACGACAAGCGCGTACGGGAGGCGTTCTTCCTGATCGCCGACCGCGCGGAGCTCGTCGCCGGCGCCCTGTCCGGCGCCGGAGAGATCGGCAACGACCTGTTCGGGAAGGGGTACGAGTACTACGACGCGAGCCTGCCCCAGCGGGAACAGGACCTCGACCGGGCCAAGGCGCTGCTCAAGGAGGCCGGAGCCGAGGGCCTCGAGGTCACCCTCGACACCTCGCCCGTCGCCGCCGGATTCACCGAGGCCGCCACCATCTTCCGCGACCAGGCCGCCAAGGCCGGCGTCACCGTCACCGTCAGGACCGGCAGCAAGGACAGCTACTGGAAGGACGTCCTCGACTCCGGCACCTTCTGCTCCTACCGCTCCGGCGCCATGCCCGTCGAAGCCCACATCTCCCAGCGCCTGCTCACCGAATCCACCACCAACGCCACCAAGTGGCACCACAAGGACTTCGACGCCCTCTACCGGCAGGCGCAGTCCACCAAGGACAAGGCCTCCCGCGCGGCCGTCTACGCCCGCATGCAGCGCCGGCTGCACGCCGAAGGCGGCTTCCTGGTCTGGGGCTTCGCCGACTGGATCCTCGGCACCGCCCGCCACGTCCGGGGCGTCGAGACCAAGGCGCCCGCCAACTCCCTCGACTGGGCCCGCTTCGACAAGGTGTGGCTCGCGTGACCGGACCACGGTCCTGGATCGCCCGGCGGCTGCTCCTCGGTGCGGCGCAGACGGCGGCCGTCGTGCTGCTCGTCTTCGCCCTCACCGAGGCGCTGCCGGGCGACGCCGCCGTCGCCCTCGCGGGCGACCAGCCCGACCCGGAGCGCATCGCCGCCATCCGCGAGGCGATGGACCTCGACCGGCCCGCCCTCGAACGACTGGCGGACTGGACCGCGGGACTGGCGCGCGGAGACCTCGGCACCTCCCTGGCCTCCGGGCGGCCCGTCGGCACGTACATCGCCGACGGCTTCGGCCCCACGCTGCTGCTCGCCGCCCTGACGGTCGCGCTCCTCGTCCCGACCGGCGTCGGCCTCGGCGTCCTCGCCGCCCGTCACGAGGGCCGGTTCACGGACCGGCTGGTCAGCTCGCTGACGCTCGGCGTGTACGCCGTGCCCGAGTTCGCCTTCGGCGTGCTCCTCGTCACGGTCCTCGCCCTGCGCCTGGGCTGGGTCCCCCCGACCGCCGTCGGATACGGAACCGACCTCCTGGCCCACCCCGCCGCCCTGGTCATCCCCGTACTCGTGCTGCTCTCCCGCCCGGTGTGCTCCCTCGCCCGGCTGGTGCGCGCCGGCATGATCGACGCGCTGGACTCGCCGTACGCGGCACACGCACGCCGCTACGGCGTCCCGGGCGTCCGCGTCCGGTACGGCCACGCCCTGCCCAACGCCCTCGCGCCCGCCACCCAGCAACTGGCCCGCACCGTCGACTGGCTGCTGTGCGGTGTCATCGTCGTGGAGGCGCTGTACGTGATCCCCGGCCTCGGCACCGTCCTGATGAACGCGGTCGCCGAACGGGACGTGCCCGTCGTCCAGGGCCTCGCGGTCGTCTTCGGCGTCACCACCGTCGTGCTCAACCTCGGCGCCGACCTCGTCGCGCGCCGGTTCGCCCCCAGGACGGAGGCGGCCGCGTGAAGTCCCGTTTCGCGCTCGGCGCCGTCGTCGCGGGCGTCCCCCTCGCCCTGGCCCTCGTCGGACCGTGGGTCGCCGGCGGCCCCGGGCCCCGCGCCGCCTCGTTCACGCTCGGCGGCGGACACCCGCTCGGCACCGACTTCGTCGGTCGTGACGTCTGGGACCAGGTCCTGCTGGGAGGGCGCTCGGTGGTGCTCGTGGCGCTGGCCGCGACCGCCGTCGCCTACCTCGTCGCGTTCCCCCTCGGCGTCGTCAGCGCCCTCACCCACCGCGCCTGGCTCGAAGAGCTGCTGATGAGGCCGCTCGACGTGCTCCTCGCCGTGCCGTCGCTGCTGATGATCCTGCTCGTCGCGGCCGTCCTCACCCCGGGGGCCGCCGGCCTCGCCCTCCTCGTGGCGCTCGTCAACATCCCCGACGCCGCCCGCATCGTCCGGGCCGCGGCGGCCGAGGCGGCGTCGCGCCCGGCGGTCGAAGCCCTCCGGATGCAAGGGGAGACCTGGTGGCGTACCGCCGTCGGCTACGTCGGCCGGTGCCTCACCCGCACGCTCGTCGCCGACGCGGGCGTACGGCTGACCGGTGTGCTGTACCTCGTGGCCACCGCGGCGTTCCTCGGCGTCGGCGTCGAGCCGGACGCCGCCGACTGGGCCGTGATGGTGGACCGCAACCGCACCGGGCTGTTCGTCCAGCCCTGGGCCGTGGTCGTGCCGGCCCTGCTCATCGTCGCCCTGACCATGGGCGTCAACCTGCTCGCGGACGCGGGGCTGGAGAAGAGGAGACGGACGTGGACGCCGTGACCGCGGTCGCCGAGATCAAGAACCTGCGCGTGGAGATCGACGGCCGGGCCATCGTCGACGGGGTCGACCTCCGGGTGCTCCCCGGCACCGTCACCGCGCTCGTGGGAGCGTCCGGCAGCGGCAAGACGACCACGGGCCTCGCCCTGCTCGGCGAGTACCCCGCCGGCGCCCTCGTGTCCGGCGACGTCCGCGCGCCCGACGGCCTGGTCGGCTACGTCCCCCAGCATCCGGCGGCCGTCCTCAACCCCGCCCGCCGCGTCGGCGCCCTGCTCCGGGACGTCGCCCGCGCACAGGTACGGCACCTGCCGCGGAGGGAGCGCCGTACCGCCCTCCGCGAGCGCGTCCTGCGGGCGCTGGCGCTGGCCCGGCTCCCCGACGCCGAGACGATGCTGCGGCGCTACCCCCACCAGCTGTCGGGCGGCCAGCAGCAACGTGTCGTCCTGGCGCAGGCGCTGCTGCTCGGCGCCGAGGTCGTCGTGGCGGACGAACCGACCACGGGTCAGGACCCGTCGACGAAACGGGGCATCGTCGAGCAGTTCGCCGCCCTGGCGAGGGAGGGCATCGCCGTCGTCCTCCTCAGCCACGACCTGGACGTGGTCCGCGCGCTCGCCGACGAGGTCCTCGTCATGCGCGACGGCCACGTCGTGGAGTCCGCGCCGCCCGAACGCCTGTGGCGCGCGCCCCGGCACCCGTGGACGGCCGAACTCCTGGCCTCCGGATCCGGCGCCACCCGCGTCGAGCCGGTGTCCGAGGGCGCCACGACCCTGGAGGTGGGGCCCCTCACCGCGCGCCACGGCCGTACCGCAGTGCTCCGTCTGCCCGGACTCACCCTGCACCCCGGCGCGTGCCTGGCCGTCGTCGGCCGCTCGGGCAGCGGGAAGACCACCCTGGGCCGCTGCCTGGCAGGCCTGCACCGGCACCACGACGGCGAGGTGCTCCTCGACGGCGTGCCCCTCCCGCGCAGCCTGCGGGACCGCACCCGTCAGCAGCTCGCCGCCGTCCAGTACGTCTTCCAGGACGCGCGAGCCGCGTTCGACGAACACCGCCCCGTCCTCCACCAGGTGGCCCGCACGGCCGTCCGGCTGCGCGGGGCGGCCGAGCCGGACGCCCTGGCCGAAGCGCTCACCACGCTCGCGGCCCTCGGCCTCGCCGAGGACCTCGTCCGCCGTCGCCCGGGCGCGCTGTCCGGCGGCGAACTCCAGCGCGCCGCCCTCGCCCGGGCCCTGCTCGCCAGGCCCCGCGTGCTGATCTGCGACGAGATCACCTCCGGCCTCGACACGGTCACCCGCAAGGGGATCCTCGACACGCTCGCGGCCCTCGTGCGCGACCGCGGCGACCTGTCCCTGGTGCTGATCACGCACGACCCGGCCACCGCCGCGCTCGCCGGCCGCGTCGTCGTACTGGACGCCGGCGAACCGGTCGAGGAGGAGGCGCCGGCGCGCCGGGTCATGACGGGCGCGTGACCCGTAGCCGTGCTCCTGGAGGCGGAGCTCCGGGAGACGGTCGCCCACGAGGTCGCCATGGCCGCGGACCGCGGACGGTCAGGCCGCCGGCAGGCCGAGGCCGGCCGCCAGACGGGCGCGGTGCCAGGCGGGCGGGCCGAAGAGACGGGCGGAGCCGTGGGCGCGTTTGAAGTACCGGTGGGCGTCGTGCTCCCAGGTGATGCCGATGCCGCCGTGGAGTTGGATCATCTCGCCGGCCACCGCGGAGAACGCCTCCGAGCAGGCCGACTTGGCGGCGGCGGCGAGGCGGGGCAGCTCCGGGGTGCCCTCGGCGGCGGCGAAGGACGCGCCGAGGGCGGCCGAGCGGGCGGACTCGACCAGCACGTACGCGTCGGCGAGACGGTGCTTGACCGCCTGGAAGGATCCGATGGGGCGGCCGAACTGGATCCGCTCCCCGGCGTAGGCGAGCGTGATCTCCAGACAGCGCGAGGCGGCGCCGACCTGTTCGGCGGCGAGCGCCGTGCAGGCCAGGTCCAGGACGTGCGCCAGCACCCGGTGGCCGCAGCCCTCGGCTCCGACGAGCCGGCCCTCGGCGCCGGTGAGCACGACGCGCGCCTGAGCCCGCGTGGAGTCCATCGTCACGGATGCCTCGCGGTCCACGCCCGGGCCGTCGGCGGACACCTCGAAGAGGGAGACCCCCGCTTCCGAACGGGCCGCCACGAGCAGGAGGCCGGCCTGCGCGCCGTCGAGCACGTGCTCCTTGGCACCGGTGATCCGCCAGGTCCCCCCGGGACCGGGGGCGGCCTCGGCCCGTACCTCGGACGGGTCCCAGGAGCCGTGCTCCGCCCACGCGAGGGTGCCCACCACGTCACCCGAGGCGAGTCCCGGCAGGAGGCGGGCGCACGCCGCGTCGTCGCCGGACGCGAGCAGCGTCCGCACCGCGAGCACCGCGGAGCCGAGGTACGGGACGGGGCTCAGCTCGCGGCCCAGTTCCTCCATCACCACGGCGACCTCCAGGGCCCCGCACCCGGCGCCGCCGTACTCCTCGGGGACGGCGAGCCCCGCGACGCCGATCTGCCGGGTCAGCGGCCGCCAGGCCGCGTCCCCCGGACGGCGCCCGAGCACGGCCCGCACGGCGGACCGCAGTTCTTCCTGTTCCTCCGTCGGTCTCACGCTGCTGCTCCTCTCGGGTCGGGCGGGTTCAGGAGGCGAGGACGCGGGCGCGGCAGGCCGCGGGCGTGCCCCAGGCGTCGCGGAGGGGACGCGCTTTGCGGATCCACAGGGCGAGGTCCAGCTCCTCCGTGTAGCCGACGGCTCCGTGGAGCTGCAGGGCGGTGCGGGCGGCGGCGTACGCGGCCTCGCCCGCCGTGACCTTCGCCGCGGCGATCTCGGCGGAGCGGTGGTCCGCTCCCTCCGCCAGGGCCAGGGCGGCGGAGTGGAGCAGCGGCCGGGCGAACTCCAGGGCGATGAGCGTGTCGGCGAGACGGTGCTTGACCGCCTGGAAGGAGCCGATGGCGACGCCGAACTGGCGGCGCTGTCCGACGTACTCGACGGTCCGGTCGAGGAGGGCACGGCCGAGGCCGAGGCATTGCGCGGCGGTGGCGAGGGCGGCGACCTCGGCGGCGTGCGCGGTCGCGGCGGTCACCGCCGGGCCCTTCGCCAGGACGGTTCCGCCGAGCGGGCGGGCCAGTCGGCGAGCCGGGTCGGCCGAGGGCTGTACGGGCCCGGCGGCTTCCGCCAGTCGTACGGTGTCGCCCTCGACGAGGAGCACGGCGTCGGCGGCGTCCGCGTCCAGGGCGTAGGGCCCGCCGAGCGCCGGCACGCACAGCGAGACGACCGCCTTGCCGGTGGCGATCTGCGGCAGCAGCGCGGTGGCACCGGTGTCGCCCAGCGCGTCGAGGAGCGCGGCCGCCGCGACCGTCTCCACCAGCGGCCCCGGCACGGCGTGGCGGCCCAACTCGGTGAAGGCGACGGTCGTCTCGACCGGCAGGGGGCCCAGGCCGTCGTGCCGTTCCGGTACGGCGAGGGCGAAGACGCCCGCCTCCGCCAGCCGCGTCCACAGCTCACGGCCGGGCGTGGTGTCGCCGGCCGCCCAGGCCCGTACGGCCCCGGGGGTGTCGGCCGCCGTGAGCATGCCGTCGAGGGAGCGGGCGAACTCCCGCTGCTCGTCGTCGAGGAGGAACCGCATCACCGGCGTCCCTTCGGGAGGCCGAGCAGCCGCTCGGCGATGATGTCGCGCTGGATCTCGTTGGTGCCGGCGTAGACGGGCCCGGCGAGGGAGAAGGTGTGTCCTTCGGCCCAGCCGCCGTGCGCGGGCGCGTCGGCTGCCTCGTCGGACAGTTCGCCGTACGGTCCGAGGAGGTCGAGGGCGGTCTCGTGGAGCGCGATGTCGAGCTCGGACCAGAAGACCTTGTTGAGGCTGGACTCGGCGCCGATCGTGCCTCCGGCGGCGATCCGTGAGGCGTTGGCGTAGGTGAACAGCCGGTAGGCGCGGGCTCCGACGACCGCGTCGGCGACCCGGTCGCGCAGGGCGGTGTCGGCCGGGTCGGCGTTCTCCCGCCACAGGGCGGTGAGGCGCTCGGCGGCGGCCGTGAACCGGCCCGGGCTGCGCAGGGTCAGCCCCCGCTCGTTGCCCGCGGTGCTCATCGCTACCCGCCAGCCCTGTCCCGGCGCGCCGATCACGTCCTCGTCGGGCACGAAGACGTCGTCGAGGAAGAGCTCGGCGAAGGCGGGCTTGCCGTCGAGACGTCCGATGGGGCGTACGGTCACGCCGTCGGCGCCCAGCGGGAACATCAGGTACGTCAGACCCTGGTGCGGCCTCGCGGTGTCGGGGTCGCTGCGGAACAGGCCGAAGGCACGGTCGGCGAAGGCCGCCCGGGACGACCAGGTCTTCTGGCCGTTCAGGAGCCAGCCGCCGTCGGTCCGGCGGGCGGTGGAGCGCAGCGAGGCGAGGTCGGAGCCGGACTCGGGCTCGGACCAGGCCTGGGCCCAGATGACCTCGCCGCTCGCCATGGAGGGCAGGACGCGGGCTCGCTGTTCGTCCGTGCCGTGCTCGAAGAGGGTGGGGGCGAGGAGGTTGATGCCGTTCTGGCTGACCCGGCCGGGGGCGCCGGCGGCGTAGTACTCCTCCTCGTGGATCAGCCACTGGAGGATCGACGCGCCCCGGCCGCCGTACTCCTCGGGCCAGGAGACCGCCGACCAGCGGTCGGCGAACAGGGTCCGCTCCCATTCCCGGTGGGCGGCGAAGCCCTCCTCCGTCTCCAGGGAGGGCAGGGGAGTGGCGGGCACGTGCGCGGCGAGCCAGGTGCGGGCCTCGGCCCGGAAGGCGTCCTCCGCCGCGGAGAAGTCGAGGTCCATGTCAGGCTCCTGCCGCCTTCATCGAGCGTATGTCCATGCCGCCCAGCGAGTCGGGGGCGGTCTCGGCGTTGTGCGCGTGCGCGAGGTGGTGGAGGCCGAAGACCGAGTCGATGCCGGTGTGCAGGCCCTGCAGGTCCTCGGCCTGGTTGACGGCGCGCTTGGCCAGGGCCAGGCCCATGCGGGGCATCTCGGCGATCCTGGTCGCCAACTCCATGGTCCGTTGGGTCAGTTCCGCGGTCGGGACGACCCGGTTGACCATGCCGACCTCGTACGCGCGCCGGGCGCCCATGCGGTCGCCGGTGTAGAGGAACTCCTTGGCGACGCGCGGGGGCATCACCCAGGGGTGGGCGAAGTACTCGACGCCCGGGATGCCCATGCGCACCACCGGGTCGGCGAAGAAGGCGTCCTCGGCGGCGACGATGAGGTCGCACACCCACGCGAGCATCAGGCCGCCCGCGACGCAGGCCCCCTGCACGGACGCGACCATCGGCTTGGGCAGTTCGCGCCAGCGCCGGCACATGCCGAGGTAGACCTCGGACTCGCGGGCGAAGCGGCTCTCCGCGCCGCGCTTGTCCGAGTGGTCCCACCAGAGGCCGGCCTTGCGGTCGAACGGCAGGTGCGCGTCCCGTTCGGGGGTGCCGATGTCGTGGCCGGCGGAGAAGTGCCTCCCCGCTCCGGCGAGCACGACGACCTTGACCTCGTCGTCGTCGGCCGCGCGGTAGAAGGCGCGGTCGAGGGCGTACGTCATCGCGGAGTTCTGGGCGTTGCGGTAATCGGGCCGGTCCATGGTGACCACGGCCACGGGGCCGAGGCGTTCGTAGCGGACCGGCGGCGTGGACGCGGTGCGGGCAGCGGACATCCGCCCTCCTTCCCTAACAAGTGTTTGGTAGGTTAACGTACGGCCATGAGCAACGTCGAGGAGTTCCGCAGAGAGGTCCGCAGCTGGCTGCGCTCCCACCTCACGGGCGAGTTCGCAGCCCTGCGCGGGCGCGGCGGACCCGGACGGGAACACGAGGCGCACGCCGAACGCCTCGCCTGGGAACGGCACATGGCCGCCGACGGATGGACCTGCGTCGGCTGGCCCAAGGAGTACGGCGGACGGGGCGCGACCCTCGAACAGCAGGTCGCCTTCCACGAGGAGTACGCCCTCGCCGACGCCCCCGCCCGCGTCAACCACATCGGCGAACAGCTCCTCGGCCCCACCCTCATCGCCTTCGGCACCCCCGAACAGCGCGAGCGGTTCCTCCCGCCGATCGTCGCCGCCGAGGAACTGTGGTGCCAGGGCTACTCGGAGCCGGACGCCGGCTCCGACCTGGCCAACGTCCGCACCCGCGCCGAACGGGACGGCGACCAGTGGGTGGTCACCGGACAGAAGGTGTGGACCTCGCTCGCGCACGAAGCCGACTGGTGCTTCGTCGTCGCCCGCACCGAGCCCGGATCGACCCGACACCAGGGCCTGTCCTACCTCCTCGTCCCCCTCCGCGGGCCCGGCGTCGAGATCAGGCCCATCGTCCAGCTGACCGGGACCTCGGAGTTCAACGAGGTCTTCTTCGACGGCGCCCGCACCCACGCCTCCCACCTCGTCGGCGCCCCCGGCGACGGCTGGAGGGTGGCCATGGCCACCCTCGGCTTCGAGCGGGGCGTCTCCACCCTCGGCCAGCAGGTCGGCTTCCGCCGCGAGCTGGAGTCCGTCATCGCACTCGCCCGGCGCAACGGCGCCGCCGCCGACCCGCTGATCCGCGACCGGATCGCCCGCGCCTGGATCGGCCTGGAGACCATCCGGTTCAACGCGCTCCGCATGCTCGGCGGAGTCGCCGCCGGGGCCCCCGGCCCCGAGGCGTCCATCGGGAAGATCTTCTGGGCCACCTGGCACAGGGAACTCGGCGAACTCGCCATGGACGTCTGCGGCGCCGACGGCATGCTCGCCGCCGGCGAGCCGTACGACCTCACCGACTGGCAGCGGCTGTACCTGTTCTCCCGCTCCGACACCATCTACGCCGGCTCCAACGAGATCCAGCGGAACATCATCGCCGAGCGCGTCCTCGGCCTGCCCAAGGAGGTCCGCCCGTGACCACCCCGCACACGCCTCCGCCCTACGTACCGGGCCACGGCCTGCTCGCCGGCCGCACCGCCGTCGTCACCGCCGCCGCGGGCGCCGGCATCGGCGGCGCGACCGCCCGAAGGCTCCTGGAAGAAGGCGCGAAGGTCGTCCTCTCCGACGCCCACGCCCGCCGACTGAAGGAATCCGAGGCCGAGCTGGCCGCGGAGTTCGGCGCCGGACGCGTCGCCGCCCTGCCCTGCGACGTCACCGACGAGACCCAGGTCGCCGCACTGCTCGACCTCGCCGTCGAGCGCCACGGACGCCTCGACGTCGTCGTCAACAACGCGGGCCTCGGCGGCACGGCCGACCTCGTCGACATGACCGACGAGCAGTGGGACAAGGTCCTCGACGTCACCCTCAACGGCACCTTCCGCTGTACCCGCGCCGCGCTGCGCCGCATGAAGGCCGCCGGCGCCGGGGGCGTCGTCGTCAACAACGCCTCGGTGGTGGGCTGGCGGGCCCAGAAGGGCCAGGCCCACTACGCCGCGGCCAAGGCCGGCGTGATGGCCCTCACCCGCTGCGCCGCCCTGGAGGCCGCCGAGTACGGCGTACGGGTCAACGCCGTCTCCCCGAGCCTCGCCATGCACCCGCACCTGGTGAAGGTCACCACCCCCGAACTCCTGGAGGAACTGACCTCCCGCGAGGCCTTCGGACGCCACGCCGAGCCGTGGGAGGTGGCCAACGTGATCGTCTTCCTGGCCAGCGGGTACTCCTCCTACCTGACGGGGGAGGTCCTCTCCGTCAGCAGCCAGCACCCGTGAGACCGGCGCCGGAGCGGCGCCGCGAGATCCTGGACACGGCGGCCGAGGTGTTCGCCGCGCAGGGCTACGACGCCACCACCGTCCGCCGCATCGCCGACGCGGCCGGCCTGCTCGCGGGCAGCCTCTACTACCACTTCGACTCCAAGGAGTCGATGCTCGACGAGATCCTCCGCGCCTTCCTGGACGAGCTGTGGGCCCGGTACGACGCCGTGCTCGCCGCGCTGCTCGGCCCCAGGGAGACCCTGGAGGCCCTCGTCACCGAATCGTTCCGCGAGATCGACCGGCACCGCGCCGCCGTCGCCATCTACCAGAAGGAGTCCGGGCACCTGCGCGAGCAGCCGCGCTTCGGCTACCTCGCGGGCTCGCAACGCAGATTCGAGGAGGCCTGGCTCACGACCCTGGAACGCGGCGCGGCCGCCGGGGTCTTCCGCACCGACCTCGACGTCCGGCTCACCTACCGCTTCGTGCGCGACACCGTCTGGGTCGCCGCGTCCTGGTACCGGCCGGGCGGACAGCACAGCCCGGAGGAGATCGCCCGCCAGTACCTGTCGATGGTGCTGGAGGGCGTCGCCCTCCGTGACGGACACCGGACGTACGAACGTCGCACGAAGAAGGAGTGACCATGGCCGAGGCCTACATCGTCGAAGCGGTACGCACCCCCGTCGGCAGGCGGAACGGCGGACTGTCCGCCGTCCACCCGGCCGACCTCGGCGCCCATGTGCTGAAGGCGCTCATGGAGCGCTCGGGCGCCGACCCGGCCGCCGTCGAGGACGTCGTCTTCGGCTGCCTCGACACCGTCGGCCCGCAGGCCGGCGACATAGCCCGCACCGCCTGGCTGGCCGCCGGACTGCCCGAGGAGGTGCCCGGGACGACCGTGGACCGGCAGTGCGGCTCCTCCCAGCAGGCCCTGCACTTCGCCGCGCAGGGCGTCCTGTCCGGCACCCAGGACCTCGTCGTGGCCGGCGGCGTGCAGAACATGTCGATGATCCCCATCGCCTTCGCCAGCCGCCAGGCCGCCGACCCGCTCGGCCTCACCGAGGGCCCGTACGTCGGCTCCGTCGGCTGGCGCGCCCGCTACGGCGACCAGCCCGTCAACCAGTTCCACGGCGCCGAACTCATCGCCGCCAAGTGGGGCATCTCTCGCCGCGACATGGAGGAGTTCGCCCTGCGCTCGCACCGGCGGGCCGCCCGCGCCATCGACGAGGGCCGCTTCGACCGGGAGATCGTCGCCTACGGGGACGTCACCACCGACGAGGGCCCCCGCCGCGACACCACCCTGGAGAAGATGGCCGGCCTGAAGCCCGTGGTGGAGGGCGGCCGCATCACCGCCGCCGTGTCCTCGCAGGTCTCCGACGGCGCCTCGGCGATGCTCATCGCCTCGGAACGCGCCGTACGGGAACACGGACTGACCCCGCGCGCCCGCGTCCACCACCTGTCCGTGCGCGGCGAGGACCCCATCCGCATGCTGTCCGCCCCCATCCCGGCGACGGCGTACGCCCTCAAGAAGGCCGGGATGACCCTCGACGACATCGACCTCGTCGAGATCAACGAGGCCTTCGCCCCCGTCGTCCTCGCCTGGCTGAAGGAGACCGGCGCCGACCCCGACAAGGTCAACGTCAACGGCGGCGCCATCGCCCTCGGCCACCCCCTCGGCGCGACCGGCACCAAGCTGACCACCACCCTGCTCCACGAACTGGAGCGCACCGGCGGCCGCTACGGCCTCCAGACCATGTGCGAGGGCGGCGGTCAGGCGAACGTCACCGTCATCGAGCGTCTCTGACGCCCCCGGGTCCGGCGGCGAAGACCTCGCGCCACACGCCGTGATCGGTACGGGGACCTCCCGGGGTCTCCGCACCGTAGACCGCGATCTCGGCGTCGATGTCGAGCGGGCGGGTCGGCGAGGTCATCGCGGCCGGCTCCCCGGCGACGGCGGCGTCCGGCACCAGCCAGCACACCTCGAACTCGATGCCGTCCGGGTCCCGGGCGTAGAGGGCCTTCGTGGAGGCGTGGTCGCTCGCCCCGGTCAACGCCCCGGCCCCGGCCAGCCGGGTCCGCACGCGGCCCAGCTCCGACAGGGTGTCCACCTCCCAGGCCAGGTGGTACAGGCCGACCCGCCCGGTGCGCGGTCCGGAACCCGGCTCGGGCGACCGGAACAGTCCGAGGTCGTGGTCGTTGGCGGAGCCGGCCGCCTGGAGGAAGGCCGCCCCGGGGAACGCCTGCGGCAGCGGCCGGAATCCGAGGACGTCCCGGTAGAAGGCGAGGCTGCGCTCCAGGTCGGAGACGAAGAGGACGGCGTGGTTCAGCCGCTGGATCGGCATGGCGGTTCCGTTCGGGTCGGGTCGGGTCGGTGCGGGAGGGAGCGGGAGGGAGCGGGCCGGGACAGGCGTCCGCCGGGGTGACGGCACCCCGGCGGACGTTCGTGTGTGAGGGGGCCGGGCCGTGGCCGGCCGTGGGTCAGTCCTTCGCGGACAGCGCGTCGAGCGTGGCGCGGGCCTCGGCCATGAGGCGTTCGACGAGTTCCGCGCAGGACGGCAGGTCCTCGATGACTCCCGCGACCTGACCTGAGGCCATCACGCCGAGATCGGTGCGGCCGTCCACCATGGACGCCTTGAGCAGCATCGGGGTGTTGGCGGCGAGCAGGACCTGGCTCCACGTCAGGTCCTTGCCGTGCTTCATGGCCAGGCCGTCGCGGATCATGTCCGCCCAGGTCATGCCGGACTCCCGCCGGAAGGCCGAGGCGTGCCGGACCGCCCGCAGCAGCGAGGCCGCCCGGCCCGAGCGCTCCAGCGCGTCGACGAGTTCCGTGCGCAGCATCCGGTGCGGCAGCCCGTCCACCTTCGTGGTGACGGTGACGTCCTTGACGGCCGCGGCCAGATAGCGGGCCTTCACCGCGTCGGGGACCGTGCTGTCGGAGGTGAGGAGGAAGCGGGTGCCCATGGCGACACCGGCCGCGCCGTAGGCGAGCGCCGCGACCAGGCCCCGGCCGTCGTGGAAGCCGCCGGCCGCGACGACCGGGATGTCCACGGCGTCCACGACCTGGGGGAGCAGGACGGTGGTGGCGACGCTCCCGGTGTGGCCGCCGCCCTCCCCGCCCTGCACGATCACCGCGTCGGCGCCCCACGCCGCGACCTTCTCGGCGTGCCGCCGCGCCCCGATGGAGGGGACGACGACGACGCCCGCGTCCTTGAGCCGGGTGATCAGCTCGCGGGAGGGCGCGAGGGCGAACGAGGCGACCTTCACGCCCTCGTCGATGATGATCCCCACCCGCTCGGCCGCGTCCCCGGCGTCCGCCCGCAGGTTCACGCCGAACGGCGCGTCCGTACGGGATTTGACCTCGCGCACCGCGGAGCGGAGCTGTTCGACGGACATCGTCGCCGACGCCAGGATCCCGAGGGCGCCCGCGTCGGCGGTCGCCGAGACCAGGCGGGGTCCCGCCACCCACCCCATGCCGGTCTGGACGACGGGGTGGCGCACCCCGACGAGTTCGGTGAGGCGGGTGGCGATCGTGACGCCGCTCATGAGGGGACCTCCCGGTCGCGCAGCCCCTTCGGGTCGATCTCCTCGCGGATCAGGCGCAGTTCCTCCGCGGTGGGCTCGCGGGTGTACGGCACCTCGTCGGGAACGGTCAGCGCGAAGCCGGTCGCCTCCAGGACCTGCTCGACGGTCACGCCGGGGTGCAGGGACCGCACCCGCATGGTGCGGTCCGGCGTCTCGAAGTCGAAGACGCCCAGGTCGCTGACGACATCCGGGAGGCGGTGGTAGCGGCTCACGGCCGGGCCCGCCGCGGCGGCCCGGTCGTAGCCGACGCCGCAGACCATGTCGACCCGCTCGACGAAGACGCGCGTCGAGTGCTTGGGGACCCAGTAACTGGTCGGATTGTTCAGGGTGTTGACCGGAGCTCCCCGCACGCCGAGGAGCTGCCGCTTCGGCCGCGCCCAGTCGCCGACGCAGCTGATGTTCTGGTTGCCGTACCGGTCGATCTGGCTCGCCCCCATCATCACGTGCCGGCGCCCGGTGGTGACCAGCGCCAGGTGCTGGCGGTAGGGCAGCCAGCCCTCCACCACGCGGGGCGCCGCACCGACGGCGGGCACGTCGCCGATGAGCAGCGCCTCGCCGTCGGTCAGCAGCAGGTCGGGGGAGAAGGTCAGCCTGGCGAGGCGGGCGCCGATCATCGGGACGGTGCCCATGGGGCTGGCCAGGACCTCGCCCGCGCCCCGCCACGCCTCGGCGCAGGCGACGACGCAGTACTCGGCCCGCGTCGCGGCCGGGGCCGTCGTCGTGTCGGTGCCGCTCATGCTTCCTCCTCGTGGAACGCCGCGACCGCGGCCTGGTAGGCGTCCTCGTCGCCGGACAGGAAGCGGGCGGTGAACTCCCGCCATCCCTCCGGGTCCCGGGCCGCCTTGACGTACGCGCGCTGGAAGGCCTCGTCCCGGTCGTGGTCGGGGGCGCAGGAGGTGAAGTGCGCGCCGTTCGGGGTCTCCACGACGCCGTCGACGAACGCGCGCTTGAGCAGCAGCGACTGCGGCCCCGCGTCCTTGAGCAGCTCGGAGGTCTCCACGATCCGCTCGCAGGAGACGTAGGCGGTGTCCGCGGCCTCGCAGAACAGGTCGTCGAAGTACGGGTCGGGGCCCAGGTACTGGCCGTTGCCGTGCACGTCGGCACGGTTCAGGTGGACCAGCGCGGCGTCCAGGCGCAGGGCCGGCACCGCCACGAGCTCCTCGCGGTCCTCGTACGGGGACGTGATCGTGCGCAGTCGCGGGTTGACGGTCATCACGTCGGAGGCGAGCCCGGCCCGGATGGGCATGAACGGCAGCCGGTGCACGGCGGCGGTCAGCCCCCACATGACCATGGCCTCGTCCAGCTCCACCAGCTCGAAGCCGCCGCGCTGCCGGGCCGCGACGAAGTGCGGCTCCAGGGGGATGGAGTCGAGCGTGGCGAACGCCGCGACCAGCTTGCGGATCTTCCCGGCGGCGGCGAGGAGGCCGACGTCGGGGCCTCCGTACGAGACCACGGTCAGATCGGTGAGGTCCGACCGCAGCAGTGCCCGTACCAGCGCCATCGGCTTGCGCCGGGATCCCCAGCCGCCGATGCCGATCGTCATCCCGCTGCGGAGCCGGCCCACGACCTCCTCGGCGGTCATCGTCTTGTCCCTGCTCACGACTGCTGCTCCTTGTCCGTGTCGACGGTGAGGTCCCTCGCGTCGGTGCCGGCCTTGCCGAACGCGTCGCGGACGCGGTCGGCGACGCCGCTCAGGTTGGCCTCGAAGGTGAAGCCCTGCTCGAAGCGGTAGCTGCGGCGGACGTCCACCGGGTCGATGCCGTTGATCGCCTCCTTGGCCAGCCGGATCAGCCGGCCGTCCTTGGCGGCGATCTCGCGGGCCAGCTCCAGGGCCGCGCCGAGCAGTCGCTCGCGCGGGACGACCCGCCAGACCGAGCCGTGCCGGTGCAGTTCCTCGGCGGTGACCGTGCGCGAGGTGTAGTACAGGGCCCGCATGAGCTGTTGGGGGACCAGCCGCGCGAGGTGCGTGGCCGCGCCGAGCGCGCCCCGGTCGAGCTCGGGCAGGCCGAAGGTCGCGTCCTCGGAGGCGACGATCGCGTCGGCGTTGCCGACCAGGCCGATGCCGCCGCCGAGGCAGAAGCCGTGCACGGCGGCGACCACCGGCACCTCGCAGTCGTAGACGGCGGCGAAGGCCTCGTAGCAGCCGTGGTTGGCGCCCAGGAGGGCGTCGTGTCCGGCCGTGCGCTGGATCTCCTTGATGTCGACGCCCGCGTTGAAGCCGCGGCCCTCCGCGGTGAGCACGACGCAGCGCACCTCGGGATCGGCTCCGGCGGCGCGTACGGCTGCGGCGAGGTCGTACCAGCCCCGCACGGGGAGGGCGTTGACCGGGGGGAAGTCGACGGTGACGACGGCGATGCCCTTGTCCGGGGCGGAGGTGGAGACACCCATGAGCAGATCAGCTACCTTTCCACCAAACGTTTGTTAGGTGGAAAGGTAGCAGCGGTTCGCGCGCTGCGGGAGGTGTCCATTGCCAGTCACCATCGATCTGTCGGGATCCGTCGCCGTCGTCACCGGCGGCACGCGAGGCGTCGGCGCCGGCATCGCCAGAGCCCTGCTCGAAGCCGGCGCGGAGGTCGTGACCTGCGCCCGGAGAGCCCCCGACAAGCCCGTCGAAGCGGCCGGGCGCACCGCCCGCTTCCTCCCCGTCGACCTGCGCGACCCGGCCGCCGTCGCGGACTTCTTCGACAGGGTGCGCGGCGACCACGGACGGCTGGACGTCCTGGTCAACAACGCCGGGGGAACGCCGTTCCGGATGCTCGGCGACGGGGCGGCCGAGCAGCAGGCCCGGGTCGTCGAACTGAACCTCGTCGCCCCGCTGACCGCCTCCCTCGCCGCGTACGAGGTGATGCGCCGGCAACCCACCGGCGGAACCGTCATCATGATCGGCAGCGTCAGCGGAACCCGCCCCTCACCGGGCAGCGCCGCCTACGGAGCCGCCAAGGCGGGCCTCGACAACCTCGCCCGGTCCATGGCGGTCGAATGGGCGCCACTGGTACGGGTCAACACGATCCTCCCCGGCATGGTGCGCACCGAACTCTCCCACCTGCACTACGGGGACGAGGACGGCATCGCCTCCGTCGGCCGCACCGTCCCCCTCGGCCGGCTCGCCGAGCCCTCCGACATCGGCGACGCCTGCGTCTTCCTCGCCTCCGACCGCGCCGCGTACATCAGCGGCGCCAGCCTGCTCGTGCACGGAGGCGGGGAACGTCCCGCCTTCCTGGACGCGGCCACGGCCAACCACTGAACCCACTCACCGAAAGGCACCCATCATGACCGGACTGTGCGACGGACGCGTCGTCATCGTCACCGGAGCCGGCCGCGGACTCGGCCGCGCGCACGCGCTCGCCTTCGCCGCCGAAGGCGCCAAGGTCGTCGTCAACGACCTCGGCGTCGGACTCGACGGCACCGGCGGCGGCACGGCCCCCGCCCAGCGGGTCGTCGACGAGATCACCGCCTCCGGCGGAGAAGCGGTCGCCCACGGCGGCGACATCGCCACCGCCGACGGCGCGGCCTCCCTCGTCGCCACCGCCCTGGACGCGTTCGGCCGCCTCGACACCCTCGTCAACAACGCCGGCTTCCTGCGCGACCGCATGCTGGTCAACCTCGACGAGGACGACTGGGACGCCGTCATGCGCGTCCACCTCAAGGGCCACTTCCTGCCGTTCCGACACGCCGCCGCGCACTGGCGGGCGGAGGCCAAGGCCGGGCGCGAGCCCGTGGCACGGGTCATCAACACCAGCTCCGGCGCGGGCCTGCTCGGCAGCGTCGGCCAGGGCAACTACGCCGCCGCCAAGGCCGGGATCGTCGGCCTCACCCTCGTCGCCGCCGCCGAGACGGCCCGCTACGGGGTCCAGGTCAACGCGATCGCCCCCGCCGCCCGCACCCGGATGACCGAGCAGACCTTCGCCGAGACCATGGCCGCGCCGGAAGGGACCGGCTTCGACGCCATGGCTCCGGAGAACGTCTCCCCGCTCGTCGTCTGGCTGGGCTCCGCCGCGTCGGCCGGGGTCACCGGCCGCGTCTTCGAGGCGGAGGCCGGCCGGATCACCGTCATGGAGGGCTGGCGCCCCGGCCCGACGGCCGACAAGGGCGCGCGCCGGACCCCGGCGGAGGCGGGCGAGACGGCCCTGGAACTCCTGGCGGCCTCGGAACCCCCGCACCCGGTCTACGGCACCCGCTGACCCTGCCGGACGTGCCCACCCGCCCGTTGTGGGCCATCGTCCCGCGCGGCGATCGTCCACAACGGGCGGCGGGCCCCGTCGGCCTTTCCCGCTCACCGGGAACGGGCGCTCCCAGGGCGCGGCGGCACCGGCCTAGCCTCGCCGGACAGCCCCAACCGCCCGTAGGAGGGACCCGCCATGCTCACGGACCGCCAGAGACTCGAGGCGGCCGAGCTGCTCCGCTCCGCCCAACACGGCGTCACGCCGATCGCCCCGCTGACCGAGGCGTTCCCCGGCATCGACACCGAGGACGCGTACGAGATCCAGCTCGTCAACATCCGGCACCGCCTCGCGGCCGGCGCGGAGGTGCGCGGCCACAAGGTCGGCCTGTCCTCCCCGGTCATGCAGCGGATGATGGGCGTCGACGAACCGGACTACGGCCATCTGCTCCACGACATGGAGCTGCGGTCCGGCGTCCCCGTCACCGCCGCCCGCTACTGCCGACCGCGCGTCGAGGTCGAGGTCGGCTTCGTCCTCGGCGACGACCTGCCGGGCGAGGGCTGCACCCCGGCGGACGTCCTCGCGGCCACCGAGCGCGTCGTGCCCGCGCTGGAACTGATCGACAGCAGGATCCGCGACTGGCGCATCACCATCGCCGACACCATCGCGGACAACGCCTCCTCCGCCGGATACGTCATCGGGGAGGGCCGGGACCCCCGCGAGCTCGACCTGAAGGCGATCGACGCCCGGCTGACGAGCGGCGGCGAGCTGCTCGCCGAGGGGCGCAGCGACGCCGTGCTCGGCGATCCGGCCGTGTCCGTCGCCTGGCTCGCCCGTACCGTCGCGCGTTTCGGCGTGCCCCTGAGGAAGGGGCATGTGGTGCTGCCCGGTTCGTGCACGCGGGCCGTCGACGTGGCGGCCGGGGCGACTTTCACCGCCGGGTTCTCGGGGCTCGGCTCCGTCTCCCTCTCGTTCATCTGAGGTAATCATGACCATCAAGACAAAGGCGACCGCCGCCATCGTCGGATCCGGCAACATCGGCACCGACCTGCTGTACAAGCTGCTCAGGTCCGAGCACGTCGAGCCCCGCTGGATGATCGGCGTCGACCGCGGCAGCGAGGGTCTCGCCCGGGCCGCGCGGGTGGGCCTGGAGACCAGTCACGAAGGCGTCGACTGGCTGCTCGCCCAGGACGAGAAGCCCGACATCGTCTTCGAGGCCACCAGTGCCTACGTCCACCGGGCCAACGCCCCGCGCTACGCGGAACTCGGCATCAAGGCGGTCGACCTGACGCCGGCGGCCGTGGGCCCCGCCGTCGTGCCGCCCGCGAATCTCCGCGAACACCTCGACCGGCCCAACGTCAACATGATCACCTGTGGCGGGCAGGCCACCATCCCCATGGTGCACGCGGTCTCACGGGTCGTCCCCGTGGCGTACGCCGAGATCGTCGCCTCGGTGGCGTCCGTGTCGGCCGGACCCGGAACCCGCGCGAACATCGACGAGTTCACCCGCACCACCTCGCGCGGCATCGAGACCATCGGCGGCGCGGCGCGCGGCAAGGCCATCATCATCCTGAACCCGGCCGAGCCGCCCGTCATCATGCGGGACACCGTGTTCTGCGCGATCCCCGAGGACGCCGACCGGGCCGCCATCGCCCTCTCCGTCAAGGAGGTCGCGGACCAGGTCGCCGCGTACGTGCCCGGCTACCGGCTGCGCGCCGAGCCGCAGTTCGACGACCCGAGCCCCGAGAACGGCGGGACGGCACGCGTCGCGATCTTCCTGGAGGTGGAGGGAGCGGGCGACTACCTGCCGCCCTACGCCGGAAACCTCGACATCATGACCGCCGCCGCCACCAAGGTCGGCGAGGAGTTCGCCAAGGCGCTCCTCGCCCCGGGCGCGTAAAGGAGCACACCACATGCCCTACTCGGACACCCTGGACATCCGGATCACCGACTCCTCGCTGCGCGACGGCTCGCACGCCAAGCGGCACCGGTTCACCGCCGACGACGTCCGGTCCGTCGTCGCGGCCCTCGACGACGCCGGCGTCCCTGTGATCGAGGTGACGCACGGCGACGGGCTCGGCGGATCCTCGTTCAACTACGGCTTCTCCGCAACGCCCGAACAGGAGCTGATCAGGGCCGCCGTGGAGACCGCGCGGCGGGCGCGGATCGCCTTCCTGATGCTTCCCGGCCTCGGCGTCAAGGACGACATCCGCGCCGCCCACGGCAACGGCGCGAGCATCTGCCGCATCGCCACCCACTGCACCGAGGCCGACATCGCGGTCCAGCACTTCGGACTCGCCCGGGAGATGGGTTTGGAGACCGTCGGCTTCCTGATGATGGCCCACTCCACGACCCCGGAGGACCTGGCGCGGCAGGGCCGCGTCATGGCCGACGCGGGCTGCCAGTGCGTGTACGTGGTCGACTCGGCCGGCGCCATGGTCATGGACGACGTCACCACCCGGGTGGAGGCGCTGGTCGCCGAACTCGGCGACGACGCCCAGGTCGGCTTCCACGGACACGAGAACCTGGCCCTGGGCACCGGGAACTCCATCGCCGCGATCAAGGCCGGGGCGCTGCAGATCGACGGCTCCACGCGTCGGCTGGGCGCCGGCGCGGGCAACACCGCCGTCGAGGCACTCGTCGCCGTCTGCGCCAAGATGGGCATCCGTACCGGCGTCGACGTACTGAAGATCATCGACGCGGCCGAGGACGTGGTCCGCCCCGTCATGGACGAGGAGTGCCGGCTCGACCGGCTCGCCCTCCTGATGGGCCACGCCGGCGTCTACTCCAGCTTCCTCAAGCACGCCTACCGGCAGGCCGAGCGCTACGGCGTCTCCGGCGCCGAGATCCTCCTGCGCGCGGGCGAACGCCGCCTGGTCGGCGGCCAGGAGGACCAGCTCATCGACATCGCCGTCGAACTCGCCGCGCAGAACTGAACCGACACGACACCAGGAGGGACGAGATGACTGCTCTCAACGACGAGGTCCGGGTCATCGAGGCGGGCAGGCCGCCGGCGCGCTTCGCCCGGGGCTGGCACTGCCTCGGACTCGCCGAGGGATTCAAGGACGGAAAGCCGCACGAGATCGAGGCCTTCGGCACCAAGCTGGTGGTCTTCCAGGGACAGGACGACGGACGGCTCCACGTCCTGAACGCCTACTGCCCGCACATGGGCGGCAACCTCGCCCAGGGCAGCGTCAAGGGCGACGCCGTCGCCTGCCCCTTCCACGACTGGCGCTGGTCGGGCGACGGCCGCTGCGCCGGCATCCCGTACGCCCGCCGGGTCCCGCCGCGCGCCAGGACCCGCGCCTGGACCTCCCTGGAGCGCAACAGGCAGCTCTTCGTCTGGAACGACCCCGAGGGCAACCCGCCGCCCCCGGAGGTCACCGTCCCCGAGATCGCGGGCGTCCACGGCCCGGACGCCGACCAGTGGAGCGACTGGACCTGGAAGACCCTCCGGGTCGAGGGCGCCAACTGCCGCGAGATCGTGGACAACGTCGTGGACATGGCGCACTTCTACTACGTCCACTACGCCTTCCCGGAGTACTTCAAGAACGTCTTCGACGGCCACGTCGCCACCCAGTACATGGAGAGCAGCCCCCGCGGTGACATGGAACTGGGCACCCTCAGCTCCGGCCGGCTGCGCTCCGACGCCTCCTACTTCGGCCCCTCCTACATGATCGACCACCTCTACAGCGACGTCGGCGGCGGCGCGGAGATGGAGATCGTCCTCATCAACTGCCACTACCCGATCGACGAGAACGGCTTCCTGCTCCAGTACGGGGCGATCGTCCGGCGACTGCCCGGGATGACGGACGAGCAGGCCGCCGAGGCCGCACGGCTCACCGCCGAAGGGGCCACCGTCGGCTTCGAGCAGGACGTCGAGATCTGGCGGAACAAGACCCGCATCGACAACCCCCTGCTCACCGAGGAGGACGGACCCGTCTACCAACTGCGGCGCTGGTACGAGCAGTTCTACGTCGACGTCGCCGACGTCAAGGACGAGATGACCCGCCGCTTCGAGTTCGAGATCGACACCCGGCGCGCCAACACGGCCTGGCGCGCCGAGGTCGAGGAGAACCTCGCGCGCCGCGCGGCGGAGACGGAAAGCGGAGCCTGACATGCGACCGGTGGAGTGCGCGGCCTGCGGCAACCAGGTCCTCTGCGAGAAGTTCGGCATCGCCCACACCTCCGTGCAGTGGACCGCGGACGCGGCCCTCGTCTGCGCGGAGTTCCGCGACCGGGTGGCCCACGGCGGCACCAGCGCCCGGATACGGACCTGCCGGTCGCTGCGGTCGAGCATCGACCGCGCGGTCGCGGACGGCACCCTGACGGTCGGCACCCCGGATTCCGGCACGGCGGGCACTGCAACCACGGAGGCCCACGATGCCTGAACCCGCGACGGCCCTTGGCACCCACCGGCTGCGCGTCGTCGAGGTCATCGCCGAGACGGCCGACGCGCACTCCCTGGTGCTCCAGGCGCCACCGGAGAGCGCCCACCGCTTCACGTACCGGCCGGGTCAGTTCCTCACCCTGAGACTGCCCGGCGCGGACGGCGGCCACGCCGCCCGCTGCTACTCCCTGGCCAGCTCGCCCCACACCGGCGAGCCCCTGAAGATCACCGTCAAACGGGTCGCCGGCGGATACGGCTCCAACTGGGTCTGCGACCGGCTGACGGCGGGGGACGAGCTGGAGGCGCTGCCCCCGGCGGGCACCTTCACCCCGGACTCCCTCGACGGCGACCTGCTGCTCGTCGCCGGAGGGAGCGGCATCACCCCGGTCCTGTCGATCGCCAAGTCGGCCCTGGCCGCGGGACGGGGCAGGGTGGTGCTGCTGTACGCCAACCGCGACGAGTCCTCGGTCGTCTTCCGTGACGAACTGCGGGCGCTCACCCAGGACCACCCGCACCGGCTGCTCGTGGTCCACTGGCTGGAGTCGCTCCAGGGACTGCCCTCCGTGGACCGGCTGGCCGCCGCCCTCGCGCCGTACGCCGACCGCGAGGCCTTCGTGTGCGGCCCGCAGCCGCTCATGGACGCCGTCGAACAGGCCCTGCGCACGCTGGGCGCGCCCGGCGACCGGATCCACCGGGAACGGTTCTTCTCCCTCGGCGCGGACGTCTTCGACGCGCCGGACGTCCCCGGGGACACCGCCGCGACCGGTGGCGGCACCGCCGAGGTCGAGCTCGACGGCCGGACCCACACGGTCGCCTGGCCGGCGGCGGCACCCCTGCTCGACGTGCTCCTGGCCGCGGGCGTGGACGCCCCGTACTCCTGCCGCGAGGGCGCCTGCAGCGCCTGCACCTGCCGCGTCGTGGCGGGCGAGGTCAAGATGCTTCGCAACGACGCCCTCGACGACCAGGACATCGCCGAGGGGTACGTCCTGGCCTGCCAGGCCCTGCCCCTCACCGACCTGGTCCAGATCACCTACTCCTGACGAGGAGACCGCCGTGTCACGAACCTGCCTGGTCACCGGAGCGAGCTCCGGCATCGGCCACGCCACCGCCGCCCTCCTGCGGCGGCGGGGCGACACCGTCATCGCCGCGGACCTCGCCGACGGCGACATCCGGGCCGACCTGTCCACCGCCGAAGGCCGGGCCGAACTCGTCGCCCGGGCCCGCGACCTGACCGGCGGCCGGCTCGACGTCGTCGTCGCCTGCGCCGGCGTCGCCCACTTCGACGCCCTCACGGTCGAGGTCAACCACTTCGGTGCCGTGGCCACGCTCGACGGTCTGCGCCCGCTGCTCGCGGCGGGCTCCGATCCCCGGGCCGTGGTCGTCGGATCCGTCGACTCCGTGCACCCGACCGACCCCGCGATCGTGGCCGCCGCGCTCGCCGGGGACGAGACGGCGGCGGTGGCCGCCGCGCGGGCTGCCGTCGACCGCGGCGAGGGGCACCTCGTCTACTCCTCGTCCAAGGCGGCGATATCCCGCTGGGTCCGTCGCGCGGCCGTCACCGACGACTGGGCCGGTGCGGGCGTCCCGCTCAACGCCGTGGCCCCCGGAGTGGTCGTCACCCCCCTGACGCGGCCGCTGCTCGACGACCCGGAGATGCGGGTCCTCGTCGAGCGGAGCGTGCCGATGCCCCTGCACGGCCACGCCCGCCCCGAGCAGATCGCTCCGCTGATCGCGTGGCTGGCCTCGCGCGAGAACGCCCTCGTCACCGGCCAGGTCGTCTTCGCCGACGGCGGCGCCGACGCGGTACTCCGCGGCGACACCACCTGGTGACGGCGCACGGGGCGGCGGCCCCGACCGGGCCGCCGCCCCCGACACGCACGGCCACCGCGAGCGGTGGCCGTATCACCCTCCAGGGCTCCGGACCCGCCGCCCTGCGGGAGCGCCTCACATCCAGTCGCTGAAGCGCAACCAGGTCATCATGTCGTCCATCGAGGGCTGCGGAAGCCCCGCGGCGGACGCCGCACCGACCGGCTGGGCCCGCTTCTCCGACTGCCGCCCCGGCCCGAACATCGACTGCCACACCGACCGTGCGCAGCCGCGTACGGCCGGGGCGAGCCGTTCCATCTCCCGGTGGACGCCGTGGCCGCTCACCGAGATCGCGGCGATGGCACGGCCCGCACCGCGCAGCGGAGCGGCCACGCAGAAGACTCCGCGGTACCCCTCCTCGTGGTCGAAGGCCACACCGCGCTCCCGCGTCATCGCCAGCTCACGGCGGAAGGACTCGGGGCGCGTGATCGTGCGCGGGGTGCGCGGCCGCAGTCCGTTCCGGATCACCTGTTCCACCGGCGCCGCGTCGCCGAAGGCGAGGATCGCCTTGCCCGAGGCCGTGCAGTACGCCGGCTGCCGCCCGCCCGTGCGCGAGGGCACGACGGAGTCGTCCGACCCGCCGATCCGCTCCAGATAGACCACCTCGGAGCCGTCGAGCACCGTGAGGTGCACGAGATGGCCGGTGGACTCGTGCAGCGCGTGCAGATGCGGCAGCGCCGCCCGGCGGAGCCGGTTGTGGTGCGAGGCCATGGCGCCGAGTTCCAGCATGCCCATGCCCAGCCGGTAGTCGCGCCCCTCGCGCTCCAGCCAGCGCAGCTGCACCAGTTGATCGAGGATGCGGTGCGCGGAGGACCGGCGGATGCCCGAGCGCTGCACGACCTCGGTGAGGGTGAGCCGGGGCCCCGCGCTCTCGAAGGCGCTCAGCACCTTCGCGGCCTTCTCCAGCAGGGACAGCGGCGGCCCGGCCTCGACGGCCTCGACAGCACCGGTCGTCATCGGCACCTCCCACACGGACAGCACGGCCGAACGGCCCCTGGACGGGTCCGTAATCTCCGGTATTGCGTGGAGATTGCCAGAGGATGACGGACGCTGGGAAGAGGGAGTTCCGTCTCGGAACAGTAACGCGTAGGTTTCCTGTCGTCACGGCACGACGAGGCCCGATGCCGAGAGGGGGCGCACATGCGTGACGAGGACGTCCTCACGGCGGTCCGCGCCCTCGCCCCCGTCCTGCGCGAGCGGGCGGCCGAGGCGGAGACGCTGCGCCGGGTGCCCGACGCCTCCGTCGCGGAGCTGGAGGACGCCGGCTTCTTCCGGCTGTTCCGCCCCCTCGCGTACGGCGGCCTCGCCGCCGACCCTGCCGTCTTCTACGCCGCGGTGCACGAGATCGCCAAGGCGTGCGGTTCGACCGGCTGGGCGGCGTCGGTCCTCGGCGTCCACCCCTGGTACGTGGCCCAGCTCGACCCGCGGGCCCAGGAGGAGGTCTGGGGCGCCGAAGGGCCCACCCTGATCTGCTCCTCCCACGCCCCCACCGGGGAGGTCACCTCCGTCGACGGAGGCTTCCGGCTCTCCGGCCGGTGGCACTTCTCCGCCGGCTGCGACCACGCCCGCTGGGCACTCCTCGGCGGCCTCGTCACCGACCGGGAAGGCCGGCCGGTCGACATGCGGACCTTCCTGCTGCCCCGCGCCGACTACCGGATCGACGACGTCTGGGACACCGTCGGCCTGCGCGGCAGCGGCAGCAACGACATCCTCGTCGAGGACGCCTTCGTCCCCGCCCACCGGACGCTCGGCTACGGCCCGGTCACCGCACTGCGGTGCCCCGGCCACGAGGTCAACCACGAGCCGCTCTACCGGCTGCCGTACGCCTCCGTCTTCACCACCGCCGTCTCGACCGCGATGGTCGGCATCGCCGAAGGCGCCTACGAGGACCACCTCGCGGCGGCACGCCGGAGTGTCCGCTCCTCCCGGGGCGGGCCGGCCGCCGAGGACCCGCTCGCCCAGGTGCGCCTCGCCCGCGCCGCCGGCGAGATCGACGCCGCCCGCCTCCAGCTCGGCCGCAACACGACCGAGCTGTACGCGGTCGCGCGCAGCGGCGCGGAGATCCCCGCGGAGCTCCGTGCCCGCACCCGACGCGACCAGGCGCTCGCCACCGAACGGGCCCTCACCGCCGTCGACCTGCTCATGGCGGACGCGGGCCGCGGACCCCTGCGCGTCGCCGACGACGTCCTGCAACGGGCCTGGCGCGACCTGCACACCGGCCGCGGTCAGGCGGCCAACGACGTGGAACGGGCGCTGCTCCTCTACGCCCAGGACGCCCTCGGCATGGACGTCCACGACCCCATGCTCTGAACCGGCGGACGAAGCCCCTTCCGCATCGCCGCCGGAGCGCCACCGCCCGCACGACCGCCGGAGCGCCCGCTGGAGCGCGTGCCGGAGCGCGCGCCGTCCGGATCGCCGGTGGATCGTCCTCACGTCCGCACCGCCGACGGTGCGCCCTCCGTCCGAACCACCTGCGGAGCGACCCCCGTTCCGTCCCGGTGGAGCCTCCCCGGCGGCGGGTTCCCGCTGAGTGGGAGCAGCGCATTTCGTCGTCGTACGGCACGCCGTACGGTCCTGGCATTCCCCCACCACGACCCGAAAGGGGATGCCCCATGGCCGATGACGTCCTGGCAGCGATCCGTGACCTCGCCCCCGCGCTGCGCGATCGCGCGGCCGAGGCCGAGACGCTGCGCCGGGTGCCCGACACCTCCGTCAAGGAACTCGAGGACACCGGCTTCTTCCAGCTCCTCCAGCCCAAGGCCTTCGGCGGCCGCGCGGCCGACCCGGTGGTCTTCTACGCGGCGGTCAAGGAGATCGCCAAGGCCTGCGGCTCGACGGGCTGGGTCGCCTCCGTGGTCGGCGTCCACCCCTGGCACGTCGCCCTGTTCGACCCCCGCGCCCAGCAGGAGGTGTGGGGGCAGGACCCCAAGACCCGCATCGCCTCCTCGTACGCCCCCACCGGCAAGGCCACGGCCGTCGACGGAGGTTTCCGGCTCTCCGGCCGGTGGCACTTCTCCTCCGGCTGCGACCACGCCCGCTGGGCACTCCTCGGCTGCCTCGTCACCGACGGCGAGGGCAACCCCGTCGACATGCGCACCTTCCTGATCCCCCGCTCCGACTACCGGATCGACGACGTCTGGGACACCGTCGGCCTGCGCGGCACCGGCAGCAACGACGTCCTCGTCGAGGACGTCCACGTCCCCGACCACCGCGCCCTGAGCTTCGGCCCGGTCACCGCCCTGAAGGTGCCCGGCCACGAGATCAACGCGGAGCCGCTGTACCGGCTTCCCTACGCCGGGGTGTTCACCACCACCATCTCCACCCCGATCGTCGGCATCGCCGAGGGCGCCTTCGACGCCTACACCGAGGCCACCCGGCAGCGCATCCGCGTCTCGTACGGGCAGAAGGTGGCCGAGGACCCGTTCGCGCAGGTCCGCATCGCCCGCGCCGCCAGTGACATCGACGCGAGCTGGCTGCAACTGACGCGGAACATGGGCGAGATGTACGCCCTCGCCGAGCGCGGCGAGGAGATCCCGATGGAGCTGCGCACCCGCACCCGCCGCGACCAGGTGCTGGCCACCGAACGCGCCGTCGCCGCGGTCGACCTGCTGATGGAGAACTCCGGCGGAAACGCCATGCGCACCGGCCCCGGCCCCGTCCAGCGCGCCTGGCGCGACGCCCACACCGGCCGCGGACACGCCGCCAACGACCCGGAGCGGGCCCTCGTCATGTACGGGCAGAGCGCGCTCGGCATCGACATCCAAGACACCATGGCCTGAGAGGCGCCGACGATGGCAGAGCTCACCTACGAGTCGACCTCCCGCACCGCCAAGGCGGCCGGTCTCACCCTCCACTACCACGAGGCCGCCCCCGCCGGCCGGACGGCCGGAGCCCCCGTCGTGATCATGCTCCACGGCGGCGGCCCCGGCGCCTCCGCCTGGAGCAACTTCGGCCGCAACCTCCCCGTCCTCGCCGAGCGCTTCCGCACGCTCCTCGTCGACCAGCCGTGCTTCGGCCGCTCGGACAAACCGGAGCTCGACAAGGACTACTTCAGCTTCAGCGCGGACGCCGTCGCCGCCCTCATGGACGAACTGGGCATCACCCAGGCCCACTTCATCGGCAACTCGCTCGGCGGCGGCACCGCGGTCCGCATGGCCCTGAACCACCCCGGCAAGGTCGGGAAGCTCCTCCTCATGGGCCCCGGCGGAATCTCCGTGAACCTCTTCGCCCCCGACCCGACCGAGGGCATCAAGCGGCTCCTCGAATTCAACACCGCACCCGAGCCCACCCGGGAGCAACTGCGCGGCTTCCTCAGCGTCATGGCGTACGACCAGTCCGTCGTCACCGACGAACTCGTCGAGGAACGCTGGGCGTCGGCCACCGACCCGGACACCCGGCTCGGCAGCGCCCGGATGGGGGCCTCGTTCGCCGACCCCGCCTGGGCCGAGGACGCGATGCTCTGGCGCGAGGCCCACCGGATCACCCAGCCGGTGCTCCTCACCTGGGGCCGCGAGGACCGCGTCAACCCGCTCGACGGCGCGCTGGTCGCCCTCAAGACCATCCCCGACGCCCGCCTCCACGTCTTCCCGCACTGCGGCCACTGGGCCCAGACCGAGCGGGCCGACGAGTTCAACCGTCTCGCCGTCGACTTCTTCTCCCACTGAACCCTCCACAGAAGGGGTGCACACCATGGACATCCGCGCTCTCGGCTACCTCCGCCTGGAGACCACCACCCTGGACGAGTGGCGCCACTACGCCCTCGACGTCCTCGGCATGGTGGAGGCATCCGGCACCACCGAGGACACCCTCTGCCTCCGCCTGGACGACCGCGCCCACCGCATCGTCATCCAGGCCGGCGAGAGCGACCGGCTCCTCGCGGCCGGCTGGGAGGTGGCGAACGCCGCAGCACTCGCCCGCGCCGCCGGGGAACTTGAGGCGGCCGGCGTCGCCGTCAAGGCCGCCGACCCCGCCGAACTCACCGAGCGCCGCGTCCAGGGCCTGATCCACGTCACGGACCCCGGCGGCAACCCGCTGGAGATCTACTGGGGCCAGGCACAGGACCACAGCGCGCTCGGCACCCCGTACGGCAACCGCTTCGTCACCGGAGACCTGGGCCTCGGCCACGTCGTGCTCCCCGTCCCGGACATCGAGGCCGCGCTCGACTTCTACGAGAACCTCCTCGGCTTCCAGCTGCGCGACTCGATGAAGCTGCCCCCGCAGGCCGTCCCGACCGCCACCGAGCAGCGGGACTTCCACTGGATGCACTTCCTCAGCCCCAACCGCCGCCACCACAGCCTCGGCCTCTACCCCGGCGCGCTGCCCCCCGGCATCGTGCACTTCATGGTCGAGCTGGAGACCCTCGACGACGTCGGCCGCGGCCTCGACCGCATGCACGCCGCCGGCATCCCCATCGCCTCCAGCCTCGGCCGCCACACCAACGACCGCATGGTGTCCTTCTACGCCCAGGCCCCCGGCGGCTTCCAGGTCGAGTACGGCTGGGACGGCCTCGTCGTCGACCCCGCCACCTGGGTCGCGAAGGAGATCACCGCCGACAGCTTCTGGGGCCACCAGTGGAACGGCTGATCGCACCCTCCGAGTTCAGGGACGTGCTCGGCCGCTTCGCCAGCGGCATCACGGTGGTCGCGACACTCGACGCCGACGCCATGGAGCCCGTCGGGTTCGCCTGCCAGTCCTTCGCCTCGCTCTCCCTCGACCCGCCGCTGGTCATGCTGGCCGTCGGCAAGAGCTCCACCAGCTGGCCGAGGATCGAGCGGGCCGGCCGCTTCTGCGTCAACATCCTCGCCGAGGACCAGCGGGACACCTGCGCCGCGCTCGGCCGCAGCGGCCCCGGCAAGTTCGCCGGGGTTCCCTGGAGCGTCGGGGAACACGGCACCGTACGCGTCGACGGAGCCCTCGCCCACGTGGAATGCGAGCTGGACGCCGTGTACGAGGCCGGGGACCACCACCTGGTCACCGCGCAGGTGGTGGCGCTCGACGCCGGCGAGGACGGCCGCCCGCTGCTGTTCTTCCGCAGCCGCTACGCCGTGGGCGCGTTCTGATGCCCATCGACGCCGAGAAGGCGACCTCCGCCCCGCCGGTGCTCACCGACGTCCGGTGGGACGAGCACGACGTACTGCTCTACCACCTGGCGCTCGGCGCCGGCGTCCCCGAGACCGACCCGCGCGAGCTGCGCTACACCTACGAGGGACACGAACGGGGCCTCCGGGTCCTGCCCACCTTCGGAGTCGTCGCGGGCGGCACCGGCGGCGTCGGCTTCCAGGTCTTCGACCTGCCGGGCGTCGACATCGACCTGGCGGACGTGCTGCACGGCGGCCAGGAGATCACCGCGCACCGCCCCCTGCCCATCGCGGCCCGGGCGACCGCCACCACCCGGGCCGCGGCCGTGTACGACAAGGGCAAGGCCGCCGTCATCGTCCAGGAGTCCACCCTCGTCGGCGAGGACGGCGAACCCCTGATCACCCAGCGCAACCAGGTCTTCGTCCACGGCGCGGGCGGCTTCGGCGGCGATCGCGGCCCCTCCGGGCGCCTCCCCGAGCCCGACCGCGCACCCGATCTGGTGACCGAGATCCCGACGCTCCGGCAACAGGCCCTGCTCTACCGGCTCACCGGCGACCGGAACCCGCTGCACGCCGACCCCGCCACCGCCCGCCGCGCCGGCCACGACCGTCCCGTCCTGCACGGGCTCTGCACCTTCGGGATGGCGGTCAAGGCGGTCACGGACCGCCTGCTCGACGGCGACGCCGACGCGGTCGCCGCCTGCCGCACCCGCTTCGCAGGGGTCTTCTTCCCCGGCGAGACCCTGCGGCTCCGCGTCTGGGAGACCCCCGACGGCTTCCGGCTGACGGCCACGGCCGCCGACCGCGAGGACGCGCCGGTCCTCACCGACGCGCGGATCACCGCCCGATGACCCGGCGGCCGGGGCGGGGGACGGCCCGCCCCGGCCGTCGACCACCCAAGGCCTGCCCGACGAGACCAGGGAGAACCCGATGAACGACCAGTGGGACCACACGTACGACGTGGTGGTCGTCGGCTCCGGCGCCGCCGGCATGGCCGCGGCCCTCACGGCCCGGCTGCGCGGACTGACCGCCCTGGTGCTGGAGAAGACCGACGTCTACGGCGGCTCGACCGCCCTGTCCGGCGGGGCGATCTGGGTGCCGGACAACTTCCACCTGGACGCCGCCGGGCTCGGCGACACCCCCGAGAAGGCCCGCGCCTACCTCGACGCCACGGTCGGCGACCGGGTCCCCGCCGAGCGCAAGGACGCCTACGTCGCCCACGGACCGCGGATGGTGAAGGAGTTCCACGACCGCACGGACGTGAGGTTCGTGTACACCCCCGGCTACTCCGACTACTACCCCGAGCGGCTCGGCGGCTACCCGCAGGGCCGCTCCATCGAACCTCAGGTCTTCGACTTCAGGAAGCTCGGCCCCGAGCAGCGCGCCGCCATGCGCCGCGCCGGACTGCCCACCTACGGCCTCACCATCACCTCCAAGGACTTCCGGCAGCTGAACATGGTGGGCCGCACCTGGTCCGGCCGCCGCACCGCCCTCAAGGTCGGCGCCCAAGCGGTCAAGGCCCGGCTCTCCGGCCGGGAGATGCTGTCGCTCGGCGAGGCGCTGGTCGCCCGCATGCGGCACTCCCTCGACACCCTCGGCGCCGACCTGTGGCTCTCCGCGCCGCTGACCGGACTGGTCGAGGAGGACGGCCGGGTCACCGGCGTCCGCATCACCAGGGACGGGCGCGAGCTCACCGTCCGGGCCCGGGGCGGCGTCGTCCTCGCCTCCGGAGGCTTCTCCCACGACCAGCGGCTGCGCGAGAAGCACCTGCCGACACCCACCTCCAGCGAGTGGAGCTCCGCGGCCGACGGCCAGACCGGTGACGCCCTGGAACCCGCCACGGCCCTCGGCGCCGCCACCGACCTGATGGACCGGGTCTGGGGAGCGCCGTCGGTGGTGCCACCCGACGGGAAGCCGTTCTTCCTCGTCGCCGACCGCGGCATCCCCGGCATGGTGATCGTCGACTCGGCGGGGAAGCGCTACGCCAACGAGGCGGCCCCGTACCACGAGTTCGTCGACGCGATGTACGCCCACGACGGGCCCGAGGCGACCACCGTGCCGTCCTGGCTGATCCTCGACTCCACCTCCAAGGCCCGCTACGTCTTCATGGGCCTCTTCCCGGGCCAGGCGTTCCCCAGGCCGTGGCTGGAGAGCGGCTTCGTCAAGAAGGCCGCGACCGTCGAGGAACTGGCCGCGGGGATCGGCATCGCCCCGGAGCGCCTGCGCGCCACCGTCGACCGCTTCAACGGCTTCGCCCGCACCGGCCGCGACGAGGACTTCCACCGCGGCGACAGCGTCTACGACCGCTACTACGGCGACCCGACGCTGCCCAACCCCAACCTGGCGCCCCTGGACAAGGGCCCGTACTACGCGATCCCCGTCCACCCGGGCGACATCGGCACCAAGGGCGGCCTGGTCACCGACGCCACCGCCCGCGTGCTGCGCGAGGACGGCACCCCCATCGACGGTCTGTACGCCTGTGGCAACGTCTCGTCCGCCGTCATGGGGGAGACCTACCCGGGACCCGGCGCGACCATCGGCCCCGCCATGACCTTCGGCTGGCTCGCGGCCGGCCACATCGCCCGTACGCGCTCCGCCGGGGCGCGGTGACGAGCCCGATGACGGATCTGCGAGGCAGGACGGTGATCATCACCGGTGGGGCGCGGGGGATAGGCGCGGAGGTCGGCCGGGTGGCCGTCGCGTCCGGCGCCCGGGTCGTCCTCACCGACGTACGGGAGGAGGAGGGCCGGGCGGCGGCCGAGGAGCTCGGCGGCGATGCCCTCTTCGCCCGCCACGACGTCACCTCCGAGGACGACTGGCGCGAGGTCGTCGACTTCGCCGTCGCCGCCTTCGGCCGGGTGGACGGACTGGTCGACAACGCGGGAATCTCCGGCGGTTCCCAGCACCTGGAGGAGCAGTCGGCGGAGGCGTTCCGCCGCGTCCTCGACGTCGACCTCACCGGTGTGTTCCTCGGCATGCGGGCCGTGATCCCGGGGATGCGGGCGAACGGCGGCGGCTCCATCGTCAACATCTCCTCCGCGGCGGGCCTGACGGGCCTGGCCGGGACCGCCGGCTACGGGGCGGCCAAGTGGGGCGTGCGCGGGCTCACCAAGCTCGGCGCCGTGGAGCTCGCGGGCGACCGCATCCGCGTCAACTCCGTACACCCGGGCATGATCCACACGCCCATGACCGCGCACGTGGGCATCGAGCGCGGCGAGGGGAGGTATCCGGACGCCCCGATGGGACGGGTCGGTGAGCCGCAGGAGGTCGCGCACGCGGTCGCCTTCCTGCTCTCGGACGCCGCCGCGTACGTCACCGGCGCCGAACTGGCCGTCGACGGCGGCTGGACGACCGGACCGCCCCTACGACAGACCCTCCGACCACCCCTCCGACCACCCCTACGACCGCCCCTCCGACCGCCCCTCCGACCGACCGAGGAGAACCGCTGATGCCCGTCGACCTGACAGGAAAGGTCGCGCTCGTCACCGGCGCGGCCCGCGGCGTGGGGGAGGCCGAGGCCCGTCTCTTCGCGGCCCTCGGGGCGAAGGTCGTCCTCACCGACGTCCTGGAGACGGAGGGCGCGGCGACGGCCGCCTCCCTCGGCGCCGCCGCCCGCTTCGTACGCCACGACGTGACCGACGAGCGGTCATGGGCCGCCGCCGTGGCCACCGCCCTGGACGCCTTCGGCCGGCTCGACGTCCTCGTCAACAACGCCGCGATCTACTCCACCTCGCCGATCACGGAGGAGGACCCGGCCCGCCTGGAGGCCATCATCCGGGTCAACCTGATCGGCCCGTTCCTCGGCGTCCGCGCCGTCGCCGCCGCGATGAAGGCGGGCGGCGGCGGGTCCGTCGTGAACATCTCCTCGCAGGCCGGCCTCCAGGGCATCTGGGGGCACGGGGCGTACGGAGCCGCGAAATGGGGACTGCGCGGCCTGACCAGAACGGCCGCGCTGGAACTCGGCCCGGACGGCATCCGGGTCAACTCCGTCCACCCGGGCGCCATCGCCACGGCGATGACCGCCCACCTGGGCACCAGGGAACACCCGGGCGCCCCGCTCGGACGGGTGGGGGAACCCGAGGAGGTCGCCCGCCTCGTCGCCTTCCTCGCCTCCGACGACTCCTCGTACCTGTCCGGCGCCGAACTCGCCGTCGACGGCGGCGCGTCGGCGGGCCGCATGCCGCTCCTCACCCCGAAGGGAACGGACGAGTGAACCGACCCGACCCCGAGGTCCAGGCCGTCATCGACCTGGCCACCGCGGGCTTCCCCCCACTGGCGACCGAGATGACGGACATCGCCGAGGTGCGCGCCTTCTTCGCCGCCCGCCCCCGGCCGGCCGCCCCACCGACGCCCGTCGCCCGCGTCGCGGACGAGGACGCCGACGGCGTGCCCGTCCGCGTGTACGACCCGCGGGTCCACGAGACCGCCCCCGTGATCGTGTTCTGCCACGGGGGCGGCTTCGTCCTCTGCGACCTCGACAGCCACGACGCCTTCTGCCGCTCCCTCGCCCGCGCGACGGAAGCGGTCGTCGTCTCCGTCGACTACCGCCGCGCCCCCGAACACCCCTTCCCCGCCGCTCCCGAGGACGCCTACACGGCCCTGCTGTGGACGGCGGCGACCTTCCCGGGCCGCCGGATCGCCGTCGCCGGGGACAGCGCGGGCGCCAACCTCGCCACCGTCCTCACCCTGCTCGCCCGCGACCGGGGCGGCCCCGAGATCGCCTGCCAGGCGCTCTACTACCCGATGCTCGACCCCACGCGCTCGCGTGCCTCGCACCGGGAGAACGCCCAGGGCTACTTCCTCACCGCCGACCACCTGCGGTGGTACTGGGACGGCTACCTGCCGGACCCGGCGGCGCGCACCAGCCCCTACGCGGCCCCGCTGGCCGGCGCCGACCTGTCGGGCCTCCCTCCGGCGCAGCTCGTCACCGCCGGCTTCGACCCGCTGCGGGACGACGGCCTGGCGTACGCGGACGCCCTCGCCGCGGCGGGCGTTCCGGTGGAGGCCCGCCACCACGCCGGCATGTTCCACGGCTTCCTCTCCATGGCGGGCGCCCTGCCCGCGGCGGCCGAGGCCAGGGAGGCCGCCTTCGCCGCCCTGCGCGAGGCCCTCACCCCACGTTGACCGACGTGTACGCGTGCGCCCCGCCCCCACCTGATCCGGTGGGGGCGGGCGCCTCTTCGTACCCGCGGGCCGCGTCACCCGTCCAGCAGCGCGAACCCCTTGTATCCCGAGGCCGCGACGTCCGCGATGATCTCCCCGTACACCCCGAAGCCACCGATGAACGGCATGAACACCCGGGGCTTCCCGGGGATGTTGGCGCCCAGGTACCAGGAGTTCGCCGCCGGGAACAGCGTGGCCGCCGCCCGGTCGCGGCACTCCGCGACCCACTGCTCGACGGCGTCCCCGCTCGCCTCGATCGCCCGGTGGCCGTGCTCGTCCAGATGGCGCAGGCAGTCGGCGAGCCAGTCGACGTGCTGCTCGGCGCACAGCACCACGTTGGCCATGACCGAGGGGCTGCCCGCACCGGTGAGGTGGAACAGGTTCGGGAAGCCGTCGACGCCCAGGCCCAGATAGGTGCGGGGGCCCCCGCTCCACACGTCCCTCAGCCGCCGGCCACCGCGCCCTCGGACGTCCACCCGGTCGACGGCGCCGGTCATCGCGTCGAAACCGGTCGCGAACACGATCGCGTCCAGTTCCACCCGGGTGCCGTCGGCCAGCACGATCCCGCTGCCGTCGATCCGCTCGATCGTGTTCTCCCGCAGGTTCACGAGGCGCACGTCGCCCCGGTTGAACGTCTCGTAGTAGTGCGAGTCGGTGACGATCCGCTTGGTGCCGATCGGGTGGTCCGTCGGCACGAGCAGGTCGGCGACGGCCGGATCCTCGATGAGCGCGCGGACCTTCTCCTCCCAGAACGCGCGCGCCTCGTCGTTCGCCGCACGGTCGGTGAGCTGGTCGGGGAACGTCTTGGAGTACAGGACGCCGCCGAGCTCCCACCGCTCCTCGAACGCGGCCCGCCGCTCGGCCGGGGACACGGCGAACGTCGCCGAGGGGTGAGCCGCGTGCGGCGAGCCGCCGCCGCTGAGCCGGGACAGCCGACGCCGCTCGGCGTAGCCGGCCTTCTGCCGGCGGCGCGTCTCCTCGTCCAGGGGCGTGTTGCCCGCGGGGATGCTGAAGTTGGCGCTGCGCTGGAAGACCGTGAGGTGCGCCGCCTGCTCGGCGATCAGCGGGATCGCCTGGATGCCCGAGGACCCGGTGCCGATCACGCCGACGCGCAACCCGGCGAAGTCCACGCCCTCCCGGGGCCAGGCACCGGTGTGGTACGTGGCGCCGGCGAACTCCCCGGCCCCCGCGATGTCCGGCACGTGGGTGCTGGAGAGGCAGCCGACGGCGAACACGCAGAACCGGGCCGACACCACCTCCCCGTCGTCCGTGCGGACCGTCCAGCGCAGCGTCTCCTCGTCCAGTTCCGCCGAGGTCACCGACGTCGAGAAGGTGTAGCTGCGGCGCAGGTCGAAGCGGTCGGCGACATGGCTCAGGTAGCGCCGGATCTCCGGTTGGGCGGCGTACTTCTCGCTCCAGTCCCACTCCTGCTGGAGCTCCTCGTCGAAGGAGTACGAGTAGTCCACGGACTCCACATCGCAGCGGGCGCCCGGGTAGCGGTTCCAGTACCAGACGCCGCCCACGTCGTCACCGCGCTCGAAGGCGCGCACGCGGTGGCCCAGACCGCGCAGCCTGTGCACGGCGTACAGACCCGTCACGCCCGCCCCGACGACCACGACGTCGACGACGTCGGGGGACTCGGTGATGCTGTCGTTCACGCTCGAACTCTCCTCATCGGATGGTGGTGTGTCCCGCGCGCCGCCGCAGCGCGTTCTTGTCGACCTTGCCCGCCGCGTTGTGCGGCAGCGCGGGCACGGAGCGGAAGGCGCGCGGGACCTTGAAGTTGGCGAGCCGCTCGCGGGTGTACGCGGTCAGTTCCGCCGCGTCGAACGGAGCCCCGGCCGCCGGTACGCAGTACGCCTCGCCGACCTCCCCGAGCCGCCCGTCCGGCACGCCGACGACGGCCACGTCCAGGACGGCCGGGTGGCCGCGCAGCACCTGCTCCACCTCCGCCGGGTACACGTTGAAGCCGCCGACCACGAACATGTCCTTCAGCCGGTCGGTGATCCGCAGGAAACCGCGCTCGTCCAGGACCCCCACGTCCCCCGTGCGCAGCCAGCCGTCCGCGTCGACGGCCCGCGCGGTGGCCCCGGGGTCGTCGAGATAGCCGTGCATCACGTGATGGCCGCGGGTGAGGATCTCCCCGGGCTCCCCGGGCGGCGCGTCGACGCGCAGCTCCGTGCCCTCGAGCGCCGTCCCGGAGGTGCGGGCCAGCGTCGCGGGGGACTCGTGCGGCGGGCAGATCGCGACCACGCCCGTCGCCTCGGTCAGCCCGTACGCGGTGCTGACGCTCCGCGCGCCGAGGGACGTCCTGATCTGCTCGATCAGCGCGGTGGGGATGTTCGCGGCGCCCGTGACCGCCATCCGCATCGACCCCAGGTCGTACGCCTCGCGCTCCGGATGGCGCAGGAGCGACGTGAAGACCGTCGGCGCACCGGTCAGGACGGAGATCCGCTCCTCCTGGATCCTCCCGAGGACGGCCCCGGCCTCGAACACCCGCTCCGGGACGATCGTCGCCCCGTGCAGCAGGCAGGCCAGCACCCCGGCCTTGTAGCCGAAGGTGTGGAAGAACGGGTTGACCAGCAGGTACCGGTCGCCGCGCCGCAGGGTGACCGTACGGGCCCAGGCGTCGTACACGCGCAGGTTCTGCCCGTGCGTCGCGGGCACGCCCTTCGGGCGGCCGGAGGTCCCCGAGGTGAAGAGGACGTCGGCGGTGTCGGCGGGGCGCACGGCGGCGCTCCGGGCCAGCCGCTCCTCCCCGGTGACCCGGTCCGCGCCCCTGAGGAAGCGGGCCCACTCCGCGGAGTGCAGGGTCACCGTCCCTTCGAGCAGCGGGAGCTCCTCGCCCGAGGCCGCGAGCAGCGCCCGGTAGTCGGTACCCAGGAAGTCGTGCTCGGTGAACAGCAGCCGGGCGCGGGACCTGCGCAGGATGTCGGCGGCCTCGGCCGCCCTGTAGCGGGTGTTGACCGGGACGAGCACCCCGCCCGCCGCCACCGCGCCGAGCGCCGCCACCACCCATCGGGCGCTGTTCGGCGCCCACACGGCGACCGCGTCCCCCGGGCGCACCCCGTGCGCGATCACCGCCCGCGCCACCCGGTCGACCCGGTCCGCCAGTTCCGCGAACGTCCACCGGTCCCCGCCGAAGACGAGGGCCTCCTCGTGCCCGTACCTCTCCGCGGCCCAGTCCGCGAGCCGGGCGATCGTCAGCGCGCCCCTCATGATCTGTCACGTCCTCCCTCCGGCCCGCCCCACGTGCGGGGCACGGGCGGCCGAACCACGGCGGATCGGAGCCTGACAGGAAGACCCCACCCCACGCAGGTCGCGATTCCCGCTCACCGGGAACCCGCCGCGATCGGCGTCCCGCACGGCGTCCCGCCGCCGTCCGGTCGTCCGCCGGGGTCCGCCCGCTTAGGCTGGAAGGGCCGGGGGCGTCCGAGGGGCGAGGTGGGTGAGCGCGTGGCGGGGTCACTCGGCCGGGGAGCTGCCACCGCGGTGGGCACGTTCCGTTACGTGGGACGCCGCCGTGAGCTGGACCTGCTCGTGGCCGCGGTGCGGCAGCCGCCCGCCGTGGTGCTGATCGAGGGCGAAGCGGGGATCGGGAAGTCGAGGCTGGTCGGCGAGGCCGCCGCGCTGTGGCGCGCGGAGGGCAGGCCGGTGCTCGCAGGCTTCTGCCAGCCGTTGCGCGAGCCCTTCCCGTACGGACCGGTGTCCGACGCGCTGACCAAGGCCGGCCCGTGGCTCCCGGACGGCGGCCTGCCCGACCCGGTCGGCGCTCTGGTCCCGCTCCTGCCGGGCCTCGCGGACCGGCTCCCCGCGGCGACGTACGAGCAGGGAGGGGACCAGGCCGAACGGCTCCGGCTCGTCCACGGCGTGCGGGCCCTCCTCGCCGCCCTGGGGCCGACCGTACTGATCATCGAGGACATGCACTGGGTCGACGAGGCCACCCGGGACCTGCTCCTGCTGCTCGCCCGCGACCTGCCGGAGGACCTCACCCTCGTCCTCACCTACCGCGCCGAGGACCTGCCCCCGGACACGTCGGTGCTCGGCGCCGCCTACCGCCACCCGTCGGGCGCCGGCGGCGCCGTGATCAGACTCGGACCGCTCACACAGGAGGAGGTCGGGGAACTGGCCTCCGCGGCGCTCGGCCCGGTCGCCACGCCCGCCCTCGCGGCCGCGCTGTACGAGCGGAGCGAGGGCCTGCCGCTGGTCGCCGAGGAGGACCTCCTCACGCTCGCCGAGCAGGGAGGCACGACCGACCAGCGGGACGCGGTCCGCAGCCTGCGGGACACCGACGTGCCCAAGGGCCTGCGCGAGGCCGTCACCGAGCGGCTGGCCGGTCTCTCGCCGGCCGGCGCGGCCGTCGTCGACGCCGCGGCCGTGCTCGCCGTCCCCTCGGACGAGGCACTGCTCGCCGCGGTCGCCGGTCTCGGCGCCGAGACCGGCGCCGACGGGCTGATCGAGGTGCTGCGCAGCTCGCTGCTCCGCGAGACGGAGGACCACCGGTACGCGTTCCGGCACGTCCTGGCCCAGCAGGTCGCGTACCGCCACATCCCCGCGCCGAGGCGGAGCCGGCTGCACGCGGCCGCCGTGGCGGCGCTCCAGGAGCGGACCCCCGCGCCGCTCGTGCAGATCGCCCATCACACGCTGGCGCTGGGCGACCGCGCCGCGTGGCTGCGGCGGGCCGAGGAGGCCGCCGAGCAGGCCGTCACCGTCGGGGACCAGGGCACGGCCGCCGCACTGCTCCACCGGATCCTCGACGAGCCCGGACTCGACACCGAGCGGCGCTCCCGGGCCGCCACCGCGCTCGCGCGGATCGCGTACAACGGCGTCGACTTCACCTCCGCCGCCCGGCTGCTGCGGCGCCTGGTGGAGGACCCGCACCTGCCGAGGACCGTCCGCGGGGAGATCCGCACCGGCCTCGGACTGCTCCTCCTGAACGAGTCCGCGTCACCGTCGTGGGTGCGCGAACTCGAACTCGCGGTCGAGGACCTGTCGGAGCGACCCGTGACGGCCGGCCGGGCGATGCTCGCCCTCGCGCTCAACGAGCGGGCCGGACCGGCATGGACGGCACGCTGGATGGACCGCGCCCGCCAGGCCCTCGACGACAGCGGAGACGAGGCCCTCCAGGCCGCGTACGAGGCGACGCACCTGACCCTGCTCAGCTGGCAGGGCGACCGCGCGCTCTGGGACCTCGTCGACGCCCTCCCACGGGACGCGGACGCTCCGGCCCAGCTCTGGCAGACCGCCCGGGCCCTCCACAACGTCGCCGAGGCCGCCATCGCGCTCGGGCACGACGTCCGCGCCGCCGGCCTGGTCGAGGAGAGCCGGCAGCAGGGCCGCCGGGCCGGTGCGGTGATCGTGGAGTGCTACGGGCGCGTCCTCGAACTCTGGCTGGACACCCTCGGCGGGCGCTGGGACGGCCTCGAAGACCGCTTCGACGCCCTGATCGCCGCGTATCCGGGCATCAGCGTGCCCCACGCGGAGCGCCTGCTGTCCCTCGGCGCGCTGGCGTTCGCGCGCGGGCAGCGCGACCTGGCCCTGGAGCACTTCGACCGGGCCGCGAAGCACGGAGCGCGCCAGATCGCCGTGAGCACCGAGCTGCGCGGCACCGCCGGCCTCATGTCCGTCCGGCTCGCCCAGGGAGCCGGCCAGGAGGCCTGGGCGGCGGCCGAACCCGCCCTCACCGTCCTCCGCCGCGCACAGGCCTGGACGAAGGCCACGGGACTCGTCCCCGTCGCCGTCGAAGCGGCCCTCGCGAGCTCCGACCGCCCCGCCGCCCAGCGGCTCGTCGAGGAGGCCGACCAGGGGCTGCGGGGCCGCGACGCCCCTGCGGCGCGGGCGGAGCTCCACACGGCCCGCGGACTGCTCCACCTCGACGCCGAGCCGTCCCGCGCGGCCGAGGATTTCGACGCCGCCCGCCGCGGATGGCTGGACATCGGGCGCCCCTACGAGGCCGCCCGCGCCACCGAGCGCCAGGGCCACGCGCTCGCCCTGGCCCGCGAGCCCGCCGAAGCGGCGGCACTCCTGGGCACGGCCGCCGACGCGTACTCCGCACTCGGCGCCCAGGCCGACGCGTCCCGCTCCCGGCACCTGCTCCGGGACCTCGGCCTCGCCCGGCCCGACACCCCGGGCCGCCGCGGCTACGGGGACCGGCTCTCCCCCCGCGAACGCCAGGTGGCGGAACTCCTCGCCGAAGGCGCGACCAACCAGGCCATCGCCGACACCCTGTACCTCTCGCCGCGAACCGTCGAGAACCACGTCGCCAGCGTCCTGCGCAAGCTGCGCACCACCCGCAAGGCCGTGGCGGCCGCGCTCGGGGACCCCGCCGAGGACGCCTGAGACCCTGCCGGGCCCGTGGTCGGCCGGCGGAGCGGGTGCCGGTCCCCCGGCCCGCCGCGCGGTGCTTCCCGCGCGGTACCGGGTTGGGTACCGGCTTGGGTACCCCTAAAACCCCCGACCCGGATTGTTTCCGTACCCCCGGGCCCGCACCGTGGAGAGCGGGGGGAACCGTCCGCCGTCCCGGGAGACCCGATGCACGCCATCCCGCACCTCAGTCCGGTCGCCGTCGCCGAGAACCGGCCCGGCCTCAGCCCGACGCCGTGGCCGGACCTGACGCGCGCCGAGCCGCGGACCGCCGGATGCCTGACGGCCGCGACCGCGGCCTCCGTGCCGGTGCTCCGCCGCTTCGCCCGAGGTGTGGCGGCCCGCTGGGGCCTGCCGGCCGGGATCGACGACAGCCTGCGACTCGTGGTGAGCGAGCTCGTGGGCAACGCGGTCCGTCACAGCGGCGGCCCCGACGTGGCACTGTTCCTCTCCGTCGGCCACTCGACCCTCGCCGTCGAGGTCAAGGACAACGGCCGCTGGCGACCCCACGTCGGCCGCCCCCGCCACGACGACGACCTCGCCTGCGGCGGCCGCGGCCTGGACATCGTCGCGGCCTGCGCGCTGCGCTGCACCGTCCACACCAGGCCCGACGGGACCCGCATCGTCGCCGAGCTCTCCCTCCGGGACTGACCGGACGGCAGCGCCTCGGGCGCGTCGGGGAGCGGCGTCCGCCGGTGCCCGGCGTGCCCGGCCTCCGGTGGTGGCTTGGGCCGGGTGGGGCGAGGCTGGGACACGTGTGTGCGGGGCGGCGAGGACGCGCCCCGCGGGCTCGTCCATAGCCGAGGAAAGGCAGCACGACCGATGACCGACAGCCGACCCGCCACCACGACCGATTCCGGTGCCCCGGTGGAGAGCGACGAACACTCGCTCACCGTGGGCCCGGGCGGTCCGATCCTGCTGCAGGACGCCTACCTGATCGAGCAGATGGCGCAGTTCAACCGCGAACGGATCCCCGAGCGCCAGCCGCACGCCAAGGGCAGCGGCGCGTTCGGCCGCTTCGAGGTCACGCACGACGTCAGCCGCTACACCAAGGCGGCCCTGTTCCAGCCCGGCACCCGTACCGACCTGGTCATCCGCTTCTCCACCGTCGCCGGCGAGCGCGGCAGCCCGGACACCTGGCGCGACCCGCGCGGCTTCGCGGTGAAGTTCTACACCAGCGAAGGCAACTACGACATGGTCGGCAACAACACCCCGGTGTTCTTCGTCAAGGACCCGATGAAGTTCCAGCACTTCATCAGGTCCCAGAAGCGCCGCGCCGACAACAACCTGCGCGACCACGACATGCAGTGGGACTTCTGGACCCTCTCGCCCGAGTCCGCGCACCAGGTGACCTGGCTGATGGGCGACCGGGGCATCCCGCGCACCTGGCGCCACATGAACGGCTACACGTCCCACACCTACATGTGGATCAACGAGTCCGGCGAACGGTTCTGGGTCAAGTACCACTTCAAGACCGACCAGGGCATCGAGTTCTTCACCCAGCACGAGGCCGACCAGATGGCCGCCGTCGACACCGACTACCACACGCGGGACCTCTTCGAGCACATCCGCGACGGCGACTTCCCGAGCTGGACGCTGCACGTGCAGGTCATGCCGTACGAGGAGGCCGCCGGATACCGGTTCAACCCCTTCGACCTCACCAAGGTGTGGCCGCACGGCGACTACCCGCTCATCCCGGTGGGCCGCATGACGCTGGACCGCAACCCGACCGACAACCACGCCGAGATCGAGCAGGCCGCCTTCCAGCCGAACAACCTCGTCCCCGGCATCGGACCGAGCCCCGACCGGATGCTGCTGGCCCGGCTGTTCTCGTACGCGGACGCCCACCGCCACCGCATCGGTGCCAACTACCAGCAGCTTCCCGTGAACGCGCCCGTCGTCGACGTCCACACGTACTCGAAGGACGGGGCGATGGCCTACCGAAAGACGACCGACCCGGTCTACGCACCCAATTCCAAGGGCGGCCCGGCGGCCGACACCGACCGCTACGGGTCCCCGCCCAGCTGGACGGCGGACGGCGAGATCACCCGCGCGGCCTACGTCTCCCACCCGGACGACGACGACTGGGGCCAGCCCGGCACCCTCGTGCGCGAGGTACTGGACGACGGGGCCCGCGACCGCCTGGTCGACAACGTGGTCGGCCACCTCCTCAACGGCGTCTCCGAGCCCGTCCTGGAGCGGGCCTTCGCCTACTGGACGAACATCGACAAGACGATCGGCGAGCGCATCACCCAGGGCGTGCGGGCCAAGGCCGACGAGAAGGATCCCAAGGCGGCCGAACAGGGCAACCCCGCGCGCCGCTCCATGCAGGAGAAGGCCTGACAGAACCCTTCGGCCGCCCGCCGGGCACGCGCTCATTCCGGGGGTGTGTCCGCCGGCCGGTCGGCGTTCCGGACGGCCGGACGCGAGCGTCGTTGCCGCGGGGCCCGGGAGCCTTCCCCCGGCCGGTCGAGGGCGTCGGCCGCGGGAGCGGTGACGACCTTGGGGAGGGCGCCCGGATGCTCCCTCGCGAGCCAGGCCACGAGTTCCTCCCGTACGGCGCAACGGGTCGTCCACAGGTCGTCCGCGTCCTTGGCGGTCACGATCGCCCGCACCGTGATCCCGGTCGGCGAGGTGTCGGTGACGGCGAGGTCCCAGCCCCGCCCGTCCCAGGTGCCGCACGTGGCGAGGAACTCGTGGAGGTGCGCCCGCATGAGCGCGACCGGTGTGGTGTGGTCGCAGTGGACGAAGACCGACCCCGTCATCTCCGCGCCGCCGCGCGACCAGTTCTCGAACGGCCGCGAGGTGAAGTAGGAGACGGGGAGGGTGACGCGACGCTCGTCCCAGGTCCGGACCGTGAGGAACGTGAGGGTCACCTCCTCCACGACACCCCATTCGCCGTCGACGACGACGGTGTCACCGATGCGGACCATGTCGCCGAAGGCGATCTGGAAGCCGGCGAACAGGTTGCTCAGCGTCGACTGGGCCGCCACGCCCGCCACGATGCCGATGATCCCGGCCGAGGCGAGCAGGGAGGTGCCGAGGGTGCGGAAGGAGGGGAAGGTGACGAGGGCCGCGGCAGCGGCGAGCACCCCGACGGCGACGGACACCACCCGCATGATCAGCGTGACCTGCGTACGGACCCGGCGGAGCCGTGCCGCGTCGCGTGAACGGCCGGCGTACCGCGCGTACGTCGACTCGACGACGGCCGCGACCGTCCGCACCGTCAGCCAGGCCCCGCCGCCGATCAGGCACAACAGCAGGACGTGGCGCATCGCCTCCGCGTGCTCGGCCAGCGGCGCCCGTGCCGCCGCCACGGGATAGGTCCCTCTCAGGAGGGCGGCCATCAGTACGACGTACAACGGCGTGCGGCAGCGGCGCAGCAGCCCCCAGAGCGGGGTCTCCGGATGCCGCGCGTCGGCGAACCGTGCCAGCAGGTCGGCCGCCCGGCAGACACCGAAGGCCACCAGCGCCGAGCCGCCGACGGCGATCGCCAGCCGGATGACGCTCTCCATGTACTCCTCCCAGTCGACGAGTCGGACAGACTTCCTGTACGCCTCGCCGCCCGCGGGCACGCCAAACATCCGACTTCGGACCCCCGGCGGTCCCACCACGGGACCACCCGGATCAGGCGGGGTGCCCGGGGGAGAACCGGTCCGCGTCGCTGAGCACGAACAGGCGGGGCCCGGCGTCGCCGGGACCGGTCGCTCCGTCGTGGCGGCCCTCGGCGACCGGCGAGAGCAGGAAGCCCACGTGGTCCCCACCGTCGAAGCGGGCCTCCACCGTGCCGGTGAACCAGCCGGCGGAGTCGGCGAGCACCGGACTGCCGGCGTACCCCGGCTCCCAGTCCACGCGGGCGAACTTGTCGATCTCGTCGCCGGTCTCCTCGCCGAACAGCCGCGCCGTCTCCCGGTGCTCGGTGGTCAGCAGGTGGACCGTCAGGTACGACGCCCGGCAGGCGACCCGGTAGGTGCGGTTGGCCCGGGACAGCCACACCGTGAAGCGGGCCGGGCGGATCGAACTCTGCGACGCGAACCCGATGAGACAACCGGCCCGCTCGCCGTCGTCCGCCGTCGCGGTCACGACGTACATCGGAGGGTCGAGCAACGTGGTGAACGCGTCCAAGGCCGCCACGGTCAGTCCTTCCCGACTGTCGCCCCCCCTCCAGAATAGCGAGCGGACCGGCCCCGGCCGTTCACGGAAGGGAGCATCTAGGATGTCGGCCGCGCGTCGATGTCACACACGTTGGACGTTTCGCGAGGTCGGGCTCATGCGCGGGCTCGCGTTCGTGAACCGTCCGACCGGTGCGCGCGGGTAGCTGTCTCTACGGGGGAGAACTTCGGTGTTCGGAATCATCAGGCCGTGCCGTCATCGTCTGGGCGAGGGCTTGCGTACCGAGTGGATGGCGCATCTGTGCGGGCTGTGTCTGACGCTGCGCAGCGAGTACGGGCAGTTCGCGAGGGTGGCCACCAACTACGACGGCCTGATCGTCTCGGTGCTGACCGAAGCGCAGTCGGAGCGTTCGGGGGACTGGCGACGGGGTGCCGGTCCGTGCCCGCTGCGCGGGATGCGGTCGGCGGACGTGGCGCAGGGCGAGGGCGCGCGGCTGGCGGCGACGGTGTCGCTGGTGCTGGCCGCCGCGAAGATACGCGACCACGTGGCCGACGGCGACGGCCTGGTCGGGCGCCGCCCGGTGGCGGTGGCGGCACGCCGGATCGCCCGCGGCTGGGACCGTGCGGGCGCCGCGGGCGGCGAACGGCTCGGCTTCGACACCGCGGTGCTGCTCGGGGCGGTCGAGCGTCAGCCGGACATCGAGCGGTCGACCGGCTTCGGCGGCTCGCTCCTGACGGTCACGGAACCCACGGAGACGGCGACCGCGGCCGCTTTCGCGTACACCGCGGTGCTCACGGACCGGCCGGGCAACGCCGAACCGCTGGCGGAGGCCGGCCGGCTGTTCGGCCGGCTGGCGCACCTGCTGGACGCCGTGGAGGACCTGGACGCGGACGCGGCGTCGGGCGCGTGGAACCCGATCGCCGTGACCGGCGCGACCCGTGCCGACGTGCGTCGGCTGTGCGACGACGCCGTCCACGGCATCCGACTCGCCCTGTCCGACGCCGACTTCGTCGACGGGCGACTGGTGCAGGCCCTTCTGGGCCTCGAGTTGGAGCGTGCCGTCGATCGCGTCTTCGACCCCCGGCACCGTCACCACCAGCACCGCCCCCAGACGCGGAGCCTGCGCATGCTGCCCTGGCTGGGGCGGCGAACGGCGACGGACACGCCCTCGGAGGCCGGCACGGGCGAGGCCTGCGGCGTCGGCGTGCTCGCGGGCGCGGCCCGGGAGGGCGGGCCCATGGCGTCGGGCCGCCGGCAGGAGGCGCACTGCCGGCGTTGTGGGGAGTGGCGTCGGCAGTGCCCCGATTGCGGCCTGTGCTACGAGTGCTGCCGCTGCGACGACGGGGACGACGGGGAGCCCATCGAGTTCGGGGGCGGCAACAGCGGCGGGGGTTCCCAGCGGGACGGCTCCGGCAGGGACGGCTCCGGGGGCGACGGCTGGTTCGGCGGCCAGGGCGGTGGACAGGGCGGCGGCAACTGGGGCGGCTCGTCCGGTGGTTCGGGCGGCGGTCACGGTTCCGGCGGTTCCGGTGGGTCCGGCGGTTCGGGTGGCTCCGGCGGTTCGGGTGGGTCCGGCGGTTGCGGCGGCGGCTCGGGCGACGGCTGCTGCAACCCGTGCAAGTGCTGTTGCGACTGCTGCGACTGACCGACGGACGACCGACGGACGACCGACGGACGACCGACGGACGGACCCACGGACGGACCCACGGACGGACCGATGGACCGACCAGCGGACCGTCCGACGGACCGACCACCGTGTCGGCCTGTCAGGTGTCGTCCCGTAGCCAGGCCAGCTTCTCCTCGGCCGCCCGCTGACGGGGGTGCCCCGGGCCGTGGATGCGCCGGTAGTCGCGGACACAGCGTTCGAGGAGCGCGGCGGCCTCGTCGTACCGCTCCACGTCGATCAGGACGTTGGCGAGGTTGTCCCGGGTCGACACGGTGATCGGGTGGTCCTCGCCGTTCAGGGCCACCCGTCCGGCCAGGACGTCGCGCAGGACGGGGACCGCGTCTTCGTAGCGCTCCATGGCGTGCAGGACGGCCGCCAGGTTGTTGCGCGCCGTGAAGGTGGTCTCGTGGTGCGGTCCCACGGTCGCCTCGAACGACCGGATGACGGCGCGGAGCTGCGTCTCCGCCTCGGTGTGGCGGTCCAGCCGGACCAGTACGGCACCGAGGTTGGCCCGGGCCGCCGCGGTGCGCTCGTGGTCGGGCCCGTAACGCCGCTCGAGCCGCGGCACGAGGCCGCGCAGCGCCCGCTCGCATTCCTGGTGGCGGCCGCACTTGAGCAGCGAGGCGGCGTGGGAGTTGGCGGCGGTCAGCACGTCCGGATGGTCGGGCCCGAGCAGCCGGGTGCGCCGCTCCAGCACGTCCCGTTGCAGCGGCTCGGCCTCGGGGGCGCGCCTGAGGTCCTCCAGGACTGCGGCCAGCCCGGCCGCGCTGCGCAGGGTGTCGGGGTGATCGCGTCCCAGTGTCTCCGTCTGGCCGCGGAAGGTGTCGCGCCAGGCCGATTCGGCGAGTCGCAGCTGTCCGGTCTCGTGGAGCAGGTCGGCGAGTTCGGCCGAGGTGCGCAGGGTCTCCTCGTGGTGGGGGCCCAGGACCGTCCACTGGCCTCGGGCCACCTCCTGGTAGAACGTCACCGCCTCCTCGCCGCGTCCGGGGACCGACGCGATGACCCGGGCCAGATCGCGCACCGCGTCGAGCGCGTCCGGGTGCTCGGGGCCCAGGCGTTCGACGACGCCCCGGGCGCGCATGGTGTGCCACTCCTCGGGGGAGATCTCGATCCGCGCGATCTCCTCCTGCGGCCTGCCCTCCGTCACCTCGGTGATGGTGATGTGGGCACCGCCCGGCCGCCGGGTGCGCCCCGCCTCCTGCTCCTGCTCCCGTGTCTCGCTCCGCCCGGACGGTTCCGACGCGTCGGCCCCACCGCCCGCGCCGTTCTCCGTGTCCTCCTGAGCGGCCTTGCGCCGCCACCACCGGCTCATCGTGGCTGTCTCCTCTCGTCCGTGTGAGTGCTTCAGGCGCCCGCGTGTACGTGGGCGGCCCACAGGCTCGGGCTGGCGGCGAACGCGGTACGGCACTCCAGGACCGCCCGGTGCAGAGCGGCCGCCGTCCTGCCGACGTCCAGGGCCGGCCCGCCGTCGCCGTCGGTACGCAGCCCCCTGTAGAGGAGGCGGGTGACCCGCACGGCCACGGCGTCGTGGACCGGCCAGAGCGTGCCGACGGCGTGCGGGTATCCCGCGAGCTGGAAAGCGGAGGTGATGTGGATGGACTCGTCGGCGAGGTCCCCGTCGGCGCGCGCCGTCTCGCAGGCGGACAGCACCGCGAGTCGCGCGGCCGGCAGATCCAGCCGGGCGATCTGCCGGACGGTCAGCGGCCGCGTCGGATGGTCGTGCACGAGGAGCCGGCCCGCCGAGGGGTCGGCGGGCGCACTGACCCCGTGACAGGCGAAGTGGACGCAGGGGTGATCGGGAAGGGCGGCCACGACCCGGTCGAAGGTGGCTTCCTCCCCGTACAGCACGTCGATCGGCAGCAGCGCGCGCAGCGCCTCCACCTCGCGTCGTGCCCCGCCGAGCGGCCTGGCTCCCGGAGTGTCGGGGAGCGCCACGGCGAGGAGCCGGCCGGAGGGCCACGGGGCGGCGGCCCGGTCCCGGGCGTACCTGAGGGCCGTGACGGTCGGCGTGTAGGAGGAGACCACCCGGTCCATGACGGCCTGTGGTCCCGCCCCGGCGCCGCCCTCGTGCGGCGGCACGGTTCCGGTGCCGTCGCCGTGGTGACCCGCGGCGTGCAGGGGCAGGGCGGCCAGCGCCCCGCCCGGCGACCACCACAGCCGGGGCAGTTCGCCCCCGGGCCCGGGGGCACCGGAAAGACCGAGCCGGTCGAGTACGGGACCGGTGACGTGGTCCCACGTCCAGGCCAGGACCTCGGCGACGGTCCGCTGGGCGGCCTTGTCGCGGGCGGGGTCCATCGCGTCGGCGAGCGCGCGCCGGAGCCGGTCGGCCTGTTCGCCGACCGCGTCCGGCGTGGCCCGTGGCAACGGGACGAGGAGGACGCCTCCCGGGCGCAGGACCAGGGCGTCGCTCCGGTAGCCGCTGCAGTAGGCGAGCACCACGGGGCCCTTCCCCGCGCACGCGAGCAGGGCGCGCTCGTCCGGCGCGGCGAGGAAGTCGGCGAAGCCCGGCGCCTCGCGGATCTCGGCCACCAGCTCTTCCAGGCTGCTCGCCAGGGCGTGCCGCTGGTCCGTGGCCTGCGGCAGGCGGCCCAGGGCCGTTTCGGCCGCGTCGACGGCTTCCAGCGCGTCGAGCCGGTCACGGACCGAGACGAATCGCTCGGCGAGGGCCGGATGGGCGCCGCGCAGCCGTCCGACCCCGTCCCGGGTGGCCATGGCCCGGCTCAGCAGGACTCCCCGGCCCTGCTCCAGGAGCGACACCGCGCGTTCCGGACGTCCCGCGTTGACCGCGCACGCGGCGGCCTCGGCGGCAAGTCCCCGCACGCGGGACAGGCCACGCTCCTGGTCGCTGCGGGCCAGCCGACCGGACGCGGCGAACGGCAGCAGTTCCAGGGCCGCTTCATGGCCGCGCAGTGCCTCGTCCCAGCGGAGACCGGCGGCCGCCGCGGCTCCCCAGTCCCAGGCCGCGAGCACCCGCTCGTAGGCGGGCATGGCCTTCGTGCCGGCGGCCTGCCGGTAGGCGTCCTCGGCGGCCCGCAACACGCCCGGGTCGCCGTCCCGGTGGTGCAGGGCGCGTAACGCGTCGCCGTACGACCGCAGATAGGAGCCATGGGGGGAGCCGCCCTCCGGGGCGGACCAGACGGCCCGGCCCAGGTCGCTGACCGCCCGCTCCAGCAGCCCTTCGCGCTCGCTGTGATGATGCAGGGTCAGGCGCGCGGATCCGACGTTGGAGAGTACGAGCGCCAGCGCCGGATCGCCGTACGGAACGTGCTCGGCGGCCTCCTCCAGGAGAGCGACCGCCTCGTCGAGGTCCGTCAGGTCGGCGCTCACCCCGAACCGCGTGCGCAGGGCGTTGGCCAGGTGGTTCAACCGGTCCGCCCGGACCGCTCCGCTGTGCGGCGCCAGCGCCAGGGCGCGGCGGGCCGCGCCGACCGCCTCGTCGGCGGCGGCCGTGTCACCGGTCGCGTCGTGCCAGCTCTGCAGGACGACGCCGAGGTTGGCGAGGCGCACGACCTGCGCGGCGGGGGAGGCCGGAGTCGCGTGGAGCGCGTCCCGGGCCAGCCGGGTGGCCTCCCGCAGGGAGCCCAGGTCGTCCGTCTGCAGGGCGCGTTCCCGCAAGGTGACGGCGAGGTTCGCCAGGGTGTCGGCGTACGGGCCGGTGCCCGGCCGCTGCCGGGCCAGGGCGGACCGCAGGACGGCGACCGCCTCGTCGAGCACCCCTTCGTCCCCGGTCGACTGGGCCAGCCGGTGCAGGGTGTTGCCGAGGCTGTTCATCCTGATGGCCCGCTCGGGCGCGCCGTCGGCGTACAGCGGCAGGGCCTCGCGCAGCAGGCGCGCGGATTCACGCAGCAGCGCGGGATCTCCGTCGCCCTCGGCGGCCAGGCGCAGGGCGACGCCCAGACCGGCGAGCCGCTCGGCGCGGTCCGGATGGCCGGCGCCGGTCTCGGCCAGCGCGGTGCGGTGCACCTCCAGCATCTCCGCGCGGTGCGCCTCGCCGGCGTCGTGATCGTGCCACTGGCGCAGGCCCTGGGCGAGGTTCGCCAGCACGACCGGGCGCACCCCGCCGCTGCCCGGCGGGCTCTCGCGCAGCGCGTCCCGCCACACGTCCAGGGCCTCGCGCAGAGCGGCGACGTCACCGCTGTGCAGAGCAGCGCCGTACAGCGCCGTGGCGAGGTTGTTGCGGTAGCCGGACCGGTCGGGCGAGCCGGGCGGAAGGATCTCCAGCGCGTCCCGCAAGGCGCTCGTCGCCCGCGCGAGGTCCGTCCCGTCCGCGGGACCCTCGCCGCCTCGCGCACCGCTCTTGTGCCGCTCCTGCAGGGCCTCGCCCAGCGAGGCCAGGGCCTGCGCGCCGGTCGTGGCGTCCTGCGGCAGGTCGGCCGCCCGGTCGAGCAGCTCGACCGCCCGGTCGAGATCGCTCGCCCGCCCGTGGAGGTCGAAGCGCCGCCGGTACGCCAGGGCGAGGATGGTCACGTCCTGGGGGCGTACGCGATCGACGGACACCCGCTCGTGGCCGAAGGCGATCAGCTCCTCCAGATCGCCGGAGTCCCCGGTCAGTCGCCATCGCTGGTGCAGGGCGAGCAGGAGATTGCCGGCGCGGCCCGGCACGGAGGCGTCGGCGGGCTCCGTGGCCGCGAGCTCCCGGCGGTACGACCGGATGGCCTCGTCGAGCGCCCCGCGGTCGCCCGTCCTGAGATGGTGCAGCAACAGGCCGTCGGCACCGGGCCGTCCGCCCGGTCCTCCGGCTGCCGTCGCATCCGCCGCGCTGACCACGACCACCCCCGGTTGACGCCGCCCCGGACCGCGCATCCGCCACGTGCCTTCCCTGCCCCGGCCCGTGTTCACGATAGCCAAGAAGCCCTCGGATCGACGAGCAACGGCCTTACAATCGGCGCGATGTGACAACCGGCGTCCGAGGGGGAGCGGGAGCGTGGCGGACACGGCCGACGGGGCGGACACAGGCGACGCGCGGATCGGGGAGCTCTGCCGGCGGCTCACGGACCCCGCCTCCTCGGCGGAGCTCGACGCTCTGGGCGAGCAGGGGGCGAGGCTCGTCGAGGCCATCGTCTCCGCCCTGCGCGACGGCCGTTCCCTCCCGCAACTCGGCGACCACCTGGACGCGTTGGAAGAGCTGCTGCTCGCCGCGGGACACAGCGCGGGGCTCGGCTCGTACCGCACGACGTCTCCGCCCCCCGTCCCCGGCTTCCAGAGCCTGCCGGTGGCCGGACCGGGGCATCCCGCCCTGTACGTGCTCGCCTGCCCCACGGGCCGGTGCGGGCGCGTGGAGGCACCGGACGCCGACGCCCCGGATCAGCCCGTGTGCGGCATCCTCGACCGGCCGCTGAACGCGGTGCACCTCCGGTGACCAGTGCCTTCCTCAGCGCGCTGGGGGGCCGGATCGCCGAGCGGTGGCTGACGCTGCTGGCACTGCCCGGGCTCCTGTTCATCGCCGCCGTCACCACGGCGACCGTGCTCGGCCACGAACACTGGTCCGACGCGGGGAAGTTGCGGGCCTGGCTCGACGCGCTCGCCGGTTCCCCCGCGTCCCGGAGCGCCGGCACCATCGCCCTCGTGGCCCTGGGGGTCCTCCTCGCCGCGGCCGCGATCGGCACGGCCGCCCAGACCCTCGGCGCCGGAGTGGAACTCCTCTGGTGCGCCGAACCCCGCGGACCCCTGCTGCGCCGCCTCGCCGACCGGCGGACGCGCCGGTGGCGCGCCGCCGACGCCGCCTTCCGCACCGCGCTGGTCACGGCCGGCCGGGCCCGCATCGCGGGCTCGGACGAAGCCGACCGGCTCGCCGGCCTCGCGGAGAGCCGCTTCGCCGAACGTGAGCGCATCGCCGCCGCCGCGCCACGCCACCCGTTCGGCATGGGCGACCGGCTCGCCGCACCCGGGCAACGGCTCTGGCGCGCCTACCGCCTGGACCTCGCGGCGGCCTGGCCCCACCTGTGGCTCCTCGCCGACGAGGGCATCCGTGCCGAACTGCACGCGGCCCGCGGCCGGTTCGCCGCGGCGGCGCGCCTGTGCGTGTGGGGCGCGGCCTATCTGGTGCTGGGCCTCTGGTGGTGGCCGGCCGCCCTGGTCGGGATCACCGCCCTCGCCGCGGGCCTCCGCCGCGGCCGGGCCGCCGCGGACGCCTTCGCGGAACTCACCGAAGCCCTCGCCGACCTCCACGTCCGCGACCTGGCGGCCGCCCTGGGCATCGATTCCCCCTCGGGCATGGACCGCACGCTCGGCGAGCGCCTCTCCCGGGCCCTGCGCAAGCCCGCCTGACGCCCCGTCCCTTCCCACGGTCGGGGTAAGAGCCGAAGACCGGGGTACGCGGGGGACGTCCGACCCGACAAGGGAGGAAACCATGGGTCTCGGAGTCTGCATCATCCTGATCGCCGTCGGAGCCATACTCACCTTCGCGTCCGACTGGGAGGTCGACGGGGTCAACGTCGACCTGGTCGGTCTGATCCTGATGGCCGTCGGCATCATCGGCACCGCCGTGTACACGAGCATCCTGCGCCGCCGCCGGGTGGTCGTTCCCCCGGTCGCCCCCACGATCACCGACGACGAGCGGCGCGACCTGCGCTGAGTCCCCGGTGAGTCCGCCGTTCCTCGGCACCGGCGCGTCCCCCGGCTCGGTTGATACCTTTCGTTTGTCGAGTGAAAGCACATGGCTTCGCTTGCGACGAGAGGGGGCACGTGACGTGCTGGCTGAAGAGCGGCGTGAGGTCCTCCTGCGCCTGATCGAGCGCCGGGGTGCGGTCAAGGTGAAGGACGTGGCGGAGGAGATGGGGGTCTCCGCCGTGACCGTGCGCCAGGACGTCCGGGACCTCGCGGGCCGGGGCCTCGTCGTGCGGGTTCACGGAGGCGCCCTGTCGCCGAGCGCCGCGCAGGCGGCCGACGTGGCCGGACCCGCCCCTCGGCCCGCGGCGGGCCAGGGGGATGTCTTCGGGCTGATCGTCCCGCCCGGGGGCTACTACTACCCCGAGATCATCCGGGGCGTGCAGGACGCGGCCCGCGCGCACGGAGTGCGCATCGTGCTCGCGGTGTCCGGCGAGACGCTGGCGGACAACCAGGAGCAGGTGCGGCGGCTGGTCGTGGCGGGCGTCGACGGTCTGCTGCTGATGCCGCGCGCCGGTCTCGAGCCCGCGGACCGGGCCGAGGAGTGGCTGGCCGGCCTCGACGTGCCGGTCGTCCTGGTGGACCGCCGGGCCGGCGGGCAGGCCGGGCGGCTGGAGCAGGTCGCGTCCGATCACGCCCACGGCGCGGGCCTGGCGGTGCGGCACCTCGCCGAGCGCGGGTACGAGAGGATCGCCCTGGTCGCACGGTCGGAGAGCCCCAACACGCCGCTGATCCGCGACGGTTACGCCGCGGCCTGTCAGGCCTTGGGGCTGCCGATCGGCCCGGAGTACGGCATCGATCCGGCCGACGGAGCCGCCCCGGCCGAGTGGTTCGAGGAGTTCGCGGGGGCGGTCGAGGCGGGCGAGGTCCGGGCCGCCCTGGTCCACAACGATCTTGACGCCGTCGCCCTGATCGGCCTTCTTCAGGCGCGTGACCTGCACGTTCCGGAGGACCTGGCCATCGTGACGTACGACGACGAGGTCGCCGAGCTGAGCGATGTGCCGCTCACCGCCGTGGCGCCCCCGAAGAGGGCTGTGGGGGCGTGGGCGGTCGACCTGATGAGGCGCAGGATCGCCGATCCGGCCGCGCCCCTGGCCGAGCTGCTGCTCCGCCCTGAGCTGCGCGTGCGGGACTCCAGTGGTGTCTTCCCCGCCCCGGGCGGGCGCCCGTAGAGGGGAAGGGGACAAGGGACATCACATAGCGTCGATTGCTTTCGTTTTCTTTCGAGTGAAGCGAAAGCATTGACGAAGCGCATCTGCTGTCGAATGATTCCGGTCAATGCCCCCGTGAACGACCGGTGCACATCACACGTCGCAGAACCACGGCCGGCCCCCACGTCCGGCACTCCTCCGCGCGCACACGAACAAGGGAGTTCCCCATGTCCCCCCAGCAACACTCCCCATGGACGGGCAGGCGTCAGCTGCTCATCGCAGGCGGCGCCCTCGGGCTCGGCGCCGCCACGGCCCCGCTGCTCACGGCACCGGCGCAGGCCACCTCCGAAGGACCGTCCTGCACCCGCGTCACCGATCTCGGGCCGGGAATCGAGCAGTTCGCGCTGATGAGCGCGCTCCAGGTCGGCGACACCGTCTACATAGGCTCCCGCAACCTCGAACCGACCCGGGTCATCGCCTTCCACCTGCCGACCCGCACAGTGGTGTCCCAGACCGTCCTCGGCACCGGGCACTCGATCCAGGCGCTCGCCGTGGACCCCACCGGCAGGTACCTGTACGCGGGCATCCTGACCAAGGGCGACGAAGGGAAGCCCAACCTCTTCCGCTGGGACCTGGCCACCCCGGAGAAGTCCGCCGTGGGCGTCGGCCGCACCGAGGACCGCGACATCCGCGACCTCGCCGTCGCCCCGGACGGGACCGTGTACGCGGTGGGCGGCATCCCCGGGAAGGCCCCCGCGCTGTGGATGTACGACCCCGCCACCGGCAAGGTGACCAAGCTCGGCATACCCGACCCGAAGGCCACCCTGGCGCGGGCCGTCGCCGCCACCGACACCAAGGTCTTCTTCGGAGCCGGCAGCGTCCTGGCCGGCGGGGACGGGGCGAGCAAGGCCTCGCTGTACGCGTACGACCGGGCCACCGGCACGTTCGCCGACGTCACGCCTCCGGAGATGGAGAAGGACCCCAGCCTGCGCGACCTCGCCGTCGTCGGCCACCGCCTCGTCGTCAGCACCTCGGGATCGACGGAGCCCGCCAAGCTCGCCGTCATGGACCTCGCCGACCCCTCCTCGTACACCGTGACGACGACCACCGGCAAGGTCGTCAAGAACCTCACCGCGCACGGCGACACCGTCTACTTCGCCACCGACACCGGTCTGCACTCCTACGCGACGACGACCGGCGTCATCGCACCCGTCGCGTTCGACGGCGACCTGGGAGAGGTCTGGGGCCTCGACCACGCCGACGGCACCCTGACCGTCGTCTCGGGATACGGCTTCGTCGGCGAGATCGACCTCGCCACCGGCCGGTCCGTCGTCACCGACCTCGGCCAGGCCGGCGCCCCCGTCGTCCCGCAGACGACGATGGGCATCGCCGCCGACCACCGGTACGCCTACGTCGGCGGCAACAACGGCATCGCCCGCCACGACCTGCGCACCGGCCAGGTGGTCAACCTCCGCGCGCCCGGCGAGGCGAAGGACGCCGAAGTCCTGAACGGAGTCCTCTACACCGGCCAGTACAGCTCCCAGGGCATGTGGACGTACGACCCCGCGAAGGGCGGACAGCCCCACCAGCTCGCGGACTTCCCCAGCGAACAGAACCGTCCCCTCGACGTCTGCCACGACCCGGTCAACGAACTCCTGCTGGTCGGCGTCCAGTCCGACACCGAGGGCGGCGGCTCCCTGTGGACGTACGCGCCCAGGACGGGCAGGAAGGCCGCGTACGTCAATCCCGTCGACGGGACGCAGCTCGTACGTGCCGTCGCCACCCGGGACGGCGTCGCCTACCTCGGCGGCGACAACCCCACCGCACGGGGACCGCGCGGCACCCTCGTCGCCTTCGACCCCGTCGCCGGGCGGGAGCTGTGGCGCCTCGACCTTCCCGCCTCCCTGACCACGGGAACGGCCGCGCTGGCGGTGCGCGGCCGGCACCTGTACGGCCTCACCAGGAAGGGCGGTTTCTTCGTCGTCGACCTCACGATCCGCCGGGTGGTCCACACCGCCGACCACAGGGCCGTCTGCCCCGGCTTCGCGGCCATGGTCACCAGCCGGGGCGTCGTCTACGGAGTCTCCGACACCACCCTCTTCCGCTTCGACCCGAAGACCTTCGCCGTCAGCACCGTGGTGGCCGAGATCAACGGCGCCTGGTACAGCGGTCCGCACGTGAACGCCGACCACCGCGGCCGGCTGTACACGATGCGCGGCCACCACCTCGTCCGCGTCGAAGACGGGCCGGTGATCTGATCATGGAGAACTCGACAAGGCGGTCCGTCCTGGCAACGGCCCTCGCGGGGGCGATCACCGTGGCGAGCGGTACCGCCGCGCAGGCGGGACTCGACGACGAGGACCGGTCCGTGCCGGGTCCGTGCGGGGGCGACAGCGGCCCTCCGGTCCTGCTGACCGTCGACTACGCGAACGGCACGCTGAACTCCGGCATCCCGGACCTCACCACGACACACGCGACGGCCGACGACGCCTCGTACATCGTCGCGTCCGGCGCGGACCACGCCGTCGCCCACAAGGTGACCCTGGGCGATCCCTCGTACGTCTCCGACGGCGCCCCGCGCAGCGAGAGCGCCACGAACGACGTCCACGAGGGGAAGTTCGTCGTGGGCGACGAGCAGCGGTACGAGTTCAGTCTGTTGCTGAAGGACTGGAAGCCCTTCGCACCCGGGGACTCCGAAAGCGGCGACATCGTCTTCCAGGGCAAGCACGCGGGCGGGAACCAGCCGTCCTTCTACCTGATGACCAAGCGCAACAGCATCGCCTTCCGGTCGCCCGTCCTCGGCCTCCAGGCCGGTGTGGTCGGCGACTTCCGCCCGTACGTCGACGAGTGGATGCACTTCCGCGTGGACGTCCGCTGGACGGACGACAGCACCGGCTACTACCGGGTGTCCACCCGGATGCCCGGCGAATCGCAGTTCACGCTGCGGCAGACGTACGAGGACGTGAAGACCTTCCACCCCGTCGCCCCGGCCGACTTCGGCTACCTCAAGTGGGGTCTCTACCGCCCCGGCCAGACCCTCGAACGGGGAGACGTACCGACGAGGACCGTCCATCACGACGACATCCGCGTCCTGGACCTCTCCCGGGGAAGTCACCAGTGAGAGTGGACCCGTGAGACATGTCATCGCCCTCGACGTGGGCGGCACCGGAACGAGAGCCGCCCTCGTCGGGCTCGACGGGACCCTGCTGCACGAGGAGCGTCGGGCGACCGCACGCGAACGAGGACCGGAAGCCGTCGTGGCGTCGGTCCTCGGCCTCGCCGAGGACCTGCGGGCCCGTGGACGGACGCACTACGGCACGGCGGCACTCGCCGCGGGCGTCGCCGTGCCCGGCAGCGTCGACACGGCGCGCGGCGTCGCCGTCCACGCCGCCGGCCTCGGCTGGCACGACGTCCCGCTACGGGACCTGCTCAGCCGCCGGCTCGGCGGAACGCCCGTCGCCCTCGGGAACGACGTCCGCACCGGCGGCCTCGCGGAGGCCCGCCTCGGCGCCGGCCGCGGGACCGGCCGGTTCCTCTTCGTGTCCCTCGGCTCCCGCGTCGCCGGAGCCATCGGCATCGACGACACGATCGAAACCGGCGCCCACGGCCACGCCGGCGAGATCGGCCACCTCGTCGTCCGCCCCGGCGGTCCCCCCTGCGCCTGCGGCGGCCGCGGCTGCCTGGAGGCCCTCGCCTCCGCCGAAGCGGTCGGCCGTGCCTGGGCCGTCGCGATCGGCCGCCCCTCCGCCGACGCCGCCGACTGCGCCCGGGCCGTCGAAGCGGGCGACGAGGCCGCCTCCGCCGTCTGGCGAGCAGCCGTCGCCGCCCTCGCCGACGGCCTGCTCATCGCCCTCACGATCCTCGACCCCCGCACCGTCGTCATCGGCGGCGGCCTCGGCCGGGTCGGCGCCACCCTCCTCACCCCCCTCCGCACGGCCCTCGCGGAGCGCGTCACCTTTCAGAAGCTCCCCGCGATCGTGCCCGCCGCCCTCGGAGACACCGCCGGCTGCCTCGGCGCGGGCCTGCTCGCCCACGACCTGCTCGCCACGGCGGACGCCGTCTGACCGGCAGCGGCCCGGGCTCCCGCGAGATCGGGTGCATGGGTCGCCGAGCCCGGGGCATGCGGAGCTCAAGCGGGGCAAGCCCGTGGTGAAAGGCACACGGAAGAGAAGGCCGGCCGTGATCCGACGGCCGTCCTCGTCTACCGGAGGAGTTGTTTCGCGTGACTGAGCACGTGTGGAACTACAAGTCGACGTCGGGCCACCTGGCCGGAACGGATCTGACCGGCTACAAGGTCGAAGCGACCGACGGCGGCATCGGGAAGGTGGACAAGCACTCCGACGAGGTCGACGACGCCTATCTGGTCGTGGACACCGGCGTCTGGATCTTCGGCAAGGAGGTCCTCCTTCCGGCCTCCACCGTCGTGTCGATCGATCCGGACGAGCGGAAGATCTTCGTCGACCGGACGAAGGGCCAGGTCAAGGACGCTCCCGAGTTCCACCGTGAGAAGCACCTCGGCGATCCCGAGTACCGCCGCGAGCTGGGCACGTACTACGGACTCGGAGGCCCGTTCGGAGGCGGCCCGATGATCTGAACCCTCGTGTGAAGGCGGGCCCGGACTCGACGAGTCCGGGCCCGCCCCCACGTCTGGCCGGGGCCGCTCAGGCGGTGCCCGACGGAAGGTTCTCCTTGAGCTTGGCGATGGCGAAGCCCCAGCCCTGGGTCACCGTCGGCTTTCCCGGCACCGCCACTTCGGCGGGGTTCGTCACCACGTCCAGAAGCACCGGGCCGGGGACGGCGAGAGCCAGGCGTACGGCCTCGTCGAGTTCCCCGGCCTCGGTGACGCGGATGCCGGTCAGCCCGATGGCCTCGGCCACCGCGGCGAAGTCGGGGTTGTCGAGGACCGTCCCGAACTCGGGAAGCCCGGCCTGTTCCTGTTCGAGCTTGACCATGCCGAGACGGCGGTTGTCGAAGACGACGAGCTTGACCGGGAGCCGCTCCGACCGGATGGTCATGAGGTCGCCGAGCAGCATGCCGAGGCCGCCGTCGCCGCAGAAGGCCACGACCTGGCGGTCCGGTGCCCACAGCTGGGAGCCGATGGCCTGGGGCATGGCGTTGGCCATGGAACCGAGGTTGTACGAGCCGATCAGCCGACGGCTGCCGCGCATCCTGACGAAGCGCGACAGCCAGACCGTGGCCATGCCGGTGTCCGAGGTGAAGATCGCGTCGTCCGCCGCGTGACGGTCCACCGCGGCCGCCAGCGCCTCCGGACGGATCTCCCCGGCCCGGTTGTCGAACATCGCCCGCACCCGGCCGAGGAGGCGCTTGTCGTGCCGGGGGTCGGCCAGGTCCACCTGGCCCTCCTGCCACCGGAGGAAGCGCTCGCGGGCCTCGTCGAGGTGGGACCGGGAGCCGACGGGGGTGAGCAGCGGCAGCAGGGCCCGCAGCGTCGCACCGACATCCCCGGCGAGCCCCACGTCCACGGGGACCCGGCGGCCCAGACGTTCCTCGCGGACGTCGATCTGCACGACCCGGCAGCCCTCCGGGTACCAGTCGCGGTAGGGGAAGTCCGTGCCCAGCATGATCAGCGTGTCGCACGTGTCCATGGCGTGGGCGGCGGCCGGATTGCCGATCAGGCCCGTCTGGCCGACCTCGTACGGGTTGTCCTCCTCGAAGCCCTCCTTGCCCTTGAGGGTGAGCACCATCGGCGCCGCGAGGAGCTCGGCGGCGCGCAGCACCTCCTCGCGGGCCTCCCGGGCGCCGAGCCCCACGAGCAGGGTGACCCGTGAGCCGGCGGTGACCGCCTCCGCCGCCTCGGCCAGGGCCGGGTCGTCGGGCCGGGTCACGGCCGGGCGGGGCAGCGCGAACCGCGGCGGCCGGTCGTCCTCGACCTCGCGGTCCCCGAGGTCCCCCGGGACGGTCAGCACCGCCACGCCCCGGCGGGTCACGGCCGCCCGCACCGCGGCCTCCAGCAGCCTCGGCAGCTGGTCGGGGGAGGTCACGGTGGCCCGGTACGCGGCCACGTCCCGGAACAGGAGATCGTTGTCCACCTCCTGGAAATAGTCGCCCCCCATCTCCGACAACGGGACCTGACCGCAGATCGCCAGGACCGGGGCACCGCTCTTGGCGGCGTCGTACAAGCCGTTCAGGAGGTGGACCGAGCCGGGCCCCACGGTGCCCATGCAGACCCCCAGCCCGCCCGACAGCTGGGCGAGCGCGCCGGCGGCGAAGGCCGCGGCCTCCTCGTGGCGGAAGCCGGTCCACTCGATGCCGTCCGTGGTCCGGATGGCCTCGGTGAGCGGGTTGAGGGCGTCGCCGACCACGCCGAAGACGTGGCCGACACCGATGTCCGCCAGACCGTCGACGATCACCTGGGAAACGGTACGAGTCACGGGCTCTCCTCTCGTGAAGGGCGGCGACGGGTCACCGGAGGGTGAACCGGTCCGGGTGGGCCGCCTTCCAGTCGCCTGCCCACGAAGCGGGAACGGATGCCGGGACGAGGAGCTGTCCGGGTGCGAGCGGCGCGTACAGCTCGGCATGCGACCGGACGGTGTCCGGCCCGACCCGGCGCAGCAGCATCCCCGGCTCGAGGCCGCCCGGGTCGTCGACGCCCATGGCGGCCATGATCTGCAGGGCGCTCTTGACGGTCGCCTCCTGGAAGCGCTGGACGCGGCGCGCCTTGTCCTCGACGTCCAGGGCCCGGGCGCGCCGGCGGTCCTGGGTGGCGACCCCGACGGGGCAGGTGTTGGTGTGGCAGCGCTGGGCCTGAACGCATCCGAGGGCGAACATCATGGCCCGGGCCGAGTTGGTGTAGTCGGCGCCCTGGATCAGCCGCTTGACGATGTCGCCGCCGGTGGCGACCTTGCCGGAGGCGCCGATCCGGATCCGGTCGCGCAATCCCGCGCCGACGAGGGACCGGTGGACCGTCGTCAGACCCTCGGTGAGGGGCAGCCCGACGGTGTCCGCGAACTCCAGCGGCGCGGCCCCGGTGCCGCCTTCGGCGCCGTCGACGACGATGAAGTCGGGCGTGACGTCCTCCTCCAGCATCGCCTTGCAGACGGCGAGGAACTCGCGGCGCGATCCGACGCACAGCTTGAACCCGACCGGCTTGCCCTCGGCGAGTTCCCGCATCCGGCCCATGAAGCGCACGAGTTCCCTGGGGGTGCGGTAGACGCGGTGGTACGGCGGGGAGGTCACGGTGCGGCCCTCGGGGACGCCCCGGACCTCGGCGATCTCCCGGCTGACCTTGGAGCCGGGCAGCACGCCCCCGATACCGGGCTTGGCACCCTGGCTGATCTTCAGCAGGACGCAGGCGACCTGGTCGAAGGCGGCCTTCTCCGCGAACACCCGCGGGTCGAAGCCGCCGTCCTCGGTGCGGCAGCCGAAGTACCCGGTCCCGATCTCCCACACGAGGTCCCCACCGGGGGCCAGGTGGTGCTCGGACATCCCGCCCTCCCCGGTGTCGTGGGCGAAGCCACCGCGCCGGGCGCCCTCGTTCAGGGCGCGGACCGCCCGGTCCGACAGGGAGCCGAAGCTCATCGCGGACACGTTGAGCAGGGCCATGTCGTAGGGCCTGGAGCAGTCGGGGCCGCCGATCCGGACCCGGGGCGGGTCCGTGGGCACCGGGCGCGGGGCCATGGAGGGGACGAGGTGGTCGGTGCCCGGCCGGTCCAGCTCGAGCTCCGTCCCGAAGGGGTCCTCGGCGTCGGTTCCCTTGGCCCGTTCGTAGACGAGGGAACGCGTGTCGCGGTCGAAGGGCGCCCCGTCGACGTTCCGCTCGACGAAGTACTGCTGCACCTCGGGACGGATCCGCTCCAGGGCGTACCTCAGGTGTCCCAGGACCGGATAGTTGCGCAGGAGCGAGTGGCGCCGCTGGAGCCGGTCGTACGACGCCACCGCGACGAGCAGGACCGCGGGACCGGCCGCGCACCACCACCACGGGGACACCAGGACGGCCAGGAGGCCGGTGACGAGGGCGGCGACGGCCGGGAGGCCCGCGAGAAGAATCATCGGCATGCGGGCCGTCTGTCCCGGATCGGTGGGACCAAGCGCGCCGACGACGGCGGTGGACGTGATCCCCGTTGCGGGCGGTGTGGAAACCGTGAAGAGGGGAAAGGCGGAACACGAGGTGCTCAGCGCGCCCCGCCCAACCACACGAGGGGAGTGCCAGGGCCATGACGGACGCCATCACCGCGGAGCGTGCGGCACGGGAGCCCCTGCTGTCCGCGAGCGCCGAGTTCGACAGCGACGGCGGCGCGATCGGGACCGCCCGCGCCTTCACCGCAGACTTCCTCGCGGCCGCCCCGTCCAACAGGCGGGAACCGGTGACGGAGGAACGTGTCGACCTGGCGAAGCTGGTGGTCAGCGAGCTGGTCACCAACGCCGTCCTGCACACCGCCGGCCCCTGCCGACTGCTCCTCGAACTGCGTCGGGGCACCCTGGAGATCTCGGTGTTCGACCGTGCGGTGGCCGCCCTCGTACCGCGCGGACACGACCCGCGCCGGATCGGACAGCACGGCCTCGAGATCGTCGTCGCCGTGTGCGAGAGCGTGACCGTGGAGCCCGCCCCGGACGGCAAACGGGTCAGGGCGCTCCTCTCCCTTCAGCCGGCGGAGACCGACGCGGGACCCTGACGGACGGCGCCCGCGCCGGGCGCAGCGGCGCGGGCGGATCCGGCCAGGGCGACGCGACCGCGGGGCTTGTCCCTGTTCGCCTCTTGGCCCGTCCGCACCCGAAACAGCCCGGCGGGGATTCGTCCCACACGGACCGGGCAGCCGGAGGGCGACGAGAGGAGCGAGTCGACATGACCACGGAGAAGGGGGACGCGACCGGGACGGCGCGAGAGGTCGGCGGCGAGGCCGTACGGGCGGGCGGCCGGGCCGGTTTCGCGGCGCGAGGCGTGCTCTACGTGCTCGTCGGGGTACTGGCCGTACGCATCGCCCTGACGGGGACGGGCGAGCAGGCCGACCGGGGAGGGGCCGTCGCGTACACCGCCGCCACCACGTTCGGTGCCGTGCTCCTCTGGGCCCTGGGCATCGGCCTCGCCGGAATGGCGGTGTGGCGCCTGTCGGAGGCGGTTCTCGGGGCGGCCGGCCCCAAGGGGCACAAGGCGCACAGGCGCGCCCTGTCCGCCGGCCGCTGCGTCTTCTACGCCGGCTCCGCCTTCCTCGTCCTCTCCTTCGCCGTGGGGGAGCGGGGGAGCGGCGAGGGTTCGACGGACCGCCAGAGCCGGGACCTCACCGCCCGTCTGCTCGAACTTCCGGGCGGTCGCTGGTGGGTCGGCGCGGTAGCCGCCGGCGTTCTGGTGGCAGGCCTGTGGATCGCGGGCCGCGCGGTGCTGCGCAAGTACTGGGAGGAGCTGGAACGGGAGCGCCTGACGGTGTCCCAGCGCCGCTTGATGGACGTGACGGGCGTGGCCGGCGGTGTCGGGCGAGGTCTCGTCTTCGCCGCGCTCGGCTTCTCCGGCGTGAAGGCGGCGACGGCGTTCGACCCCGGCGAGGCGAAAGGCATGGACGACGCCATCCGTTCGTTCGCGCAGACCCCGGCGGGCCCCTGGCTGCTGATCGCCGTCGCCGTCGGCCTCGTGCTCTTCGGCCTCTTCTCCTTCGGCGAGGCGAAATGGCACGAGTTCTGATCCCGGGCCGGTGTGTACCGGTGGCCGGCGGTCGTCGATGCGCGGCGAACCGCCGCCTCGCTCCGGACGCGCGCTCGACGGCGCGACGGCGGCAGTCGTCTTCACGAATCCGATACAGGATCGGCGCACCCATCCGGTGGCCACGAGGTGTGACAGGGGCGTGACGGGTCAGGCGGACAGCGCACCCTCTCGCCACGCCACGAAGCCGGAGGACCCCATGTCCCAGCCCCCCGTCACGCCGCTTCCCTCTCCGCGCACCCTCACACGGCACCTGACCATGGAACTCGTCACCCCCGACGCCGGGGTCCCGATCGACACCACCGTCCGCTACTCGTCCCGGGACCCCCACGCACTGAGCGTCGCCTTCCACCTCCTGGGCCAGAGTCCCGTCGTGTGGTGCCTCGACCGGGAGATGGTCGTCACCGGATCGCACACCCCCACCGGCGCGGGAGAAGTCCACCTGAGCGCCGCCCCCGACGGCGACCTCCTCATACGGCTGGGCCGGACCGGGCAGTGCGCGACGGTCCGCTGCGACCGGGACCGCCTCGCCCGCCTCGTACGCGAGACCTTCCTCCTGGTCCCGCAGGGCACGGAGGAGCACCACATCGACTGGCAGCCGCTGCTCGCCTCCCTGAGGCGCTGACGTACGACGTCGTCAGGAAGTCCGGAGGGGCGGGGGCGGCCGGAAACAGGCGGTGACGTCCTTGCCCCGGGGGCACGAGCGGGCCTGCCAGTCGTCGGCGAGCGCGTCGATCAGGAGCAGGCCGCGCCCTCCGAGGGCACCGTCGTCGGGGCGGCGCGGCTCGGGTACACGAGACGACGCGTCGTGCACGGTCACGTGCAGGCACTCCTCGTCCCGCGTCAGGATGAGCTGCGCGTCGCTGCGCGCATGGACGTGGGCGTTCGTGACCAGCTCGGAGACGGCCAGGACGACGGCGTCCACCAGGTCCGGTGCCGTACGGTCCCAGCCGAGCGCCACCAGATGCTCACGCGTCCAGTCCCGCGCCGTCTTCACCCCGCTGCTGACGGGCAGCGCACGCGCCCATCCCACAGCCCTCAGTGACGGATCCCGCGCCATGTCTCTCCTCCTGTCGGCGACACCGCACGTTCCGTCTGCCCGGTATCCGACGGGCCATCACCGGCCGAGGGCCATGGATGCCGAGAAACCCCAACGACGTCCGAGGCCGCCGCTGGTGGCGGCACGTCAGGCCCGTCCGTCGACGCGCTCCTCGGCGGTGCCGGTGCGGATTCGTCCGCATGGTCTTCCATCGCCGGGGTAGGCGGGCAGCCATCGGGCCACGAATCCAGGGTCGGGACGAGCACGAGAGGGGAACGGTGTGACGGTCACCACGATGTCGACCACGGGCATGGAGGTCGCGACGAGGACACTGCCGGCGGTTCCGGACCCGCCTGCTGTCGCGCCGAAGGACGCCCGGACACTGTCGAAGGTCTTCTTCCAGCGGTTCGCGGTACTGGAGGAGGGGACCCACGAGTACCAGTACGCGCGCAACACCCTCATCGAGATGAACATGAGCCTGGTCCGCTACGCGGCCGGGCGGTTCCGCCACCGCGCCGACGAGATGGAGCCTCCTGGGCGGTCCACGTGCCCCGCCGCCTGCAGGAGGCCCGCGTCGAACTGGCCAAGGCGACCGAGGAACTGAGCACGCGCCTGGGCCGCATGCCGACGGTCAGGGAACTGGCCGAGCTGATGAGCCTCACGGAGGAGGAGGTCACCGAGGCGCAGCTCGCCGCCAACGGCTACAACTCCTCCTCGCTCGACGCCGCGGTCGGCGGCGAGGACGACAACAAGGACGCCTCCCTGGCCGACTGCATCGGCAGCGAGGACCCCGCCATGGAACTCGTGGAGGACTTCCACGCCCTCGCCCCGCTCCTCGCCGACCTCGACGAGCGCGACCGGCGGATCATCCACCTGCGCTTCGTCGAAGAGCTCACCCAGTCCCAGATCGGTGAGCGACTGGGCTGCTCCCAGATGCACGTCTCCCGCCTCCTCTCCCGCACCCTGAACCGCCTGCGCGAAGGCATGCTCGCCGAAAGCCGCTGATCGGCGGCCGCGGGGAGCGCACGTCCCCCGAGGCGGCCTCCGGGTGGGGCACACTGGCCGTGTGCGCATCGTGATGATGACGGCGGGGTCGCGGGGTGACGTCGCGCCGTACACGGGTCTGGGTGCCGGTCTCGTACGGGCCGGGCACGAGAGATGACGGCGGCCCTGGTGGAGGTGGCACGGGAGGGCGAGGTCCTGCTCGTCGGCGGGTCGTTGGGGCCGCTCGGGTACGCCATCGCCGACGGCCTGTCGGTCCCCGCCCTGGGGCTGCACCTCCAGCCGCTGCATCCGACCGGGGAGTTTCCCGCTCCCGTCCTGGGCACGCGCTCCCTGGGCACGGTGGGGAACCGGCTGAGCGGACGGGCCGTCATGACGTCGGTGGAGCTGCTGTTCTCCGACGCCGTGCGGTCCCTGGGACGGCACGGCCTCGTCACGCCGGGCCGGTCCGCACGGCGCCGGGCGCGTCCGGTGCTGCACGGTTACAGCGGGCTCGTCGTCCCCCGGCCCCGGGACTGGCCCGCAGGGCTGGAGGTGTCCGGGTACTGGTGGCCGCACGAGACCGGG